>CAWAAW010000052.1:0-88926 GCA_963779785.1 uncultured Planctomycetota bacterium
GGATGACGTCCATTGGGTAATGATCGCTCTCGTCATGAAGGATGGAAGATTGATTTACGGGGGGTATCGAAGCAGCGTGTTGTTTTTTCCGTGTTATGCGTCGCGGCTACGGAATGTATAGTGTTCGTTGAAGGACGTTCGCGCCTCGGATCGCCGCCCGGGATCGTGACCATCTCCCTTGAGCATCGACCGACATTGGCCATGGATGCGGTCATAGTCTCTGGCGCGTAGCCGTGATGCCGGGAATTCTTGGAGGACACGATGACAGCGTCCGACTCGCTCGAGAACCTGGAGGATGATGGCCTGCTGCACGCCAACGGCATCGATGCCCTGACAGGCATGCCGGCCGCCCGCCGATCGCGCCGAGCGAGGCGATCCGGCAGGACGCTTCCGCGCCTCGGGATCCGGGAGGTCGGCCGGCTGTCCAAAATTTGGAGCGCCTTCACGAAAAAGCTGCACGGCCTGCCCGAAGACCTCGAAGAGCAAGGCCAACGACCCGGCCGTCGGTCGGCTGGGCCATCGTGTTCGCGTCCGACTCGCCGGCCGAGATTCGCGAGGCCCTCGAGCCCTTGATCGCGCACCGCCGCGACCACACCAAGGTGCCCGGACGAGCTGCTCAAGGTGCTGGAGATCGCGCCGGGCAGCCTCGCTCGACGACTGGCTCGGGAAGCTCGGCGCCCATCGCTCCGACGTCGATCCGACGAAGCTGCCGTACTACGTGACGTTCGTGGGCGGCCCGGCGTCGATCCCGTTCGAGCACCAGTCGGAGCTCGACGTCGCCTATGCCGTGGGCCGGCTCTGCTTCGATCGGCCCGAGGACTACCGCCGGTACGTCGAGAGCGTGATCGCGTACGAGACGGCCGCGGCGCCGCCCCATGGTCGCGAGGTCGCCTTCTGGGGCACCCGGAACCGCGGCGACCGCGCGACCCAGTTGAGCGCCGACTGCCTGGTCAAGCCGCTCGTCGAAGGGATCGCCGGCGGCCGAGGGCCAGTCCGCGGTCAGGCCGATCGCCGAGGTCCGCGGCTTCCGGTCGCGGTGCCTGCGTCGGCGATTCGGCCACCCGCGCGAACCTCCTGGAACGCCTCCACGGCGACGACCCGAACGCCAGGCCCGCGTTCCTCTTCACGGCGTCGCACGGCCTGAGCTGGCCCAAAGGCCATCCGTCAGCAAAGACCCCAGCAAGGGGCGCTGCTCTGCCAGGACTGGCCGGGTGCGGGGACGCCGCCCACGCCGTCGCATTACCTGACGGCCGCCGACATCGACGACGATGCCCGGTCCACGGCCTGGTCGCGTTCCTCTTCGCCTGCTACGGTGCCGGCACGCCGGCCACCGACCATTTCCTGGCCGACCGATCCAAGGCCCCCATCCGATCGCCGACGCACCGTTCGTCGCGGCCCTGCCACAGCGGCTGCTGACGCACCCCGGCGGCGGGGCGCTGGCCGTCATCGGCCACGTCGAGCGAGCCTGGGGCTACTCGATCCGTCCGGTCGGGCTGGGCAGCCGTCTGTTACCCTTCCGCAACCTGCTGGGCCGCATCCTCCGTGGCGACCCGGTCGGGCTCGCGACCAAGGACTTCAGCGACCGTTACGCCGCAGCCTCGATGCGGATCTTGAACCTGACCAGCGGGACCAACCCCGGCCCGAAACGCCGTGACGCCGAGATGGCGGCGCTCTGGGTCGAGCGCAACGACGCCCAGAACTACATCCTCCTCGGCGACCCGGCCGTCCGACTGCGGGTCGAGGCGATGACATGAACAGCGTCGAACCGAATCGAGTCCGATCGCATCGATGAGGAGGCACCATGTCGCGTCCCCTGAGCCCGGAGATCGAGCAGCAAAACCGCAAGATTCGCGCGCTGATGGCGAGGATCAACGATCGCGAGAGCGGCGAACCCCTGGATTCCCTGGTCAAGGAGCTCGCCGAGGCGAAGCGGCACCTGGCCGAGATGATGCGGTCCGAGGCACCGCCGCGAGCCAGGTCGAGGAGGTGCCGAAGAAAGCGGTCGGGCTGATGCTCGGGCCCGAGACGACCGGCCTGCGGGTCGACACCGCCGATCAAGCTCCGGCCCGTCCCGACCGGCATCTATCACCTGCTCGATCCCGAGACGCGATCCGCTCTTGACCGTCACCATCACCAACCTGACGAACGACCCGCGGCGCCTCTGCGTCACAAGCTACATCGAGGGGATCTCGGCCCGGGCAATCAAGACGATCGAGTTCAGTCGAAGCGAGCTCAAAAAGCCGAGGACCGTCCAGCTGCTGCCGAGCCTCTTGCCTGACCAGAGCCCGCCGGATCACCGAGATGCAGCGCGCGACCCTCCATGTCGTCGTCGAGATCTTCGGCTCGACCATGAACCCGCAGACGCGAACCGACACCTGGTCGAGCCTCGTCGAGTCGCATGACACTTACAGCATCATCCTGCTTTCGCGGAACTCCGGCTTCAACGCGGTGGAGGACCCCGAGACCGGCACTCGGCGCGACCTGACGCGCTATTACGGTGCCTGGGTCACGCCCCACGTCGAGCCGGTGCAGGCCCTGGTCCGCCGCGCGGCGGATCGGGTCCCCGACCGCCGGATCGCCGGATATCAAGGGCGACGGAACCCCGAGGCGACCGCCGCACAGGTCCGCGCCCTGTTCGAGACGCTCAAGGCCGAGGGACTCAGCTACGTCGACTCGGTGATCGACTTCGGCGCCGGCGCCGGGCCAGGTCACGCAGCGCACGCGACTGCCGCGCGAGTCGCTCCGACACAAGAGCGCCAACTGCATCGACGGCACCGTGCTGATGGCCAGCCTGCTCGAGGCGGCGTCGCTCCAACCGGCGATCGTGCTCGTGCCCGGCCACGCTTTCGTCGGCTGGGAGACGTGGGAGGGCACCGACGAGTGGGACTACCTCGAAACCACCATGATCGCCTCGCACGATTTCGAGGCCGCCCGCCAGCGCGCCCGCTCGCTCTTCGAACGCTTCTCGGACGAGGACCTCCCCAGCGACGACGGCCCGCTGCTCCGCGTCCTCAAGCTCAACGACCTGCGAGCCCAGGGCATCTGGCCAATGGAATGAAACGCAGTGACCCAGTCCGCGACCGGGGTGATGGAAAGTTTGTCTTGCACAAGCCTTGTCTTCATCCGGATTCCATTGCGCGTCGTCCCCCCCTTGAGAAGGGGGGGCAGGGGGGGTTATCCCCGCATAACCACAGCCTGATGCGCGGTTCCGGGACGGCTGTCCTCCGCGGAATCGTCGCATCGGCCGAACGTACTGGCTATGCCTTTTCACCCCCCCTGCCCCCCCTTCTCAACAGCTATTTTTCCGGGTCGATTGATTTTCAACCGGCCTGGGCTGATCATCAACTTCCAGTCTGATCGGATGGTACCCACCTCCCTCGATCCTGAACGGTTAGGCCCCGCCATTCAGTGCGGTTCTTCACCTCGCCCTCTCGTTCTCACGCTACCTCTCTGCCGGTTTTCCTCAGTATCCCTCTGGTTTTCGTGACCGAGAATGCTGCCGAGTTCCAACGAAACGCAGCTCGCCGGCTCGCTCTCGCTGCCCCATTCGTCTCCCCTCGCAACAAGGCCCTTCGCGCCGTCTACTTGATGCCGCTCTGAGCGAATAGCAATCATGCGTGTCAAATAAATTATGGCGGCATCACCCCAGGACCCTTTCCTTATTCCTGGCGAAAAGCCGCAGAATTATTCATCAGCGCCCCCCCACCTATGGAAAAAAACCGCCAAAATTTATTTGACGATTTCGCTCCAGTTTCTTATCCTTTCCTTCGTCAACGCGGCTCTATCTTCCTCAGCCATATTCGTCCCCCGCCCAGGACACGATCATGATCTACCAGCTTGCAGATCGGTGCATCGTCGGGCCCACTGGCAACCTCGTCATCCATCCCAGCGACGAGATCACTCCTCGCTTGCTTATGCTCATCGAGGGAGAATGCGAACAACTCGGCCGATCGCAGGCCGCCCAGAAGCATGGCATCACCAGACAGCGTTATCATCAAGTGCTCTTACAATTCAATGAAGGGGGCATCCTCGCCCTTCAGAATCAGAAACGTGGACCGAAGACCAAGTCGGTCCGAACCGAGGAGGTCGAACGACAGGTCATTCGTCACCGCTTCCTCGATCCCGACGCTTCGATCGACGTCATCGCTCAGAAGCTCCGCCAGGCCGGTATCGGCATCAGTAGTCGGAGCGTCCAGCGCGTGATCGAAAAGTATGGCCTTCAAAAAAAAAACTCTATCGCTACCGCCCTAGCCCTGAGCCCCCTGTGGAAACGCAGACCACCAAGACGCGCACCAAACCTATGCCCTGCGACCCGCGCAGCATCGAACATGGAGTGCGACAACTCCTCGCCGACAAGGTCACAGGAAACCTGTCCGGCGTGTGGCTGCTGGCCCCAGAATTGCTGCGCTTGGGGGCCTGGGATTTGGTGTGCGACTGGACTGCGCAACGTCCCGAGCGAGTCGGGCCGCGACTGGCTTTGCAGCTCATCCACGAGGCGGCCCTCTGTATCACCGGCCTGCGGCTGCGCCGCAGCCTGAACCAACACGTTTTTGAGTTGGCCAATGGCCTGCCGTTCCTTGCCGCCGATATGGCCGTCCACGAGCTGCTCGCGGCCCGAACCATGGTCGACAGCAAACGCCTGCAATTGGCCCTGGGCAAGGTGCGCCTCGCTTCGGGCGATTTTCAGGGCCGGGTCCTGGCCATCGATCCGCATCGCGTACGCAGCTTCAGCAAGCGCCACATGCGCCGCCACCGCCAGGACGAAGCCGCTCGACCAACCAACGTCGCGCAAACCTTCTTCGTGCTCGATGCCGACACCAACCAGCCGGTCTGTTTTACCACCGGCACCTCCTCACGCACGGCCACAGCCGCGGCTGAGGAGTTACTCGCGCTGGCCGCCGATATCCTCGGCACTAAACCTGGGCAAACCCTGGTGCTGGCCGACGCGGAACATTTCACGGTCGAGTTGTTGGACAAGATCAAGACGCAGACGAATTTCGACCTCTTGGTACCCATGCCCGACCAGCCCAGCCTCCGCGCGAAACTCCGTGAATTGCCCGCCGAGACGTTCCAGCGGCGGTGGGCGGGTTTTGCCACGGCGAAGCTGCCTTACACCCCCAAGAACAGCCAGGCAGGACCATTCTATCAATACGCTCAGCGGGAGGGAGAGCGGCCCGAGGAGTACCACTACAACGCATTCCTCGCGACCAAGGACGGCAACGAGGTCGAGGAGTTGACCGGGGATTTTCCCAAGCGGTGGCATCTCGAGGAGTTTTTCAACACGAATCAGGCATTGGGTTGGGAGCGGGCAGGGACGTGTAATCTCAACATTCGTTATGGGCAAATGACGATGGCCCTGATCGCTCAGGCGGCGATCGCAAGTTTTCGCAAGCGGCTTGCTCCATCCTCTGCGAACTGGGACGCGACGCACCTAGCCAAGGCTTACTTCGCGGGCCTGGAAGGGGATGTTCGGGTCGAAGCCAATACAATCGTAGTGACATACTATAATGCTCCCAATACTGACAAACTTCGGGAGCACTACGAGAACCTGCCGGCCAAGCTCAAAGCCGAGGGCATCGACCCACGGATTCCTTGGCTCTACGGATTTGAGCTCGACTTCCGGTTCCGGTAATGTCAAATAAACCTACCCGGAAAAATAGCTGTTGCGAAGGGGGGGCAGGGGGGGTGGACAGGGCATAACGAACATGCTCGGCCGAGTCGGCAATTCCGCAAGGCCCAGCAGCCCGGGACCCGCGTACCTGGCCATGGTTCCGCCGGGACCACCCCCCCTGCCCCCCCTTCGCAAGGGGGGGAAACAGACGCACCGATATCGGGGTGAGCGCAGAGCTTGTGCAGAACCATCGTTTCATCACGCCAGGCTAACTCCCCGCTGCTCGAGCGACTGAAGCAAGGGTTGAAGCATTGACTCATAGTTTCTCCAACGGCCGACCGAACTGGAGTAGATGGGCTGGCGGACCTGCATCTGGCTGGCCGTGCGTACCGCACGCCTGGTCGAATGGAACTCCAGGCAGGCCGGGTCCCAATCGAGACCCAGAAAATCGATCAGGCGGCGCGCTTGGCCTTCCAGATCGCCGACCATGTCTTCGTAGCGCACGTCGAGCCAGTTGACGGGTCTGGTCTGTCGCCAGTGCGCGACAATTCGCTGATGGTCGGCGAATCGGCTGGCGATGTGTTCCCAATCGTTGGTCCACCGGATCGCGGCGAAGTCCGTTTGGCGGCATGACACCGCGATATCGCGAAGTTCTCGGTGGCAAATGATGACTCGGGCGCTCGGCCAGAGCAAGGCGATGAGGCCCAGGAACCGGATGTTGTCGGGCATCTTATCGACCACGCGGGTAGCCGTGGAAGGCGCCAGCGTGTCGAGCCGCTCGAGATAGCGCCTGGACGCGCGTTTTGCCGAATCCGGGCTGAGGGCATTCAAAGCGTCGAAGCCATTCTCGGCGGACTGGCCGACGACCTCCGGAAGTGCCTGAAAAATGTTGTGGACATCCGGCAGTTCGCCCGCGCCATGAACTTGGGGGTGAGAGGCGAGGACCTGCTCGACCAAGGTCGTTCCCGACCGGGGCATGCCGACGACGAAAACCGGCCGCGGATCGGGATCGCCCCAGCCACGCCGGGCGTCGAGAAATTCGGGAGTGAACGTCGCGATCGTCCGGTCCACGAACTTGGAATGCAGGTCGGGGTCGTAGGCCTGACCTTTGGCGGCCCTGACGGAAGCCTGGAGTTTGTTGGCAATCTCGAAGCAGGCGGCGGCCCGCTCATAAAGACCACGCGCATCCAGGACCGCACCCAGGCCAAAGTGGATGCCCGGCACGAACGACCGGTGACAAGTATCTGTGGTTAAGCAACCCCTCGATCGTCCGCACGTCGGCGTCGGGCAACCGGCCTTTGAGGTTCAGGGCCAGTCGCCAGTAGGCGTCCGCCAGCTTGGGCCGAACAGCCAGGGCCGACCGTGCCGACTGGCAGGATAGCTCGAAGTCGCCCTGCTCCGACTGAAGCCGGGCCAGCGCGACCCACGAAGCCGCCAGGGTCGGGTCGATTCGCAATGCCTCGCGAAAGCACTGCCTCGGCCTCGTCGAGCCGGCTCTGATCCAACAACGCCAGTCCCAGGCCGTGATGAGCCTCGGCGCATTCGGGGTAGAGTGCAGACGGCCAGTCGGTAATGCTCGGCGGCCTGGTCGTGCTGCTCGCGAGCGGCTGATAGTCCGCCGAGATCGAGCAGGAACCGTCGCTCGCCCGGCTCGATGGCTCGCGCCGCTTCGTAGAGCCGGGCGGCTTCATCGTACCGTCCTCCCTCCTGGAGGAGTTGCCCGATGTAATGAAGCGGCATCGCGCGGCGAGGGTCCAGTTTGAGGGACCGCTTGTAGCACGCTAAAGCCTCTTCGAGCCGGCCTTGCGCGGAGAACATTCCCCAAGTTTTCGGGCGCCTGCGGAAGTTGCGGCGACAGGGCCTCGGCGCGCCGGCACAGCGCTTCGGCTTCATCCAGCAGGTCGGGGTCACCGAAATCGACCAAGATCTGGCCCAAATTGGTAAGCCCGAGGTGATTGTCGGGCTCGATCCGCAAGGCCGTCCGCATCGCCTGGACCGCCTCGACCGAGCGGTGCAGCGGCCTCGAGGGCATTACCCAGATTGACGTACGCCGCCGCGAACCGAGGGTTCAGCCGGATCGCCTCGCGGCAAGCGGATTCCGCGTCGGCGAAACGCCGCTGGTCGTAGGCCAGCAGGCCGAGGCTGTTCCACGTTTGAGCGAATGCGGCATCCAGGGCTAACGCCTTGCGCAGGTGGTCGAGGGCCTCATCGAGTCGACCCAGGATTCGAAGAGCTTCACCGAAGTTGGCCTGGAAGCGAACCGAATCTGGCCGGATCCTCACGCCCCGGGCAAACAGGGCCGCCGCCTCCTCAGCCCGCCCCTGCTGAAAGGCCAGGACGCCGAGTCCCTCCAGCGCCCGAAGGGCATCTGGCCGCGACTGCAAGACCTCGCGATAGAGAGCCTCTGCCTCAGCGAGACGCCCCTGGAGATGGTAAGCCTGAGCCTTGTCGATCGTCCCGTCGTTCACAACGTACCTCTCAAACGGCCTGCCCGAGCGCAAGGCGACCAACCAAAACGGTGCCGGCAGGCCGGCTCAGGTACGGAAGCACTGAATGCATTCTCATCTGACAGTTCACGACTCACCGAGCTGGACCCGGATGTCCTTCGGCTCGCCGTCGCGGATCACTGTGACGCGAATCGTCTCACCGGGACGGTGCTTTTCGACCTCGGTCAAGAGCTCCTCGACGGTGCGCACTCGCTTGTGCTCGATGGCGACGATCAGGTCGGCGGAGTCCGGGTCGAGGCTTGCGCGAACGTATCCCGACGCGAACCGTTCGACTCGTATTTTTGCCTGCTGGATGCCCGCCTCGCTCGGCGGGTCCTCCGTCCACCATCGTGATCACAAGCAGCCCTTCCCCGGTGGCATAAACCCGCGCGATGCCCAGGTCGGCTCGGATGACCTTGCCATTCTCGATCAGTTGGCGGAGGATTCGCGCGATCGCGTTGATCGGCACGGCGAAGCTGATGCCGGCTGACTGGCCGACATTGCTGACGATCGCCGTGTTCATGCCGATCACCTCGCCCTTCGAGTTGAGCAACGGGCCGCCCGAGTTGCCCGGGTTGATCGCCGCGTCAGTCTGGATGATGCCCTTGATCGTCCGCCCGTTCTTGGCCTTGAGCGAGCGCTCAAGGCTGCTGACGATCCCCGAGGTCAGCGTCCGCTCCAGGCCAAACGGGTTGCCCAGGGCCAGGATCTTCTGACCGACCAGCACTTTGGAGGAGTCACCGAACGACAGCGGAAACAGCTTGTCGGCCGGCACCCGGATCAAGAGCACGGCCACGTCGTTCGACGCATCGAAACCGATGACCTGGCCCTCATGCGCCGAGCCGTCGAACAGCCTGACGCGAACGGAATTGGCCCCCTGGACGACGTGGAAATTGGTCAGAACATGGCCCTGCTTGTCAATGATGAAGCCCGAGCCCGTGCCGGTCGAGGTCTCGTCGCCGAAGAAGCCGGAGACCTCGGCTTCGGTGGTGATGTTGACGACGCTCTTGTTCGCCGCGGCATAGACCAGGACGTTGTTGCGCTCGTCCGGGTCGAGGTCCTTGAGAACATCGGTCGGCGGAGCGGGAGCTTGGTCATTGTCAATCTGCGGAGGAGACGAGACGAAAGTCGGTGAAACCGGCTGAGGGAGAGGAGGATCCGGCTGGGCGAACACCGCCGGAATCTGGACCAGCGGCGACCGCCGTCTCGCGCCAGGACGGTCGCCGAAAAGAGCCAGCACCAGCGTGAGCGTCACCAGAGCAGTGATCGCATGGGCCAGGATCGACTTCCCAGCAAACGAATTTGGGCCTTCGTTCATCACATAACCCTCTTTGCCTGGGTTAATTAAGATTCGACGAAGCAGGGCAATCGGCCGTCAAGCGTCGTGAGCCCCCCGATGTCGCTTCGTCAACCTCCCCTCAAGATTGATTGTAACAAAAAAGACGCGCTCGACGAGATGATCAGCGCCCAAATAACATTGCGTGAATCCGAGAGGAATGGAGGTTAATCCGGCGGAAGCGCCCGCGTGCTTCCGCCGTCCCGGAGATTCAACCAAATGTCGATGGTGCTCCCAAATCGTCCGGCAGCCGAATCGGACCTCGTACAAGCGCGGTCGAGTGGGGTCATCCCCAGTACACTTGCAAGAAGGGACGAGCCCCTTTGGTTTGGGTCGCGCCTGACGACGAACTCAAAGAACTCGGCGGGGAAAAGAGCCGTGAGATCGGACTCGGCGCGGCTCACACACGCGCGTGATCGCGACAAATTAGGGAATTCGCGGTGAGATATTTTGGACCGTGGAATCGCTGGATCCCGAAAATTGGGCTTTCCGCGGTACTGGCAATCCAGGCTTTGGTCATCGTGCGGATCGTTGCATCCGAGCGTGTGGCGCGCCGGGCGGATGAGGCGCGGATGACGCCGATGCAGCGACCAGGCGCATCCTGGCAGAAGAACTCGGCGCAGGCGATCCTCCGTCCTCCGACCCAGGCTGCTGAGACGGCCAAGCTGCCGCCTGAGGAGATGGTGATCGGCGTCGTGGCAGGTGGCAAAGCCCGGGCGTACCGGCTGTCGGCGTTCGAGGGCAAAAGCGGACACCTCGTCAACGATATGATCGACGGCGCCCCGGTGTCAGTCGCTTACTGCAACCTAACCAGATGCGTGAGGGTCTATACCGACCCCGATGGTTCCGCGCCTTTGAACGTCGAGGTCAGCGGAACGTTCAACGATGAGATGATCTTGAAGGTCGCCGGGAATCTGTATTACCAGAAATCGGGCCACTCACTGACATCGGGAGAGAGTCCAGCCGTCATACCTTACGACACGCTCACTCCCACCCTGACGGCATGGAAGGAATGGACCAAACAACATCCTGACACGGATCTCTATATGGGCAAACCCCCACGAAATTCTGAAGCCGATGCCGCAACGATTCCCTAAATGGACTTGCGCGATTTCGGGACGCCGTCGGCGTACCACCGTTTTTTGCTCACGCGCAAGGCTGTCCTTGGTGCCGTAAATGCGTGAACCGTCCCAGAATCACGCAAGGTCATTTCGTTCAGCAATCGAAGCCAGGTGATTGCGGAAGGTGTACGCTTCCCACTGTCGCTGTTGCCGCGCCGACCGCGATCAGCAAGCTGGGTACAAGCATCGCCACGAAGCGCAGAATGGATGAACTCGCGACCGGATTCACCTGGGCGGAATCGGCGGAGAGGCACACATCGAAAAGTCGGATGATAGCCGCAGCCAGTAAGGCGCCGACGCTCGTGGCTGCGACGGCCCTAACAAGAGATCGCCGGCAACCCATGCCGATCGCGAACGCCAGGCCGTCCACAGCGCCGATCGCCGCCAGAATGGCGGCGTGGATCACGAGCGGCCATACGACGTCGTTCGTACCCTCCCAAGAACGGCGAATGACAAGGGGAAGGAGAACCAGTGCTGCAAGCGATCCGACCAGCGATCCACCCGCCTGGGCTCCGAGACCGACCATCGCGCCGCGGCCGGCTGAACGGCCGGCAACGCCGCCCGCGAATCCCATCGCCATCGCCGTCACGCAGCCGAGGATGGCGAAAGCGAGGGCCGCGTTTTTCAAGTCGGCGGCGTTCTGCGATTCCACCGATGGCTGCATCGAAACCATCCCGGGGCCCTCGACCTTGAATAGCCGAGGTTGGAAAGCGTCGTAGGCAAGTTCACCGCCGATAAACAGAGGAGCCCCGCCGCGACACCGGCCACAAGGGCGATCGCCAAGATTTGGTGGTGTGGGCGTGATCGGTTGCCGTGGTGGTTGACCGGGAACGCGGCCGAGGGATTGGACAACACGCTGTGCCCCGGAATCGATCTGCACGCAGATGATTCCACGTTTTCCATTGGACTCCTTCCCATCCCTCGATCTCAGAACTGCGGTGATCCCTCGATCTCAGGGATCGGGCCGGTGATCGCCGGATTCGGGAAAATAGCGGTCACTTCTCAGATCCTCAGCAACACACCCTGAAAATCAAGCGAAAACCTGGGTCCGAAATCGTTACATGGAAATCCTTTGTATTCCAAGTAGAATCTTGACCAGAGTGATCGGCTTGATTACGATCATCGCTTCGACGATCGGTAAACGGTTTAGTTCAGAACGCCCCTCGCCGAGCGGGTCGGTCGCCAGCACGCCTGGTGATCGAGCCAATCCGCTCGCGAAATCGTGCTTGAATTGTCAGATGCGACAATCGGATTCCTTGATCATATCCGGCGGTGTCGAGCCGGAGCCAGGCGAACAATGGTCGCTTCGATGGCCAAACACCGTTCGTCGGCGAGTCCGCGCCATGAGGGCTAGTGCGTCCTTGATTACGGTCGATCCTCAATCCCCCACGACATGGTCGCATTCCACCGCTTCGACCAGGTCGATTGAGTCGGTGAAGAAGATGAAAAGGCTTTGGAACTGGCGATCGCCGCACTCATTAACTCTTCGCACGCCGTGAGTGACACGTCGATGGGGAGACTTGCCAAAAAGCAGCTTGCGCGTCAAACACCTTCGAATTTGAATATAAAGATTGTTCAGAAAATACCGGGGGCTTGACCCCGGGGGGCGGGTCGTCATACACTCAACGTTCATTCTAACTGCTAGGTTGATTGCCTTCATGCTTCGGTCGGGAAGGGGCACTCTCTCGAGGTTGCTGGTTCCTCCGGAGCACGGTGGATAGTGCGCTTGCTCAAGTTAGTATCTTACACGCCTCAACTAAGAATAAAAACCGAGAGCGTTATTCTCGATTTCGAAGCTTCGCCACGCTTTTCGCCTATCGACCCATTGTTGGACAGCGGAGGCGGACTTGGCGCGATTAGCCTGGTGTTACGACGAGGTTGTTTCTCGTCGTCGTTTGTCCCAGAGGCTTGACGACTTCGTCTAAATCTTCGGGATATCGTTGTTTTGATCCCAGTTTATTCCCCATTGATCGTTTGTTGAGAGGAGCAGCTATGAAGAGTTGTTTGAGACGAAGCCGGAGTAATCGTGGCTTCACACTGATCGAGTTGTTGGTGGTGATCGCGATTATCGCGGTTTTGATCGCCCTTCTCTTGCCGGCCGTCCAGTCGGCCCGCGAGGCGGCGAGGCGGGCCCAGTGCACCAACAATCTGAAGCAAATCGGTCTTGCCATCCATAACTACATCGACCGAGTGAATCTATTCGTGCCGGCTATGTCAGCCCAACCCCCTGGCGATGGCTGGGCCTGGGACGCCAAGCTGAGTTGGCGGGCGATGATCTTGCCCGAACTCGAGCAAATGAACGTCTACAATTCCTTCAACTTCATGCTCCAAGAGGACAACGCCGGCGCCGCGTGGGCGACGGGTTGGTACACGCTCATCAACGTTTTCCAATGCCCATCGGATGGTAAGAACACTGGGTTCACGCCCTACGGGTACTCCGGCACGTATAGCGTCATGGGTCCGCCGCCCAATCCCAGCGGGGGCGCCACCGCGGTTCCGACCACGAACTATAATCTGAGCTACGGTGACAACTATGCTATTACGCCGCTGGGCTGTGCGCCGACTCCCTGGGAAGATACGCTGCCTCTGACCGCCGGCGTGATTCAGCGGAGAGGGTACAACGGCTTCTGGGGCACGACGAACGTGGTCAACTACGGCGGTGAAACTGGTAGCATGCGCGGCTTCGCCGACTATCGGTCCGGGCAAACCGCGAGCATCGCGAGTGTCACCGACGGGATGAGCAATACGATTCTCGTCGGTGAAGTGCTCCCCTGGCAAGATAACAACAACGAGATGTACGGACATACCGGCGTCGGGTCCAGCACAGTGCTCCCGATAAATTTGTTCACGGGTCAATACAACACCGGCACGAACCCTTGCGGTGGCTTTGGCACCTGCAACTTTTCATGCCGGGAAAGCTACTCCGCCCGAGGTTTCAAGAGCTCGCATCCCGGTGGTGCGAACTTCTTGCTTGCTGACGGTCACGTCCAATTCCTCAAAGCTTCGATCAGCCCTTTCACGTATAACGCGCTGGGCAGCCGGGCCGGCGGTGAGGTGATCAGCTCCGACTCCTATTGAGTCGAGTTGTTAATCGGATTTGATCGTGATCAAACTTGCCGACAGACGGCGATCCAGAAACGTAACGGCTGCTAGCCACTCAGGTTGAGCCTCGAAGAGAGCACTGCTCGCGATGTCGTCTGATATCGCGAGATGCCCCTTTCGAGGCTCTCCCTTCATCCACGGAGAAGGTACGCATCATGCTCAGTTCGGTCGGAAGGATAATTGCCATGTTCAATCGAATTAGTGAAATGCTCACTCGCTATCCTGGTAGGAATGGCGTTGCTCTGCATAATCGGGTGCTGGACCGACGACGGACTCGGGACCCGCTACTCGGTCTCGGGCACAGTGACCTACAAGGGGGAACCTGTCCCCAAGGCGGACATCACCTTTATTCCACTCGGGAAAGAGGCCGCCAAACAGGGTGCCTCGGGTCATATCGAGAATGGATCGTACTCGTTGTCCACGCTGAGTCCCGGTGACGGAGCGTTGCCTGGCGAATACAAGGTGACCGTGTCCGCACGAGAGGTCGACGAGGCGAAACTCAAATCCGACTCGGAGGCACTCGCCGTCAAGCACGGGCTGCCCAAGTCGCCAATGATGCCACCGGAACTTCAGGCCAAGGCCAACAAGGTAGCCAAGAGCTCCCTCCCCAAGAAATATGAAAGCCCCGGCACAAGCGGACTGTCGGCCAAGGTCGAGGAGCACTCAAACCGATTTGATTTCGAACTAAAGGATTGAGCTTCCACGATCCACGAGATTATTCCAGACACCTCCGGCCCTGGACGGCACCTTCGATCCGGTTCGTCTGAGGGTCTGGCAGGTGTCCGCAGTTGATGCATGATCGAGTCGGGGTCCGTGTCGCCGTCGAACAAAAGCATCAACGAGTTGGTGCGCGATCCGCGGCGTCGAGCTCTTTGGCGAGCAGGTCGGCCAGGGTGCCTGCCGGCACATGATTCGACGAATCATCCTGGCTAGACCCGACGAGCTGTTCGCGAACGTGGCGCTGGTTCGGCTCGGTTGCGATGGCGATCGTCAGCAAGACCTTCGCCTCGAACCGGCGGCCGAGCCGCTCGGCCAGGTTGGCCATTTCCCCAGCGTCACGAATCGTCTGGTTCCGCTTGTCAAGTTTTTCGTATCTCGCCAGGAGTCGATCGATTTCGGTCTTCTTGCGCCGAAGTTCGCCAGCGCGGTCGGCCTTGCCTCGTTTTTCCGCGATCGCCACCAGGCGATCGAAAGCGACGAACTCGGTGGGTTCGACCGCGATTAGGCGTTCCAGTGCTCGCTGCTCCGAGTCGAGATCGCCACGATGCGCGGCCAGCCACGCCGTCAATCTCTCGACCTCGGCGGAAGTTGACTCCTCGACCGGCAAATGCCCCAGCGCCTGCCGCACGTCGGCGACGCGCTGGGTCGCCATCGCCCAGTCCAGGCGGGCGCGCCAGACCGGGATATCGTCGGGACGCCGCCGTAGACAGGCTTCGAGCCAGCGGGCGGCCTCGTCGTAAGATCCGACGCGGATGGCCAGCTTGGCTTTGCCGAGCCAGCCCCGATCGTCGTCGGGGGCCGCTCGCGTGACTCGATCGAGGAACGAGCGGACCGCCTCCACCGGAGGGGTCTCCCGCCGGAGCTGGATGTGCAGGCGAACCAACAGAATGGCCTGGTCCGATGCGCCTTCGCCCGCGTCGTTCAGGCGATCCCAGCTCGCCTCGATCAACCGCTCCCCTTCCTCGACGCGACCTTGCAGCGAATAGACCAGACCGAGGAACAGGCGTAAGCGCGATCCGTCAATTCGAGGATCGGACATGGCTTGCGTGATCAGCGTCTCGGCGTCGGCGAGCCGGCCTCGCGCGATGAGCAGCTCCATACGTCCTTGAATGGCCCGCGCGGCGAAGGGAGAAGCGGGCGGAATCCGTTCCCATGCTTGGGAGGCTGCCTGGGCCTGTCCTCTCGCCTTCTCGCAGACTCCCAACAGGTAGGCCGCCTCATCCGAGTCGGGCTTCCACGCCGACAACGTTACCAGCTTCCGCATGGCGTGTCCGTAGCGACCGGCCTGGATCTCCTGCTTGATTTCGGCCAGGGCCAGGCGATGGCGCCGGAGTTCCCACCGCTTCCAGCCGCCGCAGATCAAGGCCCCGGCCACGACTGCCAGAAGCAGCACGTGTCGCCATCGTACCCGCAGACCTTTGCCCTCTGCTTCGATTTCGACTACACTCGGCGCCTTCACCATCAACAACGGCCTCCGTCACACCTCGCCAAACCGGCGTCTCTCACCAGATTCTACTGCCAGGATGCCGTTTCCAGCACATGGTTACCGACCGATCCAGTCTGATCTCGTATCGGGACAAGGATCCAATCCATTCCACCCAACGGCTTGTCGGGGTTCACTGGCGGCGCTATCATGGAACTCGCTGATGGCCGGTCGGAGGGAGATTTGAGAGGGCGAGGAATCCGGTATGGAGGGCTCGTCGGTCGGGGGTCTGGCTGCGGAGCGAGTACGGCCATTTCCGATGTTGGTCTTGTCGGCCTGGTGCGGGCTCGTCTCGGGACTCCTCGAGGTTGGCACGATCGTCGTCCGCAAGCGAACGTTCGATCCGAATCACCTTTTCGAGATGAGCCGGCATTTCCTGTGGCTGATCCCGCTGACCAACCTGTGCCTCTTCCTGTGCGCTTGGGCGTCGTCTTGAAACTCCTCGTTCGGGTCTGGCCCCGCCGAGTGAGCTGGCTGGCGCCTCGCCTGCTTTGCTCGTTGACGATGCTCCCGCTCCTCCTGGTTGGATTTCCGCGGATCCACGGTCTGGCGTGGTTTGCCGTGACCCTGGGGATCGCGGCACGGCTGGTCCCGGCCCTGGAGCGGCATGCCGCCGCCTACCGTCGGCTGTTGCGGTTCAGCTTTCCCATCGTCGCCGGTCTCGTGCCGATTCTGGCGGCGACGCTTTGGGTGGGAGACTGGATCAAAGAGCGGCGCCAGATCACCCGGCCCTTCCCGTCGCCGGGGTCCCCAAACGTCCTCCTGATCGTGCTGGACACCGTCGCCGCCGACCATTTGAGCCTCTATGGCTACGATCGACCCACGAGCCCAACACTGATTGAATTGGCCGAGCGTGGGATTCGCTTCGATCGGGTGCAGTCGACCTCGTCATGGACCTTGCCATCTCATTCAAGCATGTTCACTGGGCGGTGGCCTCACGAGCTTTCAACCGGCTGGCTCAACCCGCTGGATGAGACCTATCCGACTCTTGCCGAATACTTGGGGTCGCGCGGCTACGCGACGGCTGGTTTCATCGCCAACTATGCGTACTGTGCATCCGATTCCGGGCTGGACCGGGGCTTCGTGACTTATCAGGACTACATCTTCCCGGGGCTCACCGCGTTCAAGGCGGCCGTCTTGGTCGATCGGTCCGTGACGGGGATGCAGGCGGTTGAGCGATTACTCGAGGATTGGCTGGAGATCGATCTTTTGAGTTCGGCGATGCAACGCCTCGGATTGCTCGTCAACGGCGATCGGAAGCAAGCGGCCGAGGTTAATCGCGAGTTCCTCGACTGGTTGACCCGGCGACGGCAGCCGGAACGGCCGTTCTTCGCCTTCCTGAACTACAATGACGCCCATGCGCCGTATCAGCTACCGCCCGGGAGGATCCACCGCTTCGGGACCAAGATCAATGATCAACACGAGAACGACATGATCCAGGGGTGGTGGTCGATGGACAAGACGGAAATCTCCGCGCCGGATGTTGCATTTCTCCGCAATGCCTACGATGACTGCGTTGCGGACCTGGATGAGCAACTGGGTCGATTATTCGACGAGCTCGGTCGTCGCGCGGTCCTCGATCAAACATGGGTGATCATTGCCGCTGACCACGGCGAGAGCTTCGGCGAGCATGCCGGCGTCTTCTGCCATGGGACGAGCCTGTATCAGACGGAGCTGCACGTTCCCCTGGTGATCATCCCTCCCGGCGGTAGCCCGTCGAAACGGGTCGTTACCGAGACGGTGAGCCTGCGGGATCTGGCGGCGACGATCGTCGACGTACTGGACTTCAAGACCGGCTCTCCCTTTCCCGGCAAGTCCCTGGCGCGGTTCTGGGACCAGTCATCTCCCTCGCCGTCGGCGGCCGTCGACTGGGCACTTTCCGAGGTTGTCCCGATTGACCCGCTCAAGCCGGACCCGTTGGAGATGGTCAAGCCGCATTGGCCGCTCGCAGCGGTGAACGAGGGGGGCTGGACCTACATTCGCCGGGAGGGAGACGTCCACGAGGAGCTGTACCACTTGCGCGAGGATGCCAAAGAAGCGCACAACCTTGCCGGCAGCCTCGTCCCCTGCCCCGAACTCGAGCGGATGCGCGGATTGCTGAACGGTCTCACAGCCGGTCCGCTCACGCCGCAGCGGTTCAAGCCATAAGAAAGACCGTCCCTGTTCGTGAGCAAAGGCCGTTGTAGGCCTACCTCCCTCCGCCGTCCTGAGCCAGCGAGGGCGGCTGGCCCACATGATCAGTAACGAGGAGTACATGAGCAGCCGGCAAGGCTACTTGGGCTTTTCGTTGTCCTTTGGCGTTGGGCTCGTGGTCGTTCCGCCGTCTTGGTTCGGTCGACGCCATGAGCCTGTGATAATTCGCCCGGCCAGGATTGCCTTGCTTCTGATAATAATCGGCGAGCAAGCGATGGGTTGGGCCATGGCGTGGCTCGGCTCGAAGGATCTCCGAGGTCCACTTCAGTCCTTCCTGCTCATGGCCGTTCTCGAGCATCCATTTGGCCACCTCGAAACGGATGGCCGCGTTGTTCGGGTCGCGGAGCAAGTTCGTTCTGAGCTGTAGAATACGGTCTTGCTCCTTGCGAAGGCGTGCCGCAATGCTCAGTTTCGATCCGAGACCGCGCCAGGTCGCCACCTAGCTTGAGCGCCTGGGCGTAGGTGTAGCGAACCTCATATTCGTAAGGCTGGATCTCAGCGAGAAGTCCCAGTCGTTCACACGCTTTCTTGAACCGACCGAGCCGGAGGTCGATCTGTGCCGAGCTCCTTGAGTGCATCGGGTTGGCGCGGGTCGACCTTAAGGGCGGCTTCGAAGTACTGGGTGGCCGTATCCAAATCTCCTCGCTGGAAGAAATTACGGCCGAAGCCGACCAGTGCGGAGGCGTCGTTGGGGTTGCGTTCCAGATAAGTACGATACTCCTGCTCGGCGTCGTCGAAGCGGCGATCCTTGCTGAGCTGTTCGGCAAGGCCCAGTCGCGCTTTGTCCAGGTTCGGGTTCCGCTCCAGAGCGGCCCGATAGTTCTGGATCAGGATCGCGGGCTCGGCGCTGCCTCGTGAGGCGATTTCGTTGCTCCACAGGTAGGGCTGGGGATCCTCGGCGCCGAGTAGCCGGGCACGTTCGATCGCCTCGGCGGCCTGGCTCAGCCGATAACTCGTCAGATAGATCCTTACCATCTCCTTGGCAACCTCGAGCCGAGGTTCGCTCTGCTGGCGAAAGGCCCGTTCCAGGACCGGCTCGGCTTCATTCATGTGGCCGGCGCGGGCCTGGTAGATGGCGATCAGGCAAGCGATCGACGTCCGGGTCGTAGCCGAGCTTTTTCGCCTGCTCGATGGCCTCGATCGCCTCACGAGGCTGATCGAGCGCCAGGGCCAGCCATGCCTTGTAGTAATGGGCTTCGGCCGAACCCGGCCGCTCGGAGAGCCAATCGGCGCAAGGGCTCGCGCGCCTGGTCGTACTGTCGGGCGGCGAATAACTGGCGGACCGTCCGGGCCAGTCGAGAGACACGGTACTGGTCATAAACCAAATAAGCCGCGGCGGCCATTCCCACCAGCACAAGCACCGCCGCGACCCACGCGCGCACCCGTTTCGCACGGCGGCCACGCGGGCTCGCGCCGGGCTACGGAACTTGCAATCGCGTCCGATGGACTTGGCACGGCCCCGACAACTGACACCGACCCCGGCTTCGGACTCATGAGGATCGATTCACCCTTGATCCCGCGAGTCAATGCGGCATTTCGTCGTGCCGTCATTGTTGGTTGGATTGACAAATTGAAGAGAGCCTCTCTCGATCATGTCCGATCTCGGCGGCGCAGACAAGAGGAGCGAACCGAGCAGGCTGCGCCGCGGCCTGGCCGGTCAAGGCTGGGCCTTGGTCGTCGAGACGGACCCGGCATCACGATGGATACGAATGTGATGGTCGGTGAACCGCGCGCGTCGCGAGGGATCATCGACCTTCGGCATGTGACAGGAGATACATTGCGCGGTCGGGTTGACGGGGCAGCTCGGCGCACTGGGGTGAACTCGCTTCCGCCGCGATCGGCGTGGAGGATGTCTTGTCAGCCTGGGGCGAGGCGGAGGCGTGACAGGCCAGGCACTTCGCCTCGTAAGTGGGGATCGAGGTGATCGAGGACCTTGTGGGGGTCATGACAGGTTGTGCAGCCGAATCGATCCTTGCTGGCGGTGTAGCAGCGGCTGAACAACAGGGTGGTTCCCTGGGACCCGAGTGAATTCCGGATCGCTGGGCTGGATCGAGCCATCGGCGGCGTGACACTCGGTACAGGACTTCAACCGCGGTTCTGAAGGGGTCTTGGAGGTCAAGGCGATGGCCGGCTCGGCGAACCCCGACTCGACCGCCTTGACATGGTTGAGCCCCGGTCCGTGGCACCGTTCGCAGCCGATGCCATGATCCCGCGCCTCCGGCCCGCGCGGACCCTTCTGGCTCAAGTCCACGGCCCGGTACCAGGTGGCGTGGCAGTGAATGCAATGACGCACCGACTTGAGTCCGAGTGCACGGCCGATCTGCTCTCCCGGTTCGCTCGGCGCGGAATTGGCCCCCTTGGTCTCGGTCCAGGTCGGACCATCGTGGAGATAGGAAATCCGCAGCGAGCGATCGGTGCCTTGCTCGTCCTTGGCGATCATGGTGATCCCTTGGTGGCCCGATCCGACCGCATATTCGATGATTGCCCGCTTGACGTGGTCGTCTTCTCTGACCTCCAGCTCGATCCGGTCGTCTCCCACGCGCGAGAACGTGTGAGTGAGTCCGGGAAGTCGCGGATCGGCGACCGGCCCGTGACGGAAGGGGTACATCCTTCAGGTCCGTTCCGAGCCGGAGCGTCTCCGCGTGATGGCTTGCGAGCTGCTGATCGCGGTAGATCGCGCCGTGGCAATCGCCGCAACGCTTCGAACCCACGAACGGCGAGGGTTCGGGCGAAGAGGTCGCGTTCTTGCCGAAGTCGCCGGCCAACCTGAGCATGGAGTCGGCCATCTCCCGCTGGTCGAGTTGCAGCGCGGCCCGGCTGAGCAGCCATGCGGTCTCGCGATGCGGGCTGGCTCCGACCGGCGATAGACCGGGTTGCGAACCATCGTCGGACCGGGCGACAAACTCCTTGAGTAAGCTCGCGTGCCTCGGCCGCTCGCCCGGTTTCCAGCAGCAGCCGCGCGACATCATTGAGAGCCGCGGTCGTGGTATTCACGGCACGGAGCCGCGTGCGGTCGCGAATCATGATCCGATCGAGGAACTCTTCCTCCTGGTTGGCATCACCGGCGTAACGCACCAGCCCAAAGACCAGCAAGCCCAGCGGCGCTCCCCCTGGCACGCCTCGGAGAAACTCGACGCGATCGGCCAGCATCATGGAGCACCAACCTCCTCCTGGCCCACGGCAGTCGCCAGCGTGTTCTGGAGCTGGTTGAGAGCCTGGAGACTCGGAGAATGCTTGGGGTCGATCCGCTTCGCCGCTTCCAGGGCCGCCCACCCCAGGACCAGACGATCGTGTTTCGAGCAGGGCCGAGCCAAGCTCGAAGCAATCGTCCGCTTTCCATCGCGCTTGGTCGAGGCTTCGATAAAACTCGAACGCCCGGTCAAAGCGACCTTCCCGTATCGATGCAACCGCCCGGCCGCGTCGCGTTTCTTCCGAGTTCGTCGCTTGAGCCGCGGCTCCGCGTTCGCGAGAATGTGCCTTGCTCTCGTTCTTGAAAAACGTCCACCCTCCCGCCAGCCGGAAGACCACGGCGCCGGCGACCAAGAATAAGAGGATGGCCCCGACGAGGACAAAGATCCGTGAACGTAAGCTGTGTCGATGACGTCATCCGTTCTATCCGATCGATCCGGCATCGCTGAATCGCGGCCCGGCGAGTTGAGGCGGTTTTCCGGGATGGCTCGCCACGACCCATATGCTGATCATGTGGGCGTGCTCTTTCGGGATCCCTTTCGTGGGCCGGTTCGGGGGCGAGGCAACCGACTTGTGGACTTGGGCTTGGGAAGAGACAGAGACTCTCCCGACGCTGACCCGAGGCCCAGCCTGATCGCCGACTCACTGGGCTCGAATCGGATCCCGTTGTCGCCGGGGTAGGGTTGTCGATGGTCGTGGAGGTTCTTGAAAATCTCGATGGGGATCTCGACGGGAAACGCGGCACAATGGGTGAGCTCGCCGGATTTATGAGGCACCAGATGCTTGCAACTGAAACATTGCGGCACCATCATCGCGGAGGCCCTTTCAGCTTCTTGTAAAGGTCGATGACTTCAGGGGCGAATTTCCGCCGACCCCAAAGTCCGGCAAAAACCTCGGCCACGAACTCGATCTTGCCGGCCCTGGAATACTGACTGACTTGAGAAGCGATTCGCCTTTCTTCGTCGTTCAACTCTTTGTACCAAATATCGGAGCGCTCGGCATCAGTCAATCCGCGATAATGGAGTGCGTGCCCGATATCGTGTCGGACGATGTGGTCGGGAGAGCTTGTCGAAAAAAAGCCCTTGTGGTCATTGATGAAGCGTTTCATGTCCTCCCCCGCTGGGTGCGAGCTATTGATCACGAGCTCGTCGTCGTCCTCGTCGTAATAAGCGATCGTGTTGTTTATCTGGAATGGATCGCCATCGAATTTCGCCGCGATCAATTGCTCACTCTCAACCTCGGCCGCGACGGCCAGGCCGTGCTTGACGGCGATCTTGCGACCGCGTTTCACACTCATGCCGGCGGCATCTTTCGGGGTTCCTCGCTATCGCCCGCCGGCATGTGACAGCATCTGCGGACGGTCGGAAAATGCAAATGGCGGTGTCCCAGGTTTTTGGAACACCGCCGCTGAGTTTCAACATTAATCGATCGAGCCGACCAGGACAGAACCCGTTCAGTCGCAAGACAGGCAGGTTGGTACGGCCACGGGGACCAGGGTGCACTGCTGGACGGCCACCTGTGCGCGGAACGATCCGGGCCACGCTCCGATTGACGGTGACCGGCACTTGCTCGGCGACGGTGACCGGCACCTGGCGCGAGGCGGTCTCGGCGACCATCCGGCAGGTGGTCACGGGAACGCGCTCCACTCGCTGCTCTTCGACGTACTGGCAGGTCGTGACCGGAACGGTTTCAACCCGCTCTTCGGAAACGTACTGGCAGGTGCGGACGTCGTACGGCTCGACTCGTTCCTCGGCGACCATCTGACACGTGGTGACGGGGATGGTCCGCACCCGTTCCTCGGCGACCAACTCGCAGGTGCGGACCTCATACGGCTCGACCCGTTCCTCGGCGACATAGGAGCAGGTGGTGACCGGGATTGTCTGAACTCGTTCCTCGGCGACCATCTGGCAGGTCCGGACCTCGTACGGCTCGACTCGTTCCTCGGCGACCATCTGACAGGTGGTGACCGGGACGTTCTCGACCCGCTCCTCGGCCACGTAGCGGCAGGTTGTCACAGGCACCTGGCGCACCATCGTTTCGCGGACGTACCGGGTCTCGGTGACGTTGCGCACCACGGGCCGGGATACGAAGACACGCTCACGAACCATTCGCGGTGGACACTGGACGGCCACGGTGGCAGTGACCTTTTGGCGGCGGTGGAAGCACGAGAAAAGCCCGCACGAGTCGCATTCGGACGACTCGACGGGAACACGGACCTGACGCTCGACGATCGGACCGGGGACCGTCGTGTATTGCCGCTGATAATAGCCGCATTCCACCGTCTCCTGGCGAACGGTCGTCACCGGCCGGCAGACCGTGTACGGCTGCTCGACCATCGCCGTCTCGTAGACCGGCTTCCTGACCGTGTAGCGACGCTCGTTGTTGACGGTCTGGTAGACCGGCTTCATCACGGTGTAGCGCCGCTCGCGGTGCTCGGTCTGGTAGACGGGCTTCATGACCGTGTACCGCCGCTCTTGATTGACCGTCTGATAGACCGGTTTTCGTACGGTGTACCGCCGCTCCAATTGCTGAGTTTTGACCACCGGCCGGTACACGGTGTAGCGCTGCTCGTTGTTGACGGTCTGGTAGACCGGCTTCATCACGGTGTAGCGTCGCTCACGGTGCTCGGTCTGATAGACGGGCTTCGTGACCGTGTACCGCCGCTCTTGGTTGACGGTCTGGTAGACCGGTTTCCGGACCGTATAAGGACGCTCGACGTACGACGTCTCGGTCACCGGCCTCATGACGGTGTAATCTTCCGTCCTGTAGGCCATGCGGTAGCGCGTCTCCAACACCGTGGTCGGCTCGTTGACGTACACCGTCTCGTAGACCGTTTGGTATACGGTCTCCACCTGGGGAGCGAGAGCCACCACGTTGTATTGGGTGGCGATCACGGGCGCGGGTGTGCAGCTATGGCAGGCGCCCCCGCCGTAGGTGGCCCAGGCGGGCGCGGCGAAGCCCCCCCAGAGCCCGAGCGCCATCACCGCGATGGCGATCGGACGCAAATCTTTCGTGGACTTGAACATGCATGACTCCTCGGCGGATTCTCGGGCATCCCTGTCGCGATTCGCCAAACGTTGGTCAAGTCGGCCCGGAGGAGTGCGCTGTCTCGTCCTTGAGATCACCCTCCATTGACGCGAATTCTTCGAGAGCTCAACTCGAGCTCAAGAAACACCCACTCGACAGTCGACAACAATACGTTGCGGTCTCGAAACGATGGACCGTCAACCGGAGTATAACACGGCTCAACTCGCAAATTCGCAAAGCAAGCGAGAATTATTCAAGGTCCAGGTCGCCCTGTGCCGATAAGAGCGAGTTGAGGGCCGTCTATGACGATTGGCGCGATGAAGAGCAAGAAACGCGCCGATGAATTTCCGCGATCGGGCGTTCAACCGCGGTTCAGTCCTTTTAGAGCGTGATTTCTCGCTCGGTTCGCACGAGGTCCATACCAACACGAAGCACCAGCAGAGTAATTCTGGGCCTATTTTGTTTGTAATCTTTGCAAGACTTCTTGGGCCTGGGTTCGAACACTGACGAGTCCGGACTTGGTCAGATCGGTGATCTGAGGGATCAAAGACTTCGCCGGTTCGGTCGAACCATTGGAGATCGAGGTTCGGAGTGCTTCGAGGGCTTCCAGTTGGATGGACTCGATCTTGTTTTGTTTTTCGGTGGTGCTGGTGAGATCGATGACCTTGTCGAGGTCGGCGGTGGAGAGCATCTCGCCGAGGGTCTTCTCGGCCGAGCGATCGCCGCGACGGGCGAGTGCGACCGCGGCGTTGTAGCGGACGAAGCGGTCCTCGTCCTCTTGCAGTCGCTGGCGGAGGATCTCGGTGGCGGCCGGGCCGCCGAAAAATCCCAGGGCATAGACGGCCAGTTGCCGCAGCTCGGGAGGATCGGTGGCCGCCGCCGCGCCGAGGGCCGCGATGGCGTGGGGATCGTCGAGCGCGCCGTTCATCCGGCCCGCCTGCTTGGCCAGGCTGGCCGCGGCGGCGATCCGGATCGGAGTCGTCATACTTCGGCTCCAGGGCTCGGGCCAAGGGAACAAGTGGGTCAACGGTTTGCCCGTTCTCCTTCTTGGCATCGAGCGTCTGGAAAGCCCCCAGGGCCAGACGCCACGAACTTCGTCAGCTCGGGGTCTTCGTTGCGGTCGAGCTCGTGGGAGAGCAGGTCCGTCAGCTCGCCGAGCAAGACCGGATCGCTGCCGATCTTGGCGTCGTTCTGGATCAGGCTGGCCAGCTCGAATGCGACTCGGCCAATTCGCGCATGGCCGGTCGGAGATCGGAGCTGACGGACATACTCCATCGCGTCGCGCTCGCCGCCAGCCAGCTTGCCGAACAGGAGCCAGACGATGATCACCACGACCACGACCAAGCGCCGGGATCACGAAGAGTTGCACGACGAAACCCGCCGACGGCGGCTCGACCGGCGGCAGGTCCGGCAATGCGCGGCGGCTTGTCCGGGTTGGCGCTGGGGTAGAAATAAGATTCGTTCGGCTTGTCGTGCACGGTGGGCGGGCTCGTCGAAGAGGGGAACGGTCCGGCGTCGAAAACGGAAACAACACCATGAGATCGGGCGAATTGACTCGATCCGCGGGATCCCCGATCATCTCAGGAATTAAGTTTAAGGATTCGCCGTATCGCGTCAAGCAACCGGCTCTTGCCTTGCCAGAGGTAGTAGACTGGGATTCCGGCCAGGATGCTCAAAAGTGCGTAGGTCGAGACCTCGCGGTCGCTCGTAGAAGGTCGCCAGCGTCAGGAGCGCGGTCAGGAACAGGTAGATCGCCGGAGTGACGGGATATCCCGGCGTGCGGAACGGCCGGGGCAGGTCGGGCCGTTTCCAGCGGAGCATATAAATCGAGCTGATTGCCAGCATCGAGAAGATCGAGAGGCCGACGCCCGCGTAAACGATGAGGCTCTCGAACGATCCGGTCCAGAGCAAGACCAAGGCCACGCAGACCTGGAGCGCCGTGGCGACCGCCGGAGTGGCCGGACTCGCGGGTCAGCCGGGCGGCGAAGGCGGGGAACTGGCCGGCTTGGGCCATCGCGAACACAACCCGAGGCCCGATCAGGACATAGGCGCTGAGAGTCGAAAGGAGCATCAATCCAAAGACGATGGACAACGGCGCCGACCACCTGGTCGCCAAAGAGCCGCGTCGCGGCAAGCTGGGCGATGGGAGCGACCGCTCCGAGGCCTTGCTTATTCGCCGGATCATCGACGATCTCGCGAACGTCAGCCGCCGAGAGGGCCAAGGCGTACACCACGTTGATTGCCAGGTAGAGCAGTGTCACGCCGGCGGTCCCGATCAGGATCGCCTGAGGCAGCCGTCGCTGGGGATCTTTCACCTCGCCCGCCAGATACGACGCGGAGTTCCAACCCGTGTATAGGCATAGTAGATGTAGACCATCGAGGACATCATGGTGACTGCCAGCTGGCCGGTCAGCGGCGTTCGGTCGGCGAGGTTGGCCATGTTTGGCCAACCGATGGACACACCGGCCACGGCGAATAGCACCGAGTGCAACCAATTTCAACATGGTGATCCAGCCCTGAACCCTGGCCGTCCGTCTGTCTTCCAGAGATGTGAATCAATCGCGAAAATCAGGATCGTCGCCGACGCCAAGAGCCGCTCAACCACGACTGCGAGCTCGCCAGGGAGCTCTGGAACGGCGCGAGAACATACTTGGCAAAGCCGAACGCCGCCGCCGCGCTGGGTCCCGAGAACCCGATCAGAAACGATACCCATCCCGACAAGAACGCCGGCAAAGGCCCATACGCCTCATAAAGATAGACGTAATCGCCGCCTGTCTTGGGAAGAGCGGCAGACAACTCGGCCAGCGTCAGGGCGCCACAGACCGCCGTGATCCCACCCAAGATCCAGAGCAGCAGCATCCACTGGTTGCTTCCCACGAAGAAGACCGTGTAGCCCGAGGTTGTCAGCACCCCGGACCCGACCATCCCCGCCACCACCACGAAAATCGCCGTCGCCAGCCCAAACTCGGCCGGCATCGGCCCCTTCTTTTCCGCCTGGTCGATCATCAAATTCTGCCGTATCGTTAAATTCAGTCATCATCGCTACCATTGAAGATTTGGAAAAACCACGTATAATAGGTAAGATGCTGGATAAATCGATGAATTCTTGGTGAATGAGTGGAAAGTGACAGCTTAGCGACTGAAGATTGTTTTAGAGAGGATGTCTATCACATTAAACGAACGGATTTTCGGATCGACCTGAATGAAAGAGCAACGGGGGTGTTCCCGTGAGTGTGCTTCGGACCCTGAAAAGAGGCCTGGGTTGGCCTCGTGCTCGGTGTGTCCAAGGAAGGCTCTCAATGCCCTTTGGGGATGAGGACGAGACCGGCGAGACCAAGCCGGCTGCCGTTCCCGCGACGGAAAATCCCTCGGCTTCTCGTCGGCGATCCGTCGCAAACCCCGTCTCGATCGACGATCTCTCACCCACCGGCTTATCGCGGTGTCGTCGCCGCCTGGCCGGTGGAGTGGCGCGAGCGCTGGGGCCGCGCGCCAACGCCCTGGAAGAAAACGGTCTGTCCTGGCGCGATGCCGAAACCCAAGCGTTCGTGGAAGTTTGGAACCAGTTTCGCAGTCAAGCCTTCGGCACAGTAGCCAGTGGCGCACGGAGTCAATGAGCACAGAAGCAGACATAGTCCTGGTCGCTGATTCTACGACGACTTTCGCAAGTCGCTCGCTTTAGACTTGGTCAATTGACCGCCTCGTCTACTCGCGTACGGTCGCTTACCGGGCGGACTCGCTTTTCAAAACTCAGGAAGAAGTTTTCTTTGAAGGCCGGTGGTTTGCGGCGTTGGGATTGACCTGAAACCGGCCGCCTCGATTTCCTTGAGGAAAACGGATTTGCCGGCGCGCACGTGTTTCAGCACAAACTCGGTGCTTCGGCCCTCGACCCGGTCGAAATCGATCACCACCAAGCGGCCACCTGGTTTTAATGCCCGGCGAATCGAAGCAAGTGTTTTGGCCGGCTTCTCGAGGTGATGATAGACATCGCACAGAAAAACCAGGTCCACGGATTCCTGCGGGAGAGTCGGTCGACTCCTGGCTGCCCAGGACCGTCGACGACTTGGACTCTGCCACGCTTCCGAGCGTCGTCGGCGATATGTGCGAGAGGAACTCGGGAGCGATTTCGACGGCATAAACTTTTCCGGTTGGGCCGACTTTTTCGGCGAATAGCCGGGTGAACAAGCCCGGTGCCCGCCCCGACGTCGGCCACCGCCATGCCTGGCGTCAAGCCGAGCGCCGACAGGATCTCCATGCCGCTTGGCGTAAATCTCGCGATTGTCCGACTCGAACGTCGCGATAAATCGCTTCACGTCGGGTTTCTTGAACGGTTCATTGATCTTGGCGTCGGTCTTGATCTCCGGCGCAGGCTGCTCGCGGGACTGGTTTGGGTCCAGTCCCCGGTTCGCGGCCAAGCACGACGATGATCGCACCCACGGCACCGAGACCAGCCAGTCGAATCCAGCGTCGCTGAGCGAACGCTGAGTCATCCGAGAATCCAAGGTACCGAAACGTCGGGGACTTTTGCAGGATGGTTCGCTTGATGCCTTCCGCCTACTTCTTATCGCTGCTTGCCGATTCCAGTAGATCCGGACGTTATGAGTGGCGCGGCCGCCGGCGATGATGTCGGCGCGGCCGTCGCCATCGAGGTCGGCTGCCAGGGCGTCCTCGCAGGCCATGCCTCCGTCGTCGATGGTGTGCCGGTCGAAGGTGAGCGGGGCTGCTCCGGGCTTGGGGTCGAACACGAAGACGCCGGGACCGCGCGGACCGACCGAGCCGGGCTTGTTCGGGTCGCGCTGGCCGATGATCAGTTCATCATCACTGTCGCCGTCGAGATCGGCGCACCAGACGGCGTGGCCCCATTGCAGCGGTTCGGCGATGACCTGGCGACCGAAGGGTAAGTGCGACAGAGCTGAATGACTCCGAGGTCTCTGGTCCGATTCGGTGGGGGCGTAGACCACGACCTGATGACCGTGCCAGGGCTCGATCGTGGCGAAATAAGCGAGGTTCTTGCCCCAGCGGCCGACCTTGACCTCGCTCGATCCCTTGAATGGTTGCGACATCCTGGTTACCGGTACCGATCCGAGTCTTGGTCCAATGTCCCGCCGGGTCGCGGTCGAGCACGAACACGCCCTCCCAGCACGCCACGCACGATCTCGTCGCGCTGATCGCCGTCGATGTCGATGAGCTGAAGGTTGTGGATCGTGTGCAGCGATGAATCCGCGACTTCGACCGGCCAGGGCTGCGTCGTCGGGTCGATCGGGAATGTCGTAAACCAGGACGCGCACGCCCTCGCCCTTGCCCCCAGTTCGGGCCCTTGGTGCCGCGTCCTTGCAAGGGGGCGACGACCAGTTGCTTTCGTTTCGGTTCCTTTGACGTTGCCCCAGCGGAGGCGGTGGAGCGTCGGCTCTTCGAAGCGGATCGGGTGGATTTGCCAGTGGCCCTGTCCGTCGCGGCCCAGCCACTGGAGCGTGCTGGGGTTCTTGGTGTCCGGTGGGCGCCAGCCGGCACCCAGGGCGAAGTCGACCCGTCCATCGCCATCGATGTCGTACGGCTGGATGCAGACGTTGTCTCGCGCGGTCTTGCCACGGATGACGTCATGCTTGTGCCAGCTCGGGTTTTCGTACCAGACGACGGCGTCCTCGGTCACGGCCACGACGTCGGGCTTCTGGTCGCCGTTCACGTCGGCCACGGTGACCGCGTAGCAGATGTCGCCGGCATGCGGGTCGATTTCCTGGATCTGGAACTTGGGGAACTCGGCCGCGACGGTCGGGAGCGCGGCTCCCAAGCCCAGGATCACGGTGCACAAGAAGGCGATCATACGCATGGCGTTCTCCGGTTGGTTCGAGCAGGGTCCGAGTCAGAACTCGTCGATCGCTTTGGGCTTGGACCGGTCGAGGAATGCGGTGGCGGCGTGCATGATGGCCTCCTCGTTGGCCTGGGCCCGGGGGATCTCGGCCGTGAGTCGTCCTTCGCACAGGACGATGATCCGGTCCGAGACGGCCAGCAGCTCGGGCAGCTCGCTCGAGGTCATGATGATGGCTCGGCCTTGTGCGGCCAGCCGGCGAATCAAGCCGTAGATCTCGGCCTTGGCGCCGACGTCGATGCCGCGGGTCGGCTCGTCGAGCAACAGGACTTTCGGCCCGATCAAGAGCCAGCGGGCGAGGATGCACTTTTGCTGGTTTCCGCCCGAGAGGCTGGTGACCGGGACGTCGCCGCCGGCCGTCTTGATCGCCAGCTCCTTGATGGACCAGGCGACGGCGCGGTTCTCGGCGCGGGGTTGACAAGCGGGCCCATGGTCAGCTCGGGAAGGCGGCGAAGCGTGATATTTTCGGCCACGGTCATGCGGTCGAACAGGCCCAGGGTCTTGCGGTCCTCGGTCACCATGGCGATCCCGGCCGTGATCGCCTCGTCGGGGTGGGTGAACCGGACCGGGCGGCCCTCGAGCCGGATCGTTCCGGACGGATGAAACAGGCTGGCGCCGAAGATGGCCTCGAGCAGCTCGGTTCGCCCGGCGCCCAGCAGCCCCGCGACGCCCAGGACCTCGCCGGCCCGGACCGAAAACGTGATGTCGCGCAAGCTGGGCCGGCCGCTCGACGGCGGAGTGGGCAGCGACAGGCTCTCGACCTCGAGGACCGGCTGGCCGGCGATCGGGTGTGGCTCGTATTGCAGCGCGGCGATCTCGCGGCCGACCATCCAGCGGACGATCTGGTCGGGCGAGGTCGACTTCGCGCGCCGCGCTGGCGACGAACTGGCCGTCGCGGAGCACGGTCACCCGGTCGGCCAGGGTGAAGACCTCGTTCATTTTATGGCTGATGTACAGCACCGTGGTCCCGGCTTTGCGCAGGTCGGCGATCACGCGAAAGAGCCGCGCGACCTCGGAGTCCGACAGCGCCGAGGTGGGTTCGTCCATGATCACGATCGCGGCGCCTTCGGCCAGGGCCTTGGCGATCTCGACCATCTGCTGATCGCCGATCCGCAGGTCGCCGACCTTGGCTCCGGGTGCGATCGCGCGCGCCAGGCGGTCGAACAGCCGGCGGGTTTGGGCCTCCATCGCGCGTTCATCGAGCCAGCCGAGCCAGCCCCCCCAGGTCTTTTCACGACCCAGGAAGATATTGTCGGCGACCGTGAGCTGGGGAACCAGGTTCAGCTCCTGGTAGATGATCCGGATGCCGATGTCTTCGGCCTGGCGCGGTCCTGAGAATCGGACCGGCCGGCCGTCCAGGCGGATCTCGCCCTCGTATTCGGTGATCGCGCCGGCCAGGATTTTCATCAGCGTGCTCTTGCCCGCGCCGTTCTCGCCGCAGAGCGCGTGGACCTCGCCGGCGTCGCGCCGTGAACGACACGTCCGAGAGAGCGCGCACCCCGCCAAAGCTCTTGGAGATGTGCCGCATCTCGAGCCGCGTCGGCTGGTCGGCGTGATCGAGTTCAAGGGTTACTTGGGCCTGGCTCATGAGTGGGTCGATCCGTCAGTCAGAGGCATGGCGTAATGGATCTGCCGGGCGACTTCGATGAACCCGACCGATGGGTACAGGTGCCGGCCGATCGGGTTCTGCTCGAGAGTCTCGATCTTGGCCACAGTCATTCCGGCCGCGCGGAAGTGCGCCAGGGCGTGCTCGATCAACCGGCGGCCCAGCCCCTGGCCCCGGGCCTCGGCGGCGACGACCAGGTTGTGGATCCAGCCGATCCGCGTCTCGGAGTCGCACTGCATCGTGACATAGCCGAGCACCGCGCCGGTCTGGTCGTCCTCGGCGACGGCCAGGTCGGCACCCAGCAGTCGATGTCGCGGTCAACGTCGCGCGCTTGCGCCACCGCCAATCCCGACCGGCGATCGGCCCGAGCCGCCGGTCGATATTGTGATCGATCGAAACACCCTCGAATGCCGCGACGGTCAGTTCGCGAACCATCGGGCGATCGGGCTCGCGATAGGGTCGAATGACGATGGTCATGTTGCTCTTCGGATCACTCTTTGGGCTCGTTCGCCGATTCGATCAGTCCGTTTCCGATGGCATCTCATCGTACGCACCCGCTCGCCGGGTCGAAAGGGGGATGTCGGGTCGACGCCCTTGGTCGAGGCTGCCAGGAGATCATTCCCGAATCTTCAACTCGCCCAATCCATGCGTCGTTGAGCGTCCTCCGAAGACTGGAAACTCATCTTGGTCATGGCGTTGGGTTTCCTTTTGTTCGGAACAAAGCGCTGATGCTCCGGCGTGGAATTTAGTAGCACTTGGGACCGGAATCCAGGAATCGAGACTTCAACGATCGCAATTCGAGCTAGTCTTCTCAGTGGTGCGGCAAGGCTGCGGGTGAATTGGCTGTAAACCGCTCCATAGAGACGTGGATATCCTGCATCATTCTTAATTAAAGCCATTAGGGTGCCAATGACGACGGTACGCCACACGCATCTGCATTTGCGGGTCGAGCAACCGGTAATTTCCGAGCAGGACTCGACCCGCCCCGAGCAAGTCCGGTTGATCAAGGTCGGTGATGAGTACGCACCGGCCGCCCCCCACGATCTCCGCGGAACGGGACTGGCCCCCTCGGTCGTGAGCAACCTCGCCCTTAAGGTCGCGTGTTCTGTTCCTCAGTTCACTACCGAGTGGGCGGCGCGGCGTCTGCACTTGCCCCCGTCCGTCGTCGGCGAGGTGCTGCAGGAGCTCCGCGCTGGCAATATGCTGGAAACTTTGGGGGCGTCGGGCCCGTTCGGATTTCGCTACGCGGTCTCTGAACGCGGCCGCGAACACGCTGCGCGGCTCATGGAAATCTCCGGCTATGTCGGACCCGCACCGTGTCGCTCGACGACTACACGGCGACTGTCGAGTGGCAGTTGACCCACATTCCCCAAGTCCAGCCCGAGCACGTTGCTGGCTCGTTGTCGCAGCTCATTCTCAGCCAGGAAGAAGCTCTGACGGTGGGACTGGCGGCCTCATCCGGCAGGAGCCTCTTCGTCTACGGGCCTCCCGGAAACGGCAAGAGCAGCATCGGCCGTTTTATCCATACGGCCTTGAGAGGCAACCTCTGGGTTCCCCACTGCATCTGCGTCGACGATGACATCATCCGAATTTACGATTCCCACGTCCATCAGGCTGTCGAAGAGAGCGACAGCGCCTCTGCGGGCATCGATCGGCGCTGGGTGCGAATCCAGCGTCCTCTACTGGTGGCCGGCGGCGAGATGACTCTGGATTCGCTGGACCTGATCTACAGCCCGGCGCTCCGATACTACGAGGCCCCCCTTCAGCTCAAGGCCAACGGCGGCACGTTTCTGCTTGACGACTACGGCCGCCAGCGCGTCGACCCGCACGAGCTACTCAACCGCCTGATCATCCCGCTCGAGAACCGGATCGACTATCTCACCTTGCACACCGGCCGGAAGATCCAGATCCCGTTCCTGGTGATGTTGATCGTCGCGACGAACCTGGACCCGGAAACGGTGACCGACCCGGCCTTCCTTCGCCGCATGGGCTATCGTCTCCGCATGGACCGGCCGTCGCCCGAGCAGTATCGCCGCATCTTCGAGCGCTATGCCGACAAGCTGGAACTGCCGGTTCAGGAGGGACTGGTGGACCGCCTCCTCTCGCCCTATCATCGTGAACAACGCGAGCTGCGGTGCTGCGAACCGCGTGACCTGATCGAGCGGGCTCGCGACATTTGTCGCTTTACCGGCCGTTCCCAGGCGCTCGACGATTCGGTGATGGAATTGGCCTGGACCGGCTACCTCGGTCATTCGCGAACCGCCAAGTGAATCAATGGGAGGGTTTCCAGGTTGCCTGGTGTTCACCCCCGATTTCCTCGCGATCGGATTTTGTCGCGAGCACGCATCCTTTTCCCCGTTACGAAGCGGAAGGCGGAAATGGGTGAACCCAGGCGTGTGTGCCAACTCTCATCACCCCAAGGTGAGCCTCCCCGACGGACGCCGTCCGCACTAGTTCAAGCGGTCAAGGATGCCGCCTCGGGGGATCTCTTTTGATCGGACGCAACCAGGTCAAGGATCTGGATCCGGGCCTTTGCCAGAGTGAAGACGACATGCGAAGCTCCGATCCCAATCATTCTTTCGACCACCTCCTTGGAATCATCGGTCCGGCCCCACCGGCCCACCACAATCGGCAAATCAGCGAGCTGGGCCCGCAACCGGCGGACCAGGTAGCGGGCCATCGTCAGTCCTTCGGGCGGGAGATAGGAAACGACGACGAATTGGGGAGCTTGCTCGGCCACCCGCTCGGTGAGTTCCAAGGTCGACTCGGTACCGGTCTCCGCGATGATCTCGAGCGTGCAGCCCGACGGGGCCAGGAGCTGCCCTAGCATCCTCAGCACCAATTCATCGCTCGTATCCTGGACTGCGAGGCCCACAATGTGGCCTGTGGCACCACCGGATTCTTGAGAATTGGATGGCGGGCTCGTCGCCGCGCGCGATGAGCAAGGGACGCCAGGCTGAGATCCGGCGTTCCCTCCAATCCATCCAGAATCTGGCCGACCACGCCCCAGACAAATTCCCGTTTCGTGTCATCGAGCTCGTCGCGGCTGACATCGCGTTCGGCCCGCGATAACGTCGGCACCAGGACCTGATCAAAGACTTCGACGCGCGGTCGCTGCTTCAACTCGGTCTCGACGACCTGGATCGCCCCCTCCCGGTCGAGCGCGACCAGCCGCTGGTAGAACTGGACGTCTGGTTCCAACTCGGCGTCCTCGCTGAGAAGTGCGGCGAAGACCCACATACTGGGCACATACTTGCCCAGAACCGCCAGGCAAACGGTGAGCGGTGTCGAGAGCAGCAGCCCCAGCACTCCCCAGAGCCACGTCCAAAACATGGCGGCAACGAGCAGCCCCAGGGCAGTAATTCCGGTCGTTCTGCCGTAGAAGACCGGTTCCAGAAAGCTGGTGAGTGCGGCCTCGACCACCGCGAACAGGGCGACGATCTCCAGGGGCTGCACCCAACCCGGGAAAAACGCGAAGGAGAAGACTCAACGGCAAAACGAACGCCACCGCCGGCCCAACATAGGGGATGAATCGCAGCATCGCCGCCAAACAACCCCAGAGCGCCGCAAAGGGTACGCCAATGATGCCCAGTCCCAACGCCGATGCACAGCCCGAAACCCGAGTTGACCAGGGTGAAGCTCGCCAAGTAACGGCTGATCCGGTCACCGATCTCCTGCATCGTTCGGGTGGTCAGGCTGACGTGGTGGTGACCGAAGAGCCCAATGATTCGGTCGCTGAGTCGCTCGCGGCCCATGAGCATGAACAAGACCAGGATGAGTACAAAGCTGCAAACCCCCAGGAATTCCAGGTAGGGCCCAACAGTCGAACGGACCTGCGCCAGCAGCGAGGGCTGAGACACGACCTCAACCTGGGGGATCGGCTCGCCCGTCCTGGATACCGGCGGGATTCTCCATCTTCGCCGTCACTTCATCGGCCAAGTCTTTCAACCGGGATATCGTCGAAGGTGTACCCGGGTTGGTCATTCGACTGAGCTTGATCTCGATATTCCTCTGATAATCGGGCAGACGGTTGGCCAGTGAAGTCAATTGTTGCCCGACGACGTAGCCGATTCCGGCCAGCAATCCGAGACTGATCGACGACCGTCAGGAGGACCGCGGCGGCCCTGGGCAAGCCCAACTGCTCAGCGAATCGGGCCGCTGGAGCCATCGCGAAGCTCAGGAGAACGGATAACGCCAGTGGCTTGAGGACTTCCCCAGTAAAGTACATGAAGCCGATGATGGCGAAGATCAGCATCGTTATCTTGAAAGGGTCAGTCCGCTCAGCGTTCTTCGGTACGAGTAGTCACCAGACGGTTCCTCGGTATCGCTGCGCCGGCGGGGGCCGTCGCAGTCGTTGGCTCGGTACGCAAATATCGCCTTCGACGTCACGAATGAAGAGCAATACGCGTGCCAGCGCTGAAGAATATGAGCTAGCCACCGTCGGCCTTCGGATCGAGAGCGGCGCGTTGCGAGTCTCGGTTTTAGTGATAGGATGTGACCGACAGCCTGCGACGAGATTGACCGGCGACATCAAGGCGCGCGAGACGAGCCATGAGTTCAGAGATCAGCTACTTCGTGTCGTATGCGTGCCCAAACTGTCGGCGGCAACTGGAGAGCGCGATCGATTAGCTGCGGACGGTTGGCTGCGCTGTCCGATCTGCAAGTGGCCAGCCCTGCCGCCGGAAATCATGGTCGACCGCCGTGAAACCCGTCGACGGACCGTCCAACAGGGAGTCAATAACGCCATTTTGGTAATCCCCGCGTCGCTGGAAGGCGCTCGCGAACCGGATGCCCTGCGAAACGAACAGCGTTGGCCCGGCATCCTATACCAGCCCCGGCGCGCCTGATCTTCACCACCGGGTTCGCCCTATCGCTCTTCCTGGTGTTGGTGTCGTACCTGGACGATAGGATGGGGAAGGATGGTGGTTTTCGCGATCTTGTCGGTCGGGTTCTTTTTGTTGCTCGTGCGATCTCCCAGGAACCGCACGGCGTCATGAGTGTTCAGTGATCGGTATTTGGTCCGGCAACTGAACACGGAACACTCATGGTCCATCGTCCATGAGTAGCTTCGCCACGATGGACTGAGCCGGCGTGACGGCCAAGTTTGCGCGGTGTGGGTGCTCGGATTACTGGATTCGCGGTCGTCGAACGGCCCTTCAGCGGAGCCCTTCGCCGTTCTGAGCGAGCGATCACGTCCGAGATATCGGCGTGATTGTCGAGGAGGTGGCGAATGCTCTCTCGGGACGCGAAGACCCCCACGCGGCGTTCTTCAACCAGAGCCGCGTGCCCGACGCACACCCCCACGAGCTCGCCGTTGGCCAGGAACAGCCCGCCGCCAGAGCTTCCGTGCTCGGGAGTATGGGTCGTGATTAGGAACAGCCCGTTCAGTATGACTGTCGTTCAGCTCGAATGTGACAGTCTTGACCAGTCGAGTGGTCCAGCTCGTGAGCTTGGCACCCAGATCGATCCCGACTGAGGTCACGGTCGAATCGGGTGCGACCTGTCCTTCATCGGCAGCCAGCCGTGCCACGTAGGGGAGCGCTACCATTTTCTCAATGCGGAGGATTGCCACATCGGCCGCGGCGTCGGCGGCTGCCAGAGACGCCGGAAGCGGGCGCGGCCAACCGCCCGGTTTTGCCGGCATGCGCTCGCGGCCGACGTTATATCGGTGCAGTTCCACGACGATCGAGCCCTGCGCCTTCAAAACGTGAGCGGCGGTCAAGACCAAAGTCTCGCCTTCGATCGACGCGATGATCGTGCCGCTCCCCTGCGAACGTACCCCGTCGAACCACGACGGTCGGCCGCAAGGTCATGTTGTCGCCGGGGAGCACGGGGCTGGTCCGTGTGTTCGGCTTGCTCGTCCCGCGGGCGATCGAGGCCGGTCGCCCGACCGGAGCTCGACCTACGTCGCGGCGATCAGCCCGTGCCGGCTGGCCCGAGACCTGCGCTCCCATCGCCTTGGTCACGTCGTGGATCCAGGATCGCGTTCAGCACACACACCGAAATGACCAGACCGAACCACAACCGGCCCACCTGCCGCGAACTATCCCCGGGAATGCTCGGTGGCAGCGCCCTTCTCATCCCGTTTGCTCCCCTTCGGGAAACTGGATTTGATCTGGTCGCGTCGCGAACGCGACCCGATCGTCGACAACGGAGCTTTCTCAATCAATCATGTTGACGAGCTCCGTACCATCTTGCAAGCCTCCAACAGCCTCCGCGTTACACCGCGCGTAGAACGGAATTCATTCCGTTTCTCCGTTCCGATCGAGTCGAGCGACGATGGCTGAGAACAGGAAAAACGGAATGAATTCCGTTCCACGACTGAGGATGAATCGATCTCGGACTCTTGCACGGGCGAGCCCAAGATGATCCAATTCGGACTTGCGTGGTTTGATTGACCCGGCTTCCCGAGCGAAGCCATTCTTGACAACTGTCGAGGGATGATCATTATGCCTGTGACGAATCGAATGAGCACGCGTGCGTTCCCAACGGGCGTGAGCACGCTTCTGTTGCTGGGGCTCTGCGCGAGCTTCATGCTGGTTGGTGGACGGCCCGCGCATTGGGCGATGAAAAGAAAGCGGAGGAGGTGCTTAAATCCATCAAGGGAACATGGGCCTCGGACGCCGACGGCCTCGATTCGAAGTGGACGTTTGACGGCGAGATCACTCAAGGCGTCGGTCAACGGGACGGATTACACCTGTAAGGTCAAGGTCGACCCCGAGGCCAAGCCGCATGCCACGATCGACCTGACCATCGACGATGGCCCCGAGGAAGCCAAGGGCAAGATCTCCAAGGCCATCTATAAGCTCGATGGGGAAAAGTTGACTCTTTGCGTCTCGGTGCCGGGCAAGGATCGCCCCAAGGCATTCGAGCAGGCCCCCGACGAAGCCTACCTGTTCGAATTGAAGAAGCAGAAGTGAAGCGTGAAACGGGCGGCGGAAGCATCGGCGCCCAAAGACTGAAGACTGAAGTTAGAATGAATAACGGAATCGCACGTGTTATCGTTTTGCCCTAGCCCCTAACTTTGATCGCCGATCGACAAACAACCCGGACCAATCGGCCCCGATCGGTCGGCCTCGAAATCGAGGCTCTCCGAGCAAGTCCGATCGGTCCGGGATCGGGTGCGTGACAACCGGACTGACGACGGCCACCGGATTTTCCGGCTGGATTCTTCGATGATCCGGAACAGACGCGAACAAAGTGACTGTCGCAGCCGCTGATGTGCGGCAAGGTCCCAAAAAACACGCGGCAACGCCCGTGTCGGGCAACGTAGGCCCGACCTGATGTTAACCAGAATATAACGCACGATCCGGGCCGGCGCCAAAATAATTGGCGTCCGTCGCGAAACCGCCGCGTGTGCCGAGGCTTCGACCGCGCCGATCCATCCCGGGTGACCGCAGCCGGCCTGGACGCCTCGTTATGTTACTTGCTTCCCGTTGACCGGCCAGGCATTCTAAGATGGCGTGAACAGCGGACGATGGTCCTCCTTTCAACCGAAATTTGACTTTATGAATAATCTCACGATCGAAGTGTGGGATGCGACGGGAAACAAGAAGCAACTGGTCGAGCTGCCGGCCGACGCGCCAGTGAACCGGGTGATCGCCGTCCTGGTGGATAAGATGAACCTGCCGAGGTACAGTCCGGACGGTCAGTTGATGAGCTACAAGTTTCATCACAAGGCGAGCGGGCGGCAGTTGCTCGACGACCAGACGCTGGCCTCGGCCGACATCCACAGCGGCGACGTCCTCCGGCTTCAGCCCGAGATCACGGCGGGTGCCGACGACCGATCCCTGGCAGCCGCCGGCTGTTCTCGAGGAAATGAAGAGCTGCCCGTTCTGCGGCGAGCGGATCCTGGCGGTGGCGCGGAAGTGTCGCTATTGCGGCGAGTACCTCGACCCTGAGTTGCGGTCCGCCGCCGACGTGCCCGCTGGAGTCGACCGATTGCTGACGCCGGCCGGCCGCCCGGCCTCGGCGATCGTGGCCGGATATCTCGGGTTGTTTTCACTACTCCCGTTTATCGGGATCATCGCCATCATCGTCAGCATCGTCGCCTTGCGGACATTGAAGCAGAACCCGGAGCTGCTGGGTCGAGGCCGCGCGTGGTTCGGGCTTGTGATGGGAATCTCGACCACGTCGCTCTACGATCCTTGCCTGTTCCTCGCGGGACGATGATCGCGTCAGGAACTCACGCCGTTGACTCCAAGACAGATCGATCGACCACAGCCGGCGATGGCGGGTGCGAGAACACCGCGATGGAAGGACGGCGACGGTGAGCGACGTACTCCGGATCGACGGCTCGTCCAGCGAAACGGAGGATCGGTTCGCACGGTTCCGCCTGATCAGTTGGTGGGACCAGGAACGGCTGGCCACGGCGCGCGTTCTGGTCATCGGCGCCGGAGCACTCGGCAACGAGATCCTCAAGGACCTGGCGCTCCTGGGGGTCGGGCACGTGTTCGTCGCGGATCGCGATCGGATCGAGAACTCGAACCTCTCGCGGTCGATCCTGTTCCGGGAGCGTGATTGTGGACGACCCAAGGCCGAAGTCGCCGCCGAGAAGACGGCGGAGATTTACGGAGCGATCCAAGTCCAGCCGTTCGTGGGCAACATCGTCCACGACCTCGGCCTGGGAGTTTATCGCTGGGCCGACGTGATCCTGGGAGGGCTAGACAACCGGGAAGCCCGCGTGGCGATCAACCACGGCGGCGGCACGGGCGGGCAAGGTCTGGATCGACGGCGCCATCGAGCGGCTGGACGGAGTGGCGCGAGTCTTCGACCCGGCCACCGGCCCTTGCTACGAGTGCACCATGGGCGAGAACGATTGGAAGATGCTCGAGGCGAGGCGCAGTTGCGCACTGCTCTCTCGCGATGAGATGGAGCTGGGCAAGGTCCCGACCACGCCGACGACCGCGTCGATCATCGCCGGCATCCAGGTCCAGGAGGCGATCAAGTACCTCCACGGCCTCGACGTGATCGCCGGCCGCGGCTTCATCTTCGACGGCACGCAGCACCAAAGCTACCTGGTGAACTATACTCGCAAGCCCGAGTGCCCGTCGCACGATGCCGATGAACCGGTCGACGTTCTCTCCTGGCAGGTTGGCTCGACCAAGATCGGCGACCTGCTGGAGCGAGTCCGATCCGATCTGGGACCCGAGGCCGTGATCGAGACCGGACGGGATTTGCTGGCTTCGCTCCACTGCCCGAATTGCGGCGAGGAGGAGCCGGTCTTCGCCTCGCTGGGCAAGGTGACCGAAGCACAAGGACGATGCCCGCGCTGCGGTCAGCCGCGAACGCCGGCCATGTTTCATACGATTGATGGAACGAGGAAGGACCTCCTTGACTTGACCCTGGGCGAGATCGGCATTCCTCCCTGGGACGTCCTGGGCGGTCGCCGCGGATTTGAACAGCGATTCTATGAGTTCGCCGGCGACCGCGCCTTGGTGCTCGGTCCGCTGGCGACTTAGTCAGTTGTCAGTTATCAGTTATCAGTGTAGGTCAAGGGGATCGCCTGGTTGACTAGCATCTGCACTTAGCCCGTTGACCGCGGTGACTAGCAAAGAGCCACGATCGCGTCGTATTAACAACGGACAACGGATCAACAGGAACGACCCGATGAACGACGCGCAGTCCCGAGTCGACGAGTCGATCGACGTTCGCCTCCTGGCCCGGGAGGACTTACCGCAAGAGGCGTTTCCTGGTGGGTGCAACCAAGGTTTTCGCGTTTTCTTCACTCCCGAGGTCCACGATGCACTCTGGAAGCACGCGTCGGCGGACACTACGGTGGAGATCTGCGGCGTCTTGGTCGGGACCTGGCATCGTGACCAGGTCGGCCCGTTCGTCAAGATCGTCGAGTCGATCCGGGGTGAAGGGGCCCAGACCCGATTCGCCGAAGTGACCTTCACCCACCAGACCTGGTCCAAGATCAACGCCGAGATGGACACGAAGTTCGCGCACCTGTCGATCGTCGGCTGGTACCACACGCACCCCGATTTCGGGATCTTTCTTTCCGATCGCGATCGGTTCATCCAGGAACATTTTTTCGCCGGGCCCGGTCAGATCGCCCATGTGATCGATCCGATCCGCAAGATCGAGGGGGTGTTCGTCTGGCGGGATGGGAAACCCGCTTTGAGCCGAGCATTTCTGGGTCGGCGATCGCATTCTGGTGACGACGACCGGAGGCTCGGATCGCGCCTCCCCGACGATCTCGGACTCTCGCTCCGGCTCACCAATGACTCGAGGTGGCGGGAGAATGCCCGGCTCGACCGCTCAAGGCGGAGCCGTCGATCCGGTGCCGGCAAGCCGCGACTTGCTTCCGCCTCCGGGACGGATGATCATCTACGGCGGCGTTTTCTTGCTGGGCTACATGCTGGCCAATATCCTCTCGGCGTGGGAACATCAACGATTCGTCGAGAGCGTGCTGGCCAGCAATGGGTTTGTCGGGGTGCTCCGACTCGGTTTGTCGGATGAGCTCGAACGGCTGCGGGGCGACCTGGCGGCGATCGTCGGACGGCTCGAGGCCGTGCGGGCCAAGAGCGAGAAAGCGGACGAAACGGCTTCGGAGATCCGGGCTCAACTCGGGAGTGCGGCACAGCGAATCAACGCCATCAAGGCGCGGTACGGCAATACGCCGGCCGAGGACGCCATGCTGGGACGGATGGTGCTTGAGAAACTGAGAAGCGTCGCCCAGTCCCCGGAGCCCTCGATCCCGACGGAGCCCAAACCGAGCGCAGCCATCGGCGCCCAGTTCCGAGCCTCCGCCGAATGTAAGCTCGTCGAAAGAGTCCAGCGACAGCAAGACCAAGAGTGCCACAATTAACAGCGGCCCACCCGGCAGCCCCTGACGCGGCGATCAAACGACAATCACGATTTCCTGTTCACTGACAACTCGCAACCAGGAGGGAGTTTGGCTCATGTCCACGTCGCGGCCGGGGGAACCGCTCCGGCTATCCGTCGACGACCTGTTCTCGCCCCAGGTCGAAGCGTTCCTCGAGGAGCAGGCCGTGCTCCAGAGAGCGCTGCCCGAGGCCACGACCCAGCCGTTCATTGTCCGGGTCTTTTATTCGAGCTATTTCTACCTGAGCTTGGCCGGAGGGCTGGGTGCCTTTGTTGCCTGGATGATCCTCGAGCCCTTCTTTGACGACGATCGGATCGGCCGTCAGCAGTTCCAGTGGGCCGCGGTGCTGATGTTTCCCACGGTCATGGGTTTCGTCGGTCTGTTCTTGGGTGCGGCGGAAGGGATCATTTGCCGCAACATTCAACGCGCGTCGATCTGCGCGGCCGTCGGGTTGGGGATCGGCTTCGGCGGCGGGTTCATCGCCTGGATTCTCGCCGAGATCATTTACATCGTGATGTCCGTCATCGCGGTGCAATTCTGGAAAGACTCGAAAGGAAACGGGCCTGGCTCTCTTGATCAGGATGATGGGCCGTGCGGCGGCGCTGGGCGGTTGCGGCCATCCCCGCCGGCATCGGCCAGGGAATCGCCTTGCGCGAGTGGAAGGTGGTGATCAACGGCTTGCTGGGCGGAGTGCTCGGCGGCCTGCTCGGCGGGCTCGCGTTCGACCCGATCAGTATCGTGTTCACAACGGCCGACGGCGAGGCCTGGCTCAGCCGCGGCATCGGCTTCACCGTCATCGGACTCATGGTCGGCCTGTTCGTCGGCATCGTCGAGCAGTGGACCAAGTCGGCCTGGCTGTTGATGAAGGCCGGCCCTCTGGCCGGCAAACAGTTCGTCATCTTCCGCAACCCGACGGTGCTGGGTAGCGCGCCCAAAGCCGATATCTACCTGTTCAAGGACGAGGCGATCGAGCCTCGCCACGCCCTGATTCACGACCGCGGCGGCCGGTTCGAGATCGAAGACCTGGATACCGCCGACGGCACTTACGTCAACGGCATCCCTATCAAGAAGCAGATCCTCAAGTCGGGCGATCAGATTGTGCTCGGCAAGACCGTGCTGGAGTTCACCCTGAAGGATTCGCACGCGAAATCCGCGGCCGGGTTGGCGGTCGAATAAAGCGAACCCGTTGCCCGATTGTCCCTCTTCACTACCCTTGAAGCCTGATCGAGGAGCCAATGTCGATCTCGTTCCAGTGTCCGCAATGTGGTAAGAAGCTCAAGGCGCCCGACGAAGCCGCGGGCAAGTCGTCGAAATGTCCAGGTTGCGGCGGGACCGTGACTTGTCCGGAACCGATATATGACGCCGAGCCTCTTGACGCGATGTCTCAGCCGCCGCCCGGGCATGATCCGTACGCCGATCTCGACGACGACAAGCCGTACGGCGTGGTCGAGCCGCAGCCGGGCGCGGCTGCTCCGGCCGAGGGCCGTCGCCCTTGCCCGATGTGCGGCGAGATGATCCTGACGACCGCCGCGAAGTGCCGCTACTGCGGCGAAGTCTTCGACCCGTCGCTCAAGAAGACCAAGGAGAAGAAATCCAAGAAGTCCGGCCCCGGCGATGCAAGCCTCATCGACTGGTCGAGATCGTCGTCGCAGTGTTGTGTTCGGGGATCGGCTGCATCTGCCGGGATCGTCTGGATGATCCAAGGTAAACCCAAAGGCAGAAAGATGTTCGGTCTCTCGATCGCGATGAGGTTATCTGGGGGCATCGTCAACGTGGCTGTCAGCTCCGGGTAGCACTCAGCAGATGGAAATCCCGGGAGGACCCTGAGCCGATGCCCGATGTCGTCGCGTGCTGCGATGCGTGGAAAGTTGGGGTTTACCGAGCACGAAGGGCGGATTCAAGACGTGTGTTTTTGTTGCCCGTGGTGTAAGGCCGTGCTTGGGCGGGGGCTAGGGGGAGGGTCAAGAGCATCGCCAGTACGTTGGGCCGATCCGGCAATTCGCCCAGAGACAGCCGCTTCCGGAACCGCGCCATCGGCCATGGTGACGCCGGGATCGTTCCCTGCCCCTCTGTACGACCAGGGTGACTACCACAACGGAATCCGGACTGCAGAGAAGGCTTGTGCAACACGGAGTTCGTCATCGCCGCGGCGCTCGCCCTCCCGGAGTTGTTCTCTAGCATCTGTTCACCGTCGGCGTCTTTTCTTCGAGACAGTTTTCCTCGAATCATGACCGAGGAAGTGTTCATGTCGATCTCGTTCGAGTGTCCGCAATGCGGCAAGAAGCTCAAAGCGCCCGATGAAGCGGTCGGCAAGTCGTCGAAGTGTCCAGGCTGTGAAGCGATCGTGACCTGCCCAGAGCCGATTTATGATGCCGAGGTTGTCGACGACTCTCAACCGCAGGCCGGGTCTCGAGCCGTCCGCCGGTCTTGACGACGACAAGCCGTACGGCCTGGTCGATGCCGCGCCGTTCGCGGCTCCTTCGGGTGAGAGCCGTCGCCCTTGCCCGATGTGTCGCGAGATGATTCTCACGACCGCCGCCAAGTGCCGCTACTGCGGCGAGGTCTTCGACCCGGCGCTCAAGAAAGCCGACGGAACGAAATCCAAAGTGTACGGCCCCGACGACGAGGACCTCACCACCGTGGATATGGTCCTCGCATTGCTACCCATGTGCACGTTGATCGGCTGCGTCGTGGGGCTCGTCTATATGATTCAGGGCAAGCCCAAGGGCCTGAAGATGTTCGGTCTCTCGTTCGTGATGGCTATTGTCTGGAACATTGTTCGAGTCATGCTTCAATCGGCCATCCAACAGCCGGCGTTTCCGGGAGGACCCTGAGCGGATGGCTAATGTCGTCGCGTGCACCTGCGGCGCCCGGATCCGGCTGCCCGAAACCCGTTCGGGCCAGTCGTTGCGCTGCCCGCGTTGTAAAGCTGTGCTGGTCGCGGCCAGAGACGAAAGGATCGTCGCCTCCGCGCTGGCCGACCCGGCGGATCAGGCCGGGACTTGCCCGATTTGCCAGTCGGCCATCGGCCATGCCGACGCCGTGATCGTTTGCCCTCTGTGCGACCAGGTCCACCACAACGAGTGCTGGACCGAGGTCGGCGGCTGCGCGACCTACGGCTGCCAGAACGCGCCCACGAGCGAGAAGAATGCGCTCACGGCTCCAACCACTTCGGCTTGGGGCGATACCAAGAAATGCCCGGCCTGTGGTGAGACCATCAAGTCGATCGCGCTCAAGTGCCGGTACTGTGGCACCGGATTTGAAACGGTCGATCCGCTCACGCTACGAGACTTGCGTGGCCAGGTGGCCAAAGCGGAGCGGCTTCAGAGCACCCGAGTCACGGTGAGCGTCTTGTTTGCGATCAGCGTCCTGGTGGGCTGTCTGGCGCCGCTCTTGGCCATCATTTCACTCTCCTACGTCCTGCCGAGACGACAAACTTTGGCCAAGGCCGGGCCGACGTACCTGGTCATGGGCTATTCCGCAATCGGGATCTCGCTCTTATATTCAGTATTACTGCTTCTCTTCTTTCTCTTCTCACGGTGAGCGAAGGCGCGGGTACCTTTAGCAGGGAAAGGGTCTGGACATCTTTTGGATGCGACTGGTGCGAGACCACTGATTGCCTGTCCGCGCGAAGTGGGCGCGGAATGTCCCCACTGCGCGGCCGAGATCGCGCTGGGGGACCCGATCATGGTGTGCCAGACCTGTGGGATGGTGCACCATCGGGCGTGCTGGAAGGATTTCGGTCGCTGCGGCTCGTACAATTGCGTCCCGCCTCGGCGCGCAACGGTTCAGTCGACCGTTTCCGAGCCGGTTTTGACGATCACTCAGTCGGACCTCGACCGCGCGACCCCTCTCTCGGCCACCAGCCACTCGCCACGCCAGGTTTATCCGGGTAACAGCTGTGCGGAAGGGAACAGCTTCCGCGTCAGCCTGCCGTCACCGGCGTCAGCCGGCTTGCCATTGCCTCCTTGGTCTGCGCGCTCGCCGGAATTCCGCTGTTTGGGGTGATCACGGGATTGGTCGCCATCTTGCTGGCGGTGCTGGCCTTGAGTTCCATCCGATCGACCGGCCAGCGCGGGCTGGGTTGGCGCTCTCGGGCCTGCTGCTGGGCGTGGTCGATGTCGCCGCCTGGGTCATCTTTCTGGCCGCGATGCTCACGCCTTCCAGCACCAATCTGCACTTTAGCGAACTCCCGCCCGATTTATCGGAGATCCAGAAGCTTGAGCCGCCCCTGCAACGCGCCATGCGGGCCAACGTCGTGATCGAGCGGGGTGGTGGATTGGCCGCGCTCGGTGAAATGGCGGTCGGCTCGGGGGTGATCCTTCAGATCAATCAGGGAGAGGCCCTGATTGTCACCAACCGGCACGTGGTCGATAAGGACTTTCCCTCCGACAACCACGATTACGGTGGCGACCACCTTTCCAGCCTCGGGCGATTGACGGTGCAGATGCTCGGCCATCGCGATACTCAAGGACAAGTGGTCTGGATGGCTCCCGGCCAGATCGACCTGGCCTTGGTGCGATCGACTTGTCCTCCATCGAGTCAGGCCCGGGATACCCTGTGGCAAAATCGCGGGCCATGAAAGTCGGTGAGTCGGTCTTCGCGATCGGCAACCCGTACCGGCTGGGCTGGTCGCACACCCGGGGCGTCATCTCACAACTGCGAACCCAGGATTTTGACTCGCGGCGAGTCCGTGTGATCCAGATCCAGGCGGCGATCAATCCGGGCAATAGCGGCGGAGGGCTGTACGATCAGGAGGGATTCTTGATCGGCATCAATACCTGGACCGCCGACAAACGAATCAGCGAGGGGATCGGGTTCGCGATGGCGCTCGACACGCTGCTCGAGCTCGCTCCCCCCATGCTTGCGCCGAGGGACGCGACGCGACGACCTGCGCCGTGATCGTCGAATTCTTTAGCCACGGATCGAACACCGATGAAACACGGATAAGCCGACATGGAACTCGAGAATAAAGACGTAACCGAAGCGATCATCGGGGCCGCGTTCGACGTCTACAATGTCCTCGGCTATGGATTTCTGGAGAATGTCTACAAGCACGCAATGAGGGTGGAACTGCAAGTCCCGAGGTTTCGAAGCCGAGGTTGAGGCCGAAATCCGTGTGAATTACAAGGGAGTCGAAGTCGGATTTTACAGAGGTGATTTGTGGGTAAACGGCTGCGTGATTGTTGAACTCAAGGTGGCAAAGTCCTACGTCTCCGATGACGAGCCGCAGCTACTCAACGAACTCAAAGCAACCGGCGTGAAGGTTGGTTTGCTCATCAACTGTGGTCGATCAAGAGTCGAGTTTCGACGCTTTGTATTCTAACCTATCTCTTTTTCTGATCCGTGTTTTATCGGTGTTACATCCGTGGCTAATTATTCTTTCCAGTGAGGATCGCAGGCGACGATGAGCACGGTACGACTGCGACGGCTTCAGGCGGATTATGAGAAGGTGCGAGACTATGTCAACCGGCACCCTCGGCTGCAACTGATCCAGGCGGAGGGGACGCCACCGGAACGATACCAGCTCGAGTACCGGATTCGCGGCTTGCGGCAGACCGCCGATGAGCTGGCGAGTGTGAAGAGCCACATGGTCGAGATCAGCCTGCCCCTTTCCTATCCTCGCATGCCGCCTCAGTGCCGGATGCTGACTCCGATTTTTCACCCCAACATCGCTCCGCAGGCGATCTGCATCGGCGACCACTGGAGCCCGGGCGAGCCGCTCTGGTCGATCATTGCGAGGATCGGCGAGATGATCTCCTTTCAGAGCTACAATACCAAGAGCCCATTGAACGGCGAGGCCGCGCGATGGGTCGATCAGCATCTCGACGAGCTACCGCTGGACCCTGTGAGTATGATGCCCGATGACGCGGTCACAGCAACTGAGGCGTCGACGGTTGTTCGCGAGACGTCCGCGCGTCCGGCGCCAGTTCGTCCGCCGGAACCAACGTTGCGGCCGATCGCAAGCCCGAGCCCGCCCACGCCCTCTATCCCGCGACCGCCGGTGCTGGCCGACTCGCCGGCGATGGGTATTGTGCCGCCGGCATCCCCGGATGAACGGCGGATTGGCTGCCCGCGGTGTGGCTCAACATTGCGGTTCAAGCCCGAGCTGGCTGGCCGGCAGGTGCGTTGTCTCCGTTGCCGCTGTGTGTTCCGCGTGCCGTCGGAAGGAAGGAATGAATGAGGTGTCTGGGCCATTGAGCGAGTGCCGCGCCGAACCAAGTCCGCTTACCGGTCGACATCGCGAAGTGCTCGCGATCGCCTGTTTGGTCTGGGCGCTGGCGTTCGTGCTGGTGGAGGTCCCCGGCGGCCGGGTCGCGGTGCGGGGTTTGTCACAGTTCCCGTTGCCCGAATCATGCACGTCTCGAACTTGGCTGGGAGTGAAGTGCCCCGGCTGCGGCTTGACCCGATCGATCATCCACATGGCTGAAGGCGACTGGCGGGCGTCGTGGCAGTCCCACCGGCTCGGCATTCTCGATGGGCGTCGTGATCGCGTTCCAGATCCCATATCGGCTGCTGTCCTTACGATGGCCCGAGCATCCCTTGATCGCGCCGCGCTGGCAGGTCATCTTCGGTTATGCTTTGATCGCCTTGCTCTTCGCGAACTGGCTGGTGGAGGCCGTGGCTGGCCGGGTGATTACACGGTAGGCAATGAGCGGACCGATCGAACGCGAGCGTGCATGAAAGGCGACACGTCGTGATCGCCACTTCGCAGGCTGTGTCATTTCCCAAATCCCTCCATTTTTCCATTTCGATCGCGTCGACGGTCATTACTCGTCGAATCGGGCTGACGAATCATCTGCCGAGCGTTACAATCCCCGTCCGCGCCGCCGGTGGAGTTCGGCGGCTTTGAGGCAGGCCGAGTCAAGGAGGATAAAGTTGATGAAACCTCAAGTTTTGCTGCGAACTGGGCGTGGCTCCATCGTACGAATAACGCTGATCCTGGCCTGGACAATCGCAATGCGGCCCACGCCGGTACGCGGACAAGACCCGCCCCCCACTCCGACGCCCGTCGCGGACGGAGCCGATGACCAGGGCGCGCCTGGGGGCGATCAAGCGGCTTCCCAGGATCCCCAGGTTTTGACCCGCGGTCCGGTTCACGAAGCGTTCGCGTCGCCGGTGGTCCACGACCCGGCTCCCGGACCGGTCGTCCCCAAAGATCCGCCGGCGCCGATCCAGGAGATGCCGCCCGACCAGAAACCGGCGGGTCAGAATATCCAGTGGATTCCGGGCTATTGGGGTTGGGACGTCTCGCGCAACGACTATATCTGGATCAGCGGCATCTGGCGCGAGCCTCCTCCGAACAGCCAGTGGGTCCCGGGCTACTGGAACCAGGTCAACAACGGACACCAGTGGGTGCCAGGGACCTGGATTCCAATTCCAGCCAGTACCGGTCAGGGACAAAACCAAGGCCAGGGACAGGGGCAGGGACAAAGCCAGGGCCAGCCGAACTATTTGCCCGCTCCTCCCCAGAGCCTGGAATCCGGGCCGAATACACCGCAGCCATCGCCCAACGTGGTCTGGACGCCGGGATATTGGTTCTGGCAAGGGAACCAGTACGTCTGGCGTCCGGGCTATTGGTCGGCCGTTCAACCCAACTGGATCTGGGTTCCCGCCCATTACGTCTGGTCACCGAGCGGCTATTTGTTTGTCGCGGGATATTGGGACCTTCCCATGGGCAACCGCGGCCTGATGTTCGCGCCGGTCTATTATCCCACGCCGGTGTACGCCCAGCCCAGTTTTGCCTTCACTCCGTCGATTAGCATCGTGGGGTCGGCGGTGACTGCCAACCTGTTCGTTCAGGCGAGCACGAACCAGTACCTTTTCGGCAATTTCTACGCTCAGAATTTCGTCAGCGTTGGCATCACGCCCTGGTTCTCCTTCTCGTTCGCGACGGGTCGTCCGGCTTACTACGACCCACTTTTCTCGTACTACGCGGTGATCAACGTGCGACAGAACCCAGCGTGGGTCACGCAGGTGCGCCAACAGTACATCTTGCGGCGCGACAACGTGGCGATGCGGCCGCCGGCCACTTACATCGAGCAGACGCGGATCATCGAGCGGAACGTCACGATCAATCGCAACGTGACGGTCGTCGATCACAACACGATGGTCATGCCGCTCAACAAAATGGCGGCCGATCCGGTCGCGGGGAGAGGGTTGCGGCTGGAGCGAGTGAGCGAAGCCGAGCGACATCAAATCCGGCAACAGGTGGCGCAAATGCACGAGTTCCGCGAGCAGCGAGCGCAACAGGAACGAGAGGTGGCTCGTGCTCGTGCGGAGGGCCGCGTGGCGGCGAATCGGCCACACCCGATGAACTTGCCGCACTCGCCGATCGCGGCCCGGCACCCGGCTGGCTCTCGCGCAACGGTTGCCCAACGATCGGAGGAGCAACGGCGATCGACGCGGGAGGCAGGTGCCGAACGGGCCGCACGCCAGTCGGCCGAGCGGAACCGAGCCGCGGCCTCACGAACGGCTCCCAGGGAGGGTGCCGCCGCACATCAACCCTCGCGGGGTGCCGAAGACCGCAACGCCCAGCCGCGAGCCGGGGCCTCCCGCCCAGCCGCGAACCGTCAGACACGCCAGCCAGCGCCCGCACGCAATCGTGAACGGGAAGAGCGACGAGATCCCTGAACAGCGTGGCGATTCCGGGAGGGCAAGGTTCGACGGGCGAAATGTCGGTGTTGCTCTCCCGCGTGCGGTCATCAGGCTTCTTGGGCGTGAATCTTGGTCGATTCTAATTGCCTCGACTGGACGATTGGCCTGATTCGCAGGTTTCGGTAAGCGACCGGCCCGTGGTCGCCTTGGAGGAGGATCGGACCGGGTCGGTCGGGGCCATCGAGGCCGGCGCGGGTGCCCCCTTCGCCGAAGAAGCCGACGAATTTGCCTTTTTCCTCGCGGAGCTTGACTTGAAGTTCGGGCGGTTTGCCGATGCTCTCGTTCTTGAGCCGCTCGAACGCGGCGCGGTCGGTCTCGCCATAGCGGACGTCGTGGTCTTTGTACACGGTCTTTCCGTTCCAGAGAAGGGTGAGCGCTTTGCCGACAAGTGTGATGTCGTAAGACTGCCAGACGCCCGGCGGCTTGGCAAAGTTTTCCTTGGGAAAGGCTCGCTCGTAGAGTGCGCCGCAGTCGTGGAAAGAGAGTTGGTTGACCCCGTAGCTGTCGAAGACCTGAATCTCAAAGAGGCCGCGGTTGTAAATGCCCGAGTTGCTCGCCTTGGGCACCGTGAACTCAACGTGCAGCTCGTAGTCTCCGAAATGCTCGGTGGTCATGACGTCGGATCCACGCCCGTCGCCGCCGCAGAGCATCACGGCGCCGGGCCCGCCGCCGTCGCCGACCGGCAGGAGCCTCGTCTGGTCGGTAGGGTCGAGCTTGACGTCGTCGCAGACAACCCAGACCTTTTTCGCGTCGGGTTTGCGATAGGTCCATCCGGATAGATCCTTGCCATTGAACAGGGGACGCCATCCGTCAGTCGGTTCGCGGCCATTCACGGCGAAAGATGGCGAAGAACAAAGAGGAAGACTTCCCCCGAGGCCGAGACCAAGGCTCAGGGCGGCGAGCGCCGCGCGTCGGCTTTGCTCTGGCATGATGAGTCGGGCTCCACGGTAGAAGATCCAAAGCGTGCTGATGCCCTGGATTCTACCCTCCCCGACATCGCGCCTCAAACCGTTTGCCAACTTCGGCTCCGGCGAAGCTTCGGCTTCCCGGACGCATTTGTCCAGCAGAGCGAGACAAATTGCCACTGCCGCGGTATGATACGCTCGACCCGGCACCGAGGCCGGGACCTCATTGGAACTCGGCACCGCTGGGATGCACCTAACACAATCCGAAGGCAAGGACGAGTCGAGCCAGGCACTGGCCCTGTTATCAGAGCCGGTTCGCGCCTGGTTTGCGGCAACTTTTCCCGAGGGACCGACTCCCGCTCAGGAGCTGGCGTGGCCGCCGATCGCGGCGGGCGAACACGTGCTCTTGGTATCGCCGACGGGAACGGGCAAGACTCTGGCCGCCTTTCTGGCGATCCTCGACCGTCTTTTTCGCGAGCAAGCCAAGGGGGCCCTCGCACCGGGGTTGCGCTGCGTATACGTCTCGCCGCTGCGGAGCTTGAACTACGACATCGAGCGCAACCTGAGCACGCCGCTGGAAGGGATCCGGCGCCGGCTGAGTGGTGACGTCGGCCCGGTGCGGGTCGGAGTGCGGACCGGCGACACCTCCGCCTATCACCGCCGCCAGCTTCGGGACCATCCACCGCACGTCCTGATCACCACGCCCGAAAGCCTTTCACTGCTCTTGAGCCAGGAGAGCTGGCACGCCCACTGGCGCGGAGTCGAGCACATGATCGTCGACGAGGTCCACGCCTTGACGCCGACCAAGCGGGGCGCCGACCTGGCCGTTTCGCTCGAGCGGCTGGCGGCTCGAGCCGAGCATGACCCGAGCCGGATCGGACTGTCGGCGACCTGCCGCCCGGCCGAGATCGTGGCCCGGTTTCTGGTCGGGCCATCGCGAACCTGTCGCGTCGTTGAGGCCCTCACGCCCCCGGGCACACCGCCGGCCCAGATCGAGGTCGAGAGCCTGATCAAGCCCGGCGAGTCGCCGCACCGCGGCCTGAGCTACCGCCGATTACTCCGTCGGTTGCGCGAGACCATCAGTCAAAACCGCACCACGGTCGTTTTCGCCAACACCCGTGCATTCGCCGAGAAGATTACCCACGACCTTCGTCGCGATCTGGCCCGGTCCGCTTCCGGTTCCGCTTCAGCCGAGGCGGAATGGGCCGTGGTCGCACACCACTCGGCGCTCGATGCCGGGCGTCGACGCGCGATCGAGTCGGCGCTGCGGTCGGGACAAGTCCGCGCGGTCGTGACCAGCACCAGCCTGGAGCTCGGCGTGGATATCGGCACGGCGGACTTGACGGTTCAGATCGGACTGCCCGGTGGCGTGTCGCGTTGCGTGCAGCGCGTGGGCCGCTCGGGCCATCGTCTGGGCGCGATTTCGCGTGGGCTGCTGCTGGCGGCAACGCCCGCCGAGCTGGTGGGCGCGGTCGTCACGGCGAGGGCCGCCCTGGCCGGCCGCGTCGAGCCGCTTCGCATGGTCGGCGCGCCCTTGGACGTGGTCTGTCAACAATTGATCGGGATGGCCTGCGCGGGCGAGCAATCGGTCGCGACGGCTTTCCAGCTCCTCCGCAAGGCAGGCCCGATGGCCGAACTGACGCGGCACGATTTCGACGACTGCCTCGCATTCCTGGCCGGCGAGCTGCCGGCGCCGGCCGGTGCCGTCGAGCCCGAGCCGGGGGCCGCGCCTCGCTGGACATCGCCTCGGATCTGGAAAAACAACGGCTCGTTCGGCGTTCGCGATCGGCGCGTGCTCCGCTGGTTCCGGAGTAACGTGGGGACGATCCACTCCGAGGAGGCCGTGCGCGTCCTGGAAAACCGGGTGGCTGTCGGTACGCTCGAATCGGCGTATGCCGAGCGCCTGGTCCCGGGCGATCGGTTCGTGCTCGATGGGCGTGCCCTGGAAGTCATCCGGCTGGATGGTTCGATCCTGCACGCTCGCCCGGCCGGTGGTGAGCCGAGCCTGCCCCGCTGGACCAGCGACCGCCAGTCGCTCTCATTCGAGCTGGCCCGAGAGCTCGCCGATTTTCGCCACGAGATCGGTCGGCGCCTGGTCGAGGAAGGCCCGGAAGCTGCCCGCGCCAGGTTGATCGAATCGTTCGACCTTGATTCCGAGGCCGCCGACGTCTTGATCGAGTTGTTCGAGGCGCAGGTCCAATGGAGCGAGGTTCCGGGCGCTCGCGATCTCCTGGTCGAGCAGTCGCCGTCCCCCTTGGGCGACGGGTTGGTCCTCACGTTTCATGCACCGCTGCACCGCGCCGCGTGTGAAGCCCTGGGACGGGCGACCGCGGCCCGGTTGGGCCGACGCTTCGGCCGCAACCTGGCGCTCTCCGTGGCCGATCTGGGCTGGTCGATCCGTCTCCCCGAGGAGGCCGGTCACACTAGGGAGTCGATCGCGCCGCTGCTTTCGCTCGAGCGGTTCGCGGACGATGTGCTGGAGGGGCTGGACCGAGGCGAATTGCCGGCATGCCGCTTCCGGTACGTCGCGTCCACGGCCCTGATGGTTTTGCGCAACCCCGAGCCTGGCCGTCGCGTGCGGGTCGGCGGTCTGCATTGGGCCAGCACGCGGCTCTATCCGCTGGTCAAGGCGGCTTGCCCCGACCACCCTTTGATCCGCGAGACGCGCCGCGAGGTTTTGGACGACTTACTTGACGCTCCCGCCGCGGAGCACTGGCTCACTCAGCAGCCGGCCGTTCGATTTCGAGTGCTGCCGGCCCTTTCCCCGTTCGGCGCCGCCTGGATCGAGCCGGGCCAGCCCGAGTCCCTGCACTTCGAATCCGCGGCCGATGCGCTACGACGCTTGCACGCGCGTCTGGTGGGAAAGATCGCACCAAGGATCGAATGGATGAGCCATCGTGTTCCATGCTCAATGCCTTGCGTGATTCTTGGAGGGCGAGTCACCGCTGTGACTGACGGCGGTCAGCAGCTCTCCGAGGAGTCGCCTGCTTGACGACCACGCACTTGAGCAGCCTGGCCTTGCGAGCCGCTTTCCGCGGAGCTTTTCCCAGGGTAGCCATCTTGACGAGCACGAGCCAGTGCGAGAAAGTCAATAGCCACAGCAGCGATCTGGCCTCTTGGGCCCAGGGCCTCCGCGGAGTTGCGCCGTAACACCTCTGAGAGATCAAGGAAACCAGGAACATGCGATGCGTAGCCATGCGGTACCCCGGAATTGCTGTCCTGGTGATCACGGTCAGCGCGGCCGCTTTTTCGGGAGAGCCGGTTAAATCGCGGGCCGAGAAACCATACGGGATCGCCAATCGGACTCGCTGGACGACATCGCGCGTGGTGGGGTCGCCCGACCCACCGCCTCCTTACCGGCTGGCGAGGGTTTTCCCCCAGCGCACCTTCAAGGGGCCCGTTTTTATCGCCCAGGAACCGACCTCCAGCGGCTCATGGTCGCCGAGAACGAGGGGAAGATCGACAGCTTCTTGCCGGGCGACCCCAGCAACAAGAAAGATGTTTTTCTCGGTTACAGCCGCGCGATCTCCGCGTTCTCGTTCCACCCCAAGTACGCGGAGAACGGATTCATCTTCGTGTTCAGTCACGTCGACCCAAAGGTCAAGGCGGAAGAGCAGAAAAGTCGCGTCTCCCGGTTCCAGGTTGAGAAGGGCAGCAATCCCCCGCGGTGTCGGCCCGAATCCGAGACGATCATCGTCGAATGGCCCGGGGGCGGGCACAACGGCGGCGAGGCGATCATCGGCCGCGACGGCTACTTGTACATCGTCACGGGCGATAGTACGGGGGGGTCGGACCCCAAGGGGACCGGTCAGGGGGTTGACGACCTTTTGTCGGTGATGATGCGGATTGACGTGGATCACCCGGACCCCGGGCGTGCCTACTCGATCCCCAAGGACAATCCGTTCATCGGCATGCCGGGGGCTCGACCGGAGATCTGGGCCTATGGGTTTCGCAACCCCTGGCGGTTCAGCTTCGATCCGGAAACCGGTCAGCCCTGGGTCGGCGACGTCGGTCAGGACCTCTGGGAGATGATCGAGCTGGTCGATCGCGGCAGCAACCACGGCTGGAGCGTGATGGAGGGCACGCACCCGTTCCACGCCTCCAAGCCGCGCGGGCCGACGCCGTTAGTGCCTCCCGTGGTCGAACATCACCATACCGAATGTCGCTCAATCACCGGCGGCTATGTGTATCAAGGGGCGAAGTTCCCTGAATTGCGCGGCGTTTACCTTTACGGCGATTACCAGTACGGCAAGATGTGGGGGCTCCGCTACGACCACAAAGCCAAGAAAGTCACGTGGCATCAGGAGTTGGCCGATACGACGGTCCGGATCTCGAGCTTTGGCATTGGCCGGGATGGATCGTTCTACGCGCTGGACTATGACCGTGGCGAGATTTACCAGTTGGAACGTCGGCCGCCGGACGCGCCGGCGCCGCGGTTCCCCACGATCCTCAGCGAGACCGGGTTGTTTGCCTCGGTCAAGGAGCACAAGGCCGCGCCAGGCGTGATTCCCTATTCGATCAACGTGCCGTTCTGGTCCGACAACGCACACAAGCAGCGGTTCTTCGCCCTGCCTGGTGATGCCAAGATCACGTTCAGCGAGGGCGGCGCCTGGGCGTTCCCCGATGGGGCGGTCACGGTGAAATCGTTCTGGCTCGACATGGAGGAAGGAAACCCCGCGTCGCGCCGGCCGATCGAGACGAGAATCGTGGTCAAGCAGGACGACCATTGGGTCGGCTACACGTACGCCTGGAACGACGAGCGGACCGACGCCTCGCTGGTCCCGGCCAAGGGATTGGACAAGCCGTTCGCGATCAAGGACGCAAAGGCCCCCGGCGGAATTCGCCGCCAGGTCTGGCACTATCCCAGCCGGAACGAGTGCATGTTCTGCCACTCCCGCGCGGCGGGTTTCGTACTGGGCTTGAACACCCCGCAAATGAACCACGTTCACGACTACGGGGGAGTGAGCGACAACCAACTACGGACCCTCGACCACATCGGGATCTTCCATGAGCCGCTGCCCAAGCCTGCCGGCGCGTATCCGGCTCTCCCGGACCCCTTCGACGAGTCGGCAGCCGATCAGACGACGCGGGTCAAAGCGTACCTCGATGTGAATTGCGCGATGTGCCACGTCGACGATGGAGGCGGTAACTCCCTGATCGCTTTGAACTTCGGGACCAAACTCGAAAACGCCCATCATCCTTGACGAGCGGCCGATCCAGGACTCGCTGGGCATAGCCGACGCCCGGCTGATCGCCCCCGGTGATCCCAAGCGTTCGGTGATTTACCAGCGCGTGGCCGGGCGCGGGCCTGGCCAGATGCCCCCGACCAGCTCGAACATGGTGGATGCCCGGGCCGTCAAGCTGCTCCACGAGTGGATCACTCAACTCAAGCCCCAGCCCAAGAAAAAGTAGGCGGCAGGCAGCACGAAGGAATGCCGTTTGCCTCAGAAGCGAAGAGGCCGATGACGTCAGACCTCTCTCTTCTGTCCCTACTGCCCGCCTACCGCCCGACTTCAAATGGATCAATCCGTCAGGGGAAAGTCGAACTTGTTGGACTGCTCCTTGACGGTGACCTTCAACTTGGACGTCTCGGGGAGCTGATACTTGCCAGGAATGAGGTTCTTGGCGCTGGCGGCGGCTTTGGCGACGTCCTGCTGGCGTCCACCACCGCCATGTTTCGCAATGGTCTCTTTCACCTTGCTGTCGTCAACGAGTTTGGAGGCAATGGTCACGAAATACTCGCCGGGCAACGCCCCGTCTCCCTCGACGGCGGTCGTCAGCGAATAACTGCCATTCTGGATGTCGCCAGCGGCCGCCCGTTGGTTTTCGTTCTTGGTGTCGGCCGGGATGAAGGAGACCCGACCCGTCTCCACGGGGCCATCCTTGTAAGTGACGGTGCCGTACACGGGATAACGCTTGCCAAGCCCAGTGTCGTCGCCGCATCCGGCGAGCAGGCAAAGCCCAACCGAGATCAAGGCCGCGCAAGCGCAGGTTGTAATCAGCCGAACGCGAACAGTATTCATTTATTCACATCTCCTGGAGATTGCGAGTTTGTTCAAAATGAGATGAATGAGAGGGCGTTCCGGCGAAGCTCCTCTCATTCCAGTTTGAGTTTACGAAACGTGTGAGACCGTGAGTGGCTCGGTCGGTCGATCCCGCATGGCCGGGTGTTAATACGCGTCTGAGCTGACGACTTCGCCACCATTTCGGCTGCCCAGGGCAGCGTAGGTGACAATGTTGATGCTGCTCTTGAGGAAATGGACCGAGCCGTCGGCGAACAGGAGGTTGCAACCGCCAGGGTGCAGACTCTTGAAGCCCTTGGCCGCGGACGAATAGCGGCATCCCAGCGGCGCCGTGGACGATTGCCACAGACCGTTGCAGTTTGCAGCGGTGGCTGGGAACGTGTTGGTGTTCCATCCCAGCGGAATCGTCGTTCCCGATGCCGACCCGGTCGAGGTCCAGAAGGCGTTGTTCGCGTCCTGGATCGGTACGGTCTCGCCCACCAGGATGGAGTTGCTCGTGCCATCCGTCACACTGGCGATCGAGGCGGTTTGCATGGTTGAGTAGTCAGCAAACCCGCGGAGCCGACCCGAATCGAAGCCATCGGAGTAACTCGTCCCCCAGTAGCCCGGCCAGCCGATCCGCGGCTGCCCCAGCGGGACAACCGCGCCCGGCACGTGTTCCCAGGGGAGGTTGCTCCCCAGGCCACAGCCGGCACAGTTGTCGCCCCAGCTCATCGCGTAACTAATCACCGGAACGAGTGTCGAGGGCTGGCCCGTCGTGGGGTCGGTGGGGGGAGACCACGCCGGAGACTGGCCCAGCGGGTTGGCGTAAGGATCGGCGGCGCCGGCCCAGGGTCGCGTGCCCTTGGTGTCAATGTCCCCGTCCGACGGGCAGATGAACACCTTGGGCACCCCGAAGTAAGCCGTGAAGGCCTCGCCGCCATCGAACCCATTCTGGCCCACGCCGAAGTAGGTATTCACGGAATTGTAAACATTGTTACCCTCGACTTGAGGCAGGATCAGCACCGCCCACGTGAAGAAATTCGTGTTCCACCCGTTTTGGGCGACGCCGTTGATCATGGTCCCGGCGGTATACGAGATCGCCCCGGGTGGAAAGACGCCTTGGGTGTCGAGATAGTTGTGGCAGGCCAGCCCGATCTGCTTCATGTTGTTGGTGCATTGGGCACGCCGGGCTGCTTCACGTGCTGATTGAACTGCGGGCAAAAGTAAGGCGATCAAAACCGCGATGATGGCGATGACCACCAGCAGCTCGATCAGGGTAAAGCCGAATTGAGACCGCTTTCGATGAATTGACATCATTCTGTGACTCCTCAAGTGGGAAAGACCGAGATGGAAAAAGACATGTCCCGAAATCCTCATCCACGATGTCCAGCATCGGGAATGATTGAACGACGGCGGTTGGCCGCAATTCGACGCAGCGTCGAACACGGCGAACCGCCTCTTGCCGCGGAACGGCCCCAGCCATGACCAGCCTTCCAGCACAATCACGCCGGAGACGATCAGCTAATTGGTTGTCTTTCTTGGAGAGGAAACGAGCGATGCATCAAGAAGATCGACGGATATCAGTGAGATAAAGGCAACCACCTCAACCGGGAGAGGGGGGTTTTGTGGTTAAGCCGATCATCAACAACCGTGAATTTCCGCAGAGCATAAGCAATCCAATGCGCCCAGTCAAGATTCTACTCCCTTTTAAAGCAAGGATTGTTCTACGCCCGATCACATAACATTGAAGAAGCAGAAGCAATGGATCGTGATTCGATCAAGGCATGATACCACTCAGGCGGTGTTGCAGCTCGGTGAGGTGACCGAGATCGATTGACCAGTCCGCAAATTAAGGGCCGAGCCAAACCGCCGTGCGGACGACCAATATCGCACCACATTCGTAGTCGCCAACACTCGTGGATTCGCCGAGCAGATTACCCACGACATTGCCCAGGCGTGTCGTCGGCACCGACCCGGTCACTTCAAGAATCGGCCGGTTTGTTTTCGGAAGCGGTCGAGCTTGCGGCGGAAGTCGTCGAGGACCACTCGCATCGATTCGACCGCGGACCGATCGCTTGACTCCTGAGGATCGTCGCGCTCATCAAAAAGTTGTTCGCTGCCGTCTCCTTCGTTTCGGATGTAGACGAATTTGTGATCCGCCAGGGAGATCAATGGTCCCGTGGAAGCCGGAGATCGCCCGCGGTTGGGCTGCAAAGGGTTGGGGGATCGCAACTCGGAGACCACGAGATCGGTCTCGTCGAACGGTTCGGCGATTCTCGAAGGAGAGTTCCGCCAGAATCCGGCGAGCGATTTTCCCGGGAAGGGCGAGCCCGCACCCATCCCCAGCAGGTCGACGATCGTGGCTGGCAGATCGCGGAGGCTGACGGTCTCTCCCACGACCGCCGGCGCGTTGAGACCCGCGGGCGGGAGAATCAGCAACGGTACCCGGATCTCGGTCCGATAGAGGCTCTCGCCGTGGTCGAATAGGTTGTGTTCACCCAGCCCCTCGCCGTGATCCGCAGTCACGACGATCAGTGTCTGGTCGAGCAAGCCGCGATTCAAGAGCGCCAAAAAGAGCATCCCAAGCTGATCGTCGAGATAACGCAGGCAGTCGTCGTAAGAATCTCGAACGAACTTGATGTAGCTCGGATCCAACGTCGACTTGTCGATAAAGGGCCAAAGCTCATACACAACCGTGAGTTGGTCCATGGTCACGGGATAATCGACAAAATGATGTTGCGCATTGGGAGGCAGTTTGTAATCCTGATGAGCGTCAAACAAATTGAGGAACACAAAGAAGGGCCGCTCGGTCTGACGCCTCTCGGATAACCACGTCAGAAGAGCGCGTCGAATCGAAGCGGCATTCTTCCGTTGACCGTAGCCAAGCCAATGGCTCAAGTATCTCGGCACAGGACGAAGTGCGCTGATGTTAAGAGCCGGAATCATTTGATAAATCGTACCGGCCAGGAATTCCACCAGTCCCGATTCGCGGAGCGGAGCGAGCCGTTCCAGGTCGTAGTCTTCATAATAGGTGAAGCCGCGAGCCAAGCCGGTTTCCTGAGAACAATATCCTACGTTGGCGACAAACCCGGCGGTGGCGTAGCCGTGGTCCCCCAGGTATTCCGCGAGCGTCGGGAAGCTCTTCGCGAGCGGACTCGACCATTCGTCACCAAACTCGCGCGGCCAGTGGCCGTTGAACATGCTCGCATGAGAAGGAAGAGTCCAGGGTGCGGTCGCGCGTGCCTCGTCGAAGCGAACTCCCCGCCGGGCGAGTTGCTTGAGAAACGGAGTGGTCGAGCGTTCATAACCGTAGAGGCTGAGCCGGTCTGCCCGCACTGTGTCAAGTACGATCAGCAAAACGTTCGGCGAGCCGGCGGGCGGTAGGGGACGACTCGACTCGCGAACTCGTTTGAGCCGATCTCCCACGAACACGTAACTCACCAGTAAGATCACCGAACCCACCATGAACGGAAAGCTCCAGAGAAGCTTTCGCCGTAAGTTCGTGATGCGACGCTCGAAAACCGGCACGAACTGGATTGCGATTCCCAACCCGACTAATGCCCAGGCTTCCGGGTAGACGCGCGGGCCCAACGCCATCAAGACCGGGAGCACCGCGCAGCGCGCAGATCAGCCGCGGGCCAATCCATCCCAGTGCACGGGGCAACAGCGTCGCGGCCGCCGCCAAGACCACGCCCACGCCCAGGAAGAACAGGAGACTCGACAGCGGGCCCAGCCAGAGGAAATGCCGGCTCACCATATAGAGTCGTTGAGTGGGATCGATGGTCCTGCAAATCACTCTCGCTCCCACCTCCAGCAACCCGCTGGCAAGACCGCACCAAGCCGATAAGAGCAACAGGTCAATCGCCCTGATTCGATGACGGACGGCACTGGCAACGCCCGCCTCGGGCGAAAGAAGTGTGTGATTCGGGAGAGACGTCACGCTCACGAGATGCTGTCCTCCATGGATAGACCGGCGCTTCTTTATATCTGATCGGATTCGTCGGCGTTCTATAGCGGTTTACTCTTAAGTCGCGCACAGCGCGACAGCGGCGTCCATCATACTAACTCGAAGCGTGAGCGATGGCGCTGCCTTCGTGCCGCAAGCGACTTGCGGCATCCCTCGCTCACGCTTCGGATTAGTGTGGCCGTTCCCATTCGTGCTGGTGGTGTTCAGCGGGAAATCTCCATCAACTCGTGAGAAAGAGAGAGCCCCAACTTCGCCCGCGCCGGCTTGGCTTCCAATATTGCTTCCCGCCCGATCAATCGAGTAGGATGCCCGTGGTATCTCGACGTTGGATTCGGATCGGGAAGCGATGGATGTCGTACGTCATCCGACCGTGATCGGCGAAGATCCAATCGAAACGCGCGATTCGTGATCATGGGAGATCAAGCCGATCGCGGATGCCGGCTCGCACAGAACCTCGCCCTTTCGGACATTTTTTCCGCGTTCTCCCGACCACGCGGTACCATTCCCAGTCACTGAAGTATGGCGAATTCGCCGGCTCGCGCGGGAGAACGGTATCGACGATGGCGACCGACCGCCAGCTCAGCCCGCTCGACGTGCTTGTCCTGTCGGCTTGGTGTGGGCTGACCGGCGGATTGCTGGAGGTGGCGACGAAAGTCGTCTTCAAGATCCTTCCAAGCCATCGAATGTATTCGTTGAGCCGGCATTTTATCTGGATGGCGCCGCTCGCTAACTTGCTGCTGTTTGTTGGAGCAGGGTCGTTATTGGCTCTAGCGACGAAGTTCTGGCCTCGTCCCGGTGGTTGGCTCTGCTCACGCCTGGTCTGTTTCTCGGCCGTCCTGCCTGCGCTGTTCGTGATGAGCCCCAAAATCTATCCGTGGGCATGGGCGATCGTGGCGTTGGGAATCGCGTCGCGTCTGGTGCCGATACTCGAGCGCCGTCCGGTCGAGGTACGGCGCTGGCTGATGTTGACTTTCCCCGCTCTCTTGGGAGTCGTCCTCGTCTTGGCAGGCTTCACGCTGGGCCAGGACTGGTTCAAGGGCCGGCGTGAGTCGAGCCGTCCATTACCTTCCGGTGATCCTTTGAACGTGCTGTTGATCGTCATGGATACGGTGCGAGCCGACCATCTGAGTCTGTACGGTTACGCGCGGTCGACCAGCCCCGCACTCGAGGCGCTGGCCACGCACGGTATCCGTTTCGACCAGGCACGCGCGACAGCCCCCTGGACGCTCCCCTCGCACGCCAGCATGTTTACGGGCCGCTGGCCCCACGAACTTGATGTGGATTGGCACACCGCGCTGGGGACGAAGTCCCGCACACTGGCCGAATATCTCGGCGCCAGCGGATATGCAACTGCGGGCTTTGTCGGCAATGTTCAGTACTGCTCGTACGAATTCGGCTTGAACCGCGGATTCAGCCATTACGAGGATTATGTTCTCGAACCAATGTCACCCGTGCGGATGTGTTATCTGGGCGACCTCGCTTTGAAAGGCGCCTCACGCCTTGGTTGGATGCTGAGCTCCAGTCTGGGCTCAATGCCGTTTCTTCCCCGCCAAGACTCCATGGTCTGGCCGTTGATGGCCAGAGATTCCAAGATCGATGCGGGCTCGATTAACCGCAAGTTCCTGGAGTGGTTGTCGGGGCGGCGCGAGCCGGCACGCCCGTTCTTCGCCTTTCTCAACTACATTGACGCCCATTCCGAGTACTTCCTGCCGCCGGGTACGCGGTACCGCTTCGGGCGGCCACCCAAGACCGACGTCGATGTCCAGGTGATCGCCGACTGGTATTTCATTGACAAGCTCAGGCTGCCCCCGTACTTACGTGAACCTGGCCCGAGATTGTTACGACAGTTGCATTGGTCACCTGGACGAGCGGTTGGGAGAGCTCGTGGGAGAGCTGAAGCGTCGTGGCATTCTCGACCGCACCGTTTTGATCGTTACCTCCGATCACGGCGAAGGACTCGGGGAGCACAACCTGTTTTTCCATGGCGAGAGTCTTTACCGCCCTGAGATCCGCGTACCCCTCTTGATTGTCGTACCAGAGCGGAACCAGTCCACGATCGTCAGCGAAACTGTCAGTCTCCGTGACCTGCCGGCAACCATCGTGGACTTGATCGGCCTGGGAACATCGGCGCCGTTTCCGGGCCCGTCGCTGGCCAGGTTTTGGCGGGATTCTCGCCCGGCAAACCCGCCCCTCTCTGGGGATGGAGCGATCTCAGAACTGGCGAGTCCCAATCCCTATGACCCGAATCAAGGGCGTTCGCCCGTTCATCGGGCGCGCTGGTCTCACTTGCTGAAGGCGATTACATCTACATTCGCAATGAGGGTGACGGAGGCGAGGAGCTTTTCAACCAGCGCGATGATCCCGATGAGTTTATGGATCGGGCTCAGAACGCGGGCACACAAACCGTGAAGGAACGGCTTCGGGCGCGCCTCAAGCAGATGAGAGGTGGATCTGAGCGTGCCGCGGAATAAACGCCGCACGCTGATCATCGCTCGCACTCCGCTGATCCCATCGAGATTACGTTGAATCCACGCCACGGTCATGACCGACCGCGGCGAGTACCCGGATAGGTCATTGCACGAGCGAGATAGGTCGGGAGGACCCAAATCGACGCATTCGAAGCCTGGAAACTCGCACCGGAAGGGGCGGCAATCCACGCCGGCGAGCGGACCGCCGTGATCGCGGATGTCCACCTTGGCTACGAATGGGCCAGAGGCTCCGCTGGTGACTGCGTTCCGGCCCACTCGCTGGACGAGACGTTGTCACGTCTCGATCGACTGCTGGCCCGCGCACCGATTAAGCAATTGATCGTGGCCGGCGACCTGGTCGAGTCGGCGCGCCCTTGCCGCCGGACCGCCGCCGACCTGGGTCGGCTCCGCGCCTGGCTCGACTCGCTCGCTGTGAGCCTGATCGTGCTCGAAGGCAACCACGATCGGATCCTCTCGCGCGTCTCGCGGCCGGCGCGAGGGTCGACGGAGAAACCTCCCCTACCCGCGACCTACACGATCGACGGATGGACGATCGGGCACGGTCACCGTCCGCTATCCGGGACCGGAATTATTTCGGGCCATCATCACCCGGTCGTTCGCTTCGCGGGGAACACCGCTCCGTGCTTTTTGGTCGGGCCGGGACGGATCGTTCTGCCGGCGTTTTCGCCGAACGCCGCAGGCTGTGACGTGGTCACCGCAGCCGATGTCCGATCACTGGCGCACGTGTCAGCTTCGGTGCATTGTCAGCACCGGACGCGAGTTGCTCGATTTCGGTCCGCTGGCCGACATGCCATGCCGGTTGCGTGGTATCTTGTAGTTACGGGATCGCGATCCAAAATTACCAAAACTTCCACGATTGTGGTCGGACGAAGAATAATCTCTACAGAATAGCGAGTAGAATCTTGACACTAGACCGTCGGCTCTTTTATGCTGTTCGAATTCAGCAGTCAATTAATCAGCTCTCATTCTAAATCCCTCTCTTCAGGGCGGGCTGATTTGCTGTTTTCGCCGTGATATCCGCAATGTTGTCCGTGCATCGCTCGAACTTTCATCAAAACAACTTACAACTTGTTGGTTCCCCGTTCTATCCTTCGCGTGGGCGCGTTGGATTACGCGCCGTCCTTGGTGCCGTTCCGTGGGTGATCACGGTTCGTCATAGAGACGGCATTTGAAGCAGTCTTTCAGTGACTTGTTAGTATGTCCCAGATGCTGGACATCGTAGTCAAGGATTTCGGGACAGGTCTTTCTCCATCTTGGTTTTTCTCAATTTGAGGAGTTGCAGAATGAAGTCGATTCGTCGGAAACGGTCTCATTTCGGGTTTACATTGATCGAGCTGCTGGTGGTCATCGCGATCATCGCGGTCTTGATCGCGTTACTTTTGCCTGCCGTTCAATCAGCGCGTGAGGCGGCTCGGCGTGCCCAGTGCACCAACAACCTCAAGCAGGTCGGGCTGGCGATGGCCAACTACCATGACCAGTTCGGTTCCTATCCTCCGGGTGGTGTGACCGCGGTCACTGCCGCTGGTAGCGAGGGTAATCCTTGGTACGCCGGGTCGAACGAACTCGGCTTTCGCGGCCTGATCCTTCCGCAGATGGAAGGGAGCAACGCCTACAACGCGTATAACTTCTCAATCAACCCGATGAGCGTAACGACTGGCACCCAGTTCACGGCTTGGAACACCGTGTTCACGAGCTGGCTCTGCCCGTCCGACGGAAACAACGGAGGCGGCAGGGTTTCCAATGGATACTCCAGCGGCAACCAGGTCAACGCCAACTGGGGCCCGGCCCCCATCAACCCATCAACGGGTACATACGCCGCTCTGATTACCGTCTCCAATTACGCCGGCAGCTTCGGTGACAATTACTGCGGCGGCGTGCTTGCCGGACGCGGGCTCCCTGGGAAACCCCGTACAACGCGAGCCCTCCTCGGTCAACCTCGAATTGGGTGGAACGGCTACTGGGGAACGAATTTCGGCGGAGCTGACTGGATTCGTAGCCGGCCAGGGATCGATGCGGGGCTACTTCGATTACCGCGGCGGCCAGAAACCGCCAAGCATCGCCGCCATCACCGATGGCACCAGCAATACGATCATGGTCGGTGAGGTGCTGCCGAGTAATGCCGCCGATAGCAATTTCTGGATGTTCAACGGGTCATACGCGGGCACGACCGTTCCGCTCGGATTCAACTCCAACACCATCATCCCCGTCGCGGGCGGTCCCTGTGGCAGCGCCACCTGGCAGTCTGCTCGGCTCCCGTTGGCTGCCGGTTCGGGGCGTCCGCCAAGGGATACATCAGCAGGCACCCCGGCGGTGCCAATTTCGCTTTCGGCGACGGCTCGGTCCGATTTCTCAAGAACAGCATCAGTCAGATCACCTACTGTGCCTTGGGCAGCCGATCGGGAGGCGAGGTCATTAGCTCCGACGCCTACTGAGTGAGTGACTCCTGGGGTCTCGACCGAAACCAACGATGGGGAGTCGGGTTTTTCCGGCTCCCCACTTTTAGTAGAGATATCCGTCGTCGCGCCCGTCGCGGCGCAGTACATTTCGTTAGTCCTGGATAAGATCTCTCGATGCCAGGACTTTTTTCCGCAGGTGGAATCGCAAGTAATGAATCGACTTATGAGATCAGCTTTGCAGAAATGGCAGCCCGTTGCGATCGCGCTGAGCGTCTCGGCGATCGTGGTCGTCCTCGGATGCGGGGGTGATGACTCCGGTCTTGGTCGCCGGTACTCGGTCTCGGGCAAGATCACCTATAAAGGTGCCCCAGTTCCCCAGGGAACAGTGAATTTCGTGCCCACCAAACCCCCCATTCCGGAGGGCCGCGCGGCCCACGGCGAGATCAAGGATGGCTATTACTCGCTGGCCACAGTGGGTAACAACGATGGCGCGCTGCCTGGTGAATACAACGTCGCGATTGTCGCCCTGGATGTCGATATGTCGGCGGCGGTCTCCTCGAAAGAAACAGGAGGCATGCCCCATCAGGGAGACCCGCTTTCCAGAAGGCCAGAAGAGTGCCAAGCAACTTGTCCCCGCCAAGTACGGCTTGGGTGAAACCTCCGGATTGAAGGCCACGGTAGAAACCAGTTCCAAGACGATCAACTTCGAGCTCACCGACTAAACAGGATCTGTTCTCCGTATCCAACCGCCATGGGTCCAGCAGGTGGAAAACCGCTGGCCCTGTGGCCGTTTCGTTGGGGGCCATTCATCGGCCCGAAAAATACGACTGCGGAAACCTGGCGAATTGTATGGAAGACTTGGCGGCGTGTGTTCGTTGAGCCACTGGCACGCCTCGCGAACCAAAGTCATTCCCTTCATGCGTCATCTCTTGCTGTTCTTTCCGATCGTGGCGTGCTTCGCGACGCGAAAGGAACCTCTGGAATGGACGACGAGCCGCCTTCCGGATCGCGTCGTGATCATCGAGTGGGGGCACCGGCGTTCCTCACCGCGATCGTCCTCGCGGCTGTCGTCATGATTGTGGGATCTTGGCCCGGGGGGCTTGGGTCAAAACCCGAGCCCTTGTCCAAACCGTCCGGAAACTCCACGGCTTCGTCGGCGGGTGGCGCAGGAGCGGATCGCGACTTACGTGGGCGAAGCCGCCTGCCTCGAATGCCATCCTGGTGAATCCGCGCTGCAGGGACGGTCGGGGCATAACCGAACACTCCGTGATGGCCGAGCGAAGCCCGATCATCGCGTGGCTGAACGGCAAGTCCGTGAGCGACCCGAAATATCCGGACGTCAAATGGTCCTATCATGTGCGCGACAAACGACTCATCGTCGAGCGGACCATCGCAGGTCGGACTGCCTCGCTGGAACTCGACTACGTGCTCGGCTCGGGCAGACACGGTCTCACTTTCGTGTCGATCCAAGGCGAGAAGACCAAGCTCGACCCCTCGGGCATCGAGCACCGCTTGTCGTACCTCGCAAACAGCCCAGACCTTGTGATTACGCCCGGGCAGGAGGGAAGCCCACGAACCCGCGGTCACGGTGACGCAGCCGAAACTGTCGCGTTTGGAAGCCTGTTGGGTCCAGAAATACTCAAAAAGTGCTTCGGCTGCCACGCGACCTTGACCTCGACAGTGGCTCAAAACCGGCTCGAGACCGCAACCATGCTTCCTAACGTCTCGTGCGAGCGATGTCATGGGCCGGGCCGCGACCATGTCGACGCGGCGCGGAGGGGAGAAACCGACTTGAACATGCCAATGGGTCAGGATCCTGTGCAACCCTGGGTCGAGGTCAATATGTGCGGCGAATGCCATCGGCTGCCCAGATTGGTCTCCGGACTCGTCGATCAACCCGAGTAATCCCGGGATCGTCCGGTTTCAAGGGGTCGGAATATCGATGTCCGCCTGCTATGCCAAAGGCGAGGGCGGTTTGCGCTGTACGACCTGCCACGATCCCCACGACCGAGCATCGAGCGACCACACGCATTACGATTCGGCCTGTCTGACGTGCCATCGATCGGCCCCGGCGCAAAAACCCTGCCCCATCTCGCCCGCCGTGAACTGTGTCGGTTGCCACATGCCGCGACGCGAGGTTTCCGGGAACGGCGTCTTCACCGACCACTGGATTCGCAAACCCACTCCCACGCGACCCGATCCGGTGAAAAGCAAAGCGACCGGGACATCATCGGTACTTTGATGATCGGGCATGATCGCGAGCGCGCCTCTGCAGTTTCGGCGTGTTGCGTGCATGTCACACCTTGCACCAGTTATCACGCTCGGATCATAATTAAAATGAAGGTATCGCTCTGGCCGCATGGCGATTGTTCTCGTCATGTCTCAGCGCGGATGAGATGAAGCTTGAGCCGGCTCGATTCGAGGTTTCGCTGACTAGCGCATGAAGTTGTCCTCTCAACGTAAGTCCTTGATTTGGATCGGCTTGACGATCGGCGTGGTGGGTCTCGGGCTGCTGGCAACAATGGCGGCCAGCAATATTCAGGCACAGCGGCTCCGTGCCGAGCTCGCGCAGGTCCAGCAGATGATGGACAAGGGTCGGCTCGCCGTCGCCCGCAAGATGCTGGCGGAAATGGCCGAACGCTGGCCGAGCGACGGCCAGGTATTGGTTCTCATCGCGCAATTGCGAGGAGATGCTGGGACGACCGGACCGCGCCTGGCCGCGTGGGGACGAGTCCCGGTTTCGGATCCGAATTTCGTCCGCGCCGCCGAGTCGCATGGATCTCTGCTGATCAATCAAGGTCGATTCGCTCCGGCCGAGACGTTGCTCCTCGATGCCCTTGGCAAGGCGCCGGAAACCAATCGGTATCCCCTGCTCCGCGCACTGGCCCGACTATTCCGGCTGGAGGGTCGATACGTTGATGTGAGCGAGGTTCTCACCGCGGCGTGGTCATCCGCCGCCGAGCCAAGCGAAGTGCTCCAGAGCCTCTGGCAAAACGATACTGAGCCCGTCCCCGTCGACGGCTGGAACGTTTTTCTGGACGAGGCTGATCAAAAGGACGATCGCGTCTGGCTGGGCAAGGCGCGTCATGCACTCTTGACGGGCCGGTTCGACGAAGCCCAAACCTGGCTGGGCCGGTGCCTGAAGCGCAGGCCTGACGACCCGTCGGTCTGGCTGGCTTGCCTTGATCTGGCGGTTGCGACCGAGGAAACTGGCCGATTTTGGGAGGCCGCCGAGCGGATCTCGGCCGAGGCTGTTGAGCCCCGTGGAAACCCAGGCACTGCGCTCTTGGCTGGTCTCGCGCGGTGGCGACCGGCAGGCCGAGCGGCGGGAGTTGGCCAGGTTGGTCGAACTCCAACCGTCCAACTCGCCGGCGCTGGAGCGTCTGGCTGTGCTGGCGCTTGAGGCGGGCGACTCCACCGAGGCTAATCGCCTTCAAAAACGCAAGGCCGAGATCGACCGCGCCAAGAATAGCATTCGCAGATTGGTCGTGACTGGAACCGACTTCCGGTCGAATGCCGCCGAACTCGCTCGAGCTCTCGGCCGTCCAGGGGCGGCCATTCGACGAACATGCCTGGTCACTTGGTGGCGTCGAGCGCTATCGGGACAACCTCCAGGCCCGGACTCGAGCCTGCGAGCAGTCCCAGACCTTTTGTCGAACCGTCTCGGACAAGGCATTCGCTCATCTGCTCACGAGGACGGGACGAACGCGTTACATCCCAATCTGGTACGCTTGCCGACCGGCTTGCGGACCTTCGCGGCGCCAGTGGTTCGAGTCAGGAGGCGATGGCGAAGACGCCGGAGCCATCCCAAGCGACTCGGTCACGGCTTCATTTCGTCGATGATGCCGAGGTCCGCGGACTTCGCTTCGTCTTCGACAACGGCCGGACCTCCACTTGCTTGCTGCCCGAGAGCCTTTCGGGTGGCGTGGGCCTGGTTGATTTCGACGGGGATGGCTGGCTCGACGTCTACTGTGTGCAAGGAGGATCGCTCATGGCGGGTACCCCAGCCGGCAACACGCCAGCGGTCGAGCCGGGCGACCGCCTCTTTCGCAACCAAGGGGACGGCACGTTTCGCGACGTCACACGACAGTCTGGGATCGAGCGCCTCGCCTGGGGGCGGGGTTACGGCCAGGGAATCACCGTGGGTGACTACGACAACGACGGGCACCCTGACCTCTTCATCACCCGTTTGCTTCGTTACGACCTTTTTCGAAATCGAGGCGACGGGACGTTTGAGGATGCGACTGAGCGCCAGGGTCTGGCCGGTGCGCGGGAAAATCCCACCTCCTCAGCCTTCGCCGACCTCGACAACGATGGCGACCTCGACCTTTACGTCTGTCATTATGTTCGCTGGAACCCGGACCACCCCACGATCTGCAAGAATGAGAGCGGGGAATGCTTCTACTGTGATCCAGCCAAATACGAACGGGCCGTCGACCACGTTTTTCGCAACGATCGCGGGCGTTTCGTCGATGTGACCGAGAGCGCTGGCTTCACCGATCCGGATGGGCATGGCCTGGGCGTCGTGGCGGCGGACGTTGACGACGACAATCGGATCGACCTTTTCGTCGCCAACGACGGGACGGCCAACTACTTGTTTCGCAACAAGGGCGGCTTCCACTTCGAGGATGATGGTTTGACGGCCGGAGTGGCCGGCAGCGCCCAGGGCGGATACCAGGCGGGGATGGGCGTCGCCGCGGCCGACCTCGACGGCGATGGCCGCCTCGATCTCCTGGTGACCAACCTGTACCTCGAGGGAACCACGCTCTACCACAACCTGGGACAGGGAATGTTCGCCGATCGCAGTGCCACGTCGGGGATTCTCCATTCCACCCGGTACTTGCTGGGCTTCGGCATCGGGGTCATCGACGCGACCAACGACGGTCGGCCGGACGTGGTGATCACCAACGGTAACATGAATGACTTTCGGCCGCTGTATCCCTACGCCATGCCAACCCGGCTCTATGAGGGACGTGCCGGTGGTCGACTGGTGGATGTTTCCGACCAAGCGGGGCCACCGTGGGCCGTGCCCCGTCTCGGCCGCGGTCTGGCAACCGGCGACCTGGACAACGACGGCCGTGCCGACCTCCTGGTGATGGGCCAGAACGAGCCCCTGGCCTATTTCCATAACCAGACCGAGGCCCCCGGCCACTTCGTGACATTTCGACTCGAGGGGACCGACTCGAACCGCGACGGCGTCGGTGCTCGTGTGGTCGTTTCAACCGCCCAAGGCCGCCAGGTCTCACAACGCTTGGGGGGTGGAAGTTATCTCTCGGCCTGTGACGGTCGACTCATGTTCGGTCTCGGAGCATCAACCTTGATCCAGTCCGTCGAAGTCCGCTGGCCTTCCGGTCGTCTGGACCGCTGGACCGATCTCACCGCGGATACCGGCTACCTGATCCGCGAGGGGGATGCGCTCATCAAGCCTCTGGCCGGTTTCTCGCGACGATCCGCCGCGGCGGGCCGCGGCGCTCCGAGCGCCAATGATCAGCCATCGAAGTAGAGAGCCGGCCGGCTGGTCGAGAAGCGACTGCGCAAGTCGAAAACACATCAACGAGCAGTTGCGCGATCTGCGGCGTCGAGCTCCTCAGCAAGCAGCTCGGCCAGGGTTCCTGCGGGCGAATTCGTCGTCGAGACATCCTGGCTAGACCGAAGGAGCTGATCGCCAGGTTGGCGGTGTTCGGGATCGGTTGCGATGGCGATTGTCCGAAAGACTCTCGCCTCGAACCGGTGGCCGAGCCGCTCCGCGAGACTTGCCATTTCTAAAGCATTGCGAATCGTCTGATTGCGTTTGTCGAGTTTTTCGTATCGAGCTAGGATGCGGTACAACTCGGACTTCTTGAGCCGGAGCGCGCCGGCGCGGTCCGCCTTGCCCTCTTTTTCCGCGATCGCCATCAGTCGATCGAGAGCGGCGAAGTCGGTGGGGTCGACCGCGACAAGTCGTTCAAGCGCTTTCCGCTCCGCGTCGAGATCGCCGCGATAGCGCGGCGAGCCAGGCCGACAACCTCTGGACCTGGGCTGGAGTTGATTCCTCGACTGGCAAATGCCCCAGCGCCTCGCGCACCTCGGCGAGTCGATGGGTCGCCAGCGCCCAGTCCAGCCGGGCGCGCCAGACCGGGATATCGTCAGGACGCCGCCGTAAGCAGGCTTCAAGCCATCGCGCGGCCTCGTCGTACGAGCCGACGCGGATTGCCAGCTTGGCTTTCCCCAGCCAGCCTCGATCGTCCTCCGGGGCCGATTTCGCGACTTGATCCAGGAACGCTCGGACCGAGTCTACCGGTTCGGGGTCTGCGCCAGAGCTTGATGTGCAGGCGAACTAACAGGATGGCCTGGTCCGATGCCCCTTCGCCCGCCTCGTTGAGGCGAATCCAACTTGCCTCGATCACCCGCTCCGCTTCCTCGATGCGACCTTGGAGCGAATAGAGCAGCCCGAGAAATAGGCGCAACCGCGATCCGTCGTAGCGAGTATCGGACATCGCTTGCGTAATCAGATTCTCGGCGTCGGCGAGCCGGCCCCGCTCGATGAGCAGATCCATGCGCCCTCGAATCGCCCGCGCGGCGAAAGGAGAATCCGGCGGGACGCGTTCCCAAGCGTAGAAGGCTGCCTGGGCCTGACCCCGCGTCTTTTCGCATAGCCCCAACAGGTAGGCAGCCTCATCCGAGTCGGGCTTCCACGCCGAAAGCATCACGAGCTTCCGCACAGCGTGGCCGTGGCGACCGGCCTGGATCTCCTGTTTGATTTCCGACATGGCCCGCCGATAGCGCCGGAATTCCCACAATTTCCAGCCACCGCAGATCAAGGCAGCGGCCCCGACCGCCAGGAGCAGCACCCGTCGCCCTCGTGACCGCCGGCCGGTCTTCTCCGCTCTGGTCTCGACTGCCATCTCCGCCATCCGATTTCCATCCCCAACGGTCCTCCTCCAGACACACTGCGCCAGGCCGACATCACTTACCCGATTCTACGACCAAGAGGCTGTTTACAGCATGGGTTCGCCAACCGATCCAGCCTGATCTCGCATCGGGTTGATGATCCAATCGATCCCTCTGCTTGTTGGAGTGCCTCGGCGGCGCTATGATGGGATGATGGCATTTCGCGCATCGCTGGTGACGGGAGATTCGTGAGGTCAAGGAAAGCGGTATGGAGGGCTCGTCGGTCGGGGATCTGATTCCGGAGAAAGCGGGGCGATTTCCGGTGCTGGTCTCGTCGGCCTGGTGCGGGCTCGTCTCGGGACTGCTCGAGGTTGGTACGATCGTCGTGCGCAAGCGGACGTTCGATCCGAATCAGCTTTACGAGATGAGCCGGCATTTCGTATGGCTGATCCCGCTGACCAACGTGTGCCTCTTCCTGGCGTTGGGCCTCGTTTTGAAACTCCTCCTTCTGGCCTGGCCGCGTCGAGTGGGTTGGCTGGCGCCTCGCCTCCTGTGTGCGTTGACGATGCTCCCGCTCACTTCTGGTTGCCTTCCCGCAAATCCACGGTCTGGCGTGGTTTGTCGTGACCATGGGGGTCGCGGCGCGACTGGTCCCCACCCTAGAGCGGCATGCTGCCGGCTGCCGTCGGCTGTTGCGTTTCAGCTTCCCGACTGTCGCTGGTCTCGTGCCAATTCTGGCGGCAACGCTCTGGGGGGGAGACTGGATCAAGGAATGGCGCCAGAACGGCAGGCCGCTCCCCTCACCGGGCTCCCCCAATATCCTCCTGATCGTGCTGGACACCGTCGCGGCCGACCACTTGAGTCTCTACGGCTATGAGCGGCCTACCAGCCCGACGCTGGTCGAATTGGCCGAGCGCGGGATTCGCTTCGATCGGGTACAGGCGACGTCGTCGTGGACGCTGCCCTCTCACGCAAGCATGTTTACTGGACGTTGGCCGCACGAGCTTTCCGCAGGCTGGCTCACACCGTTGGATAGGACCTATCCAACAATGGCCGAGTTCCTGAGTTCGCGCGGCTACGCCACCGCCGGCTTTGTCGCCAATCATTGGTATTGTGCGTCCGACTCCGGTCTCGAGCGAGGCTTCACTGCCTATCAGGACTACGTTTTTCCGAGGCTTGCCGCCTTCAAGGCGGCTTCCCTGGTGAATCGGTCCGCTGGAGGGGATCCAGGGGGTTGAGCATTTCCTCGAAGATCGGCTGGACATCGACGTGTTGCGAACGCCGGTGAAACGCCTCTACGTGCTCGTCAACACCTTTCGCAAGGAAGCGGCGGACGTCAATCGTGAGTTTCTCGATTGGTTGACTCGGCGCCGGCAGCCGGAACGGCCGTTCTTCGCTTTCTTGAACTACTACGATGCCCATGCGCCGTATGACCTCCCGTCGGGGAGGCTGCACCGCTTCGGGACGCCGCCCAGCGATCCCCGCGAGAGCGACATGATCCAGAGCATGGTGGCCGATGGACAAGACGGGGATCTCCCCGCGGGATGTCGCGTTTGTTCACGATGCTTATGACGATTGTGTCGCGGACCTCGATGAAGAACTCGGCCGACTGTTCGACGAGCTCGGTCGTCGGGCGGTCCTGGATAAGACCTGGGTGATCATCGCCGCTGACCACGGCGAGAGCTTCGGCGAGCATGCCGGCGTCTTCTGCCATGGGACCAGCCTGTATCAGACGGAGCTGCGACGTTCCTTTGGTTATCATCCCTCCGGGCGGTGGCCCGTCGAACCTGGTCATAACCGAGCCAGTGAGCCTGCGGAATCTGGCGGCGACAATTGTCGACATACTGGATTTCGAGGCCGGCTCCCCCTTTCCCGGCGTGTCGCTGGCGCGGTTCTGGGATGGATCATCTCCGGCGCCGGCGGCCGATCGCGTTCTTTCCGAGGTTGTCCCGATCGACCCGCTCCATCCGGAGCCGCTGGAGATGGCCAAGCCGCATTGGCCGCTCGCTGCCGTGAACGAAGGGGGATGGACCTACATCCGGCGCGAAGGAGCCGTCCACGAAGAGCTTTTCCATGTGCGCGAGGACGCCAAGGAGCTACGCAACCTTGCCGGCAGCCCGTCCGCGCGGCCCGAGCTCGAGCGGATGCACCGATCGATGAACGAGCTCACGGCCGGTCCACTCACTCCGCAACGTTTCAGGCCGTAAAATCGATGTCATTTGGCTGAATTCATCGCCATTTCAGGTGAAAGGAAGTTGACTTCTTCTGGTCGTCGACGACAGGATGCATGCGCCGAACGGGACGGTGACCGTGAGCTTCGTCTCGATCAGCGTCGCGTGCGAAGATCGGGACGTTGACGATCGTCGATCCTCGTCATGAGTTGTGAAGTCGCGGCTAATTCTGCTCTTCAGGGAGCGACCGCGTGACTCCGAGAACATCGGGGTAGTATCGCCGTGAACGTCAGCTGAGACGGGAGCGCCCAGAATTCCGGAAAGATCTCGGTCCAGCGAAGAGAATTCGCATGACGAGTTTGTTCATGCGTGTCCGATGCCATCGGGCCGGCGACTTGACCGCGGCGGCCGTTCTGTATGAGGCAATTCTGTCGCGTCATGCGGATCACGCCGACGCTTGCCACCTGCTGGGAGTGTTGCGGCATCAGCAGGGCCAATCCGCCTTGGCGGTCGAGTTGATTGGCAAGGCTGTGGCGTTGCGCCCGAGTGTGAGCGCGTTTCACGCCAATCTGGCCGAGGCCTATCGAGCGTCTTGGCCAGTTCGAGCGGGCCATCGGCTGCTGCCGTACCGCGTTGCAGCTCCAGCCGGATTATCCCGAGGTACTGAATAACCTGGGGCTGTCGCTCTATTCCACGGGACGAGTGACCGAGGCCGCCGCAGCAGTTCCGGGCCGCTCTGGCACTGCGTCCCGACGATGCCCTGGCCCATAGTAATCTGGGTATGGCGTTGCGCTCGGTCGGTCACGCCGAACCGGCGCTCGCGCACTTCCGCCGGGCCATCGCGCTCAATCCCAAGCTGGGTCAGGCTCATTCTTACCTCGGCGAGCTCCTGCTGGACCTTGGTCGAGTGGGCGAGGCGCTTCCTCATTGCCGTGAAGCCGTCGCGCTTCAGCCCGATCTTGCCGAGACGCACAACAACCTCGGCAATGTCCATCGCGCGGCCGGCCGGTACGCCGAGGCCAGGGCCTGCTACTTCGAGGCACTGCGGCTCAACCCCAAACTGGCTCGAACGCAAGCGAACCTGGGCCAGACCTTGCAGCAGGAAGGGCGTGTGGACGAGGCCCTGACCTGCGTTCCGCCGTGCCGTCGAGCTGCAGCCCAATTCGATCGAGTTCCTCGGATACTTGGCCGACGCCGCGGCCGACTGGGACCGCCAGCTCGAGGCGATCGAGTGCTACAAAAGAATCGTCGAGCTCGACCCCAACCGCGCGCTCTCGCACAACAATTTGGGTGCGCTCTTGCAGGAGGAGGGCCGGCTCGACGAGGCCAAGGAGCATTACCACCACGCGTTGCGCGTCGAGCCCAATTTCCCGCTCCCTCACATCAGCCTGGGCGGCCTGTTGGAAGCCATGGGCGACCTGCCCGAAGCCGAAGCTCGATTCCGCAAGGCGCTCGAGCTTCACCCGGGGCATACTGTCGCCCTGTCCCGGTTAGCGACCCTGTTGAAGGGCGATCTGCCCGACGAGGACCTGCGCATTCTGAGACGACGTCTGGCCGACCCGACCCTGGACGACCCCCGTCGCTCGTCGCTGCTCTTCGGACTGGCTCATGTCCTGGACGCCCGTCGCGAATATGACGAGGCCGCCGACTGTCTGCGACTGGCCAACGCCTTGGCCCTCGCCGACCTGAAACGCCGCCATCATGCTGTTTCAGCCGGTCGAGCACGAGCGTTTCATCTCCGAGGTGATCGCCACGTTCCAGCCGGCTTACTTCTCGGCGATTCGCCGATGCGGGCTTGAACACGCGTCGCCCGGTATTCATCGTTCGGCCTGCCTCGCTCGGGGACGACCTTGATCGAGCAAATCCTGTCCAGCCACTCCCGTGTCCACGGAGCCGGCGAGCTCAGGCTGGGCCGGCAGAACTTCGAGGCGATCCCCAGCTTCTTGAATCGGCCCGGCCCGCCCATGCCCTGTCTGCCCGACTTGAATGCCGACGTCGTGCGGCCAGATCGCCCAGCGCCACGACGACCGGTTGCAAGAGCTCGGCGGGCGGGCGCAGCGAGTCGTCGACAAGATGCCCGACAACTACATGTATCTCGGCTTGCTCGCGATTCTGTTCCCAAACGCTTGTTTCATTCACTGCCGCCGCGACCTTCGCGACGTTGCCGTCTCGTGTTGGATCAACAGCTTCCGCGGCATTACCTGGTCCAACGACCACACGCATATCGCCGCGCGCTTTCGCGAATACCAGCGGGTCATGGACCATTGGCGGGCCGTCCTGCCGGCGCCGATCCACGAGGTCGACTACGAGGAGACGGTGGAAAACCTCGAGGGCGTGGCCCGCCGGCTCGTCGCGGCGTGTGGCCTCGACTGGGAGCCCGCCTGCCTGGACTTTCACTTGAACCGACGGCCGGTTCGGACCGCCAGCGTCGTCCAGGTCCGCCAGCCGCTCTACAAGACGTCCGTCGCTCGCTGGAAGAACTACGAACAAAAACTGGCTGGCCTCTTTGAGGCGCTGCCGACCGACGCCGATCGATCACCATGATGAGGTGAAAAAGAATCGCCATCCGAAAAGTGCGGCCAGATGTCCTAGGATTCTTGAAGAAGCGTGGTGAATCGGGATTTCTTCTTCGGTCGCTTGGATCGGTCGTTTCGATCCACGACGCCGCCACGTCGCCACCGAGCGTTACGAATGATTGATGTTACACACTGATCGCTGGCGGCCTTGAACTTTCGGCAACTCGCCTTTTCCTCGAGGGCGGAATAGGGAATTTCGAACCGCCCCAGAATCGGCCTGAAATCACGCCAGTTTCTGTCCTCCATCAATCATCGGTCACACCCTTGCCACCACCAGGGAGAGCCGCATGCGCTTGCTTCCGCGATCACTCCGCGCGCTCAGGACCGCGGAGCCGGCGATTCGCTGCGCCCGTGTCTGGAAGCTCTGGAACTCCGCACGGTCCCCACGGTGATCGGCCTGATCCCTGTGCCGGCAGTGGGACCGCGAGCCTGGACTCCCTTATGCAGCCGACCTTCGAGAGGTACCTGATGCCAAACAGAATTCGGCCGGTGAGTCCATTGCAGCCGGAGCTCTGCCAGCCATTCGTTCGGCGGGCCCTCGCCGTCGGGTTATACCCCGCTCCAGATCCGCACGGCGTACGGAATCAGCAGCATCCAGTTCGGAAGCCTCGCAGGGTAACGGCGCGGGCCAGACCATCGCGATCGTCGACGCCTACGACGACCCCGCGTTCGTGGACAGTACCTCGAGCAGTTTCAGCTCCAGCGACCTGGCCCAGTTCGACAAGCAGTTCGGCCTGCCCGATCCGCCGAGTTTCCTCAAGCTCAACCAGAACGGCGGTACCACCAACTTGCCGGGAACGGATCCGGCGGGGGCGGGCAACGCCCAGGGGAACTGGGAAGTGGAGGAAGCCCTTGACGTGGAATGGGCACACGCCATCGCGCCGGCGGCCAGTATCGTGCTGTCGAGTGCAATTCGAATAGCAGCAGCAACCTGTATGCCGGCGTGGTCACCGCCGCCGACTTACACTGGTGTCTCGGTCGTTTCGTTGAGCTGGGGCTCATCAGAGTTCAATGGCGAGCAAACCTTTGACAGCGACTTCGCCCACGCGGGAGTGACGGTCGTGGCCTCGACCGGCGACGATGGGTCCCCGGGCGAATACCCGGCTTACTCACCCAACGTGTTGGCGGTCGGTGGCACCAATTTGTTTCTCGATTCAAACAACTCTTATGAGAGCGAAACAGGCTGGTCGGGCAGTGGCGGCGGCACCAGCTCGTTCGAAACGGAGCCGGCGTACCAAAATGGGGCTCAGTCGACTGGCCAGAGGACGATTCCCGATGTCGCATTCGACGCCGCCCCGAACACGGGCGTGGCGGTCTACGACTCGTATAATAACACCAACGGGAGCGGCCCCTGGGAGCAGGTCGGCGGCACCAGTCTGGCGGCTCCTTCCTGGGCTGGCCTGATCGCCATCGCCAACCAAGGACGGGTGGCCGCGGGAGGGACGACCCTGACTGGTCCCACTCAGACCTTGCCCGCCCTCTATTCCCTGCCCTCGAGCGATTTCAACGACATCACTTCCGGTAGCAACGGCGGTTTTAGCGCCCATGCAGGCTACGACGAAGTCACCGGCTTGGGCACGCCCAAGGCCAACCTTCTCGTACCCGCCCTGGCCGCTTATGTAGCGACCACCGCCGCGGCCCAACTGGCCGTGACCACCCAACCCCCGTCCAGCGTCATCGCCGGCGCGACGTTCGGGCTGACGATCGCGGTCGAGAATGCCAACGGCAGCCTGGTCACATCGTTCAACGGCAGCGTGACGATTGCACTGGCGAACAACCCCGGCGGCAGCACCCTCGGCGGCACCCTGACGGTGACCGCCCAGAACGGCGTCGCCACCTTCTCCGGCCTGACACTCAACCGGACCGGAAGCGGCTACACAATCCAAGCCAGCGCCAGCGAATCGACCGCGGTGATAACCAACGCCATCAGTGTGACGCCGGCCGCGGCCTCGCAGCTTGTGGTGATCACTCAGCCTCCCGCCAACGTGGCCGTCAACGCCAGGTTCGGTCTGACTGTCGCGGTCGAGGATCGTTTCGGCAACATCGTGACCACCACGAGCAACGCCATAGTCACCGTCGCGCTGGCGATCAACCCCGGCGACGGCATCCTCGGTGGAACACTCAGCGCGAACGTCAACCAAGGTATCGCCACCTTCTCGAATTTGAGCTGTGAACAAGCTCGGCAAGAACTATGCGATCATGGTGAGCAGCTCCGGCCTGAGCCAGTGTGCGGACCACGTCGTTCAACGTCTGATCATCGCGGCGGCGGCAAAGCAGTCCGTCGACAAAAGTCAAGCATCCCACATATCGCGGCGCGGCACGCCAGTCATCACGTCGCGTTACGGCCCTACCACTTTCCGGCGCGACGCGGCACCCTTCCGATCGCGGACGTTTCCAAACGGCATTTCTGAGTGATTCTTGACAATATGCAGTAGCAACTACCAGTATGGCATGAAGTTACAGAATCGATGCCGATCGGAAATCCGAGCCAGTTTCGATCGTCAGGCGAGCGCCGCCGAACTAAGAAGCTTCCCCGGAGGGTCTTTGTAGGGCGCTCTGTGAGCACCGATCAGGGGGGGCTTTGCCGAACTCGGTGCTCACAGAGCACCCTACGACAAGGCCCCCGCCGCTTCCGAGACAGGCTCTAACCTCCCCCAAGCGCGGGATCTCAAGGCCGGCGGATCGGCAATTGCACGAGAAGCTCGAAGTATTCTGTCCCGTGCGCGAACGGCCGGCCAATCCAGGCTTCGAAGCAGGGGTGGTCGTCAGGAACGTATCCACTCCTTGGTAGCCACGAGCCGTAGAGCCAATGCAAGGCGCGAAGCTCGAGGTCGAGCCCCCCTCGAATTGCGACCTGAGCCACGGTCATCGGCGGAAAATGGTACCCAACCACCTCGCCCTTCTGGGTAAACCGCTCCGCCTCGACGGCAACGTAATAGCGACAATCCTCCAGCGATGTGATCTCGGGATCGTCCCACTGATAGCCCAGCCACTGTCGGTCCGCGAATCCGTTTCGTTCGGCCCAGGCGACAAGGGTTTCGACCGCCTTGATCACACCGTTCCCCTGGTAGGGCTTGTCCACGCGAATGTAAGCCACAGTGCGCGCGGGTACGTCGCGGATCTTGACGCGGAACGAGTCGGGATTGTGCCGAGGGGGCAGGCGATCGATATGCGGGAGCTTGGTGGCCTGCGCGACGATCGCGTTGAGCTTATCCCCGTGAGCTTCACGCCAGGCCTTGATGTCGAAAGACCTGGGGGGAACTCCAAAACGCTGCTTGAAGCATCTCGAGAAATCGGACGACGAGGAGAAACCGCACCCCAGCGCGATCGTGGTCAGCGAAGTCGAGCGAGTACTCGACATCAGCCCTAGCGCCTTCTCAAGGCGAAGGCGCTTCACGAAATCGGCGGGCGTCGAGCCGACGAGAGCCTGAAACACTCTGTGGAAGTGGAACGGCGAGAGCAACGCGACTCGCGCCAAGTCTCGCAGCCGAAGCGGTTCATGGAGATGGCCGACGATGTGGTCTATCGCAAGATTGACCCGCTGGACGTAGGTCGCCGCGGTGGCAGGTCGGGTTTTCTCGGGGATTCGCAAGATTTGTCAAGCCTTCCCTGTCTCGGCAGGTACGATGCCTTCGGATGCTCAACACCATGTTGACCCATCGTCGTGATCCGAGGCACCCGTCAAGCTCATCATACCGAGTCAGGTACTGATCAGGCTTGTCCCCTGCGCGTCCTCAAGCGTTCCCGAACCCGATAAGTCCACCACCAAAGAGAGAACTGAACATGCGTCTGGGAAACTTTTCCGTCAGCCTCGCCGTCAAGGATATCCACTCCTCACGCGCATTTTACGAGACGCTCGGCTTTCGCCGGATTGGCGGCGATGCCGCCAAAAATTGGCTGATCCTTCAGAACGAGACCTGTACGATCGGCCTGTTCCAGGGGATGTTCGAAAAGAACACTCTGACGTTCAATCCGGGCTGGGATCATCAAGGCAATACCCTGCCGGATTACGATGACGTCCGGGACATCCAAGCGTCGTTCACGAGTCAAGGCCTTTCCCTGCTTACCCGGGCCGACGAGTCGTCAACGGGCCCCGCGAGTTTTTTAATGATAGACCCGGATGGAAATCCGATTCTCATCGATCAACACGTGCCACGCCCCGGCAGATAAGCGCCGGTCCCAAGAGCGGACTCGCGCGTCGGTCACATCGACCGGTGGCCCAATCGCGTACTCGATGCCTCGGCTTTATCGGACCGAAGCGCGTGAGGTTCTGCTGGAAGGCAGGAAAGGGGCAGCAGCCTTTGTTGGGTTGTTGTCGTGGTCGGCCTCTGGGCCGGAGCAACGACTCCAGACCGAGCCTCGCCGCTACCTCGGCCTGCCAGGACTCCGAACCGAACGGTTGACCTCGCCGCATGCTGCGAAGCATCGCCTCCTCCTCTTTCGGGGCCGAACGGCCGCGTTGACACGCGCGGTCCAATCTCGCGGACGTTCATCGGCCAAGGCGTCAATATCGGTCGCTCCGCCTCGTGGTTTGTCCCGACGAGCGGATACGGCTCCCCCACTTCCACTTCTCTGCGCGCTGGACCAAGTTCGCGCGCAGGGCGTTCCGTTCGACGTAGCGGCAGACCGTCAGGAGATGCTCGTCCGACTGCACCGGGAATGACTTGTACCGGCCCTGGTACAGATGGCCGGTGACCGGCGGTCCCGTGATGGGCGTGCCAGCGCTGGGTGTGGGTCATGGTCAGCCAGCGCATCAAGGTGGAGAGGTCGCCATCCTCGCGGGGCCACAACAGCAAATGGAAGTGGTTGGGCATGAGGCAGTAGGCCAGCAGTCGCATGTCGAAGCGAGCGACGGCCTGCCGCAAGACGCGCTCGAACGCAGCATAGTCGGCATCACTGTCGAAGATAGCCAGTCGCGCATTAGCCCGGTTTAGGGCATGGTAGATCAGGCCGCCTTCGGCGGCCCGTCGTGGTCTTGGCATGCACAGGCGATACAGCGGCGCAAACCCAATGTCAAGAACGGCTCCTGACTCCTTTTCTCGCCGAGGTCCGCAATGTTAAGAAAAACTATCAGTAGCTTCACGCACTCTTCAAACAAACCCCGCAATACGGCCATCCGATATTCCAATAATCTTGGTGCCCAACATGACTGAAGCCGCGGATCGACCGCGTTGTCTGCTTTTCCCTCGGAGCATCGCATCATGACCGGACACCGTCGTGGATTCACACTGATCGAACTGTTGGTCGTGATCGCAATTATCGCGGTCTTGATCGCCTTGTTGTTGCCGGCCGTGCAATCGGCCCGAGAGGCGGCGCGGCGGGCCCAGTGCGTGAATAACGTCAAGCAGCTCCTCCTCGGCCTGCACAACTTCGAGTCGTCCAACGCCACGTTTCCCAAGGGTGTGAATGAGCCCTATCTCAACGGCCTGAACTACAACACCGGCTCAGACGCCCTCGGGAGCGATTTTTCAGAACCTTTTGGGCCCAACTGGGCGATCATGATTCTGCCCTACATCGATCAGGCTGCACTTTACAATTCCTCGAATGTGCTGGGATATCCGGGCTGGCCGGGGCCTTACGCGGTGCCGTATGCAAGCACGGCACCGAATCAGAACTTATATCACATGGACTGGTGCAACACCACGGTCCGCTCGACCCGTTTGAGTGTGTTCGTCTGCCCGACGGATCCCAAGAACGATCCGTCAAACAATTTCTTCCAGCCCAGCGATATCGCGCTTGTTCACGGCGCAGGGGGTCACGTATCCTCAGGATAAAATGAAGGGAATTCCGCTCACCAACTGGGCACGCGGCAATTACGGAGCGTTCAAGGTAACTACCGACCCCGACCACCAGATCAATGGAATCAATGACCCCGGTGCGTAGCCGCAGGCCCGAGCCATGTCGGCATGATGGGCGAGAATTTCGGTTCGACGATTGCGTCAGTGACGGACGGACTGTCGAACACGGCCGCCGTTGTCGAGCTGCGAGCGGGGCTCACCACGGCCGACGTTCGCGGCGTGTGGGCGATGGGTCTGGGCATGGCGAGCCTCGGCGGTCATGCGAAGTCGTACAACCCGACTCCGAACAATCTGAACGGTTTCAATATTGCCCAGGGTTGCAACGACGGCGGTGACGAAATGCAAGCCGGCCCGGTTTTGGGCTTGCAGGTGCTGAATGCGGCCCAGCAAGGCATGGGCTTCAACTGCGGCAGCGGCATGTATAACAGCGGCGGCCAGAGCCGGAGCATGCACCCGGGCGGCGTGAACGTTGGGTTCGGCGACGGCAGCGTCAGGTTCATCAAGAACTCGATCTCGAACGCCGTCTGGATTGCGATCCTGGCCAAGAACTGACGGCGTCGTCCTCAGCTCGTGACCAGTATTGATCGAAATTGGGCACGGCGGCTCGTCGAAACCGGTTCGTCTCGACCAGCCGCCTTGCGGCATCTCGGACCACACCTTTCCATCCTTTTCCCATTCTGAATACTGCTATGCGTAGATCACTTTGGCCTGTGGGATGGTGCTCGGCGCCCTTTGCCTGGCGGGTTGTGGCGGCGGTGACACGATCTGGGTGACGGGCGTGCTTCAGAAAGGGGGGAAATCTACAAGCCTCCCGAGGGACGCAAGCTTGCACTTTATTTCTGTCCGATCGAAGGACGGGACGTCGGGCAATCCGGTCGGCGAAGTGGAAATGGCGGATTACGATCCGTAGGGACGGCAGCTTCACGGTGCCGGGGCGCGAGGGCTATGGAATCCCGCCCGGGAAGTATCGGATCGCCGTGGTTGAAACCCTCCGCCGCGAGGCACGCGACGCAGTTGAAGAAGTCCGCGAAGCCGAAGCGCGGGAAAACAGCGCATTCGATAACGACACGAATTTCCTTGAATCGTCGTTCGGCGAGAAGACATCTCCCTTTGTTCGTGACTTAAAAACGTCGACCAACCTCACGCTGGACATGGCAAGTCCGACTGAATGAGGATTTTCTTTGATTCCGTTCGATCACGGCGACTCGTTAGGAACAGAACATAAACTGTAGACCCGAATCAGACCTTATTCAAGGAAACCCGGTGCGGCGCGGGCGGGCACAGTCGCCGGCAGCGAGGTCGTCTCGGCCGACCGGTACTGAGCGCGCGGAGTACCTTTCGATGCGCGCCTCGGCCGCCCGTGCCACCAAGGAGTTGACACCGATGCGAATCCTTCCGACCCGCCCGCTCCGGGCGGTCGCCGCCGCCCTGGGGCTCACCGGGCTATTCGCCCTGGCCGCCCAGGCCCACCACTACCGGCTGGAATCAGCGACCCCCGCGGCCCCGTTCCTTCGGGACGGCCGGGCGGACGTCGTCATCGAGCCCTCCGGCGTCGCGCCGCTCGGCGACGGCCGCCGGGTGCTGGTGGCGGATGACCAGGCCGCCGCGCTCCACGTCGTCGACGTCGCCACAGGCGCGCTCGTGGGCGCGCCGCTCGGCTCGTCGAAGTTGGCCCCGACGACCAAGACCGGCCCGAGTTGGCAGGGCATGGCCCTCGACTCGGAGGGGAACTACTACCTGGTCGGCTCGCACAGCGGTAAGACTGACGAGGAGCGGGCGGCCAGCAGCGTCGTGGTCCGGTTCCGCCTCCGGAGCGGCGACCCTCCCGCCATCGAGGACGCCTCGGTCGTCCGGTGGAACATCGCCGGCCCGCTCGAGGCCGCGCTGCGGGCGGAGGGGCTCGATGCGGCGCGGGTTGCGGAACGGGAAGTCGGGGGGCTGGCGGTCCGCGAGGCCGGGGGCCGGCGCGAGCTGGTCATCGGACTCCGCAAGCCGGACGACAAGATCCGCGCCTTCGCCGCCGACATCACCGATGCGCCGTCGCCCGACGCCACGCTCGGCCTCCGCCGCACGTTCGCGTTCGACGCCGGCCGCCGCGAGGGCATCGCCCCGCAGCTCACCTCGCTGGAGTACGTCCCCGCGATGGGCGGGTTCCTCGTCCTCACGGCAACGGTGGGCGCCGACAACGCGTTCCACGGCAACACCCTCTGGCTCGTCAACAACGGCCAGCCGAATGTGGCGCGTTCATACGCGACGTTCGAGGGCGCGATGAAGGCCGGGGGCCTGGCCGTGCTCGGGGTCAAAGCGACCGGCCACCGGACCGAGATCAAGCTCCTGATCGCCTACGATAACGACCCGCACACGACCAGGACGTCCCAGCCGGTTCCAGACGGCCTTGCTCGTCCACGCCCGGGACTGAGCGACGCGGTCACCGGGCTCCTCGTTCACGTTCGGGGCGATCCGCCGGGACCCGCCACGGCTCCGAACGCGGCGAACTACGCGGGCGCTTCTGATCAAGTTCCTTTGGAATCCGGAATCTGGGACCCCCGGGTCTGCGTGGAACCAGGTTGTCCTCACCTCGGGCGTCCGCCGGTGATGCGATCGAGCCGCTCGCGGAGCCGCTGGAGGACCGGCTGCAACCCGGCGTCGCCGGAGAGGTCGGTCAGCTCGCGCGGGTCAGCCGACTCGTCGTAGAGCTGCTCCCGGCCGTCTCCCTCGTTGCGGATGCAGACGTACTTGTCGCGGGCCAGCGAGACCAGCGGCCCCTTCGCGGCGGGCGACCGGCCCTTGCTGGGGAGGGTCGGGTTGGGCACGGGCAGCTCGGAGAAGGCGTCGTCGGCATCGAAGTCGCGGTGCCCCGATCGAGGATCGCGCCAGAGCCGGGCGAGCGACCGGCCCGGGAACGGGGATCCGTCTGCCAGGCCAGCCAGGTCGACGATCGTCGCCGGCAGATCGCGCAGACTCACCGTCTCGCGGACGATGCTCCCCGCGTACCGGCCCGACGGCAGGATGAAAAGGAGCGGCACGCGGATCTCGGGCCGATAGAGGCTCTCCCCGTGCTCGAACAGCTCGTGATCCCCGAGCTCCTCGCCGTGGTCGGCAGTGATGATGACCAGCGTGCGATCCATTGGCCCGCGCCGGCCGAGCTCGACGAAGAGCCGCCCCAGCCGCCCGTCGAGATACGCCAGGCAGTTTTCGTAGGAATCGAGGATCAGGTCGGCGAAGTTCTGGGGGAGATGGAGCTTGTCGATCTCGCTCCAGTGCTCGACGAGGAGCAAGAAATCGAGCTCAGAGCGCGGGCCCGGCCCGAACCGAATCGGCGTCCCCTCGGGCGGCAGGTAGGGCGCGTGGGCGTCGTAGTAATTGAGGAAGGCGAAGTAAGGGCGGCGGCGGCCGCGGCGGCGGTCCAGCCAGCCGAGGAACGCGTCATTGATCGCACCGGCGTCCTTGCGGTCGGGTGCCATGAGCCATCGGAGGACCGGATGATACCGGCTCACCCCGGACGAGAGGCCCGCCCAGATCGCGGTGTCCCAGGCGAGCCCCCAGAGGATGGACGTCCGCAGCGGGCGGAGGTGCGCCAGGTCGAAGGGGTAGTCCTCGTAATGGGCGAAACCGCGCCCAGCCCCGCATCGTAGGAGCAATACTCGACATTGGCCACGAAGCCGGCCGTCTCGTAGCCCCGCGAGGCGAGGTACTCGGCCAGGGTCGGGAACGGGGTGCGGAGCGGGGCCTGCCAGCCAACCCCGAGCTCGCGCGGCCAGCGGCCAGTGAAGAAGCTGGCGTGCGAGGGGAGCGTCCAGGGCGCCGACGACCGCGCCTCGTCGAAGCGGATGCCGCGCGTGGCCAGTCGCTGCAGGACCGGGCTGGTTGGCCTGTCGTAGCCGTAGAGGCTCAGCCGATCCGCCCGGACCGTGTCGAGGACGATGAACAGGACGTCGGGAGCGCCGGCCGGCGGCATCGGGCCCGCGGCCAACCGGGCCAAGGCGAGCCAGTCGGCGCTCACGATGATCCCAGCGACGACCGGGACTGCGCCCAGGAGCGCGGGGAGTGTCCGACGTCCCCACCACCGCCAGTCGATCCTGGTCCGCTCAAGGCGGGGCATCGCCCGCACCGCAATACCAGCCGCCAGGAGCAGCCAGGCCCAGGAATAGATCTGCCGCCCGGCCAACAGCATCGGCGGCAGGATCGCAGCGGTCAGGAGCATGCGGCACCCGAGCCACCACGACGATCTGGGCCAGCGCCGAGCCGCCGCCGCAGTGATCAGGCCAGCGGCCAGGAACAAGAGCAGGTTGGCCAGCGGCACCGCCCACAAGAAATGCCGCATGATCCGGTACATCTGGCCGGGCCCGAGGGCGTTCTTGAGGGACACCCTCGTCCCAACCTCGATCCAGCCGGCGGCCAGGCCGAGCCAGGCCGACAGCAGGACGAGGTCGGACGCCCCGGTCGGCGGTGCCAGACCCGCCGCGGCCTCGGGGCCAGGGCGATCCGCGTGACAGTTCTCTCCCATTGCAGTGGCCCTATCT
>CAWAAW010000053.1:0-21759 GCA_963779785.1 uncultured Planctomycetota bacterium
AATCTCCTCTTTCTCGGAGCTGCCTAGCTCACCGGGGCGCTGGCGGCGCAGACACTTCAGCGGCTTGTCTTAGCAATTGTAAAATCCAGATTATAAGAGATGTACATATTAATTGAGATTGTTGCAGCGGTAATATCAGTCAACCCGATAGGGCAATACCGGCCTGCGAGAGAAATGATCATGTCCGCAAAAAGCCGAAGCGTTCTCCGAGGACAGCCTCAGCCCGAACCGGCCGAGGTCTCCGGACGGTCGCTCGAGATTCTCCAAAAGACGAGGGCCGTGAACTTGGTCGTATCCCAAAGCTATTGAACGCGGTAAGGCATTCGATTAGAACGGGTCTCTGATCATCGACCCGGTTGCACTCATCACAGGACCAGGGAGGCACCCGCCGTGGAAGACCTGTCTCGATTTCGCGGCCAGGAAGGGGATCGCCTCGACGACGGCTGGCGGGGTCACGGCCCGATGATGAGCAAGTCGTCCGATCCGGGAGCCATCGAGGACTCAGGCAGTCCGGCGCCCTCCCAGGGCGGAGGATGGTGGACTTCGCTGATCCTGGGGCTGGGCCTGCTGCTCGTCTACACGGCCAACGGCCGGGAGATGGGCACCGACGACACGGAGGCGACGACCATGCTGCCGCTGGCACTGGTGCGCGGGGATGGATTCTCGCTCGATCGGTTCGTCGCCGACTCGTGCGCAAGGGCGACCTCATGCTGCCGTTCGTCGTACTTTCGCACGGCCGAGCTCGTCTCGCGCTACCCGGTTGCTCCGGCGTTGCTGATCCTGCCGCTGATGGCACCGCAGATCGCGCTCTTGGATTCGCGGCAACCCGGTTGGGACCGCCATCCCGCACGGGCGATGAAAGCGTGCCGGCGGATGGCGAAGTGGTGTGTGAGCGTGCTGATGGTGCTGGCCGCGGTCATCTTCCACCGCTTCCTGCTCCGGTTGGGGTTGCGTCACGGAGCCCTGCCCGCCGCCGTGGCCGCATTTCTGGGCTCGGACCTCTGGACTCACGCGAGCCAGGCTCTCTGGCAGCACGGGCCGGCGGCCCTGGCGCTGATCGCGGCCCTGGCGCTGTTGCACCCCGGACCGGTCTCGCGATGGCGGCTGGTGCTGGCGGGGATCGCCACGACCTTCTTATTTAGCCGCGCGTCTGCTGGACTCGATCTTCGCGGCGGCGATCGTCGCGTGGATCGTCCGGACCCAGCCTCGGCGCCTGGCCTGGTTCCTGCCCGCGCCGATCGTCGGAGCCGGGTTGCTGCTCGTCTACAACGTCTGGTATTTCGGGTCCATCATCGGTGGCCAGGCGCAGCTCGAGGCAATTGCACCCTCGACTCCATGGCGTCACGGCACGTGGTCGGGAAGCCTGGTCGAGGGGGCGGCGGGCACCTTGTTCAGCCCCAACCGGGGCCTGTTCATCTTCAGCCCGTGGATCGCCGTGGCACTGGGCGTCGCGGCCGTGCCGGCCGTGGCACGCCGGATCGCCTCCCAGGGCTTGATCGCCTGGCTGCTCGCAGCGACTGTGCCGTATTTTTTCCTGCTCTCGAAATACTCCGTCTGGTGGGGCGGACATTGCTTCGGTGCGCGGTACTGGACCGACGTCATCCCCCTCTTCGCCGATCGTCCTGGCCTTCGGACTCGATTGGATGCGGACGCATTCGCGCGCTCTGGTGGCCTTGTCGTATTTGACGATCGCCTTTTCGATCGGGGTGCATGGCATCGGCGCCTTTTGCTATCCCAGCACCTGGAACCAGTTGCCGGCGAACGTCGACCTGCACCACGAGCGTCTCTGGGACTGGCGCGACACCGAATTATCCCGTTGTCTGATTGAGAATACCCTTGGTCGGCCAGCGAACGCCTCGCAATTCGGCGTGAACGTTATGAGGACAGGGAGCTGACGCTCAATGGCACTTACTTTGTTATTGCGGGAGGTTCTTTTTGATTTTTCGTTGTTTGCTGTTTCATGAATTGGGTTGACTTTGCTCGGCGTGGGTGTGCTTGGCGTGGATAAGTGCGTCCGGGTCGGATTGGCAGTTTGGCTCTGGCTGCCGATTGCAAGGCTCGTTCATAACGTTCCACCCACTCCGACGCCGAGCACGGCGGCTGCTGAAGCAGGTACACCTGCATGGTCGTCCAAACACCGGTGAAGCTCAGGCGCCGTGGTTCGACTTTGGCAATTTTCGCCGCCTGGCGACGTAACTCCACCACCAAGTTGTAAGCGACCACGCTGCACAGTAGTTCCTTTTGAACCATCTCGTCGCTCTTGGCTCGGATGTTCTCAATTCCCAGCGAGATCTTCATATCTCGAATGTCGTGCTCGACATCGTAGCGCCGGCCATAGAACTCTGCCGCTGATTCGCTGGAGACCTTCAGCGTCGTCACCAAGTACAACACCTCGCCGTTGTCCAACTTCACCTCGTGAAGTTCCACCTCCAAGCTCGCGTCGGCCGGCAGGTCCGGGTTGGTTTTCCGCTCCCGCGCCGAGGGGGTCCAGGTCAGGCGGTAATGCACACTACGGGCCGTCCGATGGATCGTCTTGGCTCGACGACGCAGCGACTCGAACCGCGACCGGGTCAAGCGAAACAGGATGTCGTGACCGCAACCGATCATGGCGTGAGCGACGCGAAAGATGCCGAAGCCCGCATCGGCAAGGACCAGCGAACCCTTGGGGATTCTGCGGCCGATCGCGGTGGCTTGCCACGCTTCGGAGGTGTTCTCCGGACCGTACTTCGCACCAAATTCCGGTACCAGAGCACAGCCGCTTTGCAGTTCATGCGCGACCATCAGCATCATGATCGGCCAGACCGTTTCGCCGTGCTGATTCGTGGCCGGTGGATAGGCGTCGCGCAACGGACTGGTCGGCGAGAGTGTCATGGTCGTGCCATCGATGATAAACGCACGTCGGCCTGCAAACCAAGGCGGCGACTGCTCAATCAAGGACTGGCTGACACGGTCGGCGAAAGCCCGGACGGTCTCAATCGGCAGTCGCTTCCGCGCTTGGCTGTAGGCTCCGGATCCTTCCGAAAGCGTTCCTTCGCGGACTCGTTTGTTATCCGGCAGTAAATCGCGATGGTAGGTCAGAACATCCTTGATCACGCAGGCCATCGACTTGCCGCCACCGAGTCGCTGGAGGGTGAGCATCCAGAGCGTGACCAGCGTCGTATATACGGTCGCTGCAGAGTCGTCGAGTGAATCGCCAGGGAAATCGTCCTCGGGAATGATTCGACGGAGCAGTTCGACGGCCGAGGTGAATTCCTGATCGCTCAGCGGCGTTGGAACAGAGATCATGCGAAGCTCCTGACATTCTGGCAGGGAGTTGCAAAATGTCATTCAAATCGCGCAAATCTCATGCCAACGTCAGGAAACTCACAAAAATCGGCAAAGTAAGTGCCATTGAGCTGACGCTCCCCGCTCGCCAGGATATGCTTGCACGAACGGGGTTGGCGAGCGGGGAGCGTCAGCTCCCTGTCCGCGTTGGGAAGTGAATGCGCGCCTGCTCATTCGTTCGAAACGGCCTTCCATGAGGACTCGGGGAATCAGCGCCGATGGACACCACCCCGCCCGAACTGCGGGCCGAGCCGCATCCCCTTTCCCCGACGGGAACGGTCCTGCTGGCGATCGCGCTGGGCCTCTGCGGTGGTTATCTCGATCTGGTCGCGATGATCTTTAGGAAATACTGCTGGAATGATCTCAGGTACTTTTGGAGCGGGAGCGATTTCCCTGGAGCGTGCCGGTCGTGCACGCGGTCCTGCTGGCGGTTGTGGGGATAGCTGGTGGCCGTCGTCAACTGGGTCCGGCCGGGGGCCATCACGCTGCGCGCGGGGGTCTGGCTGTTCGCGACGCTCGCGATCTGGGCGGCCCTGCTTCGAATGCCCCTGTACGGCGTTTGCACGCTGCTCCTGGCGGCCGGGCTGGGGCGGCCGATCGGCACCGCCGTCGTGGCCTACAGCCGGCACCCGCGGCTTGGGCGGCAGTTCCTGGCGGGGCTTCTCGGCCTGCTGATTGTCCTGGCGGCGCTCTCGTCCGGTCGCCAGGCGATCCGAGAAGTACCGCGCGGTGACGGCTTTGCCGGCGCCGCCCTCGGGCGCCCGCAACGTCGTGCTGATCGTCTGGGACACCGTCCGTGCATCCAACCTGAGCCTCCACGGCTATCACCGCGATACCACCCCCAACCTCGTGAGGTGGGCCCGGAAGGGGGTCCGTTACGTCCGGGCTCTGGCACCAGCCCCCTGGACGTACCCCTCTCATAGCTGCTTTCTTCACCGGCAGGTGGCCTTACAAGCTCAATTCCCAGTGGAACCACTCCCTTGACGTCCCGGATCCCACCCTCGCTGAGTACCTGGCCTCGCGGGGCTATCAGACCGTCGGGTTCGCGGCGAACACGAAGTGCTGCAGTTACGAGACGGGGCTGGATCGGGGCTTCGCCCATTACGAGGATTACCCGCTGACGCCGCAATCCCTCCTGGGCCGCACGGTTCCTGGAAACTGGATCCTCAAGAACATCCTCAGTCGCGGCGACTTCTACAGCCACAAGTGGATCGACCTTCAATCCCGGGATGCGCGCGGGATCAACAACGCCTTCCTGCGACTGGCTGCGCCGAAGGCGGCCGGATCGCCCCTTTTTCGCCTTCCTCAACTATTTCGACGCTCACGATCCCTACGTGCCTCCGCCGGAGTATGCGGGCCGTTTCGGGATCGGGCCCAAGACCCGCGGGATTACCAGTTCCTGCTCGAGCTGGCACGACTGGATCGAGGCAGGGTCGCGTTACGGGACGCCTGGATGGCCCGCGACTGCTACGACGACTGCATCGCCTCGCTAGACGACCAACTCGGGCGGCTGCTCGACGATCTTCGCGGTCAGGGGCTCCTGGACAACACGCTGGTGATCATCACCTCGGACCACGGGGAAGCGTTCGGCGATCATGGCGTCTTCGGCCACGACACCGGCCTCTACCTCGACCAGATCGCCGTCCCGCTGGTGATCCTCTCCCCGGGCGCACCCGCGGGCCGCGTCGTAGTCGACCCCGTCAGCCTGCGCGACCTTCCGGCCACGGTGGTCGACCAGTTGGGTCTCTCGGCCGGCTCACCATTCCCGGGCCACTCGCTGGCGGCCTTCTGGTCGTCAGCGCCCGGACAGGACGCCGTCGCAGATCACCCCCGCCTTCTCGGAACTCGCGCACGCGAACGCGTTCCAGCCTCAACATCCGAACGACCTGAGCCGCGAGGGGTTGCAGATGTCCTTGGTGGCCTCGGGCCGGCATTACATCCGGGACGGCACGGGGTCCGAGCAACTCTACGACCTGAGGCGCGATCCGTTTGAGAGGGTCAACCTCATGGGCTCCGCGGACGGCAACAAGACGGTGAGTGACTTTCGGAGGACGCTCCTCAAGGTGCTGACCGACAATCCCGGCTCGATCGAAGTGGAAAACGCCTATCTGAAACCTTACAGGCAATGGCTCAACTCGCTTGTTCAGGCGAGTTCTCCGCCCCACTGATTGATCGCAGTCGGCAAACATCCGAAATCGACGAGCCGAGAGCAATCCGTTTTCAGTGAATGATCTCATTTTAACGATCAACATCGAGTCTGGCGCGAGTTACGGTGAGGAGTCTTGGGTGATCTCGATCGCCTTGGTGCATACTTGATCTTGCGAATTGTGTCGGCGACGCCTGCGCGGCTGTCGGCAACCGCATGTCGGGCGGTTCGTCGTTCCCGGTGGATCAAGGCAGGATCGAGGCGATGCAGGTATGGCGAGCTCAGGATCCCGGGGCTACCGCCCGGTCAAAACTCCGACCGTCCTGCAGATGGAGGCCGCCGAGTGCGGGGCGGCCGCGCTGGGGATCATCCTGGAGTACCATGGCCGCTACGTCCCGCTCGACGTGCTCCGCGATGATTGCGGCGTCTCTCGCGACGGCAGCAACGCCTATTACATCAAGGAGGCCGCCAAGCGGTACGGCCTGGAAGTGAAAGCGTTTCGCAAGCCGGCCGAGGGCCTGTCGAACCGCCGGCCTCCTTTCATCGTCTTCTGGCAGTGGAACCACTTTCTCGTGGTCGAGGGATTCGCGCGGGGAAGGTCTACATCAATGATCCGGCCAGTGGCCGCCGGACGATCGGCGAGGACGAATTTCAGCGCGGTTACAGCGGCATCGCGTTCACCTTCGAAAAGGGTCCGCATTTCACCAAGCAAGGGCGCAGGCCCAGCGCCGTCCTCGGCTTGATCCGGCGGCTGTCGACCTCCAAGCAGGCACTGGGCTTCGTCATCCTGGCCGGCCTGGCCCTGGTGATCCCCAACCTCGTCTCGGCGGCGTTTCAGCGGGTGTTCATCGACGAGATTCTCGTCGAGGGCCACCGCAACTGGCTCAAGCCGTTGCTGCTGGCGATGCTCTTGACGGCCGCGTTGCGGCTGGCCGCGGCCGGGCTGGAGCGGGTCTACCTCACGCGGCTGGAGATCAAGCTGACGCTGGGCGAATCGCTGATGTTTCTCTGGCATGTGCTGCGGCTGCCGGTGGCCTTTTTTCAGCATCGATACACCGGCGACATCGTCAGCCGGGCCGCGAGCACGGCGAGGGTGGCCGGCCTGATCTCGGGCGAGCTCGCGACCACGGCGGTCAGCCTGTTGACCCTGGTCTTCTACGTCGCCGTGATGCTCCCCTACGACCCGTTCCTCACGATCGTCGGCGTGGGGATCAGCAGTTTGAACCTGCTGGCCCTCAAGTGGTTCAACCGGGTGAAGGTCGACCGGAATCGGGCGATCGAGCAGATCCGCGGCCGGCTGATGGCCAGCGTGATGTGGGCGATTCAGATCATCGAGAGCATCAAGGCCACCGGCTCCGAGTCGGACTTGCTCGTCCGCTGGGCCGGCGACCAGGCGCGGATCATCAACGCCGAGCAATCGCTGGGCGTGTACAACGCTCTGCTGATCGTCATCCCTCCGTTGCTGTCGAGCTTGACGGCGATCATGATCCTCGGACTGGGCGGCCAGCAAGTGATCGTGGGCAGTATGAGCATCGGCGCCCTGGTCGCGTTCCAGGCGCTGCTGGCCGGTTTCAACCAACCGTTCCACGATCTGGCCCGGCTGGGGGCCGAGGTCCAGGAGCTTCGCGCCGACCTCGACCGCATCGACGATGTTCGCAACCGGCCGATCGACCCGGTCTTCGCCTCGTCGGCCCAGAGCCAGTCGGCCTCCGGTCCAAGCGTCGCGGTCGCCGTCGGCTCGCGGCCCCGGCGGTTGAGCGGTCAGCTCGAGTTCCGGCAGGTCACCTTCGGATACAACCGGACGGTCGAGGAGCCCTTGATCAAGGAATTCTCGTTCGTCGCCCGGCCCGGCCAGCGCATCGCTCTGGTGGGCAGCTCCGGGAGCGGAAAATCCACGATCGGCCGGCTGGCCGCCGGGTTGTATCAGCCCTGGAGCGGACAGATCCTCCACGATGGCCAGCCCCTTGCGGAGATCTCCCACGAGGTCTTCGTCAACTCGGTCGGTCTGGTCGATGCGGAGATCTGCCTCTTCGAGGGTTCGGTCCGCGACAACTTGACGCTCTGGGACGAGATGGTGCACTCGGACCGCCTGGTGCAGGCCGGCGTCGACGCGGCGATCCACCGCGACCTGCTGCAGCGTCGCGGCGGCTACGACGCCAGCGTGGCCGAGCAGGCGCGCAATTTCTCCGGCGGTCAGCGCCAGCGACTCCAGATCGCCCGAGCCCTGGTGCGTGATCCCAGCCTCTTGATCCTCGACGAGGCCACCAGCGCTCTCGACCCGAAGACCGAACGGATCGTCGATGACAACCTGCGACGCCGCGGCTGCACATGCCTGATCATCGCCCACCGGCTCACCACGATCCGAGATTGCGACGAGATCATCGTCCTCTCCGGCGGTCGCGTGGTGCAGCGCGGGACTCACGACGAGCTGATCGCCGACACCCAAGGCGAGTATGCCGCGCCTGGTGGCGCACCAGGCGCTTGCCGGGATCCGCGTCGTGGGAGTTGTTCTTCCGGCGGCGACGGCACGGCGAGACCTGGCCAGCCGGGCAGACGTGTCACCGCTTCCTTCGGAGCAGCGCTCCGATTCCGTCGCCCGATCGAGAATCGGCGTCGGCTCGGTTCATCGTCGAGGAGCTCCTCCCCTACAGCCAGCCGGAGAACACGGCCGCCAATCTGTCCCCTGCCGCTCGACGATCCCGAGGCCGTCTGGTGGGTGTCCTCCGGCGGGGTCGACGTGTTTTTCACCGCAGCTCGAGCCGGGCGATCAGCCGGGCCGCAGGCGACACCTGTGCCGGGTCGAGGAAGGGGGTTCGATCTTCGCCATCAGTGGAGTTCGGGGTCGAGCCGGCGGGGGCTTGGTGGCTGTCGGTGCCGGCCCGGCGCAGCTCCTGAAATTCGCCCGAGGCGATTTGATCCGGCTCAGCTTCGAGGAAGGGCTTGCCGAACAGGTCGCCGTGCTGGTCGACGATTGGGTGCTCCGCGTCGGCCAGACCCTCAGCCGATTCGTCCCGGTTCAGGCGCGTCAGGAACTCGAATTCAACACGATCACCGATTTGGAGCAGGACGCCCGTTTCGGCGTCCGCGACGGGGTCGGCCTGGGTGCGACACCTGAGCGGAACGTCGACGTTACTCGACCAGGTCCCCCTTCCCGTCACCGAGATCGAGGCCCGTTTTCCCCTGACCGAGCACCTCTGGCTCACGGCCTCGACGGCGTGTCGAGTCAGTGCCTGCGACACAGCCACCTTGATTCGTCTGGGTGATCCCTGGGCGGGTCTCGACGACTTTCACCGCACGATCCTGGATTTCATCTCGGGAATCCAGGAGCACGAAACGCGCACGCGCTGGACGGAGTTCCAGCAATCGATCGTTCATGATGCCGCCGTGGTCGAGTCGGTGGCGACGCGACTGGCGGCCGCGGTCGAACGAGACCGCCGTCAAGGGAGTCGCTGTCGATGCCGATCCGCTGGTGATGGCCTGCCGGGTCGTGGCGCAAACGCTCGGCATCGAGGTGCGTGTTCCGCAGACAAGGGGGGGATCGGAGCTCCGAGCACCTCGCTCGACCCGCTGGGAGACCTGGCCCGAGCCTCCGGTTTTCACGTGCGTACGGTCACGCTCCCGGAGGTTGGTGGCGCCGTCGCGGCGGCGAGCCGTTGCTCGGCCAGTTGAAAGATGAGGGCAATACTCCCGTGGCCCTCGTGCCGTCGAAGGCGCGTGACCCGGTGGTTGAGGCCCGCTTACGTGCTCCACGATTCCGAGGGCGGGCAGCACGAGGTCGACGACCAGCTCGCGAGTCGGATCGCTCCGACAGCCTGGGTGTTCTACCGGTTGCTCCCCGACGCAACGCCCAACGATATCCGACCTGATCCGATTCAGCTTGAGCCCGCGGGACCTGCCGCGCGAGCTCTGGATGGTGGTCGCCCTGGCCTTGCTCGGCGCACTCTTCGGTTTGACGATCCCGATCGCCTCCGGCATCCTCGTCGACCAGGTGATCCCCGCGGCCGATCTTCCTCGGCTTGGCGTGATCTGCCTGTTCCTGCTGGTCCTCACCGGCTCGGCCTCGATCTTTCAGGCGATGCAGTGGCTGATGGTCCTGCGCATCGAGGGCCGCGTCTCGGCGACCCTGATCCCGGCGGTCTGGGATCGTTTGCTCCGGCTGCCGAGCCGGTTTTTCGCCCGATTCTCCTCGGGCGACCTGGCTCTGAGGGCGATGGGATTGAGCGAGATCTTCAAGAAGGTCTCCGGGGCGGTGGTTTCCACGATCGTCACCGGCTTCTTCTCGTGCTGCAACCTGGGCCTGCTCTATTACTACAACTGGAGACTGGCCCTGTGCACGACCGTTCTGCTGGGCCTGATGTTTCTGGTGACGGCGTTGCTCTTGTCTGGACTGCTTCGCCAGGAAACGTCGATCCGGCGGATCGACGGGTCGATCTCCGGCCTGCTGCTCGAGCTTCTCGGCGGCATGATCACGCTTCGAAGCGGGGGGGCCGAGAGCCGCGCCTTCGCGCGTTGGGCCCGACTTTACACCGAGCGGCTCGCACTCTCGATCCGGGCCAGGCGGTATTCCAACCGCATTCATCAGTGGCTGTCGGTCTATCCGATCCTGACCGCCATGGTGATCTATTTCGGTGCCATTCACTTCGACCAGGCGCTGATGAGGGCGGGCGATTTTCTCGCGTTCACGATCACGTTCGCCAACCTCATGTCGGCCGTGCTGGCCGTGGGCTATACGTCGATCAGCCTGCTCGACTTGCTGCCGATGTTCGAGCGGATCAAGCCGATCCTCGAGGAGGGCCCCGAGTTCCCCGCGGCTGTCGTCGAACCGGTCCGGCTCGCCGGTGCGCTGGCCTTGAACCACGTTTCGTTTCGCTATCCCGGACAGGATCGCGGCACCCAGGTTCTCGACAATGTGAGTCTCCAGGTCCGCCCGGGCGAGTTCGTGGCGATCGTCGGCCCTTCCGGCTCGGGAAAGTCGACGCTGGTGCGGCTGCTCCTCGGTTTCGAGGTTCCCGACTCGGGTACGGTCACCTATGACGGTCGCGAGCTGCCCACCCTCGACTGTACGGGATTTGCGACGACAGATCGGCGTCGTCCTCCAGAATGCGCAACTCATGCCGAGCGACATCTTCAGCAATATCGTGGGCTTCGCTCCCTACTTGAACATGGACGACGCCTGGCAGGCAGCGCGGCTGGCCGGCCTCGAAGACGACATCCGCGCGATGCCCATGGGGATGCACACCCTGGTCGGAGAAGCGGGAGGGAACCTGTCGAGCGGTCAGCGCCAGCGTTTGCTCATCGCCCGGGCGATCGTGCGCCGGCCCAAGATCCTCCTGCTCGACGAGGCGACCAGCGCGCTCGATAACGTGACTCAGGCCATCATCAGCGACAGCCTCACCAACCAGCTCCAGGGGATGACCCGGGTCGTGATCGCCCACCGGCTCGACGCCATCGTCAAGGCCGATCGGATCTACGTCCTCAAGGACGGCCGGATCGTCCAGTCCGGGCGTTATCATCAACTCCTGGACGAGCCAGGTCCGTTCCGCGACCTGGCCCGCCGTCAGATTCTCTGATTGACCGACGGCGCCTGCTCACCCCGCTCTTTCACTCGGCCTCACGTACTTACTCGATGCCTGCGGCCCTTTGGGCGTGGCCGCGCCGACAACGTGCTAGTGAGTGCTTCTTCGGGACCACCTTGATCAGGAACGGCCTGCTCACATGGCTGAGGTGGCCGACCTGGTCGACCGCCCTGAGGTAGAATTTGTAGACACCCGGCGAGAGCGGCGTTACGATCCTGACCTTGTAGTCGTTATTGTCATGAACCGTGGCGTCAGCCCACGATCTGGCTCTGGGGTGTGATGATCTGCATATTGGTATGGAAGTGATAAGTGCCGGTCACGGCTGGGTGGAGTAGCGGCGTCTTCATGTGCTGATTATTGGCTTGAATCCCCTCGTTCTTGGCGATCTTGGGCAGCGCCGGTGACGGCATCGGCCGGCCGACCGCCAGCGCAGTCTCGAGAACCAGCGTATAGTCGTTGGTCGCCAGGTAACCGGCAGCACACTGGCCGTGTCGATCTGGGACGTCAATTGATACAGGGCCGTACCTTAACCCAGCGACCGCCGCGGGGGGCGTTCGGGCCGAATTCAAGACGCCGGTGAATGTCTGGTCGAGCCGAGTTGATATCCGTCGCTGATCAACGACTGCTTGGAGACAACCTTTCGGAGCGTAGTAGTTGTAATCGTTGAGTCCCTGGGTGGGTGGCCTATGGATCACGTCCAGCATGCCAAACAGTGAGTCCTGAATTTGCTTGATCTCGGGCTTCGGCAGGAAGCGCCCCGGCCTGATTTGCTCCAGATAGTAGGGTAGCCGTGTGATTCGAAGTTCTCTCTGCTGATAGGTGATCGGGATATTTAGGTTTGAATTGACCTGGAGCCCGAACAGGGTATTCAAGTTCGTTGCTTGCAGCGTGCGAACCTCCAAGCCCTCGGTGGAAGGTACAAACCGGCGGCGGTCCATCGCGCGGATCTCCTTGGGCGTGCACGACAGAATAGGACTGGCTTCGCGACAAAGCGAGCGGCCTGCCTCGATCGCTATTTTGTGAGCGGCTCTGACTGAAGGAACACGCTGAGTCCAACGAAAACCAAACGGATTCTTGATAAGTCGCGCGGAACGGAATCGCTCCGCTCGCCGGGAGGGACGGGATGAGAAGGCCTTCGCTTAGACCTTCATCCCATCCCAGACGTTCGACGGTTCGATTTCGGGAATCGATCTGGACTATTCCCGCAATCAACAGAGAGATGTCGGCTATGCCCCCTTCGCTGGGAGCGTGCTTTTTCTACCAAAGTCACCGACGGTCTGACTAGGCGATTTATCGCGGATCTTCGCTCGCGGGGCCTGAATCCGACGATTCTTGGACATCCGCGGTTCAGGTGAAACCGAATCTCCATCAAAAACTCATTGGACGACCGGCTCGCGATCGTTCACCATATCAGGTGATTGGCGCGGCTCAAAGTGACACACCGTGAGTGGAGTGATCGGGTCACATGAGAACACGATGGATTCAGCCTGCCGCCGTGGTAATGGGAATTGCGGCCCTGACATTGACTTTCGCCTCGACGTTCCAGGCTCAAGAAGCACCGAGGTATGCCGGGCCGACGGACAAGGGATTTCTCCTGCCCAACGGCTGGACCTTGAAGCCCGCCGGCCAACACATTCTGCTGGCCGACTTGCCTCTGAACATTGTTCCACTGGCGGACAATCGCCACGTGCTGGTCGCCACCAGCGGTTACAACGCCCATGAATTGTCCCTCGTCGACCTGGAGCAGAAGAAGGTCGTCGATCACCAGGCGGTCCGTCAGAGCTGGTTCGGCCTGGCGGCAACACCCGACGCCGACAAGATCTGGTGGTCGGGGGGCGGAGGCAATCAGATCCACGCGTTTCGCCTCGCTGGATCGTCGTCTGACGCGCACGAACAGACCCGGAACCCGCGGCGAAGCCCAAGAGCAGCACGACCAAGGAACCGAAACACTTTGGCGGTGGACTGGCGCTCGACTCGATTCGCAAGGTGCTTTATTCGCTCGACGTCGATCGGCGGCACGATCTCGGCTCTCGACCCGACCAGTTTGAAGGAGTTGAAGTCCGCCCGGCCGGCACGCGGCCCTATGACGTCGCTCTCGCACGAGACGGCGCACAACTGTTTGTCTCCGACTGGGCCGGCCGCGTGGTGCGCGTCCTCGATCCCGGCGACCTCCGCACGGTCGCCAAGATCGCCGTCGGCGAGCATCCCAACCAGATCGCCGTTCATCCCAAGGACGATCGGATCTTCGTCGCTTGTGCCTCGAGCAATTGCGTCTCGGTGATCGACACCCGGCGGGGGATCGTCACCGAGACGATCCACACGGCGCTCTTTCCGAGGGCGCCCGAGGGAAGCACTCCCGACGCGCTGGCGGTCGCGCCTGACGGCAAGACGCTCTTCGTGGCCAATGCCGACAATAACAACGTCGCGGTCATCGACATCGCCGCACCCGGCCGGAGCCAGGTCAAGGGGTTCATTCCCACCGGCTGGTATCCGACCGCCGTGGCGGTCAGCCCCGACGGCAAGCAACTCTTGATCGGAGTCGGCAAGGGGCTCCAGACCAAGGCGAACCCGAGACCCCCTGCCCTCGGCGAAATCGAATCGCCGAGACCGACGACAGGTACGACGACCGCGGCGGCCGGGATTGCCATTCCCTTACATCGGCACGACGCTGTCGGGATCGCTGTCGATCGTTCCGGTTCCCGACGACAAGACGCTCGCGGAGTACACCGAGACGGTCTACAAGAACTGCCCCTACTCCGACACGATGCTCACGGACGCCCCCTACCCCGCGAAGACGGCCATTCCCACCAAGGTCGGCGACCCGTCGCCGATCAAGCACGTGCTTTACATCATCAAGGAGAATCGCACCTACGACCAGGTCTTCGGCGACATGCCGCGCGGCAACGGCGACCCGTCGCTGGTGATGTTCGGGCGTGAGGTCACGCCCAACCACCACAAGCTGGCCGAGGAGTTCGTGCTGCTGGACAACCTGTACTGCAACGGGCACGTCTCGGCCGACGGCCATCCTTGGTCGACGATGGCTTACAACACCGACTACATCGCCCGCAACTGGGCCTTGACGTACTCGAGCCGGGCCGGGATCGACGACGATGACGAAGGCGACCTTTCCAAAGCCCCCTCGGGCTATCTCTGGGATGCTTGCGCACGCGCCGGGCTGAGCTATCGCAGCTATGGCGAATACGGACGCCGAGTCAGCCAGCCGGATGGGTCGTTCAAGGTCGAGGGAGCGGTTCCGGGCCTGGTCGGGCACATGTGCCCCGATTACGGGATTGCCAAGGTCGCCGGCAAACGCGTGCGCGACACCGATAACGCCGAGACGTTCCTTCGTGAATTTCGCGAGTTCGAGAAGACCGGCAACCTGCCCCGGTTCATGATCATGAGCCTGGGCGAGGACCACACCACGGGCACTCGCCCCGGCACCTTCACGCCGCGAGCCTGCGTGGCCAGCAACGACCTGGCCCTGGGCCAGATCGTCGAGGCCGTCAGCAAGAGCAAGTACTGGCCCGAGATCGCGATCTTCGTCATCGAGGATGACGCCCAGAACGGGCCGGACCACGTCGACGCCCACCGCACGGTCGGCCTGGTCATCAGCCCTTACACCAAGCGCAAGTATCTCGACAGCACCCAGTACAGCACGGTCAGCATGATCCGCACGATGGAGCTGATCCTGGGCCTGCCGCCGCTATCCCAGTTCGACGCGGCGGCCCGGCCGATGTTCGACTCGTTCACCGACAAGGCCGACCTCGACGCCTTATACTCACGAGCCAGCGCGGATCGATCTGAACGAGGTCAACTGCGCTGACCGCCTACGGCGCCGAGCGGTCGCTGAAGATGGATTTCGACGAGTACGACAAGATCGACGATTTCGAGCTCAACGAGATTCTCTGGCGGTCGATCAAGGGAAAGGACGCGCCGCTCCCGCCGGCCGTCCGGCGGGCGATCGCCTATCGGGCGGGAAAGTAGAAGACGTCTTCATGCCACGAATCAACCGTGGTCCCAGGGCATGAGCAGCGTGGGCTGGTTGGCGTATCGCTTCGTTTTCAGGACCATCCGCCCTCCGGTGCCCGGTCCGAGCTTGAGCGTGAAGTGCGAGCCGTCGATCCGGACCTCTTTGCCATCAAGCCGGACGGACTCCCACTGGTGCTCGCCGTAGGCGCCCGCCTGGACGATCACCTGCCTGGGACTGGATTGGTTCAGGTTGACGAGCGTCAGGGTCGTCTCCGAGGCGGTCAATCCTTCAACCAGCGCGGCGACGTCATCCGGAAGTCCGGCTCTCCTCGCTTCCGGGTCGAAGTACCGCACGCGACAGTGTAAAGGGCCGCTGCGGTGGCCCGGGATAGATTCCGCCGAGGGTCAACTGGATCAGGGTCGTGACGGTCGCCGGGTTGAATTCCATCGGGTCGTCGGCCAGGCGGGTGTCGCGCGTCGTCGTGTCCCGGCGCATGCCCGCGACTTTCCCGCGGATGGTGGCGAAGTCGGCCCGCAGAGCCCGCTCCGGATAGCCCGGGTCCTGACCCTCCAGGAAGGCAAGCCAGCCACGGCCAGACAACCGCTCCCGGTCCTCCGGACGCATCGACAAGTAGTAAATATCGAACGCCCCGTGCTCATATTTCTGGGGAGTGAAGTCGTACCAGCCCTGATCGCCGTACATTCGCGGATACTGGGTCTTGCCGTCGATGACCTTCTTCTGGGCGTTCACCGCGTCGATCTGGCGCCTCCAGACGTCGAGGTAGCGGTCGTCGCCGGTCAGGAGGTAGGCGTTGCCGAACCCGACAAACCCCGACGCGTGCTGGTTGCGATGGACTTTCTTGCCGGTGACGGGGTCGGTCACACTGAAGCCCCAGCCATACACGCCGCCGTACCACTTCCCGCCGGCGCTGCCGCCGATCGTTCCGTCGAGGCCGATGTTGGTCGGGATGATCCCGCCGTTGTCGATCGTGCGCTGACGCCAGGCGTCGACGTATTCGAGCAGCCAAGTCTTGTACTTCGGCTCGTGCGTGAGCATGTAGGCGTTGAGGGCCAGCGAGGTCGCGAGCAGGTTCTGCGGGTGGTCGCCGACGACGTCGTTGTAATCGCGGAAGTGCTCGAGCATCTCGCGGTAGGTCCGCTCGCCATGCAACGGGCGGAATCGGCCCTCGACCTCGATGGGGTCGCCGGCCCAGTCGAGCGCCGTCGCCTTGCGCAGCAAGGGGCCGCGGCTGCCGTTGAACATGCTTCGGATGATCTTGTGCTTGGGGTCGTAGTTCAGGGCGCCCGGGTCTTCGTTCAGGTAAAAACCCGCGAACCGGATGACCCGCTGCCGGAACCGCAGGTCGCTCGGGTCCGAGAGGCCCTGGAGGTTGAACGGCGTAAGCCCTTCGCCGTTGTGGAGCCAGTCGAACGTGACGGGGAACTCCTTGTAGTACATCCCGCCGCGGGCGAACTCCACGTCGGTCGTGCGCGCCTCGGTGTACTGGCGAAGGTGGCCCTCCCACCCCTTCTTGTACAGAGCGCAAGACCGACTCCGGGGCGCCCAGGGCATGGAGGACGGGCCAATCACTGAGGTTCTCGATGGCGTCGTCCGGGCCGTCGTCGCCGCCCCAGCGCTCGACACATTCGAGGTAGCCGCGGTCGTCGAAGTAATGGTCGAAGAACTCCTCGCACGCCCGCGCGTTGGCGCGGAGGAGCTCGCGCTCGAGCAGAGCCCAGGGCGTCGGAGTCATCGGAGTCTCGACGCGGATCACTGTCACCTGAGCGGCGACAACGGTCTGACACCAGAGGAGAATTAATGCCGCCAGCGCGGATCGCGTACATGCAGAGCCGTTCATGGGTCGATGTCCCGTGTTGTTCAGCCTCGTTGAGGTTTTACCCGGCTAGGCCTGTCAATTCCCGGCTTGGTCAAGCCTGTGCGAAGAATAGCCCAGCCCGGTTCGGAACTCAATGAGCGAGTGCCCGCGCGGTCGTTGGCCAGCGATTCACAACCGCGCATCGGGTGAACTATAGTTGGCGCGGACAGTCCGGCGCGGGACGATGGCGGGACGTGTAACGGGTGATCCAGAATCCACCTTTTACGGACTCACGGCGAGCGAACCAACGGAGGGTCTTGTGATGCGCTTCCGATTCAGCATCGCGTCGATGATGGCGGCCATCCTCATCATCGCCTTGAGCTTCGCCGCGCTCCGAATCAACTCGGTCTTCTGCGGCGGAATCATCCTGCTCACGACCCTTGCCCTGCTGTGTAGCGCAATCTTCATGTCCCTTGCCGAGAGCGGACCGAGCCGTCTGGCTTGGATCGGTTGCGCCGTCTTCGGGTGGCCGTGCTTCATCCTGGGATTTGGGCCCGTAGCGAATGAGCGTCTAGGCCCGCCGCGCACGACGGCCATGTTCGAGGAGGCGATCCCTTACATCAACCCGGAGTTGGCTTCAGAGATCAAAAAATACACGCCTCCAGGCAGACTTGAAGTCGCAGGGTATTCGGAACCGCCCGGAAATGTGGCCGGGTACGTGGCCGCGTTGCAGCGATACCGCCAGTCGAGCCATTCGGTGCTGACTCTGGGCTTCGCCGCGATGGGGGCCATCCTGGGATACTCCCATGCCGTCAGGCGTAATCGAGCCGCCGGGACAGAGGAAGCCGTCACGTCTGAACCATAGTTGGCGCGCACAGGCAGGCGCGGGACGATGGCGGGACGTGTAACGGGTGATCCGGAGATGAGGTTTTCCAGGAACTGCCATGCGACTTCCTCCCGTGCGAGTCAGTATTGGACGGCTCATGCTCGCGGTAGCCTTCGGCGGAAGTATGAGGAGGCCGCATGGTATCCCAGGCTCCCCCTCGAGCCCGATCCGCCTCCGCCCGAGCCGTAAACCGTGGAGTATAAGTCACGCTTGTCGCAGACGTTTGACAAAGGGTCAACAGCATCAGTCGACAAGGAGGTACGGACCGTGCGTGCAACCCACGTCAGATTCACCATCCGCCAGATATTAGTCCTGATCGCGATCTTGGGCATTCTTCTGGGCTTCGGGAAATGGGCCCACGACCGATATGGCGGTCAGACTATCGTCAAGACCTATTACGTCGGCGACTTGATCCGGCATCATGGGCAAACCGGCGTCTCCCCGCCCATCGGCGATTTATCTGAGCAAGCCGCGATCTTGAAGTCTTCGGTCACACCTGACGTATGGTGGCTGAGCACCAGATCGGTCACGCCGTTCTTTCTCAGTAAGAGCTTGATCGTCCGGCACACGGAATGGGGTCATCAGCAGGTCGCTGATTGGCTTCGGCAGCAGCGGAAATCCCTCTATGCACGTAATCCGTGACCTATAAACCAGCCGAGACAGGGGCCCTCGCGATGGCAACCGCCCACGAATGGTTCGTTACTTGCGGATTCAGACAGCTCGGGCCGGCGTCGGGTTGGCATTGCTCCTCGGCCTGCTCGGCTCGGTCATGACGTTCGTGCCTGGCTATCAAGCCGAATGGTTCGGCGTCGCAGCCGCCGGAGCCCTGACAGGGATGTTGTCTCCGACCAGGTGGATGCGCGTCCTTTCCGTAGCGTTGGCGGTTTGCCTCGCAGGACTGTCGTGGGACGGCTACCTTCAGGGGCGACGGTATCGAGAACTCCAGAAAAACTGGGCCGATATGCCCGCCCCGGCGTTAGTTCCATCTCGCCTCCCGCCCTGATCCCTTTCGTGCGCCTGGGTGAAGTACAGTTGCTGCGGACAGTCGGGCGCGGGACGATGATGGGGTTCGGACAGGGTGATCCAGAGGCGAAAATTTACAGTCAAGCCCCTTGAGGCACGGCCATGCTACCGCCCCGCGTGAGAATCACGGTAAGGACTTTAATGGTTGCAGTCGCGCTGGTCGGCCTAATCCTCTTCGGGTCGATCACGGCGATGAGGATCAGCCGGCGGGCCAAGGGCTACCGATCGCGCACCGCTAATGTGGCGATTCGAGGAGGGTGCTCAACGGAAACACTTAGCACTTTGCCGGAAGGAGGTCGATGGTATGATTCGGGCCGCGAGCCGGCTGCGCACGAGACGTCAAAACATGGACCAGCCGGAGGAGCTAGCGAAGCAGATCGCCGGTCAAGCCATCTGGTGGCGGGCCAACGCCGACCACACCGATGAGGTGATCGCGTACTGCTCGATCATAAGCCGCAAGTATGAGGTCGCGGCCCGCTACCCCTGGCTGGAGGTCGCACCCGATCCCCCGATGCCTTATTGGTCGGGGGTGACCGGTCCGCCCCCGGATGAGCCAGTCGGGGCACTCGGGAAGGAGCACGCCAGCTGGACGCTGGCAGGGTCGCGGAGCCCGCACAGTCGCGAACGAAATGATCGAAGGGTTCGGCAGCCCCAGCCGATGCGGTTCGATCCGCCGAGTTCTTGATGCGGCTCGACCATAGGCGACGCGGACACTTTGAGCCCGAGAGGCCCCGGCGATGCGACTCCCCCGGATGAGGACGCGGCGGTTGATGGTCGCGGCGGCGGGTGCAGGGACCCTCCTCGGCGCCTCTGTTCGGTTGCAGCGCCGCCACGATCGATTCTTGCAGCTGGCGAAGCACCACGAAATGCCTTCCTTTAGAGCGGTTAACGCGCGAGTTGCGCACACGTAGGCCGCGATGTCGGATGATACTAACCCGACGCGCAAGCGAGGGACGCTGGCCCAGACCGGCACAGACGCACAGCCGATCCCCTCGCTTGCGCGTCGGGTTAGTATGGGTCGTGTGCAACTCATCGGAAAACCGCTCTAGACTGACCGACGACACCGGCTTTGACGTGAGAGGTTGGTCCGACGCGAGGTTGAATGGCACCGCCGATTAGGAGAGAAATACCGCCGCGCCGCGACCAGTCCCTCGCTGCCCGTCGAACCCGACCCGCCGGTGCCGCCGGAGTGAATTCGATCGGGCGAAAGCGGTGGATAATCGTTCGCGCGGACATTCGGGCGCAGGGACGATGTCCGTACGCGGAACGGAGGGATCCCGAGGTGAGACTTATTGCCGATATCCGCCTCTTGCGCAGCCCAATCTCTGACGCGGTCCTTTCAAGCGAAAGAGGCAACGATGAACAAGCTTCGCTCTACCCTCTTGGTCGTCCTTCTCGGCGTCGGCGTACTCCTCGTGGCCTGGGGCCACGGGCCTGCGGCTGCCCAAGGTGATGCGAAACAGGTCGTCCAAAAGTGGGAGTACCAATCCATCAGCGGAGAGAACGTAGGCCGATTCAACGAACTCGGTGCCGATGGCTGGGAACTCTGCGCGGCTGTCGGCCGCTCGCAGACAAGTGCGGAATCATTCATCTTCAGCACCCAAGCGGTGATGACGGCGGGACTGTCATCGGTGATGCATGGGGCGCGGACATTCGGGCACGAGAGGGTCTACGTTCCATGCACGATGGCCACCGTCGGTTGCATGAGGCATCTGAATCTGGCAAGTACGTCAAATCAGTCGCCGAAAGGAGGACTGCGATGGTTGAGCTAACATGGGCCAAGAGTATCCACTCGCCGAGCCGCCAATACCGGTCCCAAGTACGCCGGCGAGGGTCGGCTGCGTCCGTGCGGCTGATCTTGACTTCAGCGAAGCCGATCGTCGGCCAGCCGCTCCGCCATCAAGTAGGCGTGCAGGTTTCCCTTCAGGCCGGCGTTCAGACCTTGCGGCAGCAAATGGACAACACTCCACTACGGTTTGTGCTCGTCAGTTCAGCTACTTGGCTTCCGCGCAGAATGACGCACCAGGCCATGGCCGGCGCACATAAGTCGTCGCACGCGCATATGAATACAAGTCAGAATGCAGAGTGTTGTATCGGGAGGGTCAGTAAGCGCACCGGCGTCCGCAGAGCGATAACTGAACCTCATCGCTGCGCTGGCTGGCGCGGTTGTGAAGGTGGACTCTCGTCCCCAGCAGGGACGTGAGACAAGAGCCAGCGTCAGTTTTTCCTACCGCGAGCCAGATACGTCAAAAGTGATAAGAGTCCGGAATATCGATAAGTGTTATCAATGTAATGTTCGATGACATAGAACGCGAAGTAGTAGGCGCGGGCGAACGTCCAGACCGCGACCGCCAGAAGCGCGGCGAACCTCACGTTGGGGTGCTCCCAGAGGAGAATCGCAGAGGCCAGGATTCCCGAGCAAAGAAAAAGGGCACCCTTGAAGTAGAGCAGCTTTGGATTTCGTATGTCGGCCATCGACCCCTTGTATGCCTACCGTTTTGTGGTTGCTGTTAGGCTCGCTCCTCACAAGGTGCGATCGACGGCCTCGGCGATGCGTCGGCATTGATCCATCATTTGTTTGAAGGCGGCCGGTGTGATCGTTTGAGATCCGTCGCTGACGGCGTGCTCGGGGTCATCGTGGACCTCGATCATGAGTCCGTCGGCCCCCGCGGCGATGGCGGCTCGGGCCATCGGTACGACCAGCTTCGCCTTGCCCGTGCCGTGCGAAGGGTCGACGACCACCGGCAGATGGCTTTTTTCGTGCAAGTAAGGAACCGTCGCGAGCGGCAAGGTGAAACGAGTGTGGTCCTCATACGTGCGGATTCCCCACTGGCAGAGCATCACGTTGGGGTTTCCCCGGTCGAGGATGTACTCGGCGGCAAGGAGAAACTCCTCGATCGTCGCACTCATGCCGCGCTACAGGAAAGCGGGCTTCCCCGAGTCGCCCACGGCCTGGAGGAGTTGATAGTTCTGCATGTTGCGGCACCGATCTGCAGCACGTCGGCATATTCCGCGACC
>CAWAAW010000054.1:0-23403 GCA_963779785.1 uncultured Planctomycetota bacterium
CCTCTGACCGCCTTTACCCCCTGGTGACTGATCTTTACCCACATCGTTTCCGATCCATTCTGGAGGGGGTGAACCGCAGAGGGCTTCGCGGTCTTTAAATGTTTTTACAGAACTGTCCGGCTAAAGACCACTTGATTTATAGGCTATTCGCATCATCGGAGTTCTCTTTTCGGCGAATTCACCTGAAAACACCTTGAAATCAAGTCATTTTCGAGAGGCAGATATTTTTCTTGACACGTCATTTTGCGAATCGTGCAAACTTAGAGATCCCCGAGGAATCGAGTCTAATGAGACGCAAATTGCTTCGAGACGGCCCCAGGGACGACTTGCCAATTGATTTTCGACGACCCGTTGCGGAATCGTGCGTACAGTAGTGTAGTCGTTATCCGAAGCGGACAAACAACATCGGGCAATTCCAAAAAGATTAGCCGGACAGTACTGATGTTTTTACAGGATTTTGTAGGGGACGGAGACCCATGACCTTCTCGTATACGGTTTGGGCCAGTCGGGCTGCAGCGGCAGCCGAGTCGCCCGCGATCGCCTCCATTGCGGGGCCGTCAGGCGGGATGAAGGTCGTGTCGTCCACTCGTTGGTCGCGCGCTTCGCTCATCGGGCGGCTCCGCTCCGGCTCGCTCGTCTCGGCCCCGATGGCCACGTTGGGGACAATCCAACCTATCCGACCCAGGAAATTATGTCCAGGCGACGACCGCACGATCATCCGCCGGACGTCGCCTTTTCGAACAAGCCGGCCAGCCTCGACTGAGCGAGACTGTGTGCGAATCAACATTCGATCATCACCGCGCGGGAGTCACCTGCTCGACCTGCGAATGCCCTGCCCTTTGCCCCCGAGACGATGGAGGATAACTCGCGAGCCAAGGAGATTGGCTACCGCAAACGACTCGCGCAGAAGGCTTTCCGACAATCCCCGCCGAGAGCACTTTAATTCGGGGACTGGAAGCGGCAGCTAACGTCCCGCGATAGCCCCAGTGGCAGACGGCGATGAGCAGTGAAAGCGGTGGAAATCTGGAACGACGAGTTCCGCGAACTAAGGTTTAGGCGAGGCTTACAGCAAAAGCACCAGCCGCGGAAAATGGGAGGCGTGTCGTTGCAGCCGAGGTGACCGGGATTCGGTCGCCTTCGATTAAGGAGGCCCGAAGGTGGTTTGAGCGTGTCTTCCTCTTTATCCTGAGAAGCAGATCACCGCGGTTCAATTTCTAAATCTAGATTCGAAGACGAACTATGACGCCAGACTGCATGGGTGACCGTGTCTGCATGGACGAAAATTCACTAGAGCCCGAGCTGAGCTCCGATCTTCGCGACACCGAGACAGACGTCGGCCGGGATCGCCTTGTCCGGGTCTTCCGTTTCTTGAAGGCCCCTGAGCCAGCAGCGTAGCCCGGTCATACGCTTGCTGACTGACCAGCCCTGGTCGATGCACCTGCACCACCTGCCCGATCATAAGGCGATCCAGCGCCGCACGGTGTTGCCCGATAGGTCGGTACAGGACATCAATCCCGTGATTCTTAAGGTGCAACGACCCAAGCTGACTAATGCACCGGCACGTCTGAGTCGATCGTGGACTGGATCGAGCGCGGCTGGGAAGACCCCGGCAGTGCCGTCTGCACGAGGCAGTCAAAGAATGAAACCAATGCCGAAGGCCAGAGCATCATCCGCTTTGAGGACGATCCGCGACGTCCCAAGGACCTCGCAGCTTGGCAGTTGCTCCGCGATGAATGGGCAGCCAATGAGCGGCCTGCACGTGATGCCGATCTGGCCTATCAGAAAACTTTACGGCTACGCGGCCGTCTCGATCGAGAGGGAGGTGGGCTTGAGCTGATCCTTGGGGATGGCCTCCTGGCATGGCGGCCTCGCGATGGGCTGGAGGTTCATCATCCGGTGCTCCTTCAGAAGGTCCAGCTCCAGTTCGACCCGAAGATTCCCGCATTCTCGATCACCGACACGGGCCAAGTAGTCGAGCTGAACACGGCTCTACTCCGATCGTTACCTGAGATAGACGGCGCTGCGGTTGGGAATTGGAACGAGGAGTTGACCGAGATTGATCTCCTGACGCTCGAAGGTGAAGAGGCCTCGGGCTTCCTCTCGAGTCTGGCGACCCGGTTGTCTTCTCATGGAGAGTTCAACGGGAAGTCCCCGCTCGGCCCGGCAGGCCCGGAGCCTCGGATTGGGCTCGATCCGGTCTTGTTCTTGCGCGAGCGGACGGCCGGCCTGACCTCAGCCTTGGGTCAGACCGCCAAGGCGATGAACACCCGCGAGGACTTGCCATCCCACTTGCTCTCTATCGCAGGAAATCACCGGAAAAGCAATACTTCGAAGAGAGCAACGACTGACGCGTACCCCACGGTTGAGCTGACCGAAGAGTGCGACGATATCTTATTCAGCAAGCCCGCCAACCCCGAGCAGACCCAAATCGTTCGACGACTCGATAAGCATGGGGCGGTGCTGGTCCAGGGTCCTCCCGGGACCGGCAAATCGCACACGATCGCCAACCTGATCGGTCATCTGCTCGGCCCGGGGCGAGGCCATCCTGGTAACCAGCCACACGACCAAGGCGTTGCGGGTCCTGCGTGGGCACATCGCCGAGCCACTGCGACCGATGCGCGTCAGCGTCCTGGAAGGTGATATTGAAGGCCAGCGGGAACTCGAAGAGTCGGTTCAGGCCATCGAGGAACATCTCGCCAAAGACGCTGAGGTCCTGGACAAGCAAAGCGGTGCATCTGGACGCTCAGAGGAAGCAACTACTCGCCGAGCGAGCGCGGGGGCGCAGCGAGCTGATGCGGGCTCGCGCCGACGAGTACCGCGATGTCGTCGTTGCCGGCAAGGGCTATCCGCCATCGGAAGCAGCTCGCCTGGCGGCGGTGGGACAAGGTCGAGACGAGTGGATTCCTGCCGGTCTGACTCCCGGTGATCCGCTTCCATTGGAGCTAAGCGAACTGGATGATCTCTATAAACTCGTCAGGAAAACAACGGCCGAGGACGAGGCTGAGCTGCGGTGGTGGATGCCCGAGCCGGCGACGCTGCCTTCCCCCGACGATTTCGACAAGCTCGTGGCGATTCGAACGAGCCTGGCAGGCCTCGACCGCACGACCGGCTCTGAGTTCTGGAACGTAATACCCGGAATCCAGATGCGTCGACCGAAGGATCTCTTGAAGGAGCTCGCCCACAGCATCAATCAAGTGGTAAAAACCCTCGTAAAACCTAGGAACTGGGAACTCGAAGCAATCGACGCGGGTCGGCTCGGCGGCCCGCACCGAAAGCCTTGGGACGACCTGCCCGCGATGATCGAAAACGCTTGTGCACTGGCCGCGAATGCCAAGGTTCACTTGATGCGGCATGATCCGACGCTGCCCGGAGTCCCCGAGGTATTTGCCCAGAAGCAGATCGTCGCTCAGATCATGGTTCACCTGGAAGCCGAGGGCAAGCTTGGGTGGTTCGTGCTCCTAAGAGCCATGCTGACGTGGGTGGTTCAGTCAAATTGAGGGCGACGTTGTGGAATTCAAACCCTTCGACGTGTCGACAAAGGAGCTGATCTGGGACGACCCCGCCGCCTGTCTGGAACGCTTTGGCGTTGGTCCGCCCGGCCCGGTCGATGTGATTGACTCCGATATCACCGCCTTGACCGCCGTGGTCGACAAGGTGCTCCGTGTCGGTGGTCCAGAACCTCTACCTGGTCAACCTGGAGCCACAGTCGAGCTACGATTCGGACCTGGTCGTGAACCTCTGGTTTCGTCAAGCGGCCCTCTATCGCCGCCATCGGCTACCGGTGCTGACCGTCCTGATCCTGTTTGCGCCGAGAGGCGAATGCCCGTGCTATTACCGGAAAGTTTGAAATCCAGATGCCAGACGGCTGGCAGACGAATCTGTACAATAATCGGGTGGTTCGATTGTGGAAGGAGAATCCCGAGGAGTACCTGACCGCCGCGGTCGCCTGGTGCCGCTGGCACCGCTGACCAATGTCGATGAGAATGCCTTGCCCGAGCTGGTGCGGCGGATGGCTGAACGGATCAACGCCGAGCCAGAACCTCGGGCGGAGATGCTGTGGACAGCGACGTATCTGCTGATGGGGCTGAGTTACTCGGAAGAGGTGGTTTCCCAATTACTGGAGGGAATGGCGAAAATGCGAGAATCCACGACGTATCAGGCCATTCTCAGGGAAGGCCGCAACACAGGATTGGTCGAAGGCCGCAATGAAGGCCGCAATGAAGGCCGCAACACCGGAGAACAGCGGCTTCTAGTTCATCTGGGTACCAAACGATTCGGAGAGCCCGACCACACGATCCTGGCTTCCATCGAGGCGATCCGCGATGTCCAGCAGCTCGAAAAATTGAGTGAGCGATTACTTGATCCGGACGTGCACGACTGGAACAGCTTGCTCGGAAATGGGTAATGGCGGAAACACTCGGAAAGCCCGACCGACCCGGGGTTGTGGCGATCCATTCACACAGCCCTCTGCTCTTGGGTTCGTGTTACGCGGAAGGAGCGATGTTGATGGCGGTGGACTGGCGGGATTCGACGACGTACCAGGCTATTCTTCGCGAAGGCTGCAATGAGGGCCGCGTCTCCGGAGAACAGCGGCTTCTGGTTCATCTGGGTACCAAGCGATTCGAGCGCTTCGACGCCGAGATCCTGGTTGCCATCGAGGCGATTCGGGATCTCGAGCGGATCGACGCTCTGGCCGATCGAATCATCGACCCGGACGTCCGTGACTGAAACGAGTGGCTTCGGACATCATGATCGTCGACCGCAGCACGTTCGAGGTGGATTTTTTGCTAGGCGTAAGTCGCAAGTCATCAAGCGGGAAACTCCCTCGTTGTAACCTCTTGAGATTCCACCTAGAATATCATCCGCCCATGCAAAGCGATGAAGTGGGTTGAACCTCCATCGACGACCGGCCGTGAATCCGACTTCCGTCAGCCTTCTCGATCGCCTCAGGGCGGCTCGACCGGACGATCCCGAATGGCTCCGGCTGGCGGAGATCTACCAGCCGCTGATCCGGCGCTGGATCGGCCGTGTCCCGGGGCTCGGCGATGACGCAGCCGACATCACGCAGGAGGTTTTCCTGGTCATGGTTCGCGGTATCTCCGGGTTCGAGCGCGAGGAGGGAAGGCTCGTTCCGGGCGTGGGTCCGCGGGATCACCGTCAACGTGGTGCGGAATCATCGGAGGCGACTATCCCGGAGGCCCGCTGTCGGGATGGAGCCGTTCGATGCTTTCCTCGACGGGCTGGCCGAGCCGAACAGCGAGCTCGCCCGCGAGTGGGACCTCGACCACGACCGTCACATCTTCCAGAAGTTGCAGACGAGTCGTGCAGCCGGGGTTTGATCCGACCACCTGGGAGGCGTTCCGCCGGTTCGCCATCGAAGGGCTGCCGGCGGCACAGGTCGCCGCCGAACTGGGCCTGACCGTCAACGCCGTGACCCTGGCCAAGTCACGCATCCTCAAGCGGTTACGCGAAGAAGCGGGCGACCTTCTCAAATAATTTCTCTGACCCGAGACAGGTCGCGCGACGAGCGGACATTTCTTTCGTTAGTGAGTGATGGCAAGTTCGGTAGCCGATTCTGCGCTGAAGGAGACTTGTGATGGGCAGCCACGCCTTGTTGCATCCGACAGAGCAGACCTTGAGCGACTTTAGCCTGGGCAAGCTGGACGATGGCCAGGCCGAGATCATCAACAACCATCTCAGCGAATGCCCCGACTGCCAGCGACTGTGTGGCCGAGATGTCGTCCGATAGTTTTCTCGGCCGGCTTCGCAGCGCCAGGGACAACCGGCAACTGGCCAGCGACCGACGCGGTACTCAAGCGCCGATCATGAGCTGAGGAGCCCGGGCACCAAACCAGCGCCGGCACGCTCCCGCCGGACCTGGCCGACCATCCTGACTACCAGATCGTCCGCGAGCTCGGCCGCGGAGGCATGGGCGTTGTCTATCTCGCCCACAACCGGCTGATGGGCCGTGACGAGGTGCTCAAGGTCGTCAGCAAGCACCTGATCGAACGGAAAGGGGTCCTCGAGCGGTTCAGCCGCGAGATCCGCTCCGCGGCGCGTTTGATGCATCCCAATATCGTCCACGCCTATTCCGCCTTTCGTTGCGGCGAGAGCGTCGTTTTCGCCATGGAGTATGTCGAAGGACTCGACCTGGCGAAGCTGGTCAAGGCGAAGGGGCCGATGTCGGTCGCCCATGCCTCTTATTTCGTCCACCAGGCCGCGCTCGGGCTCCAGCACGCCCACGAGCAGGGGATGGTCCACCGCGACATCAAGCCAGGCAACCTGATGCTCACGCGCAAGGGGGACAAGTCGGTCGTCAAGGTGCTGGATTTCGGTCTGGCCAAGGCGACCCGCGAGAGCCCGCTCGAAGGCGGCTTGACCCAGGAGGGCCAGATGCTCGGCACGCCCGACTTCATCGCTCCGGAGCAGATCCGCGACGCTCAGTCCGCCGGCATCCAGGCCGACATCTACAGCCTCGGCTGCACGCTCTATTACCTTCTGACCGGCGGTCCGCCGTTTCGAGGCCGCAAGCCTCTACGACTTGCTCCAGGCGCACTTCTCGATGGACGCCCAGCCGCTGAACCTGGTGCGGCCCGAAGTGCCGGCCGAGCTCGCGGCCCTGGTCGCCAAGATGATGGCGAAAGACCTGGACCGCCGGTTTCAGAACCCCGCCGAAGTCGCCGAGGCATCAAGCCGTTTTTCCGGAAGGCGGGCGCGACGTCGAAGCCGGAGGTTTCCACGCTCGGACAACCTGTCCTCAAACTTGAGACGACCCAGGCCGTCCCCGCCACGCCCTTCATCTGTGTCAGAGTCGCGGTCGCAGACGTTGGCCGCTGTCGATGAGCCGGATCACTCTGTTGAAGTCTCTTCGGCCGATCCAGCGGTCCGGTATCCGGTCGTCGCCCACCGTGGAAATCGTGGCCACTCATCGCCGCGGCTGGTGCTATCAGCCTCGTGATGCTCGGAATCATCATCATTATCATCACGAGGAATGGCAGCGTAACGATTGACCCTGAGAAGGGCAATACCACCGTCATCATCGATAACACTGCGAAGGGCACGGCTGGGCTGTCCGCCAGTGCTGGCGTAGCTGTGGATTCGCCGCTCGGCACGTCGGACCCGCCTCCTGCCGCTCCCAAACCGGGCACCGAGAGGGTGACGGCCGCGGCGGGTTCGGGAAGCCCGTCCTCGGTCGTTGCGGCAAAGTCAGCGATTGAGGCGACGGCGACACGAGCAGGAGTCGAAAGTGCCGGTGCCTCCAAGGCACTCCCGGCTTCGGCCGTCAAGCCAGGACCTGTGATCAAAAACTCGATCGGCATGAAGCTCGCGCTGATCGCCGCCGGTAAGTTCATGATCGGCTCGCCCAACTCCGACCTTCTTGCGGACGACCCGACGGTGAAGCCGCAGCAACCGGTCCAGATCGAGCGGCCATTCTACCTCGGCATCCACGAGGTCACACAGGCGCAATACCTGGCGGTGATGGAAGAGAACCCGACCCACGTCTGGTACCCGGGCGAGAACCTTCCGGTTCTGATTCCGCGCCCATTTGAGCTTCAATGGAAGAGCGGGTCCAGTTCTGCAACCGGCTCAGCGAGAGGGAAAGGCCGAGCCTTATTACCGGATTGGCACCGAGTCGAAATCGGGAGGCGACGGGTACCGGCTCCCGACCGAGGCTGAGTGGGAATACGCCTGCCGCGCGGGCCGGGAGACTCCCTGTCCATTCGACGAGAAGGCCCGTCTGAGCGACTATGCCTGGTACGACAGCAATTCCGCCAAAAAGCCCCACCCCGTCGGCCAGTTGCTGCCGAACGACTTCGGCCTGTTCGACATGTTGGGAAACGCTACTGAGCTTTGCGACAGCGTCTTCGTGCAAGACAAGCCGCACGTGATCGGGCCGCTCGACCTGTCCTTCACAGCCATCCGCGTGAAGCCGGGGGAAATTGGTTGGACTCACCGAGGTACTGTCGGAGCGCAACCGGAGATTACCCTGGGAGGATAGTGATGGTTCATGGGGCAAGACTGGCTTCCGTGTCGCCCGAACCCAAACTGCGACCCATGTTGGCGACAAGCCGAAGCTGCAACCCGCCGGTGCAAGCGGCGACAGCCGCGACGACGGTCAACGCCCCCGTGGACCAGCCGACGACCCCGGCACTCGCAAAGGGTTCCTCGGAAGAGAAGCTCAAAGCACACGGCTTGGCGAATTCAGGCGTGTACTTCGTGGTCGCGTCGGAGGCCGAAATCCTCGAGAAGTTCGAGAAGGTCAGGCCGCTCATCGCCAGGATGGCCGAGCCATTCAACATGTTCGCCGAAGCCTTGCGCAACGAGATGCTGCTGACCGGAGCGGAGGAGTATTACAGTGAAATGAAAGCGCGGGTCGACGCGGCCAATTCGATGCTCTCAAAGATGCCGAATGGGAACCGGGCCAATTCCGAGGAAAAGTTGGAGTACCAGACGGCCCAGGCGGCCCGAGACGGCCTTACCCAGGAGCGTGACAGTTCGCTCGGCGTTGTCGAAGCGATGCGGGCTCAGCGAGTCTCGGCCGAGCGCAAGGCAGAGCTCGCGAAGGACTTCAACGCGAAGTGGTCGGACTTCCTCAAGGCGACCAACGAGCTCACACCGTTGATCGACAAGACCCTGGGCGAGTATCGAAAATTGCAAGGCGATCTCTCTGTCAAGGACGCTCTGGCCGCGGTTCGCCGCTCTACAAAAGCGGCGGCGCTGCTAGGACCCTCGAAAAATCTCCAGAAGGCTATCGATACGATCGAGGAAGCCAAGCGGCGTACGCACCCGAGACTGCCGCACCGAAGAGACAAAGGCGGTCGGCGAGGCGCTGAGAAGGCGCCAAAAGAGTGGGTGAGGGTGATCGCCTTTTGGGCGAAACATAAGCGTAGGGTGCGTGGCGAGGCCAAGTGGTGCGAGTAAGCTCGGCTTTTTTCGCGCCCCGCCGGACACTTCCCTACGAGGGCTAGCGATCATGCGAGCCGATCATCCGGCCGACCGATCTGCTCTCGGGCGACCACGACGGGGTTTTCTCAAGAGCAACGTCAATGTCCCAACCACCAAGAACGTGTCAGCCAAACCCTCCCGTCGAGCGGTCCGGCACCTTGATCGAGACCGAGGAAGATGTCCGGCAGGCATTGCAGTCCGGGCACAAAGGACGTGCCGCCTGGCCCGGCGGTTGCCGCCGAGCTCTCCCCTGCCCCGGCGGCTGCGCGCTGGCAGCCGACGGCGCGGCCCGCGGTGCCGTTTCGCCCGACGGTGCGGCCGCCGGTGGCCGTGCTAACGGTGTTTGACGACGGCAAGACCGATGGCGAGATCATCCGCATCCGCGATCATCGGTTCATCATCGGGCGGACCGAGGGGGACCTTTGCATTCCGCTCGACGGCCGGATCTCGGCCAAGCATGTCGAGATCACGCACCAGGTTGTCGGCGGTTTGCACCGCTGGGTGGTCACCGACCTTCAGAGCACGCACGGGATGTTCGTCCGGGTCAGCCGGACGGTCCTGGCCGACAAGGCCGAGTTCCTGGTTGGCAACGGCCGATACCGGTTCGACGCATCCTCAGGCCGATGCCGGGCCGACGGTCGACCACGGTCGCGAACGCAGGGAAACTTCAACGAGACGCAAGGCTTGGACGACGGTCCAGTCCGTTCCGGCCGCCGGCCTGTCACCGAACTGATCGGCTCGGAGATCGGCAACCGGATGCTCCTCGTCAAGAATGAATACTGGATCGGTTCGGATCCGTCGTGTCCGATCTGCCGGCCGGACGACCCGTTCTGCGAGCCGCGAGCACGTCCGGCTGTACCGCGGCGGCTCAAAGGGAGGCTGGCACGCCGAACACCACAAGACGCCCAACGGGCTCTGGCTGCGAATGCCGCAGATCACCGTCGAATCGGTGGCCCAGTTCCAGATCGGCGAACAACGATTTCAGCTCAAGGTGAAGTAACCACCCGCGCGGAATTCACCACTGAGATCAGGGAACGAATACGATTAACCACAGAGAGCACAGAGAACACAGAAAGAATTCAATTGACAAAGATAAAATAAATATATTAGATTATTGTATCAGACATATCATTACTCTGTGTTCTCTGTGCTCTCTGTGGTGAAAATGTTTTTGTGGTTCTGGGAGTCGGCTTGTCTCTGTGGTGCAAGCTGACGAACGGAGGTCTTGCTCGTGGAGTTCAACCGCTTCGACGTCTCGACCAAGGAACTGGTTTGGGACGATCCGGCCGCCTGGCTGGTGCGGCTGGGTATTCCACACCCGGGCCCGTGTCGACGTGATCGACTCGGACATCACCGCGCTGACGGCCGCCGCCGACAAGGTGATCAAGGTCGGCGGATCGGAGCCCTTCCTGGTGAATGTCGAGTTTCAATCGAGCCATGAGACCGATCTGGTCGAGACGCTCTGGTTTCGCCAGGCGGCCCTGTATCACCGCCACGGCTGCCGGTGCTGACCGTTCTGATTCTGTTGCGGCGCGAGGCCAATTCTCCGAGCCTGAAGGGCACGTTCGAGATCCTCATGCCAGACGGCTTTCGGACGAACCTGTACAATTATCGAATCGTGCGGGTGTGGAAGGAAGATCCCGAGTCGTACTTGAACGCGGGGGTGAACCTGGTGCCCTTGGCCCCGCTGGCCAATGTTCCGGCAGAGGCGCTCCCGGGACTGGTGCAGCGGATGGCCACGCGCATCAACGCCGAGCCGGAGCCGCGGGCGTCGATGCTCTGGACGGCGACGTATCTGCTGATGGGGTTGCGTTACTCGGAAGAGGTGGCTTTGCAATTACTGGAAGGAGTGCGGACGATGCAGGAATCGACGACTTATCAGGCGATTTTGAGGGAGGGCCGGAACGAAGGCCGACGTCAGTGAGGCGCAGCGCGCTGCTGCTCCTGCTGGGTGAGGATCGATTCGGAGCCCCGGACGAGGCGACCCGGACCGCCATCGAGGCGATTCGGGATCTCGAACGCCTGGAGAGGATGAGCCGGCGGTTACTCGACCCGGCCATCAACGGCTGGGCGGAGCTCTTAGATTCAGCGTGATGCACGGACCCGCCGGTGAATGGTGACCCTCTGAATCGGGCGCCGCGAAGCTCTGGACGGTGGCGTGTCTGCTCAAGGGGTTAGGTTCATCGGACGAGCTATGCGCCGTCGTTACTGGAAGGAGTACAGACCATGCGAGAATCGACGACTTATCAGGCAATCTTAAGAGAAGGCCGGAACGAAGGTTTGGTCGACGGCTCCATCAGAGAGGCGCAGCGTCTGCTAATCCTGCTGGGTGAGGATCGGTTCGGAACCCCGCACGAGGCGACGCGGGTCGCGATCGAGGCGATTCGGGATCTCGAACGCCTGGAGAGGATGAGTCGGCGCACGCACGACGCGAACATCCACGACTGGGAGGAGCTTTTGGATACGCCGTAATGCACGGACGCATTGCTAGGGGTCCGGTCGATCCACGATGGCTCGACTGGATTCCGGGGACAGGATTCCGGACAGGATTCCGGGGACACTATGCTCAACTCCGACTCAGTAGTGCCTTCTGGGGTCCCTGGAACTGGGGGACTCGGACGGACTCTCCGTGAGCGCCTCCATCGTTTGTTGCTGAAGAAGAATCTGAGCGTAGGGACGGATCCCGGGACGCGATCAGTTTGTCGAGGACGGAACCGGGGAAGTAAACCTGTGCGTAGGTTGCTTGGCCGTGCGTTTTGCTTTTCGGGACCTGGAAGTAGGGGCCTGGTTCAAAAGCGCCCGTTTTTCGGGTACCACTCCGGATCTGAGCGCGCCCTGATCATGCCCGCGTTTTCGCTAATACCAGGTGTCCATAAGCGCACACGAGAGAAATCGGGAAAGTCGTTTAAGTCAATAGTGAACCTAAGGTTCCGATCAAATCCCGTCGCCGAAATGGGGCGGTAGACTTGACAAAATGGGCATACTGCGTATAATATATAGGTAAGAAAACGAGGCTCTGGCGCATTCTCTTTTCGGCCTACAGGCTCTCCGCCGCCTGCTCATTAGAATGAAATCGGCTTTCAAGCCGGGCGAACCTCGTAGGATTGGTTCTGACTTCCGGGTCGGGTGAATCGACCGGCACAATCCTCAAATCCCTTGCTTCGTACATCTCGTCGCCCTTCGAGAGCATGCCGGCCTGCTTCGGCCCCACGGGCGCTGGGAACCGCCGAGGCGGGCAAGAGGGAGAAGCGATGGAATCTTGCCGTCGCGTTCCGATCGGTGCTCTTTCGGGAAGAACCCTCCTCCGAAAGCCAGAAAACCAGGGTCGCCATCCTGATCGCCGACGGAGCGCCCGTCTCCAGATGGCCCGGCTTTTTCCAAGCGGCGGTCTGCCGCAGCCTCTCCCGGTGGACGATCAGATTGACCTCAGATTCACACCGATCTGTCCAAAGCGATTCTCGATGAGCACCCGCGTAAAAAGTTGCGGACGAAATGGCACAAAGCCTCCAAAGCTGCCACCTGCTGCCAACGCCACTGGCCAGGGAAAGTCGGCAGCCGGGAGAACGAACAAAAGCTGCCACCTGCTGCCAACCAGTGCCACTTTTTGCACGCTGGGAGCACTCGCTCAAGAGGCTCAAGTCCCAGCCTGGCCTGGCTTTACGATTGTGCAAGCGGCGTCCGCTGCCGTGTACCAGTGGAATAGCGATTGTACCATGCCGGAGACAGCACCGTTTGGCCAGCGCGGAACCGGGACGAACATGGTTATCGCGCTGATATGGCGCGGCTCGAGAGCAGGGTACGATTCGGGTTGGCTAAACTGTACCCTGCTCTTGAACTATGCCTGAGATCCTTTTGTCGGTTGCGGCGCGCGGTGAGACGGCGGTGGAGACTTTCCCAATATCTGCACTCTGCTGCAATCTGCTGCAATTTTCCCTATCGCTCGCCAGATGGTGCGCTAGGACGGAGGCACGCGGTGCAGGCTTGCCGTGCCTGACCTCTCCGACTTGTCCAAACTCGCCCGCCAACATGCGTGCGCTAGGAAAAACTGGGCGTCCCAATTCAAGGCGCGGTCGGGTTGTTCGTGAAATCGGGATCGATCTCGATCCGGCGATTGATCGTCTCAGATTGATCGTTTCCGAGCCCAAACACCGCAGTTGTTCCGGAAAGAAAAGCCGGTCCGGATCCGAATACGCTCGTTGAAGGAAGGAGGCGAGTGATGTCTCAGCCACGGAAGCCTGGTCAGCCCAATCGTACTGTCCAGCGCTCAGGCACCTTGATCGAGCCCGGTGCCAATCTGGCGCCGCGGCAACCCGGACGACCACAGGCCATCGAGGGCTTCGGCACGTTGATCCAGACCGAAGAAGACGTCCGCCAGGCGTTATTGTCCGGGCACACGGGACGACACTCAGAGCCATGCTGACGTGGGTGGTTCAGTCAGATTGAGGGCGACGTTGTGGAATTCAAACCCTTCGATGTGTCGGCAAAGGAGCTGATCTGGGACGACCCCGCCGCCTGTCTGGAACGCTTCGGCGTTGGCCCGCTCGGCCCGGTCGACGTCATTGACTCCGATATCACCGCCTTGACCGCCGTGGCCGACAAGGTGCTCCGCGTCGACGGTCCAGAACCCTACCTGGTCAACCTGGAGCCGCAGTCGAGCCATGATTCGGACCTGGTCGTGAACCTCTGGTTTCGTCAAGCGGCCCTCTATCGCCGCCATCGGTTGCCGGTGTTGACAGTCCTGATCCTGTTGCGCCGAGAGGCGAATGCCCGTGCCATTACTGGAAAGTTTGAAATGCAGATGCCAGACGGCTGGCAGACGAATCTGTACAATTACCGGGTGGTCCGATTGTGGGAGGAGAATCCCGAGGCGTACTTGACCGCCGCGGTCAACCTGGTGCCGCTGGCTCCGCTGACCGACGTCAAAGAGAGTACACTGCCGGAGTTGGTGCGGCGGATGGCCGAGCGGATCAACGCCGAGCCAGGGCCTCGGGCGGAGATGCTGTGGACAGCCACCTATTTGCTGATGGGGCTGAGTTACTCGGAAGAGGTGGTTTCCCAATTACTGGAGGGAATTGCGAAAATGCGAGAATCCACGACGTATCAGGCCATTCTCAGGGAAGGCCGCAACGAAGGATTGATCGAAGGCCGCAATGAAGGATTGATCGAAGGTCGCAACGAAGGTCGCATTAGTGAGGCACAGCGGCTTCTCGTTCATCTGGGTACCAAACGCTTCGGAGAACCCGACCACACGATCCTGGCTTCCATCGAGGCGATACGGGATGTCCAGCAGCTCGAAAAACTGAGTGAGCGAATACTTGATCCGGACGTGCACGACTGGAACAGCTTGCTCGGAAATGCGTAATGGCGGAGACACCCGGAAAGCCCGATCGACCCGGGGTTTTGGCGATCGATTCACACGGCCCCCTGCTCTTGGGTTCGTGTTACGCGGAAGGAGCGATGTTGATGGCGGTGGACTGGCGGGATTCGACGACGTACCAGGCGATTCTCAGAGACGGCCCAGAACAGGGACTGATCACAGGCCGCATTGTGGGAGCCAAGCGAATTCTGGTCCGCCTGGGGTTTAAGCGATTCGGAGCGCCTGGCGCCGGGATCCTCGTTCCCGTCGAGGCGATTCGGGATCTCGCGCGGATCGACGCTCTGGCCGATCGAATCATCGACCCGGATGTCCATGACTGGAACGAGTGGCTTCTAACATCGTGATCGTCGATGGCAGCGCGTTCGACGTGGACTTTTTGCTAGGCGTAAGTCGCAAGTCATCAAGCAGGAAACTCCCTCGTTGTAACCTCTTGAGGTTCTGCCTAGAATATGATCCGCCCACGCTCAGCGGTGAAGTGGGTTGAACTTCCATCGACGACCGCCCGTGAACCCGACTTCCGTCAGCCTTCTCGATCGGCTCAGGGCAGCGCAGACCGGACGACCCCGATTGGCTCCGGCTCGAGGAGATCTACCGGCCGCTCATCCGCCGCTGGCTCGGCCGTGTCCCGGGGCTCGGTGACGAGTCCGCCGACCTCACCCAGGAGGTTTTCCTCGTCATGGTCCGCGATATCCCCAGCTTCGAGCGCCGGAGAGAAGGATCATTCCGGGCGTGGGTGCGGCAGGTCACCGTGAACGTGTTGCGGAATCATCGGAAACGACAATCCAGGAGGCGCGCTGCCGGGATGGACGCCTGCGATGCTTTCCTCAACCGGCTGGCCGAACCGAACAGCGAGCTCGCCCGCGAGTGGGACCTCGACCACGACCGTCACATCTTCCAGCAGTTGCAGGCAGCCGTGCAGCCCGAGTTTGCTCCAGCCACCTGGGAGGCGTTCCGCCGGTTCGCCCTCGACGGGCTGCCGGCGGCGCAGGTGGCCGCGGAACTGGGCCTGACCGTCAACGCCGTGACCCTGGCCAAGTCACGCATCCTCAAGCGGTTACGCGAAGAAGCGGGCGACCTTCTCAAATAATTCATCTGACCCGAGACAGGTTGCGCAACGAGCGGACATTTCTTTCGTTAGTAGTTATGGCATGTTCGGTAGCCGATTCCGCGCCGAAGGAGACTTGTGATGGGCAACCACGCCGCGTTGCATCCAACAGAGCAGACATTGAGCGATTTTAGCTTGGGCAAGCTGGACGATGGCCAGGCCGAGTTAATCAACAATCACCTGAACGAGTGCCCCGACTGTCAGCGCCTGGTGGCCGAGATGTCGTCCGATAGTTTTCTCGGCCGGCTGCAAGGCGTCCATGGCCGGCTCGAGACTGGTCCTGTGATGGGCTCCTCGCTCGCGGGTCTGTCGCGGATCGCTGGGGAACCGGCTTCGGTGGAACCACCCCCGGCCAGTTCGTTGCCTCCGGGACTGGCCGACCATCCCGACTACGAGGTCGTCCGCGAGCTCGGCCAAGGGGGTATGGGCACGGTCTATCTCGCCCAGAACCGGCTCATGGGCCGGAACGAGGTTTTGAAGGTCGTCAGCAGCCACTTGATCAAGCGCCGCGGGGTGCTGGACCGGTTCCTCGGCGAGATCCGCAACGCGGCCAGGCTCCACCACACCAACATCGTCACAGCTTATTCGGCCATCCGCATCGGCGAGAGCATCATCTTCGCGATGGAGTACGTCGAAGGACTCGACCTGTCCAAGCTGGTCAAGACCAAGGGCCCGTTGCCGGTGGCCAATGCGTGCAACTTCGTGCATCAGGCGGCGCTGGGCCTTCAGCACGCCCACGAGCAAGGGATGGTCCACCGGGACATCAAGCCGAGCAACCTGATGCTGTCCGGTCAGGGCAAACGGGCTGTGATCAAGGTGCTCGACTTCGGCCTGGCGAAAGTGAAGAGCGAAGGGACCAGTAGATGGCGGATTGACGCACGAAGGGCAGATGCTGGGCACGCCCGACTACATCGCCCCGGAACAGACCGTCGACGCTCGCAAGGCCGACATCCGCGCGGACATCTACAGCCTGGGCTGCACGCTCTACTATCTGCTGACCGGTGGCCCGCCATTCCAGGCGACCAGCCTGTACGAGCTTTTGCAGGCGCACCACTCGATGGACGCCTTGCCGCTGAACCTGGCGCGTCCGGAAGTGCCGGTGGAAGTGGCGGCGATCGTCGCCAAGATGATGGCCAAGGAGCCGGAGCGACGATTCCAGGAGCCGAAAGAGGTGGCGCAGGCGCTCCTGCCCTTCTTCAAAAAGGGTGCCGTTGGAGCGGGGGGATTTAAGGCGGAAATGTCCCAGGCAGGAGGGACAAGTGAGCGGCAAGCGTCGACCGGCGTGAGCTTGGTGTCGACGCGGGCGGCGTCAGGCTCGGCAGTCGAAAACGCAACTCTCGTGGAGACGCGAGCGGCAACGGCCGGCCCGGAGTGCCATGTGGGCGAGCCTGATCGTCAACCACGAGACGGAACGGGGCAGCAGCGCAGCGTCTGGTGTCGCGGTGGCAAAACGACGAACACGGTGGTCGTGGTGGCTGGCGCTGATTGCGGCTTCGGTGTTCGGGATTGTCTCACTCGGTGTGATCATGTACTTGGCCACAAATAAAGGCCGGATCAAGATTGAAATCAATGATCCTAACGTTGTGGTCACGATCGACGATGGCAAGACGTTCAGCGTTGAGGGCCTGGGCGGCCGATGACACTGAGCGTTGGCGATCACGACCTTGAAGTCAAACGGGGCGATCTTGTGGTCAAGACCTGTCGTTTTGCCGTGCGTCGCGGCGAGAACGAACCGCTTCGGATTGAATTCGAGCCGAAAGCAACAGGCATAGTCGGCGGAATGATGGGAGGTGGAATGATGGGAGGCGGAATGATGAGAGGTGGAATGATGGGAGGAGGGTCGAAGGATTCGGCTCCGACGGGGCCACAAATGGGCGGAATGATGGGAGGCGGAATGATGGGAGGAGGGTCGGAGGATCCGGCTCCGACCGGGAGGAATGGGTGGGATGATGGGCGAAATGATGAGAGGAGGAGGGTCGAAGGATTCGGCTCCGACGGATTCAGGAGCGCGCGGAGATGGGCGGAATGATGGGAGGCGGAATGATGGGAGGAGGGTCGAAGGATTCGGCTCCGAGGGTGCGAAGGCACAAATGGGCGGAACGACGGGAGGCGGAATGATGGGAGGAGGGCCGAAGGAGTCGGCTCCGACGGGAGGAATGGGCGGGATGATGGGCGGGAATGATGAGAGGAGGAGGGTCGAAGGATTCGGCTCCGACGGGAGGGGGAATGATGGGCGGGAATGATGGAGGAGGAGGGTCGAAGGATCTCGGCCCCGACGGTTTCAGGAATGCGCCGATGATGGGCGGGATGATGGGCGGAGGGGGGTCGAAGGATTCGGCTCCAACGGGCTCTGAAGCGGGCAAGATGATGGGAGGAGGAGGGTCGAAGGATTCGGCTACGACGGTTCCGGGAATGGGCGGGATGATGGGCGGTGAATGATGGCAGGAAGAGGGTCGAAGGATTCGGCTACGACCGTGTCCCGGGATGGGCGGGATGATGGGCGGTGGAATGATGGGAGGAGGAGGGTCGAAGGAATCGGCTCTGACCGGTCCAGGAATGGGCGGATGATGGGCGGTGGCATGAGAGGCTCGCCGGGGACGAAAGAGAATAAGATCAATAAGTCGCCCCTCCCTGCATCGGCAGCGGAAATTCGGCCATTCAACGGTAGGAATTTTGAAGGGTGGAATGGGCTCAACCGCAAGGAGGTTATCGATCCTTCAAAGGTCTTCCTAATCGAAGGCGGCGAGCTCGTCTGGGCCGGCAATGGGGGCCGGATTTTCACCAACAACTCTTTCAGAGACTTCTCCTTCAGATTCGAGTACCTCCTCCCCCTCAATGGCCGGTATGGTACCACCTATTGTCGTCTCAAGCTCGCCGAGGGCGATCCTTACCAAATTGGCGACGCCGACTTCCGTGTCGGTGAAGTAGGGTGTGCGCTCACCGATGGTCGACGAGGGAAGATCGGCGATATTGATCTCACGGCATACGAATCCGGGACAAGGGGCCCGATCTTCATCGAGCGAACGGCTGACGCGACGCGACCGGCCAACGAATGGAACGAGGTAGAGGTCCGGTGTGAGCACCGTCGGATCGCGTTTCTCCTCAACGGCCTTCTAGTGAATCAAGTTGAAGGGAATCGCGATATTACTTGCCATCCCGGACTCAATAGTTGGGACGCTGACATCCGATTCCGCAACATCCGTATCATCCCGCTTGCGAGGGCTGGGTCGGGTCCCGCTTTAAAGAATCCTGGCGATTGAACCGTCGACGGTGACGAGGTCTCAGCGCTTTCTCCGGATTCGGCCACGACGACGGGAAGCCGGTCTCTGGCACAGTCGAGCTGAATTTGGAAACGCAATCCCGAAAAGATGGGCCCTGCCTACCCTTTAAGACAATAGCGAGAACTGATCATGTCCCGACCCTACAGACCCGATCAACCGAACCCTCCCCCTGAGCGATCCGGCACGTTGATCGAGCCGGGTGCCAACCTGTCCGCTCGGCAACCCGGCCGACCACAACCCGTCGAGCGGTTCGGCACCTTGATCGAGACCGAGGACGACATCCGGCAAGCATTGCAGTCCGGGCACAAAGGACGTCCGCCCGGCCCGGCAATCGCCGTCCGAGCTCTCCCCTGCCCCGGCGCCAGCCACCGAGCCGACGGCGCGTCCCGCGGTGCCGTTTCGACCGACGGTGCGGCCGCCGGTGGCCGTGCTGACGGTGTTTGACGACGGCAAGACCGATGGCGAGATCATCCGCATCCGCGACCATCGGTTCACCATCGGCCGCACCGAGGGGGACCTTTGCATTCCGCTCGACGGCCGGATCTCGGGCAAGCATGTCGAGATCACGCACCAGTTCGTCGGCGGACTTGCACCGCTGGGTGGTCACCGACCTCAGAGCACGCACGGGATGTTCGTCCGGGTCAGCCGGACGGTCCTGGCCGACAAGGCTGAGTTCCTGGTCGGCAACGGCCGTTACCGGTTCGACGATCCCCAGGCCGAGGCGGGCGAGACGGTCGACCAGGCCGCGAACGCGGGAAACTTCAGCGAAACGCAAGGCTTGTCCGACGGTCCTGGCCCGTTCCGCCCGCCGGCCTTGACCGAGCTGCTCGGCAAGGAGATCGGCAACCGGGTCCTGCTCGTCAAGAATGAATACTGGATCGGTTCTGACCCATCGTGCCCGATCTGCCGGCCGGACGACCCGTTCTGCGAGCCGCGGCACGTCCGACTGTACCGCGGCGGCTCAAAGGGAGGCTGGCACGCCGAACACCACAAGACGCCCAATGGACTCTGGCTGCGAATGCCCCAGATCACCGTCGAATCAGTGGCCCAGTTCCAGATCGGCGAGCAACGATTTCAGCTCAAGGTGAAGTAAACCACCGAGCGGAATTCACTACGGCGAAGACGTTTAACTACTGAGGGCGCCCAAAGCACGGAAGTATTCGATCATCGTCCCACACGTCAATTTTGAACAAGCAGGAACCGATAAGTCGAGGTCTGGTCATGGGAAGAAAACTCTTGCAGACAATGGTTGTCGTTGGCCTTCTCGGGTCCGTTGCCGACGCGCAACAACCAGTCGTTTTCGTCGGTGCTGGCTCGACCTGGCAGGGCGACTATCTGCGCGGGGTCGGGATCGAAGCCTACGGGTTGGGCGTTTTTCTCGAACAACGAAGCGGTCGCGAATCAAATCAACGCTAATACGTTCGTCATGTTGAACGAGTACTTTGCCGCTGTCGCCAAGCAAGGAGCGTGGGAAAATGCCGAGCGACGCAGGCAAGAATTGAAAAAGATCAACGAACTCCGCAAACAGATTTTCGAACGACTTCACGACAATCCGGAACTTGCGCGACGTCTTCACCGGCGACGCTCTAAACGTCACCCTGAACGACTTGACCAGCCCCAAGATCGATGATTCGACCTCTCGATACGCCCAGGTGCCGCTCGAGCCGGGCATCATTCGCCAAATTCCGTTCAAGCTCGCAGAGCGAAACGAATCGTTTTCGATGAATCGTTTGTCGATGAAGGGAAAGAACAAGTGGGCCGTCTTTTTTCAGGACACCCCGTATAAGCGCGCTTGCGACGCCTATCAACGCGCGGTGGACCACGCGCTTGATCTCGCAATCGACGGAAAGATGAAGGAAGAGGCTCTCCGGGCAGTCGAGCGTGCCATCGACGACCTCGAGTCAGCGCTGAAAGGAGCTCCGATTGTCTATGAGGCCAGGAACCAGAGGCTCTACAGCGACGCTAAAGATCAGCTCGACGTTCTCAAAAAGACGGAGCGATTGTTCATGGACACGAAAGTCCAGCGTGCGTTCGCCGAGATCGATAATTACAGCGGGACGACCGTCGATGAACTCCGATTGTTCATGAGAGGACATGGCTTGACGTTCGCGAACGCCGACACACCCGACGAGAAAGTTCTCTTCCCGAAGCTTCACACGGCGCTCAAACTGCACCGCGAGAAGGTGCTCTCACCCGGAACTCCTGGAAAATGAATCTGGGAGACACGAAGCCATGATCCGGTACGCTGCTTTCGTCTCGTTCGCTTGTCTCTACGTGGCGGCTTCGGTCGTGCTGGTCCGGAGCCAGGGTCAGGCCTATCGCGAAGCGTCTCGACGCACTCTCGTTTCGGCCAATAACACGTCCGCCGTACCGGCGAAACCAGACGCGGACCACACCGAAACGACCCGCGCCGAAAAAACGGCCTCGGTTCCGACGCCGTCGAAGGCTGACGAATCATCGCAATCCGCCAGCGATCAGCCCATCCCCACGCCGCCGCCTAAGGCGAACGAAAATCGGGAGCCTTCTCCGCCTCCTCGAATTCAAGTCACCGAGGCGAAACCGTCGACCACTGCTCCACGGCTTAAACCAACGGGACCGGCCGGCAATGCGCCGTCTTCAGCAGCTGCGGCTTGGAGCTGGATGAGTTGTGGAAACAGCCGTTCGCGACGAAATCGTGGAACCTGGACAGTCTGTCCGCCAAGGACGAGATGTTACTCGGCGATCAACTTCACCAACTGATCATGCAGCTAAACCCCAAAGACGACGGACCGGGCATCCTGCGCATCAAGGAGGCTGCCAAGCCGCTCGAAGCATTTTGTTCCAGGAAAGAGATATCCTATCAATACACGATTCTGAGTTCCGAGATTGCCAACGCCTTTTCCCATCCAGGAGGTTACATTTACATTAGCCGGAAACTGCTCGATATGATCCCCGAGGACCAGGATGAGGCGCTGCAATTCCTGATTGGAAATGAAATCGCGCACGTCGACATGAGGCACGCGATCCAATGTCTGCAATCGCCGAGTGTGAAGCAAATCGCGGCTGGCACCTTGTGGAAGCTCTACTTCGTGATCATTCCTCATGCCTATCCGGACGAGCTCGAATTCGCGGCCGATCAATGGGCTTATCGAGCAATGAAACGAATTGGCCGAAGCGACTATGAGTGTCTCAGATTCCTGCGCAAACTCGAATCTTATGCGAATGCGCAAGATTTCGCGGACGGTCACCGCGACCTGCAAGGATTGCTCAAACTCGATGGCGGCGAATCGAAGGCGAATCTCATCATCTCACCGATTGATAACCATCTTCGAGCCCACACAGCCCCCAAGAGCCGCTTGGACAAGCTCAAGCAACTCAAGGATCAGTTCGCGAAGGGTAACAAATAAAAGCGAGGAGCCCTGCCAAGCCGACGAGCATCGATCCCAGTGCCGTCGAATCTGCGCCGGGCCCCATCCGTTCCGACTCGGCCGGAAAATAGGGCTCCGCGATATCAATCTTCGGCACCGTTGGACCATCTATGGCTGGCACTGGGGGATTCGCAGCCGCTTCCATCAAGAGCAAGTCCTCGAACGCCCAGCGCGAGGGCATGAGCACTGCCGCCCAGCGAAACGGAGGCGCGAGGTCCACGACCGGCCAAAGCCGTCCGCCCAGAGCGATCATGGGCATGAAACAAAGGAGCAAGACGATCGAAGCGACGATCCAAGTCCGACTGAGCGAGTTAATCACCAGACCAAACAGTAATCCCACGAGCGATGCCATCAGCATAACGCCCGCCATCGGCACCCAGGGCCCTCGCAGCCCGCTCCCCCAATAGACGATCGCCAGGACCAGGGCGCAGCCCACGGCGGAAAGTGCGACGAGCACCAGCAGCCTCGCGCCATGAGCAAGGAACTGCTTGGTCGAGTCGACGCCCTCGACCATCCGCAGCGATCGTCCTGCCGCGGATTCCAAAGCAGCCACGGAACAGCCCGACCAGATCGCCAGCAACGCCAGAGCGAAGGTCGTCGACGGCGATGTTCCGGCCGAAAACCAAGACGACCAGAACCGCAAGCACCAAGGTTGTGACCAGCAAGACAACCCACCAGCGGTTGACCAGACCGGGAGCGACCGTTGGCCGCGCATAAGTTGGCTCCGGTTGCGACTCCAAAACCGGGGGCGTTGGAAGCGATGCGGCAGGCGGGGTTTGTGCTGTCGGCACCGGGATGACCACGCTCGACATCAGTCGAGCGGCCGGGACCACGAAGGTGCCGAAGCAGACGATGTCCGTCTCCTTGAGCGGGACGGCACCGATCACTCTGTGATCCGGCGAATTCAGGAACGTTCCGTTCGATGAGCCAAGGTCCTCGATCAGCGTCTCGGAACCGGCGACAAGGATGAGGCGGGCATGGCGGCTGGAGACCCTTGAATCATTGAGGACGACGTCGTTGCCGGCTACACGCCCAATCTGGATGTATCTCACCACTTCAGCAGGCCACGGCATCGGCACCGTGCGGCCCAGCGTGAGCTGGTTGGCAGGCGTGACGCGCGTTGGCGAAGTGATTCGAAGGCCATCGACATAGGTCCCGTTGGTCGATCCCAGATCCTCCAATACGTAGCCGTCAGCGGTCTGCGTCAACTGGCAATGCCGCGACGACGCCAAGGGCGAGTCCACGACGACGTCGCATTCCGCGCTGTTGCCGATGACCCAGGAGCGC
>CAWAAW010000055.1:0-40925 GCA_963779785.1 uncultured Planctomycetota bacterium
TCCCCCTTCATCGGCTTGAGGCATTGACTCCCTTTCCCGGATCACCGTCGGGCCGCCCGTGGCGCCGAGCTGTCGATACGGCGGGCCCGCGCTTGACGACGCGGTCGATCTCGACGAGGGGCCAGCCTTCCCGGTCGGCGAACACTACCAGGTTGAACCGCGGTCTGTGATCATCCACTTCTTCCAAGAGTGACGAACGGTCGTGTCGGAACTCCGGGCACGGCTGGAAAATTGACCGATTCGAACATCGACCAGACGCGTGTTGAGCAAACGTCAGGACTTCTTCGTGGCCTTCGCCATCTCCAGTTCCTTTCGCCACATCATCGCCTTGTCGTTCTTGCCCCAGGCTTCGTAAAGCTTCACCAGACGTTCAACGGCCTTATTGAGACGGGGCATGTCCTGGGACGGATTCTTGTCCTTACGTTGTTTCATGCCCTCGTAGCCCGACAGCAGCAACGGCTCGGCGTCGGCGAATTGCTTCTGATCCAAGAGCGCTTCGCCGAGCATCGACTTCGTATCGAAGGTAGTCCAATCGTCGGGCTGGATCTTCTGGCGGATTGTCAGGCACTCGCGCAGTTTCAGCTCGGCTTCGGCGGGTTTCTTCTGAACAAGCAGCATCGCTCCGCGGACAGCCAGCGCAGCGGCGTCGGTGGTTGAATTGGGGTTGCGGTCAAACAGGCGGCCGGCTTCAGCAGTGCGGCCGGCGAGCCGGTATGCGACGGCCAGTTGGTTGCGGCAGGCGGCTGTATCGGACTGGTTGACACCTTGCATCGCTTGTCGCAGCGATACGCGCGTTCGTACTGCTTGACCGACTGCGCGGCGTCTCCCAAGCTCAAGTAGGCCAAACCCAGAATCTCGCGGACCGATGCTTCCGCCAGCGGCCGGTCTGCGAACGCCTCGGCGACCTGCGATTCGCTCGCATCCACCGCTTTGCGCAGTGTCAGGTCCTTGCCCTGGCCGCCGGCCCAGAAGGCCTCCTTTAACGACACGTCGCCCGGGTGGCCCGCCGACAAAAGTGTGTTCTTGAGGAAGTCCAGTACCGCCTTTGCGTCGTTCTCAGAACTGCGCACCGCCTTCTCCGCCGCCTGGGCCTGACGGAGTTCCTGCACCGCGGCTAACCACGCCGCCTCCGCCTGAAGGAGCTTGGCCGCGTCCGAGCCCTTCTTGGACAAGTCCGAGCTCTGGCTCGAACCGGAATCCTGGCTCGAACCGGAATTCGAGCCCGGATCGGAACCTTTGCCTGACTTGGAGCCCTTGCTGGAATCGGAGCCCTTGTCGGAATCGGAGCCCTTGCCCGCGGACTTTTCCTCGGTCGACTTCGACGAGCCGAATAAGTACGAGTAGCCCGCCGCGCCGACGACACCGCAAACCAAGGCAACCAGGCCCGAGAACAGCAATGTGCGGGTGAGTGAAGGTGCCTGGCCCGACTGGCCGCGCGGAACATCGCGGCGGTTGCCGGACCCGTCCTGATCCTCCTTGTGGTTTTTCTTGGGACTGGACTGGTCGTTCGTCCCGTTACCGGCCTGTCCGGCCTCGCTGTTTCGGCCTTCCTCTTGCCCGTATTCGTTCGCTTTCCCACCCCCGTTCTTGGCACGCGAGCGATCGCGCTGCGGCCCGTCCGATTCGACCGGGACTATGAGAATGTTCGGATTGAGCGTCGCGCTGGGTGCGCGGATTCGACTGGTCTCGATGGCCATCGTTCGCTCGGGCTGACTGATCCAACCGGGCTCGTCGGTCTCAATGACCGGAGGCCCAGGCGCCGCCGCACTGTTTCCTGTATTAGGCTCGCCTTGGTGGGGCGAATCGGACCCCTGCTCGTCTTCGTGTTCCTTATTCTCTTGCGGTTCCATAACGTTAATCCTCCGTTCACCAATTTGCTCTTGTAACAGTGCCCGTAAGCTTAGTGGGTGCCCGTCGTGGCAGATGTTAGCTTCGCGATTCCTCCCTCCGTCGGCGCCGGCGAGTCCGCTACGTGCACTGGAGCACCCTCGGTGAGGGTTGACAGTTTGCTGCCCAAGAGCACCTTTTCCGAGCTGTCGAACGGCACCCAGCGTTCCTCGCCGGCGGATCCGGACTCGATGCGGTGATTGGTGACCTCGATCCATTCGCCGTCTCTGATGCCCGTCTGGATTTCGGTACGCAAGGCGTGGCCGTCTTCGTACCGCCAGATGAAGGACTTCCCGCCAGAACTGATGAGGGTCGACTTGGGCAGCGACAGGACATTGGGGCGCTCGACGACGACTTCGCCATAGGCATACATCCCCGGCAGGATCTGGCTGCCTGGATTGGGCAAGTCAATCTCGGTACGCATCGTACGGCTCTTGTTATTAAGGGCCCAGGAAAGGCGTGTCACCGTCGCCGGAAGCCATGCGTCGCGGTATGCCCACACCTTGACCCGCGCCTCTGAGCCGATATGGATATAGTTGGCATCCCGCTCGGGGATATCGACGTAGATTCGGACGATGTCCGTGCGATCGACAACGTAGATCGGGGCGGCCTGGCCGCTAGGAGACAGGTCGGGGGCACGGTTCATGGCTGTCGGGTCGCCGGTGTTGGGCAGGACGAAGTCCCAGGTATTGGCATTACGGGCCACGATGATGCCGTCATAGGGCGCGAACAGCTTGAGGTAGCCTACCCAGGCCTCCATCCGCTTCGCTTCGCTCTGGGCGACGACCACGCGGGCGCGGGCAACGGCGACATCGACCACGGCCTTGGCCAATGCCGCCTCGTCGGCGAGCAGCTCCGCTTCCCGCTTGCGGATCGCCGCGATCGCGGCGTCCCGCGCCGCGATGTCCGCGTTCAATTCATTCTGGCACTCCAGCAGGATCTGCGGGGCGACGACCTGCCGCTCGACTTCGCGCGCGATCCGCTTGGTTTGGACGTCCCAGCGCTTAACCTCAGCCTCGTACTTGCCCAGGATCGACCTGGCCTCATCGAGCCGCGCTTTGGCCGCCTTGACCTCAGCGTCCGCGACCTCCACCTGCCGTTCGTTGAACGTGACCTGTTCCTGATCGTACTCAACGGTCGCCTTCTTCGTCCCCCAATCCTCGCGCAGCTCGGGCACGAAAAGGTCAGCAAGCACGTCGCCTTTCCGCACCTTGTCTCCGATATCCACGTTCCACTTTTCGATAAACGCGGTCACCTTCGGATAGATCGATGTGCGTTCGTAGCTTTGGACGAAGCTCGGTTGTCCGACAACGCGGACGATATTCCGGCGCTGGGGATGGACCATCTGAAGGACCGGAGGCTCCAAGACGCTCGGTGCGATCTTTTGTTCTTTGTGGCAGCCCGATGCCGCGAGGACGGCCAGAAGCCAGGGATCCGAGCCGGGAGCTGCGAGGCGAACAAACACGGGTATTATGCCGAAAAAAAGCAGTTTGCACGGCTGATCTCCAGTTGCAGAGAAGACGACTGGGCTGGTCCATCACGGGAACCTCGAAGTCGCCAGCTAGGTCCGGGTTTCGGGGGCCTGCTCATCTTCGACTGCGTTTTCATCACGATTGTCCTGTTGGTCACTCCCGTTGGCTTGAGCGAAGAGCTGTGGGTCGTAGTGAGAGCTATCCGGGTTGCCAGGGTAGACTGAGGGCGAGCGGGGCTCGTTCCGGCCGATCACCAGTGCGAAAATCGAGGGCAGTACCAGCAAGGTCGCAAACGTGGACATCACCAGCCCGCCGATCACAGCCCGGCCCAGCGGAGCTTCCATTTGGCTGCCACGCTCCAACGCCAACGCCATCGGCACCATGCCCACAGTCATCGCGCAGGCCGTCATCAAGATCGGCCGCAGCCGTTCACTCGCGCCCAGGATGGCTGCGTCGTGCGAAGACTTGCCCCCCTTCCAGTGCTCGTCCATGAACGTGACCATCAGCACCGAGTTGGACACGGACACGCCCAGGCACATGATCGAACCCATGAACGACTCGATGTTGAGCGTCGTGTTGGTGAAGTAAAGGATGATCACGATCCCAGCGAGTACTCCCGGTACCGCCCCGATCGAGGCCAAGGCCAGACGAGGCGATTGGAAATAAGCCGTCAAAAGAATGAGGATGACGAACACAGAGACCCCCAGCCCGATTCCCAGCGCCTCGAACATCTGGGTCATCGACGGGAGTTGGCCCATCTCTTCGACTTGCACGCCGCGGGGTGGCTCGCCGGCGTCCGCGACTGCCTTGCGGACTTGCTTCACCGCTCGGCCCATGTCCTCACCCTCGACGTTGGCGACCACGGTCAGGTAACGCTGCGACATGTCGCGGTCGTACTCGCCGGGCCGCACACTCGTGTGAACTCGGCCGTCCTTCAACACGTCGCGGATCATCAGGGGAACATCGGGATTGACCGACTCCAGCGGCAACTCCTCGATATCCTCCGGCTTTTCCATCCGTAGCGGTGGAACCTGGATTTGGACCAGATAGTCGAAGCCGGTCTTCACGTCGATCCAGTAATTAAGGTTCGTGAAACGGGTTGAGGACGTCGCCATGATCAGGGCACGCTTCACGTGCTCGACGGTGATGCCGATCAACCCAGCCAACTCGCGGTCGATCTCGATCTCGACCGTGGGATAGTCGAGCGTCTGCTCGAAGCCGACATCGCGGAGGAACGAGATGTGCTTCAACTCGCCGGCGATTTTTTCCGCATGCTGGCGGACTTGTGCATAATCAGTGCCGAGGATGCGAACCGCGATCGGCTTCGAGGAGCCGAAGCTCATGACCTGGCTCACGATGTCGCCCGGTTCGAATCCGAAGGTGCACAGTTCCGCTTGTTGCCGTGCTTCCGACTTGGGCAAGCCCCCTCCCCCTCCTCCCTGCTCCAACCGGTGAGCCAGCCACGGAACCACCCGCTGGGGGAAGACCTTGCGAAGCCGCTCACGAAACTCGTCGAGTTTGATGCTGCTATCCTCGCTGAATTTGACGCGCAGCCAGCCGTCGTCCGGCCCGCGCATGAACAGCACCATGTTGTCGATGCCGAAGTTGGGGGCGACCTGACCGACGAAGCCCATCGTGATCTCGACGTTCTTGGTGCCTGCCTCGTGCTCGATCTCCTGGAGACACTTCAGACCCACCTCTCGGGTCAGCTCGTAGCTCGACCCTGGCGGCGGCCGGAACCGGAGCACGAATTCCCCGGAATCGATCTGCGGGAACAATTCGGTGCCGACCTCTAACCCGAGCAACCCCAGGATCAGGCCACAGCCGACGAGATAGATGGTGACCACCAACCAGCGGAGTCCGACGAACCATTCCACGGCCTTGTGATAAACCCGGGTGATCCGGTCGAACAGACCGGGTTTCTTTTCGCCCTGATCCTCCTTGGGCTTGAGCAAATACACACACAAGATCGGTACGAACATGATCGAGAGCAGGTATGCCGAGATCATAGCGAACCCGACCGCCAGGGTCAGTGGCATGAACAGCGACCGGAGCGGGTCTTCCATGATGAACGCCGGGACGAATACCGATAGGATGCACAATAGCGCCAGCAGGATCGGCTGGGCCGTGGCCATGCTCCGCGCAGCACCGCCGTGGCGATTTTCGGCGTCTTCTCCATCTGCACGTGCAGGTTCTCGATGGTCACCGTCGACATGTCGACGAGGATGCCGATGGCTAGCGCCATGCCGCCCAGCGACATAATGTTGATCGTGTTGCCCGTCACCCACAGTCCGAATAACGACCCAGTCAAGGCGAGCGGGATATTGCAGACCACCACAAGCACGCTCCGCATGTCACGGAGGAACAAGAGGATCATCAGGCCCGTCAATCCCGCGCCAATCGCTCCCTCCGTGGCCACGCTTTCGACCGCGTGCACCACCGTGGGTGACTCATCAAACTCGAAGCTGATCTTCACGTCCTTGGGCACGGCGTTGCGGAATTTCTCCATCGACTTGTGAACGTCGGCCACCACCGTCAGCGTCGAACCCGTGTCCTTTTTGATGATCGGCAGATGGATCGCCTTCTCGCCGTTCACCAGGGCATAGCCGTAGGTGATGTCGGTATCATCCTGGATGGTCGCGATGTCGCGGAGGTAGACGTTCTGGCCGAGTTTGACCGGGATGCTGCCCAGACGCTGAATGTCCACCACCGTGGCATTGTTTTGAACGATTGGCATCGAGTCCTTGATGTAAATGTTGCCCGACGGAATCACCACGTTTCCTTTCGCCAGGGCCTCGACCACGTGCTGCGGGTTCAGGTTGTATTCGAGAAGTTTTCGCGGATCGACATTAATAATGATTGCCCGCATGTTCGGGCCGAACGGCGAGATGGCGACCGTGCCAGGAACATTCTTCTGCACCAGCGGCCGGATGATGTTCTGCGCCAGGTCGCCCATCGCCCCAAGCGAGGTTTTGTCACCCTCGCTCTTGAACACGAGGTAGCCGATCGGAATGCTGCCGGCGTCCATGCGCATGATCATGGGCGGCAACGACCCCGGCGGCATCCACGACAGGGCCCGGTCGGACATGGCCACGACCTGGGCCATGGCCTGGCCCATGTCGGTGTCGTGGAAGAACCCCAGTTCCACCAAGCCGACCTGCTGGATGTTCCGCGATTTGATGTCCTGGACGCCATCAACGTACTGAAAATAGAGCTCGAGCTCGTTGACGATGAATCCCTCGATCTGGTCGGGGCTCATGCCGATGAAATCGAAGAAGACGTAGATCCTTGGCGTGTTCAGTGAGGGGAAAATGTCCACGCGCATTTTCCCATAGGCCAGGATTCCCAGGCTGATCAGACCCACTACCACCATCAGGACTGTGATGGGATGATCCATCGCCAGCACCGATGGATTCGCTGAACTCGTTCTCTTATTAGCGGTTTCGGCAGCCACGAGTGAAGCCCCCTCGATACCACTTGCCCCCCGATTGGGCACGCTCCGATTGCATTCGCAATCCACCTTTACTGTTCATTGATCCAGTTTTGGCACAACAAACACGCCTCCTTTCGCGGAGCGATCACTCGACGTCTCGACGGACGCCGAAGCTAACTGAGAGCGTGTACGAGAAGGTCGTCTGGCTGGCGTAGGGTGGCGTCGAGCCTTGATTCACTGAGGCGAGGCCCACCGCAACGGCCGAGGGGGGGCACCCACCGAAGGGCAGGGTCCCGGTGGGCTTCACGCCGCGGCGCGATGTTCGACACCACCCTGCAAGACTTCTCGCACACTCTTTGAGGAGCCAAATCCCTGCCTTTCCTTCCGCAGCGCCTAACCGGTCCAAAGTACGCGAATCCTGTGCCGAATCGACGTGCCATCTCAGTTCTTCCAAGCTACAAGCTGCTTGATCACGGATGAACTGTGGGCCGTCCCTCAAAAAGTTGGCGGATCAGGCTACGAGGAACTCGCTACGGGTCAGTCCCATGTGTTGGCATTACGTGCCACGCGGGAATCTCGGGTTTACCGTCTAGGTTTCTGTCTCGGGGGCCTGCTCATCTTCGGCCGCGTTTTCATCACGATTGTCTCGTTGGTCACTCCCGTTGGCTTGAGCGAAGAGTTGCGGGTCGTAGTGAGAGCTATCCGGGTTGCCAGGGCAGAGCGATGGAGAACGGGGCTCGTTCCGGCCGATCACCAGCGCGAAAATCGAGGGCAGTACCAGCAAGGTCGCAAACGTGGACATCACCAGCCCGCCGATCACCGCCCGGCCAAGCGGAGCTTCCATTTGGCTGCCACGCTCCAACGCCAACGCCATCGGCACCATGCCCACAGTCATCGCGCAGGCCGTCATCAAGATCGGCCGCAGCCGTTCACTCGCGCCCAGGATGGCTGCGTCGTGCGAAGACTTGCCCCCCTTCCAGTGCTCGTCCATGAACGTGACCATCAGCACCGAGTTGGACACGGACACGCCCAGGCACATGATCGAACCCATGAACGACTCGATATTGAGCGTCGTGTTGGTGCAGTAAAGGATGATCACGATCCCAGCGAGTACTCCCGGTACCGCCCCGATCGAGGCCAAGGCCAGACGAGGCGATTGGAAATAAGCCGTCAAGAGAATGAGGATGACGAACACAGAGACCCCCAGCCCGATTCCCAGCGCCTTGAACATCTGGGTCATCGACGGGAGCTGGCCCATCTCTTCGACTTGCACGCCGCGGGGTGCCTCGCCGGCGTCCGCGACTGCCTTGCGGACTTGCTTCGCAGCTCGGCCCATGTCCTCGCCCTCGACGTTGGCGACCACGGTCAGGTAACGCTGCGACATGTCGCGGTCGTACTCGCCGGGCCGCACACTCGTGTGAACTCGACCGTCCTTCAACACGTCGCGGATCATCAGGGGAACGTCGGGATTGACCGACCCCAGCGGCAACTCCTCGACATCTTCCGGCTTGTTCATCCGCAGGGGCGGCACCTGGATTTGGACCAGATAGTCGAAGCCGGTCTTCATGTCGATCCAGTAATTAAGGTTCGTGAAACGGGTTGAGGACGTCGCCATGATCAGGGCACGCTTCACGTGCTCGACGGTGATACCACTCAATCCCGCCAACTCGCGGTCGATCTTGACTTCGACCGTGGGATAGTCGAGCGTCTGCTCGAAGCCGACATCGCGGAGGAACGAGATGTGCTTCAACTCGCCGGCGATTTTTGCCGCGTGCTGGCGGACCAGCTCATAATCAGTGCCGAGGACGCGAACCGCGATCGGCTTCGAGGCGCCGAAGCTCATCACCTGGCTCACGATGTCACCCGGTTCGAATCCGAAGGTGCACAGCTCCGCTTGTTGCCGTGCTTCCGCCTTGGGCAAGCCCCCTCCCCCTCCTCCCTGCTCCAACCGGTGAGCCAGCCACGGAACCACCCGCTGCGGGAAGACCTTGCGAAGCCGCTCACGAAACTCGTCGAGTTTGATGCCGCTATCCTCATTCAATTTGACGCGCAGCCAGCCGTCGTCCGGCCCGCGCATGAACAGCACCATGTTGTCGATGCCGAAGTTGGGGGCAACCTGACCCACGAAGCCCATCGTGATCTCGACGTTCTTGGTGCCTGCCTCGTGCTCGATCTCCTGGAGACACTTCCGACCCATCTCTCGGGTCAATTCGTAGCTCGACCCTGGCGGCGGCCGGAACCGGAGCACGAATTCCCCGGAATCGATCTGCGGGAACAATTCGGTGCCGACCTCTAACCCAAGCAACCCCAGGATCAGGCCACAGCCGACGAGATAGATGGTGACCACTAACCAGCGGAGTCCGACGAACCATTCCACGGCCTTGTGATAAACCCGGGTGATCCGGTCGAACAGACCGGGCTTCTTTTCGACCTGCCCCGCGTGGTCCTTCTTGTGTTTGAGCAGGTAGACGCTCATGATCGGCACGAGCGTGCTGGAAAGCAGGTACGACGAGATCATGGCGAACCCGACCGCCAGGGTCAGTGGCATGAACAGCGACCGGAGCGGGTCTTCCATGATGAACGCGGGGATGAACACCGAAAGGATGCACAACAAGGCCAACAGCCGCGGCACGGCTGTCGCGTTGGCGGCGTGGAGCACAGCCGAGGCGATTTTTGGGGTGTTGTCCATCTGGACGTGGGTATTCTCAATCGTCACCGTCGCCTCATCGACGAGGATGCCGATGGCTAGCGCCATGCCGCCCAGCGACATAATGTTGATCGTGTTGCCCGTCACCCACAGTCCGAATAATGACCCCGTCAGCGCGAGCGGGATATTGCACACCACCACGAGCACGCTCCGCATGTCACGGAGGAACAAGAGGATCATCAGGCCCGTCAATCCCGCGCCAATCGCTCCCTCCGTGGCCACGCTTTCGACCGCGTGCACCACCGTGGGTGACTCATCAAACTCGAAGCTGATCTTCACGTCCTTGGGCACGGCGTTGCGGAATTTCTCCATCGACTTGTGAACGTCGGCCACCACCGTCAGCGTCGAACCCGTGTCCTTTTTGATGATCGGCAGATGGATCGCCTTCTCGCCGTTCACCAGGGCATAGCCGTAGGTGATGTCGGTATCGTCCTGGATGGTCGCAATGTCGCGGAGGTAGACGTTCTGGCCGAGTTTGACCGGGATGCTGCCCAGACGCTGGATGTCCACCACCGTGGCATTGTTTTGGACGATTGGCATCGAGTCCTTGATATAGATGTTCCCCGACGGAATCACCACGTTCCCTTTCGCCAGGGCCTCGACCACGTGCTGCGGGTTCAAGTTGTATTCGAGGAGTTTTCGCGGATCGACATTGATGATGATTGCCCGCATGTTCGGGCCGAACGGCGAGATGGCGACCGTGCCGGGAACATTTTTCTGCACCAGCGGCCGGATGATGTTCTGCGCCAGGTCTCCCATCGCCCCAATCGAGGTTTTGTCACCCTCGCTCTTGAACACGAGGTAGCCGATCGGAATGCTTCCGGCGTCCATGCGCATGATCATGGGTGGCAACGACCCCGGCGGCATCCACGACAGGGCCCGGTCGGACATGGCCACGACCTGGGCCATGGCCTGGCTCATGTCGGTGTCGTGGAAGAACCCCAGTTCCACCAAGCCGACCTGCTGGATGTTCCGCGATTTGATATCCTGGACGCCATCGACGTACTGAAAATAGAGCTCGAGCTCGTTGACGATGAATCCCTCGATCTGGTCGGGGCTCATGCCGATGAAATCGAAGAAGATGTAGATCCTTGGCGTGTTCAGTGAGGGGAAAATGTCCACGCGCATTTTCCCATAGGCCAGGATTCCCAAGCTGATCAAACCGACGACCACCATCAAGGTCGTGATGGGATGATCCATCGCCAGGACGGATGGATTTGCTGAACTGGCTTTCTGCGTGGATTCGGCAGCCACAAGTAAAGCTCCTCGAAACGACGCGCCACGCCCCTTTGGCCTGGCCTCCGAACGCATTCGCAATCAGCCTGTGCTATTCCCTGATTCATAATATAGCTATTCGCTGATTCATAATATAAGCGTGGTAACAGCAGCGAGACCGTCCTCTCGCGTAACAATCACTCCAGCGCTTCGTCCCTACGCGATAGCTCGCTCGGGGCTGATTGAGGCATCCACATCTGGGTGCATGCCACCAGCAGATGCCCTGTCGTCGAGCCTTGCGCGTCTGCCAGGAATTGTGGCACCCCTATGACTCCGCCAGCAACAATGATGCCGGCGCCGTGCGAAAACAAGCGATAAGCGGCCGTAGATGAATGACTTGATCGATTGCGCCTGAGGAAAATCGTTTATTGCCGTTGAGGTCGTGTCGAATGAGGCTTCGCCGACCCCGCAGGTTTTTCCGCGGTATCCACGACATGCGTGGCCCGGGAATTTTCGGTTGCAATGCTTTCGATCGGACGGTATCAGGAACGCTGGCTGTGGTGTTCCAGCTTTACCCGGCCGTTCGCGACATGCGAGACCCAACGCTTTTCAGAGTGGGGTTCAACAGAAATGGCATCGCTCACACAGGAATTTGACGCGAGTCCGCAGACTTTCATCATGACGCACTCGATAATCGTTCTTGGCGGCGGAAACCCCGCCCAGCCGAACTTTCAAACAGGAACCGGCAAGTTCGTTCTCGAGGACGCCAACACTGGTCCTGGAACTTGCTTCTTGCGCAAAGCGTCCTTCTTCACATGGGATTACTTCAACGCGTTCCTGCTCTTCGCCTCACCGAACAATGATAACGTCGCGGCGCTCCCGAATACGGTGGATCGGTTCGTCACGAACGACCTGTCCGGCTGCCAGTTTATGGCCTACGGACCGAACCGCGACAACCTGACGGTGGAGCACAACAACCAAATCGCCAACAATGCGTTATACGCTGCGCGACACGCCCTGATCCAGGCACAGCACCATGCCATCTTCATTGCTCTGCGCCCGGTAAATAATGCGAATCCGAACGCCGACGAATACAATTTCCCACTCGGCGCGAACGTGGTCGGCGTCCGCAAAGCGGATGGCTGGCATTTTTTTGTCAGGGTCGCCACGACACAGCACTTTGGCGGGACACGGGAGATTTAGCGCATTTTTCACAAGCGCTGCTGGGGACGCTCGAAATCGTACCACGCCGCCCTACTTGAAGAGGGAAAGGGGGACGGGCTGGCGGTTCCTCACCGGCGGTGCGGCCTGAGCTGGGGGTTGTGCGCGAGCCATTCCTCGACTGCCGGCCGAGGCAGTCCGTAAACCGAGTCGAATTCCTCGGGCCCCGGGCTGTACTGGAGGGACCGCCTACCGGGCAGCAGGTGGGCGATCCGGCGAACGACGTCGGCCTGCCAGTATCGCGTGTGGCCGCCGCAACCTACTGGCAAATTCCGCGGCCAAGTCTGCTTGCAGAGGGGCTCCATCCCGCCGTCGATGTGGGTGCCCACATAGTCGTCCACCCGGAAGACATTAAACCAACACGTGATGTTGCGCGGCAGCTCTGCCCATCGGGGCGTACTCAGCGCGGGATACTGCGCGGGAAGTAATGCTGGTATAAGTGTGTGAAGGGAGATCCCAGGGTGACCAGGTTGACCTCGCGTTGCGAGCCGGCCGGCCTCAGCCTGAGACCCCAGTGGGCCTCCGCCAACACGTTCAGGGCGATGATGGTTCCCTGACTATGCGCAGGATCGTCACATGAGTCGGCTGCACTTCGTCGAGGAGCTTGCCGAACACTTCGCGGAATCGCGCTTCGATCCGCCTCCGGATCGGGAAGTTCTCCCACGGACGGGAGAAATGGATGACGATGTCCATGACGATGTGGAGCACGTTTCGCGGGAGCTGGTCGCGAACGAGAAAGACAACCGCGACAAGCACGGTAACCGCGAAGGCCGGCAACCATACGGCCTCTACCACGTCACCTACTTCTCTGTCGATTATTCTGAGAAACCATTCGAGTCCGGGACGCTCCGCCTGCCCCCGGGAGCCACGCAGCTCGCTCGTCGCGCCGTAAAGCGCGGTTTCGAAGTGCACCATGCTGATCAACATCAACACCACCTGAATCAACATCGCCACGATCAGGCGCGGCGGCGAACTGCGGGGCCAAGTCGCGGCGCTGTTCAGGCGGGACCACACTAGCCGCGCGGCCAAGCTGGCGAGAGCCGGGATCAAGAGCGAATACACCAAAAACAAGCGAAACATCATTGCGTAGATGAACGCGGCGAACAGGTCGTTGTTAAAGACGTCCGCGGGGAGACGGGGCTCCACGGCGTCCAGGCCCCAGACGAGCGCAAAGTCGAGAGGAGAAAGAAGGAGCAGCCACAGCGTGCTCTGGAGTACGCCGGCGAGATAGGCGATCACCAGCCCTGGCCGATCCTCCGGTTTGCTCAGAAACAAGCCCACGATGAGCACGCTTAGTGCGGCCGCCAGGAGCACAAAGGCTGCATCGCGCACCCAGTCGGTGATCCAGAGGATCACGGCAATATAAAAGGCCGCGCTGTCCAGGCGCTCGAGGTACTTGTCGTGTAACCGGTTAAGGTACCCGAAGAACCGGGCCTCGGGAGGGAAGTCGGTGCCGAGAGCGAGCGCCACTGCGACCAAGCCAGCAACAGCCAACCAGAACGCGAACCCTCCGAAACGAAGGTGCCGTCGCCACTCTCGCCAGAGATGACCCAGGCCCCCGGCCAAGCAGGCACAACCCACGACCGCGAATGTGGCGACCGCGCCGGACCCAGACGTCCAGTTGACCCGCCAATCCCAGGCCCGCAGAACCCGCGCCAGGCCGAAGAGCAGACAGTAAACGCTGCCGAGCGTGAACAGGGCCAGGAGCGGGCCGCGGAACAGCAGGACGCACAGATACAGCAAGGCCCGAAGCACTGCCGGGACGGTCGCCCCTTGGGCGGCCGCCTGATCGGCCACGTAGCGGAGGCCGAAGACCAGGCGAAAGAGGCCCACGAGCAGATCGAATGACCCTTCGCGGACGCGCGCAGGTCCGCCCAGAACACCTCCGCAAAGACCGCCTCGCCGTCGGCCGTGGCGGCCCGCTGTGTGAACATCGGGAACGTCTCCCCATCGGCCGCCGGATCGGGCAGGTACCAAACCTCATACCAAGGTGACGTGTTAAGGTCCCGGTTGACTTCCCTCACGGCCCGCGTCACCGCCGCGATCATCTGGCCGGGTTCGGTGTTGCCGACCCCGTGCACTAGCAACGTCAGCCACTTCTCGGCCATCGCACGTATTCCCTGAAGCGCACGCGTCATGACTCGGCGCCATTCTGGCATAGCTCGGTTTCAAGATCCAGCGAAGGGCCTTCGGCACCGGCGCTGTCCCCCAGACGCTTCATTGCCGGTTGCCCGTCCCGCACGTTCCACGAGCGGTGTCGTACATGAGGGGATGGCCGACAGTCGAGCGGCTTCTGCGTAAGGTGTGAGGAAAACCCTGGTGGCAGTTCATTTTCCAACGCGAAAAAAGGACCCGCCACCTTCCTATAAAGCGGTCCACTGGCTGTGCGGCAGCCGCGGATCGGCAGTGGTACCGCGTCGATGGGCACGACCGCCGCGTCGAACCAGGGTTTTCGGCCGCGACGTCGATGCGCGCCTATTATGCTGGCCCGAAAGCCCAGGGCTAACGAAGCCGCTTGCGAAAGTAGTCTTTCCAGCTCTCGGGAAGGACCGCTGACCCTGTCGCGCGGCGGAGAAGCTCCTGGTTCTTCGCGTCCACAGTGTAGAGGTTGACGATGTCGGTGACGGTCAGTTCTTCCTCGGCCCGCGCGATCGGCACGATGGTATCGCCTGCTCCGACATCGCCCTCGGTTGTCACCGCGAAATAGAACCCGGTGCGTCCGCTCTTCAGCATTCGCTTGAGCATGTCCATCCGACCGAACCGGATGCCGAGTTTGTAGCAAGGCAACCGCGGCTGGGTGACGACGAACTCCGCCGATCCGATTCGGAAGCGGTCGCCGATCCGCACGTTTTCGAAGAGGCCCTCAGTGGTCAGGTTTTCGCCGAAGATCGCCCAGGGCAAGTCCATTCCGGGAAGCTCGTGTCGCCAAAACTCGTAGTGCTCGGACGGGTAGGCATAGACTGCCTTATCGACACCACCGTGCACCGTCAGGTCGGATTGCTCGTCGCCCTCGAAGTTGAGCGATGTGACCTTAAGGCGACGGTCGACCGGTGCCTTGAATATGGAGGTGAGCACGGTGTTGCCATCCCACTCCACCTCTCGCGGCAGCCCAACGCTCAACGACACGACCTTCATGCGAACTGGCCCTCCGCGATCGCGGTGTCGGTATGGTTCAGATTACTTGCTTTGCGAGTAACATCAGCCGGGATTGGACCACAGTCGCCACTCGCTCCGCGAAAGAGCGTGCTTTCGCGGGCCGACAAACGACACGCAGACTCCACGGGCCCCGTCCAATCAAGGACTGCTCCTGACCCCTCACTGCCCCGGTGCGCGTAATCCTGCGATACCACCGTGCCATAAAAGACCGCCTGTTGTTTTTAATAAAACATCAACTGGACGCCTTTTTACGCCGATCATTAATGTGCAACTGCTTCCCATGTGTGAGCAACGACACAGTCCGGAACTCAGACAATTGTAGACCTTCTGTCAAGCGGCAGCGTCAATGAAAATAACACATAATTAATATTATTTGTTGTTATCAGAATCCTGACCGACGTCTTTCTCCGCTCGCTTGCGGAATGTGACCGGCAACGGGTGAAACTCTTAAGGCATCGTCTTGAGAATGAAGCCGTAATCTCATAAGATGGACAGATGATCGGTGGGGTCCGCTCGAGAGTCGTCCGGGATTCAGGATGTCCCCGCAGACTCGTTTTGCGGATTTCCTGCTTAAGCATCTAATAAAGACATTACACGACTTAAACCGACATTATAAAAGAAGGCGTAGATATGGAGAAACCAACTCGCCGCTGGGCGATTGGCACCGCTGTCGCCGGAGCGTTTGCCGTCGTGGCGACCGCCAGGCGTTCTGGCGCCACGTCGAGCGAAAACCGCGAACGGGGAGAGACGATGAAGGAACTCAACGACAACACGCTAGAGCAGTTGATCAAGCAAGCAAAAAGTGCGTCCGAGAGGGCCTATGTTCCCTACAGCAAGTTTCGCGTTGGCGCCGCGGTGCTAACAGACAGCGGCGAGGTCTTTACGGGATGCAATGTCGAGAACGCCTCGTACGGCTTAACCATCTGTGCGGAACGGAACGCCATTTTTCACATGGTGGCTCGAGCGAAGCAGAAAATCACGACACTCGTCGTTTACACTCCGACTCCGACGCCTTCGACCCCTTGTGGTGCGTGCCGGCAGGTGATCAACGAATTCGGCCCCGATGCCTTGATCGTGAGCGTATGCGAAGGACCCGACATGCTCAAGAAGAATTTGTCCGCGCTTCTACCGGACGCATTTGGGCCGGCGAATTTGAAGTGATTGCTCGCAACACATTCCGAGGATGACCGCGATAGACGGACGACGGGAAAAACCCCTGGGTCATCTTCGACGCCGACAACATCCACTGGGCAGTCGAACACTCGTATGACGCAGCCCGCCGTGGCCGTCATTCCCCGCCGCGAGACTTGGTTCGGTTGGGGTCGATGTGCGTCCGGACATCCAGAAATAGGTCGGCTGGCTCAGATTGCCAATCAATCATGTCTCTCTCTTGCTCCTCGCGCACGTAGATACCTGGCTCGTCCTCGTTCTGCAACCGGAACCCTGCGGATTCCATGAGAATCCGCCTGTTCTGGGCGTCTCGCGTGTCTTGATTCATTTCTGGATAACCTCCAGATGGGAAATCGACTTCAGCATCAACCTTTGCCACTCAACCCCCGCCACATGACTGTGGCGCACTCGGCTGCCGTCTGCTGAATCGGAACCTTGGTAAAATCGTCAAGCAGATTCTCGTCACTGTCAAAGTTGAGAACACCGATCAAGGGAATTTCCGTCTTGGCCTTTCGCTCCGAGAACTGGTCCTGATCAAAGATCGGCACGCTCAAGAGCGACCTGAGTTCACGGCGGACCAGCGCCTGCTGGTATTTCGTCATCTTGTATTTCGATTGGAAAGTCGCCTTGGCATCGACCAAGTCGCAGACCACAAAATTGTGGGTCTGCCAGCAGAGCCCGCTAGCTCAGCGTCTCGCACTTCACTCTCCAGCTCGTTCAAAAAGCTGGAACCAATTGCCATCGCGGGTGCATAGTAAAGGATGAGTGGCATGAGTCGAGAGGGGAGTGGCGATGGTCAGGCGCAACTCGGGTGCGATCCTGCGACAAGTTCACACGCTGTTCACCGCGGGGACTTTCAGCGGACTGACGGACCGGGAGCTGCTGGACCGGTTCGTCGCTCGGCGCGACGCGGGCTCGGAGCGAGCGTTCACGGTCCTGGTTGAACGCCACGGGCCCATGGTGCTGGGGGTCTGCCGCCGCATTCTGAGGGATCCGCACGACGCTGACGATGCATTCCAGGCGACATTTCTCGTTTTGGTTCGAAGGGCCGAGTCGATCCAGGTGGATGGTTCGGTCGGGCGCTGGCTCTTTGGCGTGGCCACCAAGGTCGCGGCGCGGGCAAGGGCCAACGCTCGGCAGCGACGGACTCGAGAGCGATCGGGGCTGGATCGAATCGAGATCCGAGTACATGACCCAACGGCGATCACCGACGATCGGATCGACCTCCAATCCATCTTGGCTGAAGAGCTGGGCAAGCTACCCGCGCGGCTCCAGGCCGCGGTGATGCTCTGTGACCTCGAAGGCTCAAGTCACGAAGAGGCGGCACGACGGCTGGGGTGGCCGGTCGGCACGGTCAAGAGCCGGCTGTCACGAGCCAGAGCTCGACTGCGCACGTGCGTCTGACTCGACGCGGCCTGGCACCGACGGATCTTCCGATCCGCGTTCCGCTCCTCGCGGTTGCCTTGCCTCAAAGCCTGGTCGAAGCCACGGCCCGGGCCGCTCAATCCCTGATCGCGGGCCGGCTGATAACCACAGGGGTTGTCTCAGCCTCGGTGACCAAACTGACGGAAGGAGTGCTCCGGACCATGTTCTTGACCAAGCTCAAACTCGTCGCTCTCGGGTTGCTCGCGATCATCTCCGGCTCGGCCGTTTTAGTGAGCCAGGCGACGGCCCAGAAGCCGGTCGCGACCACGGAGATCCGCGACAACCGCGCAACTCCCGCCAAGACGGCCAACGACGCCGCGACGCGCGACGCCGAGACCGACCTTATCATGCTCGAGCGCGCGTGGGCCGACGCCATTCCCCGCCGCGACGCTGCGATCATCAAGCGGATCCTGTCCGAAGATTTCGCCGGCATCGATCCGATCCGTAGTTCATACACCAAGGCAGCGTACCTGCACGACCTCCAGAACGGAGTTTTTACCGCCGAACCCATCGAGCTCGACGAAGTCAAGCCGCGCATCTTCGGCGAAACAGGCGTGGTCACCAGCCGCATTAAAATCAAAAACGGCGCGCTCGCGAGCCCGATGACGAAAGTTTACGTCAAGCAACAAGGCCGCTGGCAATGCGTGGCCTCGCACGGTTGGTGGCATACCGCACCGGGACACGAGCAGACGTGGTGGGGCTTTCCCACCTGGGCCGAGACTCCCTCTTTGTCGTGGAACGATTCAATTGTTCGTCCCAGAACTGCCGGAGAACCGGTCGCGGCGCACGCGGGGAGGCGTTCATCGCGGGCCGATCAAATTACCAAGATTCGACCGCGATTCGATTGTCTCGTGGAAAAGATCTATGTGAAGGCCGGCCAGACCGTCAAGAAAGGCGACCCTCTGGTCGACCTGTTCAGCGCCGATCTGGCCGCGGCCAAGAATGACTACCAATCCAAGCAGGTCCGGTCGCAGAACGAGCGAAAACTCCTTCTGATGAGACAGAAACTCGCGGAGTCGAACGCCATCTCCCAACAAGTGCTGGTCGATACTGAGAACGACGAAAGTCGCAGCCGGCTTGAATTCCAGACCGCCCGAGAGAAGTTAAAGATCTTGGGCCTCGATGATGAGGCGATCGGACGAGTCGAAAAGGAGGAAGGAGAGCAGAAGGCTCGACTGATTCTCCGCGCACCCATTGGCGGGACCGTCATCGAGGTCGGCGCCGAGCCGGGCAATCTTTATGATACGAAGGATAGCTTGATGACCATCGAGCCAACCTCACACGAGGCGTCAGCCGTACCCCAACCTGGGTCGCGATGATCCAACCGTCTCGGTAGGGGCATCGACCAAGGAGTTACCGTGCTCAGCTTTTGGCTCTTGGCACTTGTGCTCGCGACCGGGGATCCGCATCCACCAGCCCACTGGCTGATATCGGCCAGGCACCGCCGACGGTCCTGGTCGACTCGGGCGGCAAGCCCTTCGATCTGGCAACGCTACGGGGCAAGGTCGTGCTCGTGTCGTTTGTCTACACGACATGCAACGGCGTCTGCCCGTTGACGACGCAGACCCTCCACCGTGTCGAGCAAGCGCTCAAGGACGCCAAGCTCTGGGGAACTTCGGTGGCGTTCGTCTCGATCACGCTCGATCCCAAGCGCGACACGCCCGAGGCTCTCAGCCGATATGCCCGGCTCTTCGGCGCCGACTTGAGCGCCTGGCATTTCCTGACCGGTCCGCCCGCGCAGGTTGAATCGGTCATCGCCGCCTGGGGGATGTGGGCCAAGAGCGATCCGACCGGCGCCATCGACCACCCCTCACGGATCTTCCTGCTCGATCCTCAGGGCCGCCAGCGCGAAATCTACAACCTCGAGTTCCTCAAACCTGAGATCGTGCTTCAGGACGTGAGAGGCTTGCTTAGTCGATTAGTCAGTGGTCCGTTGTTAGTACGACGCATCCTAACTCTTTGCCACTGACAACTCACTGACACTGACAACTGACAACTGACAACTGACTAATCAACAGAAAGGCTTGAGTGCGGTGCGCATCGAGGTGGCGTCGGGGTAGCGGGCTTTGGGATCGCGGGCCAGGCATTTTCCGATCACTTCGGCGAGGGCCGCGGAGACATCAGGGCGACGGTCGCGGATCGGGATCGACGGCTCTTCCAGGAGCATGCGGATCGGGTCTCCGCCCGCGGCGGCCTCGTCGTAGATATACTGCGCAAGTCAAGAGGTAATAGAGGGTGGCGGCCGTGGCATAGAGGTCGGCGAGGGGAGTGACCGTCTTGAAATCGAGCATCTGCTCGGGGGGCATGAACGGGACGGTTCCCCGCATCTCGCCCGAGAAGGTCAGTCCCGAGAGCCCCACACCGCGGAAGCTCTTGGCCAGGCCGAAGTCGGAGATCTTGACCGTGAGGTCTCGTCGGCTGTCTGGGCGATCAGGATGTTCTCGGGCTTGATGTCGCGGTGGACGAAGCCCAGTTGGTGGGCTTGTTCCAGCCCTTTGAGGATCTGGCAGGTCAGGCGGCATGCCTGGTTGATCGGAAAACGGCCGGGATCCGCCTTGGCCAGAGTCTCCAGGTTCGTGCCCGCGACATACTCCATGGCGAACCAGAACTGACCGCGGGTCATGCCATGCTCATACAACTCGACGATGTTGGGGTGCCGCAGTTGGCTGATCACCGAGATCTCGCGCTGGAAGCGATCGATCGCCGCGCGGGTGGTGGCCGTCTCGGGCATGATCAGCTTGAGAGCGACCCTTTGTGAGTTCAGGTTGTGCCGCGCCAGGTAAACGACGCCCATCGCACCCCGGCCCAGCTCGCGCAAAGTGGTGTAATACGGAACGGGCTGGGGGAGTGTCGCGGCGTCGGAACGGCACAGCGCGCACCACCACTCGACCGCTTCATCGCCCGCTCTGGCGACCGGCCCGGCCACGTTCACATTCTGAGGCGCAGTCGCCCCACAGCCCACGCACCGGATTGGACCGAGCGAGATCGTATCGGTCCGCGCCGTGCTCTCCCCCATGCGATCTCATCCGCCGGAGGACAACACCTGGGCCGATTCAACCTTGACTCGAAACACGCTATGCCCCGCCGCAATCAGATCACCCGAAACGAGCCGGACCCGATCGACTTTCTGGTTATTGACAAACGTACCATTCGTGCTCCCCAGATCACGCAACTCACACTGCGGCGGATTGATCTCAATCATGAAGTGATCGCGTGACAGTGCCACGTCGTCAGGCATCGGGCAATGGACGAACCGCGACCGTCCCACGATGAATGTGTCGTGGCGCTCGAAAACAAAAGAGCGGCCTTTACGCGGGCCTTCCAGTACATCCAGAATGACACGCATCGTTTCGTTCCGTCAGTCTTGCCTGACTTCCCTGGTCCTCCTCTGGCCCCAGCTCTCGTTCTCGAGCACAACCGATTCTTTAAGTTGTACGATTAGTGTACGTCGATTGTCGCTCAGATATCGAAAAATCGACGAAATTCCACGCCAGAGTCGGCTCCTCCATCCAAGCAGCCTATGTGGGCTTTATGGAACGCCAGCGCAAAAGAATGGCGCCCCTGTAAATAGGTTCGAAAAAAGCTCCTAAAGTGTGTCGCGGTCAAGGAGAAAAGGTCGGGTTCAATATTTGTTGCACCGGGCGAACCGTGTTCGACTCGGATCGAAGGCCCGAGCCTTGGACCCTGAGTTCATGCGGACAGCCCTGTAGGCAGCCTTGGATCAAGCCACGATCCTGCGCACCCGCGGCAAGCCGCTCCCGCCGTTGCTGCTCGACTCGATCCGCCAGGCCACTCTGGGCCGCGGCCTCCGCGCTAACTGGGCTCTCTTGATCGCCAACGCACGCTGGGCTGGGGGGCACCCGCGGAACGCAGGGTCGCCGCGGCCCTGTCGGTTGGCGCGGCGAGCATGGATTAAGGGCGAGGTCTGGAGCGGGCGGCGGAGTGGCCGCAGGGCTCTTTGGCTGCCCCGCCGACGGACCGAACTGGAAGCTCTTGATCACCGCCTCGGCCTGGTCGCGGAACTTGAGATGGTCCTCGTCGGTCATGGCCTCACGACGACGGTCTGGTTGGTGGTGAAGAGGACGAGATAGTAGTCGCAATAGAGGCGCTGGCCGTTGGCGTCCGCCCCGGGCTGCTTGGTGGCGGCCTCGATGCGATAGACTTTTCGCTTAGCGGGAGCCAGTCCGCTTCCGGTAGCCAGCCGGCGGGACCGGCTACGACCTCCCGGTGATCGCTTCTCCCAGCTCGCGAACAGGGTGCGGCGATGGAAATCCGGGTCGCGGATCTGGCGTTCGCGCTCCGGGTTTGCCTCTTTCGGCAGGAGATGAAAGACCAGGGAGTAGGATCCACGGAACTGCCGGTCGACCAGACCCACGATGTTGGGATCGCCGTTCTCGGGGTTCGAGCCGCAGCTCTTGAGGGTGGCGAAAATGGAACCGCCTCTGAGGATCGTCGTAGACAAGCCAACTATTGTCCTCGTTGGCAGTTGGGGCGAGGTCGGGAACGGACAAGGCCGACATCCTTGGCGTCGCCGGCTACGTTGGGTGTGGCTGGCTGCCGCCGTCGCTCCAGGTCGAGTTCAAAAGTTGTCGTCTCCTTGAGCCGGTCATCATTATCCGGCGTATGGGTACAGAGTGCTGATGCGTCATCCAGCACTCGGGAGACCCAGCCTCGCGCATCGACGATCTTCTCCGCGGGCTTGGCCCGGCCGTCGGCCGATTTGGGACTGGTCCCGGTTCCACGGCGGGCGACGGCCGCCCGAGGCTCAAAAATGAAATGAATCCGGGCATTTACCGCACATTGCTTGCGTCGGACACGTTGAACTGGCCTGTGATGCCGATTATAGCGGTTAGAGCGGTCCCCTGGTCGCCTTTGCGCACCTCGATCAGAGTGCCATCGAGCATGTAACCCTTGGGATCGGGCGTTTCACCCAAGAGGTTTCGGGCCGCGTCGAGGGGAATATGCCAGGTGTCACCCACGCGTAGGGGCGTCGGCGGAAAAATGGCCGTCAGTTGAGGCAAGAACAACTGTTGGTGATCTGGTCGAATTCCAACTCACGGAGCCGGCGACCTCGGTGAGGCTAAGATCTCGGGTTCCTGGCCCGGCCGGCGGTGATACCAGATCGTCAGTCCCTCGAACAAAGGCGGCTTGGGGGGCGGGGTCGGCGCCATCATCTTTAAGCGAGAAATTGTCGAAGCGACGAACGGCGTCGGTCACCTCGCCAATCCTGGCTGACCTTTGCCGGCCGCTCGGTGTAGATCAATCTGTGAGGATGTCTCGGACCGATCGGGTGCCCCTTGCGGCTTGTCGGTGACCGTCTTGTACAGTCCCACGCATGGCAACCTGGTATTGATTGATCAGCTCGGGCTTCTCGGGATCATCAGTAAGGCCGTATTTCTCGGTGAATCGATACCGCACGCTCAGGGCCTCGCTCGTCGCCTCCGGCTGGCGCCGGTTCCTGCGGCGGTACCTCGGCTCTTGGCCGGGGTGTCTTGGGCCCAGGCCCGATCGGTCGGGACCAGCCCCTAAGCACCCAGCACGGCCAGGATCCGGAACAGTCGATCGTGAACCGGCCGCGAACCGCTCCGTCTGTCTTACACGGGCCGGTGCCCCGAGCGCCGGGATACTGACCGACTTGATCATCACCCACCGGACCGACACAACGGCTATGCCTCTTATCCATGGTGTTACCGCCTTCGGATGTCGATTTTTCCGTCATTCCAAAAGCCCGGATCGCTGGACCGAGATCGCGCCGGACCCGACGCAATGCTCGTCTTTCGTCTACTCACTATAACCTAATCCACAGCCGGTACGGCAGAGCCTGTGGCTCCGATTGCTCGCCTGGCCCTCTTCCGGTCGTTTCAACCGCCCGGCGAGGGTTGTGACGGTCTGCTCCACTGGAGCGAGCCGATCATTTCGAGGTCCTGGTCACCGAACGCCTTGACGTGATCCTCGGCCAAGGTGAAGGTCGCCAGAAGCTGGTCGCCCTCGGGGCCGGCGAGCAGGTAGTAATACCAGACGACGCCGAGCTGCCCTTCGCGTCCCTGGACGCCGACCTTGTAACGGAACCCCCCGGCCGGATCGCCGTCGACCAGCCCGGCGCCCAGGAAATGCCCAAACCGTTCTTTCAAGGCGCGGCGGATGTCGTCCCGGAACTGGTTATGGTCTTGGTGCCGTCCCTTGCCCGCGGGGGGACCGACCGCGAGGTTGCACTGGGCGATGACCTGACCGCCGTCGAGCCGTTTCAGAACGGTCAGCTTGGGGTCATCCCAGAAGGAGTGCCAGTGCCGGTCGTGAAGCAGGATCGACTTGCCACCGGGAGCGGTCAGCCGCAACAGTTCTCGCTGGGGGGTGATCTCCAGGGGAATGTCAGCCAGCGCGGCATTGGAGAGCGTCGCGGGCGGCTCGGCCGCGTTGCGGGTCACGGTGAGCGTGCTCTTGACATCGAGCCCGGCCTCGACCGGTCCCGGCCGTCGAGTTTCGTTGCGATTGAGGTCGAGCCGGTCGACCCGGCCCGCCTGGCGGTCGAAGGTCAAAAACCCCTCGCACGTCATGGTCCCAGACCCACCGAGCGCCGAACCTTGGATCTCCCCCTTGAGCCGGATCCGCGCCCGATCGCGGTCCGATGATTCCAGCACGGCATCCAGGGTGTTGGACGTGAGGACGTCGTAGCCGCTGACCGCCTGAGGCGGCGGCGTCGCCAACCCGCCAGTGCTCGCCCACGACCACGGGCTGCGCCGGGAGCAGATCGGCGAGAGTGAGTGGGTCCCCCACGCCTTGCACGAGCTCGAGCTCGGATCGGGTCAAGGGGCCGGCCGCGCTGACCACGGCGACGGGCCCTTGGTGATCCCGCCGTTCGGCCACCAAGAGAGCGACCTCCGGCCGAATCGACGCGGCCGTCGGCCGCACCTCGCCGTTGATCGCCGAGGCGGCCTGGATGACGTGCCTGACCACCTTCAACGGCCGCCCGACCGCGCCGGGCTCAGCCTGACCTTCCTGGTCATTACGAGCCGCGTGCACCGTTCATTCCGCCGACCTGGACGACCCGCTCGATGAAGATCAACCGCGTCTGGATCTCCAGCGCAAGGGGCTTGGGCATCCGCGTTTCGGTCGACGTCCCCCCCGGAGGTAAACCGGGCCGGAATAGACCCTGGGCCTTCAACTCGATCCCCACCCGTGTCGAGCTCCCCCGGCGCACCGCCTCGCGCAGGACGATGGGCGCCTCCGCATCGACCGGTCGCCGAACCGGACGGATCCCGAGATCGCTGCCACCAGCACCAGTGCCAGAACCGGCCTCTTCGCGAGCCGCCAACCCCAGCTTCTTGCTTCGGTCATCCCTTGCTCCTTGCACTCGCGACTCGTTCCGATCCGCTGCGGACCCATCTCGGCCAGCCATTATGGAAACTCGGCCGTCCCTGTCAATTTGGCATCCCACCACGCTGCTCGCACCTCGTCATGCACTCTCATCAGCCCACAAAACCCGAGCGTTCTTGCCAATTGTAACCTAAAAACGCTATAGAAAGATTTCTCGGTTCTCCGTTACAACTCGGTTTGTAATCTCGTTCGGAAGTGGGCGATCCTGGTGCATCCCGACTCATCCACACCGCAAGCTAATTGCAGATCAAGGGTTCGGGAAAATGACCGGCCGCCTCGCTCGTGCGTTGGATGAGATGGAGCCACAGCCTTGATCCCGTTGCATCCGAATGACGCGATGATCCTGACCTGGATAAGGATGCGACACGGTTCTCCAAAAAAAGTGCGAACAAAACGGTCGAATAAAACGTCTGTTTAAAACAGGTGTTTAAGACGATTTCTTCAAAACGGTCGGCGTCGGGCATCGCTTTGTGGTGTTCGATTGTTTGAAGGGCCGGGTGACTTGGCGTCGGAGAATCGGATGGATTGGTACAGAAGTTGCCTCAGCTTGCAACGGATGCATTCACCAGGGCCAATGTTTAGAGGATGGTCGTTCGGCCTTGAGGTGGTTGTGAGGTTTTTCGAGAACCTGGAGGGCCTGAAGCGGCCTCATTGAGAGTAAGTCAGGATAGGAGACGCCCTTCGGTCACGGAACGGAGTCGAGCCAACGTTGTAGATATTACGTAGTATGAGCACCGCTGCGGTGAGAATTGGAAAAAGGGAGAGTGGGTTGCAGCGGTTGGGACGATGGACGAGCGAAGAAGATCGATTGATAGAAAAGTTGACAAGAAAATGACTTGAGTGAACGAAAGGCTTGAAGAGGGTGAGTAGGACGGCGGAGAACGAGGCATCGAGTCCGATATTTTTAGTCGTCAGGAACGCCGCAAAGTTCGATCGTTCAATCGAGTGGCATCGATTCGGAGGAGCACCGGGGTTTGAGGGTTGGCCGGCAGGCTGACGAACCAGACGGTGCTGGGGGAAGATCCAGGATGGGCAAGACGTATCGCCATCCCGCGATGAAGCAACTGAAAGATCAGCAGACGCGGTACGCCCCGAGGGAACGGCGGCTCGAGCAGGTCGAGCGAGCCGAGCAACTCTTGGGTGAAATCGAGGAAGCGAAGCGTTACCCTTATGAGTATTTGTGTTTCCGAATCACGGGGTATCGCCCTGAAGGTTGGCCGGCCCTTGTCCTTGATGGGGGCGATGTTCAGCATGACCTGCGGCTTTTCGTCGAAGACCTTTCGGCGACGGCGCGGCAGGCCGTCGAGCAAGTTCCCGAGCCGGTCTTGACGGTGGATGAAGTGAGTCGGCGGTACAACGTGTCGTCCCGAACGGTGACACGCTGGCGCCGACAGGGGTTGGTGGCGCGTCGGTTCGTGATCGGCGGGCGCAGCAAGGTTGGTTTCCTCGAGTCGAGCCTGCAACGGTTTGTCACGGCCCATCGTGCGCAGGTCGAACGAGGCTCACGGTTTCGGCAATTGACTGAGGCGGAGCGGGACGAGATCATTCGTCGCGCCCGCCGCATGGCGCTCGTCCGCCCAGGGCAGGCCGGCCTGGTCGAGATCGCGCGGAGGATCGCACGTAAAATGGCACGCTCCACAGAAACCATCCGACTGACCTTGAAAGCCTATGACCGCGATCACCCCGATCGGGCGATCTTCCCCAACGCGCCGCCGCCGCTGGACGACGATGCCAAGGCCCAGATCTACCGGCGCTTTCGCATGGGGGTCTCGGTCGAGATCCTGGCCCGGCAGTACGGCCGGACCCGATCGAGCATCTACCGTGTCATCAACGAGGTGCGAGCCGGGCGCATCCTGAGCACCAAGCTCGAATTCATCGACAACCCGACCTTCGCCGATCCCGCCGCGAGCGCGGAGATCCTCGGGCCCGATGCCCGATCCGGCCGATGGGAAAGGTCCGCGACGGCCCAAGGCGCCCAAGGGACTTCCCCCTTATCTGGCCAGCCTCTACGAGGTTCCGCTCCTGGACCGCGAGCAGGAAATGCACCTGTTCCGCCAGATGAATTACCTCAAGTACCGGGCGCAACAACTCCGGTCGAAGGTCGACCCCAGCCCGAGCCAAGACCACCGACCTCGATGAGATCGAGCGGCTTCAGGAAGAGGCGCTGGCCGTCAAGAACCAGATCATCCGGGCCAATCTCCGGCTGGTCGTCTCGATCGCCAAGCGACACGTCGGTCCGTCCAATAACTTCTTCGAGCTGGTTTCCGACGGCAATATGTCGTTGATCCGAGCCGTGGAGAAGTTCGACTTCTCGCGGGGCAACAAGTTCAGCACCTACGCCTCCTGGGCGATCATGAAGAATTTCGCGCGGACGATCCCCGAGGAGAACTATCGCCGCGACCGGTTCGTCACCGGCCACGAAGAGATGTTCGAGGCCGCCGCCGACAATCGCACCGACGAGCACGAATATGAAAGTGCGCTCAAGCGGATGCAGGAGGCCGTCAAGGGGATGCTCGGCCGGCTCGACGAACGCGAGCGCAAGATCATCATCAGCCGCTTCGGACTGGGCGGTGCCAGCGAACAGACCCTGGAACAACTCGGCCGCGAGCTGGGCATCACCAAGGAGCGCGTCCGCCAGATCGAGTCCCGCGCTCAGGAGAAGCTCCGCAAGATCGCCAACGAGGAGAAGCTCGACCTGCCGATGCTTTGAGGACGGAGGACGTGCCGTGGTAAGCAGTCGCAAGCGGCCAGACGAATGAGCAGCAGGACAATCGGGTTAGAGCACCTTGCTGTCGGTCGCCATGCGCTTGTCAATGGCCTGACAATTGGCGGGGCGTTGAAACCGGTTGCGGCCAGCTTTCTTCCGCGATGGACAACGGTCCGCCCATTATCGGGCTGCCGGATGGACCGGAAATCTGAAAGACTCACAATCTGAATCATGCCCGTATCTCCACCGAAAGACCGGTGCTTTGTACGGCCGACTTATCGTGGCTCATCCCATGTCGCTGTTGCCACTCTTTGACGAAAACGACCCGCCTCCGCAGGCAGCACGGCTGGCGCCCAAGCTGCGTGAGTTAGCCGGAACAGGGCATCTATTTCGGTACGAGCTCGTGGAAGTACGAGGGCTGGCTCGGCTCGATCTACACGCCGGAGCGATACACCACGCGCGGTAAGTTTTCGCGCAAGAAATTCGAGACCGAGTGCCTGGCCGAGTACGCCGAGACATTTCCCGTGGTCGGTGGCGACTTCAGCTTCTACCAGTTCCCCACGCCGGATTACTGGCGACGACTGTTCGACGAGTCGCCCGGATCGTTGCGGTTCGGTTTCAAGGTCCCGGAAGAGATCACCGTCAGGACCTGGCCGGGCCACGCCCGCTATGGTTCGCGGGCCGGACAAGTCAACGCGTCGTTCCTCGATGCTCACCACTTCGATCGCGGCTTCGTCCGGGCGCTGGAACCGTATCGCGACCGCGTCGCCACACTGATGTTCGAGTTCGGGACGTTCTCCAAGACGACCTTCACCGCCGCCGAGTTCACGCAGGCGGCTGGACGCGTTTCTCGGGGCTCTGCCGGCGGGTTTCGCTACGCGGTCGAGATCCGCAATTCGGAATACCTCAAGCCCGACTATTTCGCGACGCTGGCCGACCATAACGTGGCTCACGTCTTCAACGCCTGGACGCGCATGCCGGATCTCGGCGACGCAAGCCCAGCTCCCCGGCGCATTCACCGCGGATTTCACCGTGGTCCGCGCGCTCTTGCGCCACGGTCGTACCTATGAAGCAGGCGGTGAAGTCGTTCGAGCCCTATCGAGCCACCCAGGAGCCCGATCCCACCACGCGGGATGCGCTCCGGCAAATCGCCGAGCGCTCGCGACGTCTCGGGCAATCCGCGTTCCTGTTCGTGAACAACCGGCTCGAAGGCAACGCACCGTCGACCATCGAGGCCGTGGCTTCGACCCTCGTCGCTTGAATCGAGCGGCCGCGCGGACCGAGGCTGACAGGCCGCTTCCCATCGTTTCGGGTCTCCGCGTGAACCAAGTACCCGAGTTCGAACCACTACCTCTTGCCGGACGCCGGGTGTCGGCGGTATGATTGGAATTCAACGATATTGCCGCGCTGTCATTGCGCTCGCGACCAGGCGAGGGGGGTCGTTTTTTCACCATTGGGGTGAAAAAGCCTTGCAACGTGGCGCGGTGCGGATATACTAGACAATTTCACGGTTCAGGTTGCTGGTGTAGCTCAATTGGCAGAGCTTCGGTTTTGTAAACCGAGGGTTGTGAGTTCGAGTCTCACCGCCAGCTCTGCTGGATAGAGAGTCCGGCAGGTGTTCTCATCTGGGCTTCTCCTGGCCTGCGAGCTGGAGCGGATCGAAACGCGAAATTGAAACGGAAACGGGTGGATACCCAAGCGGCCAAAGGGGCCAGACTGTAAATCTGGTGGCATTGCCTTCGCAGGTTCGAATCCTGCTCCACCCATGTCGATCCCGATTGGGATGGATCGGATTCGGATCTTGCTTCAATCCAGTGAGAGCTGCCAGTGAACCAAGACAAGATAGACAACAGGGAGGGTAACCGACGCGGACCGTTCGGGACTTCCCCCGAGGCGACTTGAATCCGAGATGAGTGTTCCGATCGGCCGTGCGACCTGCGATGGATCTCGATGCTCGCTGGCTGGGGTGCCGGCGAAACCGCGGGTGTAACTCAATGGTAGAGTACCTGCCTTCCAAGCAGGCTACGTGGGTTCGATTCCCATCACCCGCTTTCACTTGGGGTGGACAGCCGGGCCGATGGGAAATGGAACGAGACGAGTCTTTTATTGTTGCGGCGTTGATGAATCGCAGACGGGGAGTTCCGACTCGATCGGCAGCGAACGCGAGGGGCACTGGCCGGGTCGGATGAGATGGGACGATGACGACAAGATGCTGCCGTGGCTCAGTCGGTAGAGCGCGTCCTTGGTAAGGACGAGGTCCTGGGTTCAAGTCCCAGCGGCAGCTCTGGGGTTTGTGGCCCGGACTGGTAGGTCGTTGGGAACCACGATGGCTTCACCTGCCGCACCGGCCAGTCTCTCGCCGGAGCGGCGCGTCACATTGCACCAGGTTTTGCCGGGCAGCCTCCAGCTTGCCCGCGGTTTCAATAGGAGACGACGGGAGTAACAATGGCCAAGGAAACTTTCACCAGAACCAAGCCACACGTCAACGTGGGCACGATCGGGCACATTGACCACGGCAAGACGACGCTGACCGCCGCCATCCTGGCGGTCCTGGCCGAGCACGGCCGGGCCAAGACCAAGTCGTACGCCGACATCGCCAAGGGGGGCACCGTCCGCGATGCGACCAAGACGGTGACGATCGCGGTCTCGCACGTCGAGTACGAGAGCGAGAAGCGGCACTACGCCCACATCGACTGCCCGGGCCACGCCGACTACATCAAGAACATGATCACCGGCGCGGCTCAGATGGACGGCGCCATCCTCGTGGTGTCGGCCGCCGACGGCCCCATGCCCCAGACCCGCGAGCACATCCTGCTGGCCCGCCAGGTCGGCGTCCCGGCCCTGGTCGTCTTCCTCAACAAGATCGACCTGGTCGACGACGAGGAGCTGCTCGAGCTGGTCGAGCTCGAACTGCGCGAGCTCTTGACCCACTACAAGTTCCCCGGCGACGAAATCCCGATCATCCGCGGCAGCAGCCGGCCGGCCCTCGAGAATCCCAAGGATCCCAAGGCCGCCAAGCCGATCCTCGACCTGGTCAAGGCGATGGACGACTACATTCCCGAGCCGGTCCGGGAGATCGACAAGCCGTTCCTGATGCCGATCGAAGACGTCTTCTCGATCAAGGGACGAGGCACGGTCGGCACCGGCCGGATCGAGCGCGGCCGGGTCAAGGTCGGCGACGCCGGTCGAGATCGTCGGCTTCGGCGTCAAGAAGGCCTCGACCATCACCGGCGTCGAGGCGTTCCAGAAGACGCTCGACGAAGGACAGGCCGGCGACAACGTCGGCGTTCTCCTCCGCGGCATTGAGAAAAACGACCTGGAGCGCGGTCAGGTCATCTGCAAGCCCGGCTCGATCACGCCGCACACCAAGTTCGAGGCCGAGGTCTACGTGCTGAGCAAGGAAGAAGGAGGACGGCACACCCCGTTCTTCAAGGGCTATCGCCCCCAGTTCTACTTCCGCACCACCGACGTGACCGGCTCGGTGCTCAACCTGTTGTCGGAAGACAACAGCGAGGCCGAGATGTGCATGCCGGGCGACAACATCAAGATGACCGTCGAGCTGCAAACGCCGATCGCCATGGAAGAAAGCCTGCGGTTCGCCATCCGCGAAGGGGGCAAGACCGTCGGTGCCGGCGTCGTGACCAAGATCTTGGAGTGAGCTGAGCCGTCGCTCGGACCCTCAGACGAACTCGGCCGGAGAACGGCCGTCCTGTCGCCAAGGGTCTGTTCGACTGGTCCGAATCGAAATCGCAATCATCTGACATTCACGATGGCGACGAGTGCGGTCGCTCGGCCGGGCCGGGGCCGAGAGGCCGCACTCGCATCGGTTTGTGGCGGGTCGGCGCTTGCTCGAACAGGGCGGAGTGAATCGACCTGATCTCACTCCGCTGTCATCATTAACTAACGTCCTCCGGCGAGTGCCAGGAGCAAGCTCATGCGGGAATATGTCTGGCTCGAATGTACTTCGTGCGGGGAACGAAACTATCGCGTTCAGAAAGAAACCCGAGGCGCCGACCGTCTCGAGCTCAAGAAATACTGTCGGCGCGAGCGGAAACATGTACCGCACAAAGAGTCGCGCAAGAAGTAAGACGATGCCGCGTCGGCACCGCGTTGCATGGATCAGACCGTCTGCCGCGGCGCGATACCGTCCGACCGCCGGAATCGGCCATGCCGCGAGTTCGGTCGTCTGGGCTGTCCGTTTCAATCGAGAGTTCAAGCGAATGAGACGCGAATCGTGGCTCCGGAAATACGAGCGTAGCTCAACTGGTAGAGCACCGGTCTCCAAAACCGGCGGTTGGGGGTTCGATTCCCTCCGCTCGTGCTGTCGCCAGGCGGCCCGACGGAAGTCGTCGCCGCAGAGCACATGAGCGCCTCGGATCCCGCGCGGTTTTCTGTTTCGTGTCCGCAAATGCGAGCCCTGATCTCCCCGGCCAGCGCGGCGAAGGCCGAACCGAACCTCGATCCGAGCAACCGACCGATCCGAACCCGAGCCAGTCGCCGCCGTTGGAAAGATCGACCGAGACGTCCGAGTTCGTCCCCGTTCAAGCAAGAGCGAGACAGGTGCCATGGGCAAAGTTAAAGACGAAGTGTCGGCGTCAAAACCGCTGAAGCCCGGCAAGGGGAAATCCGGCGGCACTCCCAGAGGTCTGTTCGTCCAGTTCCTTGTCAACTTGACCCGGGCCGATCTGTTCAAACCGATGCAGGGGTGGTACGCCCGGATCTACACCGCGCTCGGGTTGGGATTGATCGTGGCCGCGGGTGCTTGGAGAGTCGAGGAGGCGATCGCACGATTATTCCCCGTATCTGGAGATTTGGCTCGCCCGCTGTCTTCGCCGTCGTCCTGGGCTGGGTGGTCTTTCGGATCATCCATTTCCCCCCGTTTGCCGAGTTCTTGATCGCCACCGAGGCCGAGATGAACAAGGTCTCCTGGACGAGCAAGGATGACCTGATCCGCGCGACCACGGTTGTGCTGGCGACGGTGGTGCTGATGGCGGTCTTTCTGTTCCTGGTCGACACGCTCTGGACCTTCATTCTGCGGCTCATCCACGTGCTCCAGTTCAGCGGCGAGCGGTGGATTCGGGTCGACAGCCTGAGCCGGGCGATCGACTGCTTCGCTGTATCCTGGCCTCCGATCGGATCGCATCGAACTTCGTCGGAATTTCCTTCGCGCGTGACGTTGTGGTTTCATTATGAGTCATTCGACCCACGAGCCTCCCGAACCCGCTCTCCCCGAGGGCGACCGAACCGACGCCCTCGACGGAGACCATACCCCTCGACGCTGCGATCGAGGTGCACGAGCAGGCCCCGGACGGCGGGCGGCCGCGCACCAAGACGAAAGCGGTGGCCGCGGAGCCTCCGGCCGCTGCCGCCGCGACCGGCACCGGAGATCGCCCCGCCGCCGCCAGCACCGGCTCGCGGCCGGCCCGCAAGTCGATGACGACGAGCCCGCCGCCCGAACTGGTCTGGTACGTGCTGAAGGTGCAAAGCTCCCGCGAAGACACCATCCGCGACGCCCTCCAGCGCCGGGTCAAGATCCAGGGGCTCCAGCGCTTTTTCGGCCAGATCGTCGTTCCCACCGAGAAGATCACCGAGATTCGCAACAACAAGAAACGAGTCGTGGAGCGCAAGACCTACCCCGGCTACATCATGGTCCAGATGGAACTCAACGAGAAGACCTGGTTCGTGGTGCGCGAGACGCCCGGCGTCGGGGACTTCGTCGGGGCCCACGGAACCCCGACCAAGATGACCGAGACCGAGGTCAACCAGATGCTCCATCAGGAGGAGGAAAAGACCACCGCCGAAGCACCCAAGGTTCGCATCGACGTCGAGCGCGGCGATCGCGTCAAGATCAAGGACGGACCATTCGAGAACTTCGAGGGCACCGTCGAGGAGGTCATCGAGGGCCGCGGTCTGGTCAAGGTGATGCTGATCATCTTCAACCGGCCCACCCCGGTCGATCTCGAATACTGGCAAGTGGAACGAATTTGAACGACTGATCGATCCCCCCATTTGATCCGGTTACCCAAGCAAGATAGCGAGAACCAAGCGATGGCCAAGGTGATGACGGCGAAGGTGAAGCTCCAGTGCCCCGGCGGTCAGGCGACCCCGGCTCCGCCGGTCGGCCCGGCACTGGGCCAGCATGGAGTCAACATCGGTCAGTTCGTGATGCAATTCAACGAACGGACCAAGGAGATGAAGGGGACGACGATCCCGGTCGAGATCACCATCTATTCGGACCGGACCTTCGAGTTCATCACCAAGAGTCCTCCCGCCGCCGTCCTCTTGAAGCAGGCCGCCGGCATCGCCAGCGGCTCGGCCGAGCCCCACAAGATCAAGGTCGCGACCGTGACCGCCGATCAGGTCAAGAAGATCGCCGAAACCAAACTCGCCGACCTGAACGCCCGCGACCTGGAGCACGCCTGCCGGATCATCGCCGGCACGGCCCGGAGCATGGGAGTCGAGATCAAAGGATGACGGATCGCGTGGACAGGCCGTGGGTGCACGCGCGGACCGGTACCGAATCCCGATGCAAACTGACCGACCGAACTGACTGTGGCACTCGCCGGTGCGACCGCCCGCCGGGGGGCGAACATGAGACAACAGGCGGCAGCTCCCTTTGATCGAAAGGAGCGCAAGTTTTGGCGCAGCATTCCAAGCGGTATCGCGCGTTGCGCGAAAAGGTCAAATCCGACGGTCCGGTTCCGCTTGCCGAGGCGGTCCGGCTCTTGAAGACTTTCAGCACGACGAAATTCAACCAGACGGTCGAGGTGTCCACCCACCTGGGGATCGACCCGAAGCAGACCGATCAGAACGTGCGCGGGTCGGTGGCACTGCCGCACGGGATCGGCAAATCGGTTCGGGTGGCCGTATTCGCCCAGGGCGAGAATGCCGAGAAGGCCAGGGCCGCCGGCGCCGACATCGTCGGGGCCGACGACCTGGCCCAGCAGATCAAGGGGGGAACGATGGATTTCGACGTCGCCCTGGCCACACCCGATATGATGGGTGTCGTCGGCCCCCTGGGCCGCGTGCTCGGCCCCCGCGGCCTGATGCCGTCGCCCCGCTCGGGTACCGTCACGACCGACATCACCGTCCGCGGTCCGCGAGTTCAAGGCGGGCAAGATCGAGTTCCGCAACGACAAGGGGGGCAACGTGGCGGTGGCCGTGGGCAAGCTTGGCTTCACGGAGGAGCAACTGACCGAGAACATCAACGCCTTCTTGAACTATCTGCGGTCGCTCAAGCCGGCGACCGCCAAGGGAACCTACATCCGCTCGATCACCGTGTCGGCCACCATGAGCCCGGGCGTCCGGGTCTCGGCCTGAGCCGGCCTCGACTCGACCGGCCACGGCCAGGCGATCGGCGCGCCGACGATCAGCGGACTCGATCGGACGCCGAACCAAACGAACATGCAGGGAACAAAACCGAAGCCATGAGTAAATATGTAAAAGAAATGATGATGGATCAGCTTCGGTCGGACCTCGACGGAAGCCGGTCGCTCTTGATCCTGGACCTGAAGGGTCTGGACGCCAACGCCGAGCACGATCTTCGCCGCGACTTGCGCAAGAAGTCGATCCGGCTGCGGGTCCTGAAGAACTCGCTGGCCCGCCGCGTCTTCTCCGAGATGGGGATGGACGGGTCTGTCGCCGTATCTCGAGGGGCCCTCGGCGGTCGCCTGGGGGGGCGACGGGGATCGCCGAGCTGGCCAAGGAGATCTCGAGCCAGGTCAAGAAGCTCAAGAAACCCGAGATCAAGGGCGGGGCCGTCGACGGGGTGGTCGTCGGCCCGGATCAGGTCGAGGACATCACCAAGCTGCCCAGCCGGGAGGTCTTGATCGGGCAGGTGATCGGTCTCTTGCTCGGTCCGGCGCGCATGGCGCTCTCGCTGCTGTCGTCGCCGGCGAGCACCTGGTCGGTCAACTCGAAGCCTTGGTCGAGCGGCAGCAAGGCGAGGCCGGAGCTGGTGGTGAGGCGGCCGCACCCGCCGCCGGCCGGCGAGTCGACCTGATCGGACCTCGGCTGACCGACCCGCTCGAACCCGATTGCCTCCGTGACCAGACGCGACTTCCAGCGAACCAACGTACAACCCGCCTGATCGGGCCGAACCGACTGAATCAGAGACGATCGATCGGGCATCGATTCACCGCGATGACTCCAACCCTCCCGTTTCTATTGATCCAGAAAGGATTGAAATCCAATGTCCACTGCGGAAGCCACGGCGTTTGCCGACAGCATCAAAACTCTGGGCGACTCGCTGGTCAACTTGAAGGTCCTCGAGGTGCTTCAACTGACCAAGTACCTGAAGGAAGCCCATGGCCTGGAGGCCGCGGCGGTCGCCGTGGCTGGCCCGGCGGTCGGCGGCGGCCGGCGGCGGCGCCGAGCCCCCTCCTCCGCCCAAGACCGAGTTCGACGTCGTTCTCGAGGCCGTCGGCCCCAACAAGATCCAGGTCATCAAGGTCGTCCGAGCGGCCACGACTCTGGGCCTCAAGGAGGCCAAGGATCTGGTCGAAGCGGCCCCCAAGGAGGTCAAGACCGGCATCTCCAAGGAAGACGCCGAGAAGCTCAAGAAAGAACTCGAGGACACCGGCGCGACCGTCAAGATCAAGTGATCGCGGCGATCGGCGCCCAGCTCGGCCGGCAGGTCGGCCGTGGTGGCGGTGATGGAATTCTGCCGCGACGCGACCACGACCGCCCGTCCGTACTCGTCCTGTCCAGCAATAGCAGTCCGCGCCGCAGGGCGCGGACGCGGCGGTTAAACGCCTCGACGAGCGATCCACCGGCCGTCGTCGCGAGACAGGCCGCTTTCGACCAACCTCATGCTGATCTCGCCTCCCCTCGCCCGCCGGACCGAGGCCGACGATTGTCATTGTCGGCAACGAGTCTCTGGCGCAGGGGCGGTCTCGGGACGGTCACCGCCGTGACTGACAGCGGTCAGTCACCGCCGTGACTGACAGAGGTCGACCGCCACGCCGGCCCGAATTCTCTTCTCACTTTGAGGAGCGCGACTCGATGCCCACCCCGACCACCGTGCGGCGAATTGTACCGGCCAAGAAACGAAATTTCGGCCAGATCTTCGATGAGTTTCCTGTTCCGGATTTGACGCAAATCCAGACCCGCAGCTACGAGCGATTCCTCCAGGCCGACTTGCCGGTGACCGAGCAGGGTCGAAGCGGGGCTCGAAGGTGTCTTCCGCGAGATCTTCCCGATCGAAAGCTACGACAAGACGCTCAAGCTCGAATACCTTCACTACGACCTCGGGCAAGCCGCGCTACGACCCGGACGAGTGCCGCCAGTTGCGCTTGACCTACGGCCGTCCGCTCCACGTCTGGCTCCGGCTCAACAAGGGCGAGACCACCCTCGAGGAGTCGGTCTACCTGGGCGACATGCCGATCATGATCGGCGGCGGCGAGTTCATCATCAACGGTGCCGAGCGAGTCGTCGTCAGCCAGCTCCACCGCTCGCCCGGCGTGGACTTCGTCGTCGAGATCGAGTCGGGCGACAAGAAGCTGCACGCCTGCCGCGTCATCCCCGAGCGCGGTAGCTGGATCGAGCTGCAGGTCACCAAGAAAGATACGCTCGGGGTGCGGATCGACCAGTCGGGCAAGTTCTCGTCGATGACGCTCTTGCGAGCGATGAGCCCCCAGTATTCGAGCGACGAGGCCATGCTCCAGGCTTTTTACGAGGTCGAGGAGGTCGACTCGGCCGACTGCCAAGGCGGCCGCCAAGCTCGAGGGCCGGATCGCCTGCGGCGACGTCGTCGATCCCAATACCGGCGAGGTCTTGATCGACAGCGGCACGACGATTTCCAAGACCTCGGCGCAGGTGCTGGCCGACGCCGGCAACCTGGGCGTGATCCAGGTCCTGAAGGATGCCCGCGACCCGCTGATCTTGCAGTCGCTCCAGGAAGACCCGACCACCGACCACGAAAGCGCGCTGTTGCGGATCTACCAGCGGCTGCGGCCGGGCAACCCCCCTCAACTGGAGAAGGCCCGCGAGCTGTTCCATGAGAAGTTCTTCGATACCAACCGTTACCGCCTGGGCAAGGTCGGCCGGTTCCGGATCAACCGCAAGTTCAACCAGGATATTCCCGAAGACCGGATGACGCTCGCGCCCGAAGACTACGTCAACGCCATCCGGTACATCCTCAACCTGAGGCGCGGCAAGGGGCACGTCGATGACATCGACCACCTGGGCAACCGCCGGCTGCGCACCATCGACGAGCTGGCCTCCGACGAGCTGCGCAAGGGTTTCCTCAAGCTCCGCCGCACCGTCCAGGAGCGGATGAGCCTGAAGGACGCCGAGGACATGACCCCGCGGTCGCTGATCAACCCCAAGAGCATCAGCGCGGCCATCGAGTACTTCTTCGGCCGCGGCGAGCTGTCTCAGGTCGTCGACCAGACCAACCCGCTGGCCCAGTTGACTCACGAGCGGCGGCTCTCGGCTCTGGGCCCGGGCGGGCTCAACCGCAAACGAGCCGGCTTCGAAGTCCGCGACGTCCACATCTCGCACTACGGCCGGATCTGTCCGATCGAAACTCCGGAAGGGACCAACATCGGACTGATCAGCTCGCTGGGCATCTACGGCGGCGTGGACGAGTACGGCTTCCTGGTCACCCCCTACCGCAAGATCAAGAGCGGCAAGCCGACCGACACCGTCTTCTGGATGCGGGCCGACGAGGAGAGCGAAGCCTACCTGGCGCCGGCCGACACGCCGGTCGACGAGCACGGCAAGCTCAAGGGCTCGATCCTCACCGCGCGGTACCAGACCGACTTCGTCACCGTCGCCGTCGATCAGATTCAGTTCATGGACATCTCGCCCAAGCAGATGGTCGGCGTTTCGGCGGGCCTGATCCCGTTCCTGGAGCACGACGACGCCAACCGCACTGATGGGCTCGAACATGCAGCGCCAGGCCGTGCCGCTCCTGGTGGCCGAGCCGCCGATCGTCGCCACCGGGCTGGAGCGGGCGGTGGCCATCAATTCGGGCATGGTCGTCAAGGCGGCCAGGGACGGGACCGTCACCTACGTCGACTCGACCCGGATGATCCTCGACCACAACCAGATCTACAAGATGCGCAAGTACGTCGGCCTCAACGAGCGGACCTGCTTGAACCAGAAGCCGATCGTCCAGGTCGGCCAGCACGATCAAGAAGGGCGAAATCCTGGCCGACGGCGCCGCGACCTACAAGGGCGAGCTGTCGCTGGGCCGAAACGTCCTGGTCGGGTTCATGGCCTGGGACGGCTACAACTTCGAGGACGCGATCATCATCAGCGAGAAACTGGTGCGGGAAGACGTTTACACGTCGATCCACATCGAGGAGTTCGAGATCGAGATCCGCGAGACCAAGCTCGGCCGCGAGGAGTTCACCCGCGATATTCCCAACGTCTCGGAGAAAGCGCTGCGCAACCTCGACGATAACGGCGTGGTGCAGATCGGCACCTACGTCAAGCCGGGCGACGTCCTGGTGGGCAAGGTTGCGCCCAAGAGCAAGAGCGAGCTGACGCCCGAGGAAAAGCTGCTGCACGCGATCTTCGGCCGCGCCGGCGAGGACGTCAAGAACGACTCGCTCGAGGTTCCCTCGGGCGTCGAGGGGATCGTGATCAACACCCAGCGGTTCAGCCGCCGCATGAGCCTGAGCGAGGACGAGCGCAAGGCCTTCGAGAAGGAGCTCAAGGACACGGAAGCCGTCGAGAACGTCCGGATCGCCGATGAGTACAAGCAGATGATCAAGGCCCTCGAGGAGGCCCTGGGCGGGCCGGTGACCGACCCGGCGACCGGCAAGCCGCTGGGCCGAGCCAAGGACCCCAAGGATCTGGTCGAGGAGAGCGACCGCTTCAAGCTCGACGCGCTCGACATCCGCAGCCCCGAGGCCGTGGCCAGGGCCCGCGAGGTCGTCCGGCAGATACGCGCCTCGAATCGAGGCCCTCAAGGACGAGAAGGAGCGGCGGATCAACAGCCTGAAGCGGGGCGACGAGCTCCCCTCGGGCGTGCTTGCAGATGGTCAAGGTCTACATCGCCACCAAGCGGGTCATCTCCGTGGGCGACAAGATGGCCGGCCGCCACGGCAACAAGGGGGTCATCGCCAAGATCCTCCCCGAGGAAGATATGCCGTTCCTGGCCGACGGCACCGGCGTCGAGATCCTCTTGAATCCACTGGGCGTGCCCAGCCGTATGAACGTCGGCCAGATCCTGGAAACCCACCTGGGCTGGGCCGCCGCCAAGCTCGGGTTCCAGGCCATCTGCCCGGTCTTCGACGGCGCCAGCGAGGAGACCATCCGCCAGTGCCTCAAGGACGCCGGCTTGCCCGAAAACGGCAAGGCCGTCCTCTACGACGGCCGCACCGGCGACAAATTCGACCAGCGGGTCACCGTCGGCTACATCTACATGCTCAAGCTCCACCACCTGGTCGACGACAAGATCCACGCCCGCGCCACCGGCCCCTACTCGTTGATCACCCAGCAGCCGCTGGGCGGCAAGGCCCGCTTCGGCGGCCAGCGGTTCGGCGAGATGGAAGTCTGGGCACTCGAGGCCTACGGCGCGGCCTACATCCTCCAGGAGCTCCTCACCGTCAAGTCCGACGACGTCGAGGGCCGCACCAAGATCTACGAGAGCATGGTCAAGGGCGAGAACACCCTCGAAGCCGGCACTCCCGCCAGCTTCGACGTCTTCACCAACGAGATCCGCGGCCTCGGGCTCAACATGCAGCTCGAGAAGAAGCGGATCTTGAACGCGACCGCGAGCCCCGGTCTTGGCTGGACGATCGAGTCAAGATCGGGGCTGTTTTCCGCGCCGACACTCGCACCTGACGGAGCTTACCATGCCCGAAGCATCCACACGTTCACCGACCGAGACGGAGTTGGAAACTCTCGATCGCTTTTACCGCGAAGGCGGACTCCGCGTCATGGCCTCGCCTCACGTCCATTACGATGATCCGATATGTCCCCATCCGGGCTGCTCGCATCGCATGGAATGGATCGACTTCAAGCTCGAGCTCCACGGCGATCCCGAGGGGGTTTACAAGCCCCTGGTCCGTGCTTGGTGGGAGGGAGCCGGGTTCGTCGGGCGTTGTCCAAGCTGCCATGACTGGATCCGTTTCACGACGCTCAAGATGGAGGCCGTCGATGAGGAGCATGCGTCCGGGTATCTCCAGCTTCCCGGAAACTGGC
>CAWAAW010000056.1:0-21912 GCA_963779785.1 uncultured Planctomycetota bacterium
TGAGAGTCAGGAAAGTCATGCGCCCCCCGACGGCCGTCCCCATACCAGCACGACGCGCGAATGAGGCGACCGGCTGTGCGTCCGCAACTGTTCTCGGCCAGCGTCCCTCGCTCACGCGTCGGGTTAGTGTGGCTCCCGGCTGAATGCTTCCCGGTTTGGACGCGATCGTCTCCGTTCCGCGTGCATTACTTTCCTGACTCTCTAGAGCTCAACGGGCGCTCTGATCGATTGGCGTTCGGAGTGACAAGTCTCAGGTAGAGTTCGCGGAAAGCCGGGGCGGGACGATGTAGAAGGTGCAAAGTCCGGACAACAATTCCAAGCTTAATCGAGCGCCAGGCGTGTAAGTGCGTCGCTGGAAGTCGTTCGGCGCTCGAAGCTTCCCGGGTTGCTCAGGAGGGAAACTTGCTTCATCCTTTGATTGCAGAGCATCTGACTGGTGACGACGATCTCGAACTCTGGGACGTTGCAACGGGAGCGCTGCTTGCGGAAGCCGAGGCATCGGCGGCAAGCACCCCGCAAGACGTCTACGCTCAGATCGGCTGCTGCCATCACTGGATCGGCCCCCACTCGATTCGGTGGGGGGCAGACGGTGGCTTCGCATGGCCGTTCGGGTATAACAAAACGACGACCGGATGGTCCTACCGTGCGTTGCCCGACTTGACTTGGTCAGAGCACCTGAGGTGGGGTGGCAGTGCCTGGGAACCCGGTCGAACGGGCAAACGCTGTCTCGTCTTCCGTATCGCCATCCCGGCAAGGACTGCCCGGCACTTACAAGCGGCGATTCACACGATATGGACTCCCCGGTCCCCGAGGACCAATGAGAAGGTGGTTCAGCTATTCGGCTTCCGAAAAAGAGTTCGGGGGTGGTCGCAGACGGCGAGCGAAGTGATCCAACCCAGAAAGAGACGGGTCTAAACCTCTTCTGTAGGCGATCACCGAATTCCTTCCCATGTGAAGCGTCTATCATAGTTGAGCCGGACAGGCGGCACGGGACGAGGTGGGAGCCTGGAACGGTTGAACCTGACGTCCGGATTCTTGGAGGATGTCTCGACCGTGCAACGGCCCCAGTCCGGTTCACGATCTGGAGTCTCATGATCGCGGTCGCTGTGGCGGCCGGCCTCCTCGCGCGTCGGTCTCACCGATCGGCCTGGTCGTGGCATTCGGGCTGGCCTACGTCGCCCTGATCGGCGTAACGTGGTGGATGTTCCACGGCTTCCGACGGCTCTCGGCCCTCTGTCTTCGGGGTCGTGGCCGCCTTGCAGCATTTTGCGCCGCCGGCCTGTGCATCTACCGACTCAATATGGGCGGCGTCATGCTGATGCTCCTCGTCTGGCTCTTGGCCTTTCCGCTGGTCTTCGGTGCCGGAGCTGCCTGGGCGACCGCAGCGACGCGGCGAGCCGCAAGGCCACGTCGCTCCCGTTCCTGGCTTGGCCGTTGGTCCTCGCGTTGGGCATCCTGCCGCTCACGATGCTCCTCACCCGTTGGCCGTTTCACCTCGCCTTCCTCGCTTCCGCGCCGGCTCTGGATCGCCTGGCGGATCGCGTCGCTGCCGGTCAGGGGATCGCCAGCCCGGAATGGGCCGGCCTGTTCCGCGTGGTCGGCTCGGCCGTCGATCCCTCCAGTGGCAATGTCGGCCTGATCATCGACCCTGACCCATCGGGTCGCTGGGGTTTCGTCCGGATCGGCGCCTCCCCCGGCGTGCCCGCTGGGCGTTCCGGCGGTCCTTTCTACAACCTGTACTTGGATCTGAAGCTGTGCGGCAGATGGCGGTACGAGTGCGAGGATTGAGCGCAACGTCTGAAGTATCGTTGGCGCGGACAATTGGCCGTGGGACGATGGAGGACGTGGCGAGGGTGATCCAGAGATCAGAAGTGCCCCCGGTGGGTTCGTCGATAGCCTCTCGTGGTCGGCATCGATCGCTCGTCGCCGCAGTCGGCTTGGGTTGGAAAACGGTCGCAAAGGCGAGTATGACCAAATCGTGCTGGACATGCAGGACGGAGAAGGATTGAGTTTCGGAAGTCCGTAGGAATGGAGCAGCGTATGTCCGCGAACCAGAACCGCCGTCCTCCGAGGAGTCTCCTTCGCATCAGCCTACGAGCGCTCTTGGTCTTGGTCCTGCTCACCGGCGGCTGGATGGGCTGGCTCGTCCAGAGCGCTCGCACGCAGCGCACGGCGGTCGCCGCGATCCAGCGGTCGGACGGATACGTCGAATATGAGTGGGATATCACCAACCCCGCTCGCAAGCCGAGTAAGGGACCTGCGTGGCCTAAATGGCTCGTCGATCACCTGGGCGTCGATTACTTCTACAATGTCGTTGCCGTGGACCTCGACGATCGGGCCACCGACTTGGATCTGGTCCGTGTCGGGAATCTGACAAGCCTCCGATCCTTGCAACTGTCGCGATCGCAAGTAACCGACGCCGGGCTCGAGTACCTCCAGGGGCTTACCAGCCTCAAGCGCCTGACCCTTCGAGTTACCGACGTGACGGACGCCGGCTTGGCGCACCTGCAAGGCCTAACCGGCCTCGAAGAGCTCCGCCTCGGCTCAACCGGCTGCAGCGACGCAGGCTTAGCACATCTGAGCGCGCTGCCACGCCTCAGGATTCTCGGCCTGGGGAACACCCAGGTGACTACTGCTGGGCTCGCACGCTTGAAAGCGTCGAACCGTCTCGAAGAGTTGGTCCTCGGCGGCACCGGTGTCACCGATGACGACCTGGCTCACCTGAAGGTGATGACGAGCCTGAGATCACTGCGCCTCGGCGGAGCGGACCTCACCGACGACGGACTAGCCCACCTGACGCATTGCCGCGCCTCAAGATTCTGGGCCTCGGGAAGACCAAAGTCACTGCTGCGGGGCTTACTCGGCTGATTGCGGCGACCGGCCTCCAAGAGGTGGTCCTCGCTGGCAACTCGGTCACTGACGACGAGGTGGTTCGGCTGAAAGGTACGACAGGACTGAAATCATTGAGCCTTATGCGTACATCCGTTACAAGCGAAGCCGTTGATGCATTGCAGCAGGCGCTGCCCAATCTAGCGATACGTCACTGATGCACCGCCCAGCAATCCTCAATGACGTCCGTACGGGTATCGGGCGGAGGACCCAGCCGGCCGAGTAAGCCGTAAACGGTGATTCATTGTTGGCGCGGACAGTCGGGCGCGCGACGATGCTGGGACGTGGAAAGTCTGAATTAGAGATCAGACTTGCCATTCGGAGATGGTAAGATGCCAGATAAGCCCTTGCCGAGAACCTGGTGCTAATGCCTTCGGCTCAGCGTGCGAGCGCTGACGATCGGCGTCCTGGCCCTTGGCTGTAGTCTCGGATGGGTCGTCCGGCAAGCGCATTTTCAGAGCGATGCTGTGGGAGTCGTTCGACGAGCCGGTGCCCTCCGCGATTTCACGGGCTCATCTTCGGGGAGAATTCGCATGTTGGCCCTCATCCGAGCGCCTTGGCTCAGCGCCTTCAGATTCATGGTCGTCACTGGACTTGTCGCTCTTCCGCAAGCCAGCGCCAGTCCTGACGATCCAGGAAAGACCAGCAAGGCTGCCTCCGGCGTGGCAGCCGCGACGATTAGCGGTCGCGTGACCGACCAGGCCGGCGCTCCGCTGGCCGATGTTCGCGTGAGCGTTCGGGTTAGAGACCCGGAAACGCGTGCCGTCAATGCCGGCGCACTGTCCAAACAACTTGTCGCCAGATCCGATGCCAGGGGGGACTATCGGCTCGAGGTTCCCGTTATCACGAAGCGCGCGATCATCTTGATCGATGCGTTCAAGCCGGGCTATCGCAGCCTGAGGGGACCGCTGATGTCCGCCGGAGACACGAAGCGGTTCGAGGTCGTGCCCGGCTCGCATGAGAAAGCCGATCTCGTGCTCAAGCCCGCACTCTATTTCGCCGGCGTGGTCGTCGACGAACAAGGGAAGCCGATCCCGGGGGTATCGATTCGCGCCTACGCCAATGGCCCCCGCTCCTCGGCGAATGTCGAGGACACCGAGAGCCGATCGGATGGGTCGTTCGAGCTCTTCAACTACCCCGAAAAGCCGTTTGTTCTTCGGGACGACGCCGCGCTTAAAGGGGACGTCTATTTCTTCCATCCGGACTATATCGATCGCCGCATCGATGATCTCTACGCAATCGAACCGAAGCAGCGCGGGGCGCTGCGAGCTGTCCTCGAGGCGGGTTACAAGGTGACGGGGAAGGTGGTCGATGACGCCGGGAAACCGGTCGCCAATGCGATGATCAGGGCCATCCGCAAGGATAAGACCCATCGCAAGGGGACCACGACCGACGCGAGCGGATCGTTCGCCTTGCGCGGCGTCAGCGGCGGCCTGATCATGCTGACCGCCCGCGCCCTGGACATCAGGCAGCAGGCATACGTGCCGATCACCCTCAAGGGCGACAAGCTCGACCTGGAAATCCGGCTCAAACCGATCGAGCTGCCCGCCGACCTGAAGACGTATCCCGTGCTCGGCATGCAGCTCGCCGACGTCACGCCGGAGCTGAGATCCACCTACGATCTTTACATCGACGCGGAGCGGTCATCCTCGATCCGGGCAAGGATCCCGATCGCCTGAATATCGGCCGGCTGTCCGAAGGCTGCGCGTTCTTGAAGGTCGGCAACACGCGGATCGGCAGCGTGGGCGAGTTCGTCAGCCAGATCGTCGCCGAGACGGCGGGCCAAGTCGCGGCCGAATACAGGGTCCGCGTCGTGTACAACTTCAGCACGGTCGAATTCGACGGGTCCCGAACGGCCTATCTGAAATTCACGAAGGACGACCTCAAGCAACTGCAAATCCTGTCGGAGCAGCTCGCGCCCGATGAGCCGTGAGACTCGATGGCGCAACACGTGTTTTATAGTTGGCGCGGACAGGCCGGCGCGGGACGATGTCGAGGCGTGGACGGGGTGATCCAGAAACGAGGTTTGCCAGTCCATCAACATGGAGGATCGAGCCATGCGAGTGCCCCGGATGACGACCCGGCGGTGGATGATCACAGTGGCGATCGTCGCAGTGTCGTGCGTTCAAGCTCAAAGGTTGTGGCTGCGGACCCGGTACGCTTCTGCTTTGGGTGACTACCGGGCTTCAACGGGCTGGTATGAAGAAGGAAGGCTTCTCCCTAGCACCCTTGTCTTGGGGTCGCAGCGTGTCATGGAGGCCCAACTTGACCTCTCCGCCGGAAGAGAACAGCAAATCCTAGCGATCACCGCCCATCTCACTCGGGCCTCAGGAGTGATCCAGGAAGAGATAAACGAGCCGTTTTACCTGCACGACCGCCCCGACTACACCGCGAGTGAAATTGAGGAGGCTCTCGGGAAATGCAAGCTCCCGTTGCAAGAGTGGTTAGGCGAACATCAAGTCAAGGAAGGTCTGGCGAAGTGCCAAGCCGAGTTGAAGAAGCTGAAAGAGAAGTAGTAGGTGTAACGTCTCTTCCATAGACCAGGCTTTCCCGAGGTCGTCGTAAGGTTCTCGTTTACGGAGGTCAGCCTGGCGCTTGCTCGGGCGGGGCTCTTTGGGAAAATCCTGGTAGAATGAACGGTGACGGGGGATTCAAATGACCGTGCGTCGTTCGATGGCCTACGTCGGAGTTGTCGCGCTGGCATGTGTACCGCTCACATGGCTGACGCGCGCAATCATCGCTGCTCGCGAAGCGGCGCGTTCGCCCAGTGCACGGCAACCTCAAGCAAATCGGATTGGGTCTCCTGAATTACGAGTCAAGGTATGGATGCTTCCCGCCGGCGTACGTGGCCGACGCTAACGGCAAGCCGCTCTATAGCTGGCGCGTCCTCCTGATGGCGGAAATCGATCGCACCGACCGCTGGTTCGGCGGCCAGCTCGCGGGTGGGTTCCACTTCGATGAGCCCTGGGACAGCCCGAATAACAGCAAGCTGCATAAACTCACCCCCTACACCGTGTGGCATTGCCCGAGCGATCCGGCTATAGCGGGATCAAACGAGACCAATTTCGTCGCGGTCGTTGGGCCGGGGACCATGTTCCCGAGCGATGGGACGTCGCGCCGCCTCGCCGACGTGACCGATGGCCCCGAGAACACGCTCATCGTCGTCGAGGTGGTCAACGCCGGGATTCACTGGATGGAGCCCAAGGAACTCGACTGGAGGACGATGAGTTTCCGGCTTAACGACGGAACCCGCCCGAGCGTCTCAAGCAATCACTCCTTCGAGGGATCGGGCAATCTCGGTCCGCATGTCCTGACCGTGGACGACATGGTCACCAAACTCCCGTGGAAACCTCCCCCCGGAGACACTGAGAGCCCTCCTCACGATCGCTGGCGGGGAAAGAATCGAACGAGGGGAATGGTATCCGCTACCGTGATACGATCTCAATCACACTCATCGCCGGCGCAACGGCTAAACTACGGTTGGTGCAGACGCTTGAGCGCGGAACGATGTATGAAAGTGGAACCGCTGGGCTCGGCTGATGAAAACCTGGTCTTGTACAGGCCTTGTCTTCACTCGGATTCCGTTGCGCGTCGTCCCCCCTTGAGAAGGGGGGCAGGGGGGGTATCCCCGCGTAAGGACGGCCTGATGCGCAGTTCCGGGTCGGCTGTCCTCCGCGGAATTGTCGCATCGGCCCAACGTATTGGCTCTGCCTTTTAACCCCCCCTGCCCCCCCTTCTCAAGGGGGGACGAACTGATGACGCGCAACAAAAATACACGTCTTGAATCCACCCTTCGAGCTCGGTAAACCCCAACTTTTCAACACGCCACCGGTGGGCTAGTATTGAGACTTGTCACTCGCTTCGAGCTGCTAAACCTTGCATTGAACGAATCCGAGAGGTTGCCAATGTATCGGCGAGACGACTCATCCTGGCAATTGTTCTTGGCCATATTGTTCTGGATGGTAAGCCTTCTCATTCTACTCGGAAGCTCGCAGTTTGCATGGGCACTCAGAGACGGGCTCGGCCCCAATTCCGTCGATAGCCACGGCCTGTTGGCCTTGAGTCGATTCTGGAGAGACGTCCGAGGGTCTTTGTGCCTTGTCGTGATACCCATGCACTTGGTTGGTTGGCTCTTTTATTGGTGGGACTTGCGCGAGGAGCATTGTGCGGAGCATAAACGATGACTGTATGCGCATATGCCATCGTTGTGATCGCATCCCTAGGGGCTGCGTTCACCGGCCCAGGCGAAGACCTCCGACAAGCCGTTGAGACTGGCAACGTGGATCGAGTTAAGTCCTTGCTGGAATCCGGGGCCGACGCCAACACCTCGTATGAAAACGGTTACACCCCGATCTACTTCGCCAGCGATCCGATGATCGTCGATTTGCTCATCACCCACGGCGCGAAGCTCAACATCCGGGACAGGGCTGGCCTCCAAACGCCAATCGAGGATGCCGCCGAACAATACGATCTCGTCCCGGGACATCGCGACACCTGGAGGATCATCGTCGGCAAACTGCGCGACGCGGGTGCGAAGTACACGATCGATACGGCGATCTACATGAATGATGTCCGGTTCGTCGAGAAGAGTCTTGCCGCTGATGCTTCGTGGGTGAACAAGAGGAGAGGAGCCCAACACGTCCCCTTGCGCGTTGCGGCACGAGACCGGTCGCGTCGAGATTTGTAAGCTGCTCTTGGAGCACAAGGCCGACCCGAACGCGTTCGAGGAGGGCAACGGATATCCGATCATGGTCGATGCGGTGAAGCACTCCCCCGTAGTGAAACTCTTGATCGACCATGGGGCGAACCTCCGGCGCAGGATCACTTGGCGTGGCATGCGAAGCGGCCAATGGATCATTGGGGATGAGGCATCTGCCCTCCACTACGCCGTTCAGGAGGGGAATTTGGAGTCGGTCAAGCTCTTGATCGCCGCGGGGCTTGACCCGAACGCGGCAGACGACAAAGGACAGACCCCGTTACACATTGCCATCATATTCTCCGTCAGAAAACCAAGAATGGACGCTGCGCTCCGTCACCTGAACGGGCAGGGCGACCAGGGACAGAAGGAGATTTATGTGTTTGACCAAATCGTCGCCAATCTCCTTGAGAACGATGCATCGGTATACTTCGTTGACAGGTCGGGCCAAACCCCTTTGAAGTTAGCCGAAGACACAAAGTGTCCGGAAGAGATTCGCGTGCTCCTCCGTCGGAAACAAGCCGTAATCGATGCCAAATTCCGCCACGCGATGTTCGATGACCAATGATCCTCGGTAGTATGGCGCGTAACGCGCACCAAGCAATGCCGTGGTCATGGCCGAAGGTGACGGTCTGGTGGGTCCCTTCCCTGGGCATGGATTCACTATTTCGCTGTCTTTCCACCGACGGCCTTGAATTTGTGGTTCAGCTCGCGGATGACCTCCTCGGTGAGGTCGTTCCGAGGATCGGAATAGACGACCGAAAATCTCAGGGCGTTCATCACCGCGTTGGGGTCTGAGTTGGGATTGGGCCCGGGTGAGACCTTGACGACGTAGTTTATCCCCTTGGCCTTGGCCAGGTTCGCGGTCGTCTGCTGGATCTCTTCGTAGAGCGCGGCTGCATTTCGAGCCTCCAGTTGTGCGTATTCTCTCTCCGCCGCCTCGCGCCGGGTTTCGTGCTGTTGTTTCATCTCTGCGATCTGGCTTTCCAGGGAGGTGAATACTGAGCTGCCTGGAGCAGCCTTCTGATGCTGCGAAATGAGCTCCTTGATTGGATCCATGAGCTTCGTCAGCCGTTCCTTTTCGGCATTCATGGAGGCCCTATGTTGCTCACTGACTTGCTGCGCTTTCTCGTAACGATTGAAGATGGCGTCCATATCAATCGAGCCGATGGCCGCGACGGCGGGTTTCGACCCGGAACTCCTCGGGCACTTTGTCCCCGACGCGATCACCACCGAGTCGACGCTGCTTGCTTCTCAGCTCGCGACTCCCGGCCAGATAGGCAGCGCGGGCCGTCTCATAGGCATGCTGAGCATCGCCTAGGGCTTTGATGAGCATATCTGTTCGAGGAACGGGTACAGCGTGACACTTGCGGCAATCCTGGGCCTCTCTTGCCTCTCTGGGCTGAGGGTCCGGGCCCTCGACTGTTATCCCGGCGTGTCGCCGCTCGGCGCGAAGCTTGTCCCGAAGCGTGACCTCAACCTGGTGCCGGAGCTGCTGGACGTCCGCAGCCAAGATGTCCAGATCAAGCTGGTCGAGCTCTCGCTTCACTGCGGCGTCATCTGTGGTTGCCTCGTCCAGAGCATTTGATCGGACCCCTTGATTCCAGGTCACTTCGGAAGGCCTCACGGGCCGTGGTTCGCGTTCACGTCCGTTTGTCGCTTGCTGTGCGACCACGACGGCTCCCGTCGCGATCAGACCGAAGGCCAGCGCGGCGAACTTCAACTTGGTTACAAACATGGCGTTTATCGCTCCTTCCAACAAAAAGGTGACTGAGGCCGAGGTTATCCCCGCTGTCAAGAATCTGCCCGAGGCGTACTGCACCGCGGCCTCGGTGGTGATGCTCGCCAACACGACCGGAAATGCCGCTGTGGCCGTCTCGGCGGCGAGTGCTCCCTCCAACAACCCGACCGAGAGAGCCAGTCCTCGGCGCGTCAGACGGCCCCGAAGCTGTTCCCGGCCCCGAGCCAACCGGCTTCGCACTGTCCCGACTGGCCAACGGAGCTTTTGAGCGGCCTGCTCGTGGGTCAGGCTTTCCAGGTAGCAGAGGACAATCGGCGCCCGATATTTCTCCGGAAGCCGATCGAGCTCCTTGTGAAGCACTGAGGCGAGATCATCTCGATCCTCGGCCTCCACGGATGTCATTGCCTGCTCAGCCGCCCTTCGTTCGTGCCTTTGTCGCCGCGCCGTAGCCACTCGGGCAGAGGCCGCGATGCGGCAGGCCACTCCGTGCAGCCAACTGGCCAACGAGTCCCGGTTGCGGATCGAACTGGCCTTGCGGACCAGGACCAGGAACGTTGCCTGAAAAGCGTCCTGGGCATCGTGCGGCTGCCGAACGACCGACTGGCAGACACGCAGAACCATCGGGCCATGCCGCTCGACGAGGGCTGCGAATGCCAGCTCAGCGGCCTCACCGGTGCCCGTCGTAAACCGGTCCAGTAACTGTCCGTCCGTCAGCCCTCCGACAGTCCCCACGTTGAACAGAGTGTGGATGTGCCGGCAGGTGTCGCCGTAACGAGTCTTGATCACGATTCTGGCCCCCGATGCTGACTTTCTTGTTGTCTGTAAGTAGTGTAACGAGGGCGGGTAACCAATCCGACTTTCTTCCCAAAGCCAGCTCTGATCAACGACAATGAGAATTCTCGCTCGCGCGTCGGGTCGGTATGGGAACGGCCGTCGGGGAGCGCATGACTTTCCTGACTCTCAGTAGCGTCCGTTACACGGATGTACTTATCCGGGGCGAGCAGGACTTGCAAGCCACGCCTGCCCGCCCGCCGAGATCGAGATCACATCGAATCGCTGGGCAGTCTCATCGAGGTATTCTGCGTAGTTCTTCTCGCACGCCAACGCGGTCACTCCAGCTCGGACGTAATCGGTCAGCGGCTCGACCTCCCACAGTGGCATCGTGTCGATCGTCTTGTCGCCGGCAACCGACCGTGCGAAGCACCCCTCAGGAGGAGTTGGAGGTCGCACATGGCAGGCCCTTCGGAGTCTGCTCAGACGATCGACCGCACTACGCCGCCATCGACCCGAAGAGCCGCTCCGTTGGTGGCCGAGGCCAGAGGGCTGCAGACGTAGACGATCATGTTCGCCACCTCCTCCACCGTGGCGAACCGCTTGAGCAGCGAGGTTGGCCGGGCGTTCTGGAAGAACTCGGATTCGACTACTGAGCGGTCCACGCCCCGCTGCCCCGCCAGGTCGGCTACGAACTTCGTCACGCCCTCCGATTCGGTCGGGCCGGGCAGCACCGAGTTGACCGTGATCCCGGTCCCGGCCACCGACTCGGCGACCCCGCGGGCGATGGCGAGCTGTGCAGTCTTGGTCATGCCATAGTGGATCATCTCCACTGGGATCTGGACGCCCGACTCGCTGGAGACGAATACGATGCGACCCCAGTCGTTTCGTCGCATCCCCGGCAGATAGTGACGGGTCAGCCGCACGCCGCTCATGACGTTCGTCTCGAAGAACCGCAGCCAGTCCTCGTCGGGGATGTCCTCAAAGGGCTTGGGCTCGAAGATGCCGAGGTTGTTCACCAGGATGTCCACCTCGGGCAGTTGCCGCACCAGATGGGCTACGCCCTCGGAGGTGGACAGGTCGGCGGCGATGCCCAAAACCTGGCCATCGCCGCCCGTGCCCCGGATCTTGCCCACGGCCTCCTCGACTCGCTCCTGCGTCCTCCCGTTGACGACGAGGGATGCGCCTTCCCCGTAGAGCCCCGCTGCCACCGCGAACCCGATCCCGGCGGTCGAACCCGTCACCAATGCCCGCTTGTTCCGGAGTCGTAAATCCATGTGTTCTCCTCATGTTCTGGTCGATTTATTGGTTCAAGGCGGCCTCCAGGCCCGACTCATTCCTCAGTTTCTTGGCTTCTCGCTCGTATTCGTTCAGCCCGGTGGCCGGGTCGAAAGACCAGTACAAAACCGGCAAGACCCACCCACTCGTTTGGGAGATTGCTGGGCCGACGACCCGGTACAGTGTCTCGTCGCCTGAATGCAGTGTCGCTATTGAACGCCAGGGCAGTCCAGCGACCTCAGCCAGATCAACCTGCTTGCCTAGGGGCACCGTCCGGCGGCCCTTTCGGACGGCGGTAAAATCCTTGGGGGTCACTTCAAGGTCGATCCGTTTTGGATCACCGCCCGGCCACTCCACGACTTTGACATGACTCCCACCCTTCGTCGCCGCTTCCAGCACTAAGGCGGCGACTGTCGCTCGATGACAGGCAATCTTGCCATCGCATCTGGGCCATTGGCAACTGCAGAAAAAAGAGAAGGCGCTGGTTATGCCGGGCTGATTCGATGGCGAGGTCAAGAAGATCATCAGCCGCCGCGGGATCGGCGATCTGGATACTTGGCCCGCTTTTGGTTTCGATAAACTTGTTCCCCAGCGACTTCATCCACCGGTGTCGGTCCTGGCCCACCAGTCTCTCGAAAGCTGGTCCGGTGAAGCCTGCCGCCCTGACGGACCTCCTGATGCGGATGTCAACGAAGATCGGCGGCTGGAACCCTCGGTTGGTTTCGACCGCATCGACGGCCTCAACAAGATTGGGCGTGTGATTGCCCCAGCCGTAGTAGCCGAAAGTGAAGAGGGTCGTCGTCATGGGATCGGAGTCCTGCTCGTACCGACCGGCGCATGGCCGCTCTCGCTCATCGACCGATACCACGTCCTGTGATCTGTTTGTCAAACGCCGCGACCAACCGATCCATCACTGCTTTGAGTTGATGCGAGTCGATCCATTGCTCGCCGTCTGCTGGAGGGTCTGCATAACGGAAGACATCAAGGTTAGAGCGCTTCACGATCGAATTGCACACGCCGACGCAGGTCGTATGTCTGGCGACGAGAGACCCTAGCCGGCAGAACCGATTCGGCGCTACCAAAAACTAGCTCCCTCTCCCCAAGGAGAGGGAGCCAGTAACAACAGACCGCACCGGCCGCTCGTCGACTGTACGCGGCCGATAGACTCCTTGCAGAATCTCAGCAATCCCCCTCCCTGTTGGCCCTCGCGAACGGTGGGTCGGGGGTGATCTCGCTCCGTCACTGCCATGTGCGCAACCCGATCGTTCGGCGATTTAGACCATCCCAGACGGCTTCTATTTGGACCGACATGCAATCGTTCTCCGCTCACAAGCGATTCTCAAGACTCTGGCCTGGTTAGTCTTCGGGCGGTTTCGGTGACTCGCTCGATGAGGAACTGAATGTGTTCCTGCTTGGTATAGAGATTCAGAAGATTGAATCTCAGCCAAGTTTTCCCGCCGAAGCGAACCGTCGCGAACCAGGCATCCCCAGAGGCCGCGATCTCCGACGCAATCCGCGTTTGCAGTTCGTCTGTCCCTTCCCAGCGAGCGCAGGCGACTGAGAGCTGACCTCCTGGGAGCACTTCGAAGCCGTTTCGGGCGAGTCCATTTTCGAGCGCGCGAATCAACTGAATATTCGTATCAACCGCTCGTCTGATCGTATTCCAGCCGTGGGCTCTGAGTGCCATCCAGATGCTAAGTCCGCTTGCTCTTCGAGAGGAGGCGATTCCTCTCCACAACGGATAGATCACGGGATTACTCGGGATATACGAGCCGGAACTGAGTGCAAAGATCCGGCACTCGAGGTCTCGATGGCGAGTCAGCAATAGTCCCGCCGAAATCGGAATGAAAAACCATTTATGTGCATCAATCGATATCGAGTCCGCCAGCTCGATGCCTTCAAAAAGTGACCTCAGTTCAGGAACGAGGCGGGCAGCGCCGCCGTAACAGGCGTCGACATGCAGCCAGAGTTTTTCTCGCTGGCAAAGGTCCCCAATTGGGCGAACGGGGTCCACCGCGCCCGTGCCTGTCGTGCCGATGGTTGCTACCACTGCAAAAGGAAGATTCCCTTTCCGCCGATCAGCTCGGATGTGCTCTTCAAGGCCCTGAACGTCGATGCTGCCTCTGCCAAGACAGGGAACGCAGACCACGTTCCGCTCGCCAACTCCAATCTCCTTTGCAGCCCGGGCAACCGTAAAGTGGGTCGCCTCGGAAGTATAAATTCGAGGAATTCCGCGGAGCGAATGAAACCCATCCGCTTCGATCTCCGGAAAGGCGCTGGCTCGGGCGAGGAGAAGACCCTGCAAAGTCGTGAATGCGCCGCCGGGGAGGATCAATCCATTCCAACTGTCCGGCAGCTCGTAAAGCTCCTTGAACGCTCGGATCACTTCTTCTTCGCAGGCAAGTGCGGCTTGTGGCACCCCCCCATCGTTGTTGTTCAAAGCCGAGATCAAGTGGTCGGCAAGAGCTGCGCCCGGTAGCGGGGAAGAGTTGACGAGTCCCAAGTAGAGCGGATGGGGAATCGCGAGACAATTGGGGACAACTTTTTCTCGGAAATCCCTGAGAGCCCCAAGCAGACCGACGCCCTCGTCCTTCAACGACTCTCGAACGAGCTCAACCAGTGACTTGAAGTCGATACCTGGATCGACCTTCCGGGTTTCCAGCTTCTCGTAGATTTCGACAAATAATCGAGACGCCTCTTCCGACGCGATCTCGAGATCGAGTTTACATGAATCTTGAGTTTCCATGGAAGCGATTGTAACACGCACGTTGAGGGTCGTCGCAACAGTACTCCGGAGGCATCGTAGACGCGTCGGTCATATCGACCGAGTGGTCCTTAGCCGTCGGAAAGCCCGGCCCTCAAGTTACGGGTGTGTCTACGGATTCTTTGCCTTCGCTGAGCCTCCTTCCTCCCGATCTGCCGGTATATACGGAATCAGCCCCTTGTTGAAGGCGATCTCCTGCACCTCCCTGGGTGCCATGCGTATATCCACCGAAAAGCCGTTGACTTCTACCATCCACACCAGCGGGTTGTTTTCCAAATGACTCGGCAAGGTCCAGTTCGGGTCAAACTGGTACATCCTTAGCATCTTTCGGATTGCCGCCAGCTTGGCGGCCGCGGTGCTGGAACTGATTCCAAGATAGTGGTCGATATCGGTTGACCGCATAAAAGGCTTTTGGCTTTTGTCATGCAAGAAATTGACTCCGCCAATGGCCCGAACGATGCCGCTTGCCCAAGCATTCGGACTGCCGTGGAGCAAGGGTGAAGGGCGTTTTCGGGCCAACTTCTCGGCCAGCTTGCGGCAAAGCACCGCATATTCTTCGTTGAGATGCTCATGACAGAACCGATCGAGAAGTCTGATAATGACATGCAGAACCTCATCCTTTTCGTCCTTGGACGGCGGCCTCGGTACTGGCTTGGAAATCGGTGCTTTCTGAGGCAGCGGCTCGTCCGACATCGGCAATGATGTGACGATCCCATGCTGCGACTTGGCCTCCTTGAAACTCTCGTTCAGGGAGCGACGAATGCCGGGGCCGAACGAAATCTTGTAGCCGCTCATCATGCCGTCATAAACGATCATGCCCTTGAACGGCAGCAGGACCGCCTTGACCATGATCGGTAAATTGGGGCCGATCAGTTCCTCGAAGGGCTCTGAAAGGGCCAGGACACCATAAGCGACGGCTGGGTTTGAATTCGAAAGAAACACCGTGTACTTTGCCAGTTTACGGAAGACGTAGAACGTGCCTGCCACGAGATGCCGCCAAGAGCGAATGATGTCGAGTTCGTCTTCCGAAAAGTGGGCGGGATTCTCAGCGACAAAGGACTCGATCAGATCGAGTTTGCCATTCAAGGCGTCACGGACTTTGAGCCGGACTTCCGGCGACAGAACGCCAAATTCTTCCGGCGTGGAGAACTTGTCGGGGATCACCTTTAGGCGCTGGTTCACGAAGAACAGCAGCGTCCGGTGCAACCTGAAAAACAGTTCGACATCCTGGCGTTCAAGTAGCATAGGGGTTTCCTCGCATCGACCCAATGATGGCGGAAAAGGGAGCAGAACCGAACGCTGCAAGGATTTTAGTTGCCATGATACCGCCGATATTGATGCCAAGCTACGAGCCCACCCGGGCAAGCCGCCGGATGATCGGCGAATCCTGATGCCCGAAACCGAGCGAGCGGGCTTGCCACGGGCCAATCCTTTGACTATTGTAAGATAGTGTCTTACATTAGTCGTAGACTCATCTCCAGGACTCCGTCGAGGTGCGGGAAGTCCCATTGAGACCCGGAGGACCGATCATGGACATGCTCAATTCGTCGCTCAGCGAGGAAATCCTGTACATTCCGGATGAGCCGGCACCAAAACGGCGGGCTTGGAGTCGCGGGCGGGTTGCCGGCTGGGTTGGGTTTGTCGCAATTGCTGGGCTGGCGACCGTGCCATTGGTCATGGCGGTTGACCATTCGGTCCGCGAGTCGCGGCGCGAGCAATGCGCCGTCCATCTCAAGAAGATCGGCCTGGCTTTCCATGAATACCACAACGCGCACGAGCACTTCCCGGCCCCGTGGCTGGCCAGCCACGACGGGAAAGGCGCTCTGAGCTGGCGGGTTGCTCTTCTGCCATACCTGGGATATCGGTCGCTTTACGAGAGGTTCCATTTGGAGGAACCGTGGGATAGTCCGCACAACCGCACATTACTTGGGGAGATGCCTCCTGAGTTCGCCTGTCCGCAGGGCTTGGCACGCGGAAAGGGGCAAACGGGCTACTTGGTGGTCGTCGGGCCGATCACCGAACCCGGGAACATCAACACCCCCTTTGAACCGACGCGCGGAGCGGAGATCCGCGAGATGACCGACGGCACCTCGAACACGGTCCTCGTCCTCGAGACCGACACCCTGGTCCCTTGGACCAAGCCCGACGACCTGCGTTGGGAACGGGACGGGCCGCTGCCGAGACTGGCCAGTCCCCACGCCAGTGGGGCGAATGTGGTGTTCGCCGATGGGGCGACCAGGTTCCTCAAACCCACGATCCGCCCTGAGATCCTTTTGGGCCTTCTTACCATGAACGGCAACGAGGTGCTCAGTAGTGGTTGATAACGCCGGGGCAGCGCCGGGCGTGTCCCGGCCTAGTGGTTCAAGAGTTTACTTCGGATCATCAACGCCCGCGACGAAGCATTGCTTCAATCTTTGCCTCAAGATCGAGCGAGGCCGGGTGGCCTCGCCAGACGATCCGGCCGTCGCGACCGATCAGGAAGGCGGTCGGCACGCCGGTGATCGAGTAGGCGGCGTGGGCGTTGGCCGTTTCGTCGGATTTGTCCTGGGGACTCCAGAGCTGCTGGACGGTCCCCAGGCCGTTCTGATGGACGTACTTTCGGAGCGGTTCGCGGTCGTTGTCGATGCCGACCGCGACCAGGGCCACGTCCTTGCGCCACGCCTCCCCACGGCGCTTGCCGAGCGCCGGCCAGCCGTCTCCATCGGTTCGCTGCAGGGTCCGCACCATGTCGCCCAGAATTCGAGGAAGACGATCCGGCCGCGAAAGTCGGCGATCTTGACCGGCTGGCCGGTCTCGAGGTCCAAGGCCTGCGCCGGCAGCCGCCAGGTCCCCGCCGCGCAAGGGCATGCGAAACGGGAAATCCTGTCGCGCCGGCTGGTCCTTGACTCTGAACTCTCCCAGATGCTCGCCCCCAACCTCGACCCAGTATTGACCGCCGAATTGGCTCGTGCCGCTCGGCGCGATGTTTTCGAGCGCGATCTTGCCGTCGGCTCCGAGCTTCCCCTTGGCGACGGGCAGGAGGCCGTAATTCGGGAAGCATGTACGAAACCCGATAATCCTCGCCCTCGAGCGTTCGATCCCCGGCGGGGCTGATCACGACGGTCGCCGCGAGCTTGCCGCGCCAGGCATCGGCGTTGAACGGCGGCGGGTCGAAACGCGATGGAAGCGTGCTCGCCCGGCTTGAGGTCGAGCTTGCGCAGGTCGCGAAATTCGCCGGCGCGAGCCTGCAGGTCCTGGCGCACTTGTCGTTCCCTTGCGCGGTGTGGTCTGGATGTGAATGTTGTAAGCCCTGGGTGCCAGGCGCTTGAGCGTCGCTCCCCATCTGGGTCGCTTGAGCATGCCCGAATCGAGGCTCGGCACACGGCCGTTCGGCCCGGGGAAGACCGGCGTCAGCCTGTAAGAAACCGCTCGCGAACAGAGGGTTTTCCGTCGGCATCGACGGGGGACTTCAACGAGACGTCGAGCAGTCGCGGGCTGGGGCAAAACGACGTCCCAGACTCCGCCGGCAAGTTCCGACGCCGTGCACGGGGCCTTTCTCGTAGTAGAGGAGCACGTCCGGGTGGCTGAAACCGAAGTAGAGCGGCTCGGGCTGGTCGGTCCGGACCTGGAACGTGAAGTCACCGCCAGCCTCGGGGCGAACGTTGAGGAAGTTGGTCCGCGCGACGGCCTGGGCACCGCGTGTCCGGATCCTTGTACGCGAGCGAGAACCACGCATCCTTCCGGTGCCGTGCGCCAGGTAGACCTGGGGCAACGGCATGAGGGCCGGTGCGATCGGCTTGCCGTCGGCGTCGCGGACCCGTAGGCGGACCTTCGTCCCTCGCTTGAGCGTGACGTCAACCTTCTTTAGCCCGTCGACCGAGCCGAGCTCGCTGATCGTCGACGCAAAGCCAGGGGCGGAGACGATCAAGTCGCCGTGATTCCAACCCGCCACGGGGCCGCGACCGCTCAGTTCATAGGCGGTCACCACCGCGAGGCCGTCGACGCCGATCGCCAGTACGGATGGGCCGGGCGTACCGTAAAGCTGGATCTCAAAGTCCTTGACCGGCGACCCAGCCTGTCGAAAGCACGAACCTCCAGCCGCGGCTCCTTCGGATTCTGAACCTTGACCCGGTCGGCGCCGGCGGGAACGTTCCCCTTGACGACGATCTCGACGGGAGGGATCTCGCCCGTCTCGGGAACGACGACCTTCTTCCATCCGTTGAAGTCGGGGCTCAGTCGCTCTTGCTCGGGCGTCGTGGCAAGCCTGGCGTTGACCTCGAACTGGTAGCTATTGGCTGGGAGTGGAGGCGTCGAGAACCGGCCGTCGGATCCGATCGGGATCACATCGAAGTGGGTTTGCATCCGCTGCTTCTTGCTCTCCCGGTTTGAATAGTTCTTCCGGACCCCAGTAGCCGATCGATGACGTAGCCGTAGCGGAGCTTGAGTTTCTCAAGACCTCTCACGAGGCCCTCCACGCGGCGGCCCGTCTTGCGGTCGAAGCTGACGTCCGTGCGCTTTCCCGCCTCGACTGGTAGTAATCGCCGCTCGCACATGGTCATCAAAATGCTGTTGCTCTTGGCTTCCCTGCGGCGTGAAGTTAATCCGTTCGATTGAGTACTGAGCGGGCGGCAGCGGCTGGGTGACTTTCTCGCCGGGGTTCGGCACCTGAACCCAGCGGTAGTCAAGACAATCCGACTCCCAGTCGACCCTGTCGAGCATCCGTCCGACGATCCAGAATTCCAGTTTCGCCGGCTTCTCGGGGATGTCGGCGCGGATCGTCAACGTGGCCGGCTCGGGCAACTTGATCACGACGTTTTTCGCGTCGGGGACCTGGTTGCGAGTGACCTTCCAGAGCAGCATTTGCTCGCAGACCACCGCGATCCGGTTCGCCGAGGATCCCGGCCGTCGCAAGGAGAATCGCCCCCGGCCGTCGGTCTTGACGGCTGCGGTCGGGTCGGTCGGTCGCGCGGAGAGGTTGTAGCGAACCCGCCCGTCCTCGGGGCCCGGGTCGGCCCAGACTGTGAGCTGCTCGCTGCCGAGCAAAAGCACGTCCGCGCCGACAACCGCCTCGCCGCGGTGGTCCACAACGCGCCCGCTCACCTTGACGCCGGCCGGCCATGAGTCTGATACGGGTTTCGCCAGATCGGCCTTGTCAGCCCGAGCCGCCGGCAAGTTTTGTCCCGCGTCGTGACCATGGCCGAAGAGCCGTGTTCGGGCCGCGTTGGCCAGGGCGAATGCGGCGATCGCCACGAGGAGCAGGATCGATGCTGTCTTCAATTCCGCCATGGTCATCATCCTCAAGCATGCTTTCGCCAGAGCCGCGACCGCCGCCGGCGCCACCCCGGCCGACCGCTCCGCCACCAGCGACATGACGGACTTGACTGCCGATTCCGACAGGCGTCGTCGCGGACGCCTCTTTCGCCGAGAGCAACGCACCGAGCGTCCCGGCCGACGGGGCAAGTCCGCGCCGGACGAGCCGAGCTCGCAGCAAGTCGCGGGCTCGCGCCAGCCGGCCGCTGACCGTACCCACGGGCCAGCCCAGGGCCGTTGCGGCCCCTTCGTGGGTCAGGCCCTCGAGATAGCAAAGCACGATCGGCTCGCGATACTTGGGTGGCAGCCGGTTGACTTCCTCGTGGAGCGTCGAAGCGAGATCGTCGCGACCATCGCCTCTGCCCGCGCGCGGCGATCTCGGCGGCGCTGGCGCTCGTGCGCGTTTCCGCCTGGCCGCGGCGACCTTCGCCTTGGTCGCGACCCGGAAGGCCACCCCGTGCAGCCAGGGGCCGAGCGAGTCCCGCACCCAGAGCGATCCCGACTTGCGTACCAGCACCAGAAACGTGGCCTGGAAGGCGTCGTGGACGTCGTGCGAGTCGCCCAGCACGCCCCGGCAGACGCGGAGCACCATCGGCCCGTGGCGCTCGACCAACGTCGTGAACGCGGCCTCGGCCGCCTCCCGATGCGCCGTCGAGAACTGGTCGAGCAATTGCCGGTCCGTCAGCCCGCCGACTGCCCCAACGCCGAAGAGCGTACGCATGTGCCGAAGGGCTAGCACCGGTTGTCGTCTCGCCATCTTGCCGTCTCCTCAACAGCCGTCTCCTCACCAGCCTGACCCAAGTAATGCCCGGTGGTCGAGCCACCCATACACTTTTTCGCAGAATCTTGGGAAAGGAGGGGGCGAGCGGTTCTGTTGAGGCAAGTCGCGTCAGCGGGACGCGGGGCGCTCCGCCGATGTCGCCGACGCTGGGAAGAGTTTGGGGTTCTCCAAGGCTTTGCGCACGGCTTCCAAGTCGGTCCCGCTCAGATCGTGGGCTAGGATTTTTCCGTCGGGACCGATCAGGAATGTCACAGGGATCCTCCGTTGTTTCTGATCGGGGCCGATGAAGTAAGAGTTCTGAACGACCGCGATCTTGTAACGGGCGGCGATGCCCGAGACATAGTCGCCGCCCAAGCCGTGTGTCCAATTCATCCGATTCTGTTTGATGGCTTGCTCGGCCTGTGCGGTATTTATGCCGCAAGCGAGGCTGATGATCACGAACCGCGGGTCGCGGCCAAAGTTCTCCTGGACTTCATTGAGCATGGTCATGTCGTTCTGCCGTTGCCAGGGGTCCCAGAAGTTGAGTAGGACCAGCTTCCCTCGATAATCGCCCAGCTTGAGCCGCCGGCCTTTCTCCTGGGTGCCGATTCGCTCGACGTCGAAATCCGGGGCAACGTCGCCGACCTTGATCATGTCGAAGAGTTTGGCGGTGACCGTCCCCAGGTCGAGCGGCTCGTTCGAGCGGCCGCCAGGGATTTCGGGCACGACGACAGGCATCCGCAGATGCCCGATCCGTTCGCCCGGACCGGAGAATCGGACGTTCCGCGCCCCGTTGACTGAGAGCTCCAGCTCATACTTGCCCGCGGGCACGTCCTCAATGCGGAACAGGCCATCTTTGTCGATCGTCGAGGCGAACAGCGCAGAGGAGAATCGAAGCATGCCGAACTGTGCCTGACCCGGTCTCACCGGCGGTGCCACGCCGAGCATTATTGACTCGCTCTGAGTCCAGTCGACCGGCGATTCGGGTGTCCCATCGAGGGCGACCCGGCCCACCAGGGGCCGGCCCTTGCCGCCGATCGTCACGCGGACCGTCCCGCCCGGTTTGATCTCGACGGACTCCTGCCAGCAAGGCAGAGCTTCGATGAGGCCCCCGGTGTATACTTTGCCCACGACACGCGCGACGGTCCCTCGACCCGGGACCACCCGGTCGAATCGGAAACGTCCCCGCTCGTCGGTCCACGTCCTGTAGTTGGGGTCGTAGCCGCCGATTCCGACCCTGCCCCGGGGCCAGGTCGGATCGAACACGACCTGCTGGTTCGCTCCCTGACGAGGACCGATCCGCACTCCGCCCTCGATCTGTCCCCACGGTTGCAGCACGAGCTTTTCCGACTTCGCGAACTCGTTGGACGAGGCGTCGGCATAACCGGCATCGTTCAGGGCGATCAGGAAAAATGCGCCAACCTGGGTGGGGAACGTGAACCGGCCATCAGGGCCGGTCGCGACCTTTGGGATATTCGCATCGTGATCGAACCGGCCCAACCTCAATGTCACATGATTCCCCAACGTGGCCAGCGCGACCTCGGCACCCGGGGCGGGCTTACCATCCGGCAAGAGGACAACGCCCGTGATCCCCGCCGCGCGCTCGAGCTTGAAGTCAAGCGACTGCGAACCCTCACTGGGCTTGAAGGCCCGCGACTGCGCTGGCTTGTAGCCCGGCGCCTCGACCTTCACAAACAGTGTCTCCCGCGAATCCTTGAACGAGA
>CAWAAW010000057.1:0-62356 GCA_963779785.1 uncultured Planctomycetota bacterium
CGTCCAACTCGGGTCGATCTCGAAATCCAGGAACTCCCATTCGCCTTCAGGCCGGCGGTCGCGGAGGAGGCGGTGAGTCGATATGGCCCTGGACGAAATGGCCTCCCAGGCGGTCGCCTATTTCAAGGCTCGTTCGAGGTTGACACGATCGCCGGCTCGCCGATCGCCCAGGTTGGTTCGGCCAAGGTCTCGGGTCCGGCCTGGACCGAAAAGTCGGTGCCGGCGATTGCGACGACTGTCAGGCAGCAGCCGTTGATCGCGACACTCTCGCCCAATTCAGCGGCTCGCACGCGGGTAGATCGCCCCAGTCGATCGTGAGGCGACGGCTCGGGCCCTCAACGACGAACCGCTCGAGTCGGCCCAGACTTTCCACCAACCCTGTGAACACGTCCAGGCTCCCCTGATGCGTCTTCGGCCGATACCCGAGTGCGGACAAACGCCTCGCAGGCTAGCTCTATGGTAGCACGGTCTGGAACAGGTTAGAATCGGCAGTCACGTCGCCCCGGAGGGTTGCTTCGCGCAGACCATCTCAACCCGCCCTGGGCAATTCTCTGCTGGCGAACGATTGGAATGTGTTGATCCGCACATTGGCACCAGGGAGACGCTGTCATGACCCCACCCCTGAATCGCCGCGACTTCATGGCTCAGACCGCCGTCTCGGCGACGGCCGCGCTGGCCGCGACCACAATCACGACCACCAGCGCATCGGCACGCGGCCCGGAATCGATCGTTGCTTCCCAAGAGCCCAACCGACAAGGTCACCCTGGGCAAGTCCGGAATCCAGGTTTCACTGGTCGGAATGGGCACCGGCAGCGTCGGTAGCGGCCAGGCCAGTAACCAGACCCGGCTGGGGGTCAAGGAGTTTACGCGAGTCGTCCGCCATGCCCTGGAACACGGCATCTGTTTGTTCGACGTGGCCGATCAGTACGGCTCGCACGTTTATCTTCGTGAGGCTTTAAAGGGAGTTCCCCGCGAGCAGTACGTCATTCAGACCAAGACCCACGCGACCAGGTTTGCCGACGCAAAGAGCCATCTGGAGCGATATCGGCTGGAGCTGGGCGTCGAATACATCGACATCGTGCTCTTGCACTGCATGACCAAGTCGGCCTGGCCGGCCGAGAACAAGGGGTCGATGGAATACCTCATGAAGGCCAAGGAGGAGCAGATCATCCGGGCCCACGGCACCAGCAACCATGGCATGGACCCGTCGCACCTCGGCCAAAAACCCGTTCGTCGAGATCGACTTGGCCCGGATCAACCCCGAGGGTCTGATCATGGACGCCGTCGGCAAGCCCGACGAAGTCGCCTCGGTTCTCGAAGAGATGCATACCGCCGGCAAGGGCGTGATCGGCATGAAGATCCTGGGCGAGGGCCAGATCAACACGCCGGAACGGAAAGACGCATCGCTCCGTTACGTGCTCGGTTTGGGGACGGTCGACGCATTCATCATCGGCTTTCAGTCGACTGAGCAGATCGACGACATCCTGAAGCGCACCACCGACGCGATCGCGTCTCTCAAACGCTAATCGCCCCGGCTCCGGAGTCTATCCAACACCCACGCTGAGCAGGATTGCGAATTACGCGGCCCGTGCTCAGCGTGAACCCGCGGATGACGGTGGGCCGGCCCTCACCGAATCGGGTTGCGGACGGGGCCGTCAGAGCCGCAGGGGCTTGAAGAGCTCCAGGCCTTTTCAGGGAGTCGCCTCGAGTACCGAACTCTGATAGGCCACCACGTGCGAAGCATGGGTCTCTCGCACGATCCGGCTGCTCCGAGGCGAACGTAGTTCGCGATTCGGGGCGTGAAATAAACAACGGCTGCTACTACCACGAACAGCCCCAACCAGACAAGCATGTCCCCAAGTTGTCGCATGGCCGATCGCCTTCCTTTTTTCATCGGAGGCGCGAAGCACACGAGCGGGCGACATATCTGAGATGATCGCCAGGTCAGTGGTATCGCTTCGCGCGGCCGTCTCGTTGGTTCGTTTCCCTCACCTGGAACAACTCCGATCCAACCGATACGATGGGTTAACCCGTCCGGTAAGTCCGCCAGAACATGCTTCCGCTAGCGTGAGGCGTTCGGACCAGTCCCGACCCTCTGAATTATTCGCAAGAGCATTGCGAAGAATCCAATTTCTCAAGTTGGATTTCAGGCATTACCCTGCCGTTTGGTGTCGCCACCGTTCGACAGACGGCTTCCTTTTGCAACACTAGGTGATTTTTCGAATTCTGTCTTCCTCAACTTCACCTACTAGGATTTAACCCTCGGCACCCGAAATGCGATCTCGCCCGACCGAAGGAATCTCGTCACCGCAGGTTCGTCCGAAGAATCTAGTAGCCAACTCGCAAAATGTGACGTTATGGTGTGGAAAAAACCTCATAATTCCACTCGCCGTCCGGTCTGAGCAAGTGGACAAGCCCCAAGAATGACGGGCTACAACCTCGTCCGGAGCAAAATCCCGATCGTGCATACGCGCAGCGCGCGGCTGCCTTCGAAGAATTTTGGGAACGAGCGATGGACTTACAACCGAGGGACGGCCAACGGTGTCGACATCGAACCCCGACTCTCGCCGCGGACACAACCGAGTGAGGAATCAGTTAGGAAATATCGTGCCAGACGAAAAAAATCCGCGTGTGGGAGATTCAGCGCCAGACTTTTCTCTCCCCTCGACCAATGGTGAAATCGTGAGTCTGTCCGATTTCCGGGGACGGGCTGAGGTCGTTTTGTTTTTCTACCCAAGGGACTATTCGCCCGCCTGTTCGGCGGAGGCGTGTTCCTTCCGTGACAGTTACGAGACGTTCCGCGATGCGGGGGCCGAGGTGATCGGCGTCAGCGCCGATTCGTCGGAATCGCACCATCGGTTTGCCAAACGATTGCGTTTGCCGTTCCTTCTGCTGAGCGATGCTGGCGGATCGGTCGGCTCCCGTTACGGCGTGTCGCGGACATTCGGGCTCATCCCGGGCCGCGTAACCTTTCTGATCGACAGGCAGGGGATCGTTCGCCACGTCTTCTCGTCGCAATTTCAGCCCATCAAACACGTAACGGAGATGCTGGGAATTCTGCGAAAGCTGCGCGAACAAAACTAGGCCCGTAGACCGGGAAATCGCCAGAGCCTCTTCTCCCAAATTGATCACCATGTCCACTCCAAGAATCGACGCAACTTCCAGCTACATTCACGGATCGGCGCCGACAGAGCAGCGTCGTCTTTCGCGACTCAACGACCTACTCAATCAGGCGTCGTTGCGCGAGTTGAACCTTCAAGGAGGCGAGAACATTCTCGACGTGGGAAGCGGGCTTGCCCAGTTGACACGCGCGATGGCCAGAGTCGCGGGACCAACCGCGCGTGTTCTGGGAATCGAGCGCGACCTCGACCAGCTTTCCGAGGCGCGAAACAGGCGTCCGACGACGGCGAACCCGATGTCGTGGAGATGCGAGCGGGAGATGCCCTCGGCCTTCCGCTTCGACGCGAGGAGTGGGGTACGTTTGATGTCGCGCACGCGCGGTTTTTGCTCGAGCATGTTCCCGACCCGCTGTCCGTGGTCCGGGCGATGGTCCAAGCGGTTCGTCCCGGTGGCCGGGTCGTTCTGTCCGATGATGACCACGACGTGCTTCGCTTATGGCCGGAGCCCGCGGGGTTCATAGCGTTGTGGCAAGCCTACATTCGCACCTATGACCGACTGGGTAACGATCCCTACATAGGGCGCCGGCTGGTCAGTCTGCTCCACGCGGCCGGGGCGGTGCCAAGTCGCAATACGTGGATCTTCTTCGGGAGCTGCTCCGGATCTCCCGACTTTCCCGACGTCGTGGAAAATCTCGAAAAAATCCTACTGGGAGCACGCACGCTGATCGTCTCGACAGCCCACATCGAAGAGGAATCGTTCGACGATGGCATCGAGTCGCTCAAAACCTGGAGCCGCCGCCCCGACGCGGCCTTCTGGTTCGCCATGTCCTGGGCCGAAGGAAGACGACGTCAACCCGAAGAGTAGACCCTGACTGGGCGCGCATCGACAATTTGTTGTCGATGGTTGTGTTTTAGGCGCGGTTCACCTATGCGCCGCAGATGCGCGACGGCAACGGCCATCATACCAGCCCGAAGCGTCAACGAGGATTCCGGCGGCTGCCCCCGCGCTGACGCGTCGGGCTAGTATCAACCGGCATCGCGGCCGCCTTATACGCAACCGGCGTGTTAACCGCTCTAGGTCCCCGGGGGGCACAGTTATCGAGCGACGCACGACGGCCCTGCGCTCGCAGTTCTCCCTCAGGACCCACGTCGCGATAGCGGGTCAAGCGTCACTCCCAGTTGTGCGCATGGGTCGCTGCTCCGAAGATTTCGGGGAGGAATGCGGAGGAGATTGGATACGGCTCCGAGGCCCCATAATGTTATGATGGGCAATAACAGACAATATATCAACCGGCATGTGATGGTTTTCGGTTAATTTACCTTGGGAACAGTCGGGAAATCATTTCCGGTCTGTTCGGTGGTTTCAGCCGAGTCGCCTCACTCTGTTTTTGTTTCTCGGGTAGAATTCCCGCGAATTGAGGTCCGCCAATCAAGCCGGCGAGTTCACCATCACGCTTCCAACGCGTCATTGTCCGAATCTAGAGCGGTTCACGCTTGGGTTGCGCCGCCAGAGCCGATGCGAAAGCGGACCCCCGACTCTGGGGTGATGAAAAGTTCCTCTTGCACAGGCCTTGTCTTCATCCGGATTCCGCTGCGCGTCGTCCCCCCCTTGAGAAGGGGGGGCAGGGGGGGTATCCCCGCGTAACCACAGCCTGGTGCGCGGTTCCGGGACGGCTGTGCTCCGCGGATTCGTCGCATCGGCCCAACGAATTGGCTGTGCCTCTTAACCCCCCCTGCCCCCCCTTCCCAAGGGGGGGACGTACCGATGACACGCAACAAAAACACACATCTTGAATCCGCGCTTTTAGCTCGGTAAACCCCAACTTTTCATCACCGCGGAGTCAGGGGGTGGTTCCCCGTGCGTATGCAGACCAATCGCGAAGCGCATCTAAGGCACGTCCGGCGCGAACGGATCCCAGCACCATAATGCCGCAGTTTCTTCCAGCCGTCGCTTCTCTTCCCAGTCCACCGCCGCCCGCCGTGCTTGCTTGCTCAGGTACTGATGAAATCTGACCGCGGTGTTCACCGCTCTCTCCAACTCCTCCGCATTCTTGCCGGCGAACTCCGGGGCTTTCGTCAAGGTCGCCCGAATCGCTTCTCGGTCAAATGCGAGCCTCGCCTCCTGAGCGGTTCGCGATCGTTCCCGCTGTTCGAGGCGGCCATATACGGCAGCCTGGGAGCGGTGATAAGACCAGCGGCGGTACCACTGACGTCCCGGCCCGACCGACCCCATCAACAGAGCCAGGACCGCCACGACGATCATGAGAGTGCGGACACGGAATCGGGGCACGGCGAGTCTCCATTCGCGTCTATCATGCACCGCGCCCGGCCCGAATCAATGCTCAATGCGCGTGAACAATGCTCCACAGGATCACCAACGAAACCATGCCCAAAATCAGCAACAGGACACCAGAGATGCGGGTCGCGACCAAATAATAGCCCGACGGTTGGGCATCGTTAAACTTCCAGCCCTCGGCCAGAAACCACATCAATTCTCGGCCAGAACAGCGAGCGAACGCCGAAAAAGACGAGGAGAATCGGCACGATGATAAAAAGGAAGTTGACGGCGTGAACTGGCCCCTGTATTTCGACTGGCATGGCAACACCTCCCTGTTGAATTCGCCCCGAACACGGATTCATTGGAAACCAGCCGGGATCGTACTTGCCATCGACATCAGGAAGTCGGGAGGTGCAACGTCTGGAAACGCGGCGGTGGAAGCATGATCCGAGTTTGCCTCGTGGCGAAAACGGAGGTCCCGGCCGCAAATGCGGATAGCGAGCGCACGGCCGGATCCTAGAATGAAAACCCGTCGACGCGTCGAGCGTCATGCAACGCGCTGAGACCGGCCCGAATCGACGTCGGGCCCCGGTTCACTCGATCTTCACCATTTCTTCACGAATTGAACATCTTGCTGACACGGCCTTCTTTAGAATGGAGGAACGCCGGTTTGACAGGTGATTCTATCCTGAGGGGTCGCGTTCAGCCATGCCCAAGCCGAAGATCTTGGTTGTCGAGGACGAGCGTTCGTTGGTGGAGGTGCTGACCTGCAATCTCGAGCGTGAAGGATTCGAGGTGCTGGCGGCTCATGATGGCCAGGAGGGGTTGCGACAGGCGCAATTGAAGCTTCCCGACCTGGTCGTGCTGGATTTGATGCTGCCACTCAAGGGGGGATTGGAGGTCTGCCGCGAGTTGAAGATGGGCTCGCGAACTCGCGACATTCCAATCATCATGGTCACCGCAAAGACCGAGGAGTCCGATGTACTGGTCGGTTTCGCCACTGGTGCCGACGATTATGTCACCAAGCCCTATAGCGTGAAAATCCTGATCCAACGGATCAAGAAAGAGCTGCGCCGGCGCCAGTTGAAGGATGAACCGGCTGCCGGGACGCTCGTCGAGAGCCAGGGGATTGTGATCGACCGGCATAGCCACCGCGCGCTTTATCGCGACCAAGAACTGCCGTTAACGCCGACGGAATTCCGCTTGTTGGAGGTTTTACTCCGTCAAGCGGGCCGCGCGTTCACGCGGTTTGAGTTGATGGACGCCGCGATCGGTGAAGATGCCGTCGTTCTCGAGCGGACCATCGACGTCCATGTCAAGAGCCTCCGGAAAAAGCTCGGCGACGCTGGCGAGCTTATCGAGACCGTCCGCGGCGTCGGTTATCGATTCCACGAGTCTCGACTGGTGAACTCTTGACGTTTGCTGGGTTGGTGTTCATGTAAGGTCTCGGGACGGTTCGCAGCCGGGGCACGGGCCGATTCGGGACGAGTTCCGCGCGGACAACCGTCACTTCGCGAGGGGCGTCAATCCCCAGCCGCACTTGCCCACCTTCCAGACGAACGACCGTGACGCAGATGTCATCACCAATGAAAAGTTTTTCCATCAACTTGCGAGTCAGCACCAGCATGGATCGCTTCCTTATCAGCACCTCAAGGTGCGGTTCCAGCCTCAGTTCGGTTCAAACGACCAGCCCCCGTCGGGCCATCGAAGGTGTCAAAACTTACTTAGAGCCTAGGTCATATCTTCGCCGCCTGTTGACGACAGCCGAGGAATCGAGCGAGTTTTTAGTTGACTGGTACGTCGTGAAATGGCTCGGATCGGTCGTAGCCGAAATCGTTTAGACAGGTTCTCCGCGTTCATGGCGGACGTCCCAGTCGGAAAGAAACGACCTCCTTCTGGCCGGTCCCCGCTGGACTCCATTTCGTATAATGAGACGATGGCGAAAGAGTGGAAGTCGGAATCGCGGCCGAGGAACGTCCCGGCCGCTTCATTGCTCACGAGTTTTCGGCGCTCCCTCGAGACAGTCCGAGTTTGATGGCAATGGCCGAGAGGCGTGGTGGAGCGGGTTTGTTCCACCGTCGAGGATCGGCGGGTGTTTGCGAGGAAATGATGTCTGAGTCACATACAGCCGTGATCATCATCGGGTCTGGGTCGGCGGGCCTGACGGCCGCCCTTTACACCGCGAGGGCCAACCTCGCACCTCTGGTCTTCGAGGGGAAGGAACCGGGCGGACAATTGACGTTGACGACGGACGTCGACAATTTTCCGGGATTCCCGGAAGGGATCAAGGGACCCGAACTGATGGACTTGATCCGCAAGCAGGCCCAACGGTTTGGCGCGGAGTGCAAGTGGGAGACCGTCTTCGAGGTCGACTTATCGAACCGACCGTTCCGGGTGCGAACGACCGACGATCCCAGCGGCGACCCATCGAGCGGAACGCTGCGCGACTACACCTGCGACGGACTCATCGTGGCCACGGGTGCGTCGGCGCGATGGCTTGGAATCGAAGGGCCTTACCGCGGCAACGGGGTTAGCACGTGCGCGACATGCGACGGCCATTTCTACCGTGGCAAGAAGATCGCCGTCGTCGGAGGCGGCGATTCCGCCGCCGAAGAGGCGACGTTTCTCACCCGGTTTGCATCCAATGTGACCCTGATCCACCGCCGCGATGCCTTGCGCGCCTCCAAGATCATGCAAGATCGCGTGAAGCAGAATCCGAAGATCGACTACGCCTGGAGCTCGACGGTCGCAGACGTTTATGGCGAATCCCAAGGCGGTCACCAGGTATTGACCGGTGTCAAGCTTCACTCCACCAAGGACGCAACCGTGCGTGATCTCAAAATCGATGGTCTTTTCTTGGCGATCGGCCACGTGCCCAATACATCGATTTTTCAAGGTCAGCTCGCCATGACTCCGGAGGGCTACCTTTTGACCCGAACCGCCCTGGCGTGGCAGGGTGTCGAGGCTGCCGCCGGCTTGATGGACACCTTGCCCAATTACGGGACCGCGACTAATGTCGAAGGGGTCTTCGCTTGCGGCGATGTTGTCGACACGCATTATCGCCAGGCGATCACGGCGGCCGGGTCGGGATGCGCGGCCGCCATGGATTGCGAAAAATGGCTGGAATCGACCGCGGCAGCTCGGCGCACCACTGAGCGGCGAAGTCCCGTGGAAAACCATCCAAGGGTTTCCCGGCGTTCTTGACACTTGTGCACCTACGTGTCTTGCGGCTCGGCGTGATGGGGCGACGGGATCTCAACGACGAATGCCCCTGATGTTTTGGGGAAAACGTCGCTACAATTTCAATGACCCGACACACGACTAGCGTGGTCGCCGGACAGAGCGGGCTCCTGGAGGGTTTCCAGGAGGGAAATCGGTCTCTCGATCTCGGTTTTCGCATTGTGTCGGCCCGTCGCGAGATTTCCATGCGGGCGGCGTCGGGCAGGGAGTACTCTGCCGCGTCGAGCAATTGGCAACGCCGCCGATCTGTTGCCTCCGAACCGAGTGACGACCGATGGAAAATCGACCACTGCAACCGGAGACGCCGGAACCACCATGGAAGAACGCGCCAAAGACGAGCGGATCCTTCGGCTCACCAACGCCCGCTTGGGTCTGGTTGTTGTTGCTCGGTGGGTTCGGGCTGATCTTCTGGCAATTCGTCCCCAAGAACGAGATCCAAGTCGTCTACAATCCCTGGTTCCTCGATCAGGTCAAGAAGAATAACATCAAGACGCATTTCGTTCCAGGGCGTTGAAATTCGCGGCGAGCTGCGCACGACGGAGCTGTACAGTCCACGCTTCGATCGATGACTGCAATCAAAATCAGGAAATTCTTCACGTATGCGCCATCGGAAGCATCGATCTACCCGCTGGAACTGGAATTGCGTAAAAACGATGAGAGACGCGACGCGAAGACGGGCGCGGTCGAGCGGGTCCGGATCGAAGGCAATCCTCCGAACCAGGCCACGGGCATGGCCTGGATCATCTTACTCTTGCCGACGTTCGTGATCCTCGGGTTTATTTACCTGATGATGCGGCGAGCCCGCGGTTAGTTGTAAGTCGGGCTCAGATTTCGATCAGGAATACCCCCCTGAACTTTTGGAGAATCTTCGCTACAATTTCAATGCGGCGGTCGTCGGGTGGCGAATGCCGTGCCGCGTCGACAATTGGGACGACGCAATTATCTGTCGCCTGGGAACAGAGTGAGAACGCATGGAGAATCGACCGCCGCAACAGGACACCCCGCGACGGCCTCCCAACCAGCGTGCGCAAGACCAACGGTTCCGGCGGGTCACCGACTCCCCCCTGGCTCTGGTTGTTATTGCTCGGCGGGTTCGCGCTGATCTTCTGGCAGTTCGTGCCCAAGACCGGAGATCCGGGTCGACTACTACTCCGTGGTTCCTGGACCAGGTCAAGAATAACAACATCAAGACCATCTCGTTCCAGGGGATTGAGATTCACGGCGAGTTGCGCGACGGATAAGGTGTACAGCAACCCGTCGTCGGTGACCGACGACCAAGGTCCAGAAATTCTACACCTACGCCCCGTCCGAAGAATCGATCTACCCGCTGGAAAAGGAGTTGCGGAAGATCAGTGACGCAGACAGCAGTCCGCGAAACGTACAGGAACCGAGTCCGTGATCGAGGGCAATCCACCGAACCAGGCCACGGGCCTGGCCTGGATGATGTTGCTCTTGCCCACATTCGTGATCCTCGGGTTATTGTACCTGATGATGCGGCGAGCCCGCGACCAGTTCGACGGCGGGATCCTGGGTAGTTTCGTGAAAAGCCCGGCGAAACGGCACGATAAGTCAAAGCAGCGCACCACGTTCGATGAGGTCGCCGGACTGGAGAACGCCAAGTCGGAGCTTCAGGAGATCGTCGAGTTCCTCAAGAGCCCCGAGAAGTTTCAGCGCCTGGGTGGTCGAATCCCCAAGGGTGTGCTGCTGATCGGTCCGCCCGGCTCGGGCAAGACTCTGCTTGCGCGGGCCGTCGCTGGCGAGGCTGGCGTTCCTTTCTACTCGATCTCGGGCTCCGAATTCATCCAGATGTTCGTCGGCGTCGGTGCCAGCCGGGTTCGCGACATGTTCAAGACCGCCAAGGAAAACAGTCCTTGCATCCTCTTCATCGATGAAATCGATGCGGTTGGACGGATCCGCGGGGCCGGCCTGGGTGGTGGCCACGACGAACGCGAGCAGACGCTCAACCAGATCTTGACCGAGATGGACGGTTTCGCGCCCAACGAGAGTGTGATCGTCCTGGCGGCGACCAACCGGCCGGACGTCCTCGATCCGGCTTTGCTCCGGCCCGGCCGGTTCGACCGTCACGTGACCGTCGACCGGCCGACGCGAAAAGGCCGGCTCGAAATCCTCAAGGTCCACATTCGCAATGTGCCGCTGGCCGCGGATGTCGACCTGGACAAGATCGCTCGGAGCACCGTCGGCATGAGTGGTGCCGACCTCGCTAATCTGGTCAACGAGGCCGCGCTCTTGGCCACTCGCGAGAACAAGACGGCCGTCGACAACAAGGACCTCGACGCGGCTCTGGACAAAGTGATCCTGGGTGCCAAGCGCGAGGAAGTGATCACCAAGAAGGACAAACGCGCAACCGCCTACCACGAGTCCGGCCATGCCCTGGTCTCCTGGCTGACGGCCAAGTCCGATCCGGTGCACAAGGTGACGATCATCCCCCGCGGCCGCGCGCTCGGTGTGACGCAGTATATGCCCGAGGAAGACCGGGTGAGTTACAACGAGAGCCAGATCCAGGCCAGGCTTGACTCGTTGATGGGTGGCCGGGCGGCCGAGCGACTGGTCTACGATGACCCGAGCACCGGCGCCGCCGAGGACCTCAAGCAGGCGACCCGCCTTGCGCGGCTGATGGTCACCCAGTGGGGCATGAGCGAGCGCGTCGGGCCGGTCTTTTTCCGGGCCTCCGAGGAACATCCGTTCCTCGGCCGTGAGATGTCCGAGCTGCGGGACCATTCGGAGAACACCGCGCAATTGATTGACGAGGAGGTCGCGCGGATCCTGCGAGACGCCGACGAGCGTGCTTTCCGTCTTCTCGAGGAGCACCGCGACGAGCTGGAACGAGTGACCGAGGCCCTCATCGAACGCGAGGTCCTCACCGAGCGCGAGCTCGAGGAGATTATCGGTAAGCGCCTCATCGACGAGCCGGAGTCCGAAGTAGCACAAATCATCGGTAACGAGGTCGTCGCATCGCTCGACAGTCCGTCGTGAGGCCACAGGCAGCGTTATTCGACTGATCCGGGTTCGCGGCCGGACGTGACTGAATGCGGGTGATGGCCGCAAGTCTCCATCGCGAGGGGATCTCTTGGCCGTGTCTACGTCCGCAACGCTGCCTTCGAGCGAGGCTCCGGTCGTGTGCGCAGGGCTGGTGGTCGCCGACCATGTTTGCCCGCCGCTCGACCACTTGCCCCGTGCCGGCGAGTTGGTCGTGGTCGACGAGCTCGTCTTGAACATCGGCGGAGGCGCGGCCAACACGGCGGTTGACCTTGGCCGGTTAGGCGTCCGGGCTGCGATCTGCGCTCGGGTCGGCGACGACATCTTCGGCCGGTTCGCGACCGAGACACTCCGCGATCATGAGGTCGACGTGACGGCCCTGAAGACCGACCCCAAGCTGGCAACCAGCCAAACGTTGATCGTCAACGTGCGAGGCGAGGACCGTCGGTTCATCCACTGCGTGGGTGCCAACAAAGGCTTTGTCGCGGCCGACCTGGACGCGGTGCTCGAGCGCCGGCCGCGCGTGTTGCACATCGGGTATTTCTTGATCCTCGAGCAACTGGATGCCGACGAGCTGGCCGACCGGTTCGCCCGGGCGAGGCAAGCCGGGCACGATGACGCTTCTCGACGTCGCGACGCCCGGACCGTGGCCACTATCTCGGAACCCCTCAAGGTTGTGCTCCCGCACACCGACATTTTCGTACCCAACGCCGACGAGGCCGAGCTGATCCTCGGCGAGTCCGACCCGGTGCGACAGGCCCAGATCTTCCACGACATGGGCGCGCGCCGCGTCGTGATCACGCGCGGAGAGCTGGGCGTCGTGTCGGTTTCCGACGCGCTTCGCGTCAAGCTCGGCACCTATCCGGTCCCGTTCGTCGATGGCTCGGGTGGCGGCGACGCCTTCAACGCCGGCTATATCCTCGGCCTGCTCGAAGGCCGCTCCGAGCTCGAATGCCTCAAGCTCGCCAGTGCCGTCGGTGCCAGTTGTGTCCGCGCGGTCGGCACCACAGCCGGCGTCTTCACGCGGCAAGAAGCTGAGGACTTCATCGATAGCCACGAGATCGCAGTCGAATCGCTTGGTTGACTCACTCACTCACGGCCGGGCGTAGACGTCGGCAGGCAGGTCGCGCAACCCCAGCTTGAGCTTCCACGCCGTTGCCTGATCGGGCTTGTTCCACTCCTCGTACAGCCGGACGACCCTCACGGCGGCCTCGAGAACGCGGAATCGTTCCGGTGCGGCGATCCGAGGCTCGCGAGCCTTTATCCGCTCGTAGCTGTCGACAATCAGCGGCTCGGCGTCGGCGTACCGTCCCTGGCCGAGTAACGCCCCGCCCAGCAGGCTCATTGCGTCGTAACGCCGCCAGTCGTCGGTCGCGGCCTTCTCATGGATGCGCCAACGCCTCTCTCAAAAACGGCTCGGCCTCCAAGCACCGAAACTGCCCGAGCAGATAATGACCGAGAGCGGCGAGGTCGTTGGCCAGGAGGGGGCTGTCGGACTGGTCGGCCTTCCGGCGGCGGCCACCACGTCGCGATAGAGATCCTCGGCTTTGGCGCACCACCTCAGCGATTCGTACGCGTTGGCAAGGTCGCCTCGGCTGGTGAGCGTATCGGGGTGGTTGAATCCCAGCTTCGATTCGCGGAGCTTGAGCGTCTCCTCGAGCGCTGCGGTCGCCTCGACGAGGCGACCTGCCGCCAGGTACGCGATGCCCAGATTACTGCGGCTCCCGAGCGTGTCGGGATGCTCGGAGCCTTGCTTCGACGCACGCAGCTTGGTTGTTTCCTCGAGCAGTGCGGTCGCCTCGACGATGCGGCCGGCTTCCATGTAGGCGAGGCCCAGATTACTGCGGCTGGCGAGCGTGTCGGGGTGGTCGGGGCCCAGCTTCGCCTGCATCCGCTTGAGCGTCGCCTCGTGCAGCGCGATCTCCTCGACGATGCGGCCGGCGTCTGCGTACGCGTTGGCCAGATTGTTGTGGCTGGCGAGCGTGTCGGGGTGGTCAGGGCCCAACTTCGACTCTCGGAGCTTAAGCGTCTCTTCGAACAGCGCGATCGCCTCGTCCGTCCGGCCTGTGTACGCGTAGGCGATCGCCAGGTTGTTGCGGCTGGTGAGCGTGTCGCGGTGATCGGGGCCTAGCTTTGACTGACGCCGCTTGAGCGTGTCCTGATACAGCTCGATCGCCTCTGCCGTCCGGCCCGCGTCCCAGCAGGCGACGGCCAAGTCGTTGCGGCTGCTCGAGCGTATCGGGATGGTCGGAGCCCAGCTTCGACTCTCGGAGCTTGAGCGTCTGGTCGTGCAAGGCGATCGCCTCGTCCGTCCGTCCGGTTTTCCGGTATGCGATGGCCAGATTGTTGCGGCTGGCGAGCGTGTCGGGGTGGTCGGGACCTAGCGCGGCCTCGCGCACGGACCGGGCCTTGTGTACCGGCTCACGGCCTGGTCGTACAGACCCAGGCCCAAGTAGGTCTCGCCCAGCGCATCCAGCAGCGCCCCAGGGTCGCCTGCGATCCCTCGAATTCCCGGTCGAGCCGATCGCTGGCTCGGTCCAGGACATCGGCCACTTTCACCTGCCGGCCGTCCTGGGATGGGTCGGGGCTGCGGAACGCCTCGACAAGGAACGTGCTCACCGCCTCGGCTTGCTTCCGCGACTCCTCCGACTGGGCCAGGGCCGTGTGGGTCTCGTCGTTGGCTCGCTGGAGCTGGACGTTGGCCCGGGCCTGTACGCCGGCAACGGCCCCCAGCCCGATCACGCCGACCGCCAGCCGCCGCCGCGACCACCGCCACCGCCGTGCGATGCCGCCGCGCCCATCGCCGCGTCCGGATCGACACCGGCTCGCGCCAGGCCGTCACCGGCTCGTCGGCCAGCCATCGCGTCACATCGTCGGCCAGGGCGCGCGCTGACGGATATCGGTCCTCGGCTCGTACCGCCAATGCCTTCAGGCAAATCGCCTCCAGGCCGCGGGGCAGACTCGCATCCCTCCGGCGCGGCGGCACCATCGCCGCCTCACGCACCGTCCTTCAGCGGGCCCGAGCCCCGCAACGCTCGGTTCGCCGAACGCCGACTTTCCCGTCAAGATCGCGTACAGGACCATGCCCAGGCTGAAGATGTCGCTGGCCGGCCCGACCGCATCGCCGCGGGCTTGTTCGGGACTCATGTACTGGCGCGTGCCCAGAACATCCCCGGTGGCCGTCACATCCTCGGGCGACGCGTTCGGCGATGGGACATCATCTCCGGCGTCGGTCGCCGCGTCTCGCACCGAACCGCTTGGCCAGGCCCCAGTCCATCACCAGCGTTTCGCCGTAGGGCCCCAGCATGACGTTCGACGGCTTCAAGTCGCGGTGAACGACCCCCTGGTCATGAGCATACGCACTGTGTTGCACACCGCGATGAACTGCTGGAGCAGCCCGCGGAACCTCAGGCTCCGACGGCCGGCGTCGCCGCGGAGCGATTCGTCCTCGTGGAACGCATCGATCGCCTCCTGGAAGGTCTGGCCCTGGATGAAGGGCATGGTGTAAAACGGTCCGTCGTCATCCTGGCCCAGGCCATAGATCGGCACGATGCCCGGGTGTTGCAGCCGGGCCGTGATGGCGGCCTCGCGGAGGAACCGCCGCCGTGCCGCGTCGCGGAGCTTGTCGGGCCGGATCCGCTTGAGCGCGACCGTGCGGTCCAGCTCTTCCTGGCGGGCGGTGAGGACTTCTCCCAGTCCGCCACGGGCGTGATGAGCTTCCGGCCGGTAGACCGCCGTGGCCCGCAAGACTTCAGGCAGCTCGCGATTCGCCGCCCGAGCCGCCGCGAACTCGGTCTTCGGGCGTCGGCGCCGTTCGTGAACTTCGGTGTCGAGGGCCGAATTCATCTCACGCAGGATCTCGATCCGGCGCCGCACCTCCGCCGACCAGCTCCGGGCAATCGGCGCACAAGTCGTCGATCGTCAGGGGCGTGCCCTGCTCGTGCAGCTCTTCCCAACGATCGATCAGGCCATCGATGCGAGCATCGGTTTCCATGGACGACCTCGACTCTCGAATGGAGCCGGCTTCCACTGAGCAGATCATCCGGGCAATCGACCGCCGAGCATCTCGTGCAGCTTGAGCCGGGCTGAACGCCAGCGATACTTCACGACGCCCTCGGTGACCTCCAGCAGCGCGGCGGCCTCGGCCTGCGACAGGCCCTGATACCAAACGAGGTCGAAGACCTCTCTTCTCGGCGTCCGGTAACGCATCGACGTGGGTATGGAACTCGGTCCAGAGCGCCAGCCGGGCTGGTTCATCCGTATTCGTCCGGGGAATCCGGGACTCCCAGCGGGGATGCCGAGCCCTCCGGCCATCCCAACTGATGTGGTGACGGCCCATCCCCTCCGGACCGTGGTAATGCCGCGCCAGGTCGATCAACTCGCGGCGGATCGCCACGGCGGCCAGGTTGATGAAGCTGCGCACCGATGCGGGTTGAACTTCCTCCAGTGCCCGGCACAGCCGCAATGCGGCGTTCTGAAGGATGTCGTCGGTCTGCTCCCACCGTCTCACGCCCGGATAGCCGCGAAGCATCTTGTGTGCCAGCCGGCTCAACCGCTCACAGGCGATCTTCAACAGCTCATCGCGAGCCGACTCGGTCGCCGGCCCGCAGTCGGTCGAGCCGGAGCTGGATCTCTGTGGTTGAACTGGTCACATTGGCCATGAGAGCAGTCCGTCAATCCGAACCTCCCGGCGCGATCAGCCCTTCCATTCCACTCAATGCAGAAATTTCGATGTTACCAGTCCGTCATTGCCCCGGATAGAAGACTTCTGCCAATTCATCGACGACCGTCGTCCCTGATTACCGCGGCTTCCGCTCATTAGGGTAGGCATGGTCAGTCACGCGAGAGACCCCCTCAGTCAGGAGGGAGTCAGGTCGATGATCCCTCGGGAGGGTCCACATCCATGAGTTCGCTGACGCGCTCGGTTACGTTGCCCTGGAAGTCCGCCGGACTCGATGGCGCGGCCCACGCGCCGGATCGGAAGTTAACGACCACGTCGTTCCGATGGCGAACCGAGTGCCGAACAGTGGATCGCCTGCGGTCCTTGGTCAAGCGGAGCGTAGACCTGACCGGGGCGCTGTTCGGCCTGCTGCTGTTGTCGCCGGTGCTGGTGGTCGCTCGCGCTGCTGATCCGGCTCGATTCCCCCGGCCCCGTCCTGTTTCGCCAGGTGCGGCGCGGTTATCGGGGCCGGCCGTTCCGGATGCTCAAGTTCCGGACCATGGTCGTCGACGCCGAGCAGCGGCTCGGCGACCTGGAGTCGCGCAACGAATCCGCGGGCGGCGTGCTGTTCAAGCTGCGCCACGACCCGCGAGTGACCCGGCTGGGGCGGTTCCTGCGGCGTTCTAGCCTTGATGAGCTGCCCCAGTTGATCAACGTGCTTAAGGGCGAGATGAGCCTGGTCGGCCCGCGCCCCCTTCAACTTCGCGACAGCGATCGACTACAGGGCGTGGATCCGCAGGGCTATTGCGCACGGCTCCAAGTGAAGCCCGGCGATCACGGGCCCCTGGCAAGTCGGCGGGCGGAGCGACCTGGCATTACGACCAGATGGTCCAGCTCGACCTGGATTACGTCGCGAACCCGTCGCTGGGCCGGGATCTGAGGATCCTCGGCAAGACCGTCCTCGTGGTGCTCCTCCGCCGAGGCGCTTGCTGACGGCCAGGCTCGCCGCTCGCGACCGACCGACACGGCAGTGGCAGCAACGCACCGGCAATCCTCACTCGGGCAAGCAACCGGCCAGCCTTTCGTGTAGCTTGAGTCGCGCCGACCGCCAGCGGTACTTCACGACGCGCTCGGTGACCTCCAGCAACGCGGCGGCCTCAGCCTGCGTCAGGTCCTGATACCAAAGGAGGTTGAAGACCTCTTTCTCCGCGTCCGGCAATCGGTCGACCTGGGCGTGGAACTCGGTCCAAACCGCGAGCCGCGCCGGGTCGTCCGTGTCGTCCGGGGAGTCCGAAACTCCCAGCGGGAATGCCGAGCCGTCCGGTCGGTCCCAACTGTTGTGGTGACGGCCCATCCCCTCCGGACCGTGGTAATGCCGCGTCAGGTCGATCAACTCGCGGCGGATCGTCACCGCGGCCAGGTTGATGAAGCTGCGCACCGAAGCCGGTTGAACTTCCTCGAGAGCCCGGCATAGCCGCACCATGGCGTTCTGGAGGACGTCGTCGGTCTGCTCCCACCGCCTCACCCCGGGATAGCCGCACAGCATTTTGTGGGCCAGCCGGCTTAACCGATTATAGGCGAGGTTCAACAGCTCATCGCGAGCTGACGCGTCGCACGCCCGAAGTCGGTCGAGCCGGCGCTCGATCTGCCTGGTTAGGTTGGTCGCGTGAGCCATGTGCGCAGTCCCTCGGTCCGAAGCTCCGAGCGAGCTCCATTTCCCTTTACGCCGTACGCGCGAATCTCGCTGCTTCCACTCCATCACTGCCTGTATGAAAGAAAGATTGTCGGAATCTTTCTCCTGTCATCGTCCCTAATCGCTTCGGCTTCCGCTCGTCAGGGTAGGCACGGTCAGACGCATCCTCACCTCAAATCGGAAAGGAGTAGGCGCGCACCAATGTCGATTGAGACCCAGAGGCTCTCTGGCTCTCACAAACGACCATTAAGAACGCACACCGGCTTTTCTCCGTTGACACCGGTATCTCTCGGAGTATCCGCGCTCGGTATGACACGTATCGGGAATCATCGGCCACAAGACCTCTGTGGTCGAGCGTCTCCCTCATTTGACTTGGAGGACTTCAACGATGCGGCGAGCAAATCTGCAGCTCCTCAGCTTCGGATCGGCTGCCAAGCTTTGACCTTGAAAGCAGTCAGCCTTCGGCAGCGCCGCGATCCGATCAGCAACCCTCGAGACCCATAGACCGACACCGATCCCTTTCATTAACAGGAGTCGACCCGTGCGAGTGCACTCTAGAACGAAACCGATCTTGCTTGCGTTCTTCCTCGCGATCGCGATCCCAGCAACCAAGCCGGCGCATGCGAGTTGGTCTTACTTTTACGTCACGAACGCCAACGGAACCAAGATCGCGGAAGTGGCGGAGCAAATCTTTCCCGCGTCCTTGGAGGGCTTTCCGTCCTCCTATGGACTGGATTACGAGTATCGTGTTCTGAATATTACTCCAAACCACGCAGCCATCGACGGTTTTCAGGTATTCGTTGGTAACCAGGCTGGACTGAACCAGCAACAGAACTTCGTCAACCCGCCCCACTATCCCTTCGGTTACGGCGCTCAATTCGGGCCACTGGGAAATGGATCTGTTCCCTTTCTCACGGCCGAGGGTAACACGTATTCTCCTGTGCCGTGGAGGTTCCAAGAGTTTGATCAACGTCCTGGCGCCATTACGGGCTACGACATCACGTGGTCCTTCACGGGTGGCCAGCCACTCCCCTGGAACCGCTGGACACAATTTGACCTATTCAGCCCGAACGGTCCGGTCCCTGGCGGCGGTGCGGTCGATCCGCTCGCGGGACCCGGGAGTATCGGAGTCGAACTCGCGGGGAACAGCAGCTTCAATTCAAGCCAGTTTACCGGGACCGTTCCTGTTTCAACCAGTGTTGACGACTCGAACCCGTACCCGGGATCGACGCCCTATGGTCCTGGCCCCGTCCCTGAACCGAGTTCCCTGATCTTGATCGGGAGTGGATTGACATTGCTCGGCGTCGTGGGGTTGCACAGGGCCTGGCGCCGATCGTAGCTGGCCGAATTGTGTCAGCGTGCCATACACCGTAACGACCGCGCTAGGGCGGAAGGAACGGTGTCCGGAAAATGGACGAAGCTTGGTCGAGGCGCGGCGCGCGACCCTTGGGGCGTGCGGAGATCCGCGCCCGACCATTGCATTCGTGAATGCCTCAACGGACTTGTCGGCCTGGTGGGACAGCCGACTCATGCGTCGTTATCGCCTTGGCAGCACGAAGGCCGCCCGGACCGGCGGCGGCATCACCGCGTCGGCGCCTTTGACGGCCTTCCAGATGATCTCGTTGAACAGCAGAGTCGTCGGCGCGGTCTTCGATCTCGAGGTCGAGGCGTTGCGAGACGTCGGCCATGGGCGCGCTTCGCGTGTTCCTCTCGTTGATGTCGACGCGCAGCCGGGCGATGGATATAGGGCGTGAAGTCAGGCTGGCTCGTGAACGAGTTGAACATCGGCCGCGCGGCCGCGTCGAACTGGGACATCGGCTCCAGGCCCAGGATCAGCTCCATCGTCCGCAGCATCGACGACGTGCTGTACATGGTCGAATCGACCGTGTGTCGCTTGATATACGGGCTGATCGCCAGGGCGACGGTCCGGTGGGCGTCGACGTGGTCCGAGCCGTTCTGGGCGTCGTCCTCGACCACGAAGATCGCCAACTGCTTCCAGAACCGGCTCTTGCTCAGACCTTCGACGAGCCGTCCCAGCGCCAGGTCGTTGTCGCCGACGCAGGCCGTCACGGTGTACTTGCCGGGACTTGTCCCCGACGTGTGGTCGTTGGGAAGACGCAGGATGATCAGGCGGGGCATCTCGCCCGTCTTCTCGAACTCGGCGAGTTCTTGGAGGAACCGGTCGGTGCGTTTGACGTCCTGATAGTCCATGTCGAAGCTGCGGAACATCGGATCGAAGTGACCCTCAAGGGCCTTGACCGAGGCCTTGGCGGGCTCGGCGGGCGTTTTCCCATTGGCGATGAACTCGCCGTAACTGCGGTAGCTCACCCCTTTGGCGGCGGCCTTGTCCCAGAGATAGCCGCCCGACGGCTTGGCGATCTCGTCGAGGGCTCCCTCCGAGGGATAAGGGACGCGGCGATCGCCGCGATAGCCCAGCGGCCAGATCCGCTCGACGAAATCCGTCGCATAAGCCCCCATCGACCATTCGTGGCCGTCGGCGCTGACCTCGCCGTCGACGTAGAAGTTGTCCAACAGCACGAAGTCGCGGACCAGGGCGTGGTGATTGGGCGTGACCGCTTCGGGAAACAAGCAGAGGTTCGGATCGCCGTTGCCTTCCTTCATGTCGCCGAAGACCTGGTCATAAGTGCGGTTCTCCTTGACGATATAGACGACATACTTGATCGGCGACGGCTCGCCGACCTTGGCGGGGATCGGGTTTCCGGGCGCGGGGATCGGTCCGTGGACGGCCGTCGGCTCACCTCGGCGCAACGGGCTGCACTCGTAAACGGTTTGAGAGTAAGTCGCCATTTGCCTGGCGGCCGGCATGGGGATGGTCGACAGCGTGCCCTGGAAGAGCCCGCCGATATACTCGCGGGTCGAGCCCGCCGCCGGCCATGGGGAAGCCCGGCATCGGGCCGTCGCGATTGGCTCGCGAGCTCGACCCTTTGCCGTTGGCCACGTAGATCGTCTTGCCGTCGCGAGCCAGCGCGACCGAAGTGGGATACCAGCCGACCGGGATGAAGCCCAACGGGGCGCTGCCGCCGGGGTCCTTGACGTTGACGACCGCCAGGTTATTGGTGTTGGCGTTGGCGACGAACAGCATCGACTCGTCGGGCGTAAGCGCCAGAGAAACAGGGCGTGCTGCCCGAAGGGGCCTTGGGATCGATCGCCGTACCGATCGTCTCGACCGGCTTGCCCGCCTCGGTGTCGATCACGGTGACGGTGTTGCGGTTGGCGTTGGCGACATAGAGGATCTTGCCCCCCTTCGCCAGCAGCATCTCGTTGGGGTGTTCCTCGGTGGGCCATTGGCCGACGACCTGGAACGTGTCGGTGTTGACGACGGCCACCTTGGCCTTGCTCCAGAGGCTGACATAGAGCTGCTTGCGCGACTCATCGAGCTTCAGGCCATAAGGATAGCTGCCGGCCCCGAGCGAGATTTCGCCTTGAAATGCCCCGGTCTCGGCGTCGAACCGGCCGAGCGAATGGCCAAAGGCGGCGGCCACATAAAGCGTCTTGCCGTCCTTGGTCAGCGCCAGGCCCGCCGGCACGCGCTGAGATTTCTTGGCCGGCTGTCCCTCTTCTGGGTCCGGCTCGGCCAGGAACGCCTTGCGGTCGGGATACTCGAAGACCGTCTTCTTGGACAGCAGGCCCTCGGCATGGTCGAAGCGATAGATCCGATCGTCGAATCCGCCGCCGGCGAACAGCCGCTTGCCATCGGCCGACCAGACCAGGCCCGCGAAGCTCGCCGGCAGGGTGACCCGGCCGATGATCCGGCCGTTGCTCCCGTTGACCGTGATGACCTCGTGCTCGCCGTAGCCGGCGTGGAGGATCGCCAGGATCGGCTCGCTGGGATGGACCGCGATCTGGACCGGCAGATCGCCGATCCGCGACTGACGGCCGGCCGGCTTGAGCGACCAGCCGTTGGGCAAGACGATCGTGCCGGCGTGCGTCATGCCGGGCCAGACCACCCCTTGCTTGGGAGACATGCCCTTGGCGTCTGTCTGGTTCTTATCCTCGACGTCGGTTGCATGATCGGCCGCCTTGGGAGGCTGAGCCTTCGTGTCGGCCGGCGGCTTGTCTTGAGCGGCAGCCCGACGATCGGCCAACCCCCAGACTCAACGCCAAGGACAAGAACAACGCGATCCCCAAGGTCCGCCACGGCATGGATCGTCCCTCTCGATGGTGAGCAACGCAAGGACTCAACGACTCACTGGCTCGACGCAAACGCTGACACACCAGCGTAACGGCCGATGTTTTTGACGACCACCCCCGAGTGCGATCTTCGCGAATTCTTCAAGCAATCTCGATTTCCTCAGTGTTCATCGGAGGCGTGTTCTCTCAAGACCAATCGTCGAGAATTGGTCGGCTCTTCCAAACTCCGTCTCGACCGGTTACCGTTCCGGATATCCGTTCGCCGCACCCTCGATCATCACCGAGAATGGACGAAAGGACTACGCGATGTGCACTCCTCAAGACGAAGCCGATCGACGGCCGGGTTTGGATCGCAGGCGATTTCTCGAGCAAGCCGGCCTGAGCGTGGCGATTGGACTGGCAGGCGGCTCGTCGGTGCAGGCGAGGCCATTGGCGGATGACAAGCCAGCCTCCGGCGACCGCTCGAATCGGCGAAACCCGATCGGGGTCTCGACCTATTCCTTCTTCCAGTTCCGCCAAGGGGCCCGGCACGTCACGATCGCGGAGTGCATCGATAAGGCGGCCGCCTTGGGCTTCGACGGCGTGGAGATCCTCCACGTTCAAATGGAGGACGAGTCGAACGCCACCCTTCAGAAGCTCAAACGCCAGGCTCATTCGTTGGGGTTGGCCTTGATGGGCTTTTCCACCCATCAAGGTTTCGTGAATCCCAATCGCCAGGAGCGCCACGATCACATTCAGAAAACCCTCTACCAAATCGACCTGGCCTATCGGCTGGGATTCCCGACCATGCGGATCAACACCGGGCGGTGGGGGACGGTCAAGTCGTTCGACGAGTTCATGACCAAGAAGGGAATCGAGCCGGCCCTGCCGGGTCATACCGATGAAGAGGCTTTCAAATGGGTGATCGACGCCCTCGAAAAACTCTTGCCTAGGGCCGAGGAGTGTGGCGTGGTGCTCGGCCTGGAGAATCACTGGGGACTGGGTCGCACTGCGGAAGGCGTCTTGAAAATCGTGGAGACGATCAAATCGCCCTGGTTGCGGATCACGCTCGATACCGGCAACTTCCTCGAAAACTCTTACGAGCAGATGGAGAAGATGGCGTCCAGTTCGGTTCCGCTGGCACTCGTCCAGGCCAAGACCTACTACGGCGGAGGCCGTTGGTATGCGCTTGACCTCGACTACGGACGGATCGCCAGCATCCTGCGAAGCCACAACTATCGCGGCTGGATTTCTCTCGAATTCGAGGGAAACGAAGATGCCGCGACGGGAATACCCAAGAGCCTGGAGATGTTGAGGAAGCAATTCGGCTGAGACAAGGAAAAGGAAAAACCTCGGCCGTACACACTGTTAGAAGCCGTAGTCATTGATGTAGGTCAAGGTTACCAGCGTGATGTGGCAAGTGTCAGCCAGCAATTCCCGACGTACGGCGATCCCAGATCTGGTTCCAACCGGCGGCGGTTCCCGCCGGATGTCGTGACATCGAAGAAAACGCATCGGACACAACAGCGCCAACACGGTGTCAAATTCTTACAGGATTGTGACTTAAGTGTGGCCGCGCCTTTGGATACATACGACCCCACGTTCATCAATCACAATAATAACAACATGGCCAGCGAGTTGAGTGACGATGATCTATAGGGTCTGCGAGATCTAGGTATTCAATGCACCGAATGCCGGCGACATTCGGGTAGTCGCCGATTGGCTGAACGCAAGGATAGTCTGCTTGTCGTGATCCCGGTGGAGAGAGTATATTTAGCTTGGCTCCAACCCTCCCGTATGTTCAAGGAAAACGCGCGGGCGGAACGGTGCGGTCGTGATTAACTCTAAGACGGAAGCTGACGAGTTTAATATCTTCGGTTTGGATTAGTCGCTCCGGATTCACGCGTAGGTTCGGTGCCTGCACGACGTTGCGTGCTCAGGCTGAGGCTTGGCGGGGCCCAGCACGGGTAACACATTTCGCGAACGGGTCCGAATTGACGTGCGGACAGTTTGGAACACGGCGAGCGCGCACCATGGAAGGATGAGAGCGATGAGCCAAGTCAGACGAAACCAAGGTCGACGTGCCGCGCCGCCTCTAATGACGCTCGAGAGTCTCGAGCAGAGGGGATTGCTAAGCGTGGTTTTGCCAATCAGCTCGGCGCATCTCGCGGTTTCCGACGGCGACGGAGCCGTTGCGGAGGTCGCGTCGTCCGCGGCCGGCCTGAAAGGTGGTCGCGTCGCCTCGACAAAGCCCGGCGAGAGCGGACTGAACGATCAGACCCACACGCGTAGAACAATTGATGGGAAGGATCTGACGCCATCGCTCAGCGATCGAAACAATCTGGATGCGGCAGCCTCAAGCAAGCGGTTAGCTTCCCAGGATGATGATCCACGAGAAGTTGCCGATTCGGTCCCATCGTCGTCTCGGAGCAGCAGCGATCCCGCATCACCAATCTCGTTAACCGACGACCCTCCGGCCGCCGGGCCGCAGACGACAATCGGACTGGTTGCCGACGCCATGCCGGACTCGCAGGATATGGCTTCGGTCGTTGGGTCGGTTCCGGGCTCGACGACGCCAGCAGGCATCTCCGTGGTCAATCCGTCCGGTCGCGATCGTCGGACTCGACGATCGACTAGCAGCCACTCAAGGGGGACCCGCGGCCGCCGCCACGGTCGGGGCGGGGCCCGAAATGGGCGGGCTAGTTTTATGGAACGCGCAAACAGCGACGAATCAACTTGGTGGCGAGCCATCGCGACTTCCGGCCCTGGCGACGTCGGATCGTGAGTCCCCGGGAATGACCTGGGGCGATCTGTTGCAACATGCGCCTCCACGCCGACTGGGATTCGATCGATGGCGAGTTGCAAGGTTTCCTCTCCCGACTCGGCGCTTCGGCGGACGGCCTGCACGAGCGTGGGACGATGCCTTCATGGCCCCGCTGGATAGTTTCCGGGACAGCCATGATCCTCGCCTGCCGCGCAATGCGTCGTCGGGCGCGATTATTCCGGCGGGCGTTCCTCGGCGAGTGCCGGGAATCCGCCTATCACACGGTCCCGGTCGGTCCTTGGCCCCTCGGTTCGCCATGACGCATGAACCCCTCGATTCCTTGCTCGAGAAGCTCTGCAGCGGCGATCCGATCGCGATAGAGCGGGTATTCCTCGCATTCGAGCCGTATCTTCGCATGGTGGTGCGCAAGAAGCTGCCGACACGTCTGAGGGCCAAATTCGACTCGGTGGACATCGTGCAATCGGTATGGGCCGACTTGCTGCGCGGCTTTCGCGAGGACGGTTGGCGGTTCGCAGATGAGGCCCATCTCCGCGCGTTCCTGGTCAAGCTCACCCGCAATCGGTTTATCGATCATCTTCGTCGGCATCGTACGGCCGCCTCGCGGGAGCACACGCTCGAAGAACTCGTGCCGGCCGATGAGCCCGTGTCGCGGCTCCCCAGCGCGAGCGAGCTCGTTCAGGCAGACGAGCTGAGGGAGCAGATGCTCGCGCTCTGCGACCCGGCGCATCGCGAGATCGTCCGGCTCCGAATGCGTGGCATGCCTGTGGCGGAGATCGCGACCCGCGTCGCGCTGCACGTGGGCAGCGTACATCGAATCCTCCAGGACCTGGCGTGCCGGGTCGCCGTTAGCGCAAGTCACTCGGTTTGTCGTCGAACAAGGCCGACTGAGTGGCTGTGACCGCGAATGAAAGCCAGGCCATGATCCTTCACCATTCAAACCGATGGGATTTTGGGGACGCCGGCGATCGGCCGTCGTTTTCCGTTGAAGATCCACTCGCTCGCAGCCTCCAAACCGGCTCGGTGGCGCAACTCCTCGACGAGTTCGCCGCGGCATGGGAGCGTGGAGAACGCCCAACCGCCGAGGTGTTCCTCGACCGCCATCCCCGACTAACCCTGCGACCCGAGGCGGCGATCCGCGTGATCTATGAGGAGGTGTGCTTACGGCAGCGGGAAGGCGATGAGGTCACCGTCCCGGAGCTGGTACGTCGATTCCCCCAGTGGCGGACCGAACTGGAAGTGCTTCTCGACTGCGACCGCCTCCTCGGCACCATGCCGGGCCCCCCCGTTTTGCCCACAGCCAACGAAACTTTGGGCGATTTCCTCCTGCTGGCGGAGCTGGGCCGCGGGGCGAGAGGCCGCTGTTTCCTGGCGACTCAGCCATCGCTCTCGTACCGTCATGTCGTCCTCAAGGTCACTCCGGACGATCATCTCGAACACCTGTCGCTGGCACGATTACAGCATACTCACATCATGCCGCTTTAGGCATGGTTCAAAAAGGCCATTTTTCGGGTAACACTTGGGGCCTGAGTGCGCAGTCCGGGCGGTCCCGCGCTGGTGCGGGTTTTCGCGAGTTGCTGGTTGCTGCGCCGAGGCTTCAGTTCTTGGAGAACCGAGTGTACCCCAGAAGTTCCAACCAGTGAGCGTGCGGTTTGCCCGTCAGCAGCTCCGCGGGAGTCTTGCCGACTCGACTGGCGACTTCGCTGCGTAGGTATCGGCGGTGGTTCAGGAAGAACTGAAGCAGCGTCAAGTAGTCCTTCCCCAACTGCCGCCGCAGGAAGAAGTAGGTTCGCAGCCGGCTGTTGAGGTTCTCGACCAGACTGCTGGCCCGCACCACCGGATCGGATAGCTCTTGCACGTTGGCATACACTCCGTGATAACGCCCTCGTAGCGTCTCTCGCAGGGCCGCCTCACAACGCCGTCGCTTCGGGTCCCACATCGGCAGGGATTGCATCTGCAAGACTTCTCGGGCGGTGGTCACGCTGATCTGCCATTCTTGGGCCAAGGCCGCCAGTTCACGGTCCAGGTCCACAGCGAAGGCCAAAAGGTTGTCCCGTTGATTCTCCAGCATGGTCCTTACCGGTCTGATCCGATCCGGACAGGCCGTCTCCCGGGGGCGCAACTCCGCTACCACGAAGTCCAACAAATCACGGCGGACGGCGGACTCCGGACCGGCCACCGACAGAATGTCGTCCCGTAGCCACTGGGCTAACAACGCCACCTCGTCAGCCAACGCAATCGCCTTGGCCTCAGCCGTCCGTGCGTACGAGATCTTGCGGGCCAGACTCTGGTCCTTGCGGCCATGACGACGTTCGGCGGTTGCTTGCTTTCGCTCGAGCTTGGCCCGAACTTCCATGGCGTCATACGCCCGGTTCTCCAGGTAACGGACCAGCGGCCCAAAGTTGTACAACGCATGAAACACATCACCGCGGCAGGGGACATCAGGGAGAGCCTCCTGGTGCCCGGCGCGAGCCCCCCGGCGAAATCGGCGACAGTGGCATCGGGAGCGAAGCCCTGGTTGACCAGTTCCAGCAGCCGGATGCCCCAGGTATCGGCGTCGCGATGCTTTTCCGGACTCACCAAGAAGCAGAAGGTGGATTGGGCATCGACCCCTACCAAGACGGGATCGCCCGCCTGGAAGATCTCATCGAGGAGACCAATGTGAATGGGAGAGAGGTCATACTGCTGGTTGATTCTTTGGGCATCAGAAACGGCGCTATGCACGATGTTGTGCACGGCACCGACCGAGATCTGATAATCGAAAACGTCGCGCAGCAATTCGACCACACCGCGGGTCGAACTATGGCAGCTCAACACTAAGCCCAGGACCAGTTGCTGCAGCCAAGCCTTGGTGACCGGCAGTTCGAAGAGGACGTCGTCGAGCTTGGACGAGGAAGCGAAGGCCTGGTCGAGAGCTTCTTGAGCGATGTGGGCTTGCTGATAGAGGAACTTCCGGCTGACTTCATGTTCCCGGGCCAAATCCGAGACTGGTTGAGCCCCAGCGAGCACTTGAATACCCAGATCCCGCCGTGCCTGGGGCAGAAGCTTCTGGGCCGGCCACTGAGGGAGGCTGGGCAGGTCCGCGATTGCACCAAGGTCGGATTGCGTGAACGAGAACGAGAACGTAGCTTGGGCATCCATGCCTGTCTCCTTTGTGATGGTGTGGGATTGACACCCCCAGCACCAATATGGAGGAGACAGGCGTTTTAGAAAACCTCACTTCGCTCAGCCATCTGTTACCCGATTTTGAACCAGGTCCCGCTTTACAGCGAGCATGAGTTCCCGGCCCGAGGCTCCGCGCCCTCTGCATGCCCTATCTCGGCGGGACGACTCTGGCTCGAATTCTCGCCGAGCTCAGCGGCATGCCGGCTGACCGCCGTTCGGGGCAGTCCCTCCTCGACGTCCTCGACCAGGCCCAGCAGACGAGCCCGTGGCCGCAGTCCGGCGCGAGCCCGGCGCGGCGGTTCCTCGCCCAGTCTTCGCTACGTCCGGGCGGTCTGCTGGATCGGCGCCTGCCTCGCCGATGCGCTGCAGTATGCCCACGAGCGGGGGCTGGTTCACATGGACGTCAAGCCGTCCAATATCCTCCTGACGGCCGACGGCCAGCCGATGCTCCTCGACTTCCACCTGGCCAGGGAGCCGATCCCGATCGGCGAGCCGCCCGCCGATGGCGTGGGCGGGACGCCCGGTTACATGTCGCCCGAGCAGGCGGCCGGGTCTCGGCGATGGATTCGGGACGGGCGATCCTCCCGGCGGTCGACGCGCGATCCGACCTGTACTCGCTGGGTCGCGTGCTCGCCGAGATGCTCGGCGCGGAGGCCCGCCCGACGGCCGACGCGCGGCCGCCGCAATCCTGGCGCTTCATGCCCGACGTGTCGACGGGACTCGCGGACCTGATCCGGAAGTGCCTGGCGACCGACCCGAACGATCGTTATCCCGACGCGGCCGCGCTCGCCGATGACCTGAGGCGCCACATGGCGGACCAGCCGCTGCGCGGTGTCGTCGAACCGGAGCCTGCGCGGAGCGATGGCGCAAATGGTGCCGCCGCCAGCCCTACGAATTGTTCCGGGTGAAGACCCTGCTGGTCGCGTCGTGCGCGGCCGTGACGATCGCGGCCCTGATCTGGGTGGCCTTCCTCGCGCCACGCTTCCGCGCAGCGGCGCAGGCTCTGCTGGAAGGCAGGGTCCTGCTGGATCGCCGCGACTATCCCGAGGCGGCGCGCGGCGTTGACGCGCGGCGCGGCCTTGATCGAGGGCCTTCCCGGCGGCGGACGGCTGTCGCGGGAATTGGCCGCGGCACTCCGATTGACGGACCGCGTGGAGGAGGCCGACCGCCTGCACCGCCTCGTCGATCGCCTGCGATTCGCCGAATCGGCCGCCAACCGTCCCGGCCCGTCGGCAAGGGAAGTCGAGCGGCACTGCCGCGCCCTCTGGGAATCGCGCGCGCTCGCTGCTCGAGCGGCCGGAACGCTGCTCGACCCTCGAGCTCGAGCAGCGGCTCCGGGACGACCTGCTCGAACTGGCGGTCATCGGGTCGAACCTTCGCGTGCGCCTGGAGACAGACCCGAAGAAGGCCGAGCGAGGCGCACCGCGCGGGCCTCGGGCTCCTCGACGAAGCCGAGGCGTTGTTCGGCCCGAGCCACGTCCTCTACCGCGCGCGGCAGGCGCACGCCGCCGCGCTGGGCCTCTCGAGCATGGCCGAAGCCGCCGCCCGCGGCGCATCCCGCGTGCCGCCTCGAACGGCCTGGGAACACGACGCCGCGGGCCGCGTCCTGCTCGCGGCCGGCGATCTCGCCCAGGCCGAGGCGGCGTTCGAGCAGGCCCTCGCCCTCCGAGCCCCAGGACTTATGGCCGAATTTCCATCAGGGCGTGTGCGCTTTCCGCCTCGGCCGCTACCAGGATGCCGTGAACGCCTTTCGCGTCTGCATCGCGCTGGCCCCCGATCGTGCCGAGTGCTTCTACAACCGCGCCCTGGCCCACGCCGCCCTGGGCCATAACCATTGAAGCATCAAGCGACTATTGAGCGGCCATCTCGACCTTGACCCGACGCTCGCCACAGCCCGCCTCGATCACGTTGTGCCCTGAATTCACACTGCGTTCCACACGCGATTTGCGCCGTGACGGCTCGTGCAGTCCACACAGCCACCGAAGATCCGGCGTGGCAAGGGAAAACGGAAATACGCACATAGGGTCGAGCGGACGCAACGAAAACCCCACAACCCGTGGCCGTAGCGCCACTCTGAAAATTCGACCGCTTGCGCAGATTGCGCGAATCTCGAGCGGTTCGATCCGTTGATCTTGGTGACGGACGCCTTTTGTTCTTCGGCCCACCGTTCGACCAGGTCGGTCGCGATTCGGTTGAGATGACGGTCTTGCGCGCCTCCTTTTTAGCCTTCTAACCTCGATGCGCGCGAAAGTCCAGGTTTTGACGGCGTCTATCACCGGCGAATTTAACCACTGTGAATTCGTCGTCTTTCGGCGAAGAACGCGACGCCAAAATCAACGAGACCCTTGATCACGGAGATTGCAGAACATGAATCGCATGCGAAAGTTCCGGCCGGCCGTTAGTGGCTTGGAGCAGCGCCTGGCATTGAACGGAAGCCTCGGGCACGGTATCGCCGCCGGCGTCGCCGGAACGCCCGAGGTCCGTCATACCGGTACCGGCCATCACACCGGCAGCCACCACACCGGCGGCCATCACACCGGAACCACCCACCACACCGGCGGCCATCACACCACCGGCCATCACCACAAGTGAGCGGCCTTTCGCGGGACCGAAGGAACGAACGGGCGGATTCGGCACATCATTGATTTGCTGCGAAGAAGGCGCCGACCGCCCCGTTCCGAGGGTTCAGCAAAGACACCCGGCCCGGGCTCGTGTCAACGTACTCGTCAGACGATTAATGAAAATCCCACCGGCTCTTGATGCAGCCCGACACAGGCAATCTTGATGGATTGCCTCGCCGTCGGCCTCGATTATGAGACCTCTCGCTGATCGCCACGGTGGTTTGGCGGAACGAAACTGCGCTGCGCCGCGGTATTAGAGGTATGGCAACGATTCGCGACAAAATGGGCCATTGTCTTCACGAGTTCTTCACAACGAGGTGCTTGGCGAGAACCGGGCCGCGGGCTGAGCGTGTCGGTCGGGGCCGGGTTCGCGCGACCCAGGTTGGGCATCGCGCAGAAACCGGACAGAAAACCTCGTTAAGGCCGTGTCCGGCCGCTCGTCACCTGGCGGACTGGCCGGATGACGATCCGCACACTTCGAGGGCCCGACCGATCCGTTCCGATCTGCATTCCGACCCAGAGCGACAGGGCGATCGGCGCGCGATCAAGGCCATGATCGGGCGTGGGTGATACTGTCGCATAGGCGAGCTCACGAGAGAAACAGCGGCAGGGACTCGAAGGCGCCGCCCAGGGCTTGCTTCGATCGCAGGCCCAGCCAATCCTCCAGGACGGTCGCATAGACGCGGCGGAAGTCCACCGCGATCTTCAGGTCGCCGTCGACCAGATCGGTGAGGCTCGGGTAGGCCCCGTGCAGCCCCGGCCGGACGCGACGGGCCGGCCAGGAGGACCGGGCCGGCCGTGCCATGGTCGGTCCCCTTCGATCCGTTCTCGGCGACGCGCCGGCCGAACTCGCTGAAGACCAGCACCAGGACCCTGTCGGCCAGCCGCGCCGCGGCCAGGTCATCGAGGAACGCCCGGAGCGAGGCCGAGAGCTCCTCCAGCAACGGGGCGTGGTGCGGGAGCTGGTCGCCGTGGGTGTCATAGCCTCCCTGCTCGAGGTAGTAGACGCGCGTGCCCAGCCCGGCCTTGATCAGCCGCGCCGTCAGCTTCAGCCGACGGGCGAGCTCCGACTCGGGATAAGCCGCATCGCCGCGGGCCTCGCCGAGGGCCTCGAGACGGTCCGCGGTCGTGTAGGCGTCCAGCAGGCTGCGGCGGAGGAACTGCCCCAGGTCGTCGCCGGCGGACGAGGAGCCGATCGGCCGGGACTCGGCCTCCTTGTCGATCAGGGCATAGTCGTCGAGCCGGTCGAGCGCGGCGCTGACGGACCGCCGGCCGCGGATGGCCGAAGGCGGGTCGTCGGATCCGATCAACATCGCCGCCGGGGCGCCGTCGCGGGTCGGCGGACCCTCGTCGAGGCCGCGGCCGACCCAGCCCAGCCCGGTGTGGTCCCGCTCGTCGAGCCGGGCCGATTGCCAGATCGCCATGCTGCGGAAGTGCGAACGGCTCGGGTTCGGATACCCCACGCCCGGAACGATCGCCAGCCGGCCCGATTCCAGCAGCTTCCCCGCGTCGCGCATCGCCGGGTGCAGACCGACCTCCCCGTTGACCGGGATCAGCCGCTTCTCGGGCAGGCGGAGCGCCTTGCGGTACTTCGCGTACCCTTCGTCCCGGAACGGGACGACCGTATTGATGCCGTCGTTGCCGCCGTCGAGCTGCACGACGACCAGGATGCGGCCATCTTTCTCCGGGCCGGCGGCGTGCGCCGTGCGCGCCAGGAAGCCGGGCAGCGTCGGCGCCAGCGCGATCAGCGTCGAATCCCGCAGGCCGCGGGCGAGGAAGCTACGGCGTGTGATCACGGTCTTACCTCCTGGGAAAGGGGTCAAATCCGCTGCGCGTCGCGGCGAGGCCAGCAGTCGAACGAGGGCCTGCCGGGCCGGCCCCGGCGCATCGAGCGGGACCTCGGGGCCATCGGCACCGAGCAGCAATTGCGCGAAGAACGACGGGTTCCGCCCCTGGCCATGGTGGGCGGCCAGCGCGATCGGGTCGAACGACGTACCCAGGCCGACTGACTCGCCGTCGACCAGGGCCGCGGCGAAGTTGGCCCGTCCGATGGCCGAGCGGGTCGTGATCCAGGATCGGCCCCCGGGCCAGCCGCCGACGTTGGGCGGATAGAACAGGTCCTGGCCCAGCCGCCCGCACCAGTCGGCCAGCACGGGCGTGCTCGGCGCCGGGTCGAACATCTCGAGGGCCCGCACCGTGCCCACGACATAATCAATCGGGCTGGCGATGCGCCGGCCCAGATTGGCGACGTCGAAGAACAGCCGCGACCGAAGCACCGTCGCGATGCCCCAGCCAATGTCCAGGTCGTGCGCCCGCAGTCCTCCGGCGAGCGCCTCGACCGCACGTTCGTCGACCGCCCCCTCGCCGAAGAACTCGTGGCAGAGCCGCCAGGCCAGCCGCCGGGACGTCGCGGGATGGTCCAGGAGCAACGCCGCCAGGCCGTCGGTGTCGAACGCGGCCGTGCGGCCGAGGATGGTCGTGGTGCCCGGGTCGTGCCGCGAGGGAATGAGCCGGACCTCATCACCCACGAACCGCCAGCCGGTCAGGGCGCGGGCCGCCTGCTTGACATCGTCCTCGGAATAGGGGCCGATACCGAGCGTGAAGAGCTCCATCAGCTCGCGGGCCAGGTTTTCATTGGGATGGCCCCTGGTGTTATCGGGCGCGTCCAACCAGATGAGCAAGGCCGGGTCGCGGAGCATCGCGTGCAGGAGCTGCCGAACGGGGCCCGGCAGAGCGAGCGCAGGGTCTCGTTCTGCCGCCGCATCAGCGCCAGGTTGTTGACCTTGCCGTTGCTGGTGGCGAAGTGGTCATGCCACAGGAGCGTGAGGCGCTCGGTCAGCGGGTCCGGGCCGAAGAGCATGCGGTAGACCCACCAGGCCTTGAGGCGACTGGAGTCGGGCGCGGCCAGCGCCCGGTCGGCCAGGCGGTCGGCGAACGCGGCGAAATCCGCGGGGATGCCGCAGGATCGGGACTTCCCCTCCAGGAGCCGGTTGATCGACGCTTCGGGGCCGTCCTTCAAATCGCGCTGGAGCTCCTCCCAGGTGGCGGCGAAGCCGGCCCGGCGGTGCAGGTGGACGACCCGCCGCAGGTTCCAGGGCATGGCTTCGTCGGGGACATAGGGCGCCCAGGGGTCGCCCGATCTCGGTCGCATGGTGTGGGCTCGCACCGGCTTCCTCCCTCCCGAGCGGTCATGGTTGGCGTATTTCCTTGGCCTTCACGTCGCCCAGGTCACGGACCTCGCCCGGTTTCAGGGCGGGCTTCCGGAGGGCATTGCCGCCATTGCTTGTCCACCCCGGTCTCGAGATCGTCACCTCGGTCTCCACGCCCGGCACGAACGCTTCGATCCGGAAGCGACCCTGGGCGTCGGCGGTGACCTCCTCGCCGAAGGCACATCCGAAGCCCGTTCTTGTGGGCTGGTCCGGGTCGGACATCCAGACATTCAGCGTGGCCCCCGCCCACGGCAGGCCATCGTCGTCGAGGAGCCGTCCTGTGATCGCGCCCGCCGGGACGAGCTTGACCTCCAGCGGCGCGGTGGATTTCAGGTCTTCGTCCTTGAGCACGGCCGCTCCGACGAGCTTGCGGGCCTTGTGCGTGAAGACCAGCAGCCGCGGATGGCCCGGCTCCAGGCCCCCGACCTCGAAGGTATCGGCGTCGAGCGCCCGGGAGCGCCCGGTCCCCCACCAGTCGCAGGCGCTGAGGCCGTAAGCCTCGGCGCCGACGACGGGCAGCCCGTCCGGGCCGGTGAGCCGGCCCGCGCGGCTCGGGCCGCGGGTCAGCTCGAGGTCCACAGCCAGCGGTCCCGAGCCGGCCGGGACGTCGATGAATCGATAGGTGTGATGACCGACGACCTTGTGTGAATATACCCTGTCCTCGATCGTATTGTTTCTCCGGTCCGCTGCCTTCAGGTGGGCGGCGACGTACGGGTCAACCGTCCCTTCGACGGCTGCGGCGCCGGCGATCATCCCGCGGCCGGGCGGGACCGTCAGCCCGAACGCCCCGTCGGCCAGCCGGGAGAACCCGCGGGCGTCTCCGTTGGCCACGTTATCCGGCGCTTGGTGTATTCGACATGCCCTGGTGGGACCACCCGGCCCGTCACCTTGTCGATCAACCGTCCGGTCACGATCACCCCCGGGGGCACCTCGACCGCCACCTCGATCGGCTTGAGCCCCTCCGTGTCATTGATGATCTCCGAGCGGCGGAGGAACGCGTCGATCCCTTGCCTCGGGATGACCTCGATTCCGTAGAATTCCGCCTTCGGCACCCCATCGAGGCGGAAGCGGCCCGCGGCGTCGGTCCGGGCGGTGACGGCGGTATGCGTCCCCGGGTCGACGCCCTGGACGATGGCGCCTTCGACCGGCTTGCCGGACCCCTTCAGGCGGACGACGCCGACGATCGGCTTGGTCGGGCCGGCGATGTAGTCGAAGGTCGCGCCGACGAGCTGCGTCCCCTGAGGGTAGAGAGCTCATCCTGGAACGCGGTCTCCCTGCGCTGCTGGGAAGCGGCCGGGCCCTGGGCGGCGCCTTCGCGGGGCGGGCCATCACGTCGAGCGTGCCGTCGGCCACGCCGCCGCCGTGGAATTCCAGCCGGGCGATGCGGTCGCGCCCGATCCCCTGGACCTCGAACCGACCGTCGGCGCCGGTGGTCCAGGTGTTCCGGCCCCCGGGCCAGAGGGGCGTCTCCGCTCGCCAGGTCGGGGTCGCCCAGCCGAGCGAGTCTCCGTACCGGCGCGCTATCCGAAACATGTTTTCTTCATCCACCGCGCCCGAGGCCAGCATGGCGTCGAGGTCGACCCCGTCGTTGACCTCCCAGATCGCTCGGATCCGTACGACCACCCCGGCGACGGGCCGGCCTTGCGAATCCAGCGACACGCCCGCGGACGGGCACATCGTCCCGGACCAGCCGCAGCGCCATCTCGCCCCGCTTGACCATGTCGCCGGCCTCGACCCAGGCCGGTGCGAATCCCGGTGCGGCGACCGCGATCTGGGCCTTGTGCCAACCGGTCACGCCGCTCCAGTACGAGCCATCGCTCGCACCCTTGTCCAGCTCGAAATGGAACCGGCCGTCCGCATCCGTCGACGCCACACGCCCCTTCTGCCGCGCGGCCATCGGGTCGTTCTCGCTCCAGCCACGTTCGGCATAGGGACGCACGTAGACCCCGGCGCCGGCCACCGGCTTGCCGTCGGGGTCGAGCACCCGCCCGCGAGCCGGGAATGTGCCGGCCGTGTCGGCGGAGCCCGGTTTCGGCCGCGGAACGGCGGTCTCGGCCGTTGGCCGGGCGGCCGGTGCCGGCGGCGCAGTCGCCCCCTGCGGGGCCTCCTGCCCGAGCGAGATCAGGGCGGCCGACGCCCCCCAGCCGATCAGGCCGGCCGCCAGCAGGGCGGCCGATGCCGATGTGAGCTTCTTGGAGCAACATGATCTTGAACACCTCCTGAGCCAATTGCTGAGCCGCCGCCGAGACGACCCCGACGGTCATCGTGGGATTCACCGTGGCGACCGCGGCACGAACGGTCGCCTCTCGCCAGGCCGCCGGCACGGCGGCCCGCGCCTCGCGCAGCAACACCGCGCCCAGGGCCGCGCCGTCGGGTGCCAGCCCGCGTCGGGCCAGTCGGCGCCTTGAGCCGAGCACGCCCCTCGGCCAGCCGGAGCTGGAGCGTCCGTCTGCTCCAGTGCAATTGCCCGGCGGCCTGCGCCTGGGTCATGCCCTCCAGGTCGCAGTGGACGACCGCGAGACGGTACTTCTCGGGCAGCCGGGCGATCTCCTCGTGCAACGCCGGCAGCAATTCATCCGAGGCTGCCGGGCCGTTCGTTGAAGTCGCGACAGCCATCTGTCCCACCTGCCTTTCGAGCCTGCGCCGCCGGGCCGCGGCGACATTGGCCTGGTTCGCGACGCGATGCGCGACCCGGTGCAGCCAGCCCGCCAAGGCATCTCGTCCCCGGATTGTGCCGCCCGTTCTTGACCAGGACCAGGAAGGTCGCCTGGAAGGCGTCCTCAGCATCGTGCGGGTCGCGCAAGATCGCCCGGCAGACGCTCAGGACCATCGGTCCGTGCCGCCCCACCAGCGCTTCGAAGGCCCCGGCGTCCCCCGTGGGAGAGGAACCGCTCGAGGAGCTGCGCGTCGGAGAGCCCCGCGACCACCCCGTCGGCGAACAAGCGGTTGATCTGTCGCAGGGCGGCGCCCAGTGTCTCGATGGCCATGTGTCGGAGTCCCCTCGTGCCCGTGCTCTATAATCAATGTGCGTCCGACCCGGACCGCGGCGCAAATTTTCTTTCGGAATTCTCAGGAGGGGGCGGAGGACCGGAAAGCGAACTTGCACCTGTCCGAGGTTGTGCCGAAGGAAGGGATGAGAACGGTCCGAGGGCTCCCAGAGGTCAGCCCAGCGCCGGACTAAACGCGCGACTTGCGACCGAGCATGGAACCGACCCTTGTAACCGCGTCGTTGTGAGGGGCTCACGGTGCCAATGGCCCATTTTGTCGCGAATCGTCGCCATGCCCGTATTAGCCCCGATACCGTTCAGTTAGCTGCAACCCATGGCGGCAGAATGGATTACAAATCAAGGAAGATCCCGACGTCGAACCCACGCGCGCCCGAGATTCTGAACATCGTCGAGTAGCGTGCATGCCACTCATCGTACACGTGGTTCTCGCCGACCTTCGTCCCAACGACCCGCAAGCCGAGTGGAATGATGCAGATCCCTCCAAAGGAAAGGATAGCCCCGTTCACTAATTCACCAATTTCAACAGCGCTGATTAAGACCCCGTCGCCTTACGCCAACACTCAGCGGACCGGACCGCCGGAGCGACGTTCGATCGTAGTCGAAAGCACGACGGCGGCCAGGGTCCGCTTCAGCGTCCCGTTCGGCGGCATCGAGTCACGTATCATAGTCGCCGCTGGTCCACGGCGGCCAGAAGCACATCACGTCGCCAGGCATGACGATGACGCTCCAGTCCTCGCCCGGTTCGTCGGGCGGCTGCGGGATAAACCCGAACTCGACGCCGAATCTTTCTATTCGAAACGGAGCGACTTTGATCCGCTGATACTTGACTTCGCCCAGCGACGCGAGCAACTCAGATCGGCGGGCTTCCCTTGCTTCCAGATCCATTGTTGTCCGTTGCCCCAAGTCGTCGATCGTGGCTGACTGCAGTTGGCCCATTTTGTCGAACAGGTAGAGTGCGATGAACTCCCGACCCGGCTCGTCTCCTCTGCTTGGCACAAAGGGCGTGGTCAGGAAAAACTGCGCCGCCTTCTTTCGTTCGCCCGACGTATTCGGCGTGGTAGTCGTCGTGGTTGACGGCAACCGTCTTCGGCGGACCCTTCGCCATCGGTGTGACTCCCGCAGCCTAACCACAAAGCTCAGCAGACCCGGCCACGGACCAGTGAGCGACAGCAACTCAGAAAACGCGGCCCGTGGCCCTGGTCCGCCGCAGCGCCCCGTTAGACTTGAAGGCCCTTACTCACCGAGTTGCACACCAGCGGCCGAGGCCAGCACCCGCCACGGCTCAGAGTACCAGATCGAAACCTGCTCCAGATAGTCCGCGGCCTCCAGTTCCCGGAGCCGTCGGAGGTACAGCCCGCGCTCGCCACGGATGTAATACTCGTGCCGCCTCTCGTTGTCCTCGTGCAGCAAGGTCGGAATGTTATGCAGGTGGTCGGCCTCGATCCGGCACAGAGCAGCCTCGCCGGCGTTGGCGCAGTTGCGAAGCAGGACTAGCCCGTAATGGAGTAAGTCCAAGTAGGCTTGCTCCCTTGGCTGAACCACGTCGTCCATCGCATTCGCCCTCCGCCGCCGAACCACAAAGTTTACCTGACCGGCACGCCGAGAATAGCCTTAATGCTGCCAGAAACTGCGACCATTGGCCGGGTCCGCTGCAGCGTGAGATAGCATCAGGCATCATTTATACATATGTAATTTTGAGAGTGTGTTGCATCAGGAATGCAGAGCCCACTGTGCGGCTCTAGGATTTGCCGCGGAAGTGATACCAGACCACGTTGTGGGTTGAGCCGCCGACGGTGACGACGTCCGGCGTGCCGTCGCCGTCGAGGTCGCCGCCGCGCAGGTCTTGAGCGGCCACCTCGCGGTCGAGCACGGTCCGGTTCCAGGTTTTCTTGGCTCGATCGAAGTCATACATCGAGACCCGGTGGTCCTTGCCCCGGTGGCCGGCGAAGACTTCGTCGTCGCCGTCGCCATCGACATCAGCGACCCAAAGGGCATGGCCGTCGGCCAGGGTGTCGTCAATCACCAGGCGAGTGAACTTGCGGAGCAAAATGAGGTGCCGGCTTTCCTCCTGCGTGTTCCCAGATACACCACGACCTGGTTGCCATGCCAGGGCTCGATCGTGGCCAGGAAACGCGTCCCGCCCTTCAGTTGACCCAGATGGATCTCGCTGCAACCCCGTTTGGCGTGCGTTCCCTTGGCTCCGGCAACGAGATCGATCACGTCGTTAGTCCCTCGGCGACTCGGATCGACCATGCCAACCCCCAGGTTGTCGGCGGTCAGGATGAATGGCGCGGCCGGCCGCCCTGGCGTCGGACAACTCGATCGCGTGGATGACCGGACGTTTGGCGAGGAGGAACTGCGTGGTCTTGCCGGCCTTGATGTCGTCCTTTCCGTCGAAGAAGACCAGGCGCGCGGGGTCATCGTAGATCGGCGGCTTGGCCTTGGGTCCGAAGATCGGCGCGACCACCAGATCGAGCCGCTTGTCACCATTGATATCGCCCCACCGTAACCGGTGGATGCTGCCGATGTCGGCGATCGGCACGAGTTTCCAGGGATCATCCAGCCCCCTGCCCTGCACCGCCAGCAAGAGCTTGCCCGTGGTCGGCGTGTTCATCGCGAACTCATACGCGATCGCGATCTCGGCCTTCCCATCCCCGTCGATGTCGGCGGTCGCCGATCGAGATGATGCCGGGCGTCTGTTTCGCCACGCGTCACGATGCGCTTCTTCCAGGTCGGGTTCTCGTACCAGGCACAGGTGCTCCCTCCGACGGCGATGATATCCGGCTTCTTGTCGCCATTGACGTCCGCAACCTCAACCTGGTAGGCGCCGGGGAAGTTGGCGTCGATGACGGTGCGATCGAATTCTGAGCGTAGACGGTGGGCCGAGTAGGCAGTAGGCAGTAGGCAGTAGACAGTGACAGACGAAAAGACGAAGCGCAACATGGGAATCTCGCGGTTTTCATGAAAGCCTCACAAACTCAATGCCGAGCTGCCGAGCCACCTACGCATGACAACTGCCTACTGCAACTCAGCTCTTCTTCCCCCAGCCGGCTGGAATACCGGCGGTGTCTTCGGGTTTGACCAGGACCTGGGCGAGATCGACGTCGTGTATGGAGATCGCTCTCGGCGAACTTCAGGCGGTTTTCGAGCTGGACGATCTTCTGTTCGAGGAGCGCGACGCGGGCCTCGAGCTCATCGGGCCGCCGGGGCCGCGGGACCTCAGGGTAGCCAAGCTGGCGCTGCAAGGCCGCGAAGAGGTACATCGGATCGCGCCCTCGGTTGGCGCGAGCGATCTTGCCTTCTTTTTCGCCGAAAAGGATCGGGAACTTGGGGCTGAAGTCGGGGTTGAGCCGCCGGCGCTCCGTCGACGTATTGCTCGGAGCGAACGTAGATCAGGTCGGCGAAATCGACGTCGCCCAATCGCGCGCGAAGCGTCAAGATATAGTCGTGCCAGTCCTCCGTATAAAGTGGGTCGGCCGCCATGGCGGCCAGCCCTCGGGTGTAGCCCAGCCGGTTGCGCGAGAGGGCCTCGAACTGGAAGACGAACAGGGCCGGCAGCGATGGCCCTTCCGCCTTGAACTTGGCTTCACGCTCCAGAACAAGAGGGCCTGATCCATCGCGAACCGGCTCAGGTCAGCTCTCGGCCTGGCCGATGACATGGGCCTGGAACGGCGTGAAATAATGGCTGAGCCGTTCCATGGCCGGACCCATCAGGCCGGTCCCCTTGATCTCGCCGCAGAGGAAGGAGACAGCCAACGGCAGCTTGGTTGTCGAGAGCAGCTCCTCGCCGATGCGCGCCAGGATATCCTGCGACGGCAACCCATCCATCACCCGCTCGCGGAACGTGTGGAAGAAGTACGCCTGCTCGATATACTCCTCGCGATCGAGCACGGGCATTGACAAGCTCCTCGGTGTTCGCGCGGAAACTGGCGGAACGGGTTCAATCGCGTGCGGTTTGTTTCTTGGGTAGACGCAAGGCAGCGACGGCGGCACCAATCTCGCGCTCAAGGCGCTGGATGAGCTGGTGGTCGAGCAAGCTGCCATGGTCGCGGCCTTGGACGATCTCGATTTCGGCGTCGCTGATCTGCATGATCTGAGATTCCCTCAACAACTTGACGCGCCCCTTCGAGGTAAAATGTATCCAAATCGCCCATGATCATTCGTTGGATTGCGGAGTTGGGGAACAGGCAAGTGCGATGTTCGCGCAGCAGCGTTTCCGTGGTGACGTTCGGCACGGGGACGAAGTGCTGCGCGGCCAGTCGTGCCGAGCCCATGAAGCATTCTTTTTCAAAGACGTAGTAGCGATTGTACTGGTCGATCACAAGATTGGCCGGCTCGAGGTTCAAGCGGTCGAGGAACTGGTTCCAGCGATGATTGAAGCGAACGACGGAGGCGATCAGGTCATGGCCGATCGCCACTCGTCGTCGAATCGGGGCGGGAGCCTCGGCCCAATGCGGGTCCTCGGCATGGGAGAGCGGCCAGAGCGACTCGATGGAATGGGCGAACACCTCGGACCAGTCTTGCGGTCCGGTCGCGGCATGCGACCACTGACGAAGGCGAAGCCGCACCATGTCGAGCAACTCTTGGCGGGCCAATCGACAGCGCTCATGCAATCTCCGCACGGTGATTTCGAGATCCTGGCCGCGCCTCGCGAAGGCGGGGACGTCGAAGAGACCGATCAACTCCTTGATATTGGTCTCGACGTCGGCGTTCATGGTCGGCATCGATTCTTCGGTGTCGTCCACCAGAAGGACCCTTCTCGTTACTTCCCGCGTTCCGGAGGCTCGGGGCGCGTGGCGATTTTGTTGAGACTACGTTGATAGTGCCAACGCTGACGCTTTGGACCGCGAGCGGCCGTGCGATCGGCCCAGGCCTTGGCAACGGACTGGAGCGCCGTTTCGGGGCTCTCGCCATTGGCGGCGGCGACGCGCCCCTTGGCGAGATCCTTGAGGTAATCGTCAGCTCCCGCGATCCGAAGACCGGGTACAATTCGCTCGGCCAGCAAGGTCCGGCTGACCGCGTCCGACCAGAGTCTGGAGTCGATGTCCGGGGCCGAGGTCGGGTCGGGCAGACCTTGTCCCATCTGGCTGACTCGGACCGGCAGCATCGGAAAGGTTGGTTCGGAGCGGATTCGATTCGAGTTCTCGGGGTTAGCCAGGTACTTGACGAAGTCAACGGCCGCATCAAACTGCGGCCAGAGAGCCGGCGATTGATCCCAATCAGCCAGCCGCCCCCATGAAGTAAATAGGTCGGTGCGTTCGGCGGCGAGGCCGGCCCCCATTCCTTCCGTGCCGGCTCGTACACACGGTCCGAGCCCGGCAAGGGAGCGACGTCGATCGGCTTGCCGTGCGACCAGGTCGCGGCCCGCTCGGCTCGATCGATCAACATCGCAACCTTGCCACTGCGAAACGACGCACGCGCGGCCGCGGCATCGAAGCGCTCCATACCGGGCGGACCGCTGGCCTTCAAGGCGACCAAGCTCCGAAGCGCCTCGACAAACGGCGGTGTGTCGATCCGAGCAGCCATCGAGTCCGATTCGAACAGGAATGAGTACTGGTCGCGATGCTGCCCTAAAGCCGCCGCCCTGGCCAAGAAAGTCGCGTCGCCGACACCCTCATCCTGGGTGTCCGCGCCGAGCGCCAGCGCGATCCCGTAATCGGGTGTCTTGTCGCCATCCCAGTCGCGGCCCTGGAAGAACCTGGCCAGGGCGTCGAGTTGGGTCCAGAGTCGCGGCGGTTTTAACTCCAGTCCCGCCTGGCGCACTGCCGCGCGGTTGGCGTCACGCTCGAAGGCATCACGACGGTAGACCAAGACAAGGGCAGAACCCCCACATGGCAATGCGAATCGATCGATGCCGTACCGAGTCACCTGGTCCTGGTATCCCGGCGCGAAGTCCATGTACTGGAACGGGTCCTCCGGGATGCCGGCAGCTCGATCTGGCTCACGGCGGCTCTGTTCATCGAGGTCGGATTCGGATGGCCTCGGGGGCAGTACCATCGCATTAGGGATGATTGCCAGCGCGCCTGCATCCACTAGGTCGCCCATCTGCTGAGCGGGAAACAGCAAGATGTCCGCGTTTGAGATCGAGTCCGGAGTAATGGGATCCGGAATGACCGAGACTTTTCCTTTCTTCGTGGCCTCCCACTCACCGAGCAGTGGGCTGACACCCGTCAAGATGTGCGGATCGCCCATCGCTCCGACCTTAAGGGAAACTCCCGCGAACTTCGCAACCGGCTGATTGGAAGCTTCGGGTCCGTTTTGGCAACCCGCCAGGAGCGCGGCCACACAAAAAGAGACAGCGATCCAGCAAAATCGACGTCCGAGCAACCTCCCCATTCGATGCCCCCAGCAACCTGACCAGCACTTGATGTTTTCTACGCCCTGGAGTCGCATCAGTGGCGGCTCGGCCAGCGTCTTTCCATGGTACGAACGGCAAGTCGGTCGGTCAAATCGCTGTCCTGAAGCCGTTGTGGTATGATCGGGGGGATTCCGTATGATCAATGCCGCCATGGGCGGAGGTGCGCTCTTGAGTACTGCATCGAAACATCCGGCCCGCGGTCAATTCCCGCTCCCGTGGAATCCGACCCGTACCGTTACGGCTTTCGGTTCGCGCGCGTTACCAATCCGGACGGCACCGAAACCGTCGAGCAGGTCCCGCTCACGCTGGAGAACGTCCTCCATCCCGAGGACGGGGATTACATTGTGGAAACTGATGCCCACGACAGTGACCGGGCTTATCTCAAGGCGGCGTTCAAGGTGCGGCTTGACCACGATCGGACCGCGGTCGTGCTTTCGGACTGCCTGGTCGACTGGAACCTGCCGGGGGTCAAGCCGCTTTGCCCCGACGTGGCGGTCTTCTTCGGCGTGAAGCGGCATATCGACTGGTCGATCTTGAACGTCGCCAAGGAAGGGGCCCGCCCCGCCCTGGTGATCGAGATCACCTCCCCTTCGACCAGGATCAACGACGTCGTGACCAAAGTGGATTATTACCACCATGCCCGTGTGCCCTTATATGTCATCGCCGACGTCCTGAAGGAGGATGAGAACGGAACGGCCGATCGAATTGATCGGTTACCGGCGCACCCCGACGCGGTACAAACGGATCAAGCCCGATCATCGGGGCTGGATCTGGCTGGGTCCGCTCCGGCTCTGGCTGGGCCTGACGCAAGACGCGGATTTCAGGGTTCAACCGGCTGGCGTGCTTTGATCCCGACACCGGCCAGGAAGTGGGCAACTACGCGGCGATCACAAAGGCGCTCGAGGCCGAATCCGAAGGCACGCGCCGAGGCTGAAGCCCGCGCCGAGGCGGAGCATCGCCGAGCCGAGGCCCAGGCCCAGGCAATCACTGATGCCCGAGGCGCGAATTCGTGAGCTCGAAGCCGCGATCAAGCGATCCCAACGGCGAAAACCCTGAGTGCCGATTGGAATCCGCCGTCATCGACGGATGAAATCGGCCAGCCCCAAAATGGTCGCGGGGCGGGGCATCTGATCGATGATGTCCCGCCCCACGCACAAAGTTGTATCAATGGCTTGAGAAACCTGCGTCGCGCCTTGTTCTGCAAACGTCGACGAAACCAAATGGGTTTGGATGTCCGTCCCTGCCGCGGGCAGTCGCCATGATTCTTCACCGCCGATTAACGATCGATTCCCAACCGGTACATGAGCTCTTCGAACTGGTCGTGGTAGACGTCGTCAGTCGAGTGCAGATGCTCGGCCTCGGAGATGAATTTCAGGGTGTCGTCGCGCTTCAGACCATATTGGAGCATAATCTCTTCGAATGGCTCGAGGTCGTGAGCATAGACGAACAACAGCTTGTGCTCGTCGAACTGAACTTCCATCGGCCCACTGGGATTGAGTGCGGCCATGCCGGTGCAGCCGTCGTGCAACAAGAGCGACTCGTAATCGTAGAGCGTGCTCTTGAGAATCACCGTGTCCATATGCTCGCGGTACAGATCGGCGTGGGAGCCGGGCTCGGAGTCGTGGCTCGATTCCATGACCACATCGACGACATCCCCGAGCGGATCGAGCAGGTCGATGAAGATCTCGAACAAGTTCTCGGCCGATACGGCGGCGGCGAGCACCGGCATCTTGTTGCCGCTCTCCGGATCGCAGTAGGTATCGCGCCGATAACCCGCTCGAGGGATGACATCCAGACCGATCGACGGGCGGACGGCGTCCGTCAAGGAAAAGTTCCCATACCGTCCGACGCGAAGGTGAGCGTCAAGCTGGTCCTGAGTGAGATCGTCGAAACTCGTTCGAGAAATACGACTTGGGTTGTTGCGCAGGACACGCTCGATAAAGCGTTGCAGAAAACTCATGAAAAGGCTCCCCTCCTAAACCGCGACGAACTCTGGGATTTTGTGCGACGAAGACCCTCGGCCACCGCGTCAAACGGTCTTGGGGATCGATCCCAAGCTACGCCTTCCCGGGCATCCGCTTGACACCGCGCCCAAGGGGAGTCGAAACCCACCCCGGGGACGGGCGCCTTTCCGTTGGCAACGCTCCAATGCAACTGCTTCATATATACCATGCGTGGCTTCCGCATCCGCCCGTGTCAGCGATCATTTCCAAAAGACACCCGGCGGCGCACCGAACTCAGCACCTGAGACAGGACGACGATTCTCCTCGCAACCGAGTCAACACCGCTCTGAGAATCCACTCATTCACCAGACGATAGCAACTTCAATACCAATCGAGAATCTGGAGAGTGCAGGCGAATCGTCCGGCCCGATCGTCACAAAAACTTGAGTCAAGTTTTGGAAAATATGGACTCTCCCAGCGAGAAGTCAACCGTACAATCGTCGTGCCTCCATTTTGTAAGCATTAGCCTACCTCGTGCACAAGCCCTCCGATCGAAAATACGACTCGTGTTGATTCAGAAAATCAACAACGGTGCATGGTGGCAGCGATGATGAGGGCTTGTTCAACGGTCGCTCCCTCGGCTTCGGCGATGCTATACTCAGACTCATTGATTTCGTGTCGCGGGACCAAATTCGCACCCGGCGGGCTCTCCCGCTGTTCAACCTTGGCGTTGGGCAACATCGGGAAGGGAAAGGCGGACGGTCATGGCAACGGATCGCGTGGATGCCTACATCGAGGCACATCGCGTCGAGTTCGAAGAACAACTCAAGGCTCTGATCAGGATTCCCAGCGTCAGTGCGCAACCCGATCACGACGCCGACACGCGCCGGGCCGCCAGATTTATCCAGGATGACCTGGCGGCCATGGGACTGAAGCCCGAGCTGATCGAAACGCAGCGGCACCCCATCGTCTATGCCGAATGGCTGGGCGCACCCGGCAAGCCGACGCTCTTGATCTACGGCCATTACGATGTGCAGCCCGCCGAGCCGCTCGAGCCATGGCTCTCGCCCCCATTCGAGCCCACGATCCGTAGATGGTAATCTCTATGCCCGCGGGGCAACCGACGATAAAGGCCAGATGTTCACCCATTTGAAAGCCGCCGAGGCGTGGCTCAAGACATCGGGGGGACTTCCGGTCAATGTCAAGTTCGTCATCGAGGGAGAGGAAGAGGTCGGCGGCGCCAGCCTCGAAGCCTACGTGACCGATCACACCAAGCGGCTGGCTTGCGACTACGCCGTCATCTCGGACAGCAGCCAGTTCGCCCCCGGCCAACCCGCGATCACCTATGGCCTCAAGGGATTGGCCTACTTCGAGCTCCTGGTTCAAGGGGCCAACCGCGACTTGCATTCCGGGAACCTTCGGCGGCGCCGTGGCCAACCCGATCAACGCACTCTGCACGATCCTCGCCAGCTTGAAGGGAGACGACGGCAAGATCCGCATCCCCGGCTTTTACGACGATGTCAAGCCGCTGGCGGACTGGGAACGGGCCGAGTTCGCCAAGCTCCCGTTCTCGGAGGCCGCGTTTCAGGCCGACCTCGCGGTGAAGGACCTGGTCGGCGAGGCGGGCTACACCACGCTCGAGCGCAAGTGGGCGACGGCCGACCTGTGACATCAATGGGATCTTCGGCGGCTATGCCGGCCCCGGCCCCAAGACCGTGCTGCCCTGTAAGGCCGGTGCGAAGCTCAGTTTCCGGCTGGTCCCCAACCAGGACCCCAAAACGATCGAGCGTCTGTTCCGGGAACACGTCGCCCGGGTGCTCCCGCCTGGTGTGACCTATGAGATCCTCACCCATCACGGTGCGCCCGCCGTCCTCGTCAATGTGGATACGCCGGGCGTCCGCGCCGCCGTGCGAGCCGTCAAGACCGGCTTCGGCACCGAGCCCGTCTTCATCCGCGAGGGAGGTTCGATCCCGATCGTCGGGCTCATCAAGGAGCACCTGGGCGTCGACACACTGCTCTTGGGCTGGGGCCAGAACGACGATAACCTGCACGGTCCCAACGAAAAATTCTGCGATCGCCGACTTCCACCGTGGGATCAAGGCCAGCGCCCACCTGTTCGACGAGCTGGCGAACGAGTCGATCGATTGAGCCCTCTGTATGAAATGGTCGAAACGGATCGCGTGCTCGGATCTCGCCCAGCCGGTACCGGCTCGGCTCGCGGATGGCCGCGCTCTCGAGTAACTCCATCTGGGTGCTCTAGATAAGTAAGGTGTTCCTATGCTTGATCTCAAATTCGTCGTCGCGAACACCGAGACGGTCAAACAGAACTGCCGCAACCGCAATGTCTCGCTCGACGTGATCGAGGATGTCGATCGCGTGGTCGCGCTTGAGGGAGAACGCCGGGCTCTGCTCCAGGCCGTCGAGGAGGTCCGCCGCCGTCAAAACGAGGTGGCCCAGTCCACGGGCCGGGAGAAGGACCCGGCAAAGCGGTCCGCGCTCATCGAGGAGGGCAAGCGCCTCAAGTCTCAAGTGGCGGAAGAGGAGGAGCGGCTCCGCCGGCTCGAAGCCGAGGTGACCCAGCGATTGAAGCGAATCCCCAACCTGACTCACCCCGACGCTCCGGTCGGCTTGACCGAAGACGGAAAGCCGGGAGATCCGCAAAGTCGGCACGCCGCGCGTGTTCGACTTCAAGCCCAAGGACCACGTCGAGCTGGGCAAGTCGCTCGACCTGATCGACTTCGAGACCGGCGGCAAGGTCAGCGGGACCGGGTTCTACTTCCTCAAGAACGACGCCGTTCTCCTCGACCTGGCACTCCAGCAGTTCGCGCTCCGAAAACTGATCGACGCCGGCTTCACACCCATCGTCACACCCGATCTGGCACGTAATAATATCCTGGAGGGGATCGGGTTCACGCCGCGAGGGGTGGAAACGCAGGTCTATTCGATCGAGGACAGCGACCTCAGCTTGATCGGCACCGCCGAGATCACCCTGGGTGGAATGCACGCGGACACGGTCCTGGATGAGTCCGCCTTGCCGGTCAAGTACGTGGGGCTGTCGCATTGCTTTCGGACCGAGGCCGGGGCCGCCGGCCGGGCCAGCCGCGGCCTTTATCGCGTGCACCAGTTCACCAAGGTCGAGATGTTCGCGTTCAGCACTCCGGAGTCCTCGGGCGCGCTGCATGCGGAAATGCTGGCGATCGAGGAAGACCTGTTCCAGGCACTCGGAATTCCGTTTCGCGTGCTCGATATCTGCACGGGCGACCTGGGCGGGCCGGCCTATCGCAAATTCGACCTCGAAGCCTGGATGCCCGGCCGGGGCGAGCACGGTGAGTACGGTGAAGTGACGAGTACCTCCGACTGTACCGATTATCAATCGCGGCGGCTGAATATCCGCTATCGCCCCTCGGGCCAAAAAGGAACGCGGTTCGTCCATACCCTCAACGGCACCGCGGTCGCCCTCAGCCGAGCCTTGATCGTGGTGCTGGAGAATTATCAGCGGTCCGACGGCTTGATCGATGTCCCCGAGGTCTTGAGACCTTATCTCGGTAAGGATGTGATCGGTTCTCGATAGCGTGACCTGATGCGGCGCGGGCCAGTCACCCGCATTGCCATGCCGCGAAGGGCTCGTTGTCCGTGTCACCCAGGGAGGTAGCTGATCAGTTCGACCTTCGATTCGACAAAACGGAGGACGGTCCATGCGACATCCGCTCTTGGTGCCCGACCTCCGCGAGCTGATTCACGACGGGGAAATCGCTGGCCTGCGCGACTTTTTCGCGGATTATCACCCCGGCCGCGTCGCCGAGCTCGTCGATGACCTCGACATCAACGACGGCGATGCCCTGTTCGGCATCCTGCCGCCGCGCAATCGCGCCGACATTCTCAGCTACCTGGACCACGATCGTCAGGCTCGGCTCGTCAAGGCGATGGCGCCCAAGGACGCGGCCGAATTACTCCACCTGATGTCACACGACGAGCGAGCCGACCTGGTCAACCGGCTCGACGAGGACGTGGTCGACCACGTGCTTCCCTTTCTCGCTCAGGCGGAGCGCGAGGATATTCGCCGATTGGCCAGCTACAGCCCGGCACCGCCGGCGCGGTCATGACGACCGACTACGTCACACTCCCGCCGCACATCACTGTCCGTGAAGCCCTGGAGCGAATCCGCCTCGAGGCCCCCGATCGCGAGACGATTTATTACTGTTACGTGGTCGATCACAAGCGTCGCCTGATCGGATTCATCTCGCTCAAGAAGCTGATCCTGGCGCGTCGTTCGGCGGTGATCGAGGACATCATGCAGCGCGACATCATCTACGCCCGGGTCGACGAAGACCAGGAAGCGGTCGCCCGCCAGATCGACAAGTACGACTTGCTCGCCATCCCCGTGGTCGACGCCTCCGACATGCTGCTGGGGATCATCACCCACGACGATGCGATGGACATCCTTCGCCACGAGCAAACCGAGGACATGCTCGCCTTCGGCGGTGTTTCGCGTGACTCGGGGCCAATGAGGAACCGTACTGGCAGGGCCGGATCGTCGAAGGCGTCCGCCGCCGGATCGGCTGGCTGCTGTTTCTCTTTCTCGCCGGGACGATCATGACCAAGTACGTGTCGCATCATTTCAACTGGGTCGATGATCGCTTCCCCAAAATCGACTTCGACGCACTTCATCCCCCTCATGATCGGTACCGGCGGCAACGCGGGCAGCCAGACCGTCGGCACCATCATCCGCGGCCTGGCTCTCGGCGAAATCCAGCCACGCTGACGTGGCCGCGTACTGGCCCGCGAGTGCCTGACCGGCCTGTTGCTGGGTACCTTCTGGGCACGCTGGGCTTCTTCTTCATCTGGTTCTTGCTTGGCCAGTCCCGGCCTTCGCGGCCGTGATCGGGCTGGCGATCTGGGCATCTGCATCTGGGCCAACTGCGTCGGGGCCCTGGTCCCCCTCATGGCCAGAAGGCTGGGGATCGACCCCGCCGTCGTCTCGGCTCCGCTGATCAGCACGCTCGTCGATGCCACCGGCCTGGTGATCTTCTACACCGTCGCCATCGTAGCTCTTGATCAAGCTAGGCGGGCATTAGTCAGTGGTCAGTGGTCAGTGGTCCGTTGTCAGTTGTCAGTGCGCAGGCTCTGCCTGGGAAACGGCGGGCCGACCACGGCAAAGGCAGATATCAACCTGAGGATTAGAGGCAAGGCTTGACACGACGCAACAACTGACAACGGACAACTGACAACTGACCAATCACGAATTGGCGTAAATCCGGCCGTCGCGGCTCGACGACGCCCATCTCGGCCGTCGGCGGAACCAGCCCAGGTCGAGTGCGTGGGCGTGGTAGGTCAGTCCCATCATGCGGATCACGACCATCGCCTCGTAAAAAATGAAGACCCAGAACGCCCACAATGACAGCCCTCCGCCCACATCGTCGGGCATCTTGTACACAAGACCCCAGAACGCGAGGCCAGCCAGGAATAGCGCCACGCTGGCGACCAGACAGGTCCGCAGGTAATCCCAGCCGATGCGAAAGATCGCGGCGATGACCGTGTATGGGTTGGCCGCGATGATGTTGTCATGCAGAAGTGACGCCGACAGCGCCATCAGCGTATAACCCGCACCGATCATCGCCAGCTCGATGAAGACGACCCAATCGAACCAGTCGATGTCTCCGCAGTGCTCCCAGTAAAGCACCACCGGGAACCCGCCGATCACGACGCCGAACAGGGCCGCCCAGAACCATCGGCAGATCCCCTCCGAGATGTCGCTCGGGTGCCACTCCGGCCATCGGGGGTGATCGTTCTCACCCATGGCACTCGAAACCAGAACGTGTCCGAGGAACAAAAGCGCATACCCAAAGATCATCGAGAAACTGAAGAGCATGGGGATCATCACCGGCACGACCAGAAGTCCCAAGTGCCCAGTCGCCTTTGGTCAAGGGCTGGATCACCGCGATCACATCGAAGATCGGCAGCGAGAGCACCCAGAGCATCGGAGGCAGGAATACCAGCAATCCCAGTCCGGGACCATCGGTCAACGGATAAAGCAAGCACTCGCCCAGGCGTGGTGCCACCCGTGGATGACGCCACCGCGCACTGTTGAAGGATTCGTTCCGGTCCGATTGCGGGATCACGCGAACGGAAAGCTCGGCATCGGGGTCGTACCAGCGCTTGCGTCTGCCCATCTCAGCTTCGTCCTGGAGAGCGCCAGCCTAGACACTCCGGCGGCGGCTATCGCGGAACCAGCCGATCTTGCGAGCCTGGCGACGGTATTCTAGACCCAGGATCCTCATCACGACCAGCGCCTCGTACAGAATGAAGATCAAGAACACCCAGAGCATGAAGAGTGCCAGGATCGGAATCTTGATCGCCACGAGCAGAACCGACAACCCCCCCGCGAGCATCAGCGCGACACTCACGACCAGGCGCCGAGCGAAGGGATCGCAGACCGACTCGCCATAACGCCTGACCAACCGTGATCGGATTGGCCCCCAACGGGTCGTCGAACAAGAGCGAAGCCACCAGGGCCATCTGACCGTACGCCACGCCCGGCAGGATCAGATCCACCAGGACGATCCAATCGAGCAGGTCGACCTTCCCGCAGCGAATCCAGTACCAAACTGCCGGGAACATACCCAGAACGCCGCCAATCAAGAAGGCCCAGAACCAGCGGGAGAGTCCCCGCATTATCTCGTACGGGTCGCTGGTCGGCCAGCGGGGATGACGGACTCACCAGCCACACTCGTGATCAGCACGTCTCCAAGGTAGAGAAGGGTGTAGCCGAAGACAAGCAGGTGCCCCAGCAGCAAGGGTGCAAACAGTCTCGCAATTGGACCGCCAGGTACCTCCCCGTCCAACAGGAAGCTGAATGGTATGAAAGTGAGGAACCACCAGAGAATCGAGAAGATAACGAGAAACAGGAGACCGTTCGACGTCCCAGAACGGATAGAGCAGGCTTTCCCATAGTTTCGCCTCGGGTCGATCGGGACGCGGCAACGAGCCCTTGCCAGGCGTCGAGCTTGTCGACGAAAGTTCGGTTTGGACTTGGCGGACTTGCGGCGGCGGGCTGCGGCGGACGGACACGAAGACCGCGGGGGGACTGTCATCAAGTCCGTCGGCCGCTGAGAGCTGGGTCGGTTGCGGATGGTCGACCGGTGGAACCGAGACGACTTCCGGGACTCGCAAGACGGAGCCGCAAGCCGGACACTTGCCAGCGCGACCGGGCGTCGCTCCGGGGGCATTGAGCCTCGCACCGCATTGGCAGACCAGAATGGTCACGGCAAGTGGTTTGACCTTGTCCGAGGTCGACTTCTAAAGAACGTTGCATAACGCGGAGATTTGCCGAGATATGTTTGGTAGGATGAGGCCGTCGCTCTCTTTTCCCCCCTCTTGAAGGGCGGGAAAGAGACGCAAAGGAATCAGGATGAACGCCGAGCTCGCGTTGTCCCAAGTTTTCGTCAGCTCAGCCTCCCCCGGCCGATCCGCAGAAGCCGACTTAGCGCGCGGCCAAGGAGTGCGGATTGGCGGAGACCGGCTCGGCTCCCGAGGCGCGGAGCGTCTTCAAGAACGTCGTGATCGCCTTTTGGTCATCGGGCGACAGGGCCTTGAATCGCTCGGTCACATCGACGGCCTCGCCGCGATGGGCGTCGATCGCTTCTTCCAGCGTCGCAGCGCGGCCGTCGTGGAGGTACGGCGCCGAGTCGGCGACTCCCCAAAGCGGGGCGGTGCGCCACTCGACCGGCGAAGGCTGCTCGCTCTCCTCGAACTTGTCGTTACGGATGGCGGGAGCGGGCACGATCCCGCCGTAGTAGCCGGTGCTGGACTCGAGCTCGACACCCATGTCGTGCAGCAGCATGTCGGAGTACAACCCCGTGACCGACCCCAACGACTCCGAATGGCAATCGGCGCACCCGATCGAGCGGAAGAGCGATCGACCGGTCTTGGCCAATGCCGCATGCTGGGGATCGCTTGGGAACGACTGCCGTCGGCTTGCGCAGGTCACGGATGTAGTCGGTCATCAGTGCCGCATTGCTCGTCCGTCAAGTCGACACCCGCGGATTTCGATTGATAACCAGGCTTGCCCAATGGCGTCGCCTGGGGACGGCCGGGATTGGAAAGACCCAACTCGTTGGCGCAGGCCGCCTTGACGAAATCGGTCAGCGTGGCGAACTCGAGCTTCCAGCCGAAGCGGCCGATACGGCCGTCGCCGAGCCGGGCCACCCGGCCACGGATTTTCGAGTCTCGCGCACCATTGAGCCCGACCAGCCGGGCGGCGGTCGAGTGTTCACGCTGGTGGGCGATGATCGCGTCGTCGGAGATGGAGTCGATCAAACCATCACCGAACAAGCGCCGGCGTATTGCGCTGCGTGACGACCACTTCGGGCGATCGTCGACGGGTCCGGTCGGTCAAGACCGACAGCGGGAATCGACGGCTGACGCGGCAGGCTCGGGTGAACCTGGCTGAGCGTTTCCTGGAACGAGGCGTTGATGGCCTTCTGGTGCACAACCCCTGACTGGGGAAGACCTTGTGGATGCGGCGCGACCAAGCCGTACACGGTCACGTTCTTGGCGATGGGGCCGCCCCCGCCGGGGCCAGCCTGGCTGTGACATTCCACGCAGGAGGAGGCGTTGAACACCGGGCCGAGCCCGTCACCCTTGGTCAGGGGATCGTGCTCGGTCCATTGATGAGTGAACAGCTCGCGGCCCAATCGGGAGGCTTCCGCGCTCACGGCCTTGGGACCGGGACGCAAGAGCGGCTCGACGAGTTTCCAGGCCGGGACCAACACCAGCGCCAGGATCAATCCGTGCGCAGGTCGTACTCGGAAAGGGGCTGCCATGAATTGCGTCTCCGTCTCGGAAGCCCACGCGGAAGCGAAGTGTTGAGAAACTCACGAAGAGCGAATGTGGCGCCCAGCCGCCCTCGGCTGGACTGTGACGTCACTTGTCTTTCTTTTTCGACTTCTCACTGGTCATCTGGTCGAGCACGGCACGGACTTCCTTGGCCTGGCTGGGGTCGAGCGGGTGCGATTTGAGCAGATGGAGCACCAGCAAGCCGGGCTCGCCTTGGTACAGCTTATCGACCAGGCTGGTCAGCCGTCGCTGGCGAACCTCTTGGCTGGAGATCGTCGGGCGATAGACGAAGGCCAGCTCGCGACGATCGCTGTTGACCAGACCTTTGGATTCCAGCCGGTCGAGTAGTGTCGCCACGGTGGCGTACGACCATTGGCGCCCGGCGGCGCGTAGCGTTTCCAACGCCTCTCGGACCGTGGCTTGGCCGAGGTCCCACAGGACCTTCAGCACATCAAGTTCCGAATCAGGAATGGTTGGCGGGCGTTTGGCCATCGGCGGTCGTCTCGAAATAATATCAGAAAAGAATCAGGTCGTCCCCATCCTCGCGATGAACACACTCTGATCGACCGTCATTATGGGACACGCGAATCGGGGTTTTGTGGACCAGGACGCAGAGGTAGGCACTCACTGACGAAGCTATCCTAAGACAAATGTCTCACCAGGTCAATCCCCCGGACCAAAATCCAGAAAAAGACCTTGGAATACCGGGCGATCGGCCCGTTTTGATCGCATCGATCCACCGTGACCTCAATCGGGCGACTGCTGGTCGATCGCGTCAGAAGTGTGGGCGATTTCTCTGTCCGCGACGGCCGGCTCGAACGTGAGCGAGACGCTGCTCATCCAACATTTCGATGTGCGGAACGAATTCAATCGGGACTCGTCAGAGAATATCATCGGTTCGTTACCGAAGATCCTTTGGCTCTACGGCAGGGCTGATCATTCATCTGTTAACGTCATAGTGTGGTGAAGGCATGTAAGCCCGCACCAAGTGAATGGCGGAAAGCGATCTCCTCGCCACTAGAGAAAACCCAAAGGTCCTTATTCGGCGGCGAGCGACGGCTCCCGCCTTTCTCCACATTTCGTGGCATTCTGTGAGACGATTTCTTTGAACGCGGATCTGTCCGCATGCTCCCTTGCTTCCAGGAGATGTTTCCGATGAAACTGCACCAAAAATTGGTTGCCCCCGTGGCCTGTGCGCTGGCTCTGGTCCTTTGGGGTTGCAACAGCGAACAAGTCGAGTCGGGCGCCGAGGCGACCGCCAAAGGCCTTGACAAAGCCGGCGACGCGATTGAGAACAGCCGGCAACAAGTTGGGCAAGAAGATCGAGCACGCAGGAGAAGGCACCAAGTTGGAAGGAGCCGCCGCCACCACCGGCCACATGCTTGAGAAGGGCGGCGAAGGCGCCCACAAGGTGCTCGACAAGCGACCGGCGACAAAATCAAAGAGGCCGGCCCTGCTGTCGGCAAGATGGTCGACAAGGCCGGCGAGAAGATCAAGGACATCGAGCACAAAGTCGTCGACAAGGCCAAGGACCTCGGTGAGAAGATCAAAGAGGAAGCCAAGGACTTGAAGGAGAAGGCTGGCGATAAGATCAAGGACCTCAAGGACAAGGCCAGAGATGTTCTGAACAAGGACAAGGACAAGGACGCCCCCGATCCCCGAAGAGCTGACCGTTTCCTTTGGTGACAACGCCCACGCCTCTGCCGGTGTCTGTGCACCGGCCGAGGCGGGCGTCGATTATCACTCGAGCCCGTTTCTGTGGCATTCGAATTTCGGACCGCGTACTCGTGCTAACAACGCCCAGCTTCCCTTGACGGCGAGGAACGCCAACCCGGAAGATGCAGGGGCGGGATACCGGCGGGGACGGCTGCCCAGAGATTAGGACGACGGTTTCCACCGCTGCAGTACAGGCCGGTCTCTACTCGCCGATCATCGAAAGCGACTCTGGGAGGAGGAGACTCCGTCCCAGCTTGGATGCGGAATATTGGCTCGGCCCGAGTCTCGCTTTCCCGGACTCGTCCTCGACTTTGATGGACAGACAGAATGTTGGAGCCTGTTCTCCGAATGATCTCGGAGATGAACTGAGGCTTGAGAGCGCAAGTCGATGGCACGTCCAGAGCTGTCGATTGACCACGAGGCGCGGAGACGGGCGATGGACCGAGCCGGAGCTGCTAAGGTCTCGGGCGGGTTGCTGTGTTCCGAGTGTGCGTCGGAACTTGGCGGACACCCGCAGCCTGGAACAGCGCCGCTTGAAGCACACTGCCGGCGATGCGGCAGCCCCGTATTTCCTGAGCGTCAAGCCGCGCAGGACCCGGTCGTCCGTCCGTCGAGCTGCGCCAAACGGTTCTGCTCCACTCGGTGGCTTGATGCTCTGGTGGCGCAATGGAATCTTGCGACTGCTCGAGCGCCTCTATTGGACCGTAACGCTGGTGGGTTCATTGCTCTTGCTGGCGGCGGGCGGTTTTGTCCCGGTTCTGCGCGGTTGGCTGCGTAATGAGGTCGACGGCTGGTCCGACGCCGTCGCCACGCTGGGAGGCGTCTGGTTCGCGGTCGAGACCAAAGACCCGGACAGCGATCTGGGCCCGGTACTGGCGCGAGTGGATGCACCGCAGCTTTTCACGACGATCGACGCTGTCGGCCGACGCCTGGGGGTCAAACCGCCGGGGCAGGTTCGTTTGACCTATCTTCCTTGCTGCGGAGTCGTCGCTTGGGGGCGGTCGCGGGCGCTGATCATCGGGCTGCCGCTGTTCCGGGTGCTCACCCAGGGAGAGCTCCGGGCCATCGTCGCGCACGAGCTGGCCCACCTCGCGCGTGGCGATGCGACGCGAGCGGCCCGCTCGGCCCGGTTTGTCGAGGCGCTCGAGCAGGCCGTCGAACGCAACGGCCGGCGTGTCCGAGGTCCGCTCGGGCGCCTGGGCACGCTTCTGCCTGCATGAGGCATCCTGGTTGATCGAGCCGGTGGCACGCGGTCAAGAAGCGCGGGCCGACCGGTTCTCAGCGGCGATCGCCGGCGGCAGCGCCGCCTCCTCGGCACTGGTCAAGGTCGCCGTGGTCCAACCCCTGTTCCGCGAGGTTCTCCAATCGTACGACGCGAACGGGTCCATGCCTCTCAACCTTTACGCATTCTTCCGCGCTTTCTGGTATCGACTCCCGGGCGATGTCCACAGCGCGATGCGGATGAGCGTACTTGACCAACCTCAACGGCGCCCACGACTCCGCGCATCCTCCCCTGCCCGACCGGATCGCCTCGCTTCAGGCGTATCCCGACCCGGCCAGCCTGAACGGCGATTCGCTGCCGGCCACAACATTTCTCGGCGATCTCGAAATCTTCGAACAGATGCTGCACAATCGGTTGTTCGGCATTCCCGGGATTGAGCCCAGCGTATTCCACCGGGCCGGCTCGCGATTGTGAGCACGCGCACGACAGCTCCTTTTTCTGCGACCCGACCCAGTGCGACAACCGGGCTCGGAAGACGGAGCTCGCTCCTGCCATTCTTGTAGGAGCCGGCTCTGTCCGGCGACCGATCGAGACGTGTGTCGGATCATGGTTTTTTTGCCCACCGGTTCTCAAGGATTCTTCGGCGGGACCGGCTTGGCCTTCAGGTAGAGATCGAAGAATCGAAAGGTTTCGTTGACGGTCTGCTCCAGCTCGGCGCCTCCCCATCCATGCTGGGCTCCGATCAAGAGTTCGACTCGGCCTGGCACCTGGGCGGACGTCATCGCCTCGGCCAGCTTGATCGCCTGGTTGAAGGGGACCAGCGGGTCCTTCGTTCCCTGAAAGGTTAAAACCGGCGCGTCATCCTTCGAGACAAACGTCAACGGAGACGCTTTGGCCGCGGCCTCGGGCTTTTCCTGGGGAGAACCGCCCAGGAAGTCCTTGACCCAGGGTTTGCAGATCTCGGGAATGTCCTTGGCGGCCAGGTCGGTCGGGCCGAAATAATTGACCACGGCTTTGACGCGGCTATCGGGAGCACCGGCGGAGACGTCACCTTCGAGTCCATCACTTGGGCCTGTCAGACCTAGCATCATCGCCAGGTGGCCGCCCGCGGAGAATCCCATCGCACCAATCCGATCGGGGTCAATCCGATACTTCTTGGCGTTCGATTTGATCCAACGTACGGCCGCTTTCACGTCATGAACTTGGGCGGGGAAAGCGTCCTGGGGACAGAAACGATACTGCGGGGCGACGGCCACGTAACCGTGGCGGATAAACTCGGCGAGCATCGGCCCGACATCGGCTTTGTTCCCCTGGCGCCATGCCCCTCCGTGAATGACCAGGATCGCAGGAAACAAACCGTCCCCATCCTTCGGACGCACCAGGTCGAGCTTGAGCGCCGTTGAGCCGGCCTTGGTAAAGACGATGTCCCGCTCGGTCGTCGACTCCGGTTCTTCGTTTCCGGTAGCCGCGACCGCGCCGACCCCGAGACCCACGAGCACCACACCTACTCCGATCATCATACGTTGGATCATGCGATCTTCCCTTCGAATTTCGTGCGTTGGCCTCAAACTTAACCTAACCTGCGAGCTAAGGGTTTCGCCCCTGGAAGGTTAGGGCTTGTGTCGTCGTCAGTTGCCTACAGAATTGGAGCGAGACTTAAAACCACAGAGCTTTATGCACGACGTTGAGCAGCGGTTCTCCGCGCGAAAATCGGCCCACGTTTTCCACGAGCGTCGCCAGGTGCCGCTCGGCGATGACGGGTGAGTAGCCGGCCGTGTGTGGGGTCAGGATCACGTTGGGGAAATCCCAGAGCGGGTGGTTGGAAGGCAACGGCTCGATCTCGAAGACGTCGAGCGCCGCACCGGCCAACCGGCCGGCGCAAGGCGGCCACCAGGTCATCGAGCACGACGATCGCCCCTCGGCCGATGTTGATCAAGTAACTACTCGGGCGGAGATGGGCGAGAGTGCCGGCGTGGAATAAGCCCGTGGTTTCCGGGGTCTGGGGTGCGGCGATGACCGCGAAGTCGCTCCAGGCCAGCAGCTCGGGCAGCTTGTCGATTCCCGTCGACGGATTGGACGCCGTCCGGAGGCCGGACGCGTTCGGGAAACCGGTCCACGCCACGCACCGACATCCCAAAAGCCAGCGCCGCCGAGCGATGTCACACCCGATCGCCCCCATGCCGATGATCCCCAAGGTGGAATGGGGAAGATAAATCGTCGCCCGATCCATCGCGTTCACAGTCGACGGCCCGGTCAACGAGCTGACCCTCGCCGACTCGCCGCCTTCCGGTTCGTAGCGCCGCTCGAAGCTGATTCCGCATGTAAGTGTGCAGGTTGCGGGCAAAACAGATCACGTAGCCCATCACCTGGTCGGCGATCACGTGGTCGAAGAGGCCCCGCATGTTGGTGAGCACACATGGATGCGCCAGCAGCTCCGGAAACATGTAGTGTTCGAGACTGGCCGTGAACGATTGCACCCAGACCAGGCGATCGGCCCGCGCCAGGATGCGCGGGGGTGATCTTTCCCAAGTACGCGTCCGCGCCCGGGAATGGCCCGCTCCGCTTCATCCGCATTGGCGGCGTTCACCCAGTCGGCCCCGGGTGCCGCCACTCGCAGAGCAGCGAGCCGATCGGGCTCGACTGCGGGATAAACGACGATTTTCATGATTCGAGAGCCCCCGGGTCGATCTTGATGGTAGCATCTTGCCCGCATCAAGGCGCGGTTTGCAAGGGAAAACCGCCCCGTCGATCAGGACCCGACGACCGAGGCTCTCTGACCGCGTAATGGTCGACAGAGCGGCAGGACGTGTTCGACGATCCGGTCCGCGCCGTCCGTCGGGAACGGAGGAGGCCCGGGATCGAGCTGGAACGCCTGTTCCAGGCGATGCTCCAGCTTCAAGGCGCGGAAGTCGCGTGAGGAGATCGGCAATCCTCCGGCCCACGCGCGTAAGGCGCGGTCGAGTGAGCGAAACTCGGCAAATCCTCGCCGAGGCGGATAGATCATCGGCGTGCCGCAGGCCATCGCCTCGCAGATCGTACCGTATCCGGCCTTGGCCACAATCGCATCGCTCGAGGCGATGAGATCGCTGCCGGGCCAATCCGCCGCCGGAATCACGTGCAGGTTGTCGAGCTGGCCCGACGGGGCGGGGTGATAGCTGAGAAAGTGGATTCCCCGCGCCGCGAACCGTTCCAACCGCGACCAGTCCAGGTCACTCTGACCATAACGACCGAGGTAGAGATAGACCAGTTTATCATGACGGTCCAGGCCCGTCAGCCGGCAAAGCTGAGCGCGGCGGTCGCGTCCTGGTTTGACGACCATTCCGACATTGATGAGAGGCGACAGCCAGGACATGCTCATGGCCGGTTCCATCCGGAAGGTCGCCACGGCCTGGCGGTAGGCGGCTCGCAGGTCGGCGATCAGGCGGGTCGCTTGGGCGGTTCCGACGGCCCGGGCGTAGGGGGCGTAGATGTCGGCCCAGGTAAAGTTGGACATCAGAAAGCCCGGGACCTCGGCGCCGCCTGGCCGCCACCAAGGGGACCGCCGGCGCGTCGCAGAGAACGGCCGCGGTCCCCTGCTCTCTCAATCGAGCCACCTCATCGTCCAGCCGCGCCATCGCTTCGGCATGACACCGCGACGCCAGCTCCAAGGTCGCCGGTCCGTCGGTGGCGGCACTGTCACCGGGTGGATTGACCGCCCCCGAATCCGAAACATACGCTTCCAGCTCCGCCGGCCGGGTGAGCCGCTCGCGCCAATGCTCGAATAGATTTGAGTGCGACTTGATCGTCACCCGCACATCAAGAGGAACGCGATTCACCACCGCCGCTGTCCGGTTCAGATGGCCGAAACCATGGCTGGTGACGTAGATGGCCAAGCCTCCCCCGCGTCCGTTCGGAGTCTTCTTCATCGGGCCGCGCTCTCCTCGGCCAAGGCAAGGACCGCGACAACCGGAACGCGGTCGCGCGAAGTCGCCCGCTGAGACCGGATTGCCGTCGGGCGACGCCTGTCCGTCTTGTGGGAGCTGGCGTGGCCGGCTGGCCCAATACATGCCTCCCAAGGTCAGCGCACCCCCAACGATGAGAGCGAGCGTCAAAACCTCATCGAACAGCCAGATCCCCCAGATGATCGTCAGCATCGGCGAGCCGTTGCTGAAAGTGGCCACCTGGCTTGCCTCGAACCGCGAGAGGGCCAGGTTCTGGAACGCCCATCCGAACGGGGTGATAATCAGCGACAGCACGGCCAAAGCCAGCCAGGCCGTCGTCGAAACCTGGCCAAACGCCGGCCAGGCCGGCCCGACCAAAAGCGCGACCGGGATCGAGAGCAAGCAGCCCAGCAAGAAGGTTCCGGCCAGCGCCGGCATGGCGCCGTGCCGCTGGACCAACGGCTTGCTGACAGCGATGTAACCTCCCCACGAGAGCACGGCCCCCACCAACAAGCAGTCGGCGAGCACCACCGCGCGGACTTCGACGGCCGTGCCGGCACCGCCATTCCAGAAGTTGCCGACCCCGATCACGACAATTCCCGCGACGCTGGCCAGGACGCCCCAGAGCCGCCCCAGGTCGGGTCGCTCCAATTTCATCGCCCAGGCCAGCAGCAAAACAACCAGCGGGCAGGTTGCGTAAAAGATCCCGACGTGCGAGGTTGGCCCCAATCGGGCCGCGCTGAGAAAAAACCCCTGGTTGATCGGCACGCAAAGCGCCGCCGAAAGGAGCAGAAGCCACAGATCCTCGCGAACCAGTCGGCCTGAGAACGCCCCGGTCCCCAGACAACCGGTAGCAAGCACAGTCCGGCAAGCCCGAACCGCAGCACCGGGACCAACGCCACCGGCAAATCTCGCACCGCGTACCTGGCCGCCGCCGCCGTGGTCGATCCGATCACAACCATCAGCGCGACATAGACATACGCGCGGAAGTCTACCACGCCCGCTGCTGATTTGACCGAGTCGACCGCCAAACCCTGAGCTTCTCTCCCAATGTCACCATCACCCGGCATAAAACCCGCCACTGTCTCACCACCCCTGCGTCTGGTGCGGCCGATGTCCGGTCCGCGTTTTTTTGGCAATTCCACCGTCGGCAACGACCCATAATCCCATGAGTCATGCCCCATCTTACGCCAATAGGCAAGCCGATTTCTCCGCTTCCTCGATCGGTCCGACCCACAAGGGTCGCCCAAGGTTCATGTTTGGTTCAAACTTGGGATGCGTGGTCCGGCACAAAAAAAGGCACGGTTCAAACTTGGGGCGAAACGAGTGACAGCCTGCCGGTGGGGCGGACATTCCTGTCCGCCACAGGGGCCAGCTGCGGACAAGACTGTCCGCCCGACAGAACTGTCACCCGACTTTGGACCATGCCCAAAAAAACTCCCGGCCCACCACCCGTGTG
>CAWAAW010000058.1:0-94172 GCA_963779785.1 uncultured Planctomycetota bacterium
CAGTTGACGTGAAACGATTCCCAATGCCGTCGCGGTGCCATGGCCTGATGGAAATGTTGAGCAGGGGCATGGCAACGTGTCCTTTTCGAATCCATCTCATCTATGGGTGAAGTCGGCCGATCCTGCCGCGGCGCCTCCGTGTGCCTCGCTTTTGATCTTTCGCTCGACGAGCCGGTTGACCGCGCTGGGCCTCGGTCTTGATGAACTCGACATCGAGGAACGGGTCGGCCGAGATGCGCTGGAAGCGGACGTTGCCCTGGGCGTCGATCAGGAACGTGCCGTGCAGCGGCTGGCTCTCGAAATCGTCGTAGGCCTGGTAGCGCTTGAACAGCTCGAGACTTGGGATCGGCCAGGATCGGCATCGGGAACTTGATGCCGTCCTTGTTATTCTTGAGCGCCTTGGTGGCCGTCGACGTCATCGGTGCTGATGGCGACGGTGTCGATGTTGAGCTTCTTGAGAGCCTCGTACTCCTTGCCGAAGAGCTGGAGCTGTTGCATGCAGTGGGCGCACTTGCCGCCCAGGAAGAAGAGGACGAGCACGTTCTTGCCCTTGTGGCCGGCCAGCGTCCAGGTCGTGCCGGCTGTGTCGGGCTTGGCGAATGGCTCGGCCGGGGACGGGCTCCAGGCCAGGGGGCCGAGCGTGCTCAGGTCGATCTTGTCGATGGCCGTCTCGTCGGTGCCGGCGCTGGCATTCGCCGGCGGTTGGTCGACGGATTCGTCCAGGTCTTGTCGGCCTTGCCAGCGGGCGACGATCGGCTCGAGGCGGCGGAAGACGGGCAGGTCGCGGTCGGCCGAGCGCGCCAGCGGCTCGAGTGTCCGATAGGCCTCGTGCGCCTCCTTTTCCTTGCCGACGGCCTGGAGGATCTCGACCAGGGCGGCCAGCGGAGGGACCTGGTTGGGGTTCTTGTCGACGGCCTGGCGGGCGTTGGCTCTCGGCGAAGCCGAAATTGCGGGCCGCCAGATGGGCCCGCGCCAGCGCCTCGGGCCGCATCGAGGTCGCCTTGGCGAACTGCTCGAACGCCGGGCCGATCTCGGACCGGGCCAGCAGCTGCTATCCTTCCAGCTCGGCCAGAGCGGCCTTGGCACTCGGGCTGGTCAGCTTCTTGAGCGCCTCGATCTGCTCGGCGAGCTTGGCCTGGTTGTTCTTGGCGGCATAGGCCAGACCGAGGGTGTACGCCTTCTGCTCTTGCTCCTGCGGGACGCTCGACCAGTCGAGCGCGCCCGAGGTCGTCGCATCGATCAGCTCGTCCCAGAGCTCGTAGCGGGCCAGGACCTCGGCCCAGCGAGCCGGCCGCTCCGCTGGGCGAGCCGCCGTCATTGGGGCCGTTCTTCTGCGGGTCGCGGGGCTGCTCGACCAGGTTGCGCGCCACGGTGATCGCGTCGCGAACCCGGCCGATGTGGCTGAGGCTCGTGCAGAGCCACTGGTTGTTGTGGGCGTAGTTGTGGATCTCGAACGGCATGACCCGGTCGCGGATCATGTACGCGTGGTCGACGCGGGCCGAGCCTTCTTGCTGATAGGCGGCGTCGGCATACCGCTTCAGCTCGGTATAGGTGTGGCCCGGCATGTGCCAGGCGTGCGCGATCCCGGCGCGGTCTTGGCATAAGTGGCCGCCGACTTCTCGGCGCGGATCGGCTTGGTGCCGTCCCAGAGGTGGATGCGGTAGTGGTGGGCGCCGGGGTGCATCGGCTCGACCTGGAGCACCGTGTCGAGCACGATATCGACCGCCTGCCGGCTGCCGATCCCAGTACATGGCGTTTTGCCAGGTGACCATCGCCATCCAGGCGCGGGCGTCGATGTCGCCGGGGAATTCCTGGACGATCGTCTCGAGCCCCTGGAGCCAGTTCTGCCGCTTGGTCTTGTCGTTGGCGCCGTCCTTGTAGAGCCCTCGAGGGCATCGAGATAGAGCGCTTCCCGGCGCGTGATCGACGCGGCCCGCTTACGGGCTTCCTTGAGGAACTCCTTGGCGCGCTTGGGATTGTTGACGTTCGCCATCGCCATGCCCCAGTAGGCCATGGCGCAGTCGGGGTCGATCTTGGCGGCCTGGCGGAACGATCGCTCGGCTTCGAAGTAGTAGAACGAATGGAGCTGGGCGACCCCTTGATCGATGAACGCCTGCGCTCGGGCTTCTTGGTGGTCGCCGGGAAATGGACCTTGCCCATGCCGGGCATGGCGTAGGCCGCGTGCCGCGGGCCCGTCGTTGAACGCCTCGCCGTGCACCGAATGCCCGGGCGCGGGGACGGCCGGGTTCGCCTCCGACGCCGACGCCGTCGGCTTGACCGGCTCGTCGCCGCGGACCGAGGCGAAGACCCGAAACCAATAGACCGAGGCGGCGAGCAACGCCCCGAACCAAGACGGAAACACTGCGCATGAGGAAGGCCTCCGGTCGTCGACACGGCGAGAGGTCGTTTGCCTGACTTTGGCACAACTCGACAACATCAAGCACCATTGTCGCCAAATGACCGGATGAATGCGAGCCTGTCGCTCGCGAGGAATGACTGCTGGTTAGCCAGGCCAATGAATGAAAAACAACGGCCCGAGAGCTGGCTAGACCCCAAATATCGCCCCCGGCACAGGACGTTTGCTCGCGCCCGCGGCGGCGGACCTAGCTGATCTGTCGTAGATGCCTGCTACCAAAGGTTTTGTGATTCTTGAAATGGCACTGGATGGCAGCAGGTGGCATTGCGATTCGTAGCATCTTCTCGATCTGTAATGCGTTATGTCAAGGAGGTCTTCTGACATTACCCGATGTTCCGCCATCGGTCTGCCACCCCAGCGGGCGTCACCGGCAACGGTGAGGTCCGAAGCCTGGGGGACAACGTAACCTCGATCCTCGGATCGGCCGTGGACGCGCGAGCCGACACGGCGACTGCCAGCATCATGGCGGTCGGGGGCCAGCAGTCCGGGGTAAGGTCAACTCAAGTGAAGTGCTGATAAAGGCCGTCAACTGCAACAAGCCAAAGATGCTGTCAGGCTTGAACCAAAACGGTACGTGGTCAGGTGCAGAGGCTTGCCATTCCCCTGCCGCGGATGAAGTACCACCGGCCGACAGGCACGACCTAACCCCCGGGATGATCGAGGAGGTGAACGAAGTAACCCCGTTATCTCCCCGCGAGGGAAGGCGGACTGCAAAGGACGCTGATGAGGTAGCGGGGATGGGATGAGGGAGCAAGCGAATGCCGACCCGTAATGGGTCGGATAGAGGGTGAGTCCTCCCACGGACGACATCCCCTCACCGCGAAAGCGGGCTGACTTCCCTCGGGTGTTCCGTCACGAGAGAACCTTGGCCAACCGATAAAGGGAGACAAGCAGATATGTCGGCAGCAGAAATGCTCGCTGGTGCGGCTCCCAGGCGTACGCCCGACTGGCACTCCATCGAATGGAAGAAGGTCTGGTGCACGGTTCGTCGGCTCCAGGCGCGTATCGTGAAGGCCGTCGCGCAGGGCAGATGGAATAAAGTCAAGGCTCTGGTTTATCTGCTCACGCACTCGTTCAGTGGCCGGGCTCTGGCCATCCTGCGAGTTGTCAGTAATTCGGGTGCGAAGACTCCCGGTGTGGACGGTACCCTCTGGAACACACCGGAAGCCAAGTCAGCCGCTTTCAGCACCCTGCCGGCACGGTTACCAACCGCAACCGCTCCGCAGGGTCTACATTCCCAAGAGCAACGGCAAACGACGCGGTCTGGGGATTCCCACGATGACCGATAGGGCCATGCAAGCATTATACTTGCTCGGTCTCGATCCCATCGCGGAATCCCAAGCCGACGGCCATTCTTATGGCTTTCGACTGGAACGACGCTGTGCCGATGCCCTGAAGCAGACGCACACCCTGACGAACCATCGTCATGGTCCACAATGGATTCTCGAAGGGGATATCAAAGCTTGCTTTGATCGAATTAGCCATGACTGGCTACTGACACACATCCCCATGGACCAGCAGGTGTTACGGCTGTGGCTGAAAGCGGGGTTCCTGGAGAAGCACGCCTGGTTCGCCACCACGGAAGGAACACCTCAAGGCGGGATCATTTCACCCGCCATGGCGAATTGGACTCTGGATGGACTGCAACGGCTCTTGGCCGAACACTTCGCCGAGACGCCGGGACGACAACGGAGGTATAAGGTCCACCTGGTCCGTTATGCGGATGACTTCTTGATCACGGGCACCTCGAAGGAACTTCTCCGTGACCAAGTCCAACCTCTCGTGGCTCATTTCTTGAAGGAACGCGGTTTGGAACTCTCCCACGAGAAAACCCAGATCACGCATATCGAGGTTGGCTTCGACTTCTTGGGACAGAATGTCAAGCGTTATCCCAACGGCAAGGTCTTGACCAAACCGTCGAAAGATAGCGTGAAGACGTTCTTAACCAAGATCCAGAAAACCATGAACAGCTCGAGCAGCCAAACGGCAGGAGAAATGATCCGGCGTTTGAATCAGCAAATCAAGGGCTGGACCATGTATCACCGTTACGCGGCGAGCAAGCGCACCTTTACGTATGTGGATTACCGGATCTTCCGGATGGTGTGGCGCTGGTGCCGGCGACGGCACCCGACCAAGAATTGGAAGTGGATCAAGGAGAAATACTTCCAACGGGAGGGTCACCGCCACTGGGTCTTCACCGGCACGTTGCGAGACCAGAAAGGCCAGGGCTGGCCGATCCAGTTGATGACCGCAGCGAGCGTGAAGATCATTCGTTATGTGAAGATCCGTAGCGCCGTCAACCCTTACGACCCGGAGTGGGAACTGTACCTGGAAGCACGGTGGTGCTGGCAACTGGCCCAAACGCGGACAGGTCGCAGCCGGATCGAGTACTTATGGAAGGTACAAGAGGGACGATGTGTGGTGTGCGGTCAACCGCTGCGAATCGCAGGGGAAGACTGTCAGATCCACCATCGGATATGGCGTAGCGAAGGCGGTCCGGACACGGCCGACAACTTGGAGTTGTTGCATGCCAACTGTCATCGGCAGATCCATGTGCGAGAACGACGGACGAAAGCGGCCGCGTCCCGCGAGGGGCGTTTGTGAAGGCTTGAGCTGGATGAAGGGAAACTTTCACGTCCAGTTCTGAGGGGGCGGGGAAGTAGCAATACTTCCCTGCTACCCGGCGGATTTCACGACGTCCCCGACTAGTCCGACTTTTTGCCTAGCGCCCGCGAGTTGGTGCGCACGTCTGGACAAGCTGGAGAGGTCAGGCATGGCAAAATAGGGTCGCCCACCGCCGTCCTGGCGCACCAACGGGCGGACGCTAGGACAAAATCGCGCACAGCGGCAGTGTTTTGAGAGGCCTTTTGGGTCATCTTTTGCTGCCTCGAGCCGAGCTCGGTCGAGCGAAAGTTGCTCATATACCAAGCCTTGTATCGGTGGCTTGGACCCATCTCCAGCCAACTTCGCGGCTCGGGACTGGGGGTGGTTGGGCCACAGGTCGAAAATTGGACGCGATGGGTCGAGTGTGGCGTTGCCGCGCCGAGGGCCTGTCGGTCACAAACCTAACCAAGCCGGTGGGAGTTGTGGCGCGCACCCCCAGGCGCAGAGTCTCTATCTCTTACTATGCTGCGTTTTTTAAATGTCTTACATGCACCTAAGCCGTTTTGGGCATGAAATCCGATCGAAACATACTGTCCAGAATGGACTTAAAATTTTTCGGAGAATTCCGAAATAATACCGTTGCGCGGACACTTTATGGCATCCCGTTGCTCCGCGGCTGGGCGGTCCGGGGAGCCCAATCGCGCGGGAATGCTGCGGCAAGCTTCCGCCGGTTCCGGCCGAGGCGAGCGGGAATCGCCGAGCATCAGTTTGAGGACTGCTTTGCGATCATCGTTCGACAATCTCCTCTGTCTCTTGTCGTTCTCGCCATCGGCGATCCTTGACGAAGGCATTTCGGACAGATGGCAAGGGGTTTTGCGTCGCGAAGTGTAACCCAGTTTTGACCCATGCCTTTGCTCACTCTGGTTCATCTCAAGTGATGATGCGGTCGGCATCTGTCCCGACCAACTGATCTGCACCGCTGGGAAGTTGCGACATGCCACCACCTGCAAGACGCTCCTCGCGTCGGGCGCGGACGGCGCGTCTCAAATCAGCCAGTTCTCCGTTCGCGAGCAAGGCGTCGATGATGGCCGTGGACGTGGGCTGAGCCGCTTGCGTTTGGGCTTGTTCCACCGCGTCGATCGTCACGCTCTTCTTGGAGAGGATCGCGATCGCGTTGCCGCCTGCGGTTCCATTGTGGTCGCCGTCGATCAAAAGTCCTTCGGCATCGTGCAGACCCGAAGCGCCGATCCCATTGACGAGGAGCTGGACCGGCTTTGTCAAAGCAAATGGCTTCTTGGGCGTGAGGGCGACGGTGTCTGCTGACTCGTTGTAAACGGCCGACCTCAGCTTGATGATGCCGGCGTTCTTAGCCGTGTACGAGCCCTTCTTGCCCGGAGTGGCCAGCCGATAGGTAGTGACCGAGTCGGCCTCGGTCATGTTAACCGCACCGCTGAAAATGACGAAAACCTCAGTCACCTGGTGATTCTTGTTCGTCTTCTCCACCACGCTGGTCAGGTGTACCAGCGGCGGGGAGATCACGGTCAGCGTGCCGCCGACGAAGGTGATGGTGTAGTTCGGTGATGAGGCGCCGCTCACAGCGATCGGATAAACGCCGGCAGGACTGCTCGTCGTGACGTTGGTCGTGAGCGAGGCTACGGGCGGCGAGGTCAACGAAGACGGGCCATCGCCATTGACGAAACCGACATAGGAAACGGTGATTGCCGGATTCGGCTGGCCGAGCAGACGCGACTCGTTGATAACCTCGATCGTCAGGGGGGCGGTTGTGATGCTGAGCGTGCTGTTGACCAGGTTGGGGAAGTCGTAGTTAGCGGCTGCCAACGTGCCCGCGGTGATCGTGATCGGATAGCTTCCGACGCCGTTGGACGAGCTGACCGCCGTGGAGAGAGCCGCCGCTCCACTGACGACATTCGCGCTGTCGCCATTGAGGAACCCGGTGATTGTATAGCCGAGCGTCGGCACGGCGGCACCGTAATGCTTCGACTCGGCGTCGGCCGTGAGCGTCAGATGCGCCTTATTGATCGTGAGCGTTCCGGATTGACCGGTGAAGCGATAGTTGGTGGCCGACAGCCCCGCAACGCTGACCGCGATGTGATAATTGCCGACCGGGCTTGAGCTCGTGGCCGTCGCACTCAGGCCGGGCGTCCCGGAGATGTCTGCCGCCGTCTGGCCGTTGACGAACCCAGTGATGGTGTAGCCCAGGTCCGGAACGCTGGCGCCATAGATCATTGTCTGGTCGTCGGCCGTGACCGTCAGGGGCGCTGGGCTGATCGTCAGGGTGCCGTTGACGAGATCGGTGAAGTCGTAGTTGGCGGCCGCCAGGCTGCCGGCGGTGATCGTAATCGAATAGCCTCCCACTCCGCTCGCGGATGTCGCCACGGTCGTGAGACTCGGCGATCCACTCACCACGCTCGCCGTATCACCGTTGACGAAGCCCACGATCGTGTAAGTCAGGCTCGGCACCGATGCGCCGTAGACCATCGATTGGTCGTCGGCCGTGACCGTCAACGGGGCCTGGTCGACGGTCTGGGAGAACGAGCCTGTATTGGCGGCGAAGTTGGTGTCACCCGAATAGACGGCGGTGATCGAGTCGCTCCCGGCCGGTAGCGTGGACGTGCTGAAGCTGACGGCCTCGTCGTCGACCACGGCGACTGGAGCCCCGAACGGATTTCCGCCGGCCTCGAATTGGATCGTGCCCATCGGCGCGGGCAGGCCGGCCGTGGCGACGCCGATTGTCGCTGTGAAGGTCAACGCTTGGCCGTACCGCGACTCGGGGGCGCTTGTGACCACGGAGACCGACACGCTCGCGGGACCGACTGTCTCGCCTCCGGTGAGGCCACCCTGGCCGGACACGAATGAGACGTCGCCGCTCTGATAATCGGCCGTCACGACGTGATTCGCGACCGAGAGGCTGGAGATGCTGGCGCTGGTGGCTGTGCCATTGACGAGGGTGATCGGCGCCCCAAAATCGACGCCATCGACCAGGAATTGCACGGAGCCGGTCGGCGTTCGGAGCGCCGGCAGTGTCCGCGCCCACGGTCCCGGTGAAGGTGATCGAGTCGCCGAGCTGCGCCGGGTTCTCGCTCGACTGCACCGTGGTCGTCGTGTCGAGCGCCAGGATCTCGGTCGTCGCCTCGGCAGCCGCAGGCGTTGCCTCGACATTGCCGACGTTGTCGGTGGCGACGCTGTAGAAGCTGTAGGTGTGACCATAATCGCCCGTGAACGTGGCCGAGGTCTGCGTGGTGTCGGACTGCCAGAGCGCGTACGGTCCGCCGTCTTCCGAGTCGTAGATGTTGTAGAACGCGAGGCCCGAGCCGCCGGGGTCGTCCTGGCCCGACCAGGTCACGGTAAAGCTGGCTGTCGACTCGGTGGGCGGCAGCGCGCCGACGCTGCTGGTGGGCGCGACAGAGTCGATGGTGACGAGGGCTTGCTTGGTCGGGTCGATTCCCTGGCTTGGGTCTTCATCGTTCACCTGATCGGTGGCGATGGGCTGGTTGAGGTCGAACGTCACCAAGGCGACGTTGCGGATCTGGGTGCCGGTCGGCAGTCCGGCGTTGGGGCTGATGGTGAAACTGACGAAGCCGGTGCCACGGCCGGTGCCGTCTTCGGGTGGCAGGAAGCCGGTCAGGAGGTTCGCGGGCGGCAGGTTCGTGGAGGGATCGATCGACTGGAAGGAGGCCGTGAAGATCCCCGTGGCCGCGTCCAGGTTGAGGCTGATGACCACCTCGAACGACTCACCGTTCTCGGTCATATTCACAGTGGTGTCGTAGTGCTGCAGGCCGGCAGGGATGGCGATGTAGCTGCTGCCGAATCCGACGGCCGTGAGCTGGAATGTGCTCCAGTCGAGGTTCGGATCGAGTGGGTCGCTGATCTCGACCCACTGCGCCGGGGCGGTCGCAGTGGGGTCGTTCTCGAAGTTGATCTGGTAGGGGAGCAGGCTCGTGTCGGCGACATAAGTTGTCTTGCCCGTATCCGGCGGGGCCGCCCATGGAGTTGGGGTCGATGGATGGGGCTTCACAGGCAGCACGGGTTGGACCGGGCGGAACGGGGGGGATGGGAGGGTCGTCGGGACGGGCAGTCGCAGGGGCAGGCGGCGCCGGGAGCAGACTGCGATCCGTCGACCGAACCGCCAGTGCGCCTGCGGATCTGCGCCGTACAGTCGAGGCGAGTACCGGCACAACCTGCAACCCGCAGTCGAGCAATCTCGATGCAGATGCGCCAGTTCCGGATTAGCCATGAATCTGCTCACCACTCGAGGTCAAATCCGAGACCAAGTGAAGGTCCGTCCGACAATCGCTTCATGCCACTAGTCGCATTTGAAATCACGTTCGAATTCGACTCGGTGAATACGTTCGGTATCGAGTCGCTAATGTTGTCCATCATAGTCGGTGCCGTTGTCAGTCCTGTCGGTCGATCATGTCAGTCGCGTTGTTGTCAGCATATCTGATAAAGGTTGAACCCACCAGCCGATTCCAACGGATCCTGCTGAATGAAACCGCCCTGACTACGCGTCATAGAACCGCTCCGCATGACGATCAGACCATTCGACTCCTGCATCACTCCGCATTGTCCGACAACTGGAACGGATTGGCCACTGACTCTGTCTGCTGAGCGTATTCCCGAAAGGAGGTAAGCGTAGGAGTTGACATACAGTGCCCGCCGCGCTCGTCAAGTCAGTCGTGTTGCCGATCGCTGCGAAGTCGTAGTAATCAGGCGTTGCCGTCGCGATCGACCTGGCTGGTCAACCCGAACCCATACGTGTAATGAGCCACCAAGCTTACCGTTGCCGTCGAAGGCTGCGCGACGACGTTGCCGAGCCCGGTCGGGTCGACCTGGAAGTTCGTCGTCACCCCATTGACCGTCTGCGAGATCAGGTTGCCCAGCGGATCATAGCCGTAGCTGGCCGTCACGCTCGGCCCGTTGACGGCGGTCAGCTCGTTCAGCTCGTTGAACGTGTAGGTCGTCGTGCTGCCTCCGACGGTCTGGGCGATCAGGTTCCCGTCGGCGTCGTACTGATAGGTCGTCGTGACGCCATTGGTCGTGGAGCTCGTGTACTCGTTGACGTTGTTGGTGACATAGGTCGTGGTCACGCCGTTGACCGTCTCGGAGATCCGGTTGCCGGCGGCATCGTAGACGTACTGAAGGTCCTGGGCCGTCAGGCCGTCCGGGTCGGTGCTGTTCGGCGTGAAGATCGCCTGAATCAGCTGGCTGTCGGCGTCGTAGGTGTAGACCCACTCGCCGTCCTGGTTGGTGTCGGTCAGGACGTTGCCGAGCGGCATCGTAGGTGTAGTCGTCGAACGAGTTGACCGTGCTGTTGGCGGGGACGTAGCTCGTCGAACCGGTGGACGGGGCATAGTTGGTGATGCTCAGCACGTCGCCGTCGCCGTCGTAGGTGTAAACCGTGAAGGTGCCGTTGCCGTTGTCCTTCTGGATCAGGTTGCCGGCGGCGTCGTAGGTGTACAGGACGATCAGGTTGCCGCTGCCGTCGGTCAACTCCGAGAGCCGGCCCAGCGAATCATAAATGTAGTTGACCGTGAAGCCGGTCTGATCGACGCTCTGGGTGCGCTGGCCGACGACGTTGTAGCTGAACTTCAGCCAGGTGCCGTCCGGGTACTCGACCTCGGTGAGCAGGTCGGGGTTGCTCGAGTCGCCGTAGACGAAGGTCGTCGACGTTGCCCTGGGCGTCGGTGGCGCTCGTCAGGTTGCCCTGGGCGTTGTAGGTGTAGGTGTAGGACGTGCCGTCGGCGAACGTCTCCTGTGGTGACCAGGCCCTCGGCGTTGTAGGTGTAGCCGATGGCCTGGCCGTCGGCGTTCAGGAACTGCGTCGCCTCGCCGAGCGGGTTGTAGGTGTATGACTGCTGCGTGCCGTTGGCATAGGTGATCGACAGCAGGTCGTTTTGGAGTCGTAGGCGTAGCTGGTCGTGTTGCCCTTGGCGTCGGTGTAGCTGGTCAGGTCGTTATTGGCGTTGTAGGTGAAGGTGGTGGTCAGGCCGAGGGGGTCGGTCTCGCTGGTGAGGTTGCCGTTGGCGTCGTAGGTGTAGGTGTAGGTCGAGCCGCCCGGGCCGATCGACCTTGGTCAGGTTCAGGTTGCTGTCGTAGTAGTAGCGGGTGACGTTGCCCAGGGGTCGATGGTCTCGGCGGTGGCGCCGAAGAGGTTGAAGTAAACGGTGGTCTGGTTGCCGTCGGCGTCGGTCGTGACGTAGCCGCCGGGGCTGAGGTAGGAGATGGTTTCGTCTTCGGCCCCGCCGTTGTCGTGCTGGTCGATGAGCCGGCCCTGCGGAATCGTAGCTGAAGAAAGTCTCGGTGCCGTCGGCGTAGGTGATCGTGGCCAGGGCGTTGTTCTGGGCGGCCGACTGGCCGGTCACGTAGGTGTAGTTCGTGGTGCCGTAGACGTCGGTGTAACTGGTCAGGAACTGGCCGGTCGGAGTCGTAGCCGTAGGTCTCGGTCTGGCCGTTCGAGTCGGTCAGCGTGGCGAGATGGCCCTGGGCGTTGTAGGCAGGTCGAGGTACTCGCCGTTGGAATCGGTCAGCGAGACGAGCTGGCCCTGGGCGTTGTAGCCGGCGGTGATGCGGTTGCCGTGCGTGTCCTGGACGTAGTTCAGGGTGCCGTTGGTGTTGAACTGGTAGATCGTGCCGTCGGGCTCGACGAGCTGGTAGGCGCCGTCGCTGGCGGTCAGCGTCGTCCCCTCGTCGCCGGCCTCGGGCGCGAAGCTGCCGTTGGGTTGCAAGCTGAAGTACGCGGAGACGCCGTCGTTCTCGATGACCACGTCGCCGTTGGTCATGGTGGTCGCGGAGATGTCCCAGTTGGTGGTCCAGCCGTAGCCGAGGATGCCCTGGGTGTACCGGCCGGAGATCGATGCTGGAACGATTGCACGAAGGTCAGGTCCATGCCGGGGGCGGGCAGGTCGTCGGCGGTGACGGTGACGAGCGTCTGGGCGGTGTAGGCGGCGTTGGCCTTTTCGATCTCGAACGACAGCAGTTGGTTCAGATCGGTGGTCGGCTCGCCGATGCCGGCGAGATAGGCGGCGTCGTTGTCGAGCGTCTGGACGTACTGGCCCCAGGTCGAGCCGAGCTGGCGGTCAGAATCGGGGAGATGGCGTTCCAGGCGGCGTCGTTGATCGAACCGGGCTGAAGGCCCGGCCACGAGTGAGCTCCAGTCGATGGTCTGGGTGTTGGTCGTATCCACCTCGCCGAGGCTGAAGAAGATCGGTGGCGGACGAGGTCCCACTGGGAAACAGCCAGCCACCGTAATAGACGGGGATGGTGACGCTTTCGCCGGGCTCGAGGATGCCGGGATGGCGCCGCTGGCCAGGAACTGCACGGTCTGGCTGAAGCCGGCGGGCGTCGTATTCGAGTCGTAGCCCAGGCCCGCAACCGAAGGATCCAGAGACAGGAAGCCCCCTGCTGGCTGTTCTGCGTCGCCGTCAGCACCAAGAGCGGGGCGGGCATCGGCGCCGTGCCGGCGTTGCTGTAGTGCACGTAGAAGGTCGACGCCTTGTGGTAGCCGATCGGGTTGGGGACGCTGATGCTTGTCTTCAGGACGCCGGCGCCGCCGGCGGTAACCGTGAGGGCGTCTGGCAGGGTTTGCGTGTTGCCCTGGCCGTCGGTGACCTCGACCGAGTAGGTGCCGGCGGGCAGCGTATTGGCTGGCAGCGTGGCCGACATGTTCATCGTCCCGTTCGCGTTCTCGCTGCCGCCGGAGCCGATCCCCAGGCTCGTCGGCGAGAGATACAGCGGTGAAGCGGGGTAGGTCGTGCCGCCGGCGCGAGACGAACTGGATCTGATAGGCGGTCGACGACTGATAGGCCAGCGGGAAGACTCCGCTCACAGAGCAAGAGTCGCGGCCTGGCTGTTGCCGACTTCGCCCGGCGTCAAGCCCGTCAGGACGAAGGGACCCGCCTGCACGAGGAGCGAATAGCTGCTGCCCGGCGAATTCACCAGGTTGTTGTAAACGAGGATGTAGTAGGTCCCGGGCTGGGCCGCCAGCGCCAAATCTGGCTGGCCCCCGTGCTCGTGTAGCGGTACTGGTAGCATCGCGCGTCGGGGCGGTGCCGAGCGAGACATAGACCTCGTTCTCGTCGTTGGCGTTGCCATCGCTCAGAGCGATCTCGAGAGCACTGCGGGCTGGCGACTGTGACGGTGAAGAGTTGCGCCTGGCCGCTCCCGGCGAGCGTCCCCTGGTATGGGGTTCCCAGCGTGAGGCTGGTTACGGTGGTCTGCTCGAGCTGGAAGGAGTAGGCAGTTCGTCGGCTGCCTGCGTCGTAGTAACCGTCAGGGTGTAGGTCCCAGAGGCGGCAGGTTCACCGGTCCGGAGCTCGACGAGAGGCCGGTGAAAACGGTGGCATCCGGCCGGGCCAGTCAAGTGAGAATTGCAGCGCGGAGCTCGCCGTCGCGATCAGGTTGAACTGGATCTGCGTGTTGGCCGCGGCGGCGAAGGTCCACTGGTCCTGGCTATACGGCGAGTCGAGCTGGCCGTAGACCGTCTGGTTCAGCTGGACCGGCGAGGTGTAGACGGTCGCGTCGTAGGCCGCGACGATGTAATTGCCGGTGCCCGACGAGTCTCCTGGCCGCCGCCTGGACCTCGATTTGATACGTGCCGTCGGCCGGCAGGACCTGGTTCAGGATCGATGCGTCCGCGCCCGACTGGCTGTTGCTGGCTATCGCGATTTGATTGCCGTTGGGGTCGAGCAGCGTCACCTCGCCGTAGTCGAGGGGCGGCTGAATGGGTGACGGCGTTCCGCCGCTTCCCGTGTGAAGGAAGATGTCGACCGACTGACCCGCCCGCCCGAAGAAGGTCCAGTCGTCGACTTCGCCGGCAAACTGAAGATTCCCGGGATCGGCGGTGTTCAGTTGAAGCGGGCCACCGCCCGCGAGCGGAGTTGCCGACCCGGCCGTGATGGTCCCATTGATCTCGCCGGCACGGTAGTAGAGGTTCAGCCCGTTGAGGTCCAGCGTCGAGCCGCTCGGCACGATCAGCGTATTGACGTAGAGCGCCTCGGGGCTCGATGAGCCGCTGTTGTTCGCCAGATCGACGAGCCGGACGTAATCGTTGGAACCCAGCGCCAACGTGCCGTAGGCGAAGTTGTTGTTGAAGCCGGCCGGAACGTTGCCGAGGTCCTGCCCCATGACCTCGAGGAACTGGGGTATGCCCGAAGTTCCCGAGCCGTCGAGGTTGACGGTTCCTTGGGGCTGGAAGAGGTCGGCGTCGGTGGTGTTCCCGAACGATGCTTCCGCTGATATTGATTGTCGCCGACGGCTGGACGATCAAGACCCCGGGGGAATTGATTGTCACCGAGCTGTTGTCGAGGTTGACTGTTGAGGTTCCGTCTGCTGCGATAACTCCAGTGTTTGTTAACGCGCCACCGCTTGAGGACAGCGTGCCGCCGTTGGTGGCCTCGATCGTGCCCGAGTTGGCCAGTTGGTGCCGTAGACGCTGATGCGCCGCCGCTGACATCGGCGTCGATGGTACCCTGGTTGATCAGGGGCGTCTGGCGCCCTGCTGGCCTTCGTTGTTCCGTTGAAGCCGATCGAGCCGTTCTTGCCCTCGATGGTGATGCCCGAGCCGATGGTCAGGGTGCCCGAGTCGCCGTTGCTGCTGGCGGTGTTGATCTCGTTGTTCGCCGTTGCCGCCCAGGACGACCGAGCCCGTGCCGCCCAGGGTCTGGGCGCCGACGAAGTTGAGCTGGCTGCCGTCGGTCGAGCCGCTGGCGTTGCCCAGGTCGATGGTGCCGTTGAGCGTCAGGCCACCGGTGACGGTGACCTCGGCGCCGTTGGTGGCCAGGTCGAGAGTGCCGTCGAGCGTGACGCCCGAGAGCGTGCCGCCGGCGTCGTTAGGACCGACCAGCGTGGCACCGTTGGTCAGGGCGACCGTGCCGCCGTTGATCGGTGCCGCCGATCGAGGAAGTAGCGAGACGGCCGGGTCGCTCGAGCGCCAAGGGTGGTGCCGGCGTTGTTGAGCGTCCCCGCGAAGTAGACCGTGCCGCCGCTGCCGCCGAGGCTGAAGCCGGCGTCGTCGGCAGGGCCGCCGATGCCGTCGAGCCGACGACGGTCGGCACTGCCGTTGACGGTGATCGGCCCGGTGTCGGTCCAGGTGCCCGTCGAGGATCGACTTCGCTGCCGCTGGCGCTGATCGAGCCGGAGTTGGTCCAGGTAGTCGTTGAGGATCAGCTCGCCGCCGTCACTGGCCTGGAGTGTGCCGGTGTTGGTCCAGTTGGTGCCGTAGACCTGGATCAGCCCCCCGCTCACGTCGGCGTCGATCGTGCCCTGATTGATCAGCGGCGTCTGGTTCTGGCCACCGTTGTAGCCGATCGTAGCCGTTCTCGCCCTCAATGGTGATGCCCGAGCCGATGGTCAGCGTGCCCGAGTCGCCGTTGCTGCTGGCGGTATTGATCTGGTTGTGGCTCGCCACTGCACCGCCAAAGACGACCGAGCCCGTGCCGCCCAAGGTCTGGGCGCCGACGAAGTTGAGAGTGCCGTTGGTCGAGCCGCTGGCGTTGCCCAGGTCGATGGTGCCGTTGAGGGTCAGGCCGTGGTGATGGTGACCTCGGCCACCGTTGGTGGCCAGGTCGAGAGTGCCGTCGAGCGTGACGCCCGAGAGCGTGCCGCCGTTGCCGTAGTCGACGTGCCGACCAGCGTGGCGCCGTTGGTCAAGGCCAGCGTGCCGCCGTCGATCGTGCCGCCGTCGAGGACGTAGGTGAAGACTCGCGTCGTCGAGGGTCGAGGGTCGTGCCGGCGTTATTCAGCGTCCCCTCGAAGTCAGACCGTGCCGCCGCTGCCGCCGAGGCTGACGCCAGCGTCGTCGGCAGTGCGGCCGTGCCGTTCGAGCACGACTGTCGGCACCGCCGTTGACGCTGATGGACCCGGTGTCGGTCCAGGATGCCCTCGAGGATCGACTTCGCTAGCGGCGTCGGCCTTGATCGATGCCGGAGTTGGTCCAGTGTCCTTGAGGATGAGTTCGCCGCCACTACTGGCCTCGAGCGTGCCGGTGTTGGTCCAGTTGGTGCCGTAGACCTGGATCAGTCCCCCGCTGCACGTTGTCGTCGATGGTGCCCTGGTTGATCAGCGGCGTCTGGTTCTGGCCACCGTCGTAGCCGATCTAGCCGTTCTCGCCCTCGAATGGTGATGCCCGAGCCGATGGTGAGCGTGCCCGAGTCGCCGTTGCTGCTGGCGGTGTTGATCTGGTTGCCGCCACTGGACCGCCGAAGACGACCGTGCCCGTGCCGCCCAGGGTCTGGGCGCCGACGAAGTTGAGCAGCGCTGTCGGTCGAGCCGCTGGCGTTGCCGAGTGTCGATGGTGCCGTTGAGCGTCAGGCCGCTGGTGACGGTGACATCGGCGTACCGTTGGTGGCCAGGTCGAGTGTGCCGTCGAGCGTGACGCCCGAGAGCGTGCCGCCGAGTTGTCGACGTGCCGACCAGGCGTGGCGCCGTTGGTCATGGCCACGGTGCCGCCGTCGATCGTGCCGCCGTCGAGGACGTAGGTGACGGACCGCGTCGTTCAGGGCCAGGGTCGTGCCGGCGTCATTCAGCGTTCCCTCGAAGTCAACCGTGCCACCGCTGCCGCCTCGAGGCTGGCCAGCCAGGCAGCCGAGGCTGTGACGTGCCGTCGGTCAGGACCGACGTGACGGCCCGCGTTGACGGTGATGGGCCCGGTATTGGTCCAGGTGCCCTTCAGGACGACCGCGCCGCTGCTGGCGTTGATCGGGCCCGATGTTGGTCCAGGTGCCGTTGAGGACGAGTCGCCCGCCGTTGCTGGCCTCGAGCGGTGCCGGTGTTGGTCCAGTTGGTGCCGTAGACGCTGAACCCGCCCCCGCTGACGTCGTCGTCGATGGTGCCCTGATTGATCAGCGGCGTCTGATTCTGGCCGCCGTCGTAGCCGATCGAGCCGTTCTTGCCCTCGATGGTGATGCCCGAGCCGATCGTGAGCGTGCCCGAGTCGCCGTTGCTGCTGGCGGTGTTGATCTGGTTGTCTGGCCGATGCCACCGCCAAAGACGACCGAGCCCGTGCCGCCCAGGGTCTGGGCGCCGACGAAGTTGAGCAGCGCCGGAGGTCGAGCCGCTGGCGTTGCCCAGGTCGATGGTGCCGTTGAGGGTCAGGCCGCCGGTGACGGTGACCTTGGCACCCGTTGGTGGCCAGGTCGAGCGTGCCGTCGAGGGTGACGCCCGAGAGCGTGCCGCCGCTTTCCGTGCCGACCAGCGTGGCGCCGTTGGTCAGTGAGATCGGGCCGCCGCTCAACGTGCCGCCGGAGAGCGTCACCGTGTCGCTGAACGTCGATGCGGCCGCGATCGAGAGGCTCCCGGCGGAAAGAACGATCGGATCGTCGCTCGTCACGCTGTTGACCAGATCGGCGTTCGACGCGTCGTGCGTGATGCGGATTGGAAACGGCGATGCTGATCGTCACGTCGTCCGCGGCCGTCGGAATGGCATCGCTCGACCAGTTGCTCGCGGTATCCCAATCGCCGCCGTTGGGGTTGATCCACGAAACGGAGGAGAGGACAACCCGGCGCTCCAGCGTTTCGAGCCAGGGGCTCGACAAGCGTGTCATGCGAACGTTGCGGCGCGATCGTTGCTGGCGGCGGACTCTGGATGCAGTCATAGTGATCTCCCGGCGATTCTAACTGCGGACAAATAAGATGAGCCTCGAGTGCGCGGCACACGGTGCGCACCCCGATCGCGACGGATCGTTGATCAATGCAGCACTCAACGTCGATCAAATCCGCGTCAACGAAGCAGCAAAGAAGAATTCAAACATCGGTCCTCGGCGACGAGATCTCTCAGTGACGTTCCTCTGGCTTCGATTCCTGTGCTTCCGGCCAGCCCAGGCCGAAGCGATTGAGCTGCTTCCGGACCTCTTCCAATTCGCAGACGGCGACGGTGCCATCCCAGTTGCCCCAGATGAGATACCGGCCGTCGGCTGTGAAATCGCGCGACGGCGTTTCTCCAGGATGCGGCCGAAGGAAAAGTTGAATAAGACTTCGCCTTCGCCACGTCGAAGGGAGAAACCCCTCTGACCCAGCGGGTGAGGGCGGCAGTGAATCGAGATTGGTCGACGAAGAGCCCCCGCGGCCCACGACGACGGACGATCGACCCTGGTTTCCAGGAGCCAACGTCCTTGCCGGTTGAGAGAATCCAAGAGCGTCATTCCGTCCTGGCCGGGAACGCGCCACGCGATCGTCGTTGCGCTCGGTCCTGCTGAAACCTCGACGTGGGGATCCATGGATCGCGACCAAAGGCTTTGGCCTGTGCGAAGATCGATGACGGCCAGCTTCATTGGTGAATTGCCGTCCAAGCTCGAGCTCCCGAGAACGGTAAGCTTGCGGCCGTCGGGATCCAGCCCGGCAGTGCCGATCCTGCCCTCGAACCCGGAGATTTCCCGAAGAACTTGTTTGCCCGGCGGCGCGAGCAGGTTTCGCACGCGAAACACATTGGGATTGGCAGGGTCTCGGTTGTCGAACGGAGTTCGCTTGCCGTCCCGCGACTCGAGGCGAGAAAGAATCAACTCCTGCGAGGACGGAAACTCCATCGCGTCCATCATGCCTTCGGGTAGCGGCCAGCGCTGTAGCGTGCGTCCCGAATCAACGTCCCACAGCTCCGCCACCTTGCCCCCGACCAAGAGCCAACTGGGTCTCGTCTCGGTTCACGACAGGATGGAGGCTGTAGGACTCGAATTGTTCGGGTGCATCGCGCACGTATCGCAGTTGTCCGGTTTCGAGGTCCCAGAGACCGACCCGATAGTCCTGTCCCCATGCCGCGAGCAGCTGCCGCCGCGGTAGGACCACGAAACCGCCGGCCGGCGTGCTCAACCCACGCAGCACGCGGATTCCTCGACCGTTCTCGATCTCCAGAACTTGAACCTTGTCGGGATCGACGACACCTTTCGGCTGCTGATCGCGAGCGTTCGACCGTCGGGCGAGAAGGCGACAGCCTGCGCGAAGTCGGGGCAGTCTGAACGAAGGATCGGTTGCCCGGTGGCCGTGTCCCAGAGCGTGACCAACTACGTCCGGTGGATGCGAGGATCGATGCGTCGGGTGAGAATGCCAACGTGGTGACAAAGAAAGGGCTTCCATAGCACTTCGCGCGCAGAGCCTGACGCTTGAGGTCCCAGATCACGACCGTTCCCCGGTGCCCGCCTTCGGCGAGCAGCCAGTCATGATCACCTTGTGCATCGCGCCATGGGTCGCGTGCGAAACTCGAGACAGTAAATCTTGCGGTTCTGGTCCCGGAACCGAGCCACGCGCGATCCATCAGCCAGACGGTGAACCTCGACCCATCCGTCGATGTCGCCGCTGGCCAGCAGGCTTCCGTCAGGCGAGAACGCGAGGACGGCGGCTGGTCTCGGGGCCTGGAACAGCCGGCGGGCCGTCGCAACTTCCCAAGCTCGCACCAGCCGGCCGCCTTGTTTCCACCGCCGTCGTACGATGCGGCAATCAGGCTGCCGCCCTCCGAGATCGCCAGCCGCGACGGTTTCCCCGGACCAGAGGCCTCGATGCGAGCGACTTCCTTTTGACGACCAACATCCCAGAGCAACAACTCGTCCTTTGGGGTGGTTACGAGCTGAAGCGGCCGGCGGTCGCGACTGAAGACGACCGGGCCGGCGCCGGTTTGAGATGAGAACTGGATTCGATTGGTGGCCAGGTCGATGAGCTTGGCGCAGGAGGTCGCGACCCTGCCCCGGTTCGAGTCCGCCGACGAGAAGGCGACCACCGTCCGCGTCGAATGCGACGGACGAGCCGCCGAAGTCCTCAGTCTTCCACCCGGGCCGGACATCAAGGCCAGCGAGTGTCGGGACCAGGAAGTCACGGAGGAGACCGTCCGTGCGGATTTTAAGGGCGTTCCCGACAACTTCCTCGACTTCCTTCCTCCAGCCGCCCTCGTTTTGCCTCGAGCCGATATGCTGGAGACGCAGGAGGTGGGTTTGAAACTCGCCTTCGCGTTGGCCTGCTCGGGCCGCGTCGCGCTGGGCCTGCACCACGACGAGCTCGGCGGCTTGTCTGGCCAAAGCAATCCGGCTCGAGCTCAGCGGCTTCGCTGACCAGAGCAACATCGGCATAGCTCGGCGGCTTCGCGCCGTTTCATCTCGTAAAGGTAACCGCCTGCGACGATCGCCACCAGGCATGCGACGGCGAGCGCCAGGGCCGCGGCTTTCGCCTTGTTGAGCCGCACCCATTGCCAGGCTCGCTCGGGTAGACCTATAGGGCGGGCCTCGATCGGTTGACCGTCCAGGAAACGTTTGAGGTCATCGGCCAGGGCATTGGCTGAGACGTAGCGGTCCTTCGGCTCCTTCTGCATCGCCTTGAGGACGATCGTTTCCAGGTCTTTCGGGAATCCCCGGATCGATTGGACGCAATGGCCGAGGTTCTTCATTGGCGATCCAGTTCAGAACTTCCTGGCGATCCTGGCCGGGGACCCGGGCCTGAGCGAGAGCAGCTCATAAAGCGTCACACCCAGCGAGTAGATATCGGTGCGATGGTCGATCACGACCGGCTTGCCCATCGCTTGCTCAGGGCTCATGTAGCGGAGAGGTCCCACCAGATCGCCGGTCTTGGTCAGGTCACTGTCTTCCTGCATTCGGGCCAGGCCGAAGTCGGTCACCCAGAGATTACCCTTGCTGTCGAGGAGGAGATTGGCTGGCTTGATGTCGCGGTGGATGACTCCGCTTTGATGGGCGTGGTCGAGCGGCCTCGGCGGCCTGGATCGCCAGGTTGGCCGCGGCTCCGGTAGAAGCCGCGAGCGTGGCGAGGCGTGGATATGCGTGAGGCGTGGGCGCGAGCGAGGCTTCGTCCGCGGACGATCGTCGCGTTTTCTGGATTCCTCCATGCCGGAGAGCAGAGATCCGAGCTTCGTCGAGGTTCATCTCGGCTGAATTGCTGCCTCATCCTGGTCCGGCCGGCGGGGCGGGGAACGGTCCGCGGTTGATTGATCCGACCGGTTCCGGCGCGAGTCGACCCGAGAGGAGGTCGCTACCATCTCGGACACCACATGATCGTTCAGAACGGGCGTGCTCGGGCTGGGCTTCCGTCTCGCTTTCGACCATCGTTCCGGATGGCGGCGCGCAGCTCCTCGGATCAAGGCCGCGAGGCTCGGCCCATCGATGATCTGCATGGCGTAGTAAAGAACATCGCCCTCGGACCCCACGGCGTGGACCGGGACGATGTGGGGGTGATGAAGCATGGCGGCCGCGCGGGCCTCCACGTGGAACCGGGCTCGCTGCCTGATGTCGGACGCTGGGTGAAAGAGAGCACCTTCAGGGCTACCCGCCGGCGCAGCGAGATTTGTTCGGCCTCGTAGACGATCCCCATGCCGCCACGGCCGATCTCGCGGAGCAGGCGGAAGTCGCCAAGGAGCCGGGGAGCCCCGCTCTTGTCGCGGCCGGATCGGAATCGGAGATACCGCCCGAGGAGGCTGGAGGGTTAAGCGGACAAGCCCAGGCCGGCCATCGCGGCCATCGGGAGGAAAAGCTTGCTCAGCTTCTCGGCCTGTTCGGGATAGCGGAGCCGGTAGTCATCGAGATCGACCGGCTCGCCATCCTGGAGCCTGTCGACCAACTCCTCGACCAGCGCGTTGAGGACCTGGTCGGTAGTGCTGCCGGAGACGAGGCTGCGCGGTTCATGCGTCATGGTTCCAGCTCCTCTCGCTCGTGGTCGAGCAGCTCGCGAAGCCGGCCCAGGGCTCGGGTGTGGCGGGTCGACGCAGCCCCTTTCGCGATTCCCAGGGCGTCGGCGGTCTCGCTTGCAGACAGTCTCTCCACGTAGCGCAAGATCAAGACCTCGCGGTCGAGCGGAGGCAACGCCTCAAGTGCCGCACGGACGCGGGCGCGCGCTCCTGCTCCATCAGGTTCTTGCTCGGCGAGCTTCCGCTGGCCACCAGCAGATCGACCAGGGCGGCGGCCGATTCGTCGGAAATACCGAGGTCGAACTGCTGCTCACGGAGGACGCTTCGTCGTCGCAGCATCGAAATGCTTGCGACGCAAATCGACGATCCGCTTCCATGCGATCTCCCGGAGCCAAGCATGGAACGGCAGCGGACGTTCTTTCAGGTAGCCGTCCAGGTTCCGCGTCGCCTCTTGGAGCACGTCCTGAACGACATCCGAAGGATCGAGCCGTGCTTGCAACCGGCGGTCCAGGCGGACAGCAATCATCGTACGCAACCGCGCCCGGTGCCGTTCGAGCAGCGAATCCCGAGCGTCGTCGTCGCCCCAGCTCGTGCGCTCAAGCAGATCGTTCGTGTCGTCATTCGAGGAAAGTGCTGGCATGATTCGCCTCCAAGATAGAATGCGCATAACCAACAAAAGCATTACCGAAAAATTTTCAAATTGCACAAAAATTCTCCGAACTTGCGATCGGAATTGGTCTTGCGTGATCAATTCTTACGCACAATCAGGCATCTTCCCGAGTGCACCGTTAGGCATGGTGTATCAACTTGACACTTTGCTGCGTAAAGCCCAACGCCATCAGAGGAGTTTCGCCAGCATTTCTCGGCAAGAGCGCGAAATGGGACCGATTGGTCATTATTGAACAGTGTCAACTCCCAAACCGTGACCCGACACCCTCCATCGTTGAACAAGAACGACCGGCGAACGGTACAGCCTTCTCGACCCCGCTTCGGTACGACGGTATACTGAACATTTGTCTTCAGTCATTCCTTGCCCGATGGCGGGAGCTGCTTGATCAGTCCCGACCGAGGAGGTTCGATGCACGAGTACGACAAGAGCAGCAAGTGGCTGATCCAACACTTTGGCGATTCCATCCTTCGCCTGGCCGGCGTGCGCGGCATCGTCTCCTGGCGATCGATTCAGGCCGATTTCGTGCAACCGCGCCGGATCCCTGACGGCTTTCTCGAAGTCCAGCGCCTTGGGCAAGCCAAGCCCGACCTCTATATCCTCGAGGTCGCCACGTATCCCGAGGCCCGCGTCGCTCACCAGGTTCTCGCCGACACGGCGATGGTCTACCTCGACCGCCATGTCCTCCCCGAGGTCGTGGTCCTGTTCCTCCATCGCAAGGGGAATGCCAAGGCCCTTGACGCCCTCGACCTGAGCAGCCCACAGGGCTTGACCAACTTGAAGTTCTCCTGGCGGATCGCCAAACTGTGGGAAGTCCCCGCTCAAGAATTGCTGGCCGCGGGCGACATCGGCTTGATCCCCTGGGTGCCGCTGACAAAGTTCAAAGGCACCCCCGAATCGATGATCCGCCAGTGCCGGGCACGCATCGATCAGGTCACATCACCCGACGAACACGAAAACCTGCTGGCCGTGACCCAGTTTCTGGCCAGACTGCGGTATGATGACACGAAGTTGTTCCAAATCTTGGGAGGACGCAAGGCCATGATTGAATCGCCATTGTTCCAGGAACTGAAAGCGGAATGGACGCAAGAAGCGGAAGGTGAAGCGACGATCCGAAAACCTCATGAGGGTTCTGGTCGGCCGCTTCGGCTCCAAGGCCAAGGCGTTGGAGACCGAGATCAAAGCCATCGGTGACGAAGCACGCTTGGAGGAGCTGGTCGAGCACGCCGCCACCTGCCGCACTCTCGGCTCGTTCCGAAAGCAGCTTGCGCTTTGATTTGGGAGGACGCAAAGCCATGGTCAAATCGCCTACGAACCAGCAGCTCATCGCCGACTCGAAGCGGGAAGCTGCAGCGAGGCAAGGCGAGAGGACATCCTCAAGGTCTTGCTCATCCGCTTCGTGAGTGACGCCAAGGAGTTTGAGGAGGAATTGAAGGCGGGGCTGAAGGGGATCGTTGATGACAGCCGGCTCGAGCAACTGTTCGAGTACACCCTCCGGTGTGCGGATGTCTTCTATTTCCGCCAGGCGCTTTTACCCGGATCGGGCGGAAGAGCGTCCAAGGTCGACCCCGAGGTGCGCCGCGAGATCATCGCGGAATGGGTTCAGCAAAACCTCAAAATCGATCTCGGTATTCTTGAAGACACCATCGCGCTGGAGAAGTGCGACGCTGGCGCTGTCGGCGACGCAAAACTCGATCCTCGTCGGCTTGAAGGCCGTTTTGGGGCCAAAGCACGAACGTTGGAGACCAGGAGCGCTTCACGGTTGGCTTGCGCACACGCCGGAGGCCGAAGCGAAATCGCCCCCTCATCCGCCCTTCGGGCACCTTCTCCCCAGGGGAGAAGGGGACGGGTTTTTACCACCTCGCCCCTTGGGGAGAGGTCGGCCGAAGGCCGGGTGAGGGGGGTCCACGCGTGTGCCAGCCAATCGTGAACCGCTCTAAGATCAAGGCTATCGGCATCTTTGAAGACGATCGTTTGGACGAGCTGCTCCAGCACGCCGCCACCTGCCGCACCCTCGACTCGTTCCGCAAGCAACTTGCGCAGTGAACTGGGAGACAACACATATTCTGAATCATGTTCACCTGTATTCATCAGGGTTCATCTCGCATTCGCCGCCGTTTCCCCGGCCAGCCAGCCGGTGCTCCAGGCGGCCTGGAAGTTGTAGCCGCCGATCAGGCCGTCGAGGTCGAGGACCTCGCCAGCGAAGTACAAGCCGGGAACCAGCCGGCTCTCGAGTGTTTTGGGGTCGACCTCGTCGAGCGCGACCCCGCCGCTGGTGACCTCGGCCTTTTCGAATCCGAGCGTCCCCACGATCGGTAGACGAGAGCCCTTTGAGCGCGGTCACGAGCCGGTGGCGTTCGTCGCGGGACAGGTCCGGGCCGATCCGATTGCGCGGGAATCGCCGCGACCGAGAGCACGCATTCGGCCAGCCGCCGGGGAAGCTCGGCCGGCAGTAACGTGACCACGGCGCGACGCCCCTGGCGGCTCGACGTCTGAAGCCGGCGGTCCAGCTCCTCGCGGGAGATTGACGGGAGCAGGTCGAGCGTCAACACCAAGGGCTCGGAACCGACGCGATGCGCGGCCGCCCGGCTGACGTCGAGGATCGACGGCCCGCTCAGACCGAAGTGCGTGAACAGCAACGCCTCGCGACGCTGCTGGAGCACATCACCCTTGGCCGTTGAGACCGAGGCGACCACGTCGGGGAGGCTCAGGCCCTTCAAGCTCGGGACCCAGTCCGCCCCGACCCGGAGCGGCACCAGGGCCGGCTTGGTGTCGACGATCGTGTGGCCGAACCGCCGCGCGATCGCATAGCCGTCGCCGGTCGTGCCGCAGCCGGGGTACGACGAACCGCCGACGGCGACGATCACCCGGCGCGCTGTGATCGTCGCGTCCGACAGCCGGACCACGAATCCCGAACCGGCTTCCGATTCGGCTTCGATCGCTCGATCCCCAGCGCCGGGCTGAGGCATCGAAGCGAGGCTCCCGATCGCTCGAGCCGCCGCACGAGGGCATCGAGTACGTCGGTCGCGCGGTCCGAGACCGGGAAGATCTTACCGTTTCCCTCGATCTTGGTCGCGACGCCGGCTTCCTCGAACAGGCGCACGCTCGCGTCGACGTCCAGCCGGCGCAAGGCTGGGCCGAGGAACGCACCGTTGTCACCGAATGCTTGCTGGATCGCCCGGATGCCTCGGCATTGGGCGGGGTCGTAGGCCGGGTCGATCGGGCCGGAGACGACATCGAGCCGCCGCAGGCCCCGCGCATTGGTGATGTTGCACCGGGTGCCGCCGGACATCAGGATCTTGACGCCCGGACGGCGGTTCTTCTCGACCAACAGCACGCGCGCGCCGAGCTCGGCGGCCCGGAACGCGGCGACCAGTCCCGCGGCCCCCGCACCGAGAACAACCACGTCATGATCGAAGAAAGAGTCAGCCACGGATTACATGACCGTGAAGTAGTTCATCGCGGCGAAGTCGAAGTACTCGGGCTTGAGCTCGAGCGGCAGGTCATTGTAAACGCAGTAGTTGCGGACTTGAAGCAGGAGGTCGCGTGGCTGGCAGCATCGGAACGGCCGGCCGACGCGCTGGTAGTGGTGCTGGATCAGGTAATCGACAGCCGATTGATTGATCTCCTGGAAACCGAGCTTGGGGGCGAACAGGGCGATCATCTGCCGGAACATTTCCTCGGTAGGGTCCGTCGCGTTGATCTTGTAGGGGATGCGACGGAGGAACGCCTCGTCGACCAGTTGCTTGGGGTCGAGGTTGGTCGAGAACAGGATGAGCTGGTCGAAGGGCACCCGGATCTTCTTGCCGTTGGCCAGGCTGAGGAAGTCGTAGCGCTTTTCCAGGGGGACGATCCAGCGGTTCAAGAGCTCGACCGGCTGCATCCGCTGGCGGCCGAAGTCATCGATCAGAAATGTTCCCAGGTTGCTCTTGAGCTGGAGCGGCGCCTCGCTGACCTTGGTCTCGTGGTCGTAGTGGATCTCGAGGTCTTCCATCCGCAGCTCGCCGCCGGCGACGATCGTCGGCCGCTTGATCTCGATCCAGCGGTGGTCGTAGCCGGACTCGTCGAGCAGGCCACGAGTGGCTTGGGATTTGACCGGCTCGTGGTTGGCCATGTCGAAGAGCTTGATGATCTGGCCCTCGACGATGAGGACCTTGGGGATCCAGACCGTCGTACCAAAGCAGCGGGTGATCCGCTCGGCGATGCTGGTCTTGCCGTTGCCGGGATAGCCATAGAGGAACATGCCGCGCCCCGAGTTGATCGCGGGGCCGAGCAGCCGGAACGTCTCTTCCGAGATCAGCAGGTCGGAGAAGGCTGCGCCGCAGGTCGGCTTCCTTGGGTTGCTGGCTGGTGATCGTCTGTGCGGCTACCGACGCAAGATAGTCTTCGAACGGCACCGGGGCCGGGCCCGACGTAGCCGCATTCATCGAGATACATCTTGGCCCGCGCCCGCCCGGTATCCGTCAAGGAGTAAAGATAATCGCTCAGCGACGCCGAGTTGGTGTAAGCGACGATTTGCTGGTTCTTGAGGAGGCGGAGGAAATCGGGAAACGGGCCAAACGGCAAACCAAGCTCGGCGGCGATCACCCGGCCCGAAGCCGTGCCAACCTGGACAAGGAACTTGAGGATGAGGCTCTCGATCATCGCCGGGTTGAGGCCGGCTTCCTCGAAGTTGTCGGGGGCCTTGCGGGTAAAACGCGGCTTGCCCATTCGAGATCGAAGCGTCACGAGCGATCGTCGGCGCTGAGAGACTCATATGCGCGGTTTCTATTCGGGTTCAGGAAGTGAAGGATTCGACGCCACATGAGACAGCACGCTCACGCGAAGGATTCCCACGATACTCTAGGTCCGCGGAATCGAGGCGTCAAAAAGAGTCGCTTCAAACGAGCCGTTCGGCGAGCCGAAACGCGACGTTGTGAAACGAAGGCGGCAGTTCGATCCGGACGGTGCGGGACGTTGGACCGGTGGGTTCGAGTGTGATGGTCCAGCAGTCTTCCGGCAGCAAGGTCGCGGACTCGATCGGCCCACTCGACCAGGCAAATACCATCCGCCGCTCCAATAGTCCGCGACGCCCAGGTCTTGAAAGGCTTCCGGCGTCTTCAGTCGATACGCATCGAAGTGGTAGATCGGCAAACGGCCTTGATACTCGTGGATCAAGACGAACGTTGGGCTGGAGATCGCGCTGGGATCGACCCCAAGCGCTTCAGCAATGGCACGGACCAGCCGCGTTTTGCCGGCCCCCAGCGGTCCGACCAGGCCGATGACGACCGATGGCTCAACCACCTCCGCCAGCGCCTGGCCGAGTCGCGCAGTGTCCTCCTCGGATGTGACTGCGATCGTCAGGCTGCCTGTGGATTTGATCAGTTCCATTTATCAGCTCGTGGAGCGAAGGTGGTCGAATCCTCGTGGTTCGAGGACTTTGAGCTGCCCGTCGTGCCCGCGGAGCCACAGTCCCTTGACATCGGTGATTTCGCCGATGCGGTAGAGTGAGGCGGGCAGGGGGGGCGCGGTCGCGAGCCGGGACGCCTCGCTGGCCGGGACCACCAGGCAAAGCTCGAAGTCTTCTCCATCGCCGAGTGCGTGGTCCAGGGCCGTCCGACCATCGCGCCGGCTCATTTCCCAAGCATCGGGATGGATCGGGATCGCCGCGGCGTCGAGACGGGCTCCCAATCCGCCACTCTCGGTGAGAATGTGGGACAGGTCGGAGGAGAGACCGTCGGAGATGTCGATCATCGCATGAATGGTCGTGCTCTGGTTCAGCGCGAGTGCCTCGGCGATGCGCGGCTCGGGCCGCAGGTGACGGCCCGCGGCCAGGCTTCCTCCGAGGGGACCGGTCACGAAGATTGCGTCACCGGGCATCGCGCCGGCCCGTCGGACGGCCCCTCGTTCGGTCGCCTCGCCGATCAGAGTGACGCTGATCACGAGTGGACCGTCCCATGCATTGGTGTCGCCGCCGACCAGGTCCACGCCAAACCGCTCGGCGAGTGGCCGCATCCCCGCATGGAGCCCCTGGGCAATGGTGATTGCGCCGTCGCGCGGCAAGGCGACAGCCACCACGGCCGCGCGTGGGACGCCCGCCATGGCCGCGATATCGGATAGATTAACGCCCAGGGCTTTGTATCCCACCGCTTCGGGCCCATCCTGCTGGAGCCGAAAATGGCGGCCATCCATGAGCATGTCGGTCGTCACGAGCAGCTCGGTGCTGGACGGTGTCCGCAAGATTGCGCAGTCATCGCCGATTCCCAGACTGGTCCATCCGCCAGCCAAGGGGCGCTCGCGCTGGCGAATCCAGTCAATCAGGTCGAATTCTCCCGACGGCTTTGTCTCGTTCATCGCAATATCCAAGCCGAACGATTAGCCCGATGCAAAAATGGCTGGAGCAACCACCGGCACAGGACCATTTGTCGCCGCTCGCCGCTTGATCCGGCTGTCCGAGCCAAGCATAGTCGATCCGCCCCGACGCGTCCAACGGCGCGCCGATCCCCATTTCCGTATTGTGCCTCACGACGCGGACACCAGAAGGATGGCTTCTCCAAGGCCTGTGCTGTTGACCGTGTGTCGCACACTCGGTTATTCTCAGACATCTGTAATATATGGCCTGATGGACTCATCGCGATAGCGCACCGCGCGATGCCCTAACGCCCAGTACCGCTTCATCCGGATGGAGGTTTCCGATGTGCAGCCCGCGTCTTTCTCTCACCGCGCTGCTCCTGATTTCGGGAGCCTGTCATGTGAACAACCCCGCGGTTTGCACCGCGGCCGAGCCGGCGAAGTCCGGCGACCAAGCGGCTATCTCTGGAAAGATCGTCGACGCGTCGTCCGCTCCGATTGCCGGGGCGCAGGTCACACTGTATCGCCTTGAATCGCCGACCGGGCGTTGGGGACGCTTCAAGATCGCGCGCGAGAGCGCTGCGACCGATGCGGCCGGAACTTACAAGTTCCCAGGTCTGGGAGACGGTTACTTCATGCTGTCGGTCGAGAAGGCGGGGTTCCCTCGAACGTTCCGCGCAGCGACCATCCAGGCCCATGCGTCAAAGCAAGTCGAAATCGTGCTGAAACCGCCCGTGTCGTTGGTAATTCATGTCGAAGATCAGGACGGCAAGCCGGTCGCCGGAGCACGTATCCGACAGATGACGGAGCGTGGAGTAAACGGAGAGTGCAGCTTCCAGCAAATTTGGATGCGTTCGCTTGGCATCTCGATCCCATCCAGCGATGAGGAAGGAAACCTGCGACTGCCGCCACTCCCGTCCGGCGATATTGTCAAAGCGACGATTGATCATCCCAAACTCGCGCCGGTCAGGACCGACGACATCACGGCGGCCGCGGGCGCCAAGGCCAACAAGGTGACAATGAGACCCGGCGTCCCTGTCACGCTGCGCGTTCCGGTCGATCCCTCGGCCGACCGAATCCCGGGTGCAGTCATCGACCTGCGGCACGAACCTTTCGACGAGCCGTCAACGATCCTTCATTACGAGGTGGAATTTGATCGCAAGGGAATGGCTCAACTGACCGTGGCGCCCGGGGACTACTCTTGGCTCTTGCTCCAGCACGAGGGTTTCTTCTTGACCCCTGTGTATTCCGCGAATCATCGGAAGAAGAACTGGCTGCACATCGAGCCCGGGCGCAACCAGGACCTACACTTCGGTGTTCATCGGAAGGTTTCCGTTCACGGACGGATCGTGGAAGCCGACACAGGAAAACCCCTGCCCAATATGTCGGTGATGGGAGAACTGGCCCACGGCACGCCGGAGGGATGGGCCGATCAGCCCCCGGACAATTGGAGCTTTGCCGGATGGGGCGAAACTGACGCACAGGGGCGATACACGATCGATCTTGCCGCTGGGAGCGCCCGGCTCTCTTTTCAGGGAAACGAGTTTGTGCCGGAACAGGATCACTACGAGATCTCTGTCGCCGCCGACGGCTCGACCGTGATCCCGGATATCAGAGTCCGCTCGCTGCAGAAGATTGTCGGTGTCGTGCGGAATCCGGACGGCACTCCCGCCGCCCGCGCCGTCGTTCGACTCCGCGGGAAGTACCTGGCGGGGCTCCAACCCACATTGACGAATGGCGCCGGCCGGTTCGAGCTTCAGCCCGAATGGATTCCCTTCGATGAGGAGACAGGAAAGCGCGCCTTACTCCAGCACGTGGTCGCGTTCGATCCGTACCGCCCCGTGGCAGCTCGCACCGAGGTACGGCTCGACCAACCGAAAGAGATCGTGCTCAAGCTCGAGCCTCACGACCCCGAGTGGCTGCTGTCCGCGTTTCAGTCCGAACTGGGCGACTGGGAGCGTGGCATTGTGCCGTCCGCGGAAGCCGCAAAGGACGCGGCGATCTCGTTGCGCGGTCAGGCTCCTCCCGAGATCGATAGTGCCTTATGGCTAAACACCCAGGATCGAACTTTGAAGCTTGCCGACCTGCGCGGAAAGTACGTCCTGCTCGATTTTTGGTTTATCGGGTGTGGTCCCTGCCACCAGGACTTTCCGTCGGTCAAAATGCTTCATGAATTGTACAAGGACAAAGGACTGGTGGTCATTGGAGTGCACAACAACTCCAGTGCGCCCGAGGCTGTGCGGGAACACGTTGCCAAGATCGGTCTGCCGTTTCCCGTGGCGGTCGACCATCCCGATGGCCGCACGGTTGCCCGCTTCGAAGAGCACGGCGTTCCCAGCGGCTACCCGGACTACATCCTGATATCACCCGAGGGGAAAGTTCTCCTCGATGATCGCACCATTCCGCACCCATCGTTGCGAACCTACAAGCTGGAAATCATCCGCAAGCTTCTTCTCGAATCGCAGTCGACGGGACCGTGAACGCTCGGCAACCTCATCCCGCTCGGTGCGCTCGCTTGGCAGGCCAGTGATCGAAATCTCCGATTCACGTGAGCAGCGATCGGGTGCGACGTCTGGCCGGGACGGCTCTCGGGTCAACTACCCAGCTTTCGCGACAATCGGTCGAGGCATCCTTGCCAGCCCTGAGCATGCTCGTTCCGAAGCTTTTCGTCGCGGAAGCGCTCATGAATGAAAACGAGGTCTGTCGTGTCTCCCCTCGGGTGAAACTCGAGAGTCACCTGGGTTTCGTGAGTGTCGGCACGGGGAGATTCCCACGCCCAGGTGAAGCTCAACTTCCGGGGTTCATCAATCTGGCAGTATTGACCGGCAACGACGACGGGTTGATCACGTCCCGGGGGCATCATGCTCACCCGATAGAATCCTCCGACCTGGAGATCCACTTCGGCGCCGGTTGGCCCGAAATCGTCGCTCGGAGCGTACCAATCAGCCATCCTGACGGGGTCAGTCCAGGCCGCGAAAACCTGCTCAGCCGGTCGCATCGATATGTTTCTCGAGGCGAATGGTCGATTCCGGCGTGCGCGCCACGGCGGTGATTTCCGACTGCATCAGCCGAGCTTCTTGGTACCGGCGTTCGCGCTCGTGCTCGATCGCGTGAAAGATGATGGGATCGAGCCGGGGATCGCTGGCCGCCTTCCGCGAAGGTGGCAATCGGTCAGCCTTGGGGAGTTCGCCCGCAAGCATTTCGTAAAACACGACTCCGGTGGAATAGATGTCCGCTCGGTGATCGACGGACGCGGGCATGGTGATTTGCTCGGGAGCCATATAACCGAGAGTGCCGGCCACCCGGTCCTCGTCAGGACTGCGCGGCGCTGCGGGCCGAAGAGCGTGGCCAGTCCAAAGTCCACGAGTCGCACTCGGCCCCGAGGGTCGATCAGCACGTTTTCCGGCTTGATGTCGCGGTGGACAATCCCGGTTTCGTGGGCGTGCTGGAGCGCTTCGGTGATCTGCGGCACGAACTCGAGCGTATCGCGCTCGGTGATCGATCCATCAGCCAATAACTGCCGCAGGTTGGCCCCTTCGACGAATTCCATCACCAGGTAGTAAAGCTGGTCCGACTTGCCGATGTCGTAGACGGTCACGATGTACGGGTGTCGAAGCTTCGCGAGCGTACGCGCTTCCCGAAGAAACCGTTCCTGAAAGTCATCATCGGTCTGGAAATCGGGCCTCAGAACCTTGATGGCAACGAGCCGATCCAAGAGCGGTTGGCGGCCTTTATAGACCACGCCCATGCCGCCATGGCCCAGCAATTCGATCACTTCCAGATTGGGGATTCGCGCGTTGAGCTCGGCGGGCGTCGGAGGGGTGAACCCTTCGCGGCTGAAGTACGTCGTCTCGTCGTTCCTGGGACTCGTCGGTTGCGGGTCGGAAGCGGGCATGATGACTGTTCTCCCATTCTCGAGATCTCAGAAACGGCTGGGTGAACTCTGTGTCAATTAAAATTAGAGCGGATGTGTCGCCGGCCGGCAAGAAAAGCCCGCACGGCCTGTTCCGTGGCCCGCTCCAGGAGTAGGCTAGCCTGGGTTTTCGCCTCGTCAAGACTGATGGGGCGGTCGCAGATCGAGAAATAGGCGTCGATGCCCTCGGCCAGAACTGCCTCGGCGCCCGGTTTGATTGTGCCGGTGAGCGCCAGAGTTGGGCAGCCGATCGATCGAGCCAAACGGCTGACACCCACGGCGGTCTTGCCGAACGCACTCTGGTCGTCGATGGCGCCTTCGCCCGTCAGGCAGAGGTCGGCGCCAGCCAGCCGTCGCTTCAGATCGACCGCCTCGATGATGAGATCCACACCGGGCTCGAGTTTACCGTCGGCAAAGGCGACGAGTCCTCCTCCCAGGCCACCGGCGGCGCCCGATCCGGGCTGGTCCTTGATGGCCACGCCGAGGTCGCGCTCCACGATCGCGGCGAAGTGGGCCAGGTTGTTGTCGAGTGTCTCGATCATTTCGGGCGAGGCCCCTTTTTGTGGGCCGTAGACGGCCGAGGCTCCGCGCGGACCGCAAAGCGGGTTGGTGACGTCGCACGCGATGGAAACCTCAACGCCCTCCAGCTCAGGACGTCGTCCGGAGGAATCGATTCGAGCAAGCTGGTTCAAGGTTGCCTCCACCGGGCTCCAGGTCATGGCCGTCGGCATCGAGCAAGCGGAAGCCGAGTGCCTGGCCCAACCCGGCCCCGCCGTCGTTGGTCGCGCTGCCGCCGATGCCCACGATCACGCGCCGGGCTCCGGCGGCGATGGCCGCCAGGAGCAGCTCTCCGGTGCCTCGCGTGGTCGTGACCAAGGGATTACGGCGATCGTGGGGAACGAGCACCAGTCCGGAGGCGGCCGCCATCTCGATCACGGCGGTGCGACCGTCGCCCAGCAGGCCGAAACTGGCCGTCACCGGCTCACCCAATGGGCCGCTCACCTGGGCTTGCCGCGTAGGAGCCGCCGGTCGCGGCGACCAGGGCATCCACGGTTCCTTCACCGCCGTCGGCCATCGGCGCCAGGTCGATGGATGCGTCGGGCGCCGCCGCGACCACCCCGCGCGCCATCGCCTCGGCAGCCTGGAGGGCTGACAGGCTCTCCTTGAACTTGTCCGGGGCAATCACCACCCGCATGGTCGCCGGTGTCTCCTCAAGTGGATCTGGCTTCGCCAGCCAAGCATAATCGATCCTCCGCAGCCCGTCCAACAACGCTTTGTCTCCTTCAAGAATTTTGAGAAATTGCTCGGATCAGCGCGAAAAGTCGGATAGACTGACGGCCGTTGCTGCGATTGGGAATGTCCTCCTCCCCTGGACATACTGATCCCGTTATGAACACACACGCGGTCCGAAAACTTCGGGAGAAGCTCGCCGACGGTCAGGCCGTCTATGGACTCTGGGTGACGCTGGAATCGGCCAGCGTGACCGAGATGGCGGTGGCGCTCGGCCTGGACTGGGTGGTGATCGACGCCGAGCACGGCCACCTTGACTGGAAGGAGATCGTCGAGCATCTCCGGGCCGCCGTGCGGAGCGAAACCGTCGCCCTGGTGCGTGTGGCCGGCCTTGACCGGGGCTTGATCAAGCGGGCGCTGGACATCGGGGCGGATGGGGTCGTCATCCCCTGGGTGGAGACGGAGGAAGAGCTTCGTCAGGCCGTCGCTTTCTGCCGATATCCTCCCGAGGGTTGCCGCGGCATCGGCGGCGAGCGGGCCACGGGCTGGGGGGAGTGCCTGGCCGAGCACACGAGCGAGGCCAACGACCACGTCCTGGTCATTCCGATCATCGAGACCGTCCGCGCGGCCGGGTCGGTGCCGCGGATGTGCCAGGTCGACGGCGTGGACATCTTCTTCTTCGGACCCGCCGATTTCTCCGCCACCGCAGGTTTTCGCGGCCAATGGGAAGGACCCGGCGTGGCTGCGAAAATGCTCGAATTGAAGGACATGATCCGCCAGGCCGGCAAGCACTGCGGGGTCGTGGCGACCAGCACCAAGAACCTCGTCGAACGCTTCGATCAAGGGTTTCGGATGCTTGCCCTCGGCCTCGACGGCCCACTCTTGCTCCGCTCGCTCCATGAGTCCCTGGCCGCGGTCAACCGCGACCGAAAGATCCGGTCGGGCTTCCGTGTCGAGGGAGGGCGCGATGACTGACACGCCAAGGCGATTCCGGGTTGCCCTGACCGGCGACTTCTTTTCGGCCGACGGGTCGACGAAGTACCCCGACATCGGCCTGTCGGTCTTCGAGGGTCAGGGGCACCTGGAATGGGTCAAGTTCCGCTGAGCACCGCGCCGCCATCGGGGCCGACCAGCTCGAAGGGGCGAACGGGGTCATCGTGTTGACGCCGTCGGTGACGGCTCAGACCGTCTCCGAGAGCCGAGACTTGCTGGCGATCGGCCGGTTCGGCGTCGGCTACGACTCCGTCGACGTGGCGGCGTGTACCGAGGCCGACGTCGCTCGTCTTCATCACGGCCGGCGCGGTCGACCGGTCGGTCGCGGAGGCGACCATCGGCTGGATGATCGCGCTTGACCCATCATTTCCGGATCAAAGACACCCTGGTGCGCACCGGCCGCTGGGACGAGCGTTCGCGATACATGGGCCGGGAGCTGCGCGACCGGACCTTCGGCGCCGTCGGGCTGGGAGGAATCGGCCGGGCCGCCGTGGGTCTTCTGAGCGGGTTCGGCATGAAGACGCCGCTGGCGTTCGATCCGTTCCTCGACCGCCGCTACGGCCGCAAGGCTTGGGGGTGCGACTCGTCGGCCTCGACGAGCTGCTGGCCGAGGCGGATTTCGTGTCGATCCACTGCCCGCTCACCGACCAGACCCGCGGCCTGATCGGAAAACGTGAACTGGCGATGATGAAAGCGGACGCGTATCTGATCAACACGGCCCGAGGCGGCATCGTGGACGAGGACGCCCTGTACGAGGCCCTGGCCCATGCACCGGATCGCCGGCGCGGCCCTCGATTGTTTCGCCCAGGAGCCGGTCATTCGTCCGCACCGCTTCGGCGAGCTGGACAACGTGCTGCTGGCCCCGCACAGCATCGCCTGGACCGATGAGCTTTTCCGCGACATCGGCCGGTCGGTCTGCCAGGGGATGCTCGACCTCTCGCTCGGCAAACGGCCGCGAGGGGTGGTCAACCCGCAGGTCTTCGACCGCCCCGGCTTCCAGGAGAAATGGACCCGGATCAAGGAGCTGACCTCATGAGCCGCAGACTGACGGGCAAGACCGCCTGGATCAGCGGCGCGTCCTCGGGGATCGGGGCGGCCACGGCCCGGCTCTTTGTCGAGGAAGGTGCGAACGTTGCCCGGGTCGATATCCGTGCCGATCGCGGGCGAGAGGACCGCCGAACACGGTGGGGCGTCGCTCGTTCATCCAGGCCGACGTCTCGGTCGAGGACGCAGGTTCGCGACTCGCTGGCGAAGACGGTCGACGCGTTCGGCGGTCTGAATATCATCGTCAACTGCGCCGGGGTGGTGCACGTCAAGCTGCTTGCACGAATATGATGAGGCCGAATGGGACCGGCTGATGGGGGTCAACCTCAAGGGAATCTTCTTCTCGGTCAAGCACGGCGTGCAATACTTGCGGCGCAACCCGCCGAGCTACGTGGTGAACATCGGGTCGATCAGCAGCTTCGTCGGCCAGGCGGCGACGCCGGCCTACACGGCCTCGAAGGCGGCCGTGCTCGGGCTGAGCCGATCGATCGCGCTGGATTACGCGGCGATCGGGCTCCGCTGCAACTGCGTCTGCCCGGGGATCACCGACACGCCGATGTTGCGCGAGCATCTGGACAAGACCGCCGGACCCCGAGGCGACCCTGGCCGAACGTCTCCGTCGCGTTCCGATGCGATTGCCGCTGTCGCCCGCGAGACATTGCGAAGGCCGTGCTCTACCTGAGCTGTGAGGACTCGGTGGGAGTAACGGGAACGTCGTTGGTCGTCGACGGAGGCTATCTCGCCGCCGCCGAGTGGGACGCCGGTTGATCGCCTATTGTTTGAAGTGGAGGCTGCTGGATGACACCGAGACTGGCCTGTGCGGACTTCACGTTCCCTCTGCTTCCCCACGACAAGTCGCTCGACTTGATCGCCATGCTGGGCTTCGAGGGGGTCGACATCGGCCTGTTCGAAGGGCGGTCGCACCTCTGGCCCTCGCGCGTCTTCGGCGACCTGAAAGCGTCGGCCCGCGAGCTGGCCGGCAAGCTCCGCGACCGCGGTCTCGCGCTCGCCGATCTCTTCCTCCAGACCGCCCCCGACTTCGTCTCGCTCGCCCCCAACCATCCCGATGCCTCGATCCGCCGCCAGGCGCGCGACTGGTTCGAGCGGACCGTCGAGTTCGCCCTCGAGTGTGGTGGCCGGCACGTTTCGGCGTTGCCGGGCGTTCACTTCGAGGGCGTTCCCGAAGCCGAGTCGTCAGGGCGATGCCATGACGAGCTGGCCTGGCGGTGCGAGACGGCCAAGGGGCAGGGGGTCACCTTCTCCGTCGAGGCTCACGTCGGCTCGATCGTGCCGACGCCCGATTCCGCCGCCCGGCTCGTGCGAGTCGGTCCCCGGGCTGTCGCTGACGCTGGATTACACCCACTTCACCCGGAGCGGCCTGCCCGACTCCGAGGTGGAACCCTTGATCGCTCACGCCAGCCACTTCCACGCCCGAGGCGCCCGGCCGGGCCGGCTCCAGGCATCGCTCAAGGAGAACGTCATCGACTACGGACGCGTCCTCGACGTCATGCGGCAAGTCGGCTACGCGGGCTACGTCGGCGTCGAATACGTCTGGATCGACTGGGAGCACTGCAACGAGGTCGACAACCTGTCGGAGACCATCCTGATGCGCGACTTGCTCCGCAACCACCGGACTCTCCCATCATGAACCAGCCCGACCCCGCGCTCGGTGTGATCCTGCATGCCATCGGCGGCTTGGCCTCGGCCAGCTTCTACCTCCCGTTCCGAGGGGTCAAGGGCTGGTCGTGGGAGTCGTACTGGCTGGTGGGCGGCGTCTTTAGCTGGGTGTTCGCGCCGTGGCTGTTCGCCCTGGTCCAGATTCCCGACCTGTGCGGGTTCTCGGCGAGGCACCGCGGTCGGCCTTGCTCTGGAGCTATTTGTTCGGCGTCCTCTGGGGGATCGGCGGCTTGACCTTCGGTCTGACCATGCGATACCTGGGCATTGCCCTGGGGATGGCGATGGCCCTGGGCTATTGCGCGGCGTTCGGCACGCTCATGCCTCCTCTCTTCCGCGGTGAGCTTGAAGGCGTGGCGCGGACAACCGCCGGCGCGACGGTCCTGTTCGGCGTGTGCGTTTGCCTGGCCGGGATCATCGTCAGCGGCCTGGCCGGCCGGTCCAAGGAGCGCGAGCTGACCGACGAGCAAAAGCATGCGGTTATCCACGAGTTTAGCTTCGTCAAAGGTGTGTTCGTGGCCACGGTCTCCGGCATTCTCAGCGCGTGCATGTCGTACGGCTTCGCGGCCGGCAAGCCGATCGCCGACCTTGCCGTCCGAGCATGGTGCTCACCCACTCGGGCAGAACCTCGGCGGTCCTGGTCGTCGTTCTGGCCGGTGGACTCACCACCAACCTCCTCTGGTGCCTCTTCCTCAACATCCGCAACGGCACCGCGGGAGACTACCTGGGCAAGCCCCGGCAAGGACCCTCGGTACCGGCCGCAAGTCTCGGCAAGAACTACCTGTTCTGTGCCATCGCCGGCACCGTCTGGTATTTGCAGTTCTTTTTCTATGGGATGGGGAACACCTTGATGGGTAAGTTCGAGTTTTCGAGCTGGACCCTCCACATGGCCAGTATCATGATCTTTGGGACTCTCTGGGGCCTTGGTCTCAAGGAATGGAAGGGCTCCAGCCGCGCACCTACGCCCTGAACGCGGCCGGGCTATTGATCCTTGTGTCGTCCACGATCATCGTGGGCTACGGCAACTACCTCGGCACGCTCCCCTCCAAGAACTCTCTCCATCAATCGAGGCCCAGATCCGATGAACAGCCGACAGTTCCGCACTTTGGCCCTCGCGCTGACGATTGTGCTGATCTTGCCTCTCGGTTTCGCGGCGATGGGCGCGACCTTGAGCGTGGACGACCTGCGTTGCGAATACCTGGTCAACCCGCTTGGCATCGACGCCCGTGCTCCTCGCCTGAGCTGGAAGCTGGTGGCGGTCCGGCCCGAGTCGAGAGGGCTGACGCAATCCGCTTACCAGATCCTCGTCGCCCCGTCGGAAGCCTTGCTGCGTGAGGATAAGGCGGACCTCTGGGATTCCGGCAAGGTCGCGTCGAGCCAGTCGCTGCATGTGGCTTACGGAGGTAAGCCGCTGGCGTCTCACGACGAATGCTGGTGGAAGGTGCGGGTCTGGGATCAGGATGGAAACGTCTCCGCGTGGAGCAAGCCCGCGCGGTGGACCATGGGCTTGCTCGACCCCAGGGATTGGACGGCCCGCTGGATCGGCCTGGACTCCGGTGAGGAGACCGACGATGTGGCCACGTTGCTGAAGGATGCCGCATGGATCTGGTTCCCCGGTGGAAAGTCGACCGTCGGGCGCGCCGATCGGCACCCGTTACTTTCGCCGGTCGGTGACGTTGTCGCCCGCTCGGCGCGTTCGCAAGGCGTTCTTGCTCGCGACGGCCGACGATTCGTTTGTAGCGTTCGTCAACGGCCAGTCGGTCGGCAGCGGCCAGAGCTGGGCCGAGGTCAAGCTCTTTGACGTGACCGATCAGCTCCGAGCGGGGCTCAACACGCTCGCGGTCGCCGCCACCAACTCGCCGTCCGCCAACGTCGCGCCCGAGCATAACCCCGCCGGGTTGATTGGCATCCTCAAGGTCGAATTCGACGAGGGCGAGCCACTCCTGATTCCGACGGACACGCACTGGCGAACCAGCGAGAAGACCTTCGCCGGCTGGGAAAAGCCAGGGTTCGATGATGCCGGCTGGAAGGAACCTCAAAACGCGGCACCGGCCGGCACGAGCCCTTGGGGCAAGCTCGCCGGCCCCGACCACCGCCGCTTGCCGGCGCGGATGCTCCGTCGCGAGTTTCCGGTCGGCACGGATCTTCGGCGGGCCACCGCTTACGTCTGCGGCCTCGGCTTCTTCGACCTCCATCTGAACGGCCAGCTCATCAGCGATCAGCTCATGAATCCGGCGCTGACCGGCTACGACCGCCGCGCCTGTTACGTCACGTTCGACCTGACCAAGGACATTCATCCGGGAGCCAACGCCGTCGGCGTCGTCCTGGGCAACGGCCGCTATTTCGCCCCGCGCCGAAGAGTGCCAGTTCCGATGAGGACCTACGGTTACCCCAAGCTGCTCCTCCAGATCCGCCTGGAATACGCCGACGGTCAGGTGGAGAACGTGGTCAGCGACAATGCCTGGCGGCTGACCGACGATGGCCCGATCCGAGCCGACAACGAATACGACGGCGAGGAATACGACGCCCGCCGCGAGATGCCGGGCTGGTCGCTCCCCGGCTTCGACGACTCCCGCTGGTCACCCGCGGCCATTGTCCAGGCCCCAGGCGGGACGCTCGAAGCCCAGATGATCGAGCCGATCCGCGTCTGCGAGGTCCTCAAGCCGGTCGGCCTGACGAACCCCAAGCCGGGCGTCTTTCTGGTCGATTTCGGCCAGTCGTATTACGGGACAGTCCGGCTCAAGGTCTCCGGGCCGGCGGGCACGGAAGTCCGGCTGCACACGTCGTTCAACCGCACGCCCGACGGCCTCCTCAACGCCGCCAACGACCGCAGCGCCCTCAACACCGGATGTCTACACTCTGAAGGGGCAGGGGGTCGAAACCTGGAGTCCTCGCTTCAAAGGGAACGCCACCCGATATGCCCAGGTGGAAGGGTTCCCGGGCACGCCCAGCCTCGACAATTTCGAGGGCCTGGTCACCCACACCGACATGGAGCCCGTGGGCCAGTTCACGTGCTCCAACCCCTTGATCAACCGGATCTATCTGAACGGCCGCTGGGGCACGCGGATGCAGAACCGGAGCGTGCCCATGGAGCCCGACCGCGACGAGCGGATGCCCTGGTCGGGCCACCCGGCCAAGACCTCGGAGAGCGAGGGATACGCCTTCAACGTCGCCCGGTTCTACGACCACTTCCTGCACAATTACCGCGCCCATCAGGGCGACGACGGCAGCCTCCAGGAGATCCTTCCGCCTTACTGGACGTTCAACTCCAAGGACATCATCTGGCCCAGCGTCATCACCGTGATCCCCGACTGGTACTACAACTTCTATGGCGATCTGCGCCCGCTGGCCGACAACTTCGAGTGCATGAAACGGTGGGTCCTCTTCCACCAGAAGACGTATCAAAAGCCGGATTACACGATCGACTATTGCAACTACGGAGACTGGGTCGACGGGTCGTGGATCAAGGGCACCCTCGATAAGCGAACGACTTCCCGCCCCTTGATGTCGACGGCGTACTACTACAACAACTGCCGGATCGTCGCCCGCGCCGCCAGGCTGCTGGGGAAGCTCGGCGACGCCGCGCAGTTCGCCGACCTGGCCGACAAGGTGAAAGCCGGATTCAACGCGCGGTTCTTCAACCCCAAGACGAACCGATACGAGAGCGAGACCCAGGGATCGTACGTCTTTCCCCTGGCTTTCGGCCTGGTGCCCGAGGACCATCGGCCAGGCGGTGATTGCCAACCTCGTTGATGAAATCCAGATCAAGAAAAAGGGCCATACGTCGGTGGGACTGGTGGGCATGCAGTGGTTCATGCAAACGCTGACCGACGCGGGCCGCGCGGACGTGGCTTATGTCGTCGCCACGCAGACGACCCGGCCGAGCTGGGGTTACATGGTGTCCAAGGGCGCCACCACGAGCTGGGAGCGGTGGGACACCGATACCCAGGACGGCGGCATGAACGGCGAGAGCCAGAAGATCCTCTCCGGCAATCTCGAAGCCTGGATGTACCAGACGCTCGGGGGCATCAACTACGACCCGGATCAGCCCGGCTTCAAACACATCATCTTGCGTCCGCGACCCGTCGGAGACCTGACCTTCGTGCAGTCCTCGCATCGTTCGCTGTATGGCCCCATCGTCAGTGACTGGAAGATCGAGGGGGGCGCGTTTCTCTGGAACGTGGCGGTGCCTCCGAACACGACGGCGACCATCTACGTGCCAGCCAACGATGCGGCGGCCGTGACCGAAGGAAACCAGCCCGCCGGCCAGTCCGAAGGTGTACGATTCGTACGAATGGAAGCGGGCTCGGCGGTCTACTCGGTCGGTTCGGGAACATATGCGTTTCGCGCCCCCTTGGCAGTCGCCGCCGGAAAGCCATAAAGCGATTGACGGCTGGACCAAGAGCGACCATCGCGCGCACAGCTTCAGGCCGCTCGAGTCTGCCGAAGCGGGCTTGAAAGCTCGGATTGCGAACTGCTACGATTTGTGCTTAGCCTCCTTCATCTTGGCACTCTGATCGTACAGCGCAACGTTGTCGCGAGGTCCCGGACAACAAGCCGACTTGTAAGCTTGGGGATGTTCGCGAAGCTGCGATAAAGCGAGACGTTCGATCCGCCTTGTTTTCCGCAACCTCAGCGATGGAAGCGACAAAAAGCACGCGAACGTCCTTGCGCTGTACTACCAACTCTTCGCGCCGTTTTCCGGCGAAACTGAGTCTCTCTCTTCTCGCCGCCGTGCTTTGTGTCTTCATCGCGACGGGGATTGCAGGTCGGGACTTCGGAGAGCATTGGGACGAGAAACGCTGGCAGCTCGACATGACACGAGACATGGTCGAGAGCCGCACTCTTTTGTCTAAAGAGTATGTTTATCCATCACTGAACCTCTGGATTAATCTTGCCGCCTTACTACCCGAAGCTGTTTCAGGTTTGAGTACGGGTGGAAGGGGAGCATCCATACTCAAGAGCATATTACTCGTTTTCGATCGTCACGAATACCTGCTCCGGCTACGCTCGTTGTACGTCATTTTGAGCTCGTTGGCATTGGTCTGGGTGTTCGGTCTCGCTTGGGTCTGGAGTCGTTCGCCGCTCGAAGGAGCCTTAGCTGCGGCTATGCTCGGCTTCTCTTGGGAGCTTAACTACCATTCGCGTTGGGTTGCACAGGACGCCGTGATGACGCAATTCGCTGCGCTGTGCCTCCTGCTGGCCAGTGTCGGTCGTTTCCGTCCCCAGGAGTCAGGTTGGTTGAAGGCGTCCGCGGTAGCTGCTGGTCTGGCTTGCGGCATGAAATACACTGCTGGCCTGCTACTGATTCCGCTGTTCGTCGCGGCTATCCAGGTGCGACCGCGGGATTCGACCTTCAGGTCTACTCTCAGGACCTTCGCCGGGCTTTTGCTGTATTTCGGTCTAACTTACCTGGCGACTACTCCCGGGACAGTCCTGCGGCCTCGCCAGTTTGTTACGGGCCTCGACTACAACTGGCAGCACTACGCACAAATTGGGCACGGTGGAAACAACGTTCGTCCCGGCATGGAACACGGAGCCCGAATGCTGGAGTACTTCGGCTTGGTCTTTTTCTCGCCGTTCCCGGTGATCGCTCTGGCGCTGTTCGGCCTGTGTTTGCTGGGTGTGGTGGGGATTGTCCGTCGGCACCGCATGGCGTCAGTGGTCCTGTTGGCTTTTCCCACAGCGTATTTGCTCATGTTCGATCGCCAGATGGTCATGATTGTCAGAAACTTACTCCCTCTCTCACCGTTTCTTGCCGTGCTTGCGGCACGGGGAGGCGCGACCCTCTGGGAGTGGATCCGATATGGACCCGCGCGGCTGGTGCTAATTGCTTCGCTGATCGCCGCGCTGGGGCTCAACGCCGGCTGGTTGGTATACGCCGTCGGCACCATTCAAGACAGGAGAACCGATCGATTTCTCACTGAAGCGGTGTCATACATCGCCGCACATCCACACCAGAGATTCTTTGTGTCCGAATACGTTCGTCGCAGATTGATCCCATTCGGATTCTCACGCCTCGTAAACGTGACGGCTACGCCTCAAGCATCGGAAATCGTTCTCATCTCATATAAACACGCTGGCTATAAGAGTTTGTTTTATTGGAAGGCCAACGATAGGACCCAGTTCCTTACCTGGTTTGGCCCTTATGAGGTCAACATGAACTATTACCCGGCCTGGTTCGGTGATGACCGGATCGTCGCCATGACCACCGCCCACGCTCAGGCGAACGGGATTCCGGCGGTACAGGCCGCGGGGGCCTCCGCGGTTCCGCGCGCTACCGGTAACGACACGCAAGTCAGAGGACAGGCTGAATATGATGCAGCCAGAGGTCGATAGAGACCGTTCTGACTGATGTGATTCCTTACTTCCGACCCAGGGCCTCGGCCACGGCCGTCTTGATCTGTTCACCGTGAAGATCCTTGGCGAGAATCGTGCCGTCGGGTCCGATGAGCCAGATCGAGGGAATCCCGTGCACTCCGTATTCATCCGGGATCTTGGTCGACGACCACTCGCCAAGGAAACCTTGGATCCAGGGTAGACTTTGCTTGTCCGCATAGAGTCGCGGGGCTTCCTTGGCTTGATCCAGGCTCAGGCCAATCATCGTGAAGCGATCGTCCTTACCAAACGCCTCGTAAGCGGACTTCAGATGGGGCGTCTGCTCCAGGCACGGGCCACACCAGGTCGCCCAGAAATCGAGAAGGACAAACTTGCCTCGGTAGTCGGAGAGGCGGACCTGCTTGCCGTCGAGGGTCTGGAACTCGAACATCGGCGCGGGATCGGCGATATTGAGAACGACCCGCTTGGCGGCCGGAACAGCCTCGAGCACGATGTCGCCAACTTCGAGTGGCGTGTCGCTCCGGCCGTCGGGCATTTCAGGCACGATCACCTCGCGACGCGCCGTTCCGAGTAGGCTGTTCGCGAAGCCGCGCGGGCGTTCATTCGGGTTTGATGGGCGTTCATTCACCATGAACGAAACCTCGTACGTTCCAGCGTCAACGTCCTCGATTCGGAACGTGCCATCAGCCTCGACTTTGATGCCGTAGTGCTGCATCGGGATGGGATAAGTCTTCCCCAGGTTAAAGAAGTCCAAGGCCGCTGCGACTTTGGATCGTTTGAGGCTCATCGAGTTCCGGCTGCTGCTCAAGTCGACTCGTTCTGCGAGTTCCGGTGGCACTCGGAGGCGTCCGACCACGGGTCGACCCGTCCCGCCGAGGTCGACTCGGACGGTCTTGTCGGCTTTGGCTTCGATACGAACAGAGCGGCTGTTGCTGTACATGTGCGGATTGAGCTGGAGCACCTCGGAAACCGTGACCTCACCGGGTATAACCCTTTCAAACGCGAAGTGTCCGGCGGTGTCGGACGTCGCCTCGCCACTGAAATACGGAATCGACTTCGGCGTGTCACCGTGACGGGTTCCATTCAACTGAAGTCTCTGTCCAGCCAGCGGCTTGGTGCCGCGACGGAACGTGCCCTCGACGCGGGCCCAGGGCGTGAGTGTCAACTCGGTGTCGATTGCGAGCTGGGCGGACGTCCGTTCGGCGAATCCGCGGTCGTGCAGAACGACGATGGTGAAGGGAGGCGGTTCCGAGGGGAAAGCGAACCGGCCCTCGCCATTTGTCTTCGTGAAGCGCTGGTCGCGACCAGTCGGAGGCCGGCCATTGGTGATGAAGGCCGGCTGAGAGGGCATCACCATGATCACATCCGCATCGGCCAGAGGCGTACCGCCATTCAGGTGGACCGTGCCCTCGATCTTTGTGCCTTTGCGCAAGGCGAAATTGATGACCAGGTCGCCCTCGGCGTCACGGAATAGTCGCGAGATGCCGGGCTCGTACCCGTCGGCCTCGACCCGGAGCTGGCGACCTCCCTGGTCTGGGTCGTTGAATTCGATGTCATAGCGGCCCGAGGTCTTTTTCCGCGTCTCATCGCGATTCCAGTAGGTCGCAAAGCCATTCCGTTGCCCGAACCCTGGCACCAGGGAGAACGACTCAATAGGCCGGCCCGTGTCGGAATCGACGACGGTGCCTTTCACCCGAACGATCGGGATCATGGTAATCGCCGAGTCATTTTCTGTCGGCGGTATTTCGCGATTGCGTTGCGAGAGATATCCCTCGCCTAAAATGTCGATCCAAACGGCGTCGGGCGGGGCGTCTTCCCAACGGAAGCGGCCCTGTACGTCGGTCGTGGTGCTCCAGCGAAGCGACCGCTGTCCCCGCCAGCCGGAGGCGACGACTCTGATCCCAGCGATCGGCTTGCCGTGACGATCGATCACGTGGCCTTGAATGGTCCGTCCCGGACCAAGGCGGAATTCAACTGGTGGAATCCCCGGTTTCAAATCGATGCTTTTGAGGTCCGGACCAAAGCCGCGAGCCGCGACCGTCAAGGTCGTCTCGCCGGGCTCGACATGCGTAATCAGGAAACGACCGTCGGCATCCGTCGTCGCGGGGAACGGTCCGCCCTGAATCGTCGCATCCTTGATTGGTAGCCCTTGTTTGTCCACGACGCGCCCGACGATATTGAGCCCTTTGGTCAGCACGACGGAGAAGTATTTTCGGCGAGTTTCCGCCGCCGCCATCGGCCCCATGCCGATTTGAAGGCGCTGGAAATCGGGGTGGGAGAAGGTGAACGCGAGGTGGTCGAAATCAACACCGGCCGGCATGAACGCACAAGTCCAGCGCCCTTCCGCGTCGGTCGCGGCCGTGTCTTCATCAATGTCGAATTCATCGCGGTTAAATGGCTCGTTCGACGATCGCCAGATCGAAGGCGCAACTTTGACTCCCGCGATCGGCCGGCCCTGCTCGTCGCGAATGATCCCCGTGAGCGGCTTGAGAGGGGACATCTTGAGCGTGTACGACTCGGTCAGCGGATCCTCGGCCGCTGGATGCTGAAGCCAGCTTATCATGGGCGTGTAACCATCCTTGCGGGCGCGGACCGACATGAACTTCGGCGCGGGCGCCGGCATGGGGATCGCCAGCCGGCCTGATTCGTCGGTGGTCGCGCGCAAGCTCTCTTTGTCACCGATACGGACAACAAGCGCGACACCCGCGAGCGGCTTCCCAGACGGCCTGTCAACAACGCGGAAGTCCAGCGGTTGTCCCGGTTGGAGTGTTTTCTGGGCCGCGACGACTGGCTGCGTTTGACTCCGAGCCTCGGAATTTCGATCGCTCCGCATCCGCGCGAAAGGCCCCGCGGCCAAGAGGATCGAGCCGGTCGCCAGGACCAAGGCGATCGCCATCACCCTGGTCAGTACCATGTTTCTGAGGACTTCTCGTGCGAGCGCAGAACGGAGTGGACGTCGCCGAGGCGGCCATTCGGCCGTTAAGGGCTTGCTGGGCGATCTCTGTTGCTGCGCGTGCGAGTGTTTTCGGTACTGCCGCCGAGGCCGACGAGTCGATCAGCGCCGTCGCGGCCAGCACGGCCGCCGGGGTCAGACCACGATGGACCAGCCGGTTGCGCAGTTGTTGCCGGGCACGGTCGAGCCGGCCGCGCAGCACGCCGGCTTTCCACTGAAGCTGGCGCGCCGCTTCCTCCTGTGTCAGCCCTTCCAGGTAACACAGGATGATCGGCCGGCGGTATTTCTCGGGGAGCCGGCCGATCTCGTCGTCGAGCAGCCGGCGCAGGTCGTTTCGCTCCGGCGTCTCATCGAACGTCGCCAGGTTGTCGATCGATCGCTTTTTTTCTTCGATGCGACGTCGCGCGGACGCAGCCCGCGATCGCGCGGCGACCTTGTAGGCCACCCCGTGCAGCCACGGCCCGAGCGATTCCGCCTCCCGCAGCGATCTCGCCCTGCGCACCAGCACGAGGAACGTGGCCTGGAAGGCGTCTTCCACATCGGCCGGATTGTACAGGATTCGCCGGCAGACACCCAGAACCATCGGCCCATGCCGGGACATCAACGCCTCGAACGCGTCCTCATCCCCGCGAGTGATAAACTGGCGGAGGATCTGTCCTTCCGTCGTGTCTGTGATGCAGCCTTGGTTGAACAGGCGCTCAACTTCCCGAAGGAGGAGCCCGCGGTGTGCGCTCGCCATATCCGTCGCTCCGTGCCGTTGTGATGATTGCCTCTATCGTGGCCGAATTCGTTCTATATTGCATCGAGGAGCTGGTCCGACATGGTATTTCTTCGGAAATCCGGCCCAAATCCGGATCGGCGCGTCTCGTGACCGGTGACCGCACCGGGACGCCCCTTGTGTCATGAGGGCTCCGTTTCGTTTTTCGCTCTAGATTTGGCGCGGTGCTTTCAGTCCAATGGATCGGGCTAGGGCGAATCGGATCGGCCCGGCAGTCGCGACGTGATGCAGCGAATACCAGAGAGCTCAGGAATCCGAGACCTGGCTTTCCCCTCGGGTGAAAAAGGGGTGGTGGGGATGACCTTTCGAACGCGGCGATTCTGTGTCCTGCTGGTTGGTGTGTTCGGTCTCATGGGCTCGCTTGGGACGTCGAATGCACAAACGATTGTCGTCACGGCCAAATCGGTTGCGGAGCTGTCCGATGACCTCGAGTACTTGATTAAAGCGGCGGTTCCGAAGGACGAGCCGATGGTCCAAGCCGCACTCGATGCGCTCGGACAAGTCAAGTCCGGAGCCGTGCTCAGGGGCCTGGACCGCAGCCGCGGTTTCGGTCTCGCCGTGACGTTGCCCAAGAATTTCGGCGCGGGCGAACCCCCGACGATCGTCGCCGCCGTTCCGGTTTCCGACTTTGGACAGTTCCTGGAATCCGCTGAAAGACCTGGGATTGGCCGTCGACGACCAGCCCGGCGTCGCGGGGTTCTCGCACAAGGTGACGGCGCCCAACGGCAAACCCCCTCTCTTTGTCGTCCAATCCAAGGGGTACGCATTCTTCTCACTGGTCCCAGACGGGGCCGACCGCATCAAAGCGATGGATCCGACTTCCTGGAAGCCAAAGGGCCGGGCCGAGACTACCATGAGCGCGAAGATCCGTCTGTCCGAGGTTCCCGATGCCTTCAAGGATCAGGTCCTGAATCAAGTCGAAGCCAATATCAATCAGAAGAACGAGCGAGAACCCGGCGAAAAGGACAACGAGTTCCAGGCACGCCTCGTCGGTCAGAAGGTCATTCTCGATTCCTTCAAGAGCCTGATCCGAGATGGCGATGAAATCGCACTCGATCTTGATTTGGACCGCAAAACTTCGGAGCTCGCCCTTGAGCTTGCCGTCATGCACGGCCGAATACAACGATGGCAAAGGCGCTGCTCGCCCTACGCGGTCGGCGAAGCCTTTTCCAGGGGCTGAGCAAGGACGCGGTAATCGGCGCCTGGGCCAGTCTTCCGGTGGCCACGGAACTCAGGAATGGGCTCTCCGACTCCTTTGACCAAGCAGTGAAGGCCGGCTTGAAAGGTGTGGATTCCGAGGAGGACAAGAAGCTTATCACACGCTTGGCCGAGCTCACAAAGTCCAGCTTGTACGCCCCCGAGATCGATCTCGGTTTCGCGATCCAGGAGAAATCACCAGTTCGCCAGGCGCCCCGAACTTCGTGATGCTCGCAGGCATGAAAGTCAAGAATGGTCGGGAGTTCGAACGGTTGGTCCGTGCGGCCGCTGCCAAAAACGGATTCGTCAAAGGCTTCAATATCAATTTCGATGTCGCCAAGGCGGCCGACGGTACTGCGATCCATCGGATCGAGCGCCTCGATTGGCGAGGAGGTGCGGAGGTAGCCAAGCGTTTCGGCAAGACCTCACTGTTCTTCGCCTTTCGCGACGACGCCGTGCTGGCCTCGTTCGGAGAGAGCGGCCTGGCACCGCTCCAGCGGTCCATCGAGAAATTCTCGGGTCCCCATGCTGCCGGATCGGACGAACCCGTCTCGGCAGTGATCCACGCGGCAGGTTTTGGGGGTTTCGCCGCGAAGAATGAGGACGAGGTCCGCCGCGCAACCGCCGACGCTTTCCGCGGCGAGGACGCCAAACGCGATCGCGTCCATCTCGGCTTGACGGAAAATGGCGGCGGGATTCGACTCCGCTTGGCGATCGACTTAGCTGCCCTCAAGTTCCTCGCCGTGTTAGGAAAGCAGGTCCACCAGTGACGCATAGCGGGGCAAGACGCTGTTGAGCGGTCGACGCCAGCCCTCGTCATGCGTACCCATTCGTACCGTTCAGGCGGCGCCGAGCTCGAGCGCACGATCTCGCGGAAGCTCGAACACGATCTCCTCGCGCTGAACCGACACATCATCGGGTGCTTGGATTCCGATCCGGATCGAGTTGCGGTCGATCTTGACGATGGTCACGCGGACTTCCGGGCCGATATGAAAACTCTGGCCGAGCTTCCTGCTCAGGACTAGCATGATTGGCTCCTCCGTGAGTCTTTCCCGAGAGCACCAGTCAGGGCTGGTGACACCAACAACCATTGTTATCCCCCGTCTGATGGACCGATTACGCACCTTTCGTGCCAAGATCCGGCCAGCCCCTCCGCCGGTGGCGAGAAATCGGTAATATTTGCCGGTTGAGCGTGCTTTGGCGATCGTTTGGGCGCAGCGCCAATCTGCCGGCTGGCTTCGATCGGTCGTGTAAAATCGAATGCGGTTTTGAAAGAAATTCCTTGAGTCGAGCTCTGTCGAGACAGCGCCGGATTTCGGAATCGCTTGAAAACACGGCTTCTGTTCGTGAGACTGGGGAAAATAGCAAAATCAGGAGAGCTAGGTGACGTCGAATTCTTCAGGGCTGAGCTCGAGTCGGTTGACGACCGGCATCGCGGGTGGGCTGGCCGTGACGGCGGCCTTGCTGGCATGGCTCTGGCCGATCGGTATTGGTGGCAAGATGCCGATCGGTGGTGACGTTACCAATTTCTTCATGGGTCTGATGGCGGTTTTGGGCGAATCTCTGCGGGAAGGCCGGCTGGCGGTCTGGAACGACCTGTGGGGGTATGGATTTCCTGGTCTGGCCGAAAGCCAGATGGGGGTGTTTTACCCACCGCACATGATCCTCTACAAGTTTCTTGATACGGAGACGGCCTACGTCGCCAGCTTGGTGCTTCATACGCTCTGGGGCGGGCTGGGCGCGTTCTGGGCGGGACGGAAGCTGGGAATCTCGAGCTCTCGGTTCGGCTCTGGCCGCGTTTTCGTGGTCCACTTGCGGATTCTTCTTGATTCATCTGGCCCATCCCTGGGGATATACAACCGGCTGCTGGATGCCTTGGGCCTGGGGGCTGGCCTGGTTGATCCTGACGTCCGGCGGCACTGCCAGACCGGCCGCTGTCGTTACTCCTGAGCTTGGTGCTCGTCTTTCAGGTCTTGCCCGGACATTTTCAACTGGCGTTCTTGACCCAGTTCACCATCGGTCTGATGGTGGTCTGGGCGGTCATGGAGTCATGGGGCGCGCGACTGTTCGGTGGAATCTCCGGAGCGTCGATCGAGACCGTTCCCAGTTGGCGAAGGGCCGGAGGCGTTGTCCTGGCTCTGGCCGCGGTGTTCCCGCTGGCGGCCCTGCAACTTTGGCCGACCGCGCGATTGGCGGGGTTGGCGGCGGCCAGCGCGACTTCGAGTACCTGTCCGGGTTCGCATCGACGCCGTTCCACCTGGTCAACTATGTCGCGCCGGGACTGTTTCATCGCTCGCCGCTGTGGCGGCCGTTGGTCTGGGACCCGTTTCATACATCGCCCGAGGAGCATCTCGCCTACATCGGGTTGATCCCTCTTTTTCTGGCATGCATGACCATGGTCCGCGAGTCGCGACGCGATCCGATCGGTCCGGCTGCTGACGTTCCTGGTGATCGCGACACTCATCCTGAGTCTCGGTCCGTATGTGCCGGGGTTCCGGCTCTTGATCACCGTGCCGGGGTTTTCCTTCTTTCGGGCTCCCTCACGCTGGAGCTTGGCCACGGCCTTGGCCCTGGCCCTGCTGGCGGGCAAGGGATTCGATCGCTGGCGGGAATGGCCGCGTCCGGGCCGGTCGCTCTGGTGGTTGTCCGTGGTCGCGATCGGCTGGACGGTCGCCGTGCTGGGCTTGCTCGAGCTGGGCTTGTTCAGCACGGCTCAGTCCAGGCTGGCCCGAGTGTCGCTCGACAGTTTCAGCGGGCGTTCGATGCGATGCCGTGGACCGGCGATCCCCGCTTCGAAGCGGTGATGGCCCAGGCGCGGAAGCCGATGCCCGACCCATACGTCCCGGCGGGCTTGTCCCCGGTCGTTGTGCTCCAGAAGCCCGTAGATGGCAAGAGTTTCGCGAGCCAACGTGGATGGATCTATGCGAGCGAGCTGGGTGAGACGGTGGCCTTGCTGGTCGCGATCCTGGTGATTGCACGGATGTGCGATGGCGGTCGTCTGGGCGTGAGAACGGCCAGAACAGGCGCTCGTCTTGATTGCATTCGTCGACCTTTGGATTCTGGGACGACACCGGTTGATCGATGTCGCACCGCTCCGTCCGTTGACGGAGCAAAGCCCGGTGCTGGCGCGTCTTTCGCAGGAGCCGCGCGGCATCGCGGATCGCGGATATTCGGGTTCCGCAATTTGCCCATGTTGGTGGGGCTCGCGCCGGTGTCGGCCTATCGGACCCTCGAACCTGCCGGCGGTCGAGAAGTTGACCAACCTGGCGCGCGGATCGCTCTCCGATCCGTCCGTCCGGCGAGCGCTGCGGGCGACCGGGACGAGCTTGCGCGTCGTTGACCCGATGGAAAACCGGATCGAGCGTGTGCTGAAGCACAGCCGGTGAGCCTCGGGAAACGATCGAGGACCCGGTCCTGCCCGGTTGGATCTTCGACTCGGCTTGGGTGGCCGAACAAGGGGCTTGGGTTCGAACTTTCACCATCTGGCGTTCCGACGAGCGCCCGGCTCGGGCGTGGCTGGTCCCGCCCAGCGCGATCTCCAACTCCGACGTGCTGGATCGATTGGTCGGGTCGATCAGGAGCCCAGGAGATCCTGGCAATCTTCGACGGCGCCGAGCCGCTCGTCGCCGAGTGTTCCCGACCGGAGGAATGGACCATCTCCGTTGACGATGGCGAATGGGGCGTGGGTGATCGTGTCGCAGCTCGCCGATCCCCAATGGCAGGCCCGCTGGATCGGTCTGGATGGACAAGGCGAGTATGATGGCCCCATTCTGCCAACCTTCCGCAAAGGGGGCGAACCCGGCGGCTGGCAACGTGTCGAGGTTCCCGGGCCAGGTCGCTGGACGCTACGATTGAATTACGATGCGCACGACGTCGCCGAGGGGATGGCGATCTCGATCATCGCGTGGGTCTCTTGGATATTGGTCGCGGTTTCGACCGCGATTCGAAGTGTGTTCGGTCGATGCTTCGCACCGAGGCAACATCAGACCGAGGCGTAACGTGACGACGAAGATCGGCGTGGCGATCGTGGGGGCGTCGGGATACGCGGCGCGCGAATTGATCCGGATCTTGTTGAACCATCCCCACGTCGAGATCACGGCCGCGACGTCGCGGCAGGATGAAGCGCCGCGGTTGGCATCGCTGCATCCCAGCCTCGCTCGGCGAATCGACCTGACCTGCGAAGCGTTCGACGCCGACCGGATCGCCGAGCAGGCGTCTTACGCTTTCCTGGCGTTGCCGCATACGGCGAGCATGGCCGTGGTTCCCGCCTTCCGCCAGCGAGGGGTGCGGGTCATCGACCTGAGCGCCGACTATCGATTGACCGATCCGCAGATCTACGCCGACTGGTACGGCCACGCACATACCGACCCTGAAGGTTTGCGCACGGCCGTTTATGGACTGCCAGAGCTGTTCCGGGACCGGATTCCGCCCGTCGATCTGATCGCCAACCCCGGGTGTTATACCTCGGCGAGCATTCTGGCATTGGCCCCTCTGATCGCCGAGGACCTGATCGAACGCACCGGGATCATCATCGACGCCAAGAGTGGGGTGTCCGGCGCCGGCCGCTCACCCAAGCTGACGTACTCACTTCCCCGAATGCAACGAGAGCCTGTCGGCCTATAGCGTCGGCCAGCACCGGCATACACCGGAGATCGACCAGGTGCTCACCGAGGTCGGCAGCCGGTCGCGGCGATCCGGTCGAGGTGATCTTCACGCCGCACCTGGTGCCGATGGACCGAGGGATCTTCGCCACCATCTATGCCACGCCCAAGCACACGGCCGTCGAGCACGACCTGCGCGATCTCTATCGGGCCTTCTACGCGCGCAGTCCGTTCGTCCGGGTCGTCGATCACCTGCCGGCGACCAAGGACTCGGCCCACACCAACTTCTGCGACATCACGGTGCGGGTCGTGCGAGGCCGGATCTGGTGCTGGCCTGCCTGGACAACCTGATCAAGGGGGCCGCGGGAGTGGCCGTTCAGAACCTGAACTTGATGCTGGGTTGCCCCGAGGAGACGGCGCTTTTGTAGAGGTCGAGCCTGACGATTGACGGCGCCTCGTGGTGAACGCCGAATCAAGTCGGGAATAATAAGTCGTGGAATCGAACGAAGATCCTAATCGAGTCACCGGCCTGTTTTTGTCGTCGATAGATGGATTTCTGTATCGTGCCGGTCGCGTTCAAACCCTGACAATCGATCGAGCAACGGGAGCCCCTGCCGTGGCCGAAGGTTTCAAGCGCGTCTACGGGATCGACCTGGGAACCACTTACTCGGCGATCGCCTATGTCGACGAGCATGGAAAGCCCGTCATCGTCCCCAATCAGGAGAGCGAGCGGATTACGCCCTCGGTGGTCTTGTTCGATGGCGACAACATCATCGTCGGCAATACGGCCAAGGAGTCAGCCAAAGTCGAGCCGCACCGGGTCGTGTCACGGATCAAGCAGCACATGGGCGATCCCAACTTCGTCTTCGAGTACGAAGGTCAGGCATTCAGCCCCGAGGACATTTCGTCGTTCATCTTGCGCAAGGTGGTGGGTGATGCCGAGGTGGCACTGGGCGACAAGATCACCGACGTCGTGATCACGTGTCCCGCTTACTTCGGGACGCCGGAGCGCGAGGCGACGGCCAACGCCGGCCGGCTGGCGGGCCTGAACGTCCGAGCGATCCTCAACGAACCAACGGCCGCCGCGATCGCCTACGGTCTGGAGCAGGATGAGGACCAGACCGTCCTGGTCTACGACCTGGGCGGCGGTACGTTCGACATCACGATGATCGAGATCAAGGATCGCTTGATCCGCGTCATCTGCACCGGCGGCGACCACCGCCTGGGAGGCGTGCTCTGGGACGAGGCGATCGTGATGTACCTCGCCGAACAGTTCCGGACCCAGACCGGCGAGGAATCGGACCCGCTGGATGATCCGGAGGTCCTCAATGACCTGTTCCTCCAGGCGGAACGCGGCAAGAAAACCTTGACCCAGCGCGAGAAGGCCCCGTTTCGCGTCACTCATGCTGGCAACCAGGCGCGTGTGGAGCTGGACCGGGACAAGTTCGAGGAGATCACCAAGCACTTGCTGGATCGGACCATCGAGCTCACGCAGGAAATGCTGGCGGACGCCCGGGCGAAGGGCTACAGCCGATTTGACAAGGTGATCTTGGTCGGCGGAGCGACCCGGATGCCCCATGTCCGCAATCGCTTGGTCGCCGAATTCAATATCGAGCCGGAGATTTACGACCCCGACGAGGCCGTGGCCAAGGGTGCGGCTCTTTATGCACTCAAGGAATCGCTGCTGGACCAGGTTCAAGATTTCCTGACGACCAAGGTCGCCGCCGACGGGCAACCGGCCAGTCCGGTCGATCTCGCCCAGGTCTCGGAGGAAGAGGTCGCCCAGGCGCTCGACCACCTGGAGAAACAACTGGGATTCACGCTTGACGGGGCCCGTTCGCGAGCTGGTGAATACGCGAATCGTCAACGTCCTGAGCAAGAGCCTGGGCGTGGTGGCCCGCAACGAGCAGAGCCAGGATGTCATTGTGTATCTCTTGCCCCGCAATTCCGAGGTTCCGCTGGAGCGAATGACCGACTTCGGGACCGACGCCCTCAACCAGGCGGCCGTCGACATTCGCGTGATGTCCGGCGAGCGCGACAGCCCCGACCCGCTCGACTGCCAGGAAGTCGGCGTGGCCACGCTCAACCTGCCCGAGCGGCTGCCGGCCCGCAGCCCGATCCGCGTCAAGTTCGCGATCAGCAAGGACGGCCGACTGGGCGTGTCGGCGACCGACCTGACCGGCGGCGGCTCGATCGACGTCGAGTTCGAGACCGAGGCCGTCCTGAATGCCGAGGAAGTCGCCGAGCGGTCGACGGCCCTGCGGCTGCTGAATGTGTCGTGATAGGGCTTTCTCACAGCGAGCGATTCCCATGGAAACCATACCCGCCAGACCTGCTTCAAGAGATCGTGCAACGCCTGGTGGTCCGAGTTCGATCCGGACCAGATCATCCTCTTCGGCTCGCATGCTTGGGGTAAACCCAACGCCGATAGTGATCTGGATATTTGCGTAATCGTATCGAACAGCGCAGGAACGCCCCACTCGCCGCGCAACTCGCGCTTATCGTTGTTTGCGCGGGATCGGGGTTCCAGTGGAAGTGATCGTGAAGACACAGGCGGAAACCGACCGATTCAGTGGCGTCCGGGCTTCACTCGAAGCGGAAATCCTCACGCGAGGAAAGATTTTGTATGGACAAAGCCAAACGAGATCAGGTACGCAGTTGGCTGCTCAAGGCTTCCCATGACCTTTCTGCCGCTCGATTGCTGGCGCAAGGCGACCAGGCGATCCTGGACGTGGCCATCTATCATTGCCAGCAGGCCGCCGAGAAGGCGTTGAAGGGATTTCTGGTTTACTGGGATTGTCCGGTCGAGAAAACACACCTTCTGGGATTGCTTCTTGAGAAGGCGGCTGAGATTGAACCCTGCATTCGTACTTGGGAGGATGCGGCCGACCGCCTTACTCCATACGCAACAGCATATCGCTATCCCGGCACGTTTCTGGAGCCGGAGGTGGAGGAGCTTGATGAGGCGCTCGATGATGCCGCATCCATTGTCAATCAGGTTCTAGCTTGGCTGCCGGCTGAAGTCCACCCCGATTCCGCGTATTGAGGAGTTCAAGAACGATGGCCACTGCAACAGAACCGATGACGAAGCCCGAGGCGCTCCGGAACGGTTCGTCTTTCGGAACGTGGGATGGACGGGCTATCAAACACTCCTGAAGATGGTCGAGAACCGCAGGGTCCGTGTGACTTATGATCGAGGAAATGTTGAACTCATGGCACCGTTGTCGATCCACGAACGATACAAGCACTTGATCGGTAGAATGATAGATACAATCGCCGAAGAGCTTGAAATCCTAGTCGTGGCTGTGGGTTCAACGACGTTCAACAGTGAAGAATTGGACTGGGGCCTCGAGCCCGATGAGTGCTTTTACATAACCAATGCGGGGCAGGTCCGAGATTGGAAGTCGCGTCGATCTTGATGTCGACCCGCCCCCGGACCTCGCGGTCGAAGTGGAAATCACGAGCAAGTCCTCAACCGGTCAGGGAATCTATGCCGCTCTGCGCGTTCCCGAAATCTGGCGGTTCGATGGCGAAACGTTGAGCGTTCATCTCCTTCAAGAAGATGGGAATTACATCCCCAGCGAGACCAGCGCGGCATTTCCGTTCGTGCCGATGAACGAGCTCGCGTCTTTTCTGCGGGGTTATGCTTTGGGCGATGACACGCGCTGGGGTCGCACGTTTCGTGAATGGGTACGAACGACGTTATTGCCGCGATATCGGGACCAAGGGAACGCCTGAAGCAATGCCCACATTCGTCGGTATCGACCTGGGAACGACCAACTCGGCGGTCGCCTACCGCAATGCTTACGGCCGGCCCGAGGTGATCGCCAACCGGGAAGGCCAGAACATCACGCCGTCGGTCGTCTATTTTGGGACCGGTTCCCCCCGTGGTCGGCCAGGAGGCGAAGGAATGGGCTCGGCTGGGCAACGAAGAGATCGCCAGCTTTTTCAAGCCCCACATGGGGAACCCGCTGTTTCAACTTCAGTTTCACGGCAAGACCTATTCCGCCACCGAGCTGTCGACCTTGGTATTGAGCCGGCTCAAGGAAGATGCCGAGTCGCGGCTGGATGACGAGATCGATCGAGCGGTGATCACCGTACCGGCGTACTTCGCCGATCCCCAACGGAAAGCCACGATCGAGGCGGGGCAGGCCGCGGGCTTCGACGTCCTGCGAATCATCAACGAGCCGACGGCGGCGGCCCTGGCTTATGGCTTGCAAAAAGCGGGCGTCGACGAGACCGTGATGATCTACGACCTGGGCGGCGGCACGTTCGACGTGACGGTGGCGCAGATCACGCCCGAGGAGATCATCATCCTGGCCACGGCGGGCGACCACGACCTGGGAGGGAAGAACTGGGACGATCGGATCGCCACTTTTTTGGCCGAGCGGTTCGGCGTCCGAGACGGGGTTCGACCCGCTCGACGACCCGATGGCGCTCAACGAGGTCTTGGTTCGGAGCGAGCAGGCGAAGTGGACGCTGTCGGAGCGGACCTCGACCCGGATCACGCTTCAGCTTGGCTCGCAACGGCGCACCTTCGAGCTCAGCCGCGCCGAGTTCGAGGCGATGACCTTTCCCCTCATGGACCGGACCCGCCGCTTGACCGAGGAGGCGCTGGGCGAGGCCGACCTGAGCTGGCCGCGGCTCGACGGTGTGCTCCTGGTCGGCGGCTCGACGCGGATGCCGATGGTCCGCGCCTACGTGACCCAGATGGCCGGCAAGCCCCCGCGCACCGGGGTGAACGTCGACGAGGTGGTCGCGCTCGGCGCGGCCATTCAGGCGGCGATCGAGGTAGGCGAGAAGATCGGCGACGCCGTGCCGCGGTTCACGCTCTCGGCCTCGAGTAAACCGGCGCGTCGCCGACCAGGCCGTGATGACCAATCGCCGCGTGATCGACGTCATGTCGCACAGCCTGGGGACGATCGCCGTCAGTCCCGACGGTTCGGCCTACTTGAACGATATCGTGATTCGCCGCAACCTGCCGATCCCGGCGCGTAACACCAAGTCGTACATCCATGAAACGCACGGAGGGGCCAATACCAAGCTGGAGGTTTATCTCACGCAGGGTGAAAGCACCGCCCCGCTCGATTGCACGATCCTGGGTAAATATGTCTTCGACGACATTCATCCCACCGATGCCGAGGTCACGGTCGACGTGGGCTTGTCGTACGATTCCAATGGCGTGGTGCAGGTCCAGGCCGTTCAGCGCGACACCGCCCAACGGTTGCCGATGAGGGTCGAGCCGGTGCCCGACGACCTGTCCTGGCTGGGCCGCCCTCCCGAGGTCGCGGCGGGAGGAGGCGAGCCCGAGCTGATTCGCATTTTCTTGCTGATGGATGTGTCGGCGAGCATGACCGGTCCGCCCTTGGTCGAGGCGCAGACGGCGGCGCGCGAGTTCCTGTCCAAGTGCGACTTCACGACCACCGAGGTCGGCTTGATTTCGTTCTCGACCCTGGTCGCTCTGCAGTCGTCGGCGACGAGCAACGTGCGGCGGCTTCATGCCGCCATTCACCGTCTCGAAGCGATGGGCAGCACCAACCTGACCGACGCCGCTGGAGATGGCGCGCGGGCAACTGGTTGCCGAGGATCGGAGGCGTTACATCGTGATCCTGACCGATGGGTATCCCGACGGTCCCGAAAGTGCGGTCGAACAAGCGTTGGCCGCGCGAAAGCAAGGGATCGAGATCGTGGCGATCGGCATGGGGGACGCCGACCGCGACTACCTCTGCCGGCTGGCCAGCAGTGAACAGGCTTCGATCTTCGCCAGGAGCGGCGAGCTGGTCCAGACGTTCGGCCATATCGCGCGTGTCATTGCCGAGGGAGGCCGCGCTCTGCGGGTCATGTCATGAGTGAGTTTGCTCTACCGGGTTCAACACACCGCAATCCGACGTCGTCTTCACGATTCCGGATTGGCAGGGCGAACGTCCGGCAAGCCTACGACCTGGCGGTGACCGGCGGTCTCGGTGCGCTCTTCGGTCTCTATCTTTACGTCGAGCTGGTTCACGCGGAATCGGTCTACGTTCGGGACGGGCTGGCCGGGCTCTTGATCGGCGGGTCGCTCGGAGTTTTCCTGAATGCCTACAGTCCAGTTCGCGACGGTGCCTGGCTCCAGTTGGCCAGGGCCTTGGCATGGGGAGTGCCCGCGGCCGCCTTGGGTGGTGCGATCGGTTTGATGGCGGGTGAAGTCGTGATTGGGCTTTTCCGCGGCGGACTCTTGGGCCGGGCCTTATCGTGGTCGGTACTGGGACTGGGGATTGGACTGGGCCAAGGGCTGGCCGACCGGTCGCGCGAGCGAATGGTGTACGGGTTGATCGGCGGCGGGTTGGGCGGATTCATCGGCGGCTTCTTGTTCGAGTGGCTTCGGGTTGCGCTGGGGGATCGCTACGACGCTGAGCCAGGCGATGGGGATCACGATCCTGGGTGCTGGGCTGGGCATGTGCCTGGCCCTGGTCGAACAGGTGCTCCGCCGGGTCTGGGTTCAAGTCCTCAGCGGCCGCCAGGAGGGGCGCATCTATCTTCTATCCCACCCGACGCTGCCGCCTGGGTCTCGACGAACGAGCCGAGATCGGCATCTTCGGTGACCCCTCGGTCGCGCGCCGGCACGCCGAGATCGAGGCGACTCCGCGAGGTTACGTCTTGCACAGCCTGGCGGCGCAAGGTTCCACCCGTGTCAACGGATCAATCATCGCCGATCTTCATCCCTTGCAAAATGGAGATCGGATCGAGCTCGGGCATACGCTCCTGGTGTTTCATCAGCGCTGAAGCCGATCGTTTTCGGATGATGCTGGCCCCGCAAATTCAAAGTCCCCCCGAAAACAGTTGCTCGGGGCCTTGATCGCAGAATGGCCGATCGTCCGCCTGCACGCCGATGCCTCCGGGACGATGTCGAGACGCGGCAAGTTTCGTCGAGGAACCAGAGTCTCGCGATTCTCGGCGGGGCGGGTTCCCTGAGTATTTGACTTATGCGACGGAGGGTGCAACATGCCGAGGCCTGCTTGGTCCGTCGCCCGGATCATGGCCGACATCGCGATCCTGGCCGTTGGAATGACTGCGTTGCCGGCTCTCTGCTTGCGCCGAAATGACTCCGGCGTGGGCGTCTTGGCAACGGTCATGGCCCTGATTCTGACTGTAGTGACGGATCGGGCTTTGTTCGGCCGAAGGCATCGGGCTTTCTGGCTCGGCTTCACGGCGGCGGGATGGCTGTGCGCGGTCATGGCGCTTTCCTATCTCCAGGAGACGAGACGCTACCTCCTGAAATATGGCCCGCCACTTGTGCGGGCACGTGAAGATTTTCAGCGGCAGCACATCGCGGTTCATATGGCACGACAGCAAGGGATTGAGTTGGCTTCGCCCGAAGTGTCGGAGTGGTATCTGTTGTCTTCTCTTTTCACTGAATTGGGTCTCGGTCTGGTTTTTTGGGGATTGGTCGCCTCGCTCGGCGGCCTCTTCGCGGGCCGCCGGTGGCGTTCCTCGCCCGACAGGCGCATCACCTGGCGCATCGGTCTCGACACGTCGCCGCCGGTGGAATGCTGATCCATGAATGGCAATTGACATCCTCTGCCGAGGGAGGCGCCATGCAACATGAACCTAGCGCCACCGCAACAACCACCGGATCCGAAAAGCCTTCTCGAAGACTTCTCGGCCATCGGTTCGTGCCATCGGTCATCCCTCACAGCGGTCGGGATAGCTCGAGGCATCATCAACCCAGGGAAAGCGGTGATGCGTCCCGGTCGGCGAGGGCCTTGGATCGGACAGCTTCAGTCAAAAGAGTAGCCAGCGAAAAACAGTTCCGTTGGTTTATCGCCGTCGTAAAGGATGATGTAGCGAGCCATCCCGCGCTCGATGTCTTCCCAGAAATCATAACATTCTTGCACCATCTTCCTTGTCGGCAACTGTGTGCCGAAGTATTGTTTGAGCTCTTGAGCGGACAGCGGCGAAGCACAACAGAAGTCGGGCGTGGCGCTGATGCGGCTGATGTCGAGGATCGAGCGCGACCGTGCCGCCTTCGGTCACCTCCAGAGCGGCTTCCGGAGTTGGTGGATCGAACTCAGCCCCGTTGAATTCCTTGCTCTCGAACACTTGACGACGCAGCTTGTCGAGCGCGCCCTGGAGATCCGGCTCGTACGGCACAGCGTAGCTGTATGGTTCGGCACCCATGACAAATCCTCGCCGTTTCCCGGCTGACTTAAATCTGATGGAATTGAGTCGTGATTGAACCCACCTATCGCCCGTATGATCGGATACTTGCTCGCATTCTCGCCATCGGTAAGCGGCCAGTCACGAGCTGCGCCGCGACAACTTTGCGATGTTCTCCATGCGTTCCAGCGTGGTCTCGAGATCTAAGATCTTGAGTGTGTTGAAACCCATATTGCCCAACTTTTTGCGTTCCTCACCGACCGTGTTGATAAACGATTGAGCGGACGGCTCGTCGATATCGGGATAATGGGCGGCAATGTAACAGCGCAGCTCGGTCTTATCTTCGAGAAAATTGGCGTTGATACGATTAACTCCCAACGGATCGATTATGGTCTTGTTCTGCAGGCTCTGTGGCGACGATGCGTTGAGGGCACTGATATTCGCGTTGATGGCGGCCAGTAAGCGGCAATCTGAGAGACTCGCGGGCAAGGTCTGAGTGGGATTGAGCATGCCTTGCACGCTCTTCCCCTGAGCGTTGGGCGCGTTGAGATACGCGGCCGCCTGGCAGCGCTGCTGGTAGAGGTAACACAAGTGCGCGGCTTCATTGAGCAGCTTATCGCTCCACGTGACCTTCTCGCCGTCGCTGACGAGGCCTTGCTTGACCCATCCGTTTAGGTTCTCCTTCATATGGGTGCCCCAAGCGAGCAGAAGGGCCTTCTCTTTGGCTTTGCATTCTTCCACAGATAGGGGATTAGACATTTCTTTGAACTTCAATCCATCCATCAGTTCCGGGTAACAGGCGCGGGCTTTGACTGCGAAACCCGGCTTTTGGCGAAGCTTCGTAAGCAGTTTGTCATACTCAAACTGCAGGAAGTTATGGTCCATCTTGGATGCCACCTGAAACGTCGCGGCCCCGATAATCAGCAGGCCATCCTCCGAGTCGGAACCTTCCAGTTGCACGGCGGTGACATGTTCCCAAGGAGCGGACCCAAGGCGCTGATTGATGTCATAGACCGGTTCGAGCTTTTTTTCCAAATCGCTATTGAGGATCCGGCGCGCTTTCGTCTTTGCATCTTCCGGCGGTGCGCTTAGCGTGTTGGCAGCGGTTTGTCCAATCGAGTAAACGAAATAATCGACCTCGAATTCGAAATTCTTGACAGGCAGTCCTGACAAGGGTTCGGTCGCACCGGAGCCCGTCGGCTTGCAGCTCACTTTGACCTTGCCTAACCCGCCGTTCGCGAGAACGAGTGTGTCATTCGCGTATGCCACGATGTTTCGTTCGGCCGTCTTTTTGACGGTCTCCATCCGCTGTTGCTCTTGTTGTGTTGCTCCGGAATAAACGTTGTCAAAGCCTTTGGTGCTGGCCTGACCGCGCATCAACCAGTATAAGCTCGTGGGTGGAACCTTGAGCGTCAAGGCGGTCATCGTCGCATCCGTCCCCGCTGTGGGGCCCAGGACGGCGACCTTTTTTCCATCCAACGATTGGGTTTCCGTAAGCTTGATGAAGCGATCGAGGTTCATCACGCCAGGTGGTGGCCCCTGTGGCCAAGCCTTTGTTACCTCTCCGGGAACCGCGTGGTAATCCTGATGGCCCTTGTCGCCTTCGATGCCTGCTCCCGAGGCGAACACGATTTTGTGGCCGTAGTGCTCGCCCGCTGTGGATTCGACTTTGAACTTGGCGCGGTCGGTGGAAAGTACCTTGGCTACCTGGGACACGCGACGGACCGTGCCCTCCTTCATGTTATCCTTTTTGGCAAGGGATTCGATGATATCCTTGTTTTCCTCGGCGAACTCCAGCCGGTCCTGTGGACCTTGAGAAGTGGGGGCCGCGTCCCCCGTGCGGCGTTGCAAGACCTGCTTCTCCTGATTGACATACTGTGCGTACGCACCTTTGACGTATCCGCGCGCCCGCCCAGGGATCCTGCTCGCCGATGACCATGATTGTCAGCGGCAGCGGGCTGTCATCCGCCAAGGATCGGTAGCGCCTGGGCAGCGTGAGCAGATAATCCGCCGCGGCGGCTCCTCGGCCGATGATGATGAGGTCGTACGGATCTTGCAAATCACCCAAGGCCATCGTAGCACCTCTTTCTTCTGCCGGTTCAGCGCGTGTGGGACAAACGATGTTGCTTGCGAAGCGAGTTGGTAATGACGAAGAACCGCGAATGGATTCATCGCTCTACCGCCAAATTCCGCTTGCCGAAGTGCGGGATGCTGCCGCCCACCTCGGTCTAGGTGGCTGCCTCGGTGATCGCATCCTGGACCCGCTTTGCCGTATCCTCCGACCAATTCCCGGGCTCTATCTACTCCAATTCAGCCGTTCGCCTTACTGCCTTTTTCCAATCCTAGCTCAGAAACGGTCTGCCGAGGAAACCGGCAAACTCCCGCAATATTTTTCTGGATCCGCCGATGATATAAAGTAGGTCATTCTGCTTGGACTACGAACAATCAGAAGGACAGCGGCGCCGTCTCGGCGGTATGATTGAGCGGTCGGTGAGAGTGATCGCCACTGCATCCAATCGTTATTCGACGGAGAGGCGGCCTGGTTGCTGGCCCGATTCAGAATCGAGAAGTGGTAAGCGAGAACGGGAATCGCGAACCTGGCATTCACCATGAACAATCACCCGGCAAGTCCAACCATGTCGACCCCGACCCAATCCAGTCCCTGGTCACTCGTGGTCGTTCGTGGGCGCGAAGTCGGGCGGGTGTACTTGGTGAATGCCGGTGAAATCGTTGTTGGCAATGCCCTGAATGGTAAGCCGGGGCTCGACCTGGCCGATCAGGAAGGAAGCGCGACGCGACGCATGGCGGCGCGTCATGCGACACTCACATGCACGAACGAGGAGATCACGATCCAGGACCTGGAGACACCGGGTGGGACGTTCGTGAATCGCGAGCGACTGCTGTCGAGCCGGCCGCGCCGATTGGAGCCGGGCGACGTGATCCAATTGGGAGGCGTGCAGCTTCGCGTCGAGCGCAACACGTCCGTGCCCTCGTCGGCGCCGGTTGTGTCCGGGAAGGCTCAGGAGGCGAAGCGAGCACCAGCCGTCGCTGGCTCCGCGCCCACGCCGACCACCTCCCAACGCCGCGGCCACGACGCACGCCGCACCAGCGGGCCGGCTGCCGATTCCCTTTTCGATGGCCGGCGGCGCTTCCTGTCGAACCTGGGATGACTTTCTGGTGCTCGCGGCCCAGCATTGGGGGGCTCTCCGCGACGAGCTAACCTCGGGCCGGCTCGCCGAATACCTCGGTCGGATTCAACGTCTCGACCTGGTTCCTCGTCGGGACAAGAACCGAGTCCGCGGACGATCAGCTCGACGAGTGGCTGGCGCGGCTGCCGGCGACCGCGTCGAGTGCTCCTGAGCTGGACGTCCATCCCGAGTCTCTGATCATCCACGCGGTTGCCGGTGGCGGCATCACCCATCAGTCGGTTCGAGTGACCAATCGTCGGCTACCGCTTGTTGCGATGCACGGCTCGGGTCGAGCCGGCCGGGACCCCTTGGATTCGTCTGCGTCCCGAGTACGACGGGCGTCCGTTTTCGACCATCGATCAAACCGACCTCTCCATCGAGCTCAACTTGCCCGAGGCGATCGATCGGCCATTGATCTCGGAGATCGTGATCGAGAGCAATGGCGGCACCAAGCGCATCGCGGTGCGAATCGAACGGCCTACCGAGCCGGTCATGGTCCCTGAGTCCGCCGCGGGTGCGTTTGCCCCTTTGATTCCGGAACTCGGGCAACATCTCGAGCCGGATGATCACTGGACTACGGCCGGGTGCTCGGATCGCGCTGGGCTCCGTGGGAGCGATGGCTTTGCGAGCCATTGTCATGCTCATCAACGGCTTTGACCGCCGGCGGTCAAGGAGCGTGGCACGTGGAGGCCCGGCTGTCCTCCGTCGCGATCCTGATGGTTGGGGCCGGGGTCGTGGTCGGTGCTCGGCTGGCCGCTCGTCGTGGCGAGTGGCGCGATCTGCCGGCGGCGGCGTTCGCGGGAGCCGCGCATCGGACTGCTGGCCGCCGCCGTTGGCTTCGCTGTCATCCAGAGCGCCGAACGCGTGCTGGGTTCCTGGTCGAGCTCGTTTTGGGCCGTCGTGCTCCTGTGGGGAGCGATCGGCGCTTGCCTGGCCTTGATATCGACAGCCTTGATCCCGCACCAGTCGAAAGATCCGGAGACCGCGCCATGATTGCACGATGGAGATCGCTGGTGTGGAGTACGCTTGGTCTTCTTGTCGATGACGGGGCTGGCGCATGGCCAACAGGGTGTCGCCGGCCGACCGAGGAGATCGCTCGGGCGATCGCCCGCGGCGTCGAGTTCCTCAAAGACGCACAGGACCCCGATGGGTCGTGGAACGACCCCGAGCAGCGTCGCACCGGTTGGGCGTCACGGCGCTGGCGGGCCTGGCGTTATTGGAAAACGGCGTGGCCCGTGATGCCACGGAGATCAACAAGGCTCGCTCAGTCGTCTCAGCGCTCGCAAGGGAGTCGGACCAGACCTATGACCTGGTGCTGGCGATCCTCTTCCTGGCACGTGCGCAGCAAGGGAGCCGAGGCGAGGCCGATGCGTTGATCCAGTCTTTGGGACACCGCCTCGCACGTCGGCGATCACGACGGGAGTTGGGACTACCACGTGCCTCGGGGCGAGCCCGAGTCGCAGATCGCATCCTCGCCGTTCGCGACGCGCCGAAGGTCGCAAGCAGGCTCGAAGGCCTCAGCCGTTCTGGAGTCAGGGGGATAATTCCAACACCCAGTTCGCGCTCTTGGGACTCTGGGCGGCCGGTCGACATGGGTTCGACCCCGACGAGGCCCTCGAATCGATCGACAATCACTTCCGTTCGACCCAGCTCGACGATGGTCACTGGGGATACCGGTTCGGGATGCCCGGCTCGCAGGCCATGTCGTGCGCCGGCTTGATGGGACTGGCGATCGCCGCGTCCCGGCCGAGCCTGGCGGAGCGTCAGACAGCTCGAGCGCGCGGCGCGGCCCTGGCCGCGGATCCGGCGTTCATCAAGGCTCTTAAGGCGGTCAGCCGCGATGCCCGCCGCGCCGGGTCCTGACACGGAAATCTATTATTTGTGGTCTCTGGAACGGGTCTGTGTCGCGCTGGGCTTGCTCTCGCTCGATGGATTCGACTGGTATGCTCACGGCGCACGGATCTTGGTCGATCGCCAGGAAAACGACGGAAGCTGGCGCAATGACCGCTGGGGTGGAAGGTTCCCCGGAACCAGCCTGGCGCTCCTCTTCCTGCGAAAGGCCAACCTCGCGTTCGAGATCGATCGAGTGCTCCGGCTTCCGAAACCACGGGGTGAGACCGAGCTTGTCGCGACCAGCGCGATGCGCTCTCAGGACCCAGCAGATGACTCGGTCGCGGCCGACCCGGTGCCTCCGCCTCCGGCGCCTGCCGAACCTGCCGGTGAAGCCGGCAAGGATGACGTGCGGGTGGTCGTGACAGGTGCGAGCGAGCAGTCGTTTCCCAAGATCTCCGTCCAGTTCGAAGTCAAACGTCCCGACGGCTCGTTCTTGCTCGATGCCGGCCGCGACGACTTTCGCGTGACCGAGGATGGTCGCGACGTGGATGTCGTCGAGTTCCAGGCACCTCGGACCAAGGAGTTGATTCCGACGACCTTGGTCCTGGTGGTCGATCGCAGCAAGAGCATGGAAGAAGAAGATCGGATCGGCGGCTTGAAGCGAGCGGTCGCCTCGTTCCTGGAAAAACTTCCCGAGGGTTCCCAGATCGCGGTCATCGCGTTTGGCTCGGAAATCAATCGGCTCAGTTTGTTCACGACCGACCGCGGCCGGATCAAAAAGGCGGTCGATGCCCTGGAGCCGGATGGGTCCACCTGCTTTTATGACGCCGTCGCCGATGCCCTGGAGTTGCTCAAGGCCGAGTCAGGCCGCAGGGCGGTTCTGGCACTCACCGACGGCGAAGATACGTCCAGTCAATCGGCCAACCTGGAATCGGTGATCGCGTCCGCGCGCCGGCTCGGCCTGCCGGTTTACACCTTGGGACTGGGTTCCGAGGATGAGATCGAAAGCGCCGATCTCCGCCGGCTCGCCACCTCGACCCGAGGCCAGTACTATCCCGCTCGGAATGCCGATCAACTTCGCGAGATTTACGAACAGATCGCCGAGCGGATCCGCTCGAGTTACACGCTCCTCTATCAGAGCGACCACCCCGTGCCCGACGGCACCCTGCGCCCGATTCGAATTGCCTACCGAGGCAGCCAGGCCGTCGGCGAGGCCGCCGTGTTCATTCCGGGCATGGTCGTTCCGGCCGGAGGTTGGTCGCCCTTGTTTCTCGGAATGGTGGCCGGTTTGACCGTGCTGGTCGTTCTTCCCGGCAGGCTCACACGCCGCAATCAAGCACGAGCCGACGTTGAGTCAACGTAAATCCGGCTCGACCTCGTCTTGTCCCCGATCGTTCCAGCCCCAGTACAAGGCTGCCAGTCCGACCAAGGGCGCCAGGCCGATAAGCAGAAAGATCAAGGAGAAGCTGCCGGTGCGATCCTTGACAAAGCCCGCGAACGGCTGAAACCTCGCCACGAACAGGTTGCCCACGCCGCCGAGATAGCCCACGACCAGGCCGGTATGCCGCGAGCTGACTTCCTGGCAGAAGGCGAAGTAATTGGCCATGAAGGCAGCGGTTCCGGCCGCCATGATGGAAAGGATGAGGACCGCGGTCGTGTGGTCGCGCACGACGCTGATACCCGTTCCCACCAGAATCAACAGCGTACAGAACGACATCACCAGGAGCCGGGCACGGGTCGTGCTGATGCCAAGCGAAGCCAGTTTTCTCGACAGCCAGCCACCTCCCAGGTTGCCGCCGTCGGCGGCCAGGAACGGGATCGCGCTCAAAAAGGAGCTCGTCTCGAACGTGAGTCCGCGCTCGTCTTTGAGATAGGCTGGGGTCCAGTTGATGAGGAAGTGCCAGCAGATATTGATCGAGACCGAAACGACCACCAGAATCCAGAACCGTCGGAGGCGGACGACCTCGCCCAGGCTGGCGGCCCAGTCCGCCCCGGTGAGCTCCTTAATGGGCAGGATGGTCGCGACCGCGAGGGTACCGAGCATGGCCAGGGCGATCCCGAGCCAGATGGCCTCCTGTCCATAACGGAAGGCGCTGAATGCCACGGCAATTGAGGCGATGAACACGGCTCCGAATGCAAACCGGGCCGTTTGCGATAGGCGCCGGTCGTTGAAGTCGAGAAGGTCATCGGCCGGTTTCCTACTCTTGCGATCGGTTTTCGCGAGCAACCGGCGATTCTCGCCTTGGACGAGGATCAGCCAGGCCGCCACCCAGATGAAACCGGCCGCCCCGATCACCAGGAACGCGGCTCGCCAGCCCGAGACATGGACCAGGTACGCAACGGCAATCGGAGTGACGACTGCGCCGACGGCCGCTCCCGAGTTGAAAATGCCGTTTCCCAGGCTGCGGTCGGCTGGGGGCAAGACGCGGCCCGTTACTCGTAGCGCGCAAGGCCAGTTGAACGATTCACCGACTCCCAGCAAGACCCGGCACACGATCAGCATCCCCAGGCTCGGAACCAGTGCCGTGGCGACGGCGGCCATCGACCACCATGCCACCGCCGCCGCATAAGACCAGCGCAAGTCGTATAGGTCGACCAGATAGCCGGCCGGCACCTGGAACAGTGCGTAGGTCATCATGAATGCGGCAAGGACCCAGCCAAAGTCCTTATCGGTTGCGATCGCAAACGCGTCTTTGATTTGTGGCCGGACGATCGCGATGGCCTGGCGGTCCATGTAGTTCAAGATGGTGGAGGCGAACATCAGCCAGCAGATACCCCACGCCCAGGCATTGGCTCGCGGCAGGTAGTCTGATTGTTTCTCGACACCCGCGGTGTCGTGGTCGGGTTGAGACACCAGCAATTCTCCTCGCACAACAAAGAGCGACTCGACATTCCAAGCGCACTCGCATCTTGCCCATCGAAACGGCAGAATTGCCTACACTGCCAGAAGCCGCGATGCCGTTGCAACGACTCGATACAGCGTCGCATGAGAAAATCCCAATCGGGGCCGGGAACGCCCTTTTCAACCTCTAGGAGCCCGAGGGCAACCTCAACACAGAGGCCATTCACTTGGAAAAACCATCGCTCGATCGCGAGATTCCGTTACTCAGTCGGACGCCGGAAGGATGGGCGGAGCTGGTCTTGCGCGACCCACTCGCGCTCATGAACGATCATGCGTACCTGGAGAAGAAGGCGGCGACGAACGCACTCGAGTTGCTGAATCGCTGGCCCGAGCCAGCCTGTCCAAACGAATGGACGCTCACGCTCGCGGCGATTGCCAGTGACGAAGCCTCTCACTTGAGCGCCGTCGTCCGAATCTTGGTGGAGCGCGGCGGCCGATTGGAGCGAACTCACCGTAATGATTACGCCAACCGCCTTCGACTCCATGTCCGCAAAGGCCAGGGCACTGAGGAGCTGGTCGACCGGCTTCTCATCTCGGCCCTGATCGAGCTTCGCTCGTGCGAGCGTTTCGACCTGCTGGCGACACATTGTCGTGGTCGAGACGCGGTGCTGTGCCGCTTCTACGATCGCCTGGGCTCCTCGGAGCTCGGTCATTACCACGTCTTCCTGCGGCTGGCGAGTCTCGCCGCGCGCTCCATCGAGGTCGAAGCGCACTGGTGCGAGATGCTCGCCTTTGAGGCCGCCGCGATGGCCGCTCAACCTCCTGGTCCTCGCATCCACAGCGGCTGTCCGGTAGATGGGAGATGACGAACCCAGGCAATCACGCCGGGTCGCTTGCCCGCACGCCTGTCCGCCTCGAACCGGTAACAAACGACTGAAAAACCCGGCCACGAGGTCATAGAGGGCCGAGAATCCACTTCGTCAATATCGTGATAATTGTCATTCCGGCGGTGAACGGACACTCGGCGCGGAAAATAATTAGCCGGAGGAAAGCGATCCGGCCAGAGATTTGCTGCAAAATGAACTAAGTTAGACGTAGTGGGGAGAGCGACCGCATCTTGGCGGGTCGTGAGGAGCTCTCTCTGCGAAGACCAAGTTCGGCGTTGGAAATCGGGTATCGTGACCGGTCTCCCACCCGCTTGCCGAAGATTCTTATGCCGTTGTGTCTGAATTTCGCTCTCAATCGGAATCTACTGGTTAGACGAGACCGAGGCGTGGGATGCGCTTCCTGGCAACCCACGGGCGTATCTTCATGGCCAACGCGCCGGCGACCGATGAAATCATCGGGTGAGCGGACGAGAAAGTGGCGACGCCGAATCACTCGGTGATTCTCTGCGACTTGCGTATTCCAGTACCAGGCATCAGGCTTACTGTTTTCTGGGTGTGTCATTCGTCCCGGCACGAGGACAGGGACGAATCCTTTGCGAGGCTTACTGCCATGCCGACTCGACTGATCGCCCTCAATGGTGGACCAGACATCACCGTAATCGGTCACGCCCCGATGACGATGGGCCGCGACCCGCGTTGCGATGCTCGCCTCGACTCCTCGCGCATCTCGCGCTTCCACTGCTGCCTCGCCCAGATCGATGACGGCGTGCAAGTGAGCGACCTTGGCAGCACCAACGGCACGCGGATCAACGGCCGATGCATCAAGTCGGGACGTCTCCGTCCCGGCGACGAGCTGATGGTCGCCTATTTTCGCTACCGTGTGGAGGGAGACGGTCCCAGACTCGACGATAGCGGGAACGATGAGAGCCGCTCGCCCGAGCTGTCACAGACGAGACAGATGAGCGCACAAGAGGGATATCGTTCTTGTTGAACGGGGCAGGGAGGGGCCGAAACAAGATGCCCGATGGGCGTTCCAGCTACGGCCCACCGAGCGGACGTTCCCCGGTCGGCCCCTGGTAAGCCCTGGATGGGCCATTACGCCAACCACCTTCGACTCAATGTCCGCAAGGGCCGAGACAGCGGGGAGCTGGTCGATCGGCTGCTCGTCTTTGCCCTGATCGAATTGCGCACTCGCGCGAGCGGTTCGACCGGCTCGCGAGCCATTGCCGCGGCCGAGATGCTGCGCTCTCCCGCTTCTCCATTCGCCTGAGCTCATCGGAGCTCGGTTATTACCACGTCTTCTTGCGCCTGGCGACCTGGCTGTTCGCTCGGTCGAGGTCGAAGCGCGCTGGGCTATCTCTTCCCGCCCGTTTCTGGCATCGCTTCTCCTGGGAAAGCCTCTTCCCAGACTTGAGCCAGTTCGGCGCCCAACGAAAGCGTCGTCGTCCAACCGAAAAGGTAGTCCAGGTTCAGATCGGTCCGGTTCGCGCGGAGCAGCATGGCCGCGTCCACCCGGTCCAGGAGGCGCCCGGCCATGAGCTTATGCAGGATCAGATCTTCACAGGCGAGGACATAGAGATCGAGGTCCAGGGCAGCCAGATGGGTGGGAATCCGGCGCACAGCGCCTGCCGGTGGTATTCCGATTGGGCCAGAAGCAGGTCAACTTGCAAGTCGAGGTAGGCCCCAGGCGGCTCGTAGAGCAGTTGCAGGATCTGTAGCGAACCCACGGAGATCCAGGGGGGCTGGTGCTTGGGCCGCAGGCCGGCTGAGGTCAAGGTCGCGAGCAGGGGCTCAAGATCCCCCTCCGAGACGCCGATGAGCAAATCCACATCGCGGGTGGCGCGGACATGCCGCCAAGCAGCAAGGGCCAGGCCTCGCATGACGGCCATCGGCGCGTGCAACGGTTCCAGGCTGACCCAGACGTGTTTCAGAGCCTTCAGTACAACCTCAGCAGCCACGAGAACGGCTCCGGCGGTCAAACTCTTCGAGGAGATGAAGCATCGTCCGATCATGCTCGGTCATCTGCTCGGCGTACCATTGGCGGTAAGCGGCGCAAGTCGCCACCGGGGCCGACCTGGCGGCGCAGCCCGGCCAACAAGAACTCCTCACAGGTGTCCAGCCACTCCGCCCAAAGCTCGATGCCCCGGCTTGCGGGGAGTGTTTGTGGTACCGAGGGAGCTAAGTCGGCGGGCGGAGTCAAAGTATTTGCCATGTGCACAGTTCCGGACCAAAGACTCGGCACCCGCGCCTCCGGGCCCAATTCGACAAGGATTTCGCAGCGGTGGCGTCCCTCGGCCGATCATCCGTAGTAACAGGTCGAGTGACTTCGCGATCGTTGACATGTCCGATTGTGGGCCAGCAGCGGCCCGAACGCAAGCGTGGGCACCCAATTTCAAACCCGGTGCGCGCGCTTCCCCGGATCAACCGGGAAGACAGGGCGCCGACGCTGTGGATACAATGGTGGCCTCTCGTTGGCCTCGTCCGCCAGTATGGGCGACCTGAGCGTGGTCTTGCGGGAGAGGAGGAAAGCGCATGGGGACGTCGCTATTGACCTGGGCCGTACTGCTTCTGGGGGCGACGGCGGACGACGCGAGGGCTCCGTGGGCGTCGAACCATCACCCGACCGACGTGGCGAAGCGGCACGTGCAAGAGATCACCGATGGACGGGTCGAGTACGTCGTCGTCCAGGGGGGCACGATGGACGGCCGGAACTGCCGCTCGCCCCAGGGGGTCTGGCAACCCTTCGAGCAGACCTGGGAGTCGAATCGCTCCGTCCGGATGGAGAACGTGGGCGCGACCGATCGTGGTCAATCCCTGGCTCTCCAACGGCCAAAACGACTTCCGCAGCCTCGATCGGATCGTGGCCAGGGCCATCGAGCCGGGGATGACCGACAGGGAGAAGGCCAGGGCCCTCTGGTGGCAGGAAGTCCAGCATCGCTTCCACCTCGAAGGCGACAATGACGAACTCCTCGATCCCGTGAAAGTCTTCAATGTTTATGGCTACAACACGTGCGGCAACGATTCCATCTGCCTGGCCGGCCTGTGGCGCAAGGCGGGCCTCAAGGTCGCCCCGGCGCGGCTGGTGGGGCATTGCGTCACGCAGGTCTTCTACGATGGCTCCTGGCACCTCATGGACGGCGACATGCACTCCATCTACCTGCTGCGCGACAACGAGACCATCGCCGGCGAGCAGGACCTGGTGCGCGATCACGACCTGATCCGCCGCACTCACACCCAGGGAATCCTGCAGCCGGACCGGCGCGCCGGCGGATGAGTGGGAGTCCTCCATCTATGTGTTCGAGGGGACGGTCACAGGGGACCGCAACTCAGCCAACACCGCCATGAACATGACGCTGCGTCCGGGCGAGGCGCTCGTCTGGCGCTGGGGGCATCTGAACCCGATCAAGTATCACGGGTCCCGGCCGCCCCGATTCCCCGATCGGCTCTGCAATGGGTCGTGGGAATACCGCCCGGACTTCAAACAGCCGTCCTGGCGCGCCGGCGCCACCACGGTCGAGTCGATCCGGGAGAGAGACGACGGCCTCATGGCGGAGGAAGGGAAAACCGGCATCGTCGTCTGGACGATGTCCAGCCCCTACGTCTTTGTCGGGGGAAGGCTGGAGGTCGAGGGGACCGGCGCGAAGTTCAAGCTCTCCTGGGATGGCAAGTCCTGGCACGAGGTCGATCGCAATCTCGACGGGCTCTTCCCGCCCGAGGGGCCCGCTCGGTACCGGTACTACCTGAAATGTGAGCTGTCGGGAGACGCACGCCTCCGGCGGCTGGCGATCGTCAACGACCTGCAGATGGCCCCGCTCACTCTTCCCGGTATGGGCGTCGGCACGAACGCGTTCACCTACACCGACGAGTCGGCGAGCAGCCGCCGGGTGCGGATCACCCACCAGTGGGTCGAGCGGTCCGCGAGCCGACCGCCCGACGCGCCGGCCGAACCGGTCTTTCCTCCCTCCGGAGGAGTGACCGACGGGACCGAGATCGTCTTCCAGTGGCGGCCCGCCAGCGATCCCGACGGCGACGCGATCGCCGACTACCACTTCGAGCTCTCCGAACGCGCCGACATGAAGTGGCCCCTCTCCATGAGCTTCGCCAAGCTCATCTCCCGGACAGCCGACGCGGGCCAGGCTCGCTACACGCTGCCGGGCCCCGGCCTCCTGAATCCCGACACGGAGTATTTCTGGCGCGTCCGGGCGCAAGATGACAAGGGGGTCTGGGGACCCTGGAGCCCAACCTGGAGCTTCACGCCGCGAGGACCAGCACCTCCTCGAGATGTCAGCCTCGAATTCGACCGCGAGCGCAACCGGGGCGTCCTCCGCTGGGCGCCCAACCCGCTGGGCCGCAAGCCCGTGGCGTACCGTGTCTATGCCAGCGACGAGAAGGGCTTCTCCGTCAGCGACCGGCCCTACAAGGTCACGGTGGGCGTATCCGACAAGATGCCCTCGGAGTTCCCCGCGAACTTCGTGGTCGAAACCTCGGCCACCGAGCTGGAGGTGGTGGGCGCTCAGGTGAAACTCGCAGGGGCGAACAAGGCCTTCTACCGAGTGGTCGCGGTGGACGCGGCGGGGAATCGCAGCGGGCCTTCCGACTACGCCGCTGTCCCCGCGGCCGGTCATCGTCAGCGCGCCTGTGACCCGAGCCAGGAAAGGCGTCGATTATCACTATCCGGTCGCGGCCATCCGATCGCTGGGCGATCTCAGGACGCGGGTCGTCAATGGCAAGGAAACAATGAGCTTCTGGGACGTCGAACGGCTTCGATTCGACATCCAGCAGGGCCCGCGATGGCTCACGATCGACGAAGCGACCGGTCTGCTGTCGGGGACGCCCGATCGACCGGGCACGACCGAGGTGGTTGTCTCCGTGACGCTCGAACGCGACGTCCGCCGCCTGGACGAGGAGGCTCTCAAGTGGGGAATCGAGAAGGTCGTCTCCTCCGGCACGGAGACGGTCGGCAGCGCCACTCAGAGCTTCGTCATCGAGGTGGGTCTGTAGCAAAGCCAGAGCTCAGTTAAGATGGTCCGCGGAAATAGACGCCTGATTTCCTGGAGGTTCCAACCCATGCTGACGACAACGATCCCCGCTTTGATATTGGCCTTGGCCGTTGTGGGTCAGGGGACGGCGAACGAGCCCTTCCCCGCGCATCGCGTCATCGGCAACGTCTACTATGTCGGTTCGAAGGACCTGGCCAGTTACTTGATCACCACGCCCGAGGGGCACATCCTGATCAACAGCAGCTTCGAGAGCACGGTCCCCATAATCCGCGCGGCAGTCGAGTCGCTCGGCTTCAAAATGAGCGACATCAAGGTCCTCCTCGCCAGTCACGCTCACTCCGATCACGTCGCCGGCCACGCTTTGATGAAGGAACTGACTGGCGCCAAGGTTTTCGTGATGCGTGGCGACGACGAAGTCATCGCCTCAGGCGGCAGAGGCCAATACCTCTATACCACCAGCCGCTGGAAGCCCTGCAAGGTTGACCGCGTCCTGGAGGACGGTGAAGAGATCAAGCTCGGCGGCGTGACCTTGGTCGCGCGCCGAACGCCAGGCCACACCCGTGGCTGCACGACATGGACCTGGCGCGTTGTTGACGGTGGCAAGACCTATGACGTCGTGGTCATCGGCAGCCCCAACATTAATCCCGGGTATCGGATCGTCGACAACAAGGATTATCCCGAGATCGCCGCCGACTTCGCCAAAACGTTCCAGACGCTCAAATCGCTCCCGTGCGACGTCTTCCTCGGCGCGCATGGCGGCTACTACGACATGATCGCGAAGTATGAACGCACCAAGAATGGAGCCGGGACGAACCCATTCATCGACCCGGCGGGCTACCGCGCGTTTGTCGCAATGAAAGAAAAGGCTTTCCGTGATCGGCTGGCCTCGACGACGACCGCCGTCGCGGCTGACGACCTCGTTCCGCCAGGGGCCAAGCTGGAGTTGCTCTACACCCGAACGGCCCCGATCCAAGGGGGCCTGACCGAGGGCGTCGCCGCCGCGCCGGACGGCTCGATGTACTTCTCGGAGATCCCCTTCGGCGAAGACAAAGGGATGATCATGCGGTTCGACCCGAGCACGAAGACGACCACGGTCTTCGCCCAGGACAGCCACAAGTCGAACGGCCTGATGTTCGACGCCAAGGGGTTCCTCATCGCCTGCGAGGGCTCCGACGGCGGCGGCCGCGGCGTGGCGCGATGGGACGTGAAGACCGGCGAGCGCCAGGTCATCGCCGACCGTTTCGAGGGCAAGCGATTCAACGCCTGCAACGACCTTTGCATCGACGAGAAAGGGCGGATCTATTTCACCGACCCGCGCTACCTGGGCACCGAGCCTCGCGAGCTGAAGTACCGCGCCGTCTACCGGATCGACACCGACGGGACAGTCGTCGAGGTCACCCACGACGTCGAGAAGCCCAACGGCATCGCGATCAGCCCCGACCAGAAGACGCTTTACGTCGCCGACCACAACAACGGCACCGACCGGATCGACCCCACCGCCCCGAAGCCCAAGCTGGGGGCGATGAAGGTCTACGCGTTTCCCCTCGGCTCGGACGGGCTCGTGAACGGCCCGCGGAGCACGCTCATCGACTTCGGTGACGAGGAAGGGAGCGACGGGATGACCGTCGACACCGAGGGCCGGATCTACCTCGCCTCCCGCAAGCCCAGCCGGCCCGGCATCCTCGTGATCGACCCGACCGGCAAGGAAGTGGCCTTCATCAAGACCGGCGAGCCCCAGCACGGCGCTCGCGAGCCGATGGGCAACCCGAGCAACGTCGATTTCGGCATCGGCGACGACAAGAACATGCTCTACATCACCGTGGATAAGAGCCTTTACCGGATCCGGCTGAACGCGACCGGCTACCACATCCCCTGGGCCAGGTAAGGCCAATGACGCGGGAGTTCGAGATATGGGTTCCGTGACAAGCGTAGGCGATGAGCTGCGCTTCGAGGTCTGCGAAGGCTGGGGAGTGTTGCCCGATGGGTGGCGCTTCGTCGAGGTCGCCGGCGTCGCGACCGACTCGCGCGACCGGGTCTTCGTCTTTAACCGGGGCGACCATCCGGTCATCATCTTCGACCGCGAGGGCCGATTCATCGGCTCATGGGGAGAGGACCTCTTCGTCCGGCCGCACGGGATCACGATCGGCCCTGACGACGCGGTCTATTGCACCGACGACCTCGACCACACCGTGAAGAAGTTCACCCCCGATGGGACACTCGATCGGTGACGCTGGGCACAAGCGGATGTCCGTCGGACACCGGAGCCACCAGCATGGACTTCCGGACGATCCGCCACGCCGGCCCGCCGTTCCATTACCCGACCAACCTGGCATTGGCCGCGGACGGTTCGTTGTACATCTCCGATGGATATGGCAATGCTCGTATCCATCAAGTATTCGCCCGATGGCATTCACCTCTCGTCGTGGGGCGAGCCCGGGCGCGGGCCCGGAGAGTTTCGGCTGCCGCACGGGATCGCCGTGGGGCCGGACGGCACGGTCGTCGTGGCCGACCGCGAGAACAGCCGCCTTCAGTTCTTCAGCCCCGACGGCCAATTCCTCAAGGAATGGACCGACATCGCGCGGCCCTGCCAGGTTCGTGGTCGACGCCGACGGGCGCGTGTACGTCGCGGAGCTGGGCTTCCGGGCGGGGATGTGGCCCGGGACGACCGCGCCCAGCCCGGACGCGACCGGGGGCCGGGTCAGCGTCTTCGACTCCGACGGCCGGCTGCTCGCCCGCTGGGGGGGCGGGTCGAACCCGTGTGCCCCCGGCGACTTCTTCGCACCCCACGACCTCTGCCTCGATTCGCGGGGCGACCTCTACGTCGGCGAGGTGACCTGGTCGGCGGGCGGCAATCAAGGCGCGGTTCCCGCCGACTGCCACTCGCTCCAGAAATTCGCCCGCCTGGGTTAGGAGTCGATCGTGAAAGCCTGGCGATTCTACGGTTTCGGCGACATGCGGCTCGACGACGTCCCGGAGCCGGTCTGCCGGCCGGGCCACGTGATCGCCGAACCGCTCTGCGTTCAGCCCAGCGTCACCGAGGCCCAGCTCGCCTTCGGCATCCCGACCCTCGCCTACGAGGCCATCAAGCGCCGGCTCGAGACCGAGGCCCCGGTGCAGCTCTTCGGCCATGAATTCTGCGCCGGGTCGATCGAGGTCGGCGAGGGCGTGACCCGGGTCCGGCCGGGCGACCGCGTGGCGGCGCGGGCGAAACTGCCCTGCGGCTCCTGCTCCTTCTGCCTCGACGGCAAGAACCACCTCTGCCGCAAGGGACCGATCATCGGCTTTCAGCTTCCCGGCTGTTTCGCCGAGCGGGCCCTCCTCCCCGAGATCGCGCTGGTGCGCGTGGACGACCGGATCTCGGACAGCGAGGCCGCCTGCTTGCAATCGCTCAGCGACAGCGTCGCGGCCGTCGAGACCGCCGGCATCGCCATCGGCGATTCGGTCGCGATCTACGGGCAGGGGAGCATGGGCCTGGAGTGTCTCCAGATCGCTCGCTCCAGCGGCGCGGGGCTGATCGTCACCGTGGACGTGCGCGAGGAGTCCTGCCGGGTCTCCCGGGAGCTCGGCGCGGACGTCGCCCTGAATGCCCGGAGCGACGACCCGGTCGCCGCCGATCCGCGAGCTGACCGGTGGCAACGGCGCCGACGTCGTCTTCGAATGCGCGGGAGGGAGCCCGAAACAGGGCCTCGCGGGCACCCGGTCGTTGATGCAGGCGATCGAGTCGGTCCGCTCCGGGGGCAAGCTCGTCGGCGTCTCCTGGTTCGGGGCTCCGCTGCAGCTCGACGTCGACCTCCTGCGCGAGCGCAGCCTCCGATTCCTCTTTCCGGACATCAGCACGCTGGCCCACCTGGAACACACGGTCCGGCTCGTGGCCTCGGGGCGGGTGCGGCTGAAGCCGACGATCACCCACGTCCTGTTCGGCCTCGAAGCCGTCCCCCAGGCGTTCGAGATCACCGCGAACAAGGGGAAATATCAGGCGATCAACCCCGCGCAGGTGGTTCTATGTCGATAGACGGATCGGACGTGCTCATCGCGCGACGAGATCCAGAGCCTGCGCGACCTCTCGCCGCACCAGTGGAAGTCGGGGATCGCCGCCTGGCTCGGCTGGCTGTTCGACGGCCTGGACATGCATCTCTACGTCCTGGTCGCGGCCCCGTTCGTCGCCGAGCTGATCGGGGTGACCGACACACGGAACGAAGTCGTCGGCTGGTACAGCTCATGGATCCAGGCCGCGTTCCTGGTCGGCTGGGCGCTCGGCGGCGGTTTCTTCGGTCGCGTCGGCGACCTGATCGGCCGCAGCCGGACGCTCTGCCTGACGATCCTCACCTATGCGCTGTTCACCGGCCTGGCCTTTTTTGCGCAAACGTGGTGGCAACTGCTCATCGTACGATTCCTGGCCGCCCTCGGCATCGGCGGCGAGTGGGCGGTCGGCGCCTCGTTGCTGTCGGAGACATGGCCCCGCCGCTGGCGGCCGTGGATCGCCGCGGTGCTCCAGAGCGGCGTCAACGTCGGCATCTTGCTGGCCTCGTGCGCGACCTTCCTGCTGGCGGGCCAGAGCCCTCGCGTGGTCTTCCTGGTCGGCGTGCTGCCGGCCCTGCTCGTGTTCTGGGTCCGCCGGGCGGTTCCCGAGACCGAGGAATGGCGACGCGGCCAAGCGCGCAGGCGACGGACGCGACGTCCCGGCATCGCCGACCTGTTCCGCGGCGAGGTCCGCCGCACGGCCATCCTCACGATTCTGGTTTGCTCCGTGAGTCTGACGGCACACTGGGCCTTCATTTTCTGGTACCAGCAACATTTGCGAAACCTGCCGGACGTGATCGACATGTCTGCCGCCCGGAAGAATGAACTGGCCAGCGTCGCCAACTTCCTGGTGATGGTCGGCCTCCATTCTGCGGCAACTTCCTCGCGGCGAAACTGGCTCGTGATGATGGGCTACCGGCGGTCGATCGCGCTCTTGTGTCTGGCTTACTTCGCTGGCCATGGTCGCGACCTACATCGTGCCGCGCAGCCACACGACCTTGCTGGTCCTTCTTCCGGTCATGGGCGCAAGCAGCGGCCTGTTCGCGCTCTTCACGATGTATCTGCCGCCGCTGTTCCCGGTTCTGCTGAGAACCACCGGGGCCGGCTTTTGCTACAACATCGGCCGCATCGCCGCGGCGGCCGGAACGGTCATCTTCGGGCTGTTCTCGAAGGTGGGCGACTACCGGATCGCCCTCCTCTGCGCCGGGCTCCTCTTCCTGCCGGCGACGCTCCTTGCCTTGTGGCTCCCCGATTTAGATGATCGCGTCGTTGATACGGCATCCATTGGTCTAAGCGGCGCTACAATCGCGGATTGAACGCCCCGAAGGAAGTCGTGGAACGGCTCCTGGCGACCTTTCTCGTCAACACATCCCTGACCGCCCGAGATCGGTTCAGGGTATAATCGAATTCGGTAGTAGCTCATCATTTGGCGCGCTGCGTTGGGGCTCGCGCCGCCCTTATTCTTTCGCCCAACCGTTGAAGCTCAGCCAGGCGCGCACTGACTGCCGAGCGACTAGGGGCTTTCCGCTGTTGCCTCGAATTGATCGCGATCGATCGGAACATTGAGGAGGACGCATGATGAAATTCTCGCGCATCACAGTAAATCCCGACCAAATGGGGGGAGTGCCTTGTATTCGAGGCTTGCGTATCCCGGTGGCATCGGTGGTCGGCATGGTTGCCGATGAGATGACCAGGGAGGAAATCTTGGCCTCGTACCCGGATCTTGGAATCGAGGATATCCGCGAAGCCTTGCGGTACGCTGCAGAAACGGTACGTGAACGCGAGCTACCGCTGGTTACGGTCCGATGACGTTCCGGGGCGACTTTGTCCACTTCCAATTTCCGGCGGTCCCTGACGGCGAATGAAAAAGGCCACCAATTTTTTTGAAGGGGTTACTGGCAATATGCGGAACCAATGGCTGCGCGCTCTCGTCGGGTTTGTCTGGGGACTGTTGCTGTTCCTGGGCTTCGCGTGGTCGTTGAGACTTGGGCTCGGTCCGACGACGAGCGGGTCGGCGCTGCTCTCGCAGCTCGTCTTGAAGACGGCGCTGGTCCTCGTCGCGTTGATCGGTTGGAAGCTGCTGGGGAGGTCATTCAGCGAGATGGGCTGGCGCAGGGCCGACTGGTGGAATCGATCTTATGGCGTCTGGTTCGCGATCGCCGCGCTGTCGATGATGGCCGGGTCAGTCGTCGCGATCCTCTTGGGGGTTCGGCATCCGGTTGCGTCGCAGATGAGCTTCCTGCAAATGGTGTTGGTGGTTTGGCTGCTGAGTAGCTTCTCGGAAGAGGTCTATGTTCGTGGCCTGGTTCAATCCTGGGTCGCCGATCGTGATGACGGAAAGGGGATCAACTCGGCCTTCGGAACCCGCGATCGTGTCGTCGACTCTTTTGTTCGCCGCGATGCACGTGCCCTTGATGTGGTCGCCAATGGGTGTCAAAGGGGGTCTAACGATCGTTCTTTCGACGCTCGGAGTGGGCTTTGCCTGTGCGATCTTGAGGGCTCGAACCAGAAGCCTCTGGCCGGCTATCGCCTGTCATGTCCTCGGCAACGTGGCGGGGGTTCCCGGAGCAATCCTCGGCGTGATCCTCTATCGTCTGGTTCATGGTCACCTGCCGGCATTCCTGTCCGGGGGTTGAGAGGGACGGGAGCATCGACATCGATGCTGCGCCGTTGGCGTGCGACACCTGCCACCGCGGTTTCCTCTCGTCCTGGGAATTCTCTCGTAAGATTCCTCCTGGTCGTGCGTACCACTGCCTGTGGAAGGAGATTCGCCGGACCCTACGCTGTTGCGCGAGGGCCGCGGGACGAAACGCCGGGAGACGATTGAATGAGAAACACTCAGACCCACAATTGGCCGGCCGCGACGAGCTCAGGTAGAACCCGGTCAGACGCCGGTAAGCTCAGCCGGAAGGTTCGTAAGTTCGCCCACCGCTCATACCGTTTCCTAAAGACGAGCACACGGACCGATGCCCCGGGCTGCTGCGGAATCGCCTCGCTGCCGAGATTGCCGTGGAGTTGAAGCTTGAGCCCTACGTGGTTTCTGTCTATGCTTTTCGTATCTTGATGCAAGTCAGCTCCCTCCGCGACGAATTCGACGAGGACATCAGCTATGGTTTCGAGTCCGACGTGTCCCGACGATGCTGAGCTTTTAGCGGTGGTCGTCGGGGAAGAGCCGTCGGAAGAGCTGCGGGAGCACCTCGACGCGTGTCCGAAATGCCTCGGCCGGTTGGAGCGGCTCAGGATCGAGGTCGCCGTGGTCCGGGAGCGACCGCGCAAAGCGCTCTTGTCGCCTTCCACCGCGAGCGAGCCGGAAGCTGATCCCGCGACGGCCAGCGGCCATGCGGACGACCCGAACGCAACCGCGCCCTGGGCAGCGGCGGAATCCTCGGAAACTCTTGGATCGGAACCCGAGACCGACCTCCGACGTACGTGCCAGCCAGGTGGGGCCCGTGAGGCCAACCTGCCCGCTGCGATCGGCAAGTACCTGGTCATCGGCCGGTTTCCCCCCTCCGGCCAAGCGGACGTCTTCCGGGTCGTCCACCCGGGTCTGGCCAAGGACCTGGTGCTCAAGCTCTCGCTCGAGCCGGTCCGACGGGACGGCCGGTGCGAGATCATCGAGGAGGGGAAGATCCTGGCGAGCCTGGATCAACCTCACCTCGTCCGAGTTTACGACCAAGATTTCCACGACGATCGGCCTTACCTGGTGATGGAATACATCCGCGGCCGGACCCTCGATCAGGTCGCCTCCGAGGGACGCCTCGAGCCGCGCCAGGCCGCGGCCCTCTTGGCCAAGGTCGCCGGGGCGGTCGACCATGCGCACCGCAAGGGAGTCGTCCACCGCGACATCAAGCCCAGGAACATCCTGGTTGACGAGCTGGGTGAGCCTCGGCTGATTGACTTCGGCATGGCGCACTTGCGACATGCCTGGTCGGACGACCCGGGCCGGCCCGGTGGCACCTTCGCCTTCATGGCCCCCGAGCAAGCCCGTTTCGACTCGCCCGAGGAACAGCAGAAAGTCGGCCCGTGCAGCGACGTCTTCGCCCTGGGAGGCGTCCTCTATTACCTCTTGACCAGCCAGGTACCGTTTCCGGGTCGAGACTGGCGCGAGTCAATGGACCGCGCCCGCCGGTGCGACTTCGACCGCAAAACGCTCGATCATCCCAGAATCCCGCGCCGGCTGCGGCGGATCTGCCTGAAGGCCATGGCCGCCGATCCGGCGCAACGCTATGCCAGCGCCGCGGAGCTGGGGCAAGCTCTCGACCTTTTTGCGCAACCCCGCCGTTGGCTCAGTCCTGTCCCAGCCGTCGTCATCTTCATTCTTCTTGGGGTCGTAACCTGGAGTCTCGGGCTCTTGCGTCTTCCGGCCTCCTGGCTGGTCAACCCGCCGGGAGTCGCTACGGGTGACGCGTCTCGATCGGGGGCCGAGTCGAGCGACGACCCGATGCCCGAGTCGCTCCGGGGGACGCCGACCGATCGAGACCCTGTGCCTCCTGCGCCAACTGTCAAAGCGCCCGGTCCGGTTGAGCCGCTTTCGGGAGACCTTTCCGTACAGGTCTGGAGCCCAAAGGGTCAGGGCCTGAAACAGGGCTGGAGAGTCGAGGATCCCGAGTCACTACCGGTTATGAACGGTGAGCAAGTGCACCTGCAGGTGCGGCTGAACCGGGCGGCCTATGTGTACGTCCTCTGGGTGACCAGCGAAGGAAAGGTCTTACCGCTCTATCCCTGGACGGCCCCGAAGCTCGGATTCGCCAGCCCGCTGCCAGATCCCACGCCCACGACTGTCGTAGATTGTCCTGCGCAACTCGACGGAGGATGGCCTGTGACCGGCGTGAGCGGACTGGAGTCCGCCTTTCTGCTGGCGCGCGACACGCCCTTGCCACGGGACGTCGACTTAGTCCGGGAGATCGGCCGGCTCCCGGTCTCCCGGCACTTTAATCCGCGCGAAGTGGTCTGGCTGGAGTACGCGCAGGGACGGCCGGTCGCCCGCCGCTCCAACCCCGATCATCGTGACCTCAGCCTCGACGAGCCGCAACGGATCGATGATTCCCTCTTGAACATGATGGAGCGGTTGAGGCCTCACTTCGGGCTCTTGAAGGCCGTCCGCTTTGCGCACCAGGGGAATTGAAACGCAGTTCGCCACACCGCGTCTCTCGAGAGGACACTCCCATGACGGTCCTACAACGGCCGAGACGAGGCACTTTCGCACTGGTGATGGCCGTGTTTGTCCTGGCACGCGCCGGCAGCGTCGCTACGGCTCAGCCGCCGCCCGCGTCCGCCGGCAACCAGTCCCCCCCTAAGTTGACCGCCGAGCAGAAAAAGTGGCTGTACGACCACGGCCACATGAGGGCTGGAACGTACCCGCTGGCCATCTACAGCACCGGTCGTCCGGACCAGGCGCTGGCCCTGGTCGAGCAAGCCCTGGCCCTCGACCGGGCCGCCTTCGGCGACACCGATGAATTGGTGGCCCTGTCGCTGGCCGAGCTGGTGGAGATCCAGGCCCGGAGGGCCGACTTCCCCGCGGCTCGCAAGGCGGCTCAGGAGGTGCTGGCGATCCGGCGAAAGAAGCATCCCGAGACCCACTGGCGGGTGACGGAGGCCCGTCTGGCCCTGGAGAAGGTCGAGCGCTGGGCGGCGCTTCCCGCGGAGAAGCGTCAGCAACTCGTCAAGGCCGAGCAAGAGCTGGGAGACTCCTGGGAACGGCTCAAGACCGGTCGGCCCGGTGCCTTGTTGCCTCAGTGGCGCCAGCCCATCGAGGCCGCGGTGGAGCTACAGAGGCAGCTCTTCGGGGAAAAGGATCTCGACTACGCCCGCGGGTTGCGGCAGATCGCGCAACCTGCAGGTGGAGGATCGCTCCAACCGCCGGCGCCTGGAACTCAACCAGAAGGCCCTGGGAATTCTCCAGGAGCGGCTGGGCGAAAAACACCCCGAGTGCGCCATCTGCTTGCAGGGCTTGCGCAACGTCAATAACCGTAAAACCAGGCCGCTGGTCCAACGGGCCGCCGACATCTACCTGGAATCTCTGGGAGCAAGGGACGTCGAGTACACCCATCAGACCAATGCGTGTGCCCTGGTCCTTGGCCTCGAGGGGGACCCACCACGGGCCAGGACCCTCCTGGAAAAAGAGCTCGGGATTGTCGAGGCGACCCTTGGCAAGCTTGACCCCAGATACGCAGACGGTCTGCGAACCCTCGCCGGGTCTTACTTAAATCAGGGTGCCTTCGCGCAGGCCGAGCCCCTGTATCGGAAGGTCGTGGAAGTCGCCAGAGAGGCCCATGGGGAAAACCACCCGGAGCACTGGTTGGCTCTCAGGAATCTGCTGCAGCTCTATTCCAGGAAGTTTGCCGTGACCGAGGTGCGCACCGCCGATGAAATCCCGGCTCCGGGAACTCGCAAAGGCGATCAGCAATAGCAACGAGCGGACTCTCGAACACGCCCAGTGGCTGACGCAGCTTGCCAGAGACTACCGCAATCTGGAGCCTGACCTGCGATTGATGTCCTGGGGAGACGGGTCCGAAGTGCCGAATTCGGGCATCGATTTCGTCATCGTCGGCATCGACAACAACGGCCTGCTCCACATCCGGATCTTCGACGCCGGCGGCAAATGCATCATAGACACGGACGAGACGAAGCTACCCGGTACGCAAGCCGGGGCGATCTCGACCCTCAAGCAGCAACTCCCGGGCTTGTTGCCGCCGACACTTTCCGACCAATTCTGAGAAGTCTCAGGTTCTCAGTAAGGTGACATCCATCACCAGTCAAACCCCCGATCCGGGAGGCGAGGGCTACCTCCAGCTCGCGCTGGCGATCTACCGGGAGACCGTGGGCGAGACGGCTCCGCAGTACACGAATACGCTGTCGTTACTCGCGAGTCTGACAACAGACCGGCGCAGCGCCCAGGCGATCCGCCAACGCGCCGAGGAGCTGACCAAACCGAGCCGTGGCAGGAATCCCTTTCGCGATTTGCAGGATCTGCGAGCGGAAGCCATGCGTTACGAGTCCGCCAGGGCCAATGACAAGGCGGAAGCGGCGCTCACGAGGCGGTGGAGCTGTGCAAGAAGAACTGGGGCGAGAAAAACTCCGAGTACGCGCTGAGCCTCCAGAACCTGGCTTACTTCCTCACCCGGACGCGTGCCTACAACCGAGCGGAGCCCCTCTATCTCCAGGCGCTCGGGGTCTTCAAGGCCATCGATGGGGAGAGGGAAAACCAATACTCTTTCACTCTTTACTTGATGGGACGCCACTACCAGGAGAAGGGCGACCGGGTGCGGGAACGGGAATACTACCGGAAGTACATTCAGGCGCTGAAGGAGGCGACGGCGGACCCGAAGGCACCCTGGGCGGATCGGGGCACAGAGCGGTGGAAGACCTACAGCATGCTGTTCTGGATGTGGGGAATGGAGAACGAGGTCGAGGAAGTGCTGCACCAATGTCTGACGATCGAAGAGCAGGTCCTGGGCGACGGCCTGGTCGTCCAGAGCGAGCGGGAGCGCTGCAGGCGCTCACGAAATCGTTGCTCGCGGACTACCTCGCGCTCGCCATCACGCTCCAGCCCCTGCCCGCCGAGCACATCTACCAGCACATCCTGGCCTACAAAGGGGAGGCCCTACGCCTCTCGGAGAATCGCCTGGTGCGCGATCAGCCCGAGCTGAAGGCGCTGATCGACAAGCTCGCCGCGGCCCGCCAACGCCTGGCACAACTGGCCTACACCCCACCGTCGGCCGGACAGCAGGACGACTGGTCGCGGCAACTCACCCGCGCCCGGCAGGACAAGCAACTCCTGGAGAGCGAGCTGGCCCGCCGGAGTGAGCCGTTTCGCCGACAACTGGAACTGGGAAACCTGAGGCCGGCCGATGTGGCCCGGGCCCTCCCCCCGGGTGTGGTAATCGTCGAACTGTTCACATTCGACGACCGGCGGTCCACGAGCAACCGAGGAACGAAGATCCGGCAGATTGCTTGCGTCATCAGCAACGGGCCGCGTTTGGCCTGCATCGAGACGGGTGCGGCGGGTGGGAACGCTTGATGTCACTCATCGCCGACGCACGAACGGTCCTCGTCGCGCCCGACGGAGGCCAGGCGTCATGGGCATTTTGCCCGGGCGGCAACCCGGGTCGTACCTCATCGAGGACATGGCGATCGGTTACGTCACTTCCGGCCGGCAGGTCGTGGAGATCTTCTCCGAACCGGCGAGGAACGACGGTATGGGCTCCTTGCCGTCGGGGGCGTCGACTACGCAGCCCGCCCGGGGACCGCGACAACACGATTGCTGGCACAGGCCGACCTGCCCGGGCTCAGCGCTCAGGACCGGGCCGGGTTCACCTTCCTCGCTGGCACCTTAGTCGAGTCGCGTCACTGCGAGCAACTGTTCCGGCAGGAGTTTCCCGCAGAGCCGGTCACCCTCCTGACCGGGGCGGGCGCCCAGGAGGGACGCCTCAAGCAGGAGCTCACCCGCCGTTACCGCTACCTCCACCTGGCCACGCACGGCTTCTTCGCCTCGCCCGAGCGGATCAACTCCCTGCGCCTCAAGGTGCAGCCGGCCGCCTCCCGGCCGGCCGCCCGCCGCAGCCGGGGCAGACGCCGTGGTCGGAGGACCTCTCGTGGCTGGAATCGGGGGTCGTCCTGGCCGGCGCCGGCCGGACCCCTCAACCCGGCGCGACCGGTCAAGAGGACGGGATCCTGTCAGCGGAGGAGGTCGCGGCCCTGGACCTGCGCGGCACCGAGCTGGTGACCCTCTCGGCCTGCGACACGGCCCGGGGGAGGATCACGCGAGGTCAGGGCGTGCTGGGCTTGCAGCAGGCGTTCGCGGCGGCCGGTGCGCAGACGCTGGTGACGACCCTGTGGCCAGTGGACGACGTCACCACCGTGATCCTCATGGACGAGTTTTACCGGAACCTCTGGCAGAAGAAGTTGCCCAAGCTGGAGGCCTTGCGCCAGCGCAACTGAAGGTCTTGAAGCAACCCGAGTTCGTGCGGCGGCGCCGCCAGGAGCTCAAGGCCGAGTTCGCCAAGCTGGGCCTGAAACGAGACCTGGAGCTCGAAGGGCCGGCTACACCGGCCAACCCCGTCCAGGCGGTGCCGCGCACGGACCCGAAGTTGTGGGGGGCGTTCGTCCTCAGCGGGGATATTCGCTGAGGTTCGCGATGATCGGGGGGATCGAGATACGGAACACCTTGCGGAGTACGGGTCATGATGTCGCATGGGGATCAACCGAGAACTGCGCCGGGACGATGCCGCTGGCTCGCCATCTGGGCCTGCCTTTTCCTGGGAACAGGGCCAGCTTCCGCGCAGGACCAACCCAACCCTCGGGTCGAAGAATTGCGCCGGCAGATCCAGGCCGAGCGGGCCGCCGGAAGTCCTTGACGTACCAGGCAGACATGCGCAAAGCGGCCCTGCTTGCCGAGGCGGGCGATTGGGGTGGGCACTGCGCCTCCTCGACAACTACCGGCCCACCGCGGGCGACACGGATCTGCGGGAATGGGAATGGCATTTCCTGTCCGCGGCCGCTCGCAAGGCGCTGCTGGCCGAGACTGAGGAAATGGTGCTCCCGTGGACAGCAGAGGGAATCGATCAACTGGCCTGGAGTGGAGACGGCCAGCGGCTGGCTGCCGTCGGCCTGGATGGTGCCGTCGTCGTCTGGGATACCCGAACGGGGAAGGAACTTCGCCGCATGTCGGCCGGAGCCCGGATCGTGAACCTGGACCGGGCGGGTCAGCGGCTCACCATCATTCGCCAGGATGGTTCCGTCCGCCTGTATGAATGCGAGACGGACCGCACTTTTTCGCTGTTTCCGGCCGCTAATCCCGGCCGGCGCCCAGTTACGACGTGCGTCGTTCAGCCCGGATGGCCGGCTGGTGGCGTTCGTCGAAGGGGTGTCGACGCGATGATCGTCTACGACGCAACAACGGGGCAGACCGTCCGACTCATCGAGGGACATCGAAGTAGCGTGTTGGTCGCTGCGTGGGATGACACGAGCCGGCGCCTGGCCACCGGCGACCGCGACGGGTTGATCAAGATCTGGGACATGGCCACCGGCCAGGAGAGCGCGACGCTGAAGGAAGAGGGTGGAGTCCTGGGTTTGCAATGGGGGACGGGCGGACGGCAGATCGCCGCGGCGATTCAGCCGGATCGCGTCCGGATCTGGGACGTGGCCCGGCGGGAGCGGGTTTTCGCCGCCGACGCGGGGGGCCTTCAAGTTGAGGTACCCCTTCTCCGCAGACGGCCAGCGAGTCGCCTCCGAATCCCCGTACGGCATCACCATCTGGCAAACCGCCACGGCGCGGCCGATCTTCCGAATGGAAATCCCAATCAACGCTGCGCGGCCCGCTCGTTGCGACCCTCAAGTCCGGCGCTGGGCGGCTGTTGATACGGTCACGGAAGCGGCGCTTTGCCGGGTCGTCGACGCGGAAACAGGGGATGCCCTGTTGCAGGTCCGGGTACCGATCCCGTTGCGTGAAAATCGACACGCCGTCGCCTGGAGCCCGGACGGGCACCGCATGGCTGCCGGTTTCGGCCAGGGTGGCGTGCACATCTATGCTGTGCCAGCCGACCGGAGCCAGGCTCGCGCGTTCAACGCCGGAGCGGCCCGTGATTTCCAGTGGAGTCCGGACGGGAAACGGTTCGCCCTCTCGACGGGGGATGGGATCCGCGTCGGTCGTTTGCCGTTGTCCGATCCCCCCATCCGCCTGGGGCCGCCGCAGACGCAGGCGCGGCCGGACGTGTTCAGCCTGAGCCCGGATGGCCGGTTCCTCGCGGCGGCGGACGACGACGGCGCCGTGGCGATCTGGGAGATTGCCTCGGGTCGCCTCGCGCGGCGAATCCCAGGGCATCCCGTGCCGGCCGAGATCCCGCACATTCCGAGGTTCCGAGTCATGTCGGCCCTCCTCTGGAGTCCCGACGGAAGCGGCTGGCCGGTTTTCGCTGGGGCGACAAGGGCTTGTGGGTTTGGGAGGTCGCTACCGGCCGGCTCTTGACCTCGTTCGCCTTGGGCAGCAGTTTCCAGCCTGTGTCATCCGGGCCCCAGCCCATCGTCTGGAGCCGAGACAGCCAGTTCCTGGCCGTGGTCACGTCCGCGGTCACCCCCCCAGGGTGCGTGTCCTCGACGTGACGGCCGGCAAGCAAGTCCGCGAGTGGGCTGCGGACACGTCTTTCTCGAACTTCACCAACCTGATCGCCTGGGGCCCGACGGATCAGATGTTGACAACGGGCATCGGAAACCCGCCTCGGGTTCAGATCTGGGATGTGAAGACCGGTGAAAAGGACTTTGCGTTCGAAAAGCCGATACCGGAACTGGAAGCGATAAGCTGGAGTCCGGATGGTCGGCGCTGGTCAAGCTCTTGCGCGAAATATGTGAAATCTACGATCGGAACACCCGGCGCAGCGTCTTCTTCCGGCGACCCGGCTTACTTCTGGCCTGGAAGCCGGACGGGAGTCAGCTCGCGTTCTTCGGCAACACAGCGGTGGAGTTCTACGAGGCGGCCACCGGGACTCGGAGTGCCGTGCGCGAGGGAATGCCTCTCCGGACGAGGCTGCAATGCGATCACGAACAGAGGGAAACGGTGCTCAAATCGGAAAAGTCCAGTCCTTCGTCTGGGACGAGCACGGCCTCGTGGCCGCGGGCGAGGCAGCGGTTAACCCGATCGGCGCGATGGCCGTTGTCTGGGATGTCGGTACAGGAAAGTCACTGTTGACCCTGGGTCCGGGTGCTGACACGCGGCAGGAGGGAACGGGTAACCCGCGATTGATCGCCTGGGCTCCGGACGGCCAATCGCTGGCCACCGTCGTGGACCGCTCGTTCTTCCAAGCCCGCCGGATTGACATCTGGGATGTTGCGGCCGGCCGGAAGACTCAGACGATCTCCATCGGCAATCGCCGGATTCCGGGCGCCGACACCGTGGCCTGGAGCCCGGACGGGCGCCGTCTGGCCTGTGCCTCGGCGGAGGCGATCCAGGTCATCAACCTGGCCTTACCGTTCTTGCCGATGACCCTCCGGCGATCGGCCGCGCAGCACGGTCCGGACCGGGCGTTCCTCGCCTGGTCTGCCGACGGCCGCAGCCTGGCCGTCCTCGAGTGTCGTCGCGGGGAGCACAGATCGGAATTGACAGCCTGGGACCTGGCTACCGGCAAGGAGCGGTTCGAACTGACGCGGGCTCATGAAGGGGATGAACTGCATGCACCGCTGGCGTGGAGCCCGGACGGCAAGCGCCTGGCGCTGGGCGGACGGCAGTCTGGGGTCTGGAATGTCGATTCGGCCAAGCAAGATTTCACCCTGGCCGCACCCGAATCCTACGTTGTCGACGTGGGCTGGGCACCCGACGGCCGCCGGGTGTTCGGCCGCACCGAGGTCTCTGACCCCGTCGCGAGGCGCTTTGAGCTCAGGGTCTGGGACGCCACGACCGGCCGCGAGGTGTGCATGCTCCGGGGCCCGATGGCCGGCTGGCTGGTCGCGCCGGATTCCACGGGCTCGCTTCCCAGCCGGACCTCAACACTCCGCCGGACGATGTCCTCGTGTGGGACCTCACGGTGCCCGACAAGTGATCTGTCATCTCAGTCCGTATTGGTGAGGAACCAACGAACATGCGCACTCGTGCATCCCGATCGACGACGGTGGTTTCGGGGCGCCTACTCATGGCGTTCTGGATCGGCCTGTTGCTGGGGCCTGCCCCCGCGCGCACAGGACCGACCCAGCCCGGAGGAACAAGAACTGCCCGGCAGCTCGCCATCGAACGGCGGCGGCAAAGCCCTCACCTACGCGGCCGACATGCGCAAGGCGGCCCAACTGGTCGAGGGGGAGCAGTGGGACGCGCTTCGAGCCATCCTGGACGAGTATCGGCCGAGTGGCGGGGAAACCGATCTGCGGGAGTGGGAATGGCACTTCCTGAACGCTCTCGCCAGGAAGAATCAGGTTGTGGACCCTCAGCAGCTCGCGCGAGAGGGGCCAAGCGACCCCATCGAGCAACTGGCCTGGAGCGGGGGCGGCCGGCGGCTGGCCGGCGTGACCTCCAAGGGCGCGGTCGTGATCTGGGATGCGAAAACGGGCGGACTGCTTCGCCGCATCGAAGGAAAGGCGAAGTGGGTTTGCCTGGACCGGGACGGTCAGCGGGTGGCAATTGCCCATGAATACGGGCCAGCCAGCCTCGTCGAAGTCGAGACCGGGCGGCAGATTCGTGCCTTTGACGCGATGCCACGCCAGGGAAACGAGCGGCCGATCGCCCTCAGCCCTGATGGCAAGCGGGTATCGCTGGGAGTGCAAGTCTCCGGCGGGATGATCGTCGACGCGGCCACCGGGAAGGATTCCTACCGATCCCCGGACATCAAGGCTTCGTGACGGCCATCTCGTGGGATGCGTCGGGCGAGAAGCTGGCAACCGGAAGTGGCGATGGGATGGTCCATGTCTGGGACGTTGCGTTGGGCAAGCAGTCCGCCTCGCTGAACGTCGGCGGCAAGGTGCTTGGCTTGCAGTGGCGCAGGACGGTCGGCAAATTGCGTTGGCGACCTGGTCCCAAGGGACAGGCAGCGTCCGCATCTGGGACCTTTCCCAGGGCGAGGTGGTTTTCTCGGCAGAGTGCCCGAGCACCAACGCTAACCCCGTGGAGGTCCGTCTCAGCCCCGACGGGCAGCGCGTGGCCGCCAAGACGACTACCCGCAGCCAGTACGTCTGGGACATCTCCAAGGGGCCGACGACGTTCGAGAATCCGAACGCGAACGAGAATCCGAACGCGAACGCCCCTCAAGCCGCCGGGTGCGATGACCAGGTCAGGCGCGCGACAATCCTCGAACAGTATCTCAATACAGTCGTATGCCGCGTCGTCGATGTGGCCACAAAGGACGAATTGCTGCGTGCGGAGGCTGAGATCCGGCCGGGTGACGTCAACCGCACATGGTCTGGAGCTCCGACGGCCGTCGGCTCGCGACGAGTTTCTCCCAGGGCAAGGTGTCCATCCACGACATGCCGGACGGCCATGGCGCGGCGCGAACCTGAACATTCCGGCGCACGGCTCTTCGAATGGAGTCCGGACGGGAAGCGTTTCGCCTTTTCCATCCACGGCGTCGGTGTCATCCGAATTGGTGCCGCCGTTCAATCGTCCGGCGATCGTACTGGCCCCGCCGGACGAATCGAGACGCTACGTGAGGAAGCTCGCCTGGGCGCCGACGGCCGATCGGTGGCCACCGTCGCGTCGGGCGGCTTCAACGACTGTCTCATTGAAGTCTGGGACGCCGCGACCGGCGGGAGACGCGGTCCGTTGCCATCGACACGGAACGGACCGTCGACAAGGGAGCGATGGAGGCTGAGGGAACCGCGATCGCCTGGAGCCCGGACGGCCATAGCCTGGCCTGGGCGGGGAAAGCCATTCAGGTCTTGATCCTCAGTCGCCCGCGCCGGTTCGGACCCTCCGGCGAGTCCGGGATACGCCCGGGACACACGGAGTGGACCACAGCTTTCTGGCCTGGAGTCCAGACAACCGCAGCCTGGCGGTCGTCGAGCACCGGAAGACGTCCCCTCGGAATGAAGTGGACTTGTCCGTATGGAATCTCGATACGGGCCGGGCCCGATCGATCACGAAGCTTCCCTCTCTGGATTTCCTCGACATCGACGCCCCTTGCACTGGAGCCCGGACGGGAAACGCCTGGCCTGGGGCGGATCGAAGGCCGCGGTGTGGAATGTCGCCCTGGCCAGGAAGGAGTGCCGCCCTCGACCGGGCACGGCGCGCCTGTGTACGACGTCCAGTGGAGCCCGGAAAGCCACCGCGTCCTGAGCCGCAGTGTCGTCAGAGGAGGAGGTCTCCGGATGAGTTTTGAGTTGAAGGTCTGGGATGCCGCGAAGGGCGAGGAGGTGCTCATGCTCCGGGGCCCGATGGCCGGCTGGCTGCGGTGGCACCGGGTTCGGAGCCCTCGCTTCTCCGCGGG
>CAWAAW010000059.1:0-133468 GCA_963779785.1 uncultured Planctomycetota bacterium
CATAACGGTCCTTATGTGGCCAAGTTGGTTATGTGGCGTCGGTCTGAATGCCCCTGGATTCGCCGGACCAGACCCGGATCGGACGCCACATAACTTATCGAGTCACAGCGTCCGCAGGAAGTTCATCAGACCTTCATCCTCCTTCCATGGCTTGCCGCTTGAGTCGCTAGAGACCTCGCAGTTGGCCAACGCTCTGGCTTTGAGCTCCAGGTCGACCTCCGCGTACACGTTCGTCGTCGCCAGGGACACGTGCCCCAGCCAGGCTCGGATCGTGTTGATGTCCACCCCGGAGCGAAGCAGGTGCGTCGCGGTCGTGTGACGAATCGTGTGCGGGCTGACTCGCTTGGCTACCAGCGAGGCCATCTGGGTTGCGGCCCGTACTGCGTAGCGTTCCACCAGCGTGTGGATGCCGAACCGGGTGATGGGCTGGCCGCGCCGATTCAAAAAGACGTGCTCGGTCGAGGCTCGGCCCCGCACCAACACCGTCAACTCGCGGACTGTCTGAGCCCAAAGCGGGCATCGGCGGGACTTATTCCCTTTGCCACGGATCAAGACCGAGGCCAAGTCGCGGCGGGCACCTGAGGCAAGCTCAGATCCTCAATGCGTGCCTGGGCCGCCTCGTCAGCGCGAGCCCCGGTGTTATACAGGAACAGCAACAGAGCGTGGTCCCGGCGGCCTTGCGCCGTCGCCAGATCTGGGGTGGCGAGGATGGCATCCATCTCCGCCTTCTCCAGATACGTGACCAGCGGTCGCGGGGCCTTCTTGAAGGGCATGGATCGAACTTGCCCACACCACTCGACGCACTCGGCGCGTGCAGGCCGATGAACCGGGCCAGGGCATGGACCGCTGCCAGCCGCTGGTTCCGGGTAGCGATGCCGCAGCTCCGCTCCTCCTCCAGATCGCTCAAGAACTGCCGTACGCGGTCAGCCGACACGTCATGGACGGTCAGGCGATCGATCGGCTTTCGGGCGCGCCGGGCGACAGCCGGGAGCAACAGCCGCAAGGTGTCGCGGTAGCTCCGTTGGGTATTGCGGGCAAGGTTCCGTTCGCCGGGGATGTGTTCCGTCAGGAACCGGCGAATCCACGGTCCCAGCAGAGAAACTTCATGCATGACTAGCCTCCCCGAGGGCGTACCACTCGAATCGAGTGCCGGCCTGATGCAACAACTCCGGGGTCATGGTCAGATAGACCTGGGTGGCCGACAGATGGGCATGGCCCAGGTATACGGACAGGTGATACAAGAGCCGTTGTACGTCCGCCCCCTGCCGGTACCACGCCGTCAGCCGGTGGACCGCGAATGTGTGGCGGAGGTCGTGGAGACGCGGTTGGTAGCGGGCCCCGTCAGAACGACACACCTTGGAGTGTTCCCTGAGCCGTTGGAATGTGTCCTCCAACGTCCGTAGGGGGATCGCGGCCCCACGTTTGCCTCGCAAGAAGCGATTCTCGCCGCCAGCCGACGGGTACGTCACCGTTCGCCAGCGGGCATACTCGGACAGCACATCCTTCAAGTCTTGGCTGATCGGGACGAATCGGGACTTGAAGAACTTGGTGTCCCGGATGGTGAGCAGGGCGTTCGGCAGGTCCACATCCGCGACGGTCAGATTCAGCGCCTCACGGCGCGTAAGCCAGCCCCGTAGAGGAGCAGGAGGATTGCTCGGAGCGTCTCCGGTTCGACCCGCGTGCGGTAGCGCCGGTACGTCGGGATCGCATCCAGCAAGCGGCGGAGCTCCTCCCGCGAGTAGATGTACGGGATGAAACTCGGGGGTCGCTTCGGGAGGACCGAGGGTAACGGAGCCTCGTCCCGATGCCCGCGGCTGACCGCGAATCGGAAGAGCCCTTTGAGCGAGTGATACTTGATATGCCAGGTGCTTGTGACCGGTCCCCTGCCGACCAGGAATGCATCGACGGCGGCCGCCGTGATGCTGGCCACCGGCGTCTGCGGGCCGACCGACCGGCAGAATGAGCGAAGGATGACCTCGTTGGTCTGACACCGTTCTCCGAGCGTGCGGCGGAAGGTCACATAATGAGTGACCAGATCGTTGATGGTCATAGGAGGCCCTCCAGGTCGAAGTCCGCGACGGTCCGCAGGCCGGCCAGATCCACCTTGGCATAGATGCGGGTCGTCTCAGGTGACTGGTGCCCGAGGTGGTCGCCGATCTCTTTCAGAGAAAGCCCCTGCTCCAGCAGGTGCGTGGCGCAGGCGTGCCGCAGAGCATGGGGGCCATAGTGCGGCAGGGACACGTTCAAGGCATGGAGTCGCCGTTGAACCACTTGCCCCAGACCTCGCCAGGGTAACGGTCGAAACGGTGCCCGGAGGGTGAGGAAGACCTCGCGCCGCCTCGACTGGGGACGGGCCTCCCGGAGGTAACGGAGGACGGCGTCCCCAACCGGTCGGCAGAGCGGGTAAGTCCGCGGCTTCTGCCGCTTGCTGGGCGTGATCGTCAGGATCTCCTGCTCCCAATCGAAGTCGTCCAGGTACAGCCCCACGACTTCGCTAGCGCGGAGACCGTAGACCGCCAGCAACATCAACAAAGCACGATCACGGATGTCGGCCGGCCGGTCTCCTCGCGCGGCGGCGAGCGCCCGATTCACATCGTCCCAGGAGAGCCCCTGCGGCAGGGCTTCATACGGGAACACCCGCGGGGCCATGATCGCCGCTGCCAAGCCGGGACGGCACCAGCTCCGCCCTTCGGCGTATCGAAAGGACGCCCGGAGAGTTGATGCATAAGTCTGGACGGTGACACGGGCATAGCCCTCATCCCGGATCTTCCGGGCCAGCAACTCATCGACCTGAACGACGGTCAGAGTATCCAACCGCAGCCCGGCGTCGGCGATCCGCGAGAGGAACTCGGAGATCCTTTGGCATCGGGAGTCGACGGTGCGAGGAGAGAGTCCCCGTTCCCGGAGCATGAAGTCGACGAATTGGGTGACTTGGTCGGCGTATGGTCGCGTGGCCGTGGCCGGAGGCTGCAGGCGGCCCAGAAAAGTGAGCCATCGGATGGCGTGACCGGTGAATCGGAGCCATGCCAATCGGACTGAGAGCCCGTGAATGAATTCGACCGTGGTCACCTCCAAGTTTCGGATCGCTCGACTTAACAATGCCTGTTCAAAAACGCCATCCATCGCCTGATTTCGGTCTGTGACCCGTAGCGGGGCCTGCCACCGCCTTGGGGCCGCGCAGCCTGCGTAGACCGTTCGGGACCGGTTTCGGCCCCGTTTTAGCCCATGACAGCCGCCGCAGCGCGCAACCTCGCCGCAGCACCCAGACTCACTGCACGCATCAGGTTATGAGCCAAGGCAAACCACAACACCACCGCTTTGACCTTCCGCAGGCCGCGCACCCGAACCGCTGCAAGCCCCGGTTCCGGGCCAGGGCATTGACGCACTCGGCCGTCGCCGCACGCTGCCTGTAGATGGCCTTCGCCTCGTCGGTGGCCATCCGTTGTCGCCATGGGCCACGGCCGGCGTCTCCCGGCCGGGGGCGTACCGATCCACCTTCGGGTCCTCGGGGGCCGGCACCGGAGCGTAAACTCGTGCCGCCTTCTTCGACCTGAGTCGATCTGATCGTGCTTGGCGAAGCCGCCATCGATCAACGCTTCTTGGGTTTCTCCTCATACCGCTGCTGGTGCTGGTCGATCATCGGCGGCATTTGCCCGAGATCGCCGCCGCGTGGTACCGTCCACGCCGGTGATGACTTGCCAGTCGGTGGCCGTGGCCAACTGCACGTTGAAGGCCGGGCGAAAGCCGCCGTCGGGCATCTTCATCACCGTGGCTATCGGCATCGGTCGTCGAGCACCGGGCCTTCTCGCGATCCTTCCGGCTTCCGCTTGGCCTCCAACTCCGCAGTTCCAAGGCCCCCTTTATCCGCTCCGCCCGCTCTCGCGCGGCGCGCTCCCGGGCCTTTTGTCGCCGGCGATTGCTGGCCGCCGGGTCTTCCTCCAGTTCCGTCCGCAGGGCCTCGACTTGTTCTTCGGCCTCGGCGAGGGCCTCCTCCAGCGTCGGACGGCGGCGGAACGAAGCGGCGCCGGCACTGGCACGGACTCGCATCCCGTCCTGGGCCACGCGGTCAGATCGACCAGTCCCTCGGCCATCAGCTGGCGACGCTCTGGGTCAGCAAGTGGTCGAGCAGTTCCCATGTTCGGTGCGGAAGTCGGAGAGGGTGTGGTAGTTGACACTGACATCACCGCAAATCCATTGATAGGCACTGTGGCTGCGGCACAGTTCATCGAGTTGACGTGCGCTGCCGACACCGTCGACGGTGGCGTAGAGCCAAAGCGCCAGCAGGATCTTGGGATCGATGGGGGGACGCCCCGGATTGCCCTCCACGGACTTGATCAGGTTGTACAGGGAACTGAGATCCAAACCATCGGCGTAATCCCAGACCACCCGGGCGGGGTGATCCTGGGGGATGAGTTCATCGAGCGGGGCGGCTCGGAAGACGATCTGGTCTCGGTTGGCAGTGCGAAGCCGCGGGCGGCCATAAAGGGCCGGTGGCTCAGCGGGTGGCGTGGGCTCATCAGCCGGCGTCTCGAACAGCAGGGGCTGCTTGGGACGGGACGGGTGGCGATCGCTTGGTGTGTTCATGGATGCAGTCTACAATATAACTCATAATATGTCAATACCTTTTGAGTTAATGGGCAATTTTTTCACAGGCTCTGACCGCATCTGCGCCGGTTTGGGTTGACGATTGGCCCACCGGTTGGCCGCAACCTCGATCTCGTCCCGGCTGATGAACTCGCCAGGTCGGTCGGCCAGCCGAAGGTCCTTTGCGACGATGAGAAGGTAGCTGGCGATGAGCTGTAGCGTTCGCCGGGCCATCTGCTGCTCAGAACAGTGAGACAGGTAGCGGAGGCGCTCCTCAAACAGAGGTGCGTGCCGTTGTCGCGCGAGCGCGTGCGGGCGCTTGAAGAGTTGCTCGAACATAGTCGAACCTCCAAAGGGATTGTGAAACGGGGACGGTTCGACTATACGAGCAGGAAATTATGTGGCGCCCAATATCCCCGAGATGCGGGAATCCCTGGTGTGGAGCGACGGGTGGCCACATAACCGCCTACGCCACATAAGGACCGAAGAGCGCAAACCCCGCATCGAAGACGAGCGCTGGGCAGCGTCCGGCCTGTCAACCCGTTCGTTGTCTCCGGTGTCGATTCGCGGGAGCGCCGTTCGACTTACCTGTGGGGCTGAGATCGACCCATCCGAGGGGACAGGTTATGCAATACTTGCTGATGTGGCGTGCTGACGAGGTCAAGTGGGCAAAACTTCCGGATTCGCAGCGGGCGAAGATCATGGAAGATTAAGGAAAACTCATCCATGAACTCAAGAACAGCGGTCGCTTGCTGGCCGGCGAGAAGCTGGACCGGTCCGCCAGCGCCGTCACGGTTCGCGAGAAAAACGGCAAGCCGGTGATCACGGATGGGCCGTTCGCGGAAACCAAGGAACAACTCGGCGGCTACCACCTGATCGAGTGCCAGGATCGGGACGAGGCGGTCGCCATCGCGCTGAGAATCCCTACGCTGGCCGTAGGAGGTTTGATCGAGGTGCGCCGACTCGTTTACGTGGAGTGATGAATGGTACTCTGGCGTAGACATACGCTCGGGCCGAGGGGGTTCGACGTGGGGCGTTTGACTCACATCTCAGTGATCGCATAGCGGCCGCCCACCAAAGTCCAGCACGACGTCGGCGTCCGGCTGCCGCCGGCTTCGGACGATGCAGTCAGCGATAGGCGGTTCGACGCAGCGATCGCCAGTTGGCGGCGCGAGAACGCGAATTGAAGGTGTGGGTTCAAAGCCTACTACCGTCCTCGGGATGACCGGCCGACCCGGGCGGCGAGCAGCGACAGGGCGCCCAGGACAGTGAGAGTCATCGTGCCAGGCTCGGGCACCGGCGCGACCGCCACGAAGCCATGCGCGACGGAATTCGCGTCGTCGAAGAAGCCGACGACCGTCCCGGAGCTGTTGATCCCGGCCGCACGCGTGCTGAAGGCCGCGCCGGGCGCGTCGAGCGTCGTGAACTGGCTCCCCATGCCCACGAAGCCGTGCTGCCCCGTCGAGTCGTTGAAGTACCCCACGAGCGTTCCGGAATCGTTGATCCCCGCGCCGAAGGTCGTCGTCGAACCCGGCACCGTGAACTTCGTGAAACTGGTCCCGTTGTACGTGAACCCAATATTCCCTGCGGCTCCGCCCACGACGCCCCCGACGATCCGGTCGGAGTCGTTGATACCCTGGGCGAACGTCCCTGCGTTGGGGCCGGTGCCCGCCCCGGCGTAGTCAATGGTTGAGAACGTCCCATTGATCAGCGAGAAGCCATGGGCGGTAAGGCCGGCGTCGAAGTAGAAGCCGACGACGTCGCCCTTGTTGTTTATCCCAGTGATCTCCGTCCCGTGGACGGCGTTGGGGTCGTCGATCGTGGTCAGGACAGCGCCGGACGTCAGCGTGAAGCCGTGAATGCCCGCGGAGTCGGCGTAGAACCCCGCGACCGTGTCGGCGTTGTTGATCGAGGTCAAGGTGGCGGGACCACCGTTGATCTGAACAGTCGTGAACTGCCCGTTCTGGTATAGGAACCCTTGGTTGGCGAAACCCACGACGTAGTGTCCAACCACCAGGCCAGCGTCGTTGATCCCCGACGCGAAGGTGCCGTTGGTAGCATTGGGGTCGTTGAGCGTGGTGAATACGTAACCGCCCGCGTGGGCTGAGCCGCCTTGGATAATGGCCGCCAACACCGTGACGGCCGCAAATAGCCGCGATGTCGTCGTCATAGTCATACGTTCGCTCCCTTGCACGATGGCCCACAGCGGCGCGCAGTAAGAGTAACCGTCCGCGGGCGGCGATCAGAACGGAATTGTAAAGAAACGTTAAGACGTGAGCTTACGCGGTCGTCCGGCAGAAAGGAAGGGGTGGGTCCCCGAGAATCATTTACGGTGCGGAATTGCGGTCGCCAACTGCGCCGGCCTCATCCCTCACGGCCGTCGCAAATTGCGGAGCGACTCGATACAGTTCTCACAAGCACCTGATTCAGGGACTCCCCGACAATGATCCCTCTCTCAAAGTCGACTATGGCGCACGAGCCCGCGCGCAGTCCGAGAGGAACCTCGCGCGAAGTGTGCTGGTCGGGACTCTCGCCGCGCTGATGCCGTTTACCCTGGCGGCCTGCGCTCCGCCAGCGTCGAGAGGCGTTCCCCCGATCCTGCTCTTCAGATGGAGCGGGAACGCCTGCTAACGACTTTGCCGCGATCGAGGCGATCCTGATTGACAACCACCTTGCCTATGCGACGGCGAATTTCTCGGATGTGAACGGCATGAGCGTATCGCAGCACACGGTCGATCGTCTGCTGATTGTTCCGGGCGGAAATAAGGGGCTGGGGTGCCGTGGTGGGCAAGTACCCCGACGGAACGCCCTCAATCGTCGCAGACAGCTCCGGCAAGGGTCGGGTCATCTTGACCGGCGTTCATCCGGAGGCACCGGCGACGATTGCGAGGTGCCCCGTCAGTGGTCGGGCTGATTCCGGCAACGCCGCGACGGGGGACATCGGTCGGCGTGAACTCGGAGTCTTCTTTAGCCGGGCCACGCTGGTTCAGGGAATCTCGACCCGGCTGCCGAACAGGTTCAACGAACCCTGCACGGCAAGACAAGCCATATGGGTACGGGATGCGCCTCTTCGGGCCGGGTCTGCTGGGACGAAGTCGCTTGGGGCCGTATTCAGAGCCGACTGTCATCAAGCTAACGCGTTGGGCCTCCGGTCTCAAGTTCCCGCTGGAATCTGATGCGGGACGCTCGGATCGGTGATCTTCCCGCCGCTGCTAGGATGCAGCGGACCGCATCTTGAAGCCGGGCGGACTCTCCGAGTTCGCCTTCCGCGTAGAGAGGCGCAGTCATTCAAGATGCATCGTTACTTCTTTTCGATTTGCTACCCCAAGCCGACCCCGCCGCACACCGGCGGCAATAATACACACGCACGGCCACTGGGCCTGTCGTCGGGGGGCAGGGCACGACGAACTTCGCGCGTCGGTCGGATCGATCGACGCACCTCCGGAGCATGCTCGCGGCTCGGCGCAAGTCTGTACGCCTGTCACCCTCGACTCGTGAACGGGTACTCGGCGGGTGCCCCAATTCGCTTTAATCATGTGTACTATCGGTGTTCAATCCGTGTTTCATCCGTGGCTAAAAGTATCTACTTTTTATTATTCGTGGCTTGATCTACAGACTGTGTACCCGAGGTTGGGCATTCGGAGTCGGCCGGGGGGTGGGGCGTGGTGGGGCCAGTACGACCTGGCCGCGACCTTGTCTGCGCGCTTGCTCCAGCGCTTCATCGGCAGCGTTGAAGAGCGAGGAGACGTTGTGGCCGCAGGTAGGAAACGTGGCCACTCCGATCGAGACCGACACACCCGGAATCACGGTGGCGTCGCGAAGCTTGTCAGCGATCTCGCGGCCGATTTTTTCGGCGACGAACATCGCGTCGTCGCTGGTGGCGCGAGGCAAGACGACGATGATCCGGTTGTCATCGAGCCGGGCGACGATGTCGCTGGAGCGAAGCAGGGCGGTCACCGCGTCGCCCACGTGCCGGACCAGATGGTCGGCCGCGGCTCGGCCCAGCAGTTCCTGGATTCCAGCCATTCGGTCGATCTCCATCCACAACAGCGATACGGACTCCCGGTGCCGGTGGGACTGGGTCAACGCGAACGGGAGCACCACGCTCAAGAAGGTGGCGTCGCGCAGCATGGGCGTGGAAATGAATTCCTTGGCGATGTGCGGCCCGTTGCGAGCCGGCTCCGCGTCGGATGGTTCGTCGGCGTCGGCTGTGCGATCGTTCTCCCATTGCGATTCCGGCGAACGGTGGAACTTTTTCCATGACAGAGGCGGCCAACGTGCAAAGAGTCAGAAGCCGCCGGCTCGTTTCCTTTGCGAGCGACGAGCGACCTCCCGCCTCGGAGCAAATCCGCAGGCGGCCATGGACGATCAGCACCATATTGTAACGGGATTTCCAAGTACGGATTGGCCGGCCCGTTGTCTCCAGGAGGTCGCCAATTGGTTTCCGCCGCCGTTTTCCTCGACGTCGGCCTGGCCCGATTCGGAAATCAGCTCGATCCGAGTCGCCGGCGCCGATCTTTCGGACGGCCTGGAACAGAGCCGTTTCCACCGTAGCCCGGTCGTCTGCCGTCTCCAGGACCATGACGAATGGGTGAAGGACCTGCTCGAATGCGACTGGGACTCCAATGAACCGCCCCAGCGAACGCACGCGCCCAGGATTGGGCGGTACGGCTCCACTGCCGGATCAACGGGACGGTCATCGAGCGGGGCTCAGTCGCCTCGTTCGGCTCGCCCGTTACGGGAACGGTCAAGCAGCCTCGACTGGATCGCGCCGCCAGGCACGTTCAGATATCATATTTTCAAGCATGGTTAAGCGAATCAATCCAGGGTTTTCAGGATCGATCGAATGACACAGCAACTTGACACTTATGCTAAATCAATAAGATCGAGAGTGCCCGCGCAAGCTTGTCGAAAGAAGCGCGATCGAGGCCAAGTATCGAGGGGCGGTTTGCTCCCCGGCTTCCGCACCATTCACGTCGCTTGGTAGCCCTGCCGACACGAAAACGTGCGAGCGGCCTCCCATGGGCAAACCTTATGCCAATGGATGGTAATCGGGCTGGACCTCACCCACTCCATTTCTGAGCCGGCGATATCGGACTTGCGATTCCCACGTGCACCTTGGTGTGCGCGTGCGGAATCGTCGAGCGTCTCGCCTCTCAAACAATCGTAGGTCATGGCTGGCGAGTTGAGAGAACCGGACTTGTCAGGATGAGCAAAAATGATCAGGATGCGGACTCGATCGGTCGATCGGTGTTGAAAAACGTCAACGTGGCGGCTTGCGCTGTTCTGGCGCGGCTGCGACTCGGGGACGGCTTTGATCGATCGAGCCAAATCCAAGCACATCAGACTTCTGGCGGGCCTCGCCGACACACGATCGACGCCGGGATAGGTTGACGAGACCGGTCCGCATGCTGGTATGGGTTGATGCGGGGATCGGTGAGAGACGGACGGGATCAACGCGATCGAGCGCTGCGGCCGGTCGGGCGGATTCCGAAGGCGAAAGCAGGGAGGCCAGGGTCGTAAATGATGTGGAACAGGCGGGCGATGGCGAGAGCTCTGGGAATTGGGATGCTAACCGGCCTGGCGTGCAGTCAGGGCGGTTGCAGCACGGGACAATGGGCGTGGAACGCGCCCGGTGTCAGCCGAATCTTCGCACCTCGCCCAGTCATCCCCAATCCGCTGGTCGTCCCCTCCGCCGATTTCGAGACCGTTTGGAACAAGACGGTCGCGGTGGTCGACAAGTACTTCGACATCGAGAAGGAAAACCGGCTGGCGCGGACGATTCGGACTCAGCCTCAGATGGGGGCGACCGTGCTGGAACCCTGGGCCCTCGATTCGGCCACGGCCGAGGATCGACTCGAGTCGAGTCTGCAAACCATCCGGCGGTTCGCCATCATCCACATCGATCCGGCGCCGACAGGGGGATATCTCGTGAAAGTGGAGGTTCGCAAGGAGTTGGAAGATATGGCCAAGCCCGACCGGCAACCGGCCGGCCGTGCGGTCTTCTACAACGATTTTCCCGTCAACCGCACCCGCGAAGTCGTTGGTCCCGTCCCCGCGCCCGTGGGATGGATTTCACGAGGACGAGACCCGAACCTGGAGCAGACCATCCTGGCCGGCGTCCGCGATGCACTGTTTCTTTGAGGGCAGTCCGCGATCAGCAGCGCATCCATTGCCATTCGCCGCGTGGTTCCCCACCGCGGCCGGTCGTGCCCGGAGGCCGGAGTGCCAGTGATCGGTGCCAGCCATCCTCGGCCAGCAGTCACCCGCATCCTGAACTCGATTCCATTCCCGCCCGGACAAGGCTCAGGCATCACCTGCCGAGCCAGTCGCACGACCCAGCCCGCGTTCTCGGCAAACGGCTGATCATCGACGCCACGACCCTGATGTCGGTCATCCTGATGGATTGCTGTCCACCGGTCGACTCGGCAACGCGATCCAACGCCGCTCAGTTGGCGTTGAACGTCCAGTATGCACCCAGGCCGGCGATCCCGATCGCGCGGATCGTCGGATCAAGCAAGGCCGCACGATGGGCCGGCGAGTTCATCCACATGGACCCGATGTTGGCGAACGACGCCCATGGCCGAGTTCTGACGCCGGGCCGAGCCCATCACGTAATGGCCCATCCCACGTGCCGCCTGATGGTTGTTGTTCTCCGCGGCCCAGCTCGACAGATTCGGATCATAACCGACGGCCGGCAGGCCGTAACTGGCACGGACGGAATTGAGCCACCCCGTGAAGCCATACGGATCACCGGAAGACTGCGCAACCGGAGTATCTGTGGACTGCGCAACTGGGGCACCTGAAGACTGCACGACCTGGGCATCAGTGGATGCTTGAGGAGCCTGAGTTTGATACACAGTCTGATAATACTGGGGTGCCTGAGCTTGATACGCAGTCTGATAATACTGAGGTGCAGGCGCTGCTGATAATACTGAGGTGCAGGCGCCTGTTGATAATACTGAGGCGCATACACCGTCTGGTAATACTGGGGTGCGTACCTAGTCGGGGCAACCTGGTATTGATAGGTCGGTTGCACGTAGTAGTAGGTTGGCGCGACGGTCGCACCCGTGGTTACTGGCAGAGGTGACGGAAGATGGGTAATAGTAATAGGTTTGGGCTTGGGCCGTGGCCGATGCAGTCGCAAAGGCCATGCACCCAATCCACAACCGAACGACGGTGCTCGTCCAACGAGCGTTGTTCTTTGTCATCTGCAATGGACAAAACTCCCACGAGGTAACATGGGCTGAAACCACACCGCATGGCTTCGATCCTCACCGCACAGTCCACCCGAATCCGGGAAGAGAAGGCTCGGGTTCTCCCAACGGCACCCATGTGAATCGCCAAGAATGGGATATCCTTCCCTGAAATGCAAGACAATTCTTTGGAATGTTGAAAAAAAACAACATCGCGCAGATTGCACTTGCATGTAGATACGATAATTTCAAAAAGATCATGATTTTAATGATTCGCTTATAGAGAAGACTGTCGGACCATGTTAGGTGCAACCTTTGATCAAGCTTTAGTTAAGCGTGGTGACTCGCCCTCAGCGGCAACGGTTCCAAGGGGGGCCCGGCGAGGTCGAGGTGAGGTGGCCTGGGCGGATGTGGACGGGCATCGCAGTTCCGGCATAAGCAATGTGTTAGCTTCCAGGCTCTCCCGGAGCCGCCGGTCATCACCCGCCCGCCCCTTTTTTTCGGGAGATGCTGAGCAGAGCCCGAACAGGATCTGTCCGCGAATCCCAACGGGATGATTCGCAAGTGAACCTGGGGGACGTGGAAGCTCTGTGACCGCGGGTTACCGATCGGCCCTCAGCGAATTGAGTAAAATGGGAGATCGGCGCAGGCTCAATTAGACGCGTTGGAGCGGGAAGACCTCGACGTTTACGCCGGTGGCGAAGTGGGCGATCGGCGAAATGCTGGGTCGATGGAGTCCGCAGGCGGCCAGAAGGCTTTCGTCGAGCGAGAGAAGGTCTGCGGTCTGGAGTGGATAGGGAGTGTGGTGGACTTGACCTTGGTAGAGCTGATTTTTCCGGAGCGCGTACAGGAAATAACGTTCGGCCAGGAAGTGTTCGAGGGTTGCGGGCTGGGCGGGTTGGACGGTTCCCGTGGGGAGTGGCCCGAATGGCGTAGGAGGCGGGCAGCGGGCCAGGCCAGTGCCGGACGCCCGCGTAGAGGATCGGCGCGGATGAGTCGCGGGTCGCGACTGGGGCTCATGCTCCAAGAACATCCGCGCGATAGTGGTAGGGAAGATGGAACAGACTCCGGGCCAGCTTTACGGCAATCGGGTTGGCCGCGTCGAGGCTGAAAAACCAGACGCCGGGATCGCGGTCGCCCAGGCGAACGTAGGTCCGCACGTTGGTCTCGTGGAAGCTCGAAAGTCCCGGGACCGGGGGCACTCCGACCGGCCGGACGCCGGTCATGGTGAACGGGACCAGACCGACATACGCCGTCCCCTCGAACAGGTCCAGCTCCAGTTGCGGCGGGATGAGGGCACGCAAGATGACGGCTGGCACCGGCCAGTGCAAGAAGAGGAGGTCCCGCCAGTTCATCCGCATGACCGCGAGTCGTCGCGGCCGCAGTGTGGGACGGATGCGGTCGATCGCCGCCCCTGGCGAGGGCCCGCTCAGGGATGACGGCTCCGGCGGTTCCGACCGAGCGGACATCGGCTGGCTCCATGACGGAATTGAAGTCCAAAGTCAGCCATTCGGTCCCACCGTCGATTGGAACTGGCGGCTTGTCCAGTCGGCTGATCAATATTGGTCGGCGCTGATGATTTCGCCGCCGTGCGTGGTGCTCATGGCCCGCCAGGTCCGGATGTTGATCGAGTTCTTGACGAACCGAACCGAGTCATCACCCATCGCAACGTTGACGCCGCCGTTGTGGCGGCTTCGCGCGGCGTAGTTGTCGGGTAGTGCGGTGGTCGCGCCCGTGCAGGGGGGATTCGGGGACTGGTTGATGCAATAGAACGGGCTGAACAGGACGTCGGGAAACGAGCTATTGGGGGCCAAGAAGGTCTCGAATGTGGCGGCGTCGCCCCACCAGGAGAAGCCTCGAAGGTCTTGGCCCTGGCCGACGATCACCTCGGAGATCAGCAGCGTGTTGCTGAGCCCGTCGAGGAACGAGGGGAAACCGACGTTGGAGTGGCCCGGCTGGTTGTGGTCGCCCTCGGGCGAACCCATGTCGACGAAGGGTGCGCCGCCGAACGAGATGTCCTGGAAATCGGTCTGGATCACGATCGTGTTGCCGAAATTGACGGCGTAGTTCTGCGAAGTGCAGGCGTAGGTTTTTCCGTCTGTCGTGGCCGAGATTGGTGCGTTGGTCTGGTCGCTCGGGCAAAGATAGGTGCTGATCCAGGTTGAGGTCACGGTCTGGTTGGCGACGCCGAAGTAGCGCAGGTCGAGATCGTAGTTCACTGGTGCGCCGGGGGTGTTGAGGCCGCAGGAGTTCCAGGCGTTGAAGAGTGGTTGTTGTTCCAGGAAAGGGAGCGTGTAGACGAGCCATGTGCCCCAGCAGCAGCCTTTCTTACCAGGGGGCAGCACGGCGTGGATATCGTGATACTGGTGCATCGCCAGGCCGATCTGCTTGAGGTTGTTGACGCATTGCGTGCGTCGCGCGGCCTCGCGTGCCGATTGCACCGCCGGCAGCAGGATGGCGATCAAGACGGCAATGATCGCGATGACCACCAAGAGCTCGATCAGAGTGAAACCACGAGGCCGAGGTTTCATGTGCAGAATCCTTTGGGATAGTAGAAATCGGTCTGAAGCGACGATTGCGCCAGCCGGTCATTGGGCGCCGAGAGAGTTGCTGGAACTCAGGTCGAAACGATGATGATTCGGCGCGCCCCGCGATAATGACGGCGTTCAACTCGGTCTCGGTATTGTAGCGAGGGGGGAGCCGTTCGACCATCGGGCGCGGAGTCCGTTCGCTTTGTCCGCTGGCCGGAGGGGCCTGGGTCGTCGAGCTGGCATAGATCCGCACTCGGTAGGAGCCCGGCACCGGCCCTTGATTCCTCGGGATCGCGAAGGCTCCCTGCCGGATCGTCGCCCCCACGGCCGTGCCCGACTCGTTGGTCGCCGGCTCGAAGAGAATGTTCCCGCCCGAAAGCGGCTGACCGTCCAGGGTCACGGTCCCCGAGATTGCCTGCCGGTTCAGGCCGTCACCGGAGTCGCAACCAACCGTCGCGGCGAGAAACAGGATCATCCCGGCTGGCACAAGGAAAGAAAACCGCCGCCGGTTGAGGGCGCTTTTGACGACCGGTGGGGCATGGCGTCCAGTCCGTTTGTCCGAATCAAAAAGAAAGCTGAGCCTACTGGATTCCGAGAAACGTTTCCAGTCTCCCTCAACGGATTCTCACTGTGCAACTACGGCGCCCGTCGCGAATTCGGGTGTCAACGGCGAATTCAGGACGAGCAGCGGTTTCTCGGCACCGAATTTTCTGAAAAGTTGAACCCGAACTCAAGCGCGGGTGCAGAGTATAATGAAAGATCGCAAGTGCGGCCAGGATCGAGGTCGACCGCGGTTGGGTGAAGAGGAAGATCATGCTGGCAGTGAGTGCGACCGACAGCCAGTTGCTGGATCACTTCGTGCGGGACCACGATCCCGGAGCGTTTCAGAGTTTGGTGACTCGTCACGGACCGGCGGTGCTCCGGGTTTGTCGTGCGGTGCTCCAGGATCCGCACGAGGCCGACGACGCATTTCAGGCCACGTTTCTGGTGCTGGTTCGGAAGGCGCCGACGATTCAGGATCCGGAGTCGCTGGGGGGATGGCTTCGCGGCGTGGCCTATCGAACGGCGACGCGGGCGCGTTGCCGCGCCGCGAGACGGCGGGCGATTGAAAGGAACTGTGCCGAGCTGCCCCGGAACGAGTGTGTTCCCGACGAATTGACACCCGAGCTGAGGGAGTTGGTCCGGGAGGAGTTGGATCGCCTACCTGAGACTTACCGCCTACCGGTGACGCTCTGCTACCTGCAAGGGATGACACACCAGGAGGCGGCCCAGCGGCTGGGTTGGCCGGTCGGCACGGTCAAGGTCCGGCTGGTGCGAGCACGCCGCTTGCTCCGCGAACGGCTCGATCGACGCGGCGTTGGCCTGAGCGTTTCCTTGCTTGCTCTTGTGGCTGCAACTGAGCGAGGCGTCAGCGGCCTCTGGACTGTTACGGAAATCGGCCGCTGGGACGAAAAAAATCGCCCCGATCGGGCTATCTCAGCGCGCTCGATGGCGCAGTTCGGCCGCGCGCTGGCGATCGCTGAGGGAGCGTTAGGGATTGGGGCTGGTTTGAAAATCCAATGGCTCTGGGTCGTCATCGCCCTGGCGGGATTGTTCCTGGGGATGACCGGTCCCGCCGTGCTCGCCTTCCACGGTCGGCCCGTGCAGGAAATCGACCCGGCGAGCCTGCCGGGCAACCTGACCGACGTCTTGAGCGTCGAGTGCCGCTAATCAGCCTTGCCCTTTCGAAAGACATCGAGGGGATGGGCCGCGCAGATCATTCCGCTTCATTCATTCATGATCGACGCGCGGCCATCCCTCCGAAACTTGGTCATCGATTTCTTGGTTGTCCTCGCGCGATGCCGCGCTTCCTGCCTGGCGAGATCTTGTCGTTCGACTGGAATGGACCACCCAAGTTCCCCGGGATTCGGGGTCGTCCCCGGAATCGTCGTGGCTTCCGGAAAAAAGTGAAACCCAACGGTTGCGTGGCGGCAGTTAATTGCGGAGAGCACGGATGAGCTCGGCAACCCTGCGCAGAGCGCACAGTGAGACGAATCCGAGAATCAGTGAGGAGCGGGAGCGAGGCTTTCCGTCGAACGAGCGAGCTTGCGCGTTGCGTTTATTCAATTCAGATATGATGTTTACTAAATCTGTAAACATTATCATTAGTTCAGCGCGAGATTGACTCACTCGATCAGGGAAAACGTTGCCAAGGTCGTGCGTCCGGGGAGTTTAGGGTGCAAAGCCATGAACTCTCGTGATCCGGGCGGGACTTTGGGACTGCTCACGGTTGTTGGTGCGATCGAGTGCGTCACTCGATTTTCGTCATTTCATTTGATGTTTTTATTCAGGAGCATGAATCATGGATCCACGTGGCACGATGGCGATGAAGGACGACTCATTCGGGTCCAACTGGCGGCCGGGTGCGAGCGTCGAACCGGACAGGAAGCTTGTGACGGGCCGCCGCTCGTTCTTTCGTCGCGGTGCGGCCGCGGCGGCTTCGGCGGTGGCGGCGGCGACGTTCGCGGGCCGCGAAGCTTTCGCTGGCAACCCGAACTATCTGCCTAGCTTGTATCTGGGAGAGAACGTGAGGGAGTTCCAGGCGATCCAGACGCATGAGAACGCCCACGTGGCGTTCCTCGTCAATGCGCTTGGGAGCCAATGCACGCCCTCAACCCTCGTTCGTCGACTTCACCCAGCCCAACTTGGTCGACGTTTGCCCAGACCTCCCGGGCGCTCGAGAACACGGGCGTTGGAGCTTACTTGGGCGCCGCCCCGATCATCTTCAATAGTGCCTACCTCGCCGCGGCCGGGTCGATCTTGACCATCGAGGCGAGGCATTCGGGGTATATCAATGTGCTTCTCAACCTGATCATGACCGACAACGCCAATGGTGATGTGGTCAATTTCGACGTCCCGCTCACACAAGAACAGGTCGTCGCTGCCGCAGGACCATTCATCACCAGCCTCAACGGCGGCCCCCCCTTGTCGTTCTCGACGACGCCCTCGGCCGAAAACGACATCGCGATCCTGAACTTCGCCCTGGCGCTCGAGTACCTCGAGGCGGCATTCTACAACACCAACGTGCCCCTCTTTACCTGAGACGACGCTAACACCCGATTGAAACCGGCTTGTCCGCGGGCGCGGCGACGGAGAACTCACGCACGTTGACCGTGAATTCACCTCGCCGCGACCACTCCGTTGGGGAGGTCGTTCCTCTGCCCGCGCCGGTGGCCATCATTTTAACGAATTACTCGCATCAAGGAGCTCAAATAATGATCGATTTTCGTTCAGCGAAGGTTTGGCTCGCGATGATCGCGGCCTCCGCTTTCTTGTGCTGCGGGGTCGCCCAGGCTCAGTCCGCCGTCCCCGAGTCGCAACTGGAGACTTTTCTGGGGCTTTCGCAAGGCGACCTGTCCGGCCTCAACAATGGCCCGGTGATGAACGGATCGGCCATCATGCAAACGATCACTGTCGGGTCCGGTGGGGGCACGCTCGCCTTCAGCTACGACTTCCTGACCAACTCCCCGTCGCCGGCCAGCAACCCACTCGCCGCATTGGATCCGTTCGCCTTCACGACGCAGTCGTCGCTGACCGATTTCGCTGATAATTTTTCAAACTTGACGGCGGCACCATCCCAGACGGGCTTCTTATACCAGACCGGCTACCAGACCTTCTCTGTGAACCTGGCGCCGGGGACGTACTCCTGGGGCATTGGGGTCGTTGACGTGACGACCGATCAGTTCAGCTCGGGCCTGCTGCTCGGTGACATCTCGCTGACTTCGGGAACCATCGTTAACGGATCATTCGGTACGGGAGACTTCACCGGTTGGTCGACGATCGGCAATACCAGCGTCGTGACTTCGGCTTTCGGAATCAGCCCACCGAATGAGACGAATCAAGCGTTTCTCTCGACGGCCAGCGTTCCCGAACCGTCGTCGATCGTCCTCATGGTCCTGGGCAGTTTCGGAGCTTGGGTTGCTTCCAAAAGTCTCCGCTCGCGTAAGAAGTAGAGAAGAATTGAAGGATGAGTCAGAACCGATGAGTCGTGAGCGAACGCTTGAATCGGTGTTCAGCATCATCAATAGTGACATAGACTCACCTGGAGCTTCCGTCGCGGCGAAGCGGAAAGTTCCCTCGCGACGGAAGCGCCGCTCGCGTCTCATGAAGGGTCGCCTCCCCGCCACGAGAGGGACATTAGCTCGGTCATCCTTTTTTTGGTTGCCTTGGCGCGGCGTTTCGTGCAGATTATGTCCTTGTCGTTGGCTGACGCTTTCCCCAAGACAAGGATCGAACCCATGGCCGATCCGGCTATTGAAGCCGAAACGATTCGCCGCATGGCGAGCGAAGAAGTGAGGATCGCGGTCTCGCCGGCCGAGGTTGAGGCGCTGCGGTCGTTGCTCAATTCACTTCTCGATGAGATCGGCCGGATCGCGCCGGCGACCGTGCCGGCGCCGAGCCCGAGGTGAGCATCACCGTGGAGGAGTGGCCACGATGATTGACCTCACCACGTTGACGGCCCGCAAGATTGCCGAGTCGGTGCGCCGCCGGGAGCTGACCGCGGTCGCGGTGACTCAGGCGGCCCTGGAGCGGATCGAACAGCTCAACGGCTCGCTCCGCGCTTTCATCACGGTGACGCGTGAGGAGGCGCTGGCCGCGGCCGAGCAGGTTGATCGCAAGGTTGCCGCCGGGGAGGGAAAAGACTTGCCGCTGGCGGGCGTACCGCTGGCGATCAAGGACAGCTTCTGGACCAAGGGGGTGCGGACGACGGGGGGCACGAAGGTGTTCGCCAACTTCGTGCCGACCGAGGACGCCACGGCGGTGGCCCGGCTCAAGGCGGCTGGCTGTGTGCTGGTCGGCAAGTCGTTGATGCACGAAATGGCCTACGGTTTCACCAGCCGGAACCCGCACTACGGCGATTGCCACAACCCCTGGGATCTCTCGCGCATACCCGGCGGCAGCAGCGGCGGCAACGCGGTCGCGCTGGCCACGGGCATGGCACTGGCGGCTGTCGGTGGCGACACCGGCGGCTCGAACCGGCAGCCGGCGGCGCTCTGCGGCGTGGTCGGCGTCAAGGTCACGTATGGCCGCGTCAGCCGATTTGGTGGAATTCCGCTTTCCTGGTCGATGGACACCGTCGGCCCGATGTCGCGCACGGTGGGCGACGCGGCGGCCTTGTTGCAGGTCATGGCCGGGTACGACCCCAAGGACCCGACCACCCGTCGCGGAGCCGTTCCCGACTACGTGGGCGCGCTCGCCGGTGGCCTGAACGGGATCCGGCTGGGGCTGCCGCACAACCAGTTCCTGACCATGATGGAGCCGGGCGTGGGGGCGGCCTTTCAAGATGCGCTCGGGGTGCTGAAGCAAGCCGGGGCGACGATGGTCGACGTCGGCTTCCCGCCGCTCGACCCGGTGATCGGCGCGCACCGGGCGATCATTTTCAGCGAAGCGGCGGCCGCCCACGAGGAGCTGATCCGCACCCGGTGCGGCCGAGCTGTCCGATGAGGTCCGGCCGCTCTTGCAATCCGGCCTTTTCTTGACCGCGACGCAATACCTGGCCGGCCAGCAGGCTCGCCGCAAGACCATCGCGGCCTATCGGGCACTCTGGCGGTCGTTCGACGTTCTGGTCACGCCGACCAGTCCGATCGCCGCGCCCAAGATCGGCGCGACCTCGACCCAGTTGGGCGGCAAGGAGGTCCCCCTGGTTCGGGCCTTCCTCGACCTGACCCTCCCTTTCAACCTGACCGGCCAGCCGGCGATCTCGATTCCCTGCGGATTCACCGGGGATGGCCTGCCGGTCGGCCTCCAGCTCGTGGGACGTCCGTTCGACGAGGCCACGCTCTTCCGCGTCGCCGCGGCTTACGAAGCGGCCACCGATTGGCATTCCCGAAAACCGCCAATCCTGGCCCAACAAAAGTAGCGTGCCGGTGAGGCGCTGATTAATCGTCTTTTCCGGCTGCTGGCGGCAAGATGCGGAACAAGAGCTGGCGTTCGCGTACCGCCGAGCCTTCCTCGATTCGCGGTTGATTGGCGGTGGGAGCACCCGGCTCGACGTCACGCGTGACTCGGACCAGCATGCCGTCGCTGGGAGCCCTGATCGTACAAGCCTCGATCTGGCGCTTCAGCTTCTTCGCCTTCGCGGCTTCCAATTCCCAGATCGCTTTCTTGGCCAGCTCGTTGGAGCGGGCTTTCGCAACATCCGATTGGAGCTCCTTGATTCGCTTTGGCCTGGTGAAATTGACGAGGGTCTTACGCCGTGAATGAGCGCGTTCCAGTCTGAACCGGAATTTCTTCAATGCCAGCTCGGCGGTTACCACCTTTTTGCTATCCGCCTTTTCGGCATTGAGCGCGGCGAGTTGATCCTCGGCCAGGGCAAGCTCGACCTCGGCGTTCTTGATATCCATCTCGTGTTCAGCGAGCTCGTCGACAGAGAGGCCTTCGACATATTCGGTGACGGCCACTTCGGCGACCTCGCGTGTCAATCTGGCGTTCTCATAATTCGCCAGCGCGGACAATTCGTTGATCTGTTGGTTCGTTAGACGGTCTCTCAACGCGGCCGAGTCGAGCTCGCAAATGAGTTGCCCCTTTTTGACCGTCGATCCGTAGGGAACCATCTTGATGACGGTCGTGCTGCCTTCGACGAGACAGTGAACGTCGACCGCACTCTTGGGCGTTGGCTCATTGTCAGGGAGGGCCGAACGTTCGCCGACGGCTTTCGGTTTCACTTTGACGACTTGGGCCTGGCCGCCATCGATGATAAGGTAAGCATCCTTTTCACCCTTGAGAAACCGCTCCGTGTCGATGACGATGGGTTTGGGTTCCGATTGGCCGATTTGGCGTTCGAGCTCGGCCTCTTTGGCTTTCTCTTGATCCCAGATCGGTTTCTTGGCCAGCTCGACCGAGCGGGCCTTTTCAACTTCGCTCTCGAGCTCCTTGATCCGCTTGGGCTTGGTGTAACTGATCAAGATCTCTTTCTTATTTCGCGCTTGCTCCAGGGCGAACTCTGCCTTCTTGATGTTAAGTTGTTCCGAGATCTTCTGAGCACTCTTGAGTAAACGCTTGTCGAACATCCTCCTGGCCCATTCGGAGCGGTCTCCGGCCCGCACCAGATCGGACTCGGCCAGCTTGATCTCGCCGTCAGCCGTGGCAAGGTCCGCCGGGTAGGTGGCTTCCACGAATTCAAGCAGGGTGATCTCGGCGATCTCACGGGTCAGCCTGGCGCTCTGGTACTCCGCGTCGGCCTTCCTCGCATGGATTTGTTGAGCTCGCCAACGTGCTCGCAGCGCGTGAATGTCCTGCCCGCCGACGGGACGTTCGCTCGCCTTACTTACGACCCGGGAAGAGTTTTTGCTTGCCTCGCCTGGCTCTTGGGCCCGAAGGTAAAGCGGAACGACGAGACCCGATGAGATCAACGCTCCGGCGATGATCGCACTCAATCCATTCCGCATTCGAAATCGAGATGTGGCCGGCATGGAATGGCTCCTGTTCGAGGAGAATCACCAGGGCATGGCGCATCTGTGCGCAAGGTCTCTCTTCCGGATGAGAGTCATGCCCTTTTTGTCAGGCCAAAAGCCCCAGACGTCCCAGGCGAGCTCATCCGCCAGCCGTGTGCCCGGATAAGAAAAGAATGCGTCAAACGCGAGACGTCGGGACCGATATTCTTCCGACGCAGAATGGCAGGAAGGGCTATCTGCGGGGGATCTCGATCAAGCGATCGCCACGAGTGGGTGTGCCGTGGCCCGAGGTGGAAGGGATCCGTCGAGACGATCAAATGTTGGGGGACGGGTGGGATTTGCGGAAACCGCCCGTCCATGCCACCATAGAACTGTGAATCAAGGCGCGGGGCGGATGGTCGTTTCCGCGCCGGCCCATGATACGGAGACGCCCCGATGTCCCACGAACGTCGAACTCGATGCCTGATCGCGACGGCCCTGACGCTCGCCATCGTGCCCGGTTTGTGCCGCGCCGAGGATCCCTCGTCCCGACCCGCCGACCCGGGCCAGCGGCTCGAACGGACCTGCTTCCAGACCAATGCCAGGTGGGACGGAAAGATCCAGCTTCGGTCCGACGTCGCCGTGTGCTACGGCATCAACGCCAGCCTCCCCGCACGGATCGCCCAGTGGAAGGCCCAGGGGTATGTCGTCCACCTCATGACCGGCGTCTCCTGGGGCCAGTACCAGGACTACCTCTACGGCCAATTCGATGGCGTCCGGCACGTCGACGAGGCCCAGACCGACCGCTATGGCAACGTGATCTCGCACGGCGGCGACGTTTATTACATGTCGCCCGGCGAGAACTACGGCAAGTTCCTCTGCCAAGGCGTCAAGCGCGCGATGGACGCCGGCGCGGAGGCGATCCACTTGGAGGAGCCCGAGTTCTGGGTCCGCGGCGGCTACTCCGAGGGGTTCAAGCGCGAGTGGAAGGCGCATTTCGGCGAGGACTGGGTCGCTCCTCACTCGTCGCCCGACGCCCAGTACCGCGCCTCGCAACTCAAGTACTTCCTCTACGGCCGGGCGCTCAAGCAGGTGTTCGACTTCGTCAAGTCCGAGAACGTCCGCACCGGTCGCAAGGTCAAGTGCTACGTCCCGACGCACAGCCTGATCAACTATGCCCACTGGCAGATCGTCAGCCCGGAGTCGAGCCTGATTAAGGTCGGCGCCGACGGCTTCATCGCTCAGGTCTGGACCGGCACAGCGCGGACGCCCAACGTCTATCAGGGCAAGACGAAGGAGCGGACGTTCGAGGCCGCGTTCTTCGAGTACGGCGCCATGATGAACGTCGTGCAGGCCAGCGGCGGGACCGTCTGGTTCCTCAACGACCCGATCGAGGACGACCCCAACCACTCCTGGGAAGACTACAAGACCAACTGGGAAAGCACCCTCACCGCCTCGCTGCTCTGGCCGCAGGTCTGGCGCTACGAGGTCATGCCCTGGCCCGAGCGGATCTTCCACGGCCGCTACCCGACCGTCGACCGCACGCTTCGGAAGCGCGGCGAGCGGGTCGAGCGGGTGCCGATCCCTCCGGCCTACGGCACGGAGCTGATGACGGTCATCAACACCCTCAACGACATGGACCAGAAGGAGATCGCCTGGGACTGCGGCACGCGCGGGATCGGCGTCGTCGTCTCCGACACGATGATGTTCCATCGCGGCCAGCCGAACCCCTCGGACCAGCACCTGGGCTCGTTCTACGGCCTGGCGCTGCCGCTCCTCAAGCACGGCATCCCCGCCGAGCCCGTCCAGCTCGAGAACGCGACGATCCCCGGCGCGCTCGCCCGGCAGAAGGTGCTCCTGATGACCTACGAGGGGATGAAGCCGATGACCGCCGAGGTCCACGACGCCCTTGCCGACTGGGTCAAGCAGGGCGGCGCCCTCGTCTTCCTCGGCGACGACTCGGACCCGTTCAACGCCGTCCGCGCCTGGTGGAACGATCCCAGGGCGGCCAAAACATACAAGGCCCCACGCGAGCACCTGTTCGAGCGCCTGGGCCTCCCGGCCGACGCCGCCCCCGGGCTGCACAAGGTCGGTAAGGGGTCTGTCGTCTACGACACCGCGGGCCCCGCATCGCTTACCTACCGGACCGATGGCGCCGAGCTTCTCCTCGCGCTTGTCAAACGTGCCTGCGGGTCGGCCGGCTTGGCCTACACCGAGACGAACCACCTCACGCTCCGCCGCGGACCCTACGTCGTCGCCGCTGGCCTCGACGAGTCGATCGGCGGCCCGGACGCCGTCCTGAAAGGCCGCTTCCTCGACCTCTTCGACGCCACCCTGCCGACGGTCGAAGTTGTGACCCTGAAGCCCGCCAGCCGTCGCTTGCTCCTCGACCTCGACAAGATCACCGGCCCCGGCCCACTCGTCCTCGCCTCAGCCTGCAAAGTCCTCGCCATCAAGACCGAAGCGGAAGGCCGGTGCTCGTTCCACGCCGAAGGTCCCGACGGCATCGAAGCTGTCGTCTGTCTACGCCTCCTCAACAGTCCGAAGTCCGTGATGGTCGACCGCCAGCCTCTTCCCGACACTGCCACGAGCTGGGAACCTTCGAGCAAGACGCTCCGGCTCAAGTTCCCCAACAAAAGCGCGGGACGTCGTGTTGAGATCGATCCTGAATAGATCGATTTGGTACAATGCGGTTAGTTGAGGGATCTCTCGCATGATCGATTGGAGCCCGGCGATGAGTACAGCGGTTGCGACCAATACCCAATACTCGCCTGAAGACCTGCTCGCCATGCCCGACGGCAAGAGCTACGAGTTGGTCGGCGGTCAACTGGTTGAGCGAAAAGTAGGGATCGAATCCAGTTGGGTAGGAGGTCAGGTCTTCTCTCGGCTCAACTCGTATTGCGAAAAAAAGCATAGAACTTGGATGGGTATTGATGCCCGACGCCGGTTACCAGTGCTTCCCCCACGATCCAAGCCTTGTCCGCAAGCCAGACGTCTCGGTCGTCAAGTACGGTCGATTCCCTGGCGGAGTGTTGCCAAAGGGTTGGGCCAAGATCGTTCCCGACCTGGTGGTCGAAGTCGTTTCGCCAGGCGACACCGTCTATGATCTGGAAGAAAAGCTGGACGACTATCGGAAAGTGAATGTGCCTTTGGTTTGGGTGATCAACGCCAAGTCGCGCAACGTGAGGGTCCACCGCGCCAACGGTTCCGTTAGCGAGTTACATGAGAATGATGAGCTCTCGGGCGAGGACGTCATTCCCGGTTTCCGCTGCCCGATCACAGAGATTCTCCCGCGACGCGAGCCATCGCCGGAAGTTCAATCTAACCCGAAAGGCGCCGGAGGCTGATCGGGATCCGTTCACTGTCATTCAAGTCACGCGACGATCACTTGTGACTGGGTGATCCAACGCTCCAGCTCGGATCCCTTCTTGCGGAACTTGTTCCATGCCGCGGATCTCCCGCTTCCGCGGTCATTGATTTGCATGAGAAGCGATAAACGACGATGACTTCGATGACGTCGATGGGGACGGTGGCTACGGCTGAAGCCGCGTTAATAGGCGAATGGATCGGCCGGGAAGCCGCGATCGAGCAGGTCTTCGCCAACCTTCCGCCGCCATTCCTCGGCCTTCGCCGACTGGCCCCAGGACGCGTAGAGCCGCACCACGCGCCCGGCCGCCTCGGCCAGGCGGGGCCTGCTCGCCGCGGGGATCCTGGCCTGGCGGAGCCTCATCTCTTTATAGCCTTCGACGATCAGCGGCTCGGCCTCGGCGCAACGGCCCAGGCCCAGGACGGCCTCCCCGAGCTGGCTCATGGTGTTGAACCGCGCCCAGTCGTCGGGCTGTGCCTTCGCGCGGATCGCCAGGGACTCGCGGAGCGCCAGTTCAGCATCCGACCATCTCGCGTGTTCCAGGAGGTTGTGGCCGAGCTCGGCCAGGGTCGCGCCCAGGGCCGAGCTGCCTGGCTGCTCGATCCTGCGGCGGCCGCCCAACAAGTCGCGCGCACAGACGTTCGGCTTCGTGTACCCCGCCGCGCGTCACGTTGAATCGTCCCACGAGGGCGGGGCAGCACAGTGCTTCAGGTGCCCATGCAGATCTGCTCGATGGCTCGCAATTCGTTGCGAAGGTTGCTTCGGATTTCGTCGTAGCTGTTTGCGTTCCGCATCGGCATTAAACGCCGCCGCCTCATGTTCTTTGATCGCCTCTTCGAGCTCGCACCCGATCGTCGCGATCTGATGATTCATGTTGGCTGTCACCTGATCTCTCAAGACATCGAAGCCGGCTTGGATCTGCTTTTCCATCTCCCTGGCTTGCTTCCGACTGGGGATCTCTCCAAAGGCCCTTTTCAATTCCGCGACAATCTGCGACTTGAAGGCCTTCACGGTCTTCCGCTGTCTCCAGTACTGGAGCATCAGTGCGACGATGGAACCCGCGACCGGGATTGCGTGAAAAGAATGCACCGCGAAATCGGCGATGATCGGCACCAGGTCGATCGTGATACCCGTCGGGTCCAGCTCGGGGGTCTTAACTCTCGTCTTGCTGGCGACATTGGTCTCCACCCAGCGCGTGACCAGTTCATTGATCGGGATCGGACTGGGGTTGTGATCTCCAAGAAGGGCCTCGATCTCCTGGAGCACCTGGCGGTACTCCTCGGCCTCCTGTTGCAAGTATATCGCGAGGTCCGCACCTTCCTTCTTCATCTGGATGGTGGCGCACTCGGTCTCCCATTCACTCAACTCGTGCTTGAGCAAGGCACGAATCTGGGGCTCGAGGGATCGGTTCACTCGCTTCTCGAATTTATCAGTATTAATAGTGAAGAGTTGCTTGATTTTGTCCCAGACGAGTTCGAGGGCGATCCAGGTATTCTCGATCTCAGAGAGGTCGAAGTCCTCATGGACGACTTTTTCAAAATCGATCGAACCCAGGTGCTGGTGCAATGAATCGGCAAACCTTCCCTGCACCAAGATTGCGCGGCCATTGAGATACTCACAAATATGGTCGCGCCGTCGACGCAGTTGGTTCAACTTCGGCTCGATGGCTTCCTTGGCGGCCTTCAGGTCCGCAAGCGTACTCTCCATGAGAGTCAGCCGTCGCCGGATGCTCTCGTCCACCTCGGTATACAGGTTTCGTGCTTTCGCCAGGACACCGTCGTTTCGTGCCCGTGCCCGCTCTTCGAGGAGGAATTTCGACAGAGCCGTCTCGAACGCGGGGACGTTCGACTCCTCGAGTCGCTCCCGGTCGACGGGTGTCGCTTCACGGGCCTTCTTGGCGCCCCTGGCGTTAACGTAGAAGACCCGTTGATCGTACCTGTTTCGGCCGTTGATCAGCGTGAAGGGAGTCAACTTCTGCTGGAACCGGGCCACTGTCGCCTCCAGCTCGTCATCGTCATCCACCATCTGCTTGAGGAGATTCCACTTATTGATGACGAAGAAGACGCTCGTTTGGCCCCGCGAGCTGATCCATCGCAAGGTGTCGATATCGCTTTGCGTGGCGGGCTGGGTGGCATCCAACAGATAGACCACCGCAGCCGATTTTCCCAGGAATTCGCGAGCGCGCCGGGTCCGGATTTCATCGTCGTCGAATCCGGGCGAGTCCACGAACTCGACCCGATGCCGGCACAGTTCGAGCGGATACTTTAGGTCGGCATAGTCGACCTCGCTGAAACGGTCGGTTGCATCACTCCGGGCACGCTCGGCGTTATCGAGACCGCCCGCCTGTTCCGCCTCGATCTTGCTTTCGACGATCTTAAGGACGTACTTCCTCTTGAATTCATCGGTTGTGATCAACTGCGGTGCGCGGCCATCCGTGAAGTGGACCGTCACGCTGGGGACGTCATCGAACTGAATTGACGTCAGGATTGCCGTGCTCGGAATGGCTGCCTGGGGCAGGATGTCCTTGCCAAGCATGGCGTTAAGCAGAGTCGATTTACCGCGGTTGAAACTGCCGAGTACGACGATCGTGAACCGGCCAGCCTCGACGCGTGCCGCCTCATCGCAGGCCGCCTGCCGTAGGTCCGTCAGCCCCTCGACCTGATCGACCGCGGCGGCGAGGCGCCGTAGTGAGGAGGCCAGTTGTAGAGAGACATGCTCATTTCTCGCGAAACCGTCACCGAAAACTTCCATCGGGATACTCCTTCCTCAGAGCGGGGGCTTGAGACCTAATCGTTCCGCCAGCAGACGGCAACGCCGGGCTACATCGATTGGTTCTGTGCGTATGTGCTGACCTAGCCAAGATCGGAGAGTCCGCTCGAACGTTGCGAAGTTGCGAATCTCGGCGCAGCAAGCCTTGAGCGGAGCACCGTTTTCTTCGGGACTTCTCGTCGATCTCGTCGACTGCCTCATCGTGCCGGCGCCCTGGTCGCGGTGGGCACGCCCGAGGCGCTCAGTCCGCCCCGGCCATCCCTGAAAGACGATCTCTTTCAAGGGGGCGGCAGCATGGGTCAGATGGCAGAAGAGATCAACGAGTAAGTTTGCTTTTTCGCGGAGTACCGGGTAGCGGCGCCGGCTCCAGAACGATGAGGCCGTCAAAGAGAAGCCGGCGATCGCACCCAGCATGAGGGATAGGCTGCACAAGAGTTCCCGATCCGGCGAGGCTGTGGGAAGGAACAGGCTGATGATCTCCCAGAGCACCAGTCCTCCCAGGAGGCCGGCAGCAATCCGCGGCGTCATTCCTCTCGGGGCATTCGCTTGGAGTGGTGACTGATCGCCGACTGCTGGGACGGCAGCCGCCGCGGCGGGAGTGCGCGGAGGTTTCGCGGGCTCGAGCGCCAGGACGCTTGCCGCCGTCGGCAAGCACTCGAACAGCCCGGCCTCGGTGCCCGGCCGGACCTTATCGACATACTCCAGCCAAATCCCCGCCGTACCTCTATGGCTGCCCCATTCCAGGACTTGATCAACGACGAAACGACGGAGCTGGTCGTCGTCGACGCTCGCATCACTCCTGAAACGATCCTCGGTTTGGCGCCGCAGACGGATCAGGAATTCAGTGAAGCGGCGCTCGATCTCATCGAGTTCCCGGGACGGCAGGGCAGGGAGACGATTGAGGCTACCCGCGTTCGCCCGCCCGCTGATTTGCCTGAGCAACGCCTCGACGGTCGACCGGACCATGGCGCGGCGTGCGAGGGCCGCCTGGTCCGGATCGAGCTCGAGCAAGTCTTCCAACCCACTGAAGGCATGGAGCCTCGCGCGTGGGTTGTCGGCGGCCCAAAAGCCGATTCGCCCGCACCGGCCGCCAGAAAAACCGTGCGATTCCATCTTGTGATGGGCATACTGGAGGACCTTGGCGAGGTCCTCATCCTCGGGGTCTTCCCCGGGGACGATGACGACCAATGCCTTTCCCACAGGCGCGGCGGTGCTCATCAACTCGATCAATCGGCGCTCCGACTGAGGAAGCGGCTGAGTAAACCGCGTCGCGATGATAACTTGATCCAGATAATCCAGGGAGGCGACCTGGCTCGCGACTGAGTTGGGAAAAGTTTCCCTCGCGGCCAACACGATCAGGTTGCGATGTTCGACCCGATCGGAAGCGAACGTCGGCCAGTTCCCCGAGAGAGGCTGAACCAGTTCTGGTTCTCGCCCGATAACGAGGGGAAGCGTTCCGGCGTCCCTGAATGAGGCAGACGCGACCGGCCCGAACCAGTTCGCGAGGAGCCTGTCCAAAGTCCCTTGCTGGCCAAACAAAAGCGAGCGGCTCGTCATCGGTTGCTCCGGCTGCTCTCGGGCCATCCATTCGACCTGCTCGGTATGGATGCCGACCTGCTGCGCGAGTTGTCGGATCGACTCCCAGTCGTTGCAAGTAAGCTCAGTCATGTGTCTCCCCCTTCCAATCGGCCGCGAAACTTTCCTCGAGCCGAGCGAGCACAACTTCGAGCGACTCGCGCCGGAGCAGTTCGCTCGAGAGTGGCTCGCCATCGTTGATTCGTGACGAGAGGATGCGGGTAGCTTCCAGCAAGTCCGACTGGGCCTCTCCATTGAGCACGGCACCTCGCCGCGCACAGTTCCAGCGCCTTGACCCGGATCAAATCATCAGGGATTGTTATTGCCGGCTGGCAATTGGCACGTGCCTCCAGAACACATTGAAATGACTTGATACGCTCGTCCCAACGAGATTGCAGTGCCGACATTACGGACGAAGCTTCGTCTTCCCACTCCTCGCGCAGGTTCCTCTTCAATTTGTTCAGATAGTCCGCTGCCGGAGTTGAGCCGAGGAAGCTCCAGAACTCGTCGCTGCCGGATGCGTTGGGCAAATCCACATCGAAGTCGGCGTCTCTCCACCTTGGCTTGAGCAGGTCCTGCCCGGGCAGCGAGTACTCCTCAGAGAGTCGTCGCATGGCCGCGTTGGCCTCTTCGGCGATCTTGGCCAGGGCGCTGCTCATTTTACGATCGCACCAGTCATCGGTGTTGGCCCGTATGCGCGCGAGCGTCGCGCCAGCCAGCTTTTTTCCGAGCAGTCGACGCAGTTTCCTATCGAGTATCCTGGCCGCCGAAGCCTTCAGAGCAATCCACGAGCGAGCCGAATTCTCGGCGAATCGACGGATTTCGGTTTGCAAGTCGCGGCGACGGGATTCGGCCAGCCGTTTCGTTGCCTCGGCACTCTCTCGCAACGGCCTCAACGCGTCGCGATTCTGGTCTCGCAGCGGTGCAATCGCGGCTTGCAGGCGATGAGAACGAACGCGGCTTTGCAGAGCCAGCCGGTACGGGCCCGCGAGGTCGAAGAGGACGGACTTGAGCAACTCGAAATCGCCTCTGGGATTCTTCCCACCGCGAGTGAGATGGTTGAGGACACCCTTGGCATTGATCTCAAAATAAGGCTTGCCGAGCACGTTTCGGATAGGTCCGACTAGCTCCCCGAATCGCTCATTGAGGATCTGTTCCGCCCGTTCTCGAACGGATTGCCGCTCATCGTCGTCGAGCAGATTCATGAAGTTAAGTACGGGGAGGACGGGAGCATCAGGGCAGTTCTCGAACCAGTCGGCGGCGAACCCTCTGTCACACTCGCGAAGGCAGTGATCGGCATGGAGCATCCAGATGACGGCATCCGCCATGTGGAGAGCTCGTGTGGCTCGACGGGTCTGGATCGGGTCGTCGTTGGTTCCGGGGGTATCGATCAATGACAGCCCCCGGCCGACGATCCCGGTCGGCGAAATGACAGTTAGCAAATCGATATCAGATCGGCTTTGCCCTTCCGCATCCAGCGAGCTGAGCTCGTCCAGATGACGCGGTCGGTCATCTCCAACCGGCCGTCCGTGTACTGGACGATAATTTCGTCCGTTTCTCCGCGGACGACGCGCGTGATGTGACCGGTCGTGGGGATTACGGACGACAAGAGCAGTTCCCGGCCGAGCAGCGCAGTTGATCAGGGTCGATTTGCCGTGATTGAATTCACCAAACACCACGACACGCAACTCGGATTCGTCTCGAGCCGAGAGAAGCGCGGTGAGCCGCGACATCGACTCGACGCCGTCTTGCACCCCTTCGTCGCGGTCGAGTGCGCAGGATGATCTCGGCCGCTGTTTTGAGCCAATCAGACTGATGTGGCGGGTTCATCGGAACAAGGCCTCCTATCGATCAGAACGTCTCGGTCAAGGCGATTTGATCGGCATCCACTGAATTCCACTTTCCTCCACATACGGCCTGGCTGCGTGGTGTTTCAAAAAAACCGGAGGCGAGTGCGCAGGAACCGCTCCGGCGACGGACCTCGGTGTCATGGAGAAATGTAAGTGGCGGCGAAATTCGTCCCCGCGTTGAAACAACCCGGTCGTACGTCCGTACCTGAAGTCGGGTTCAACAGAGCCATCGATATCTAATACTGAGAAAGGAAAACCACATGAACGCAACGACTGGGACGCTCAAGGAATGGAACGCGAGGCTCACGCGGGCTGCCTTTGACCATGGCCGCCATTCTTCTGGCGGCCATGCTTAGCTCCTGCCCGACGGCCAAGGCTCAAACCTTGAATCAATGGGGGTCCTTGATCGGAACCTGGCGGCGGGTCCAGTTCGGCACCCAGCCCGCATTCCTCGCCTGCTACACATTCGGTCCTGACGGTACCGTCACGGAAGACGCGTTCACCCTGGACGGGCGGCCCTTTGGCTCTGGCCAAGGAAGAGCATCCTTGAGCAATTCACGGATGACCATCAACTGGGCGTCGGGACCCGTCGAGAAGGCGACCATTCGTCTTATTGGTATGAATCAAATCCAGTACACGATCACGTCGCATACCGGTGACCCTGAGCAAGTGGGTGCTGTCATCGACTTTCAACGAATCCCTCAGCCCCAACCGCTGGAGGATTATGTCACCGTCGGGGAACTCCGAACGGCATTAGACGGCGTCAAGCGTTCGCTCCGGGTTGCGGAAGAGGCATTGGCCGCGCCAACGCATTACACCGACAAGATCCACTGGTCCAACCAAAAATACGGGTGTGAATTGAGGATCAAGGATCTGAATGAGTTGCTCATGACGGCGGAAGGCGGCGAAAAGATCCCTCGGAGTGAACTCAGAAAGGTGAGGGGAACCGGTGGGAGTTTGCCCTGACCGTCTCAATGACTTAATGCACGAGTATGGCTCGGCCGATCGATGTGATCGGCCGAGCCTTTTTTCATCGAGGAACCGGTTCAGCGATCCCGCAATGACCATCGAAAAAAACTTGTCGCGACTGTAACAGCAAAGCGCGGCGTCGTACGTGGAAGTGACAGGGGGGACGCACTGGAGACGGCCAACCTGGAACCGATCCAAAAGGAGCTTGACATGACGATTCTGAAGACGACCCTCGGAATGCTTACCATCACTCTGGGTTTGCTACTAAGTTCGGTAGCACTTACGATCGCGGGAACGGTCGACCAAGACCAGCACCGTTGGTCCTCTGCCTTTGGACCTGGGCGTTGCTTTCGCACCGGCTGCCACTGCCGGGCGTTCGATGGATGGGGATACACCTACACTTGCCGCAACTGTGGCCACAAGGAGTCGGCTCACGGTTGATTAAGGGCCAATCTCGAAACCGCGGGCCCGGGGGGCCCGCGGAGTTTCGCTGGGAAGAATGCCCTTCTAAGCTTATGGCCCGCCGGACCGGTGCGATCACCCGCGCCGAGCCGGCGGGTTTTGTGTTGTCCCGTGGTGGTGATGAGGGCCGCATCAATGGGCGAACGGATAGGCCGGGAAGCCGCGATCAAGCATCTCTTCGTTGAGCTTACTCCACCATTTCTTGGTCTTCTCCGGCTTGCCCCACGCCTTGTACAGCCCCACCGCCCGTTGCGCCGCTTCGGACAGCCGAGGCCTGGCGGTCGGAGGGATTTTTGCCCTGCGGAGCTTCATCCCCTCGTAGCCCTGCACGATCAGCGGTTCTGCCTCGGCGTACTGGCCCTGGCCCATGAGCGCCTCCCCGAGCTGGCTCATGGTGTTGAACCGTGTCCAATCGTCGGAGAGTTTCTTCTCACGGATCGCTAGGCTCTCGCGAAGCACCAGCTTCGACTCCGACCACTTTGATTGCTTCAGAAGGCTTAGCCCGAGCCCGTCGATGTCGCGAGCCAGGACGAGGCTGTCGGTACTCTCGGCCTCGCGCCGGCGTGCCAGCACCTCGCGCCGCAGGGGCTCGGCTTCGGCCCAGCAGCCAAGTGACTCGTAAGTACTGGCAAAGTTGCTCGTGATGGTGAGCGTGTTCGGGTGGCCGGCACCGAAGGCCTTGCTGATTGCGGGCATCGTCGCCCGGAAGACCTTGATCGCCTCGTCGGCACGGCCGGCGGCGCGGTAGGTTTGGGCGAGGTTGCCTCGAACTGTGCAAGTAAAAGGATGGTCGGTCCCGAGCTTCGATTCACTTAGCTTGAGCGTCTCCTCGTGCATCCGCATCGCCTCGGCGGTCCGGCCGGAAGCGCCGTAGGCTTCGGCGAGGTTGTTGCGGCTCTTGAGCGTGTCGGGGTGATCGGAACCGAGCACCGACTCCCGCAACTTGAGCGTGCCCTCATGAAGTGGAATTGCCTCGGTCGCGCGGCCGACGGCTTTGTAGGCGTTGGCGAGGTTGTTGCGGCTACTGAAGGTCAGAGGGTGGTTGGGGCCGAGCTTGGACTCACACAACCTGAGGGTTTCCTCGTGCATCCGAATAGCCTCGGCAGATCGGCCGGCGTCGTGGTAGGCCGCGGCGAGGTTGTTTCGGCTCTTGAGCGTGTCGAGGTGATCGGAGCCGAGTACCGACTCGCGTAGTTTGAGCGTGCCCTCATGAAGCCGAATCGCCTCGGCGGTGCGTCCAGCGGCGAGGTAAGCGACGGCGAGGTTGTTTCGGCTCTGGAGCGTGTCGGGGTGGTCGGGGCCGAGCATCGTCTCTTTTAGCCCCAGCGTCTCTTTATTCAGAGCGATGGCATCGGCGGTGCGACCGGCGGCAAGGAAGGCCGATGCGAGGTTGGTGCGACTCACGAGTGTGTCGGGATGGTTGGGGCCAAGCTTCGCCTCGCGCAGCTTAAGCGTCTCCTTGTGCATCGCGACCGCCTCGGCGGCGCGGCCGGCGGCGAGGTAAATCGCGGCGAGGTTGTTGCGGTTGTTGAGCGTGAGGGGGTGATCAGAACCAATCTTTGTGTCCATTCGCTCGAGAGTTGCCTTGAGAAGTAAGATTGAATCGGCGGCGCGGCCGGTGGCGTGGTAGGCCGCGGCGAGGTTGGCGCGGCTTCTGAGTGTCTCGACGTGATCGGGCCCAAGCTTCGTCTCTTTCAGTTTGAGAGTCTGCTCCTCAAGTGCGAAGCGCCTCGGCGACGCGGCCCGCGGCGTAGTAGGCCACGGCGAGGTTGTTGCGGCTGCTCAGCGTGCTGGGGTGGTCGAAGCCGAGTATTGACTCCTTCAGCTTGATTGTCGCCTCGTCTAGCGCGATCGCATCATGTATCCGTCCGGCTTTCTCATAGGCCATGGCGAGGTTAGTGCGGCTCGTGAGAGTCTGAAGGTGATCGGGGCCGAGCTTCGTCTCCTCGAGTCTTGAGCGTCGTCTCGTGCAATTTGATTGCCTCGGCAGTGCGGCCGGCGTCCAGGTAGGTCGAGGGCCAGGTTGTTCTGGCTGGCAAGCGTGTCGGGATGGTCGGGGCCAAGAGCAGACTCCCACACGGTGTGGGCCTCCACATGCATCTTCTCTGCTCTCTCGTGGAGGCCCAGACCGCGGTACGTCTGCGCCCAAAGCATTCAGCATCGCCCCCTTAGATCTCCAGTGAACCGGTGAATTCCTGGTCCAGCTTCTCGGCGGCCCCATCGAGTACGTCAACCACTTTGATTGTGCGGCCGTCTAACGTTAGGGTCGGGGCTGCGGAACGCCTCGGTCAGGAATGTGCTGATTGCCTCGGCTTGCTTTCGCGACGCCTCCGACTGTGCCAGTGCCTTTTCGGTCGCTTTCTTCGCCTTGGTTGTCTCGGCCAGCGCCGCTACCGCCTCGTTCTTTGCAATGGTGGTAGCGGCGTTGGCCTTGGTCAGCCGATCGTTGGCTCGTGTTTGCACGGCGGCCACGACGGCGAGCCCGACGGTACCAGCCAGCAACGCGACCGCCGTCGTGGTCACCAGCGTCCGGTGCCGCCGCATCCACCGCCGCGCGCGGACGGAAAACGGCTCGCGCCAGGCCGAGACCGGCTCGTCGGCCAGCCAGCGCTCCATGTCGTCGGCCAGGGCGCGCGGGGAGGCATAGCGGTCCTCGGGCTCAGCGCCATCGCCTTCAGGCAGATCGCCTCCAGGCCGCGAGGCACGTCCGGGCTTGACTGCCGCGGCGGAGCGAATTCCCCCTGCCGCACTTTCTCCAGCGACGGCCGCGATGTCCCGCTCCTCGAACGGGACGCTGGCCGGTCAGCAGGCAGTAGAGCGTGGCGCCCAGGCTGTAGACGTCGCTGGCCGGGCCGAGCCGGTCCAGACCGGCCGGCGGCCTGCTCGGGGCTCATGAACGCGGCGTGCCGATCGCCGAGCCCGGCAGCGTCTCGCTCGAGCCGCTGGCCGACGGCGGCCGCAAGTGTCGCCTCGGCCGAGGTCTTCCGCGTTGCCGACGACCTTGGCCAGGCCCCAGTCCACGACCAGGGTCTCGCCGTACTGGCCGACCATGATGTTGCCCGGCTTGAGGTCGCGGTGCAGCACGCCCCGGCTGTGGGCGTAGGCGATCGCGTTGCAGACGTCCAGAAACCGGCGCAGCAGCTTCTGAAGCTCCAGCGTCCGCTCGCCCGGCATCCGCGGCCGGCGACTCGGTCGCCGTGGAAGCGGTCGATGGCCTCCTTGAGGCTGTCGCCCTTGATGAATCGCATGGCGTAAAAGGGCCGGCCGTCGTCGTAGATGCCCAGGCCGTAGACCGGCACGATGCCGGGATGCTCCAGGCCGCCGGTGATCTCGGCCTCGAGGAGGAACCGCGATGCGGCTCTCGGGGTGGTCGGCATGCTCGACGCCTGGATCTCCTTGAGGGCGACTTCGCGGTCCAGCTCCTCGTCCTTGGCGACGAAGACTTCGCCCAAGCCCTCCTCGGGCGTGAAGCCTGAGAATGCGGAACCGCGTCCGGGCGAGCCGTCGGTCCGTGGATAAGGAGACGGTCGCGTCGGGATCGTCGCCTGCGCGATTCGTGTGGGAATCGAGGCGATCGAGGCTTGCTGGACGTCGAGGTCGGCTTTCCCCACAGGTTCCAGGGCGGCGCGGATCCAATGCACGGAGCTGATCGAGGCCAGGCTCTGGGCCGGGTCGTCGCCGTGCTGCTCGATGTGCGGCGAACCAAGGGCTCCAGCAGGCCGCGATCGGCGGGTGACAAATTCCCCGCTCTCTCCAGGATCTCGCCCAGCGGCCGATGCTTTTGCACCAACCAGGCGTTCATGGCCTCGACAAGGGCATCGCGATCGATGAAATCCATCTGGAGGGCCAGGATGCCGAACAATAAGTTGCGATCGGAATCCGCCGGCTTCATCGGGGTAAATCCTTCGTCGAGATCGAGCAATCTCAGGTCAATAAATCTTGGAAACGGCGCTCGTTTCAAGGTATCTCGGCAGTGCTCGTAGAGGCCAAGCTCGGAGAGTTCCTGCTCCAATTGTTCCGGGTCTGGATTTTTCAAGGATGCCGCGACCTCCTTGATCAGGAAACCCACGAACTGCTCGCGCGCGACGGTGAAGATTGACACGAACCCAGGTGGCGTCCACGACCTTGGGGTTCGTGCTGGAGAACGTGGCCGCCAGTTCGGCCGATTTCGAGTCCGGGTGATCGGTACGGAGCCGCAGGAGCGTGTGGAACGGCCGACCAGTCTCTTCCTGGTCGTGTGCCAGCGCCGACCAGGCGCGGTGTAATACCTCATCCCGCCAGCTCGCGATGAACTCGCGGTCGAGGTCGCGTTCCCAGTCGTTCGCACCTTCGTCGTCAGGAAGATCGTCAATAATGGGACACGTTCGGGCCTTCGGCGTCGAGAACGGTGGTAATCCATCATCAAATTGTAGAGCGCCGCTTGACGAAGTCCCGAAATCGGCCCTTGTCCGGGTTCGCGTTTTTAAAGTCACCGCGGAGGAACCGAACCGCGAAATCCTCGCACTGAATTCCTCGGCGTCGTCGGCGTTTTGGAGCGAGGCCAGCAAGTAACGTTGGACGAGCCACCATAACGGAGCATGAGCAGCCGGAGAGAATCCGCAGCCTGGTCATCCCCGCCATGGGCCTGGAAGACCAGGCTCCAGCGGGTCTCGATCCGGCTCAAGTGCGACTCGAACTGAAACGGGTCCAAGTTTTCCATTCTCACCTCTTAGCCTTCCGCGGGCGAACTCTCCACAGTGAGTGAGCATTGATCATAGCCTGGTGAGACGCGTCACGAAAGGCCATTGAGGTTTTCGGTAACTTGTGATTCATTCGGCCTGGGATTGCCAATGATCCAGGGGTAGACCGAGGGCAAGACCAGGGTGGTCAATAGCGTCGAGGTGATGAGCCCGCCGATGACGACGGTGGCCAGGGGGCGCTGGATCTCGGCGCCGGGGGTGGTGGCGATGGCCATGGGGATGAAGCCCAGGCCGGCGACCAGGGCGGTCATGAGGATCGGCCGGAGCCGGACGACGGCGGCCTCGCGGGCGGCCTCGTGGGGCTCGACTCCCTCGTGACGCAGATGCTCGACGGCGCTGACCCAGACCAGGCCGTTGAGCACCGCCACGCCGAAGAGCGCGATGAAGCCGACGCCGGCCGAGATCGAGAACGGCAGCCCGCGCACGAACAGGGCGAAAACGCCGCCGGTCGCCGCCATCGGCACGGCCGTGTAGATCAAGAGACGCCAGCCGCATCGAGTGAAACGTGCTGTAGAGGAGCAGGAAGATCAAGAGCATCGCCACGGGCACGACGATCATCAGTCGCTTCGAGGCGGTCTGGAGGTGCTCGAACTGGCCGCCCCAATGGAGCCGGTAGAGGTGGGGGAGCTTGACCTGGGCGTCGATGGCGGCCTGGGCCTCGGCGACGAAGCTGGCGATGTCGCGGCCTCGGACGTTGACCCCGACGACCGCGCGGTGCTGGACGTTCTCGCGCTCGACCTCGCTGGGCCCTTCCTCCTCGGCGATGTCGGCGAGGTCCTTGAGCGGGATCGGGCTGTCCCTTGGGATCGACGACCCGGATCGAGCCGATCTTGGCGGGATCGTTCCGCCAGCGATTCGGGGAGGCGCACCCGAAGCGGGTGCCGCTTGTCTTCCTCGAAGACCGTGCCGACCGTCGTGCCTCCCAGCGCGGCGACCGCGTCGAGGACGTCGGACGCCTTGATGCCGTAGCGGGCCAGTTGATCGCGGCGGACGTTGATCCGCAGCATCGGCAGGCGGCCCGCGGTCGGATTCTTGAGGTCGTGTGCCCCGTCGATCTTCGCCAGCACTCGCTCGACCTCCAGCGAGAGCTTGCGCAGGACCTTGAGGTCCGGCCCGTAGATGAGCACGGCCACGTCGCTCTTGACACCGGCGACCAGCTCGTTGACCCGCATCTCGATCGGCTGGCTGAAGCCGAACTTCACGCCCGGAACATGCTCGTTCAAGAGCTTGTCGATCTCTTCGATCAAGTCGTCGCGGGTCAGGCCCGGGCGCCACTCGTCCTGGGGTTTGAGCATGGTCCAGACGTCGGTCTGGTGCACGCCCATCACGTCGTTGGCGATCTCGGGGCGTCCGGTCTTGCAGTAAACCAGTCGGACCTCGGGGATTGTCTTGAGCAGGTTCTCGATCTGGGTCGAGGCTTCGACGGCCCCTTCGAGCGAGGCCGACGGGATTCGCACGGCCTCGATCAAGAGGTCTCCTTCGTTGAGCCTGGGCATGAACTCGCCCCCCAGGTTCAAGGCGACCGGCACGCTGGCGCCCACGAGCCCGATCGCCAGGATCACGGCGGCCACCGGGTGGCGGATGAACGCGTCGAGCACCGGTTGATAAAGGTGCTTGATCCAGCGAAGCAGCCAGACCTCCTTCTCGCGCGGCCGGTCGCTCAATCCCATCGCGGCGAGCACCGGCATCAAGGTCAGCGACAAGAGGAGCGAGCCCGCCAGCGCGAAGATCACGGTCAGGGCCATGGGGCGGAACAGCTTGCCTTCGGTGCCCTGGAGGGCCAGGATCGGCAGGTAGACGATGGCGATGATCAGCTCGCCGAACATCGTCGGCTTGCGGACCTCGATGGCCGCGTCGCGGACGATCTCGAGCTTCGACCGCGTGCCCCCTTCGTGCGCCAGCCGCCGCACGCAGTTCTCGATCATGATCACGCTGGAGTCGACGATCAGGCCGAAGTCGATCGCACCCAGGCTCATCAGGCTGGCCGAGATGCCGGTCGCCAGCATCACGTTGGCGGCGAACAGCATCGACAGGGGGATCGCCAGGGCGACGATCAAGCCCCCCCGGAAGTTTCCCAGGAGCGCCAGCAGGACCGCCATCACCAGGACGCCGCCGGCCGTCAGGTTGTGCAGCACCGTGCTCAAGGTCTGGTTGATCAGGTGCGTGCGGTCATACAAGCGGCTCGATCGTCACGCCGGGCGGCAAGCTCTTCTTCAGTTGTTCGATCTCGTCCTTGACTCGGTTGACGACCTCGCGGCCGTTCTGGCCGATCAGCATCATCACCAGCCCCGTGACGATCTCCCCCTGGCCGTCGCGGGTCGCCAGTCCGGCCCGGATCATCGGGGCGGTCTCGACCTTGGCCACTTTGCGCGACGGTGATCGGTTCGCCGTTGCGCTCGTCGATGACGATCGCCGCGATGTCCTCGATGCTTCGCGCCTGGCTCACGCCCCGGATGTAGCGTGCCTCCCCTTCGTGGACGAGGTATCCCCCGCCGACATTGGCGTTGTTGGACCGCAGCGCATTGAACAGGTCGGTCATCGACAGCCGATAGTTCGCCAGCTTGTCGGGGTCGGGCTCGACCTGGTAGGTCTTCATCTCGCCGCCGTGGGCGTTGATCTCGGTCACGCCCTCGACGCGGCGCAACTGGTAGGCGATGAACCAGTCGAGGAGCGTGCGCAGCTCCATCGGCGTGATCCCTGACTCCTTGGTCGCCTTCACCTGGAACTGAAACACCTCGCCCAGGGCCGTGGCGATCGGCCCGAGCATCGGAGTCCCGTAGCCCGTCGGGATCGCCTCGGCCGCGCGGGGCAGCCGCTCCCCCACCAACTGCCTCGCCCGGTAAATGTCCGTGCCTTCCTTGAAAACGATCGTCACCACCGAAACGCCGAACTTGGAAACCGACCGGATCTGCTCGACGTCGGGGAGCCCGCTCATCGCCCCCGAGACCGGAAACGACAACAGCGAGTCCACCTCCAGCGGCGACAACGCCGGCGCCTCGGTGATCACCTGGACCTGCACGTTGGTCAAGTCGGGCACCGCGTCGATCGGCAAGTGGAGCGCCGAATACACGCCCAGCCCGCCGATCAGAAGGGTGGCCATCAGCACAAAAAAGCGGTTATTGAGCGACGATTCAATGATGGCGTTGAGCATGGTGATGTCCGTTGTCAGTTGTCAGTGGTCCGTTGTCAGTGGTCAGTTGTCCGGTGTCAGTTGCCGTTGTCCGTCGTCCGTTCTCAGTGGCCTGCGAATGCCAAGAAATAGGATCTAGCAACTCACTACGGACAACTGACAACGACCAATGACTACTCCTCATCCGTCTCGTTCTGGAGAATCAGCTCGCTCTTGAGCAAGTACGCGCCGGTGGCGACGACTTCACTTGTCTGGGGTCAAACCGGACTTGATCACGACGCGATCGCCCAACTGGCGGCCGGTCTCGACTGGCCGGCGGATAAAGGTTCGATTCGCCGGTCCCTTGTCGGCGGGAACGAACACGTACTTCTCGGTCTCGATCTCGATGACCGCGCTGGCCGGGACGGTCAGGGCCTGCTCGGTTGCCGAGCTGTCGAGCAGGATTTGCACAAACATGTTGGGTTTGAGCAAGTCGCCGGGATTGTCGGTCTCGGCCAGGAGCGGGAGTGTCCGAGTCTGGGGATCGACGACGGCCCCGACCGAAAGGAGCCGGGCCGTGAAATCCTTTTTGGGGTAGGCCGTGGCGGTGAAGCGGATCGTCCCGTCCTTGATCTTGGGCAGCTTGGCGACGTCCGACTCGGACACGTTGGCCGTGACCCAGACGGAGCGGAGGTCAGCCAGGGTAAAGAGTACGTCGCTGGAGTCGGCCTTCTGACTGAGGACGGCCGACCTCTTGATGATCGTGCCGTCGAACGGGGCGACGATGGGGTAATAGGTCACATTTTCGTCCATGACCAGCTTGTCGGCCTGGTCGGCATGCTCCAGCAGGCTGGGGATGTTCTCCGAGACGCCGAGGATCCGCAGCCGCTGGGCCGCGTCGATCACGGCCGACTCGGCCAGGCGCACGGCCTGGTCGGCCAGTCGCTTCTCCTGTGCCGCGTCGAAGCGAGCCACGTTCGATGGCGGCTTCGAGCTTGGCCTGGAGCCCCTCGCGGGTGTGCCGGGCCACCAGCGGCGGGATGCTCGCCCATGACTGTCTCTGTTCCGCAAGCTCGCGGTCTTTTGCTCCTCGTGGCTGGCGATGTCGAATTCGGCATAGGCTTGCAAGAGAGTGCCGCGATACGCCCCTAGTGGTTTGTCGGCGAATTGCTTCTCGATCACCCGGGTGTCGGTCTTCTTGAGGATCTCGACGGTCGGGGCCTCGACGTGTGTGTCGTCATCCGATGCCCCCGTGCGACGCAACTCCAGGGCTTTTTGCAGCTCGGGGATCAAGATGGCGACGTTGGCGGCGATCTCCGACTTCCACTTGGCCTCGAATCGCGCGGTGGACAACTCGCGCTGCTTGGCGCGGAGGTTGAGCCGGGCGGTGCCGATGTCGGGGCTGTCCAGCGTGACCAGGAGGTCGCCTTTCTTGACGTTCTGCCCCAGCACGACGCGGACCTCGCCCACGATCCCCGCGGCGCGAGGGCGGACCTCAACTTTCCGATTGGAGTTGGCCTCGATCATTCCCGTGACCCCAACCTCGGTCACCAGGCGTTCCAATCGCGCCGGCTCGGTCGTGATTTTGGCTTCGGTATATTTCGAATCCGTCAACTTCACCGTGGTTGCGCTGGCGGGTGGGGCGGTCGCCGGCACCGTCGCGCCGGACTCGGGTGTTCCGACGGCCGCTTGCAAATGCGAGCGGCCAAGCACGTCATAGGCGAGATGCCCGATCAGAATCGTCAGACACAGGCCCATACCCGCCCAGGGCAAAGCTTTACCGATCGCCTGCCTTGCCCGTCTGATGTCTTGTAAGCGCGACTGACATGAGAAAGCCTCCCGTTCGCTCTTTGGTGATCGATCACTCGGCAAATGGCGTGAATTGCTGGCAAGCGAGAATGTGAGCCGGCCGCACTGACGTGGCGGGCGGCCTCCCAGCAGCCGGGAATGGGCTGTTCTGTTCAAAATGGTGCGGAATGCGGGCCGGCCGCTGTCGACGGCAGAGCTCGAAACCGCGCACGATTCCGCTGGTGCGGCGGAGATCGGTGGAAGTTGGGCGGGTTATCAGCAATTCCAGCGCTGGAAAAGCACAGTGCGCAGCGCGCAACCCATCCGCGGAGTCGAGGTTTGCGGCGGAGACAGGCCCGGAGTCGGGACCGAGGAAAGCGAGTTGACCCGAGAGATACAGCCAAGCTCAGCCCGGAGAGCTCGAAACCCAGCTTCTCCAGCAGCCGACCGCAACGATCGGGGCCAATCTCCGGCTCATTCTGCCAGTCCGGCTCCAGCGAATCCCCCAGATGTGCGTGCAACGCGGGTCCGGAGCCGGGACGATGGTGTTCGTCATTGGAGCGCTGGTGTTGATCGCCGACCTCCACGACGGGGAGGAACCAGTGCCAGTGGAAAAGAGCGACGTCGTCGTTGGAGTCGGCTGATGGGTGCCAGCGCAAGAGATGATCGTGGTAGACGCAGATCTCGCCCGGCTGGTCGTGGTGGCGGATGTTGTGGTAGTCGGCTTGCGGCAGCGGTACGTGAACCACGCTGAGAATCAGCATGCCGATCCCCAGGGCTCGCGCTCTCTGCCAATCGAACCGCCGCCGGAACGACACAGTCTCGCCTCGATTTGGGACGTAGGGCCGGGGTGTGCGCAGGTAAGAGGTCAGGCTCGGCGGAACGGATCGAGCCGAGCCGACCACGATTATTATGAAACCGCCCGGAGCCCCGGTCAAGCGGGTATGACGAAGTGTTGGCCTAATTCTTCACGCGCTCGAGCACCTGAACGATGTATCCGCTGCCGGGTTTGGCGTCGAATTCCTTGGGGCGGTCCTTGCCGCCGGTCGTGCTCCCGCAAAGTTTGTATGTGTCGCCTTTGAGCTCGTAGATGTTCCGAAAGATCGCCCCTTTGGCCGGCCCGTCGGTAATCGTCACGTCCATGGTCTTGGGTGACTTGCTCGCATCCACCGAGATAGTGCCTGGCGTGGTGCCACGATCGTTGATCGCCGTAAAATCACGGCCCTTGAAGATGAGCCGTGAGGACTTGAACCGCTCGGCGGGAATATCCTTTCCCTCGGCTTGAATGGACACGATTCGCCAAGTCCCCTCGAAGGCCCGGTATTCCTTGGCGTTTACTTCTTCGATGTCAACGGGTTTGGCGGTCGCGACGGTTTTGACGCGCTGGAACTGCCGCAGGGTCTGGCCACTGCCGGGCTTCGAGGAGAACTCGGTCGGTCGTGGTGCGTCGATCGCACCCACGCACGCGGTCAGGCTGTCCCCCTCCAGCAGGTAAATCCCGCGAATCTTTTTGCCCCTGTACGGCTCTTCGGAAAGTGTGTCCTCGATGCTCTTGGGCTGGGTCGTTGGGTCGAGCGTGAACGTCACCTCGCGGGCCACCACCTGGTCGCCGAACGTCACTGTGTGATGATTTTTCTCGATCTTGACCCGGATCTGCTTGACCTGGTCTTCAGGCGTTTTCTTGCCATTGGTTTCCGCCGAGATGAGCTGCCAGGTCCCCTGGAGCTTGGCGAGCTCGGCCGCGACGGCCTGGTTTTTCTCCCCTTCCGGCTCGGCTTCGCCCGGGGTCATCGCCCCGCTCACCTGGGTTTCGAGTCCCAGAATCAGCCCGCATCCGAGAGTGCAGATACTGCACACCCACATCTTGAACAGATCAGGCGCCATGATTATATCCGTCTCAAGTGTTGAAACCACCAGATTCAATGTCGCAAATGTACACTGAAACGGAATCAAGTCAAGAAACTTTTTTACTGGCGATCGCCAATGGGTGCGCTGCTTGCTTGATCAATCGGACGACCAGGTTATTCCCGGACGCGTGCATGATGTACCATGACATCAATCTGTTCAAGCACGGCCAGGGCATCCTCCGTTGCGGCCCCGAGCACTGTGTTGTCGAAAATGCACCATGTGTTCGCGGTGGCAACTGCATTGATGAGCGAGTTTGCCACTTTTGTGAGGCGCTCGGTGGAGTATGCCGAGTAATACATCTGCGGCGATCCATGGAGTCGGAAGTAGACCAGGCCATTCCAACCTCCCGGCTCGGCAGCCCGCGGCACCACGGCAGGATCGGCCGCAACCCGAGCCACTTCGAAGCCCGCCAACAGTCTCTCGGGCTCGGGCGCGAACCAGCTCATATGCCTGGGCTCGCAAGCCACTTCGCCGTCGTATTGTCGTCTCAACCCGGTGAAGAACTCGTTTGTAATCTTGGCGTCAAACGCAAGGCTGGGCGGCAGTTGCACCAGGATCGGGCCTCGCTTGGCTCCCAGCGCAGCCGTCTCGTCCAGGAAGCGCGTGAGCCGTTCGTCGGTCTTGACCAGGCGGCGCTTATGTGTGACCTCTTTGGGAACCTTGAGCGAGAATTCGAAGTCCTCGGGAGTTTGGATGGCCCAGCGGGCGTAAGTCGAAGGCCGGTGGGACCGGTAGAAGCACGAGTCGATCTCAACGGCCGGAAACCGTTGTGCATAGCGAGCCAGGTGGCTTCCCTCCTCCGGAAAGCGCCCGGCGTGCAGCTTGGGGATTGCCCAACCGGCGCAGCCGACGCGGGGTTGCAAAGTCAGTTCTCCTCCCGTTCTCGTTGCCGTTCATAGTTGCTGTATGGAACAACCGCGTTATCGGCCGTGGCGAGTAACGGACAAAGCAACTTAAGTGCCAAGAAGGGACGCAAGTTCTATTCGATTCTTTCCCGCGGCTATTTCGCTGCAAGCTTGGCCTGCTGCACTTTCGCTGTCATCCTCCGTGCTTTTTTCGGGTGTTCGATCTGGTGTCATTGTTGGATGGCTGATCAGTTCCTGCGACGATCGCCTAACGACACGGCCGTTTTCCCACAGGATTTCCGGCGTGCTGGTCTGGCGGACCCGTTCGATCACCATGCCGCCGCTTGCTTGAAGGCGGCATCGGCCTTCCCTGTCATCGTCGTGTTTCCGATGTCCGGGTTCATCAACTCACTCCTCGACTTGGCGCTGAATCTGGTCGAAAATGCGAGTGGTATTGGAGAATACGACTTGCGAGCAATTCCCGCTTGATCCTCCTATCCGTTTAGTGGATCACTAGATCGGGCCGAGTTATGGCTGAGCGTCTGCCGTTTTTTCGCGGTAACCGGGGCGACTGATATGAGATCTCTGGCGATGCTATTGGTGATCCTCGTTCCTCTGGCGATCCTGTCAGCCGTCGGCACGGTATATGCGCAGCCGTCCGGCCAGGGAGGGGGCGCGGCCGGTCACACCGTATGGCCAGGTCAGCAGTGGGAAACGGCTAGCCCGGAGAGCCAGGGACTGTCCGGGGCGGCGCTCGACGCCGCGGCGGCGTATGCGGAAAAACATGGCGGTGGAAGTGGCTGCGTCATCCGGCATGGCTACCTGGTGAAGGAGTGGGGCGACCCGAGGAAACTGGCCGACATCAAGTCCGCGACCAAGGGGGTTGCGGGGACGACTCTCTTGGGATTGGCCGTCGACGCGGGCCTGGTCAAGCTCGACGACCTGGCGGCGAAGCATTACCCCGCGATCGGTGCCGAACGGCCCGCCAACCGCCGGGACTGGCTCGCCGAGATCACGATCCGCCACCTGGCCACGATGACCGCGGGCTTCGACGACGGCCGGCCCCCGACGCTGGTCTATCGTCCTGGAACTGACGGCTTCTATTCGAACGACGGCTCCAATATGCTGGCCGAACTGTTGACCCTGAGGTTTAACGAAGACCTGGCTGCGGTGTTCAAGCGAACGGTAATGGACCCGATCGGAGTACCGCCCGCGGAATGGAAATGGCGCGAGAATACCTACCGTGCTAAAAAGATCAACGGCCTCCAGAGCCGCGAGTTCGCGTCCGGCATCACCATCACGCACCGCGCCCTTGCACGGATCGGATACCTCTATCTGCGCGAGGGAGACTGGAACGGCCGGCGCGTCCTTTCTCGTGAGTTCATCCGCACCGCAACCCGGCCCACCGACCTGCCCAGCTTCGTTCCCTATTACGCCTTCTACTGGGGCAGCAACGGTCGAGGTACATTCCGCGACATGCCGGACGACGCCTTCTGGGCACTCGGCCTCGGCGATAGCTTTGTACTGGTCTGTCCGAGTCTGGATATCGTCGCCGTGCGGCTGGGCGTCGGGTCCGTGAAATCCCAGTTGCCCGGGGGCGATGAATCCGGGGCGTGGGGCAAGCGCGTCGAGGGCTTCGCCCGGCTGGTCGTAATGAGCTGCGAGAGCGGATCGACCTGGCGGGCGCGGCACGGCCGCCTTATCCTCCTAGCCCGGTGATCAAGAACTTAAAATGGGCGCCGACAGAGAGCATCGTCCGCAAAGCGAAAGGAGGCGATAACTGGCCGCTCACCTGGGCCGACGACGGCCATCTTTATACGGCCTACGGCGATGGCAATGGCTTCGAGCCAAAGGTCCCGGACAAGCTGAGCCTGGGCTTTGCCCGGGTCGAAGGGGGCCCGGCCGACTTCACCGGCGCCAACATCCGTTCGGCGAGCGGCGAGCACAAAGGGGATGGCAAGGACGGCAGAAAGGCCAGCGGCATGCTCATGGTCGATGGCATCCTTTACATGTGGACGCGCAACGCGGGCAATCCTCGGCTGGCCTGGTCGACGGACCATGCCAGGACGTGGGCATGGAGCGAATGGACGCTCACAACGAGCTTCGGTTGCCCGACGTTCCTTAACTTCGGCAGGAACTACGCCGGCGCCCGGGACGATTATGTCTATGTCTATTCCCATGACAACGACAATGCCTACCGACCCGCCGACCGCATGGTCCTTGCCCGGGTCCCAAGAGACCGGGTCAAGGACCGGGACGCATACGAGTTCTTCACGGGCCGTGACGTAGCGAACTCGCCAGCGTGGAGCCGTGACATCGCCCGGCGAGTCGCTGTCTTCACTCACGAGGGCAGGTGCTACCGATCTGGGATCAGCTACAACGCGGGCTTGAAACGATATCTCTGGTGCCAGATCCTGCCCGGCGAAGATCCTCGATTTCGCGGCGGATTCGGGATCTATGACGCCCCGGAGCCTTGGGGACCATGGAGCACCGCGTACTTCACCGAAACATGGGACGTGGGCCCGGGAGAAACGAGCAGTTTTCCCACCAAGTGGATGAGCGCCGATGGCAAGACGTTACACCTGGTCTTCTCCGGAGACGATAGCTTCTCGGTCCGCAGGGCTGTGCTAGAGACCGCGGATCCCCTTGAGACCCGATGAGTGATTTGACCTGGCTCGTGGTCGGCCATCACCTAACATGCGGAACCCCAATTTGCGTATAGAGTTAATGCAATCAGGCAGTTTTTCGCCCATTGCGCTGTGTGTACGATCTCTTTCGTCTTCGCTGTGCTCCGTCATAATCGGAACCGTCTTTGAAGAATGAAACGCTTCTCCTGACCACGATCGTGACACCGTCTCGACATGACTACGACCCACAAGCCTCCTCCTCCTCATATTGTGATTGTCGGCGGGGGCCTGGCGGGCCTGGCGGCCGCGTCGGGGTTGGTCGATCGCGGATTGCGGATCACCCTGCTGGAGAGCCGGCCCAGGCTGGGAGGGCGCGCCAGCTCCTTTAACGACCCGGTGACCGGCGAGCTGGTCGACAACTGCCAGCATGTCAGTATGGCCTGTTGTACCAACCTGGCTGACTTCTGCCGGCGGGTCGGAATCGATACGATGTTCCGCCGTGAGCCGGCGATGGTCTTCTTGAGTCCCGAAGGGCGAGTCTCGAGATTCCGGGCCGGCCTCGGGCCAGCCCCTTTTCATCTGGCCGGCAGCTTCCTGGAGTGCCAACTTCCTGAATGCGCGCGACAAGCTCCGCGTGGCTTATGGCCTGGCCTGCCTGGCCTGGGGACACGACGACAGGCCGGGCGAGTCGTTCGCCGACTGGCTGTCGCGACACCGCCAGAGCGTCCGCGCCATCAACCTTTTCTGGGCGACGGTGCTGGTCTCGGCCTTGAACGAGCGGCTCGATCAGATGGATGTCGGCCACGCTCGCAAGATCTTTCTCGACGGTTTCTTGCGAAACCGGACCGGATTTCAGATCGAGCTTCCACTCGTGCCCCTGGGCGAACTGTACGGCACCCGGCTGGAGCGCTGGCTTGGCGACCACGAGGTCGCGGTCCGTCTCACGACCGGAGTCCGCGGTATCGATTACGATGACGATAACGCGGCGCTCGGTGTGGTCCTGCGCTCGGGCGAGACGCTCGCCGCCGACTTCGTCGTCCTCGCCGTCCCGTTCGATCGGGTGCGCGGGCTGATTCCCGACGCCCTGAGCCAACGGCTTCCGGCTCTCGCCCAGCTCGACTCGCTGCAAGCCGCGCCGATCACCGGCATCCATCTCTGGTTCGACAGGCCGGTCTGTCCGTTCGACCATGTGGTCACGCCGGGCCGTCTGATCCAGTGGGTGTTCAACCATACGGCGATCCAGGGTCGAGCCGCGCGCGGTCGGCCATCGAGCCGTCACAGACCGGCGCGGGGCCAGTATCTGCAACTGGTCATCAGCGCCTCTTACGATTTGCTGGCGCTCGACAAGATCGCGATCCGCGACGCGGTATTGACCGAGCTGGCCGAGATCTGGCCGGCGGCCCGATCAGCGCAACTATTAAGGTGGTGGGTCGTGACCGAGCACGGGGCGACGTTCGCGGTCCGGCCGGGCGTCGAGGCGCTCCGGCCTCCCCAGCGCACTCCGATCGACGGCCTGTTCTTGGCGGGTGACTGGACCGATACCGGCTGGCCGGCCACGATGGAAGGGGCGGTCCGTAGCGGATACCTGGCTGCCCAGGAGATCCTGGCTGATCTGGATCGGCCCACCCGGCTGATCCGTCCCGAGTTGAAGCCGGGTTCGCTGGCACGCTGGCTCTTCGGGCGCCCGATACCCGGATCGATCAGAAATCCGCCCTCTTGCCACAGGTTCGACCTTGTCCCCCGCCGACACTGACATGACTGATCGCCAGAGGGCTGTTGCATGCGTGTCGATCGCGGACTATCCTCGTGACTGATTACCATGCGGATCGGCTTTGTCGACAAAGAGGTTCATCGACCATGATCACGTCGCGACCAATTCTGTCCGTGCTCCTGGGCTTGTCCCTGACAACGCTCGTGGCATTCTCGGCCGAGCCACGGCAAGACCCGGTTGAGCCGCGGCACAGGCGACAGCGCGGGAGCGAAAAGGAAGGGATTTCCCGCCGGAATTGGTCGACCCGGTGACCAGACAGGCCACCTGCAAATGGGCCGCCCAGCCTCCCGTGCTCGACGGCAAGCTCGACGACCCTTGCTGGCGACAGGCGGTGCCGATCGACCACTTCGCGTCGTTCTGGACGAAGACCCAGACTCCGAGACCAGGGACGATCGCCTACCTGGTCTGGGACGACACGGCCCTCTATTATGCCGCCTCGATGCGCGACGCCGAGCTTCGCGCCCACGGTGATCGACGGAATGACAGCCTCTGGGATGGCGACGTCTTCGAGTTGTTCTTCAAGCCGAGCGAGCAGAAACCCGAGTATTACGAGTTTCAGGGCAATCCTCGGGAGCTGGTCTTCGAGGTCGCATGGCCCAAACGCGGGGCGGACTTCGGCGATCTGACCAAGCTTCCCCCCTTGGGAAGCAAAGCGGTGGTCGCATTGAAAGGAACCCTCGACCATCCCGGCGATAAAGACGAAAGCTGGACCGTCGAGGGTCGCATCCCCTGGTCGGCGTTCGCGATGACCGGCGGCAAGCCGAAGCCAGGCGACGAGTGGCTATTCGCCCTCTGCCGCTACGACTACGGTCCGAAGGGGACCGAGCCCACGCTCATGAGCTCGCGCTCCTCTGACCAAGTCGAGCTTCCACCGCTACGAAGATTACGGCAAACTCCGATTCGAAGGCCACGGAGGTGGAAGACGGCAATTCCAGAAGGCAGGTCGCGCTGACTGATCGAAAGCCGGGCGGATGCCACTGACAGCTCGGTGAATGCTCCGTCAACGACTTGACTGGACCTCGTAAATCAAGATCGACGAGTGCTCGGTCTCGCGGCTCCAGACCTTGCGAACGCGATCCGGGTGCGAGTGCGACAAAGTGAGCCAGTGGGCTGGTTGGCGCGTTGGTGTAGCGATCCTGGTCGATCAGCAGGTAGGACACCCCGTACGTCTCGATCGTGCGCTCGATCGCAACGGTATCGGCATCGATGTTGGCATTGACGTCGCCGGGCCGTTTTGCCCGGGGACTTCGAGCGACTGACGACCGGTCTGCCAGAAGACTTCGCCCGGGTGGCGGGAGAGGATCGGGCCGGGCCGGTCGGCGTGGGCGGCGATCCAGTCGCAGGCCGCGTCGAAGTCGCGATCGGTCGCCTTCAGTGCGCGGGTGCGGCCCGTACCGAGCATGTAGGCGGAATACGGCACCGACGCGGCCAGGACCAGACAGGCCGCCCACAACCGGAGCCGGGATTGCCGTGGTGGCAACCACGCCATTCGTTTTCTGAAGGCGCCAGCCAGTCCCGCGAGGCCCTCGACCGCGCCGACGAGTAAGTTTGGAATCAAAGGAATCAGAAACCGCCCCGCCTCGGTGTACGGCCAGACGACCAGAATCCCGAGCGTGCAGAGTGGGACGAGCCCGGCCAGCCGGCGTCGCGGCCGTTCGCAGTGCGCGGGCCCATCCTCCCACGATCACGGCCGTCGCCAGCACGGCCCAGAGGTTGGCGATGCTTGCGATGATGGCGGAGTGTTGATAGAGCGTGCCGACCTCGACGAACGGACCCGTGAGCTGGTCGGGAATGCGTTGCACGTAGAAGACAAGTTGATGCGCGATCCGTTGGGCCAGGGTCAAGTCGCCCTGGACAAGCAAGCTGGCCTGCGTCCCGCCGCCAACTCCCCACCACGGCCATCCAGCCTAGCCAGGGAGAAACCAGGATTGCCGCCAACGCCGCGATGGCCATGGCCTCCAACCATCGCCGGCGAAGGGTCAGGTCGAGCAAGACCGCAAGCGCCAGCCCGATGGCGACATGGCGGGTGAGCAGGCAGGCGGCCAAGATCGCACTCAGGACGACTGATTGTGCCGGCTCCCATCGTGTTGCGCCGGCCTGCCTCCAATAAAGGCAAGAATGGTCAATTGGCTCAGGAGCATGTACAGCGGCTCGGAGAGGATGGCGCTGCCGGTCCTCGCCCAGAGCCAGTTGACGCCAAGCGCCAGTCCGAGGACCAAGGCGGCGGGGCTGGCCATGAGACGTCGAAACCAGGACCAGGCCGCCAGGCAGGCCCCCAGCGTGAACAGTGTGGACAGGACATGTGCGGCCGTCGCGGACTTGCCGGTGACCTGCCAGGCCAAGGCCAACACCAAGGGATAACCGGGTGGGAAATGGGCGTGCCGAGGCCGGTCGGGGTGATCGATGGCTCGATATCCCTGGCCGCTCTGCCACGCCTGGGCGAGCACGGCATAGCCGGCGCCGTCGAATCGCGGCGGCGCCGACCAATCCGCGTTCCCACATGTCATTCCGGCTGACACGGATAGGATGAGGCACGCTGACCGCACGGCTGCGATGGTCCGGCCTCGCCGCCGTCTCGATCGCCTCATCGCGCGCTCCCCAATTCGACTATCTCCTGACCGATGACCAATCACTGTTGGCGAATCACTATTGAATCACCTCGGGACTGGCTGAGACAAGGGAAGCTGTGTGCCTTGAGAGCGAGCTTCACGGATTCGAATATGGGCTCACCGCCATGCGGAATTCTCTCGCATGAGCTCGCTTAGCCTGAATTCGAAAGTTAGCGTCGACCGGTGCTCTGGGGGCATCCGTCGACGTTCCAGTCAGTCGTTGACTGGCTCGTCGGCGGCGGTTCCAGGCCGCCGTGTGCATCGGCACATCAACGAAGCGGAACGAGCGGGTCACGGAAACTCGGCTCCACTCGCTCGTTCGGGAGTTCGGCTTTCGACTCGTGCGATAAGCGAGAATCGTGATTCGGGCCGTTCCTAGGCAGGCGATGGCGATAGAGCCTTCGCTCCGGCGGCCTGTGCGGTGCGCGACGACTTCCTCGCCCGAGGGGCACCCGCCGAAGGGTCGTGCGGCGGTATGGCGCGTCCAGGACGACGGATCGATTGCCCTGTGCTCCGGCCGGGAAAGCCGAGGCCAGAGTCGTCGTGTTCGTTGCTATGGAGCCTATTGACTGCGCGAAGCTCGATCTTGCGCACCCATTCGCGGGTCACGCCCAATCGGCGGCCGATTTCCTTGAGGGTCAAAGGGAGCTCTCCCTCCAGGCCATAGCGGAGTGCCAGGACCGTTCGCTCGCGCGGGTCGAGGCGTTCCAGGCGGTGCAGCAACATTTGCCGGTCTTCCTCGGCTTCCATCATCGACTCGACCGGTTCGTAGCGGTTCCCGAACTCCTCGGGAGACCGACGCCCAACTCCCGCGCCAATGCCGCTCTCCAGCTTGAGATGGCGGGCTTGATGCGCCTTGGCCACCAGGGACTTCTGGGTCTCGCTCAGTCCGAGAAAAGAGCATAGCTCCTCGAAGCTCGGCACGCGGCCCCACTCGCGGTACAGCGTTCGCTCGGCACGTCGCCACTTGGTCAAGAGCCCAAACATGTGGGCGGGCAGGCGGATCGTCGACGTCGTATTGATCAGAGCGTGGCGGATCGACTGCTTGATCCAGTAACTGGCGTAGGTGGAAAACCTTGTCCCGAACCGGGGTTCGAACTCCTCGGCTGCGCGGATCAAGCCAAGGTTTCCCTCGCCGATCAGGTCCTCAAGGACCATCCCGCGCCCCACGTAGTCGAGGGCGATCTTGACGACCAATCTCAGGTTGGCTTGAATCATCCGTGTTCGCGCATCGAGGTCGCCTCTGGCGATCGCCTCGGCCAGAGTACACTCTTCCGCCGCGGTCAGCAGCGCTTCGTCCTTGATCTCTCGAAGATAGGTTTGAAGGGAATTCGGCACTTCGCTGTTCTTCGTCCGGGTGTCGCTCATCGAAGAATCTTCCTCGCATCTTGGTGTGAAATGGGGTCGGCCAATGACGTCTGTGTCAATCCGTGCGACTTCAGTCCATGAGGAGGTGACCGAGGAGAAGCGGTCAATTCCTGAAGACTTCGTCCTGCAAGACCTCCAAAGCTGGTTAGCCAGTTGACTGCGCGATCCTGACTCCGCCGTCTGTCCCCGCCTTCGAAAGCGTGGGCTTCTCTGAGAGTTGCAATTCTCCGCGTTGACCGGGCAACCGATTTTCCGATTTTCCAATCGAGCTAATTAAGGCGTTAAATGAATGGATAGCGGCCAGAAATGGAATAATAACGCCGGTGAGCCAGCTCGATTCCCATCGTGCTCGATGAGTTGAGGCGAAGGCATCACTCAAGCAAGTGCTTGCCAGTTGTTACGCAAGACTTTCGATAAGATAGACGTTCTGACCCAAATAAATCACTTAGCGAAGGTTTTCTCTCGCCTAATTTTCCGTATTGGGCTAGAATCGCGCTTCCTGAAAAGGTTTAATTAAAATATCGGTCGGCTTTTTCCCGCGTGGGTGTGAGAGAGTCGGCCAAGACGCCGTGGAAATCCCGGTTCCGAGTGGGCATTGGGTGGGGACACCGCGCGTCAGCCGTGATCGATGACTGGGCGATGGGCGCCTGGCCGGTTGGGCTTCCTGGAATGAGGAACGGTGAGAAGGCTGGTTCGACAAATGAGAGAGGATGTGGAGGCGGGCTAATCGATCCGACCAACAAGAGGAGTAGCCATGAGCAATGATGACAACTTCATCGATCTGATGGCGCGGGCCAAGTCGGGAGACCCAGCGGCGATCCGCGTATTCTTGTCCCGATTTGAGTGGGAAGTCCAGATGATGGTGCGTGCTCAGCTTCCCAAGAAGCTTCGCATTCGATTCGATTCGACGGATTTCGCTCAGGCGGTCTGGCAGAGCTTTTTCTCGGATCTGCGAACCAAATCACCGGAATTCGAGAATGTCCACCATCTCCGTGCGTTCCTCAAAAAGATGGTCTGGAACAAAGTGCATGAGCAGCACCGCCGGCTGACCAGGACCGAGAAATGCGATCTGCGGCGTGAGGAGCGACTCTACATCCGCCGAGGTGACCGCGAGGTGCCGCGCGAGGTCGTGTCGCCCGAGCCATCGCCCAGCCAGACAGTCCAGGCCGATGATCGTCTGATGCAGTTGACGGCCGGCCGCGGACCGGGCGAGGTCGCGGTGATCCGGTTACGCCACCAGGGGCTGACCATTGATGAGATCGCCGCACGGACCGGGTTCAACGAACGCACGGTGCGTCGCTTTATCGAGGCGGCACGAGCACGAATGGAGAGCCAAAAATGACCGCGATGCCGCGGCTGGCAACCATCGCGAGCCAGATCCGTGGCATGATCGCGCGCGATTTCCGGTCCGCGCTGGAAAAACAACACGACTGGGCCAAGCAGACCGGCACGACCGGCTCCGATTCGACACCTTCGGTCGCGGTCGTTTCGTCAAGCCGCCGGTGATCCTTCCTCATCCCGGACGTGGCGCACGCGGGCCGGCGTGCGACGATTCGGTGGCGACCGGCTCACATCTTGGGGATGTCGGCGTTGGGGCCGGGTTCCGAGCTCGATTCGCGTCAATCTGTGGAGATGCCGACGGTCCTGGACGAGTTCATCGCCGCTTGGGAACGCGGCGAGGCGCCTGCCGTCGAGGAGTATCTCGACCGCCTGGCCCGTGGTCGATTCCCGAGGAGCCGTCGAGCTGATTTACCGGGAATTCTGCCTGGCCGAGGCGGCCGGCGACAAGCCGGATCCGTCTGCGTTCCTCAGCCGATTTCCTCAGCACAAGGAAGCGCTGGACCGGCTCTTGCAACTGCACGGCGAATGCTCGCCATCATTGCTCGGCGGCTGGGTCGAGTCCGCCGCCGCGGCTCTCGAGCTGCCGGGGGTCGGCGACGCGATCGGGCCGTTCGTCCTGCGCCGGGAGCTGGGACGCGGCAGCTTCGCGCGGGTTTTTCTGGCCGAGCAGGCCGATCTGGAGAACCGCCTGGTCGTCGTGAAACTGTCGACGCGGCCGACCCGCGAGCCCTGGCTGCTGGCCCGCGCCCGGCACGCGAATATCGTCGAGATCGTCACACACGCCACGGTCGACGACGGCGATTATCAAATGATCTGCATGCCGTTCTGGGGTGGTGCGACACTCGCCGCGGTGCTGGCGGCGGGGCGGCAACGAGAGCGGCCACCGGTCTCCGGGCGCGACCTGCTGGCGGACCTGGACAGCGTCGCCGCTCCCGAGTATCCGGCCGTTCATCCGACGCGGCCGGCGCGCGAGATCTTGGCGGGCTTATCGTTACAGCCACGCGGTGGCGTGGGTCGTTGCCCGGCTGGCTGAGGCCCTCGACCACGCATTCAGCCGGGACGTGGCCCACGGCGACATCAAACCGTCCAATATCTTGCTTTCCGCCGACGGCAACCCGATGCTGCTCGACTTCAACCTGGCCCGCGATGGGTCGCCGGCGGGCTCGAGCTGGTCGGACAATGACCCGGGTGGGACGCTCGCCTACATGGCGCCCGAGCGATTGCGGAAACTCGCGACGGCCGATCCGACTGGCGATGGTTCGCGTTCCGGCCGATCGTTCTCCGACAGCGACGTCCATTCGAATACGAGTCCGACTCAGGCTTCCGACCTGCTGGATCGCGGGCCGCACCTTGCTGATATTTACGCGCTGGGCATGGTTTTGCTGGAAACGCTCACCGCGCGCGCCGCCAGAGCCGATCACGATTGCCGGCGATCTGGACTCGGCGTCTTCCTCCAACCCCGTCAAGAAGGCCGCAACCGCCTATTCGGTCGTACGCGCGCGGAGCGCCCAGGCCCTGATTCGCGAGTCCGAGTCGGCCGGTGGCCGCCTGATCCCGGCCGGACTTGCGCACGATCCTGGAGCGCTGTCTCGATCCGGACCCGGCCAAGCGCTACCGACGAGCCTGGGAACTCGCCGAAGACCTGAACCGGTGGCGCACCGACCGGCCGCTGGCTTTCGCCGCGGAGCGCTTCTGGCAGCCAGACCGTTCCGCGCTATCTCCGCCGGCAGCGACGGATGGTGATGTTATCCGCCATCATTTTGTCGATGCTGGTTGGACTGCCCACGACGGCCGTGGTGGTGATCCAGACGTCGGTGGGATCAGGAACACCTCGCGATTTTCAAACTGGCCCGGCATTGGGATGACGCTGGGGCAGGGGCGTTCCGCAATCAGCGGCCGGACATCCCTCGCTTCCTCGAGCCCGGCGACCCTGAGGTCTTGGAGACCGCCTGCCGGGTCTTGGAGGATTACGGCGTGATCGGCAAGGACGATCGTGTGGATCGCGCGCAAGACTGGCGACAGCGTCCCGACGTGAGCCACCTGCCCAAGTCCGACCGCGACGAGTTCGAGCTTTGGCTGATGGAGCAAACCTACCGATATTGTCGCGGCCTGGAAGAACGGCCCAACTCAGCCGAGCGACTGGCGGCGGGCACTCGGGATCCTCGACCACGTCGGCGCCTCAACGCCTCTCCAAGCGTTCTCGGCGCTCAGCCGCCGTCTGCGAGTCAAGCTGGAGACGACGCTGACCAGCTCCCGGGCTCGGCCGGCTCCCCGGCTCAATCGGCGAAGTCGACGGCCGCGGTCTCCCCTTGGCTCGACGAATATCTGCTCGGAGTCGCGGCCGAGTGCGACCGCGAATCCGGCTCTGACGAAACCTTGATCCAGGCCAGGCGTCGGGCTGCCGAGCGGCGCGGTCGAGCATTACCGCAAGTTGCTGGTGCTTCGCCCGAATTCATTCTGGGGACATTACCGCGCAGCGGCCGGTTTGTATGCGTCTGGGATCGGTTCGCTGAAGCCGTTGACCATTTGCGGCATGCATCGCGCAGCGGGAACGCCACCCCGTGCTGAGTGGTCAGCTCGCGGGCTGCCTGATGAAGCTCGGTCGCTACGACGAAGCCATGAAAGAATGCAATCGGGCGATCGAGGGAGCCCCCGACTATGCGGAACTTTTCCGGAGCCGCGCCTGGATTCGCGTGGCCTCGGGTCGAACTGAGGGCTTGTCAGAGGATCTCCTGCACTTCGAGCTGCTCAGCGGCCGCCTACCTCGCTCTCTCTTGAGCAGGCTGTCCATGGATCCGCCCTTGGAAAACGGCTCTCCCGGCCGGCTGACTCGCCCGAACACCTGGACGATGCCGACGGCGCTTGACGTCGGAACCGGTCGAGGCGACTGGACCGCCGAACTCGAGGCGGAAGGCAAGCACAGGGAGGCGGATCCCGACGACCTTGATGCCCGAGCCGTGCTGGCTTCGTCGATTCGCCAAGCTGGTGAATTCGAGCTCGCGTCGGCCGAATTCGAGAAAATCCTCGATCCTTGACCCCGATCATATTCTCGGGCTGTGGATGCATGCCCTCCAGGCGAACGATGCCCGCCAGTTCGACCTTGCCAGGCGGGATCTCGACGCGCTCCTGGGCCATCCGGGCCTGGTCGAATACTTTCGGAAAAACCCCGAGTGCATCAACACTTTTCGTTACGGCATCCGCGACATTTCTCCGCAACGTCAAGGGCGAGGAGGCCCGAACGATCGGCCGCCGAGCCCTGAACCTTGCCATCAATCTCAAACTAGATCGCGGTGATCTTCACTACTGAACTGGGCGAAGCCTTCGCCATCGCGGGCCTGGAGAAGCCGCGATTCATCGAGGAAGCGGCCGAACAACTCTTCTGCGCGTTCGTCGCCAATAACGAATACATCAACCGATACAAGAGCAGCGAATCGTTTAATCCCGTGCGCGCTCAGATCGATCGCGCACTCAAGAGCGAGATGCATCGCCGTGGTCACATCGCTACCCCTCCTGTCCAAGATCCCTTGACGCGGAACAATGGATTGGTCCGAAGTGATTGGAGGCGGGTTCGTGGCGGTCGGTTCAGAAGGCAGCGATGACGAGATTCTTGACAGTCCTGTTCGCCGCGATGATGCTCGCCATTCCTTCCCAGCAGCCTGGTGATGGACCCGGCAGGAAGCTCCGTGTGGTCGTATTTGGAGGACATCCCGATGACCCGGAGTCGGGTGCGGGTGGTCTCGTCGCCAGCCTCACTCGTCAAGGTCATGAGGTCATCCTCGCCTACGGGACCACTTTCCGGGGCGATCGCCGCTTTTTCGGAAGACCCGAGGCCGAGGTCCGCAAGGCAGGAAGCGACCGCCGCGTGCAAGGTGCTCGGGGCCGTTCCCAAGTTCTTCCCCTACGCCCACGAGACGCTGGTTGCCGACGAAGCGACCCTCAAGGACGTATCGTCGTGGCTCGTCGCGGTGAAACCCGACATTGTGGTTACCCACTGGCCCCTTGACACTCACCCGAATCATCACGTCGTGAGCTCCTTGGTCTGGCGCTGTTACCAGCGGCAGGGAGGCTGGAACTTGTACTTCTTCGAGGTCATGACCGGTGCGCAGACGATCGGCTTCGAGCCGGAGCTTTATCTGGACATCGCTCCCGTTCGAGATGTCAAGAAACGGTCGCTCGACGAGCACAAGAGCCAGGCGCCCGAAGAAATCTGGCGGGCTCACGAGCAGATGCACCGCCGGCGCGGGGCAGAGTGCGGCGTGGAGTTCGCCGAAGCCTACAAGCTGGTCGAGGCAAAGGAGGGATGCCCGCGACTTCCTGTGAGCTTCTTGACGAGAAAGAGCCGGGAATCCGTCGGCCGGTGAAGCGTGACATGGGCTACCTCGAGATTCGGAGCCGAGATGGCGCCGCGGGACGAGGGGGCGATGCCAGGGAGAAAGAGACAATGACCCTGGGGATGGGGAATCAAAGGCATGTTTCGATACCGTTCATCGCGAAGCCCGTCTCTCGAGGAAGTCGTTGTACCCGACTTCAATCAGCACGCCGAGCCCGACGCCCACGGCGTAACAAACGAGATCGCTCCAGAGGAAGCCAAAGCCTAAAATGAGCCCGCCCAGTGTCGTCCGGCGGATCGAGGCGATCCAGGGGGCGTCGTACAATTGGCTCACTTCGATCATGACCGAGAATACGATCGCCAGGAGTGCGACATGCCGTGTGGATGCCCTGGGCAGGAACAATCCGATTCCGAGGAAGGCGACGAGCGCCCAGAGAGTGTCACCGGCGTAAGCCGCGATGAACGCCGGCAAGGCCAAGGGGAATCTGCGGGAGCCGATCCCCAGGGCGCAAGCCACGGCGATGAGGGCTATCCAGAGCAGTCGGAGTGCGTCGTGGTCGCATGCTGGTCTCGGCTCGGTCGAAAGGGAAACAGTCGAGGAGCGTCGTGGATGAGACACTTTCAGTTCTCTATCGTCGAGCTGATGCTCGCGGTCGTGTTCATCGGCCTGTTCGCTTCGCTCGCCATGAAAACCTGGGGCGACTGGTTCTTTATCCATGGCCTCGTCGGCGCGGCCATTTTGCTGTTCGTCACCTACTTGGTGCTGGCGATCATGGTGCGTCAGCACCGCGAACGTCGGGACGGCGACCGGAGCGGCAAGGATTAAGGTGCTTTAATCCCGTCAAGGATCACAGGCCCGAGTGCGTGATTTGTGTGTCGTCGAGATCCAATGCCTCGAGATGGTGCATCCATTCGGCCAGGTGCTTCCGGAGCGCCGCTCGGGTATCGAAGAGATCGAGAGGGAGGACCTCGCCTCAAGCCCTCCTACTGGGGGTGCCAATTGGTTTCCCGTATCCTACGGTATGGCCAGCGCGCGATCAAGCCACCTCGCTTTAGGCACGTCATCGTCGCCCTCCGTTCGCGTGTCAACTCGCTAGCTGAAAACAAGGTCGATGGGAGAATCCCAATCCCTGAGCAACTTCTCCGAGGGGGGCGTCGCACCGACCGAACTGCCAGCGACGACGCCAACGGCACAGAGAAAGAGGCCACCGGTACTTCCAAAGCCCGCCTACGGGACGAGACACTCCCCATCGCTGATCTTGAAGCACAATCCATCGATGATCGTGACCACTCTTTGGCCGAGAGCGGGAACATGAGGTCCGGAGGAAACCGGCCGCGATGCCGCTTGACGGCCTGGATCAAGACCCAAGTCTCGAGGTGCCCCGGAGGGCGGGGTTGCGTGGCGGCGGAATCCGCTACATCGGCCCATGACCGAGAAACCACCCGATGAAGCCGCCGGGAATGATCGGCCTGCCGCCCTCGGCGCGCGGCCTGACCGGCAGGCCCCAGGACATCGCCGACCACGCCAGCGCCGTGGCGCAGGAACTGGAGGACGTGGGCGAGAGTTACGTGCAGAAGCAGATGCGCGATCTCGGCATCCCGAAAAACCAGATCGGCCAGCCGGATTATGACGGAGATGGCCGATGGCGTGCCTTCGATCCTCGCGAGAAGAAGGGCGGAGCGAACACGACGGGCGAGGTCGTGGACTCCGGCGGCCTCAATCCCGAACTCTTCAAGGGGAAGAAGGGCGGACGCATTTATCCGAAGATGAGACTGCGGGACCGCATCGACGCGATCATCGCCCACGAATACGAGGAGCTCCGTCACGAGGGGTCGCACGCCGCGGCGCTGAAGGCCGCACCGAGGACGAAGTTGCCGATCAGCGACGAGGCCCGGCGGCTGTGCCGGGCGATGGCGTGATAGGCTGCGGGCAGGCGCACGAGCGGAGGAGTCGAGACGTACACGAACCGGATCCTCATGGCTTGCAACCCTACCCGATCCGGTACAGGCCGCCGCCGCAGACCCATTTCTGATCAGCCCGCTTCCTTCGCGCAAGCCAAGAGCTCGGCCTTCCGCTCGAATCCTTCCTTCGTCAGCCGATAAATCGACTCGTCTCCCCCCGCGAAGCTGTGTCCGGCCTCCATCAACCCCGCCGCCGCCAGTTCCCGGTAAGTCGTCCGGTTGGCGTCGGTCACGTCGCGCTCCCCGGCCACGTGGCGGCGGAACTGGGCGAGAGCGGCCCTCGACAGCGGGCCATCATGGGGCAAGAACTCCCGACGACGGCGCAGTGCCGCGCGCGTTGGGCGGGTCGAATCCTCCTCCAGCAGCCCGGCACGCTCCGGTTCGCGGCGGGCCAAGATCACCCGGTCAGTCAGCTCGATCTCCTCGCCAGCTAGGCAGCGAACCATCAGCATCCGGGCATTCCGCGAGAGCGCGCAAGGCATAGGCCACCTCCGGCCGCATCGTACCGTGCCGGGCGCGCGGGGGAATCCCGGTTTCCGGCGCGAGCACCGGGCCATCTCGAGCCTGAGCCCCGCCGTGCCGGTCGCCGAGTCGAGCCGCACCGCCGCCACGCCTTGGGTCGGCGCGACGTTGTACCGCGGCCCCAGCAGCGGTACCGACGGCAGGCCGAATTCCGCCGCGATGGCCTCCGGTTTCGACCTGAACATGAAGCGTTCACACAGGAACTTCGGTATAGTAACCGCCGCGCCGGCCGGCAAGCCACGTCCGCGGCGGCCGATAAGCGCGCTTATGTTCGATGATCTCTGCCGGTCGGCTTCCAGGCCCAAACCCAACATTCGTGTCATCAGCCGCAAAGTAGGCCCGTGGGTAGCAATGGAACAGATTCCCGAAATAGCGGCATTATACGGCTATCATTTGAACGGGCCGAACATTGACCACCTACCCGCGCCTGGTAGGCTCGCGGAATCTCTCGTGTCGCGGTGTCCGGTAAGGGGCACACGTCGCGATCGTCGCCAGTATTGCAGGGGGATCGACCATGACCGTCGAGCAGGTGCGCGGGATGCTTCTCTGGAGCGCCATCATCAATTATGGCTTCCTCATCCTCTGGGCTGGGCTGTACCTCCTCGCGCGCGGCCTGCTGCATCGGGTGGCCCACTGGTGGCGCCTGACACCGGAGCAGTTTGACGCGTTCCAGTTCGGCGGGATTCTCCTCTACAAGATGTGCATTTGGATGTTCTTCATCATCCCGTGCATCGCCCTATACATCATCCGCCGAGCGGCCCGCGGCCGGGTGGACGGGGAAGCGCTACTCACGGGCCGAGATGCGTCCGGTAAGGCTCTTTATGTTCGGTTGGCCCGAATCGTCCGGCCACATCGCCCAAAGCCGCTCCAGGCGGAAGGCGAGTCAAGCAAACGAGGTTGTGCTTTACAAATTGATGCAAGCTTATCCGACAGCGAAAAGACGGGTTTCTGCCTGACGGTCTGCCGTTTGGAGTAAAGTAAACCCTCGGATCGTGTTGCCGAATTCGTCTCAGGCGTACGGAAACGCCGGATTCGCATTCCAGGACGCCTCACCTTGCCCAGCATCGGCGAAACGACCCACCTGGAGAGTTCGCCACCAGTGTCGTTGTTCCGTTTGGGCCAGGAACTGACAGGTCCGACTTCCTTCGGAAGAGCTCCCGGGTTACGATCGTCGGTGGTGTACAACTCCGGCCCGAAGCCACCCCGTCGCGAGGTGCGAAATGACCATCAATGGAGAGGAGGCCACCCAGCGTGCCCGGCCCGACGGCGCCGGCTGCGGGTCTCGATCCTGGGCCTGCTGGTGCTGGTCGCCTTCGCGGCCCTCGTGCCTGAAAGTCTACCGCACGGGGGTCCTGGTGCCGAGCCGGGCCGAGCGACCGACGCTCGTGGCCGTCTACCGGCGGACGGCGCCCATCGCCAACTTACAACTCGGCTCAAATAATTACGGTCCCGGGACGCCGATCACGTGGGCTCAGGGGAAGACACGCTGGCGGCGTTCAAAAACGAAGCTCAACACCCCCGATGGGAGTACCGTCCGCCACAACCCGACCAACAGCAAGGCGGCGGCCGACCTGAGCCTGACGGTGTACGTCGTCTACACCGACACGTCGCTGTTCTTCGCGTTCCGCCGTTTTCGACCAGTTCGTCCTCATGCAGGAGGAGGACGCGGAGACGCCCTACGATAACGACGGGGTCGAGGTCTTCATCGACGGCGACCGGCTCGTCGGCGATTTCGGCCAGGGCTGGGGGGCGCGACGGCAAGGCATTTGGTTATGGCTCGAGGAGGGCTTCCACCTCCTCGTCGACGCCGCCGGGCACAAGTTCACGACGGCCACCGACTTCACCAACGCTGACTGGAAGGCGGCCACCCGGCGGACGCCCGATGGCTACATCGTCGAGATCGAGGTCCCCCTGGCACTGATCGACGTCAAGGACGGGCCGGCCTTCCAGGCTGCCGGGCCTGGCGACGTCCTGAACTTCGCCCTGGCCGCCACCGACAACGACGCGGAGGTCCGCAGGCAGATGACCTACGCCTACCTGCGGACGCCCACCTGGATGTGCCGCCCTGGCTCGGCCGCGAGGCCGCCTGGAGGTTCGCCGTCGAGCTGGAGCGGGGCTTGTCGCTCTCGCCGTGGTGAGCGAAGTCGCCAGACGACAAAGGGGGGAAATAGATAGCCAGAGCCGCCCTCCCGGCCGGTCGCGTCTTTTGCTTAGAATTGTGCCATCAGTTAGTACCAATGAGAGCGTTTCTGGTTTCGGGTTGCTATTCATGGAAAAACCTAATCCCTCGTTACACCATTTGCTGCTCTCCACGACCAGTAGATTGGGGGGCGAATATGAGTCGGCAGATATCTCCATTTCTATGGCTTGGCCGAATATGTTCGGACAGGACGGTGCGCCACCGCTATTAGATTTACAAGCGAGCCCTTACTCCCGCAATTTCTTCGTCGTCACGCTCAACGTCGAAGAACAAAGCGAAGTTAAAAAGCAGCCACGCCCAATCCCAAACTACTCAGACTACGGCACGCGCATTCTGCGCTATTATGAGCATCCTTGATGGCAAGCGAGTCGATTACCACGGCTTTCTCATCACTCACGGATACTATTCCGTGCCCGATCTCTCGGAGCGTCGACCTTCCCCCGATTACAATGCGGGTCCGAACAGCTACCTGCCGAGGAAAGACCTGGAGATCCCACTGGATCTGAAAGAGTTCCAGCGTGTCGCCAAGCTCTTCACGGACGAGAAGCTTGGACCAGCACTTTCTGCAAATTCTTTTTCGCGGCCGGTCGGTTCTACGTCCGATCGCTACAAATGTTTGACGTCGAACCTGAATTCGCTTACCTCGACTTGGTTACTTGTGGGGAAATTCTCTCAAACTACTTCGAGTACCCAGAGGAAGCACTTTACGACGAGGATGCACGGACACTCTTCAAGCAAATTACCGAGGAAATGAACAATGGAACGCAGGTGGTGAACAGAATAAAGAGCAGCATGCGACAAATCAAGCGGGCCTACACCTTGACCTTCCCCCCCATGGTTAGACATCATTACTTCAGGTACTCAGGGACATGAAGGGTTAGGGGCGTTTCGGAAAAGATGAGATCGCAAACCTCTTCGCCGGCCGCCGATGACCTGCGAAGTTCATATACGTCCACACTGGGATCAACTTCAGCAGGTGGACGCACTCGCACAACGTAATCGTGAAATGAGGTGCAACTTGGCGAACCCATCGTAGGCGATAACCCCCGGTTCGCAAAGGCGGTAGCGTCAGCTCCAACGTACCTCGGGCTCGAACGGATTATGCGGTTTTGCTTGCTCCGTTTCATCCATCTCAATGGGATCAAGATCGACGATCGGCTTGATGATCCGCCGCCGCTGAATTCCGAGCCTGAAACCGCCGTGTCGACAGCCAGTGGCAGGTGCCAGATAGGGTAAACCTTATTTGACACCGGTGCGGCGGAGTGATTCGGCGCTAGGTTGTGACTCAGGGACCGAATTTCGATGCTGGATACCGACTCTGCTCGACGAATGCCAGTACCTCCTCGGCCGACCCGAACTCGTGCCGTTCATCGCGGGTGTAGGCGTGTTCATCGTACTGACCGCCTTCGCGGCATTCCTCCAGGTAAGGACGAATCGTCCATCGTATGCCCAGGCTGAAATGAGGCCGGTTCGCTCGCCTTGGCGGAAGGTGCAGTTAACGGCCTTCGAGGCCCGTAGCCTGCGTAAGAAACCCTCGGGCGTCATTCCCACCGCCTCGCTTTCGACGCCGTCCAGCAATCAAGCCCAGCGGACCAGCCCGCTGAGCAAAGACATGATGATACCCGAGATGCCGCAGTCCGGCGGTATGCCGGTATCGGAACCCCTAAACGCCGACCGCGCCGCCGAGGAGGCCAATGGCCAAGTCCGCTGGATGCCGCCGAACTCCAGGTGCCCGCCGGCCGCCAGGCGGCGACCCAGGCGACATTCGACGTCGTAGGGAAGACCTGGTGTCAGTTCATTTTTCTTGACGGCCTGCCCAGCATTCGAGGGAAGACCCGGTGTCAGTTCATTTTTCTTGACGGCCTGCCCAGCGATTCGTTATCTTCTGAGCCATTGGGACGCCCACCTCGCACCATCGATGACGGTCTCGTCTATCAGGGAAGACCCGGTGTCAGTTCATTTTTCTTGACGGCCTGCCCAGCATTCGAGGGAAGACCCGGTGTCAGTTCATTTTTCTTGACTGTTTATCCTCCGATCGTTACCCTCCGAGTGATGGGACGTTTACCTCGCGCCATCGATAACGGTCTCATCTACCACGCCCTCAATCGCGGCAACAAACGCGCCGACGTCTTTGGCGACGACGCCGACCGCGTCGGCTTTCTCGAGGCCCTGGCCAAGACCAAGGAACGCTATCCGTTTCGACTCTTCGGCTATTGTCTCATGACCAATCACTTTCATCTCCTGCTCCGGCCCGAGGCCGGGCAATCGATCAGTCGAATCCTCCAATCACTCACGGTCGCCTACACCTGGCGTTATCACAAGCGGCATCATACCTCAGGTCATGTCTGGCAGGGCCGGTTCAAGAGCCCCGTGATTCAAGATGACGCGCATCTGCTGGTGGTCCTGCGGTACATCGAGGCCAAGCCGCTCGGCCAAGATGGTGACCGACCCCGCCGAGTATCGATGGTCGAGCTTCCTCTGCCACGGCTCGGGACAGGACGACCCCTTACTGAGCCCCATCCCTGAGTGGGAGGAACTGGGAAAGACCGATGCGGAACGTCGGAGGCGATGGCGGGCCAAGGTGTGCGCCGTGCAAAGTGAAGCCGAGTTGATGACCGTGCGCGACCCTCCGGAGCGGCCGACCGTTCGGCGCCCCGGAATGGACCGAACAGATGGCCGAGCGATTGAACATCGAGTTGAACCTCCGTCCCCGCGGACGGCCTCCCAAGGAAAAATGAACTGACACCGGGTTTCTCTGACACCGGGTTTCTCCTCGAGCCTATGCCGCGCGCTCATATCCATTGGCGGTCATCTCCCGGCTCTTCCTGTGCCCAGAGCCAGGGGATGACGCCATTCGGCGCAAGGCTGACGGCTTCAAAGAATGCCTTGGCTAACGCTTGCGTGGTCGTGCTCGGGTTTTCATATCGCAAATCGATGATCTTCTTTTGATGATCTTGCAGAACGGTCTTCCAGTTTTCCTTTGGCGTAACGATCTTCATTCCGCCGTGGCTGTAAGTAACCGATCCTCCGGTGTCGCGCGGGTTACGCTTCCCCTCCGTGGCAATCTCGAACAGCCCGGCGGCATGAAGCAGTTCCGCAGGGTCGTGCAACTGATAGGCTTTTTGAAGCCCTGATTGGTTACGGGTTCTGCATATGTACACCTTAAGGTCGATCTCAACGGCCAGATGGCTGAGAGCCCGTGAATGAATTCGACGTGGTTCGTTCAAGTTTCGGGTCACTCGAATTCACGATGCCTCTTCAAAAACGTCATCCGTCATCTGATTTTCGGTTTCTGACCCGCAGCACGGCCTGGCACCGCCATTGGGGCCGTCCGCGCAGCCTGCGTAGACCGTTTGGGGCCAGTTTCGGCCCCGTTTCAGCCTCCGACGGCCACAGCAGCGCGCACCCTCGCCGCAGCACGCAGACTCACCGCGCGCATCATATTATGGGCCAACGCGTGCCACAGCGCGATCGCCTTGGCCTTGAGCTGTCCGCGCACTCGCAACTGGTACAAGCCTCGATTCCGCGCCTGCGCATTGACGCACTCGGCCGTTGCGGCACGGTCCTTGTAGATGGCCTTGGCCTCTTCGCTGGCCATGCGGGCTCGCCATGCGGCCACTGCCGGACTGTCTCCCGGCTTGGGGGCGTACCGATCCACCTTCGGATCCTTGGGTGCCGGCACCGGCGCGTACACCGTGCAACCCACTTCCTCGGCACTGACCGCCTCAATCTGATCGTGTTGGGCGAAGCCGCCATCGACCAAGACTTCCTTGGGCGTCTCCTCATACCGCGACTTGATCTGCTCCACCATAGGCGCCATCTGACCGGCATCGCTACCCGTGGTCACCACGTCTACTCCCACGATGATCTGGCTGTCGGTGGTCGTGCTGAACTGGACGTTGTACGCCGGGCGAAAGCCGCCGTCGGCCATCTTCATCACCGTTGCCTCGGGGTCGGTGGTCGAACACCGGGCCTTCTCGCGATCTTCCGGCTTCTTCTTGGCCTCCAACTCCGGCAGTCGATCCAACGCACCCTTGATCCGCTGGGCACGCTCTCGGGTGGCGCGTTCCCGGGCCTTTTGTTGCCGGCGATTGCTGGCTGCGGGGTCTTCTTCCAATTCCGCCCGCAAGGTCTCGACTTGTGCCTCGGCCTCGGCGAGGGCCTCCTCAAGGGTGGGTCGGCGGCGAAACGACGCGGCGCCTGCGTTGGCCCGCACCCGCATCCCGTCCTGCGCGACCCGGTTCAGATCAACCAATCCCTCGGCCAACAGCACCGCAACGCTTTGAGTCAACAACTGGTCCAGCAGTTCGCCATGAGCGGTGCGGAAGTCGGACAGGGTGTGGTAGTTGACACTGACATCACCGCAAATCCATTGATAGGCGCTGTGGCTGCCGCAGAGTTCATCGAGTTGACGTGCGCTGCCGACACCGTCGATGGTAGCGTAGAGCCAAAGCGCCATGAGGATCTTGGGATCGATGGGTGGGCGCCCCGGATTGCCCTCAACGGACTTGATCAGGTTGTACAAGGAACTGAGATCCAAACCATCGGTGTAATCCCAAACCACCCGGGCGGGATGATCCGGGGGGATGAGTTCGTCGAGCGCGGCGGCTCGGAAGACGATCTGGTCTCGGTTGGCGGTGCGCAGCCGCGGGCGGCCATAAAGGACCGGCGGCTCGGCGGGTGGCCTGGACCCGCGCTCATCCGCCGGCGTCTCGAAGAGCCGGGCCTGTTCAGGACGCGACGGGTGGCGATCGCTGGGTGTGCTCATGGAAACATTGTCCCATGTTATTCATGATATGTCAATACTTTTTGAGCTAATGGGGAATTTTTTCACAGGCTCTCAGTAGAATTGCCCCGGCGTAATGCCCTGCCTCCAACAAGCATCGGGCTTCCACGAGCCGTGCACACGCCGCCGCCTTTAAATCCTCTCGATCGAGGTGGTCTGGGGTCGAAAACGCACCGCTGTTCGCCGGTCCTCTCCCCTCCGCGGCAGCTTCCCCTATCCCCGTAGACATTACTCATCCACACAAACGCCGTATCTCCGCACCCGCCGCGCGTTGATCGCCGATTCCCGGCCGATGCGTTTCAAAGCCTCCCTCGCCCGCTTCGCGATTTCCTGGCCGGTCGAATAGCCGACCTTTTCAAATGACAATGCGGTCCAGATCATCCTTTGCATCTCGTCCCGCTCGTTTTCCGTGAACAGCTTGTAGTATTCATCGACTGATACTGCTGCCAGGACTCGTACATCCTCTTGCTGACGAGCCCTCGCCGATCCGCGATGGCCAGCAGAATGTTCTTTCGGTTCTCGCTGCTCTCTGACCGCATCTCGCTTCTTCTCGAAGGCGGCTCTTACGTCCGGGTCTAGCAACTTCGCCGCCAAATGGCGTGTTGGCGAGGTCGAACAGATCAGGGCGACCCCGTCCCGGCTGGCAATGTAGAAGTCGATCAGCTCCTTCGCTTGCTCGGTCCGTCCTAAGTCCTTGAGCAGACTGACCGTGCCATTCAAGTTGACTGGGCTGATCAGCACGCACGTTTTTCTTGAATGACGCCGCAATAGCATCGAGTACCTCGTCCTGATTATTGGCGAACGAGCCATGGTAAAGCTCCCATGCCTCCTTGAAGGACTCATCGGACTCACCATCCTTGGTAGCCTTGTCGAGCCTGGCCGCCCGGTCTTCCAGTTTTTCCTTGTTGAAATAGCCGTCCCGAATGCCGCTCAGCAACACCGCATCAAACTCATCCAGATTCGTGAAATTATACGACGTCAACAGCCTGTTCCAGGCCGCCTCATTCTCGCTAACCTCCTTATCCTTATGCAATCCTCACAAGTATGCGTTGAATTTCTCGACGTATCTCGACCGGCGGAGCCACCCCCGGCTCGTAAACGCACCAGCCCAGGAGCACGAGCGATTGCACCGCCTGCCGCAACAGTTTCTCGTCATACTTCGCCAGTACCGGCTCCACGATCCGTATCAGCCGTTCGATTTTCTTGATGACACGGATATTGGAAATGCCCAGCGCTACGCAGTGCCCACCGACCAGCCTGGCCGTTTCGCTTGCCGTGGTTAAGGCAATGCGAACGCTCTCCTCCGCCGACGGCGCGAATTTCATGTGGCACATCAATGACTTTTTCAAAATAGAGCCTGAACGGCTTTAGCTTCGTCGTCAAGCTGTTCATCATTCAATATCAGTATTATTTTGCACTGCTTCTGCTCCTTCAAATATGAAACCAGCCCAAGGACGTCCTTGATCGAGAGATTGTCCCCGTGCCGCTCAATATCATCAATGCACACAATGGTTTGCTTCACCGAAGGAAACCACAAGGCCGATATGTCGCCCAGTTTGTCTTTCACCGCCGAGACACGCTGGAGAGACAGCACCGTCTTGCTCCATCCCTTGGCCCTGGCGAGCAGGCTGTTCCTTTTGTTTTCGGCGTCTTGCTCGCCAACAACCGAGATGACATCGACAGTATTCAGAAAAATAGAATATTTAAAATCGTCGAGCGAATCGATGCCAAACAATAATACATAGGAATATCGTGGCAGCGCTATGCCGTCCTTTCTGGTCCGTGCCTCTTCCAGAATAGTGCCGCCAGGCAAACGTCTTGCCGACCCCCCAACGGCCGCTGATACAGACAACCTCCGGTTCGGTCGTTGACAGCAAGCGGCGAATCTCGTTCTCCACCAAACCGATCGTCACGTGTGTCGCCTTTTCCACCTCAGTCGCTGGAACTTGTTCATCTGAATGCGAGTAGTATACCCATGACCACAGTCACCTGGCCAGCCCACCTTTTCCTTGCGTCTTTTCTTGGGTCGGTTATAGTTCGGATAAAGTGGGAACTGCGAACTAAAGGGGCTCCTCGGATACCTCTTCGCACACCACCACGTAGTCAATGCGTGTTTCCTTATGCACACATTATTCAAATCCAAACCGCTGAAGATCGCTGAGCTTACTAATTTCCAAGACTTCTGTCACATATTCATTCAATGCAGGCGTTTGCACTGACTCGTAGAACGCTGGCCAGAGTGTTTCGATACGGGCGGCGTCGCTGTCAAGAATTAGATTCGAGACATCGCCCAAGGTCAGTTCATCGTATTGCTGTTTGGAGATGAATACCACTAGTATGCCAATTCTATATTTCTCAGCATACTCGCACATTTTATCTGTTTCTTTCACTTTATCGAGGCCAAGGGGTATCGGTCCCAAAGGCAAACGCGAAATAGGCCCGGTGTGCAAATCGCTTATGTGCAACGGCCTCGAATAGCCAATACCGCCAGCGAGTGCGCTCGAAAGCTTCGCCTCAATAGTCGCACATTCAAAGCTAACGGACCCAAGGGGCAACTCATTCGACACGTAAACCAGTAATGTCCGGGTTGCCCCAGGCTTCCGCCTTTTTTGCCCGAGCGGTAACGGCCGCCTGATAACCACGCGATTTGAGCCAGTCCCGAAGAAGTCTACATAAAGTTTGTATTCTGGCTGAGAATTTGTCTGCTCGCTTACCGCAGGGCTTCTATCTTCAGCGACAATTGTCGTAGCTGTAGCTTCTGGCACACCATCGTTGGTCACCATACTACCTTCAGGCTCTTCGTGAGCAATTTGATGAACGAAAAACGGCCTGGCACTCGCTCAATGTTGCAGTCCGGGTCCCTGGACAGAGCCGACAAATTGGCCTGGAAACTGGGCTCGAAACGTGCCCAGTCGGCTGCACGATTTGTCTTCAGCCATTGGGAAACATCTTTAGCAGTGAATTGCGGTTTACCCTCGTTCGTTAACTCTTCTGCAACTTCGTTGACCGCAGTCAGCAAGTCTGAATAGATACTCATTAGTTATCTCGACTCTCAGGGGACGATTGCACCTAGTAATGGCAGCCTTACAGCTTAACGCTCACACGCAAGCAATTCGAGCTATGCCCCCTACCCCCGGTTGCCGCAACATATAAGGGACGTTTGTGTCACAAACAGGCATGCACTGGACTGCTTGACATCCGGCCAAAAAAGCTGTCTCATAATAAAGTGGGTTATCGGAATCAAAACACCTTATAGACGGATCTACCACCTAGCGAAGGTGCCATGATCATCCATGTGCTCCTGGAACCACGTCTGCGTATTGCCAGGGCGTCGCGGCTCGGACGTAGGTCGCTGAGAACTCGGAGCGTCACCCCGTCGAGGTCGGCATACCCCGCCTGTTTAGCCTCTGGGTGGACTGACACTTGAGAGCGGGTCATGCCCAACAGGTGCAGATCGAACAAGGCATGAAGGTCGGCTCGCAGGAGCAAGCCGTTTGCCGGATGATGGTCGGAATTCATGCGGTATGGGACGATGTGGGCTGCCTCGACGATCTCCACTAACGAGCAACCTGTGATCATGCAGCGATCGCCATACCGCTGCCGGAGGGCCTCGCGGAATTCGGCCTGGCCCGGCCTGGCAGTATTCCGGTGTCCGGCGACGCTCCTATCGCTGTCCTGCAATGTCATCAACTCTTCAGCATCTACAGAGGCGGTGGACTATACGGGTCCCGACCACATGCGACCTCGTCTGCTCGGTACCGCGTGAACGAGAATAGGTCATTCCCTTCGATCAGCCAGCGTAGGAGGTCGGATTCTAGCATGAGCCGATCTGAACATCGAATCGGGCTCCTTCGATGAAAAAGGTGGTATTGTCAGCGATCGTCCCGATCCATCCGCTACGCACGCCATCTTCGACGAGTCCCATCGTGTTCCCATCACCAAGTATAGGAGCGAGGACCTGATAGGGAGTCACGAAATAATCCTCGTCCTCCTCGTTAACGCTCCGAAGGATAACGCAGAAGTTACCCCCGTGGGTCTGCCGCCTCTCTTCAAATCGCTTCGACTCGATGCAGAAGTTGCAGACACGACTTCGGTCCATCGTCCCGACGTAACGGCGATCTCCCAGCCGCTCCGCATCATGGACCATCGGGTTCATGGACATCCTTCACCCTATGGTCATCGGCGTCCAAGACATCATCGCAGTTGCGTCCTCATGCTTGCCCTACCCGAACGGCTCACCAGACCGGTCTGCCACCACATTTCCATTGTACCAAAGATCGAACGCAATCTCGTCTGTTAACTTCCCGGGTATTTGGCGCCCTTTCTTTCGAAGCTATTTAGCGCACTGCATGCAGCCATGTCGGCCTTCTCCGAGAAGTGATCTTGGGATAACAGGGCCACAATCGCCAGCGCGTCGGTGTCGTCGGACGACGCACCTTCGTAGTATGCTCGCGGCTCGACGCCATCCTGTACGTCTGCCACCATCCACCCGTGAACGGCTACGAGAGCGAGAGTCGCCCCGATTCGGCACGGGCGAGGCGTTCGCGTCTTGAGCTTCCCCAGCCACGGTTTGATCCCCGTCCGGTCAGGATCAATCCCGACGACGCCTCCGCGGTCGATCGGCCGGGTCGCCGCCGCTACGGCCGCTGAAATCGACCCACCCGCCAGCAGGTTTTCGCACGGATGGTGCTGAGGGCCTGCGAGCGGCTGCGCGAGGACAAGGCGAGCCCCGGGCTGGCCGAGGCGTTCGAGGGCGGCCTTGTAACGGCTGATGAGTCTCGTCTGTTTCGAGCGGAGTCGGCGTAGGCTTTCTGTCGTTTCTTTTTGCTTTGCCGTCCACACTTCGGCCAGGGCCGCTCCGAGGGTTCCAACATCGGGTTTGCCTTCAAGCCCGGCCAGGATCATCCGCCGGGCGTGACGGATCGGGACAGGGCCATTAACGGCTTGCTGCAAACGCGTCCTTCGGGAACGTCAGGTCCATCATCAATAGCCGGAAGTCAGGACGGTCGCGGAGCGGGTCGAGAGCCGCCTCGGTGCGGTAATCGGTCGCGTCGTCATAACCGGAGCGGACTGCCTCCCGCAGCAATCGGATGGCGGCAGTGGCCTCGGTCTCGCCCTCCGCGGCCGACACGCCCGAGCCCTCTCGGCCGGCCAGGACGGAGAGTTGGGCGTGGCAGCAGCCCTCGAAGAATGCGGTCTCGGGCTCCCGCAGCGGCATGGACTCGTAGGCCGCGATGGCCTGCCGCAGGTTCCCCGCCGCACCCGCACGGTCGCCCAGGGCTCGTCGCGCCTGGCCGGCCCGCAAGAGCGACTCACCCAGGCGGCCGCGAGCGTTGACCGAGCGAGGATCGGCTTCGATCATGACCCGACACAGAGCGACCGCACGGTCGGCCTCGTCCCGCGCCTCGGCAGGGCGGCCAAGCGACAGCAGGGCCCTGGCGAGCCTCGACCGTGGTGTAGGCTAGGTTTTCGCGGTAAATCGGATTGTCGGGATGCTCGTCCGCGAGCTTCCGGAGCACCGCCTGGGCCGCGCGGAACTCGGCCTCCGCCTCATTCGACCGGCCCATTTTTCGCAGCAGATCGCCAAGGTTGTTCCGGAGGAACCCCAAGTTGTTCTGCCATCCGGTAACGGCGGGGTACTCTTCGGCCAGCGCCCGCCAGAGGGTTAGGGCCGCACGATACTCGGCCTCCGCCTCCTTCGATCGTCCCATGCTTGCCAGGTCTCTTGCTAAGTTGTTGTGATATCTGGCCTGGTTGTCACGGTAATTTCCGTTGGTCGGGTACTCGTCGATGAGCTTTTGGTTGATTGCCATGGCCGCGCGATACTCGGCCTGCCGCCTCTGGTAGCTTGCCCGTTTCATCCAACACGATTGCCATATTTCCGATCGACACCCGCAAGGTTGTACCGCACCTCAGCCGTCGCCCCTGCTTCGCTGTTACCGAGCCTCGTAGTGAGCCCGAGCCTGCCGGTAGGCCACAAGGGCTTCGTCCAGCTTCCCCTTTCTCCAAAGGGAAATGACCCAGAGTAACCGACACGAGGCCAGGGCGTCCTGTACTGCCGTGGACGATGGCGACGACCGCGCCGCGTCGACCAGCAGCACCTCAGCCCGGCGGAGGGTCGCAAACTTCATCGTCGGTCTTGCCGATCTCACCGAGCCGCCGGGAGATTGCGATCAGGGTGCGCCCGACATCCGCCTTGGTTTCCGGGTCGGCCCCCGGCTCGGCCGCCAGCGCCTCGCGGGCCGCCAGCACCTCCCGGTAGAGACGCCAGCGCCGCCGCGATCGTCTCCGACGTCCGCGGTCAGCTCGGCGATCTCGGACCGCGCCGCCGCCAGCGCCCGCCGCGATGCCACGTCAGCGTCCTTCCCGAGCAGGGCTGCGAGCTTCTCGTAGAACCCAGCCGCCGACTTCAGCATTCGGTTCCGCAATGCCTTGAACTGCGGCTCCTTGAGCAGGAAGTCCTCGCTGACCCCGGTATGGAAGGTCTTGACGGCTTCGAGGGCAATCTTGTAACGGGCCTCGACTCGGTCGTTGGACGCGGCCAGGTCCGCGTTGGCCCGCTCGATGACCACGCTGGCCTCCTTCAGCTCGGCATTGGCGACGGTTACCTGGGCCTTGGCGGCCTTCTCGCGGGTCAGCGACTCTGACAACCGGGCGTTGGCCTGCGTTTGCACGGCCAGCACGGCCGACAGCCCCACCACCCCGGCCAGCACCGCGGCGGCCGCGCCGGTCACCCCGGTGCGGTGCCGTGTCAGCCAGCGCAACAATTTCCGCGTCCAGGGCTCGGACCAGGCCGAGACCGGCTCGTCGGCCATCCAGCGCTCCAGGTCGTCGGCCAGGGCCTTGGGCGTCGGGTAGCGATCCTCGGGCTTGGTGGCCATCGCCTTGAAGCAGACCGCCTCCAGGGCCTTGTCCAGCGACGGGTCGAGCTGCCGTGGGGGGGCGAATTCACCCCGCTGGACCATTCGGAGGACTTCGCCGATGTCGTCGCCTGCATATGGCGGCTTGCCGGTTAAGAGGCAGTACAGGGTGGCGCCGAGCGAGTAGACGTCGGAGCGGGGACCAAGCCGGTCGAGCTCGCCCCGGGCCTGCTCAGGGCTCATGTAGGCCGGCGTGCCCAGGGCACTGCCAGGCAGCGTGTCGGCGCTGCCGCTGGCCGAACTGGGCACGAGCGTCCGCTCGCCGCCATCGCTGCCCGGCTCGACCCGCCCCAGCGGTTTGGCCAGTCCCCAGTCCACCACCAAAGTCTCGCCGTGCTTGCCGACGATGATGTTTCCCGGCTTGATGTCGCGGTGCAGAACGCCTCGGGAGTGGGCGTAGTCGATGGCGTTGCAGACGTCGGTGAACCGCCGCAGCAGCTTGCGCAGCTCCAACGATCGCCGGCCGGGGTTGTTCTTCAGGGAGTCGTCGGCGTGGAAGTGCTCGATGGCCTCCTTGAGGCTGTCGCCCTTGATGAACCGCATGGCGTAATACGGGCGGCCGTCGCCGTAGGTTCCGAGGCCATAGACCGGGACGATGCCGGGGTGCTCCAGCCCGCCGGTGATCTCGGCCTCGATGAGAAATCGCTGTCGGCTGGTCGCGTCGTCGGCGTGGTGGTCGAGGATCTGCTTGAGAGCGACCTCGCGGTGCAGTTCGCTATCCAGCGCCACGAACACCGCGCCCAGCCCGCCCCGGGCGTGTGGCCGGAGGATGCGGAACCGCTGTCCGTCGCTGGTCGACTCGCCGACGGCGTAGGATGCCGTGCGGTCGAGGTCCGCGTCGGTCGAACCGGGTGCGGTGGCCACATGGCTGAGCGTCCCCTCGATATCGGAGTCGCCGAGCTTGGCCAGGCTTTCGCGTGTCGACTTGCCGGCCGGCAAAGCGGCCAGGCTCTTCTCCACGTCGCCGCCGTGCCGCTTGAGGTGCCGAGTCACCAGCGCCTCGACGGCCGCGCGATCGTCGGCGTCCAGGTCGCCGCGGGCTTCCAGGTGGTCGGCCAGGCTCCTGGACTTGTCGAGCGTCCAGGCCTGGAAGGCGGCGACCAGTTGGCCCTGGTTGATCAGGCCGTTCTGAAGAGCAAGCAATCCGAACAGGAGATGGCGATCTGCGGCTGCGGTCATGGCATGGCTCCGATCGACAGGATCGATCAGGCAAAGCCCCAGCATCGGGGGCCGGCCTGGGAATTGAGTAGCGTTGACTGGAGGATTGTCGCAAGTCCACCATACACTTGGATACGCATCGCCGAGCGTTGTCGACCGGCCGCGATCGCGCCTGCGTGAGTGCGTCAACCTCAGCAGAGTACGCGGCGCATCAGGCTAATATTGCCGGTCTCCTCGACACCGCTCTCCTTGGGGAACTTTCGGCCGGCCGGTCACCTAGAGCGCTTGACGTTTGCGTTGCATACAGTGGAGTGGACCCCGGCCGGCTTGTCCGGCCGGTGAACCAGTTCGCTGGCTAGATCGATCCAGACGCAACCTCAGACTCGCGCCCAAGCGGGCGGCCCGGTGGGCCGCCCGCTTGGGCGCCGGAGGAACGCGCTGAGGGTCTTGCGTGCGGTCTAACTGTGGAACGTCTTCATCTGCCGGACAAGCCGGCAAGGGTCGGGGTGGCCCTGCCACGCCGGCGTTGTGCGATCCAATCGTTCGGCGCTCTAAGCCGAAGGCATTTGAAAGTCGCGGTTGTAGCGCCCGCTCCGATTATCCAGGCGCCGAATCGTAACTCGACGTGGATACTCAACATACGTTAGGTTGTTAAACTTTGCCGGTTATGCAGGCGCCCATTCGTAATATGATGGTGCTTCAAGAGATACGTCAAGGTGTCCGAACGTGCCGGCTATGCGGGCGCCCAGGTGGAAGTTGATGATCTGCATAGAGTTAGAGCGATTCTTCGAACTTCCGATTATTCGGGCGCCCAAGCGGAACTCGAAGCTGCATTGCGAGATGTGGACGAATCCGTTTTTGCCGAGCGCCTTTCGGCGCGCGGTCCCGAGTGCGCTGCGCTTCACGAGGCTTAGACGAGCGACACGCCCGTTTCCTGTGATGGGCAAGGCGACCGGCGGGAAATAAATGACCAGGGCGGCGCTTGCGGCCATACCAACCCGACGCGCAAGCGAGCGGATAGAGCTCGCGAGCATCGAACTCCTCCCCCGCGGCGAACAGGGCACTGAGACTCTCGTACTGCTCGGCCCGCATCAGCACATAGTGCACGTTCGTGGCGCTATCGACCAGGTGCACGGGGCTACCGCCGTCCTTCTCGATGGCCTGCCGTAGATCGTCGGGGAGTTTGGTCGTCATGGTATCGTCGAGTTCTGTGGATCGATGAGGCTCGTGTATCAAGGACGAGTCACGGTGGTCAGCAGAGAACTCGCCTCCCTTACCGTCTGGTCGCGTCGACATGCGCACGGCCGCGGCGCGGTGGCTCGAGCAACTGGCGTTTCAATCCTTGTTGTCGTGGATTGGCGTGTTGCCTCATCGCGAAGCCCGTCTCTCAAGGAAGTCGCTGTACCCAACTTCGATCAGCACGCCGAGCCCGACGCCCACGGCGTAACAAGCGAGATCGCTCCAGAGGAAGCCAAAGCCTAGAATGAGCCCACCCAGTGTTGTCCGGCGGATCGAGGCGATCCAGGGGGCGTCGTACAATTGGCTCACTTCGATCATGACCGAGAACACGATCGCCAGGAGCGCGACATGCCGGGTGGATGCCCTGGGCAGGAACAATCCGATTCCGAGGAAGGCGACGAGCGCCCAGAGGGTGTCACCGGTGTAAGCCGCGATGAACGCCGGCAAGGCAAAGGGGAATCTGCGGGAACCGATCCCCAGGACGCAAGCCACGGCGATGAGGGCTATCCAGATCATTGGAGTGCGTCGCATGGCCATCTCGGCTCGGTCGAAACGGGGGAGATCGTCCTATAGCGGACGAATCCGCCGATTTTCAAGTTGACGCTTTCGTGATGCCCGGAGACGGGCCTTCGGTGACGGAAGTCCCTTGCATACGATACCTCAACCGCGCTGAAATGAAGCAACTCGGGACCCTTTCGCTCTCCTGCTCCTTCGAACACCCGGCCTCGCTCTCACCTCTGTAGTGTTAAAGGAGGCACGATGGCTGGCGTACGAAGAGAAGCCTATCAGGTCCTGCTCGCCCAGTCGGGCGACCGCGAGGCGCTGGCGGCGCTCTTGGACGAGATCCAGCAGCCGCTCTACGGTTATCTGGTCGGACTTGTCGCCGACCGCCATTTGGCCGAAGACCTCCTCCAGGACGTGTTCGTCGTGATCTGCCGCAAGCTGGTCTGGCTGCGCGAGCCGGAGGTGTTTCGACCCTGGGTCTTCCGGATCGCCTCTCGCGAGGCAATGCGTCGACTCAGGAAACAAAGGCGCAACTGGCGCTCGCTGGGCGAGGCAGAACTCGCCGAGCTGGCGGCACCGGACGCCATCCCGGAAATCGACTTGGCGGAACTAGCGGAACGGGTCCGGTCGCTGATCCCGACCGTCTCACTCTCCAGCCGGGCCGTGCTGATACTGCACTATGTCGAGGGACTCAGCCTTGACGAGGTGGCCGCGATCCTCGACGTTCCGCCCGGCACCGTGAAATCGCGTCTTGCTTACGGCCTCGCCACACTTCGGCGCAAGTTTGAGAGCGTCCGTCTGGCCGGACCTGCTGCGCGTGGAACGGCGGCCCAATGAGCGCCATGGGACGGTTTCATCTCAACCTCAATTTAAGGAGTTCCTCATGAACCGAACTAATGCGCCCGACCTGGGCAACGCCCGAGTCGCCGCGCTCGAGAGGGTCGACCGCGGCCGCCGCTATCTCACGTGGGCAATCATCGCCGTGGCGATCGTCGAGGCGACGCTGCTGGCCACTTTCCTGCTCCTGATGGACTATCGCGACCGCCTCCACTGGCTGCTCTTGGTGGCCGCCTTGCTCGTCTACTGTACCCTGGGCCTCGGCCTCGTCGCCCTGGGGGCTTACGTCAACCTCGTAACGCAGCGCATTCTGAAGGCCATCGCCCTCCAGGGCGAGCCGGAATCACGAACCCCGGAATAGTCATGGTTCAGCGCGAAATGGATCAACTGGGTTCGTAAGATCGTGTTTACTGAACTTGGGATCAGATAGCGCTGGAGTATGGCGACCGTCTCAGGGGCGCGTAGGTTTTGCGGGGCTTTCGGATCAGAGAAACGCCACGCTCGAGTTGTAGCATAACTCGGGCGTGGTGTTTCTCCATTTCCGGCTTAAGCAAGACACATCGACTCAGTCGCTCGTTCGAACATTTTCCAAAAATGCGAAAGACTTACCAAGTGTGGCGAACCAGCTAAGAACGTGTTAAGGTGTGTCGACCTGGGTCGCAAGACGAGGATTTGCGGACCCATCGTGAGGGAGATCCATGAGGGAGTTCTTCGGGCTGCACGGACAGGTGGCGCTGGTGACAGGGGCCGGCCAGGGAATCGGTGCCGGCATCGCCCGCCGGCTCCATGCCGCGGGTGCCAGGGTTGCTGTCTTCGACCGCGACCCCGCGCTGGCGAAGGCCGTAGCCGATGAGCTCGATGGTCTGGATACCGTGGGCGATGTCCGTTCGCAGATCGACGTTGAGGCGGCCATCGAGCAAACCGAGGCCAAGCTCGGGCCGCTGTCCATCCTGGTCAATAATGCCGGGATCACCGGCCGTACCGATCTGAGCTGGAACCTCGACGTCGACGAGGTGCGCGACGTCTTCGAGGTCAACGTGATCGGACCGTTCTTGTTCTGCAAGGCCGTGGTTTCGCGATTACTTTCGCGAGGCTACGGCCGGATCGTCAATGTCGCTTCGATCGCCGGCAAAGAGGGGAACCCAACGCTCTTACCCTACTCGGCGTCCAAGGCGGCCGTTATCGCCATGACCAAGTCGCTCGCCAAGGAGCTGGCCGGAAAGGGGGACATCACGGTCAACGCAATCGCGCCGGCCGTCATCCGCACGGCGATCCTTGACGGTGTCGCACCCGCCACGGTCGCCTATATGATATCCAAGATCCCACTCGGCCGAACCGGAACCATCGACGAAGTCGCGGCGCTGGTTCATTACCTGGTCAGCTCGGAAGCGAGTTTTACAACTGGCCAGTGTTACGACATCAGCGGTGGCCGAGCCACATATTGATCCTCTGATCCTGATCTGACCGAGTTTTGCAGAGTCCAACCGACGCTTGTCAAGGAGACAAGGCAGCCTTAGGCCTGCCGTGACGATCATGCCGCCACGACGCACGGACGAGCATCCTGAACCGAACCACAACCGGCGCGCCGACGGCCCTGACAGCGATATTCTCGCTCCGCGAAGCGAAATTGAACTGATCGGCCCGGCGCGACCAATGGCGCCCCGGTCGATCGCACCCGCGCCGCCCGACCACTACGAGCCTCCGATTTCGGCCGTTGGCCTGCTTTTCCGACAACGGCTCGAACGGATCCACATCTGCCGGACTCACTTCCGCCTGGACATCAACACGCGCCCCACGACCCGAGTGCTGGGGGGCTATTACAAGTCGCGGCGACTGGTCCGAATCTACTCACACGATCGTGCCGAGGGCCGGCGGCCCCTGGAAGAGCTGTTCGACACGTTCCTGCACGAGGTTGCCCACCATCTCGAGTACACGGAGTCGCACTCCTTCGCCTCCGGAGGATGCCGGCGCGTCCCCGGATTGATGCACAGCCGCCTCTTCTGGCGAATTCTGGGGACACTGAAGCAGCGCTGGGCCGATTCTCAGCTCCAGCGCCGCCGTTGAGCCAGGTCAGAGACCACACGATCAGCCGGCCTGCTGGTCAGCATCCCTTGAAAAAGCTGGCCATCCCTCGACCGCCTCCATCACTTAGCCTCAAGTCCCAGTTCTTTGATCTTGGCGGCGACGTCGGGGCCGGCCTGCTCGGTTTTGACGGCTTTATCAATGGCCCGAATAATCCCTTCCTTGTCGATATAGAACGTCCAGCGCATGGCGAAAGGGCCGTCTTTACGGAGGACACCGTAAGCTGTGCGCCGCCTTCAGATCGGGATCACTGAGGATGGGGTAATCGAGCTTGAGCGACTCCGCGAACTTCTTGTTGACGTCGGGCTTGTCGACACTGGCGGTGAAATAGGCGACCTTGAGCTCATTGAGCGCCTTGCTGTGCTCGGCGAGTGATTTGCATTCCTTGGTGCAGCCACCAGTGAACGCTCTGGGGAACCAGGCGAGGACAACCGCCGATTTTCCCTTGAAATCTTCCAACGAGTAAGTCTTGCCGTCCGACCCCGGAAGCGAAAATGGGGGCGCCGGGTCGCCGACCTTCAACTCGGCCGCGGCCGCGCCGGCAACTATCAACACCGAAAGAACGCCCAGACCCAACATGGCCATCCGCTGTCCAGCGATTCGAATCATGATAACCTCCTGACGCTTCGGCCTTGTCATGTACACACCCGACGTCTCGGCCAGCCGAGACCTCGTTTTCGAAAGCCTAACAGTCCCAATAACCCGACGCAACCAGCCTGTCCCGGCCATTTCCCCACCTTTCCCCACGTGAGAAACCTGCGAAGCGTCATTGTTTCGAACACTGTTTCCTCGCCAGCCGGACAGCGGCGCGGGCTGGGGGCTTCCCTTCGTTTCCTGTTGTCACTTGTGGTTTTTTTGTCGAATGAGATGGCTGGTAATTTGCAGTGAATGGATAAAATGAATGGTTAATGTGGTCTTGGTGCAGTCGGTCGCCTTGATGCGATCTTGAAACGGTCTCCAGAATTTTGGGTCACGTAGTGTAAACTATCTTGGTACGAAGCTGTATTATCCACCTACATAGGCTTCCGAAGTATCTGGAACGGACAACCTCGACGCTCATCCATTCGAAAGCCACCGATGCGAACTCGCCGACGCCATGATCTCAGGCCGACACTGGATCAACTCGACGACCGTTGCTTGCTCTCGGGCCTCACCCCGGCCCAGGTGACTCAGGCCTACGGTCTGAACGCCATCGCGTTTCCCACGTCCTCCGGGACAGTCATTGGGAACGGCGCCGGCGAGACGATCGCTCTGGTCGAGGCGTACCACGACGCCACCCTCAGCTCGGACCTGGCGACGTTCGACGAGCGGTACAATCTGCCCGCGCCGTCGCTCACGGTGATCGACCAAGCCGGCCAGGTTGCCAACGGCGGCTGGGCGCTCGAGGAGTCGCTGGACGTCGAGTGGGCGCACGCCATCGCCCCCGGCGCGAATATCCTGGTGGTGGAGGCCCAGTCGCAGAGCCGGCAAAGCCTCTTGACGGCCGTGAACACCGCAAGGTACACGCCGGGTGTCGTGGCGGTCTCGATGAGCTGGGGCTTCGCCGAGACCCGCAATGAGAGCTCCTACAACGCGTACTTCCAAACTCCGGCCGGGCACACGGGCATCACGTTCGTCGCCGCCAGCGGCGACAACGGCGCCAGTGGCGGAGTCGAGTGGCCGTCGTCCTCTTCCGATGTGCTCGCCGTCGGCGGGACCACCCTTTCCGTCAACAGCGCCGGTGACTATCAATACGAGTTGGCCTGGGGCGGCAGTGGCGGCGGCTACAGCCGGTTCGCGGCGGAACCCAGCTACCAGAGATCGATTCAGGGGACCGGAAAAGAAGCACGCCCGACGTCGCTTTTGACGGCGATCCGAACACCGGGGTCCAAGTCTTTGAGACTCCGCCCGGCATGAGCCAAGGCTACTGGCAGGTCGTCGGCGGCACCAGCCTCGGCACTCCGGCCTGGGCGGCGATTATCGCCATCGCCGACCAGGGGCGGGCGCTCGACGGCAAAGGGAGCCTTGACGGTCCCAGCCAGACCTTGCCCACGCTTTACGCCGTCTCGTCGACCGACTTTCACACCATCGCGCCTCGCCATCGAAACGCCGGCGGCGCCAATACCTCAACCGGCCTCGGGACGCCCAACGGCCCGGCCTTGGTCGACGACCTGGTGGGCAGCAACGTCACAACACCACTGACGACCGGGCGTGTGCTGAGCCGTTCGTCATCACATGCCGCCAGCGTCAAGAAGGCCGTGGCTGTCGCATCCACGTCAGACCCTCGGACGAACCGGTCATCACGTTAAATTTTCTTAAACTCTCCCGCGATCAGGCTTTGGCTTTCATTGGCGATGCGAATTGTCTCATCGTGCAAACCTCTTTCAAAGCAGAGGGTTGAGTCGATCTAATCGATTCGCTCGCTCGAATCGTCCCAGCCCGAATGTTCCGACAATGCAATCATGGAGCTTCTGGATTATTGGAGTCGCGTCGGGTAGATTGTCTTCGAAGACGTTGATGAGTTCTCGCGTCAGGACCCGCCGCCACCAATCTCATCAGTACCTGGTTCGAGCATTAGTTGATCATACGACATGTGAGCACTCATCCCGAAGCGCGGCTTGACACGAAACGCTCGATTCGGCATCTCGTACGTTCGCGGATTTGACCACGCAATGGATTGCGCAACAATGAGAGAAGGTCACTCATGCGAAATCGTCGTCGCGGCCTGCGCAGTCGGCCGCATTTGGATCAACTTGATGATCGTTGCTTGCTTTCCGGTTACTCGCCGGTGTCGTCAGCGGGTTATACGCCGGCCCAAATCACCAGCGCGCTACGGTCTGAACGCGATCACGTTCACGTCGTCCTCGGGCACGACCGTTCAAGGGAACGGCTCGGGCGAGACGATCGCCCTGATCGAGGCGTACCACGACCCGAACCTGGCGTCGGACCTGAACACGTTCGATCAGGCGTATAATTTACCGACGGCGAACCTGACCGTGGTGAACCAGGCTGGCAGCCAGACCAACAGCGGCTGGGCCGGCGAAGAGTCGCTGGACGTCGAGTGGGCGCACGCGATGGCCCCCGGGGCGAATATCCTGGTCGTCGAGGCCAAGTCGCAAAGCCTCCAGGACCTGTTGAACGCCGTGAACACGGCGCGGAACACGGCTGGGGTCAATGTGATCTCGATGAGCTGGGGCTTCTCCGAGATGCCCAATGAGACCTCCTACGATTCGTACTTCACGACCCCCGCGGGACACGTGGGCATCACGTTCATCGCCTCCAGCGGCGACAGCGGGACCGTCGAGTATCCGTCGGCCTCGCCCAATGTGCTCTCCGTCGGTGGGACCACGCTCACTCTGAGCAGCTCGGGAAATTATCAGTCCGAGTCCGCCTGGTCCGACAGCGGCGGCGGCTACAGCCAGTACGAGGCGGAGCCGAGCTATCAGTCGTCAGTCCAAACGACCGGAATGCGAAGCACGCCCGACGTGGCTTTCGACGCCGATCCGAACACGGGCGTCCAGGAATACGAAACTGACCCCGGCGCGAGGCAAGGTTCATGGCAGGCTGTCGGCGGGACCAGCGTGGGCGCTCCGTCTTGGGCGGGGATCATCGCCATCGTCGACCAGGGGCGGGCACTCGCTGGCAAGGGGAGCCTGGATGGTCCCACCCAGACCTTGCCGTCACTCTACGCGGCTGCCTCGACTAACTTCCACGCGATCACCGCGTCGTCCCCCTCTTTCCCCGGCGGCGGTGGAAATTCCGGCTTCGGAGGGTTCGGAGGGTTCGACCCGTTCGGCGGATTCGGGGGCTTCAACGGATGCGATTCGTTCTCCGGCTGGAGCGACTTCGGCTTTAGCTCGGGGAGTAGCGAACCGTCCAGCGGCGCAACCGCCAACACTTCGACGGGCCTCGGGTCGCCCAACGGTCCTTCGCTCATCAACGACCTGGTGGCAAGCACCACCACGACGCCGTTGACGACGATCACCGGCAGCGGTCAGAGTGGAAGCGGGAGTGGAACCGCGCCCACAAGCCCGACGGCACCCACCGCACCGACCGGCGGCCACTCGAAACATCACCACGTCACCAAGCACGCCAAGACGATCAAGCGCGCCGAAACCCACGCCAAGATCGTCTCCGGGCACCGTGTCGTCGCTCAGAAATCGGCCACCCACAAGGCCGAAAGGGAGTAGGCGGTAAGTCGCGACTGCAGACTAGTAGGCAGTAGGCAGTCGCTTCGCGGAAGACGTGGGCTGGCCATCGATAGTAAGCGGTATTCACTGCCTACTGCCTACTCTCTTTCAGGACGAGGTCATCACTTTGTTGAGGATGGTCTCGAAGGCTTCGGACGACACGCTGAATTCGCCCCGGAACGGGTTATCCATCGCCGCGGTGAGGAAGACCAGGAGCGCGATGAAGATCGCCATGATGGCGACAAGAATCGCGTGCAGCCGGATGTTTTCGACCCAGAAGAGATAGGTCAGGATCCCGTTGAGAAGGGCCCCGCACAGCACGACCGCCCAGAGTGCGGCGGGTAGACCGGTGGAGACGGCTTGCAGCCGAAGCCGGCGTTGATCGACGACCGTGTCCAGCGATCGCAACACCTCGGCATGAACGATCTTCTCACGCTCCTTCGACGGATCGAAGCTCATGATCTCGTTTTCCAGGCGATCGAGGATTGCGTCGCCGTCTTCCAGAGCCACTCCGCGCTTGTGGGCGGGCCATTCTTTCTCGATCACGAGCTTGGTGTAGTCGCGCATCATCGTTTCCAGGCGTCCGCGCAATGGTTGGGGATAGCCGTCCAGGTCGCGGTAGAGGCTGGCGACCGCAGCCGCCTCCGTCGTCACGACCCCGTCGATCTCCGTGTAGTTCTCCCAGGTTGCGACAGCGATCAATCCGAGGGCCAGTCCATAGAAGACTCCTATCCCCGCGAAGAAGTAGCTCACGACGTCGTTGTGCTTCCGACGATGCGCCGACCAGCCGCCGCACGATCGGACGGCTCAAAAACAGCCCGATCAACGCCGCGCCCACGAATACGGAGACAATCAAGGCACACAACGACCAGTTTGGTAGGTCGTAAATCCAGTAAAACGACATGTATCGAGCCTCCCTGGAGTGGACCCCACATTCACAACAACTCCGGACAATCCCAAGCCCGTGCGTTCTCGACATCGCTTGAAGCCCGGACCAAGTCGCGCGTTTGACCATAACGTTTTCAAGGGCGCCAGACCATGCCGATTCAAGAGGATCGACCTCATGAAGCAAATGGCTTCGGCTATTATGCTTAGGGAATCGGCCGGCACGCGATCGATGAACGGATCAGGACCGGTTTCGCCTCGAGTCGTGGTGCGCGACAGAGCCTGCGCGTGGAGAATCTCGACCGATTCCATCTTGTTGACGCGGCCGGTTGACTCGAAAATGGAATTGATCCATTCAAATCAAGGTTGACCATCGGCGACCGCCAGTCATCTCCAGGCGCGGAACTGGATGGTTCCGGGATCGAGCAAAGTTGCCGGAGTGCCCCGATGACAGCGATGAGCCCGCCGGAATTGATGGAGAAGCCAAAAGAAACGCGGACACGGGCGCAATCCGCCGCTCGCGCCGCGTTCGTGGAGCCATTCGTGGGGGTCCCGGCTCGCCGATGGGGGCCTGATGGTCTTGTTCTTGATCCTGACATTTCTGCTCGGAGCGTTTCCGCTCAAGGATGTCGACTTCTACTGGCACCTGCGGACGGGCGATCTGATCCGGCAAACCGGACAGGTCCCGCACACGGATATCTTCACTTTCACGGCTCCGCCGAACACCCCTTGGATCGACCTGCACTGGCTCTTCCAGGTCGCGATCAGTTGGGGTCGCGAGCACGGCGGAATCGTCGCGCTCAACCTGGCGAAGTGCGGCATCACTTGCGTGGCGATGCTCTTGCTGTTGACGTCGCGGCGACGTGATTGGCCGGTCTGGGCGATGCTCCTGGCCTGGCTCCCCGCGCTGTTGGTTCTCAGCGGGCGGATGTACATTCGTCCCGAGACATTGAGTCTGCTCTACCTTTCGATCTTTCTGGCGATCATCAGCCGTTGGGACCGGTTCCCTTGGCTGGCTTTCCTGTTGCCGATCGTTCAAGTCGCGTGGGTGAACTCTCACGGACTGTTTGTGCTCGGGCCGATCATCCTGGTCTTCGGGCTCATCGACGCCGCGCTGAGATTGGGGTTCCGCGGCCCGGAGCGAAAGAGCTGGTGGCGGACAATCCTGGCCGCCAGCCTGGCGACCGGGGCCGCTTGTTTGATCAATCCCTACTTTCTCAAGGGCGCGCTCTACCCGCTGGAACTGGCCGGGACCATGAGCAACCCGATCTTTTCTCGGAACATCGCGGAGCTGACCCCGATTCCGCGCTTCATCGCCAACAGCGGATGGTGGAACCTGCCGTTGCAACTGCATCTGGCAACCATGGTCCTGGGCGCGCTCAGCTTTCTGATCCCGTTGGTCTGGCTGGTCGGGGTCCGGCTCTCGGGGTCCGCAACCGTACCACATGGCTCCTCGGGCGAACCGTCGCAGCCGTCGCGTGCCAGCACGGCCGCCGGGGGCAAGGGAAAGTCGCGGTCGAAGCCGGCGGGCAAGAAAGCGGCCAAGAGCAAGCGATCCTCGATGGCGTCCGTCGATCCGCCATCGGACTGGCGGCTCAGTCCATTTCGGCTTTTGCTCTTCGTGGCGTTCTGCGTCCTGAGCATGCAGGCGACGAGGAACAGCCATCAGTTCGCGGCGGTGGTCGGCACGGTGACCGCCTGGAATTTCGGCGAATGGGCCGCGGCCGTCCGTCGGCGCCGGGTCAGCCAGGGAAAGTACGCCCTCGGCATGACGTCGGCCGACACGCCTCGCCTGATCGCGTTCGGAGCGATCGCCCTGCTCTTGCTCGTGGTCGGCTCGGGCCAGTTCTACAGGATGACCGGCGAGGGACGTGTGATCGGACTGGGGGAGGAACCGCTCTGGTTCCCGCACGAGGCCGCCAAGTTCGCGGGCGAACCGGGCATGCCCAACCGTTTCCTCTCGTTTCACAATGGTCACGCCTCACTCTTTGAGTATTACCACGGGCCCGAGCGCAAGGTGTACACCGACCCACGGTTGGAGGTCGCCGGAGCCGACCTTTTTCAACGTTACACTGACGCTCGAGGATCGGTTGGCCAAGAATCGAGCCCGGCTGGGAAGCGGAGCTCGACGAGATGGGGCGTCCCTCCATCCTGGTCGACCACGAACACAGTTCGGGCGTCGGCGCCACGCTCATGGCGAGTGATCACTGGCGCTGCGTCTGGTTCGACGCGATCGCCGCGGTCTTTGTGCACGACTCGTACGCGGCGGTTGTCCAGAAGCATGCCGTCGATTTCGCCGCCCGGCATTTCCGTCCCGATCCAAGTCAAGGTCGAGTCGCGGGAGCTCCCCGAGCTGACGGCCTCGGGCAAGGCGTATCGAAGTTACGTCCAGGTTCTTGCTCAGGTACGGGGCGATCTCGCCCGGCCGCTCGTTTGGCTGGGCCTGGCGGACGCCCGTCGCATCCTGGAACGGGAACCGGATTCGTTCATTGCCTGGAAGATCCGCGGGCAGATCGAGTTGAATCGAGAGGTAGTCACGGTGGCCAGCCCGCGATTTCGCAGCCTCGTACGACCCCGTGCACGACCTGTCGCTGGTCCGCGCGACTTATGCCCTGCAGGCGTGCTCTGGAACTGGATCCTTACGACTTCATGACGCTGATGGAGCTGAAAAGGGCCTATGACGTCCGGCTCATGAACGAGGCCGCACTCCCTCTGTCCGGACCGGCTGCGTAACGCTCTATCCCAAGAACGCGCTTCAGGCCCAGGTCCAGGCGGTCACCCAGATCGGAGCGGGCGGAGTACGACCAAAAGCTGGGTGCAGACTCCCCCACGACCTGGCAGAACCTGAGTGACCTCGACCAGATCGTGACCGCCCTGCTCGCCACCGGCCGAGTGGAAAGCGCGGCCAGTTGCTTGAGCGGGCCAATCCGCCGGAACGCGCTTCCTGGGACGTCATCGACCGGATCGCGACCTTGCGGCTGCATCTCGGCGAGCCGGGTCTGGCCCGCGCCTTATGGCAGAAGGCGACAACGGTTCCCCAGCCAGCCATCCGGGACGCGCGGATCGGCACGACGTACCTGGTTGAAGGCGACTTCGAGGCGGCGCGGCGTTACTACGAGCAATCGCTTCAAGCCAAGCCCGATTTGTTCGAGGCGCATTACAGCCTGGCCGTTCTCGAGCAAGACGCCGGGAGACGCCACGTTGGCCTATGAGCAGGCGAGTCAGGCCAAGGAATCAGCGCCAGACGCGCCGGCACGGACCGCCTCCCGGGCGATCGCCTCCAGCGTCGCGCGGTTTGCCCGGTGTCGGGAACTCACCGAGGACGCCCGAGACCCGACCAGGTCTGCCGCTCGATTACCGTGAGGCGCCGATCGCTTTGGCTGGCTTGGCACGAGCGGTTTTCCAGTCGTTGTACAGCGACTTGAGCTCCTCGACCGTCACGCCGCCGTGGTCTTCGCCCGAGTCCCAGCGCACCATCAGCGTCTTGTGACGGTCGCGGAGCGGGCCCTTGGGCAGAAACTTGCCGTGGAACTTCTTGAGCACCTTGAGGCGAGGATCGGCCGGGGGACGCGGCGCCGGCTTGGCCTTCTCTTTCTCCAGAGCCGCCGCTGCCGCCGCCTTTTCTTTCTCGGCCGCCGCATCGGCCGGCTTGGCCTTGGGCTTGTCCTTGGCCTTGGGCTTCTCTTGGCCCGGAGGACCCGGCTTGTGTTGCTTGGCCGGTTGTTTGCCGGGTTTCTTTTCCTCTTTTTCAGCCGCTTTCTTTGCCATCGAGTGAACCTTGCTCTTCTTGCTTGACTCGAAACAGACCAAACCAATCCCATCCTGCCGCCATGCCACGCCGAGGCGGGCCAGGCTCGGGCCGACCGACCGTCGTTGAGACCAGACCAGACCAAAACGTGTGACTGGCCTTCCCGAGATGATCGGATCAGTCTAATCCAAGCCGCGGCTGTCTGACAAGCACAGCGGCTGCGTGCGATTGGGAACTCCGTTCGTTGGGGGAGACGAAAAAACGAGCCGGGAGCGTCCAGTATCGTCAACGAGTACCGCCTTCTTGACGTTGGGAATGAGTCCGTTGAGCCATAACCAACCGACGTTGCTGCTGACCAATGATGACGGCTGGGACGCTCCCGGCCTGGAAGCCCTGCGGCAGGGGGCGGCTGGCCTGGGCCATTGCCGGATCGCGGCGCCGAACAGTGCGAGCTCCGGGTGTGGGCACCGTGTGACGACGCATGAACCGATCGCGGTCAGGCGGCTCGACGCCGATCGCATGGCCATCGCCGGCACTCCGGCCGATTGCGTCCGGCTGGCGCTGCACCACCTCGTACCGGAACTGAGCTGGGTGCTTTCCGGGATCAACGCCGGTGGCAATCTGGGTGTTGATGTCCATCATTCCGGGACGGTCGCGGCCGTTCGTGAGGGTGTCATCCATGGGGTGCCGGGGATCGCCTTGTCGCAATACATCGCCAGGGGCCGGGCGATTGACTGGTCTCGGGCGGCGCGCTGGACCGGCGACGTTCTCCGCCGGCTGATGGGACTCCCCTGGGACTCGGGCACATTCTGGAACGTCAATTTCCCGCACCTCGCGCCCGAAGCCCCCGAGCCGGAGGTCGTCTTTTGCCCGCTCGACTCCTCTCCACTCCCACTCGAATATCGTGTCGAGGCCGATCAGGCCGTGTACGCGGGAAACTATCAAAAGCGAGCGCGCAAGCCGGGAAGTGACGTTGACGTCTGCTTCAGCGGCCGAATCGCCGTGACCTTGATCCGCGTGTTCTGATAGGGCTGAGATGTCGTGAGCATGGAACGCACTCACGCAACCCGTTCGAGGCGGCGTTTATGGCGATATCTCCCTACAACGCTTAGCCTTACGTGCGACGACGAAGTAACCCGCACAATCTGTCCGACGGAGTTCCTGGCGATAACTTCTTACAGAAATTGACCTTATGTGTGACGATGGACTGGTCCGCCGGTCGCGACGGCCTCGCGTCGCGCTGACGCACACACTTGCGTAGGGCGGCAAACTGCACTTCGGCCGTATGTCCCTGGCGCGATAAAACTTACATGTGACACAGGTATAATCGGAACTCGCTAGAATCCTTCATCTCCTCACAGCTATTGGGCTTACGTGTGACACAGTTAGAATCGTTACAACCGGTTCGAGGTAGGGCGCTTGGTAGTATCTCGTTTCAGCAATTGGACTTATATATGGGACAGGCCTCAACGACACAATCGGTTCGAAGCAGGTGTTTTGGCAGTATCTCATTACAGCAATTGGACTTAGGAGCGGGGTGACGGAAGCGGCCTGCAATCTCATCGTGAAGCAACGGCTCTGTGCATCGGGGATGAAATGGAAAGAAGCTGGAACGACGGCAGTGCTCAGTCTTCGATGCTTGACCCATACGCCGGAGCGATGGAATCAATTCTGAGGAAAGATCGACAAATGGGGATTTCTCGTGGCCGCCTGATGCATCAGTCCCATCCGACGTATGTCAACGTCATTCGTCGGTCACACCGGCGTCTGGGACCGATTGGCCCAAGTCGGTCCTCACGGAGAACAGTATGTTCAACGTGAGAAACCCGCCTTGCAAAAAGTCCTCGGGAATTCCGCGCGGTAGAGAACGGCTGCATCGCCCCGAGCATAAGATGACTGGTGATCGGCCATGTGTACAATAGGTATGGAGTGCGCCGATCCCCACTTTCCTCATTGCGTGGACGTATTTAGCTCCCTGGGTAAACTCGGCAAGCAGCGATGCGATCGCTTTGCGAGGAATCCAAAATGGCAGCGCTCATTCAAGCTCCGCGACGACCCTGGTGGCGCCGGTTTCGCTTGCAACTCAGCGTTCGGGCAGGGATGGTATTCGTCCTGCTTCTCGGCGCCTGGCTGGGTTGGGTCATTCACAAAGGTCGGATCCAGCGCGAGGCCGTCGCGGCCGTCCGGCGTGCCGGGGGGGACGTCCACTACGAATGGGCGTGGGCCGACAGTCTGCCTATCCGCGGTGAAACGATTCCTTGGCCTAGATCGCTCGTGAACGCCGTCGGCATCGACTACCTGAGCAACGTCGACGAGGTCTTCGACTTCGACAAGTTAACGGATGTGGGGATGGCGTCGGTCGGACGCCTCTCGCACTTAGAGAAATTGAGCCTCTATGATAACACCCGAGTGGCGGACAAAGGGCTCACCCATTTACGAGGCCTCTCTCGGTTGAAATCGCTCTGTCTCAATTCGACCAAGGATTCGAAGGTGACGGGAGCTAGCCTGGCGCAACTGGAAGGGCTCTCCCGGCTTGAGCAGCTCAGTTTGAGACGTTTCCCCCTTAACGATGGGGATCTGGTCCATATTGCGAGGCTGACCCGCCTCAACTATCTCGATTTGTCGGGCACTCGCATCACCGACGCCGGAATGGCGCATCTACGCAATTTGGTCAACCTGAAGTGTCTGGCATTGGGGGGAACCAAGGTCACGACCGCGGGGATGGTCCACCTGCGCGGGATGACAAGACTCGAGGAACTCATCCTCTCTGGCTCTCGGGTGACTAGCCTGGAGTCGGTGCGGCACCTTACCAAACTGAGTATGCTCAATCTAAGAACAATCCCAATCACTGACGATGGGCTCGCCCCCTTAGCGGGCCTCAGCACGCTGAAGAGCTTGGACTTGAACCACACCTCGATCAGCGATGCCGCCCTGGTCCATCTCCGTGGACTATCGGGCCTGACGATCCTCGATCTCGCAGGGACAAAGATCACCGACAAGGGACTGGAGGAAATCGGCGGACTCCCTCAACTCCGGGCGCTCTGGCTGTACGACACGTCGGTCGGCGATGCCAGTATTTCGCTCCTGTCCAAGATCGCCAAACTGAATCACGTGGCTGTTTCCAACACGCGGATCACCACTGCCGGGATTGCAGCCTTGTCGAAGTTGAAGCCTCGGATCAAGCTCTTACCGTGATGAACCGCGAACGACGGCGGCGTTGCCTCCGTGGTATTCTCCCAGAGTCGGCGGTACACTGACGTGGTTCTTTGACTTTGAGCGCCATCACCCAGAGTCGGCAACAATCGCGGTTCGCGATTGGGAGGCGATGTCATGATCTCATCCTGTCTGATCGGCTTGGCATGTCTGGCTATCAGCCCCGCTGAGCGTTCTACTACCCAGACGCAGAGCACGGCCAGCGACCTCGCCGCCTATCAGGCTGCCGAGGCCAGGATCGGCCGCGATGCCGATGCCCACGTTCGCCTGGCCCTCTGGTGCGAGTCCCGTGGACTTGAAAGCGAGCGGCTCAAGCAACTCGCCCTGGCCGTCATGAGAGACCCGGCGCATGGCGCGGCACGCGGTCTGTTGGGCTTGATCGCTTTTCGCGGCCAGTGGCAATCTCCCGAAACCATCGGGGCCAAGCTCAGAACAGACGAGGCGTACAAGGCCACCTTGGCCGAATATCACGTCCGCCGCGCTGGCATGGCCAACACGGCCGATGCCCATTGGAAGCTGTCGATCTGGTGTGAACACAACGGGCTGAAGCCCGAGGCCACGGCTCACCTGACCATGGTCACGAATCTCGCCCCTGGCCGTGAGGCCGCCTGGAAGCGATTGGGCTTCAAGAAGCAAGGGAGCCGTTGGGCCACCGCCGAGCAACTGAGCGCCAAGAGGGCCGAGGCCGAGGCCCAGGAGAAGGCCAATCTATTCTGGTCCGACAATCTGGCTCGATGGCGAAGCGCGCTGAACGACAAGTCGAAGCAGGCCGAAGCGACCGAGGCACTGGCGGCCATCACTGCCCCGCGCTGCCGTCCCGTCAGTCTGGGCGACGTTCGTACTCGGCAAGCCAGCCAATCTTCCGATCGCCTTGCAACTTCTGGGGCAGATTCACTCGTCCGACTCGACGCGGGCGCTGGCACTCCTCGCCGTCATGAGCAAGTCGCCCGAGGTGCGCGGCCGGGCGACCGAGATCCTTCGCCGCCGTGACCCGCACGATTTCACGCCTCTCCTGGCCGGCATGCTCCGCGACCCGGAGCTCGATCCCGACCCCATTCTTTTCCATTATTTGTTACAGCCCGTCGGTTGGGACCAGGTCGGCTCAATCGGACTGCTGTACATCAAGGGGCCTCTCTACGATGTGATGAGACGTTATACTGTCGATGAATTCTTCATGCTCGGTTCGCCTTATAATCCTCCTCAAGCCGACTACTTGAAGAGAATCATGGCCCAGCGCGAGCGACAGGTCGCTGACCTTCTGTCGGTCATCGACCAGATCCGCCGCGAATTCGTGGACGATGTGTGGTTCGCGAATCTCCACGTTCGACAGGTTGAGCAGCACAATGACCGCATCATCGGGGTCTTGAGCGCCGCCACCGGCCAGAGCCTGAGCGGGAATCCAGAAGCCTGGAGGAAATGGTCGATCGAGGAACGCGGATACGCTTATGATCCGCCTCCACCACGTTCTCGGCAAGACTGGACCACACTCGCGAGCGACGATAAGCCGACCTTCGTCGCGAATATCCATTTATCCTGCTTCGCGGCCGGCACGCCGGTGCACACGCTCAACGGGTCGCGGTCGATCGAGTCGGTCGCGGTCGGCGACCAGGTGTTGACCCAGGACCCGCGCACCGGAGTACTCAGCTACCAGCCTGTGGTGGCCGCCGTGCACAACAAGCCCGACAAGGTCCTGAAGATTACTTTGGGTCAATCCGTGATCAAGGCGACGGGCATCCATCGATTCTGGAGATCCGGCCAAGGATGGGCCATGGCCCGCGAACTGAGACCAGGCGACATTCTCCGGGCCCTGGGTGGAACGGCCGAAGTCAAAGCCGTCGAGACTGCTGAAGGCGCGGAGCCGGTATTTAACCTTAGAGTCATGGGATCCGAGAGCTATTTCGTGGGCGAGCGCGGCATACTCGTGCACGACAACAGCTCGGTCCAGCCCGTGCTAAATCCCTTCGACGGGGTGCCCGAACCGGCATCAACAGCGAAACTTTCCGGGCTCTCATGGGATTAAATCCAGGCGCTCGCCAGTTGGTGCGGCGTGTCTGGTTAAGTTACGCCGGTTGCGCCCGGCAAGAATGTCCGGACCCGGTTCCGGGAACGCCATATGCAATTATCGACCGGGGGTTCCGGGGCATAAGCGTTAACTGAAAGGCTAGTCCGCGAAATTCACTTCCACTGGTGCGCGCTCGAAGTCATCGGCTGTCATCAGAACTCGGGGCTTCATGGAGCCGAGGGCGGCAATGAACCGGTCGGGGACGGTCTGAAGACGGTCGTTGTAGAATGTGGCGATGTCGTTGAAATAGCCCCGGGCCAGTGCGATGCGCTCTTCCGTGTCCACCAGATTCCGGTGCAGATTCAGGAACGAACTGTTGGCCTTGAGATCGGGGTACCGCTCCTGGATGGCACGGAGAACGATTGTAGTGGCTCGCGGGTCGGGCCCCGGTTCTCCGGGCGCGGTAGCGACTAACTGATTGCGGAGCTGGGCCAGCTCGGTTTGCAGCATTTTCTCGTAGTTGTGCATGCCCTGGACGATGTTCACAAGGTTGGGAATCAGGTCGTGACGGCGCTTCAATTGCACGTCCACATTGGCCCATGCCTGCTGAACTCGCTGCCGTAGAGTGACGACGCTGTTATAGACCATCCCGATCCAGGCCAGCAGCCACGCCACGACAAAGACGGAACCGGCGACGACATACAAGGGGACGTTGTCCACGATGGGGCGATGCTGACTCGCGTCGCGGACGATGAAGCCACCAGCGCCGAACGCCAAGCCGAGAAGACCGATCAGCCAGAACTGCCAGGCCAGGCCGCGGCGCACTTGTTCCTCGCTGCGAGTTGAAATCAGAAACTTTTCAGCGTGTGGAGTGTGGGCGATTTCGGGTGCGACCACGTCGTCACGTTCACGAGCCTGACCGACCACATAAAGCGGGATGTGCAAGGGAATCGCACGCTCGACGAATCGGCGGCTGTAAGTGGAATTGGCGACGGCGCCAGCCGGGCCCTTGGCGTAGTAAAGACTCGCGCTGGGCCCACACAAGTAGTCGAAGGTCGTCCGTGGCTCGACTTTGGCCTTTTCCGGCTGAATCCGGATTATGCCACAGTCATCTTGGAGGTAGAAAGGAATCTGGTCGCCGCCTTGGGCGACCGTGGTCGAGCCGCTTTCGATCCGGGTTCGCGTCTGGGTGCGGCCTTCACTGTCGGTGTACGTTTCGGTGACAATGCGTGACCACTGTTCGTCGACTTGCCACTGATAATAAACGCAGCTTTGCTCGGCGAGATAGCTGATGAGGGGCTGTTCGGCTTCGGCGGTGCCTTTGAGTTCCACCAGGCCGATGAACACGCCGGTGGTTTTGGAGGTGGGCAGGTCGGAGACGAGGCGTTGGTGTCGACCAGCACGCAGGGCGAGGAACAGAAACAATAACGCCAGCAGTCCGCCGAACGCCGGGAAGCCGTAAGTGATGAGCAGTTTCTCGTCCATTACTCGCGGTCTCCCTCTGCTAATTCCTCTGCCTTCAAACTCCTCTCCGCCGATCAACAGGCGGTTCCGGTCTTTGACGCCGACCGCCAGGACACGGACTTCACGGCTCGCCGCGTTGACCTGGTAGAAAACGCGAAAGCGGTTGTCCGGGCCGAGGCGAAGCTCCCAGTCCGTCCCGAATGCGATCGGCCGTTTCAAAGGCCTCCGGATTCGGGTTTCCGCGCTAGGTTGGAAGAGCAGTTGGGCCTCCACCTCTGCCCGGATCGCGGAATGGCACTTGGTTTCAATGGCCTGCAAATGCTGCTTCACCTCGTCAGCGTACACCAGAGCGAAGTGAGGTTTTTTTCGCCATAGATGACTAGAATTATAGTCGCAGCGCGCCCTTTCGGCAAACATCGAGGTCAACCGTTCGGTTCGGAGACGTGGCAGGCCGAGGTAGCGACCAGGCTGGGTCTGGAGTCGTTGCTCCGGCCCCGAGGCCGACCACGAGAACAACCGCACAACGGCTCCTGATCCCTTTGTGCGCTGCTGACCCCTTTGTGCGCTGTCGAATCGCCCGCTCAAGACGTCGATATAACCGCGCAACGCACAGGCATGTAGTCTGCACACGACCCAGGCTTCGACCCAGAAGCGGCTGGTATACGCACGACCATGCATCGGGTAGAATGAGTGCCGGAAGCATCGGAGACATGCGCGGGCACTCGCGGGGTCGGAGGGCGCTGATCGACCGCTCGTGGTAGCCGCCAGAGTCGAGGTGAAAGATGGGGGAGGCCTCGCGGCCTGTGGTGAGATGCCGGTGCCGGAGATCGAGCGACGGGAGCGAGTGAGCATCAGGCTTGAGCAAAGGGGCATGGTCGAGTCCGCACGACAGCGCAAGATTATTCATATCGACATGGACGCTTTCTATGCGTCCGTCGAGCAACGTGACAATCCAGAGCTTCGCGGTAAACCCGTCGCGGTTGGCGGCTCACGCGAGCGTGGTGTCGTGGCGGCCGCAAGCTACGAGGCCCGCAGATTCGGCGTCAGGTCCGCAATGCCGTCGGTGACCACCAAGCGAAATTGCCCGGAGCTGATCTTCGTGAAACCGCGGTTCGAAGTCTATCGGGCGGTGTCGCATCAAATCCGCGAGATTTTTGCCGCGTACACACCGCTCGTCGAGCCGCTTTCACTCGACGAGGCCTATCTCGATGTCACCGAAAACCCGAAGGCCATGTCCTCGGCGACCGAGATCGCCGAACAGATCCGGGCGAGAATCCGCTCTGAAACCGAGCTGACCGCGTCCGCGGGCGTCTCTTACAACAAGTTCCTCGCGAAGATGGCGTCAGACGAGCGCAAGCCCGACGGGTTGTTCGTCATCACGCCGCGAATGGGCCCGGCCTTCGTCGAAGTCCTGCCGGTCGGGAGGTTTCATGGGATCGGTCCCGTGACTCGCGCGAAGATGGAGCGGCTCGGGATCCGTAACGGCGGCGACCTCAAGTCCCAGACGTTGTTATTCCTCCAGCAGCAGTTCGGAAAGGCGGGCCCCTACTACTACGCCCTTGCGCGGGGCATCGACGAACGACCGGTCTGCTCCGATCGCATTCGCAAATCCATCGGCGCTGAAAATACATTCAATGCCGATATCTTCACTCTCGGCGAGGCGCGGGTAGTTCTTATGCCACTCATCGCAAAGGTGTGGGCATACTGTGAGGAATCGACTGTTCGGGGACGCACGGTGACGCTCAAGGCCAAGTACGCAGACTTCCAGCAGGTCACCCGTAGCCGGACGGGCGAGTCGCCGCTTGCAACGCAAGCAGCAATTGAGGCAATTGTGTATGCGCTTCTCGAGGCGCTCTTTCCTGTCAGCAAGGGCATTCGGCTACTCGGCGTGACGCTGTCGTCGCTCTCGGTCGAGGCCGGCGGCGAGCACCAACTCCGCTTGCCGATCTAAGGCGAGCTGGCGTGCTCATGGATGTGTCCGACGGTCGCGCGGATCTGCAAGCGTTTCGCCAAGCGCGGGCTGGAGACCGCCGTCCACCTGAATCACCCGCTCTATGTGCGGTACCGTGCGGAGCCGATGGCAGTCGAGGGCCGCCACTCTGCGACAACCGCGTGATCCGGCAGCGATCACCTGAACGATCGCTCACAGAATCACTACCGTTTTCCCGTTGGCCTCATTTGATGGGACCGATCTGTAGCTCGGCGCCAGTTGCGAGCGTGAGAGCAGCGCCACCCTATCCGATCGAACCGTGTCCGATGAGGTGCGCGCATACCGACACGCGGCTCGGCACGCAGTGAAGTGCGCGGAGCAGCTTCAGACCCACGTTGTGTCGTGGCATAGTGCGGCGCGGACGGGCCGGCCAGGCGTTCGAGCTCGGTGACCCGGGGCGTGGTGGACAGGGCCACCGCCCATTCACTTGCCGCGGACCGCGACGGGCCACCACAGGATGACCAGGCCGTCAAGACGAAGCTCCTCACGGGGAGCCGTTGGCGGATTCTGGATCAGGGCCTGGAGCCATCGTGCGCCCGCGATTCAAGGAACGGGCCGCTTGAACCATTCTGCACTTTGGCTCGGCTGGCTCAAGGGTGGGCTGGACATCCCCGCTTAATGCGCCGATTGCGGATCACTTCAACGGGAACACCCGCTGAGGTCGTGGACGCGTCGTGCTTGATCACGCGCTGGGCGAATTCGAAAATGCTCGAGTCGCCTCACATCGCTCGCTCCTTTACGAAGACGCGCTGCCGGTGGTTCCTCAGCTCATCGAACAAGACCCTCTCCACAGCGCCGTTCCCGTCAGAGATGGTCGGCCGTTTTCCCGAAGCCCCAATTCCGTGATCAACACGAAAGGCCGGGCTTTCCAACGGCAAACGACCAAGTTGAACAACCTCTGGACCGCGCGTGTTGATGAGCCAATGGCCCAACTCCACGGGTGCGCAACCAGGTTCTTGACGTTACGTGGTTCAGCATAACGGCCGGGCGCACGGGCACAATGCCCGGTGATTGCAAGCGGTCCAGATCCAACGGACGGTGGTGACCGCCAGCCCGATGTTTCACCTTCTGCGCAGAGTGCATGGGTCATGAGGGCCCCCAAATGACGTCTGAAAGAGACCCGGGGCAATCGCGGAGAATCGCTTCGGTCGATCCGACCGACGCGCCAACGGGGACCCCGCATTTCGGGGGCGAAGAAAGGACGATACCTTGGCCCGCCTCGTCCATCCGCCGTCAGAGCCCTCAAGACTGCGCGAATACTACTTATCGTCCTTCTGCTTCTTGGCCTCGATATCCCATTCCCGCTTCTCGCCTCCGAATTCCGCCGCGCCCTTCCCCTTGATCTTATCCCCGTCAATCTTCAGCTTATACTCGACGGTGATGCTGTCATCCATCCCCGCCAACTTACGCTCGGCGGTGAATGTCAGCGTACCGTCTTTCAGCTTCAGGTCCTTGAGTTTCGTCTCGTCCTGGTCTGGCCACTTCATCGTCCCGGCGAGGTTGTCCCCGTCCTTCTTGATCTTCAAGGTGGATGTCCGCTGCTGTCCGCCGATCTCATACTCGCACTTCCATGTCCCGACCGGATCGACCACCTTGTCGTCCGCCGCGTCCGCCAGGCCGCATACCCCGAGAACCAACGCCAATGAGAGAATCGACTTCATGATCGCCTCCGAGATCGTGGCGCAACGGAAGCAGTCCAACGTAGACCGCCACCCGCCGCTGGCAGCGATTGTACCCATGCCGCGACTGGTTGTCAGGTCTATGAGCGCCGAGACGAGGCAACTCGCCGCAATCGCGCGTCGCGTTGGGACTTTCTCAGCCGCTCAGGCTTGCGAGAGGAGTTTGAACAACTTTATCGGTGTCGCGCGCTTCGGTCGATCCGACCGAAGCAGGGTAGGGCAGCAGGTAGACGGCAACTCGGGGTTCAAATCCAGTAACCCGACGCCGTGTAACATCAAATCGCATCATTGTTTGCGAATGCGATCGGCGACGGGATTTGAACTTTTGTTGGGGGTGGTTGTTCTAACGGCAGATTTCAGATTCTGAATAGAATCAGGTAAAATCTCGCCCTCTGAACTGATGTCGATTTGGACCGCGAACGCGGTCAAGCTGGCATGAAACGATCGACATGAAACTCGATGCCTCCATAACGATCCGCGACCGGATCGACGATCTCTACCGATCCGACTCGCGTCGCGTGTTTGCTTCACTCGTCCGATTGCTGAAGGATTTTGATCTGGCGGACGATGCTATGCACGAGGCGTACACAGCCGCCGTGGAGATTTGGCAACGAGATGGGGTGCCGGCAAATCCGAGAGCGTGGTTGATCTCCACTGGGAAATTCAAGGCGATCAATGCGCTTCGTCGGCAAGGCCGCCTGAAGGCACTTCAGCCCGAAATCGCTTCGCGAGTAGACGAAGTGGCCGATGAAAATGCGGCCCGGGCCGCCGCGGAGATCGAAGACGATCGATTGCGTCTGATCTTCACCTGTTGTCATCCCGCCATTGACCCAAAGCTGCAGGTGCCGTTGACTCTCCGCGAGGTCTGCGGACTGACGACCGAGGAGATCGCCCACGCGTTCTTGACTTCCAAGGCAACGATGGCCCAGCGAATCGTACGCGGCAAGGCGAAGATTCGTGATGCACAAATTCCCTATGTCGTTCCGTCTCTGGGGGACCTGCCCGAACGGCTGGACGCGGTACTTTCCGCCATCTATTTGGTGTTCAACGAAGGATATGCGGCCTCGCAGGGCGCTTCGCTCTTACGGGTTGATCTAACAGCCGAGGCCATTCGACTGGGCCGGTTACTTCTCGAGTTGCTTCCCGATCCGGAGGCCAAGGGGCTGCTGGCCTTGATGCTGCTCCACGAATCGCGCAGGGAAGCACGCGTTTCCAAAGACGGTGAAATCATTCTGCTTGAAGAGCAGGACCGCTCCCGTTGGGACCAGAAATTGATGTCCGAGGGCACGGCCTTGGTGGAGCAAGCACTTCGGTCGCGAGAGTTCGGTGCGTACACGCTTCAAGCTGCCATTTCAGCAGTCCATGCCGAGGCCGCCTCAGCCGCCCAGACGGACTGGAATCAGATTGTCGCGCTTTATTCCGTACTTCAGCGTATCCATTCATCGCCGGTCATCGAACTCAATCGGGCCGTTGCGGTCGCTATGCGAGACGGTCCTGAAGCGGGGCTGGTCCTGATCGATGCAATTTTGGAACGCGGGGACTTGGTGGACTATCACCTTGCCCACGCGGCGCGAGCGGAGTTGTGCCGTCGCTCCGGAAGAATGTCCGAGGCGAGGAACTCGTATGAGCGAGCACTCTCGTTGGCTCGGCAGGAACCGGAGCAGCGATTCTTGACTCGACGGCTGTCCGAAATCTAGTTTCTGACCGCAATTTCTGATGCGAATTGCGTGGGTAACAGATTTCTGACGGAATTTTGGAGACCCTTGTCGATTGGCGAGTTTCTCGTTTGACTATTGGTGAAAGTCGGAAAATGACCGACTTCAATCGCATACCCATCCACCAAGTTCAGGAGTTCCGTCATGAAAGTCATGGTGATTGTCCAGAGCGTCAGCGGCGTCAGAGGCGGGCGAGATGGACCCCGAAATGTTCGCGGCCATGGACAAGTTCATCGAAGAATTGATCAATGCGGGAATCTTGCTCGATGGTACGGGACTAAAGCCAAGTTCTTGCGGCGCCCGGGTTCGGTTCTCCGGCTCAAGTCGCACCGTCACCGACGGGCCATTCCCTGAGACGAAGGAACTCATCGCCGGGTTCATGATCTGGAAGGTCTCTTCACTCCAAGAAGCGATCGACTGGGTGAAGAAATTCCCGAACATGTCGTCGGAAGACTCCGACGTCGAAATTCGTCCGCTCATGGAACCGGAGGACTTTGCCGGGGTGGTCACGCCCGAGCGGCTGGAGGAAGTGAAAGAACTGGAAGCCAGCTCGGGGGATCGTGACGGTTACGGCCTAGCCCGTTTTAAATAATGAATGAGAGCTTGGCAGTGTGAAGGCCGACCAAATCCAGCAGGGCAGTCTTTGAACGGAGAGTCGCATGAAATACGTCTGTTTAGGGTTCTTCGACGAGGCGGCGTTTGCTCAGATTCCGCAGGCAGACGCGCAGAAAATGTTTGAGGAATGTTTCGCCTACGACGATGTCCTTCGGCGAGGCGGCCATTTCCTGGGGGGAGAAGCGCTCGATTCCGCCGGTAACGCAGTCACGTTGAGGCTGAAGGATGGCGAGGTCCAAGTCACCGATGGTCCGTTTGTGGAGACCAAGGAAACGCTCGGCGGCATTCTGCTGCTGGAAGCCCGCGACCTGAACCACGCCATCGCGCTGATGTCAAAACACCCGGCGATGAGGATGAAGTGGAGAACGACATTCGAGATCCGGCCGGCTAATGAAGAAATGAACCGCTCGGTCGCCGAGCGGAGCGCGGCGGTAGCTAAAGAGGCATGAACGAACGGAGAATCTCGGCACCCCCCACTGGGCACATAGCGTGGCGAAAGTTCTTTGGGGGGTGATACCAAGGCGAAGTTGCCGATGTCCCAAGCGAATAACCCGAGCGCTGGCGTCAGCACCGAACGATTGTTCCGCGTTTCGCCCTGTCGTTGGAATACCTGTCGGGCAGCAGGACGGTCAGCTACAATTGGCCATGCCACATCGGCGTCAGCTTCAACTGCGATTGCTGAACGGAGGCCTCATGTGCGATCACCCGACGGCGCTGAGCGGCACGTGCAGCGCCGCTTCGACCCCTTGCGCGAGCTGTTCGCCGCCAAACTCGATTCGGGCGAAGACCTCGGCGCCTCACTCGCCTTCAACATCGACGGCGAGGTGGTGGTCGATCTGTGGGGCGGCTGGGCCGACGAGGCCCGGACCGTGCCGTGGGCCGAGAACACGATCACCAACGTGTTCTCCACGACCAAGAGCTTGACCTCGCTCGCCGCGCTCGTGCTGGTCGATCGCGGCGAACTCGACCTCGACGCGACCGTCGCCAAGTACTGGCCCGAGTTCGCGGCCAACGGCAAGGCGGGGGTCAAGGTTCGCCATCTCCTGTCGCACATGTCGGGCGTCTCGGGCTGGGAGCAGCCGATCACCCTCGAGGACATGTACGATTGGGACAAGTCGACCGCCCTGCTGGCCGCGCAGCGCCCTGGTGGGAACCCGGGACGGCCTCGGGCTACCACGCGCTGAACTACGGCCACCTGATCGGCGAAGTGATCCGGCGCATCACCGGCCAGCGCCTGGGTGAGTTCTTTGCCACGCACCTTGCGGGGCCGTTGGGCGCCGACTTCCACATCGGCCTGTCGCCGTCGGAGTTCCATCGCGTCGCCAGCGTGGTGCCACCGCCAGTGCCGCCGGCGCCGGCCGAACCGATGCAACTGGACCCCAACAGCGTGGCGTTCAAGTCGATGAGCAACCCGGTCATGACCCCGGAAACGACCTGGACCGAAGGCTGGCGGCGCGCCGACATCGGTGCGGCCAACGGCCACGGCAATGCCCGCTCGCTGGCGCGCCTCCAGTCGGCGGTGGCCTGCGGCGGCGAGGTCGATGGCGTCCGGCTGCTCTCGCCGCCGACTATCGACCGGATCTTCGAAGTGCAAAGCAACGGGATCGACCTCGTGATCGGCATCCCGATCAAGTGGGGCGTCGGTTATGGCCTGTTCCCGGAAGGCAGGGGGTGTGCCTTTGGCGGTTATGGCGGCTCGCTGGTGGTTATCGACGCGGATCGCCGCATGACCTTCGCCTACGTGATGAACAAGATGGCGCCGGGCGCCGGGACCATCGCAGCGGCGCTGGCCGAGCGGGTGAAAGACATCGTGACTCGCTAAGCCACGTGCTCGACAGGATTTCCGTCATCTAGCCGCCGGCGCGGGTAGCTTCCCAACCCCGGACACCGGCGATAAAAAGCTCTCACTGTGTCTTGTCGCTCCGACTGTTTCACAAACTCAAATCCCGCCGCTGGTTGCGGAAGCGACTGGCGACGGGATTCGAACTTTCGCGGGACGGCCCGGCGAAGGAGATTGAGCCCTCAGGCGCCGGCGAAAAGCAGTTCTAGCGGCGTCCAGTCGCCCCGAACTATCTCGCTTCGGTCCGACGACACCGAAGTCGATTGATCCCAGTTTACTTCGGTCGATCAGACCGACGCGAGCTCGGGCAGCCGATAGGATGGACGGATGAACCGCAAGCGATTGCGAAAGTGCCTGGCGTTTCTTGACCGACCGTCGCGACGCGCCCATACTCGTGCGAATCAAAACGGCCCGGTCAACGCCTTTCACTCCATCGACCATAACACCCCCGCCGACCTGGAGTCATGCCATGCGACGATTGCCGATTTGTCTCCTCGGTGCATTGCTGCTTAACTTGTTGGTCGCAGACCAATTGAACGCTCAGGAAAAATCCGACAGCTCGACGACGTCTAGCCGAACGTTTCGGCCGGTCGTGCGGGGCACGCAGTATGCCGTTTCGTCGATGAAACAGGAGGCAACGAGAGCTGCCGCGCGAATTCTGGAATCGGGTGGCAACGCGTTCGACGCCGTTGTGGCCGGGCAGGCCGTGCTGGCGCTGGTCAATCCCGAGTCCAATGGTCTGGGCGCCGACGCGGTCATCCTGGTCTACCACGCAGGCGAGAAACAGGTGTACTCGATCAATGCCGAGGGAACCGCACCAAAGTTGGCGACGATCGATTGGTACAACAAGAACAACGGCGGCAAGATTCCCAACAGTGACGGACTGCTTTCCGCGTCGCTGCCCGGCGTTATTGATGCATGGTATGTACTGCTCGATCGCTGGGGCACCATGACCTTTGCCCAGGTGCTGGAACAAGCAATCGACGTGGCCGAAAACGGCTTCCCGATTGGCGATGGTTTGGCGCGTGCGATCGCCGGCTCGAAAAAGATCCAGAAATATCCAACCTCCAAGAAGGTGTATTTTCCGAATGGCAAGGCCCCGCATCCCGGCGACATCTTTCGCAACATCGATTCCGCTCGGATGCTCCGGAAGCTGGTCGAAGCCGAGCAAGCTGCGGCGGGACGAGGTCGGCGCGAGGCGCTGCGCGCGCGCGCGATCGCTTCTATAAAGGCGACATCGCCAGAACCATGGGGGAGTTCTCCGAACAGAACGGTGGCCTTTATCGGTACGAGGATTTCGCGGCGTATACCGCCAAGGTTGAAACACCGGTGTCGGTGAACTATCGCGGCTACGAGGTCTACAAGAACCCGTCCTCGTCCCAGGGTCCCGCTGAGCTGTTCCTGTTGAACATCCTGGAGGGCTATGACGTCAAGAAGCTGGGGCACAACAGCCCGGAATATATCCACACGAGTGTCGAAGCACTGAAGCTCGCATTTGCCGATCGCGAGAAGCTGGGCGACACCGACTTCGTGCGAGTCCCTTACGAGGGTCTGCTCTCCAAGGCCTACGCGGCCGAGCGCCGCAAGCTCATCGATCCCAATCGCGCTTCGCTGGAAATCCGGCCCGGCAATCCCGAGCAGTTCATGAAAGTGGCGGCAGCACCTGCCCGCATTGGACACACGCACGTGGGTGAGGCCGATTATTCGGAAGGAGACACCAGCTATATCGCTGTGGTCGACAAGGACCACAACATGGTGAGTTTTGAACCCAGCCTGCACAGCGGGTTCGGCACAGGCGTCGTGATGGCCGACCTGGGCTTCATCTTCAACTGCCGCGGCGACTACTATTCGCTCACGCCGGGTGAGCCGCGTTCACTTGAACCGGGCAAGCGCCCGCGTAGCACGCTGCAGAGCACGCTGGTGATCAAGGACGGCCAACCCTGGTTGATCACTGGCAGCCCCGGCGGTGACGATCAGATTCAGCGGACCGTCCAGACGCTCATGAACATAATCGACTTCGGCATGAACGTTCAGCAGGCGATCGAAGCTCCGCGGTGGTCGACGCGCGGTTTCGCGTCTTCGGTGTTTCCGCACAACATGAGCCACCCCGGAGACTTGTCCGTCGAGTCCCGTATTCCGAATGCAGTGCAGAGAGCGCTCCAAGCCAAGGGTCACAAATTGCAATCAGCAGGCGCATGGTCGTTAGGTTCGAACGCGGCCATCGCCATTGATCCAAAGACAGGCGTCCTTAGTGCCGGTGCCGACCCGCGCGTTGAAGCGTACGCTTGGGCAAGATAGTCCCTGATGTCCTCGAAGCGGAACACGCGCGACGGCTTCGTCCGGAGGTCGCGGGGTCAGAAGGCATTTCAGACATCTGACGGGTGCGGCACGCAAAGAGTGGGCGTCCTACCTCCTCCCGGCCTGGCCGGCCTCCATGCTCAAAATACCCAGCGGAGCCCAAACGGCAGACGGAATCACACGTTTCAAGACCGAAAATACTCGCGGCATTCGGGCCTGAGTGGCATCAGCTTTGCACGATAAAAGTATGATGGCACCGGTTGGTATGTCAAACGCCAACCAGTCCCGCTCCGCGAGGGCTGGATAGGGTGCGAACGTACATGTTCGGGGTGAGGGGAGGGGTGAGTGATGCGTCGGCAGAGTTTGCTTTGGGTCGGCGTCTTGGTGATGGGCTCGGCTTTGGGCTGCGGGGTCTGGGCACTCGGGCAAGATCGAGTGAAGGTGGAAGTGACGGTGCCGGCGGTGCCCAATATCGGCACGGTCGCGCCAAGCCCGGCGCCGTCGGATCTCGCGGGTTCCTCTCGGGGAGTCGTTTATATCGGCTATCGCGGGGCCTATCATGTCTTGGGAACCGGTCACGAGGGCCACGCCATGTATCGCGACGCCAATAACCAATTCTGGTCCAACAACCTGACCTATTATGGCACGAGCAACGGCTACTGGATCACCTCGGTCAACGGCGTTCCCGACACGTACCTGGCCTTCCAGACCACGCCGGTGAGCCCCGACGCTCCGTTTTTCAAGGTGCTGATCCACACGCCGAACACTACTGGTTACGTGACGTGGGACGAAGCGACGAGGGGGAATGTACAGTAAGCAAGCGTACGGGATCCTCTAGTCGGACCGCTACGATCGTGACCAGCCCGGACGCGGTTGCGTCCGGGCCAACTTTATTTTGGATGGACAATACCTCCGTTAACCAGTTGGCCGTGATTTCCACCGTCAAGCCCGACTGCTCGTTAGCCCGGAGTGAATGTCATGGTCGATTGGCCCTGGGAGTAGTAGGGTACGCTCAAGGTCAGGGACAGGGTAATCATCAACGTGCCGCTCCCACCTTTGTACTCGATGTCATTGCCGCGCGATGAGTGACTGTGTAGGTGTAGGTCCCGGCCGGGGCCGATACGGAGACTTTGACAGTCATCGAACCGCCGGCGTTGTGCATGACGATCCGGCCGGCCAGCCGGCCCGCTGGAGGCGCTCGGACGTACGAATAATGTGCCGGCAAGCCGTGTCGAACCGGTGCCGGTCAAGGTCCCGGAGGCGGAGTAACTCTGGATATTCGCGAAGTAGGGGACGTGAACGTCGCTGTAGTGCCCCGTCAACGTTCCGCTGAACGTCGCAATCGCGTCGGCGACGATCGGGGCGGCCTTCACGTGATGCGCGAGTTCGTGCATCACGGCGCCAATGGAGAGCAGAGTTTTCCCTTCGAGCGATTCGACCCGCGGTTGCGTGCGTCGACGATTCTTGGTGTAGGTTTGCATGGTGCTCCACCGCCTTCACTTGAGATAGGTCGCACGGCACCTATCCCCCCTCCCGCAAGTGGGTCGGGTGAGCAGACGCTCTATCGACCTGCGAAGTCCTGTTGAAATGATCTTGCAACGACCATGCCGATCGCTGCGCGGCCGGCGGTTACTGAGGAGACCGACACACAGTTGCTTATAGCTGAGACTACACTATTCAACAATGCACCTCGGCGCGAGGGATGCACAGTCGGAGATTAGGAGAATTCATAGGATCATTTGACAAAAAATAAAGCTTGTCCCGAAGGTTGATCCATTGGCGCCGAATCGTCTTTGAGCGGCTTCGTGTGTTGGAGCGGCGAGTCCGGGCTTGTTGTCATGAACAAGTTCTCGGTGAGGCGGGATCCGGCTGCGGCGCCGGCGGCGATTCTCGTCATTGTCGTCGGATATGGGTCTCAGCGTTTTGGGGATGGGAGGGGCTTCCTCGTGACGACGGTGAACGTGTCAGCCTCCTCGATGATCTCGATTGCCTGGTCGGCGGCGATGTTCCGGAAGGTCTGGGTGGTCTTGCTGGTCGGCCAGGTGACGGTCAAGCGAGTCGACGGATTTCGCGTCGAGCAGGCCGACCGACTCGACGAGGGTGTTGCCTCCGAAACTGCCGTTGTTGCCGATCACCCGGTGGATCGAGCGAGTCGTGCCACCCGGGCCCTTGATGTCGATCTCGGAGTCTGGCGCCGAGGGCTGACCGATTGGTCTTGGTGCCGATGAGCTTGACCTTTAGCCAGTGGTCGCCCGTGCCCGGGGTTCTGGAACAGGGCGTTGTAGCCGCGGTCGCCGGGGTAGCCGCCACCGAGGACGACGAAGAGGTCAAGGTCGCCGTCGTCGTCCCAGTCGGCAAAAGAGACGCCGTGCCCCTTCTGGAGGTGGCCGGTCCCGGTCGACTCGGTCACGTCCTCGAACCGGCCGCCCACGTTGGCGTACATCAGGTCCGGCACCAGGCCCGAGAGGCCCATCCAGCCCGTCCCGAGATGGAGATCCAGGTCGCCGTCGTTGTCGATATCGCCGGCGTTGACCGACATGACCGGCATCGGCCGGGCGAGCCCGGCCTCGCGGCTCACTTCGCGGAATCCGCCGGGACCGAGGTTGTGGTAGAGGTGGGCATGATTTTCCGAGTTGACCGGCAGGCCGAGATAATCGGCTACGAACTCGGCGAGGCTGCTGCCGTAGTCGCCGACGAAGAGATCGAGCCGGCCGTCGTTGTCGTAGTCCCAGAACATGCAAGTGAAGCCATGCGGGGGCCCGCTCGATCCCAGTCCGGGGCGACGTCGAGGAACGTGCCGTCGCCCTGGTTGTGATACAGGCGGGCAGGGCCTTCCATGTTCGAAACGAAGAGGTCGAGTCGGCCGTCGTCGTCGTAGTCGCCCCACGCCGACCCCTTCGCCCACCGCTCGTTTTGGACACCCGCCTTGGCGGCAACATCGACGAAGGTGCCATTGCCCTGATTGTGATAGAGCCGGCAACGGTTCCGCGGGTCGGGCTCGCGCGACGCGGATCGGCCTGTCCGCGTCGGGCCGGAGCCGGTACTCGCCGCAGACGAACAGGTCGAGCCGGCCATCGTTATCGTAGTCGCCCCAGGCGGCCGATTCGGTAGAGATCGGCTCGCCCAGCCCGCTGGCGACCGTCACGTCCTCGAAGACCCCGGCCCCCTTGTTCCTCAATAGCGACAACGGGGCCGGATTCTCCCAGGCCCCGCGAAGGAGCAGGACGTCGAGTCGCCGTCGTTGTCGTAGTCGGCGCGGGAGACATTCAGAGCATAGACCTGGTCGTCGAGCCCGGCCGCGTCCGAGCGATCCTCGAACGTGCCATCGCCCCGATTGACGTACAGCGAGGCGCCGTGGGTGACGTCGAACGAGGTCGTGAACAGGTCGGGGCGACCGTCGCCGTTGAAGTCATCGAAGATGCAGCCACCGGCCAGGTCGGGCCCCCGCGCGACCAGCCCAACCAAGGTTGCGACGTTCGCGAACCGCCCAGGTCGAGCTTCGACCGGAACCGGTCGGTCGGGATGAGGTACCGCGGTGGAACCCTATCCGGGTACTCGCCGAGTGTCATCTAGGCGATGTTCAGCAGCCAGCGGACGCGAAGGTCGCCAGGCCACTCGTCGAGATATGCGGTGAACCACTGCACCGCCTCGCGCGAGCCCGACGGCCGGGTGTGGACCGCCTCCGCGCGATCGGGAAGATGCAGCTCGAGGGGCCGACGCAGGCGATGCAGTTGTCCTGTTCACCCCGCCGCAGGGCGTTGATGCCCAGTAAGGCCATCATGTGCGCCCGGACCTCCATCGGCACGCCCGGCGTCCCGGTCAGCTCGAGCGATTTCTTCAGCCACGCGGCTGCCTCATCATGGTCCCCTTCATACAGGGCGACGAACGCAAGCTGCCGGTAAACCCAGATCGCCCGCAACGCCTGTTCCAGCGTCGGCGAGGGATCGAGGCGAAGCTGGTCGTCCTGTGAATGGAGTTGCTCTTTGGCCCGTTCGGCACGATGGGCGATCACCTCGCGGTACTCGCGGAGCGATCCCTCGTCGCGGACCTTGTCGGCGAACTGAACGGTCGCAGCCAACACGAGCGCGTCGAAACCTTGCCCGTCGACGAACACGAAAGCCTGTTCCGTCGAACCGGGCGGCGCATTTCGGGTCTGGGAACGTCGGCAATGCCGGGTTTGGGTAGGAGCGAGGCGCGGCCTTCCGGTTCGTCGTGGGGGCGTGGGTGACTTGACCCGACTGTCCCACCTGATCCGAACGTGTGAGCCCGTAGATCGTCCCCGCCGCAATCACCACTGCGAGGGACGCCGCCAAAACGAACCGGGGGGAGAAATGCATTTTTGATCCTCGTTCCGTGGCGCCGACTGCCGGCCAGTCGCCGGTTCGCACCGCACGACGAACCAGTGCATTATCGCGGACACGCCGGCACCACGAAACCCCCTCGTCTCCCGGAATGGTGTCGCTGTAGCCTTTGGACTAAGTATGGTTGATTCGTTTTGATTGAGATTGAGGTCGGGAAAAGGCAATAATCGGTTGTGCCCGGTTCTGGTCTAACGGCGGGCCACACGCAGCAATGCAGGACCTCGTCCTAGCGATTCTGTGACGCCAGTCCGGATGTAACAAACCGCCTTGCGAGCCGGAAAAGCTACTTGTATAAAAGGGGAAGGAGGCAGCCGATTCAGCCTGGACGCAGGACAGGAAGAAGAAGCCGTCGTCGTGGCCAATGCCGCACGACGGCGGAATCCGGACGAGAACGGGGCGACTCGCGAGAACAAGTCGGGCGTGCGGCCGCACGACGGCGCCGCGAGTGTGGGAGCGAGACAGTACGAAGCGTGATGCACGAGGGTTCGGCATGCGTCTGAGTCGCGCTCACCGTGCTTGGATCGGAGGAATCGCGGCCCTGGTCCTCGCGGGATGGGCCGTCTGGCAATGGCGCGCGGCGGATGCCCGCCGCATATTCGCTCGTGCCGATGCGGCGGTCAAAGCCGGTCGCTTCGCCGAGGCCGATCTGGAGCTGCGGCGCCTGGAGCGGCTCCGCCCGCCGACCCCCGTCGCTCGATTTCTCCGCGCCGAGGTTGCCGTGGGGCTGGAGCGACTCGAAGAGGCACTCCCCGAATTGGCCGCAATCCCCGACGAACATCCCTTGGCGCCGCTGGCTCGGCTGATGACCGGGCAGATCCAGATCCGCCGGGGGCTGACGAGGCCAGCGGAGGCTGCGTTCTTGGCTTCCTTGAAGCTCTTTCCGCGCGGGTCCAGCCCCGCAAGGAGCTCGTCTTCATCTATAACATCCAGCATCGCCAGGCCGAGCTCGACGCGATGCTCGACTCGTTACTTGACCTGGATGCCCTGAACTTCAAGTACGTCCTCCATTGGACCAAGACCCGGAATACGATCTGGAACCCCAGCGGAGACCTCTCCTCCCTGCAAGATTTCGTCAATGCCGACCCTGAGGATCACCAATCGCGGCTGGCGCTCGTCGAGGCGCTGCGGCGGCTCCATCGGCTGGACGAGGCCGAGCGAGTCCTGTCGGCCTTGCCGCCTTCGGCCCCCGGGGCGCGGACCAAGCGGATCTTGCTCGCGATGGATCGAGGTGATTTCGCCACCGCGGAGTCCCTCCTCTCCCAAGGGCCGGACGACGATCCCGAGCTGGCTCAGCTCCGCGGACAACTGGACCTGAGTCGCCGCGACGGACAGGCAGCGGTCCGGCATTTTCGCATTGCGCTCGCCGCCCACCCGCTCGATCGCATGACGCTGTCCGGCCTCGGGACAGCCCTTCGCATGGTCGGCCACGCCGCCGCCGCTCAACCCTATCTCGACGCCGCCGGCCGCCATGACGCCCTCTGGGCCCTGGTTGCCCGCGCCTCGACCTCGAAAGGCGAGAAAGACCCCGAACTGCCTCATCAGCTCGGTATGGCCTGCGCGGCGATTGGCCGCAACCAGGAAGCACGGGCCTGGCTCAAACTCGCCATCCAGCGCAACCCGCTCGACGCCGAGGGCCAGCACACCCTCTTCGAGTTGGAACACGGCGCGGCATCGCGATAGGCCCCGACCGAACGATTTGCCAACCACGAGGGCGATCGTGTCCAGGAACCTGTCCCGCCCGTTCCAGGGCTTTGTACGGTTTCTCCAATCGAGGATTCCGCCACGGGCCAAACCGGCAATCGGGACCGCATCCGGGGAAACTCGGGGCGAGACATCGCGTTCGACGCAGCCAAGGCGACCGACCTAAGGTCGATTTTTTCTCGATTTTTTCGGGACTGGCTTGGAACTGGCGGTGCGCTCCCGGAGGCGACGGATGTTTTCTATAGCTGGATTTTTTCTTGTCACTTGACAGGTCCATCCCGCCTGGCTAATTTCAATTGCTTGAACACGAATTATCATATCGCCCGAAATTGAAACGAGCGTTGAATGATTGTTAAACACTCGTAAAACGATTGAGGAACGATCAAAACGTTTCGGCTCGGCGTTCTCATTTCCGCAATACTTGCTCGCTCTTCGCCGAAAGGGGGGGATGAGTCGTGTCTGTGCGAAATCGAAGTGCGTTTACGCTCATTGAGCTGTTGGTCGTCATCGCCATCATCGCGGTGCTGATCGCCCTGTTGCTGCCCGCCGTCCAAGCGGCACGCGAGGCCGCCCGACGGGCGCAGTGCATCAACAATCTGAAGCAGTTGGGCCTGGCCGTCCACAACTACATTTCGCAGCAGGACGTGTTTCCGCCCCTGGTGGAGAATACCGGCAACGCCATGTGGAGTAACATCTACCCAGGCGCCCCGTACTTCGACGCCTGGCCGCTAGACTGGACGGCCGCAATCCTCGGCCAGTTCGACCAGATGCCATTGTACAATGCCTTGAACTTCAGCGTCGACTCGGGCGTCGGCAACGACAAGCATAACATCACCGTGATGGCTCAGCAGGTCTCCTCGCTGCTCTGCCCGTCGGAGAACATCTTGACCTCGAATCAGATCATTGGGGGTATCACGAGCCGAAAGAACTATCATGCGAGCGTTGGTGGGCCGTCGTGCATCAGTAACTGGAGCGGGATCTTCACGCCGATGCAACAGGACCAGTTCGGCCTGAATGGATTAGGGCCGCAAGAAGTGAACAACAACATGGGAAGGGTGACCCTGGCGTCGGTCACCGACGGTACCTCGAACACGGCGATGATCAGCGAGACCCATGTCGGTGCGGGGCCGCCGGCCAGCCAGGTGACACTCAACAGTGTGAACGGCCGGGGGGACACCTACATGTGGAGGGCCTCGGGCGGTCAGACAACGACCGGCTATGACCTCGGCGCCAGCGGCGTGCCGATCGCCGTGGCGTTCGTGCAAACTTGCCTGGCGATCCCTGGCTCGACGGTGGCTTTCGGAACCCCGCCTGGTCTCGCTCCGCCCAACGGCTGCATTTGGACCGCAGGCAACCCCAGCGGGTGCCTGATGTGGGACGCGTACAACCACTTCATGCCTCCCAACACCTTCGCCTGCGACTCTACCACCGATGGAAACACGGAGGGCTATGCCACGGTCGGCGACGCGTTCCCGCCAGCCAGCAACCACCCGGGCGGCGTCAACGTCGGCTTCGCTGACGGCTCCGTCAAATTTATTAAGAATACGACCAACCTGCAGACTTGGTGGGCCCTCGGCAGCCGCAATGGGAATGAAGTTATCAGCTCGGATCAGTATTGAGTCGCTCGCGAGCCAAAGGAAGACAGCTAAGACGTCTTCGCCGGCCACTCGCTTACAGCGACTCGATGCCCCTGGCGTCGTGAGGGATTTGGGTCTAGCGAGCCACTCGCCACTTTAAGGAGATTCATCGTGCGGAATCCACGTTGCGCGATCGTCGCCGTACTGTTGACCGTCCTCGTCGCTGGTTGTGGGGGATCCGAGACCAAGCCGGTCCAGTACAACGATCTCGCCCCCTACGGTGGTATGAAGGAACAGATGACTAAAAACATGTCGAAGAACCTCAAGAAGCCGCTTTCCGTCCCCAAATAATCCTCGGGCGTCACGGGGTCGACTTCACGGTTTCGCGGTCAACCTCCAAGGGTGCAGCAGACTCCGTCGCGAATTCATAAAATGGATTGACGAGTACCGGATGGAGAAACATGGCCGTTGCATGTAATGCTCGACCTCAATGTCGTTCTCGATCTCTTCCCCGTCCGTAAACCGTGCTGCGACGATTCCGCGGCGATCTGGGATGCCAACAGCCAGCGACGGATTGACGCATACCTCTCGGCCGCCTCGTTTAAGACACTCTTTTACCTTGTGCGCAAGCACGGAGGGCGTTCGCTCGCCCAACGCGCGGTCACGGATTGTCTGAATTCCCTGGCGATCGTCCTCGTCGATGTTTCGAGCCTCCGGCTAGCCGCGATGGGACCAGGGGGCGACTTTGAGGACAACCTCCAGGTCGCTTCCGCCGTGGAGGCGAAGCTCGACGCCATCGTCACCCGCAACCCCAAGGACTTCGCCGGTTCCCCGCTTGCGGTACTGACTCCTACCGAATTCCTGGCAAAGCTCCCGAAAGCCCCCGATGCCTGACCCTGACCAGCCCCGCCTGATCGAAGTCGCCTTTCCTCTCAAACAGGCGTCGCTCGACTCGGTCGATGAGAAGTACGTCCGGCACGGTCACACGGCAAACCTCAAGCTGATGGAGATCCAGGAGCTCGCGGACCAGATCGGCGAGATCACCAACGCGGCGGTCGGCTATGACTTGAAAACCCAGGTCAGGATCGAGATCGGAAGCGCAGGCAATCGCCCGCCCAACGATCTGGTCGGTAAACTCAATGCGACACTCGGCGACGTTTCCCAGGAATTGAAACTCGGCTAATCTAATCGCGATCGGGGGCATCAATTCCGCTTTGATCTCGTCGCCTGGGCATTTCCTCAGTGCGGTTTGTTGGGCCAGGCTCTCGCAACTACTTGCGAGAAGGTCTGGTCGACATGACTCCCGGCATGCCATAATTGAGTGGTTCGAGAGCCCGGCGCATCGCATGCGGCGCAGTCCGAACGCATCCTTGCGTAGGTCGTGCATATCGGCGATCCTACGGTCGAAATCATTATCCGCAATCAAATCGTCAGTCAGGGGTTAAGAGAGGGGAAGTATCCATGAGGTCGTGTTGTGTTTGGATTCTTGGTGGATTGATTAGTGTATCACTCGTCGGGTGTGAAGATCCCGGCGAGATCGTTCCCACCGCGCCTCCGGGCGCGAGTCTTCCGCGAGTGTCTCCGGATCCCGATCCCGCCCAAGCTCAGGGCGAGATGCCGGCGCCGACAAGCACCACCGCCGAGTCCGCGCCGCTCAAGGTGACCGAGTACGCTTCAGCTCCGTCGACTGCCAAGGGCGAGACCAAGACAACAGCGCACGGCGTGAAATACGAGACCCTCAAAGAGGGCACCGGGGCCGAGCTCAAGCCGGGTCAATCAGGCAAGTTCCTCTACGAGGGAAAACTCGAGGACGGCACGGTGTTCGACTCGAACATCGCAGGAAAACAGCCCAGGGTCTTCCGGATCGGGGTCGGCGAACTGACGAAGGGTTGGGAAGAGGCAATCCCCGGCATGAAGGCTGGCGAGACCCGCAAGCTCACAGTCCCACCCGAGTTGGGATACGGCAAGAGTGGACGACCGCCGAAGATCCCACCCAACGCGACGTTGATCTTCGAAGTGGAGTTGGTTCAGATCCTGTGATCCATTCGATCGCGGTTGAGGTGGAGGGTTGAATGCGGTTGGCGGCGGAAGTCTTGATCCTCCACACTCCAAAGAAATGGGTTGTGCGGGGGATTGCTCCGCTTGGGATATTGAGATAACCTCGTCACGTTCAACAACCTGTGCCTCACCCGGCTGCCTCAGCCATTCTAGTCCGTTTCCGACCGCGCCCCGACTCATCGAGGAACCGCATGGCAAATGTGTCGAGTCCGCCCAAGTTCGCCAGCATGAAATATCGCGTCGTCAACACGCTCGGCACAGGCGCGGGCAGCACGATTCTTCTGATCAGTGATAAAACAGCCGGCGGCAAGCGCTATGCCCTCAAGGTGGTGCGCAAGCAAGAGCCCGAGGATGAAGTTTACGTCCAGCAGGCTTTGACCGAATTTGAAGCGGCCAAGAAGCTGAACCATCCCGCGATCGCCAAGGTATATGATTGCCGGCTCAAGAAGGCATGGTTCAAGGTCAAGGGGGTCGAGCTGTTGTTGGAATACGTCGACGGCAAGACGCTCGACGAGATCGAGGCGCCGGAGCTGAAGCAACTTGTGCTCATCTTCTGTAAGGTCGCCGATGCGATGTCGCACATGCACCGCCGCGGCGTCTTCCACGGAGACTTGAAGCCCGGCAACATCATGCTGGCCAAAAATGGTCAGGTGAAGCTGATCGACTTCGGCACCGCCTGGGTCCGCGGTCAGGACAAGAACCGGATCCAAGGGACGCCGCAATACCTCGCGCCCGAACAGGCAACGGAAAAGGTGGTCGACGACAAGACCGACATTTACAACCTCGGCGCCACGATGTATCGCATGCTCACGGGACGGTTCGCCCAGCAGGGCATTCTCAAGCCAGGCGAAGATCGCAAGCTGGTTCCTCCTCTGAAGTTGAACCCCCGCATTCCTGCCGAGCTCAACGAGCTCCTGATCTCCAGCCTGAGCATCGACCCGACCAAGCGGCCCGCCGGCATGTTTGAGATGCGCGAGAAGTTGAGCACGATCGCCAAACACATGGGCGTTTCCGACGTCGATCTCCGCGGCGCTGACGACGAAGAATGAGTGGGTGGATGGCTTGGCGGACGACTCCGACGGGACGTCGAGCAACCAACCAGTCAACCGGTTGTTGCCGCGCGTCGACTAGCCGGCTTGAGTAGAATGACGGTGAGCCCAATCGCGAGACGGCGCGGCGTTTGTCGCGAAGTCTGACCGGCTTACTCACTCCGGCTGGTTGCGCTTCCTTGATGTCAGGTCAGGAACCGACGATGCACGATGAATTCTCGAGAATCGACGATGCGCTCCAGTCCTTGAAGGAAGGGCGGATCATCATCGTCGTGGATGACGAAGACCGGGAAAACGAGGGAGATTTTATCGCGGCGGCCGAGATGGTCACGCCCGAGATGATCGAGTTCATGATCACGCATGGACGCGGGCTCCTGTGCATGCCAATCTTGCCCGAAATCGCTGCTCGACTCCATCTCGGGCCTATGGTCGACCGCAACACGGCCCCACATCAGACACCGTACACGGTTCCGGTGGACCACATCTCCTGCCGAACGGGGATCAGCGCTGGCGAGCGTGCTCGGACAGTGCAGGCGATTATCGACCCGGCGACCAAGCCCGAGGATTTGGTCCGTCCCGGCCACCTGTTTCCCCTGGTGGCCAAAGAGGGGGGCGTACTCCGTCGCGCCGGGCATACCGAGGCCGCGGTGGATCTGGCCCGGCTGGCCGGCCTGACGCCCGCCGGCATCCTCTGCGAAATCCTGGATGGTACGGGCGTGGCCAGTCGCGAAAAGTTGCAAGCGATCGCGCGCGATCACAATCTGCCGATGGTTTCGATCGAGGCCCTGATCAAGTACCGCCGCCTGCGCGAGAAGCTGGTGAATCGGGTCGCCGATGCCGATCTGCCCACCCGTTACGGCCGCACCCGGATCGTCGGCTACCACGTCCAGCACGAGCCGGGCAATGAGCCCTTCGCCATCGTGATGGGCGACTTGCGATCGGTGGAGGCGCCTCTGGTCCGGCTGCATTCCTCCTGTTTCACCGGGGACCTGCTCGATTCGCTCCGATGCGATTGCGGTGATCAGCTTCACATGGCGATGGATATGATCGGCGCTGAGAAAGTCGGTGCGTTGATCTATCTGCCCCAGGAAGGACGCGGCATCGGTTTGATCGAGAAAATCCGCGCCTATAACCTCCAGGATAACGGGCTCGATACGGTTCAGGCCAATATCGCCTTGGGTTACCGCGCCGACCCGCGCAACTACGGGATCGGTTTGCAGATCCTCAAGGATCTTGGACTTTCGAAGGTTCGCCTCTTGACCAATAACCCCAAGAAAACCGACGCATTTGTCTATTACGGCTACGATCTCAAGGTCGTCGACCAGGTGCCGATCGTCGCCCCCGAACTGGCCGAACGGCGGCGATATCTGGACACCAAGCGCGAAAAAATGGGGCACACGCTTCCGCCCCAGGCTCGGCGTGAAGAGAATGTGGATCGGGAGGCAGAGCTCCCTCCTACAAACAATCATGTCCTGTAGGAGCTGGCTCTGTCCGGCGACCTCCCTCTTGGAAAAGCGAGAGACCATTTATGTCATCGAATCCACGAAACATGGCTTGGCGGGTTTGGCTGGTCGGATTGACCTTCACCGCGGTGATGGCCATCGTTCTCGGACCGGGCCGACGCGCGTTGGGGCAAGTCCCCGCGTCGAAGAGTGCTCAAGCGGCGGCCAAGCGCGACGATCCGCAGGCCCGCTCGCTTCTGGATGAGATTTCGAAGGCGTACAAATCCTTGGTTGCCTATTCCGACCAGGGCCAATTCGTGGTTGCGATGACCATCGGGGGCAAGGCCGCCAAGCAGGCCACGCCGTTGAAGTTGACATTCGCCCGGCCCAACAAGGTGGACCTCAACGCTGGTCATGTCCGGCTCACCAGCGACGGTAAGATCTTAACGACCATCGTGGTTCCTTTGAAGGAAATCACGAGGAACCCCGCGCCGCGGGAGATCAGTCTGGATACGTTTCGCGAAGGCCCGATCGGGGCGATCCTGTTCGGCGGGCCCAGCGGCGCGCCGATGACCGTGCTGTTGAGCCTGCTGACGGCCGCGAACCCTCCTGCCGCCATCTCCGAGCTCGGCGGCTCGCTTCAGCTCGGCCCGGCCACCGGCGCCAAACCGGCGAGCCCGACTTTGTTGATCGACTTCGACGGCGACCGTCCGGACATCCTGCTCACGGTTGACCCGACTACCAAACTCCTCTCCGGAATCGAGCTGAAGATCGACTCGAAGTCATTGTCCAAAATCGAAACAGCCGGCCAGCCCGTCACGATCGAGCACTTCGGCTGGACCTCCGGCGCGGTCGCGACCCAGATCGCCAAAGATCAGTTGTTCGCGCTTGACTCTCCGAAGGGGTTCACCGCGGTCGACACGCGGCTCAACCAGCCCCATGAGAAAGACATACGCAACGAAAAACTGGGCAAACCCGCCCCGGATTTCACCTTGACGGTCCTCGATGGACCGGGCAAGACCAAGACAATCACCAAGGCGGAGCTGGCCGGCAAGGTCGTTGTGATCGACTTCTGGGCGACCTGGTGCGACCCTTGTAAGAAGGAATTGCCTGAAATCCAGAAGCTGATCGAGGCGTATGCCAAATCCAAGAAAGAGGTCGTTGTCGTCGCTCTGAGCCAGGACGACACGCCCGCGGAATTGTCGGAAGTCCGCAAGCTTGTTGAGAAGACCCTGGCCGAACTAAAGCTCGAATTGTCGGCCAGCCCGGTGGGACGGATCGGGCTCGACCCGAGCAACTCGGTCGGTAAGGCTTTCGAGGTCCAGGGATATCCCACGCTGGTGATCCTCGACGCCAAGGGAACCTTGCAATCGATTCACGAAGGATACAACCCGGAGGCCGGGGAGCCGCTGAACAAGTCATTGGCCAAGGAGATCGACACGCTGCTCGCGGGCAAGTCGCTGGTGGAATCCAAGGGCAAGGCTGGCGACGTTCCGAAGAAAGACGAATAGAAATGAGCGCGGATTTCCGCGGCCGGAAAAATAATTGATTTTGGCTCTCCGGGGAATCGTGTGGGTAACGAACCGGCGTTGTTCGGGTGACGGGACGGCTGGACGGCGAGCCCGAAACAGTGTTTCAGGTACGAATTCCACAAGAATGGCGTAGATTCTGGTCAGCTTTTCGAGTGGTCTTTTGTGCCATCTCGCTCGGCCCGGAGGCGACCCGGAGCGGGGGATTCTTTGGGATGGGCCGAGCTGAGATCGCTAGAGCGTAAACCACTCATATGCTGAGCCTTGTGTCGGTCGAGTCCGTCTGTCACCGTGCCACATCAGCGCGATAATCATGTTCCTCCCGGTTCCGCGCTGGCCAAACGGTGCTGCGTCCGGCTTGGTACAAGCGCTATTCCGCTGGTACACGGCAGCGGGCGCGGCTTGCACAATCGTAAAGCCAGGTCATGCTTGGGTTTGAGCCTGTTGAGGGAGTGCTCCCAGCGTGCAAAAAGTGGCACTGGTTGGCAGTAGGTGGCAGCTTTTTGCGAGGCTTCGTGTCGTGCCATTTCGCCAGCGACTTCTTACGCGGGTCCTCATCGAGAATCGATTTGGATTGTTGTGAGCCTGAGGTCAATCTGACTGTGCACCGGGAGAGGTCGCGGCAGACCGCCGCCTGGAAAAAGCCGGGCCACCTGAAGATGGGCGCTCCGTCGGCGATCAAGATGACGACCCTGGTTTTCTGGCTTTCGGGGCAGAGTTCTTCCACGAGGAGGACCGACGGGGGCGCGATGGCAAGATTCCACCGCGTCTGCGTACTGCCCCACTCGGCCGTTCCGAGCCTCGTGGGGCCGAAGCAGGCCGGCATGCCCCGAAGGGCGACGAAAAATACGAAAGCAAGTGATTTGAGCATCGTGCTGATCGATTCGTTCGAGCCGGAGGTCAGAAACATCCTTCGGAGGTTCGCCCGGCTTGAGAGCCGTTTTACGTTCTGGTGAGCCGGCGGCGGCGAGCCCCAAACAGGGTTTCAGGTGCGAATGCCACAAGAATGGCACAAAATGGCAACAAATGGCAGCTTTTCGGAGGCCTTTCGTGCCATCTCGCTCTGCCCGGAGTCGACCCGGAACGGGGCTTTTTTGGGGATGGGCCGGGCTGAGCTCATTAGAGTGCAAACCATTCGCCTGCCGGGCCTTGTGTCAGTTCATTCGGTCCGTCACCAGCCGACTTCGGGCGCCTGATCGAGGGTGTCGAATCGCCTCTTTTGACCGTGACAATCACGCGTCGAAGGCGCGTCCCAGCGAAGGCGGGCGGTCCAATCATCTCACTCGCGACGTAAAGTCGATTTGCCAAAGGCTTTTCGTTCTGCCCACCTCGCCCCGACGGGGGAGAGGTCGGCCGCAGGCCGGGTGAGGGGGACCGCCGCGCGCAGCAAAGAAAATTGGGAAAAAAAAACCAAACCCGGGCGTGCCGATCGCGCCCATCGGCGTGGTGAAAGCTAACTTTGCATCAGCCCACGCGGTGCGCACCCCCAGCGCACTCAGTCCCTATCTATTACAATGGTGTGTTTTTTAAATTTCGTACATGCACCTACGCCATCAGGGGCGTGAAATTCGATCGGAACATACTGGCCGGAATGGATTTAAATTTTTCCGAGAATTCTATAAATAATACCGTTGCGCGCACAGCACGGCATTTAATCAACGTCCCTCTATGAGGCAGCTTTTTTCCCGACGGGCCAAGCGGCGAATTCGGGCAGGGGACGATCTGGATCGTCCGGGCGATCGTCAATGGGTGTTCACAAGCTCTGATCCGGGGAGCTGCGGATCCGACGATAGGGGGATCGGGAGCCGATTCAGGCCTTCGCCTCCCGACCCCTTATCCTCACCGCTTTTCTTGCCCTTGAATCGACGCATGCACCCGCAGGCCGTAGGCGTAGGCAAGCCCCCTTTCCCGACGGCAGGGCCGGTCGGATGGCGGATGCATGCATGCGACAAGTCCTAGGGGGAAATAATCCCCTTTGTTCCACCTTGGGACCGTGGTAGGCTGCCGATGATATTTGAGGACAAGGAAGCATGCAGCTATCTGCCTGTGGGGAGGGTACTGGCAGCCCGGGTTTCATTCCGCGGGGCAAATGATCTTAAATTCTAGGCCGTACTTGGAGGCCAGTCGTGCAAGAGGACCAAATTCGTGATGCGCGTAAACGCGCACTGGCACGCTTCGGCGATCGGAGATGCGGACGCGGAACACGATATCTACGCAGACGATGCCGTCTGTGAATATCCTCAGTCGGGTGAACGAATCATCGGGCGATTTAATTTGCAGGCGTTACGAAGCCACCATCCAGGCAAGCCTTCAGGTTTCAACATCAGGAGAATCCTCGGAAAAGGTGATCTCTGGATCACCGAATACATCATCACCTACCAGGGGCGACCAACATACACGGTGAGCATTATGGAGTTTCGCGACGATAAGGTCATCCACGAGACACAGTATTTCGCGGACCCTTTCGAGGCTCCGGACTGGCGGAGCCAATGGGTCCAGCAGATATCATGACGCCTCACCATTACCATTCAACTCACAGCACCGCCGCCATGGGGATGATGCGACGGGTTTCTTGGGCTCACTCGCCCTTGGCACCGGTGAGCCGGATCTGGATCTTCCTAGCCGCGACCTCGGCGTCTTCCTCCTTGCGGATGAAGTAGACCTCGGTGGTGCGGATGTCGGCGTGGCCGGCGAACTCGCGAACCTCGTGCATGGTGGCCCCGTTGCGGATGGCGTCGTTGATCGCCGTTTTGCGCAGACTATGGATGCCGATGCCGCGGCTGCCCAGCCGCGTCGGATCGATCCCCGCGGCCTCGCAATACTGCTTGACCAGCCGCCAGGGCGTCTTGCGGTCGAGATGCCGCCGCGCCAGGCCGAGGCCGTCGGGACGCAACGGGCGGAAGAGCGGTTGACCTTCTGGTCGATCCGCCAGCCAGGGCCGCAGCATCGAAGCCAGAGAGGGGTGGATTGGCTGAACATCGCGACGTCGGCGCTTGCTGTCCTTGGCCTCGACTGCGATCGTGGGATAGTTGCCTTCCAACTCGAACGCTTCCGGAGTCAGGCTTTGCATCTCCTCGGAACGGAATCCGGTCCCACAAGCGATCCGATAGAGCATCGCTCGATCGATACCGGGCAGGTTACGGACGATCGGTCCGGTCTCGGCAACCGCGATGAGTCGAAGCAATTCGTCTTCCGCGAGGGCGCGGTGCTTGCGTCGGCGGTCTTTCTCCGGATTGTCCGGCAGTTGCTAGTGTGCCAGTAAGTCCTCGCGAGTCCTTCCGTCATGCCAAGCCCATTTCGCAAAGTTCTTGGCCAGCGAGGCGTGATGGTGGATTGTCCGAAGTGATCGATTCTTGTTCTTCAGCGCGTTGAGCCGCGGCTTGCATGCGAGCCAGGCTCAAGTCACTCAACCGGGTTGCCTTCGCCATCGCCATCAAGTTTCGCACACGAGCAAAACCCTGGTTGGCATGTCGTTCGCCGTTGTTGACGGAGAGCGAGAAAAGTCGCCACGCTTCCAGGTGTTCGCCCAAAGGAACGGCCTCATCGGCTGCGAATTGTTCGTCCCTCGGATCGATCAGACCGCGGCGCCGCAGCTCGGCTTCAGTTTCCAGCTTGCGAGCCATTTGCTCGGTTGCCGCTCGATCGGTGCAACCCTTGACGGTTCGGCGTATCCCGTCCGCATCGGCACAGGCGATATACCACGATGCCAGCGTGTTCGCCTTGTCGCGCTTCCGTTTGTACACGCTAGCCATTATCAACCGCGCTTCGTCTTTGTGATCCGCAGCTTGAGTAGCTCGCCGATGGCGTCTAGGTTTTCCATCGACAGAACCGCGCTCGCCGTTCAAGAACCTAAGATAACGCTGATCGCTGAATCCCGAGTTCCTTGCAGATTGCATAGCCTGACATCCCCGATTCTCGGATCGCTTCCCTGAGTTGATCGGTCAGTTTCTTGCTCATGATCTCAGTCTATGATACCGTTGCCATATTGTCAACGGTACTGAACGATCCGGTGTACAGTTTTCCGGTTTACGGGGGAGTACACTGCCATGTTCACTACCAAATAGTATTAAAATGTACACTCATAAATTCTCCTGGTCGAATTCAATTTCACAATCGTCGCGAAAAGTCGCCGCGGTCTCGAAAGCGTAATCGCGAACCGCGGCGATCGGTGGTGGCTGGTGGTCCGCATTCGTGGTAGTATCGATGATTGCGAATACCGCCGATGACTAGAACTGACCGCCAGGCCCCACACGAACCCAAAGCGCAGGAAGTCATAAATGCGATGGGTCACCCACTCCACCCGCTCCCGATGAGTCGCGATCACCTGCCCGCGAAGGAGCAAACAAGCTTGCACCGGGTCAAGTTAGCGGACCAATCCGTTAGCGTGATGACGGCATCGTCCATCATTCCCAGCCAAGTACGACACCTGGAGCAACCTTGTCGTTCTTGCGGAGATCCGGTCGGGTCGATCCTGGAACGGTGCGCTGCCCTTGCAGAGATCGGCGAGCCTGCGCGGCATGTCGAGCGTCTATATTGCTTCGACTGCGCGATGAGTTGTATCACGGCCGTCTCTATCGGGCTCGCGCTGTTCTCTGCTCAGGGCCAGTGGTAAGGCATCGAACCGCCCTGCATGCCTTGGTGAGATTCGCCGGTTCGAGAGACATAGCCTGAAGATAGGGAGCAAAACCAGAGGTTTCTAGCCACCTGTCGGGCCGTTGATTTTTTAACCGTTCATGCGTCGGGGAGCAGTGATGGGCTCTGGCGCGACACCTCCCACAGCCAACGAGCCGACGACGAACACGAGTCCTGCGACCGGCGCACAAGACCGTCCACCGGATAAGAGCCGCCGCAGCGCGACTTCATTTCGCAAAATGGGGCGTAAAACCGAGCGTTCCTTTCTGATCGAGGAAGTCGGAGAAGGGAATGCTGCCGCCGGTGGGCGTGAAGACGTGCGGCAGGAGGCGCTGGTTCATGTCCATGTGCCCCAACGGCAAATCGCCTCCGCCAGCCGACATTAAAAAAGCCGGCGCGACCAGATGAGCTCTTGCATCTGCGCCGCGCAATGCAGTCGGCCTTTCCCGACTCGGAGTTGGCGGCGAGACAGCCGCAGATCCAGATCACCCCAACTTTGCCGGCCAGCCGTTTGAAAAGTTCATTCGTGGACGAGTCGATGCCTGATCCCACTTCAATGGTCGTGGCGCCGCCGGAGGCGACTCTCCCGTGACTGTTGAAGATCACGTGTTTGAGGACGCCCTGCGCGGCAATGTCATCAATAATCTTGCTGAACGCGACGCCGGAAGTAATCGATTTCGTCACGCTCATCTGGTAGCGAGGCGAAATGCCGGCGGCGTTGATCGCCACGCTGGGCTGGGCCAGTGTAATGAAGTCGCCCTTCTGGCCGCCTTGTCCCTTGGTTCGCTCGGCAATAAAAACCTTGGCGTCGGTGACTTCGGTCGGCTCAGAAAACCCAGCGCGAACCTCGAACAGGCCGGGCGGAGGGTCCACCAGGCGTAGGCCGTTGACGATTTTCATGGCCCATTCGATACGTGCGAAAGGGGCGGTCCAGCCGCGCGATGCGACGAGCACGCTCTGGGCCGCGCTCAGGACCTCCGTTCGTTTGGCGGGCTTCAATTTGTCCAAGGCCCGCAGCATTTCCCACATCGACAAGGCGTTCAAGTTGTCGATGCCAAGCGTCCAGCGATTCGTAGTGAACTCTTCAAAGTCCGAAGCCTGGACTTCTATTTCAAAAATCTGACGTTGAGTACTCATGGGTCACCTCGTAATCCCTGAGACAAGCCTCAGCCTTCATCCCGTACGCCGGGGAAATCGTGGTTCAGTTGAGGCCTCTTGGTCTTCACGAACTCGATCGTAGTCGCGCAAGGGCAAAGAGGGCAGTTTTTTCCCAAGTGCCAATCCAGCCACACGGTGGCACTTCTTACAATGCCGAACCGGTCATTATCAAGTCTAACCGGAATTCTGAGAAGCGATCAGTGTTCAGCGGCGGCCTTGACCATCGCCACGATGCCGACGCGCACGGCCTCGGGTAGTCGATCCCACGCGTCGATGACGCTGGCCAGATCGGGGTCATTCGTTGTCGATGCCGGCCAAGGTTCAAGTTCGCATCGTCGCGTCGGACAGCCAGCCAGGTTTGCCACGCGTCGCACGTCCAGCCGTGCGGCGACTTCGCGCAGCCGTTCTCGACTGGCGGCGAAGAAACGGCCGAACAATCGACCACTGCGAAGTTTGTCCATCCGGGCCCGCCAGCTCTCGGCATTACTCCCCAGCCGGTCGAGAATTCCGGCCAGCTCCGCCGAGATCGCCGCCTTTCCCTTGCGATAGAGCCGCCCCGTGTAATCGACCAGAAGGAAATAGCTGCCCAGCGAGAATCCTTCCAGCATCCCCTCGCGACAAGAATCCAACCGACGCCGATCCTCGATCGGGCACAGCCACAGCGACTCTTCCAGACCGGCTGACGCGCACGAATCCGCCACGCTGCCATCAGCGGCCGCTTCGAGTTGCAGCCGTCTTGCCCTGGCCGTCAACATGCTCCGAACGCACCTTGATCGACGTATGCTCGCTCGTTTCGGGGACCTCCGCGATCCCCGCGGCCACCGGGTTCAGATCGATGTACGCCGCGATGGCCAGGAGCGCCTCGTCATCGAGTATCGCCACGCTTTTGAACCGACCCTCGAAGAACGCACCACGAACCTTGTCTTGTCGATTGGCCAGCCGCGACAGCGGTTCTTTCAGGCTTTTCATGAACCAACTGATGCTTTGCAATCGTTGGCGAGCCGTCGCCACCCACTGCGAGTCCTTGAGCCGCCATTGAACCCAATTATCCGTAACAGCCAGCGCCTGCCGGGATTGATCGCGCGGTGGAAACAGCCGTCCCCAACGTCGCACGACCTCCTCGTCCGACCAACCATCGGCGACCTCCTGGTCGAGCCGAAGCAGCACGTGGAGATGATTATCCATCACGGAGAAGCCGCCGACGGCGATTGCGAAGATCTGTGCCAGTTCTTCGAGCCGGTTCTCGATCCAACCTTTACGGTCGTGCGGCCCATCGCCCAGCAAGAAGGCGCGGCGCACGCAGCGCGAGATGCAGTGGTACCAGCGGGCCACCGTAGTATCAATTAGTTGCGAGCGAGCGGTTGCCATCAGGTGATCTCCTCGGGTGTTTGCATACTGTACGCAATCTCAGTACCGCCGTCAAGATTGCATTGCCGGAAATTCTATGGTTATCCCGATCGAGGCTGGCTGAAATCGCCTTCGGGGAAAAGCGGACCATAGGAATGCCTGTCCTTTTCGATCCGGCAATCTCTGCGACGCGGTCGGCCGCACACCGAGTTCCGGTCGGATCATCGGCGGGCTGGTGAACGGGTAGACGAAGCAGCGCTCCGCCTGGCCGCACACCCGCGCCGTCAGCCAGCGGACCGGCCGCCCGGCATACGAAGGCTGAGGCTGGAAACCCTGCCTTCGCCTTCCCACACGGGGCGCGCACCGGCACATTCGTCGGGGTGGGCCGACGGTTTTTGGCGACCGGCACCCGTGGATGGAACGGTGCCGTCTGGATGACGGAGTGGCAGGATGTGGTTCGGCCCGCCCTTCGGATAGCGGGAAATAATCCCCTTTGTTGACCTCAATAGCGGTTGGAACTGAGGCCAAAAAGTGACCCACCCGGGGGCAATCTAAGTGCAGTAAAACTCACCCACCGCAACCCTCCTGCCGACCGGCCCAATGGCAGTCGCATCCACGAATCAATCGACATTGCCGCAATTGGTTGAGCGGAACGGTCGGGCGCCCCGCTTCCCCGACTGGGAAGAGCTTCCAGCGGTATGCAAAAGATCAGAATTTCTGATTAACCAAGATTTCTCTTGCTATAACCGTTCCTCGTGTTATCATGTTCTGTTTAGACCGTAGGACGACTAGATGAAGGGCAACCCGGCCGTGCCGGAAGGCTCGTTGACGAGTAAGCCGACGCGGCCGCATACCTCAGGGTGTTCGACCACGGTGGCTTTTTCCGTGGTGGTCCTGTCGCAATCAGCAGAGGCCCATAAAGGGGTCCTGACCCGAATGGCACTAGCTTATGCGCAATGCTGTACTGGGTTAGACTTGTGAACGCTACGTTTCCTGGTTCCTTGGGCCTGAATCCCGGGGGCTCCCTCTACTTGCGGCGGTTACCGTTGATCCAATCGTCACAAACTGGAGGTGAGGGCTAGCATGTCAATCTTCAGCAACACACCGTTTGATCCGAGCACCTGGAACCCAAGCACGTGGTGCGTTCCGCCCGAAACGCCTACGACGTTTGATGATCCCACCTTCATTGAAAACCGCTATCAGATCGCGTTTCACAACGGATCACTTCATATTATCAATGCGCATTGTATGGCATTTAACTCCCGGACCGGCATCTGGTCTGGCGATCCGAATCACTTTTGGACCATCTTTCCCGGCCAAGCGATGCGTCTGGAATTTCCGGGGATCGGCCCGTTCGTGGGGAATTTCTTCCACTTTTTTGCCGTATCTTCGGACAGCTCTGTCGCCTGGGGGAGCCCGCAGGACCCTCTCTCTTCCAACGTCGGTCCGCCCTACAACACCCCTGGCGGTTTCGAGGTATTTACCGAAAACCTGACGGGACCGTGAATCACCGCGGGACGAGTGAATGGTCTGCTTTTCAGATCAGTCTATACACCGGTGCCTTCGACACCGGCGTTTTCCTTGGTTGCGAACTTCCATTCTTCCGGCGGACGCCCTTTAGCAGAGTCCCTAACGCTTTGGCGGTGTTGCCGACGAATACCCGCAGGGTTCCAATGAAAGGTTTCTGCGTCTCGGCTTCCTCCTTTCCCAAGCTTTCCTGGCGGCCCACTCCTCGGCCCTACTTGTTTCGGCTAGGATCGATGCCCGGGCCGTCGGGTGCCGCCTTCTCGTCTTCCGTCCAGGTGCGAGGCCCTCGCGATGAATCTCCTCAAGCTTGCCCTCCAAGCGTTGCCCCAGGCCGCGGCCAGCCCGCTGGCCTTTATCGCCTACCTGGCCGCGGTCGCCTCGTGGGTGTGGGTGGCCCACCGCACCAAGCGGCTCGGCCTACTTCTCGGCCACCTCAAGGACCTGCCGAAGGCCCGCTGGGTGGAGATCATCCAGACGGAGATCGGTCGAGGCCGCCGCTGGACCTCGACGCCGAGCAATGGCTGCGGTCGCGGAGGCAGCAGTATTACTTCCTCGGCTTCCTCTCGCTGTGCGCCCTGGCCCTCTGCCTGGTCGGGATCGCGACCTGGGCCGCGACCCAGAAGGACCAGAAGGTCAACGAGCTCCAGAACAACGTGACGGCCAAGGAAGCGGAACTCGTCCACCTCCAGGGCGAGATCGACGCCGGCGAGGCGAGCCTCCAGGCCGCCCGGGAACAGAGGGAGCAGCAGCTCGCCCTCGCCGCCGCCGCATCCGGCGAGGCGCGGGTGATCGCCCTCCAGAACCCCGCGAGCCCCGAGATCCAGGACCTGTCCGACCGGCTCAAACGCCTGGTCGATCGGTACAAGGAGCGACTCGGACCGGGGTCTTCTCCCAGGCCGACGCGCTCCGGGTCCGGATCGCCGAGGGGATGGTCGCGAACGCCGAGAGGCGCTTCCGCGAGGCCCTGATGTTCGTAACCGAAGACGATGCCTGGGCCGCCCGCTCCGGGGCCCCGGTCGATATCGAGCAGGCGATCAAGGGCGTCCTCGTCCGTGCCGATGCCTTCTACGGATTGCGCGACTGGGGAAATGCGCTGGCCGCCTTCAACCAGGTCATCGAGTTGCGTCCGGACCACCTCCCGGCAATCCGGGCGCGAGCGTCTGTCTCTCATGCCTGGGGCGCTTCCCCGAGGCCATTCGAAAGGCCAACGAGGCCGTCGCCATCTACACCCGGTTGGTCGAGCAGGAGGGGCGCCCAGGAGCTCGCCACGGAGTTTGCCCATAGCTTGACCAGCCGCGGGTTCGCGCTCGCCCTGGCAGGCAAGTCCGACGCGGCCGCTGAGGACGATAGCAAGGCGATCGCCATCTACACGCGGTTGGTCAGCGGGAAGGGCATCAGGAGCTCGCCGGGCACCTCGCCGCGAGCCTGGCCAATCGCGGGATCGCGCTCACGGGGATGGGGCGTCACAAGGCCGCCATCGAGGACCTCGACAAGGCGATCGCCATCTACACCCGATTGGTCAGCGGGAGGGCCGCCCGGACCTCGCCGGCGAGCTCGCCGTGAGCCTGGTCCGTCGCGGGATAACGCTCGCCCTGGCGGGCAAGTCCGACGCGGCCGCCGAGGTCGAGGCCAAGGCGATCGTCATCTACACCCGGTTGGTCGAGCGGGAGGGCCGCCCGGACCTCGCCAAGGACCTGGCCTGGAGCCTGGCCCGTCGCGGGATGCGCTCGCCCTGGCGGGCAAGTCCGATGCGGCCGCCGAGGACGACGGCAAGGCGATCGCCATCTACACGCGGTTGGTCGAGCGGGAAGGGCATCAGGAGCTCGCCATTGAGTTCGCCAGGAGCCTGGCCAATCGCGGGATCGTGCTCACGGGGATGGGGCGTCACAAGGCCGCCATCGAGGACCTCGACAAGGCGATCGCCATCTACACGCGGTTGGTCGAGCGAGAGGGCCGCCCGGACCTCGCCGGCGAGCTCGCCGTGAGCCTGGCCAAGTGCGGGATCGCGCTCCAACGATCGAGCAAGTCCGACGCGGCCGCCGAGGTCGAGGCCAAGGCGATCGCCATCTACACGCGGTTGGTTGAGCGGGAGGGCCGCCCGGACCTCGCAAAGGATCTGGCCGAGAGCCTGGCCCGTCGCGGGATCCGCTCGCCCTGGCGGGCAAGTCCGACGCGGCCGCCGAGGTCGAGGCCAAGGCGATCGCCATCGACACGCGGTTGGTTGAGCGGGAAGGGCATCAGGAGCTCGCCATTGAGTTCGCCAGGAGCCTGGCCAATCGCGGGATCGTGCTCTACGGGATGGGGCGTCACAAGGCCGCCATCGAGGACCTCGACAAGGCCGTCGCCATCTACACGCGGTTGGTCGAGCGGGAGGGCCGCTCGGACCTCGCCGGCGAGCTCGCCGCGAGCTGTATGGACGCGGCCAACTGTGGAGCGTCCGAAAGGAGTTCCCCAGGGCGTCTCCTATTTTTCCGAGGCCATCCGGGTCGACGACCGGAACGCGTCCGTACTTCAATGCGCGGGGCTGGCTCCGGGCCACCTGCCCCGATGCCGCATGTCGGGACGGCAAGCTGGCAATCCAGGACGCGACCCTCGCCCGCGAGCTTACCCAATCGACAAACCCGGCTCTGCTCGACACCCTCGCCACCGCCCACGCGGAGGCCGGGGACTTCGATGCCGCCCGTCCGGTGGGAGACCAGGGCGATGGAGCTGCTCCCCCGGGATAGTGACTCCCGGAAGGGATTCGCCGCCCGGCCGGAGCGACCTCGCACGGAGAAACCGTATCGCATCCCGGACGAGGGATCGGGGCGGCGGCCGAGTGCCGGGCGTCCCGGCCTCGATGATAAGGACGATGGGGATCGGGAGGTCCCCCCGCGAGTCTTTTCGCTGAAGTCGCCGCGATGACGAGAGCGAAGCGAGATCAACCGGGTTGCACTCCCGCTATCTCCCCCGCCTCACGCGGCGGTCCGCATGAGCAGCCGGATGAACCGGCGGATTTCGGGCGCAGCCCCGCCGTTGCGAGCAGGTACGAAAATACGGCCTTGCCGTAGCAGGCGGACCAAATATAACACTAAAACGCAACTCATTCAGCGAATAGGAGCGGAAAGGACACGCGTTGCACGGTCGGGTCGAAGCCGACGCTACGAGCCGAGCGAAAAGGACAGGCATTGCACGGTCGGGTCGAAGCCGACGCTACGAGCCGAGCCGAAAAGGATCAGGCATTGCGCGATCGGAGCGGAAAGGACAGGCATTGCACGGTCGGGTCGAAGCCGACGCTGCGAACCAATCCAAGATCGGTTCGCTATCAGACCTACCGTTCGTTGTTCACGCCGACTCCAAGGCACCGGAGAAGACCGCTGCCTTGGCTGGTCCCAGCCAAGGCGATCTCAGCCGGTCTCGATGGGCTGCCGGAGTCGCACCAAGCCGCACGCGTCGAGTTCAACGAGGAATGAGCGGGCGAACGGCGCCGGTGGCCTGCGGGTGGGAAATGAACGGTGGCAATGAATGATTACGTTGTCGATGCCGGCCAAAGTTCAAGTTCGCATCATCGCGTCGAACAGCCAGCCAGGTTTGCCACGCGTCGCACATCCAGCCGTTCGGCAACTTCGCGCAGCCGTTCTCGACTGGCGGCGAAGAAACGGCCGAATAATCGACCGCTGCGCAGTTTGTCCAGCCGGGCCCGCCAGCTCTCGGCGTTACTCCCCAGCCGGTCGAGAATTCCGGCCAGCTCCGCCGAGATCGCCGCCTTTCCCTTGCGATAGAGCCGCCCCGTGTAATCGACCAGAAGGAAATAGCTGCCCAGCGAGAATCCTTCCAGCATCCCCTCGCGACAAGAATCCAACCGCGCCGATCCTCGATCGGGCACAGCCACAGCGACTCTTCCAGACCGGCTGACCCACGAACCCGCCACGCTGCCATCAGCGGCCGCTTCGAGTTCAGCCGTCTTGCCCTGGCCGTCAACATGCTCCGAACGCACCTTGATCGACGTATGCTCGCTCGTTTTGGGGACCTCCGCGATCCCGGCGGCCACTGGGTTCAGATCGATGTACGCCGCGACGGCCAGCAGTGCTTCGTCATCGAGTATCGCCACGCTTTTGAACCGAGCCTCG
>CAWAAW010000060.1:0-70804 GCA_963779785.1 uncultured Planctomycetota bacterium
TAGCCATGTATTGCGAGTCATATTCGACCGTGCGGCGATGGCCTCAGCTTCTTGATTAATTGGGAGTCGAAGGAATTCTCCAACAGTCGCGAGGTCGGTCGCGTTCCCGTGGATGTAGATCTCGTTCACTAAATTTGCCCAGTCGTCGCTGTTCATACCTTTCAACTTGGCGACATTCTGCTGGTCTTGTTTCTCGACCGGAAGGGCAATCGAGATTACGTCGGACGGACGCAGGCGGCGGATGTCTAACTTGATGTCGCCCGCTACAAAAGAGTCGTAGAACGGGCTTGGCCCCTTTCTTTTTGTAAAGACGACCACTTTGTCTTCAAGCTGAGGCACGTCGCACAGTCCGGGACGGTTCTTATCGTCGGGCCAGAAGTATTCGCCGTCCGGGTCGATGATAATTGTCCCGACCGGCCTTGCCGGCCACCCCTCTTCGGAACTGTCGGGGTCGTTCTGTAAAGATTGCTGAACAGGAGCTTGACCAGGTTTGACTTCCCAAACCCAGCTCGGGCGAAGACGAAACTGCGGCGAGAGACGAGGTTTGCGACGTCGAACTTCGAAATAATGGCTGGCGTCTTCACCTGCATCCATGCTTCGTGCTTCAGCCGATTGTCCGAGCCAGCAAAAATGAACTCGCCGAGGGCAAAGTACCCGATCTCCGCCCCAGCGACGTTGTGCCCCGACACCTCTTGGAGCACCTCGTCACTGAGGAATGCGATCTTGCGCCAACATGGGGGAGACGCCGGTGTGACGCTGCGAACTGGAGTGTTCCGTCGACCATTCGGACGACACCAAGCACTCGAATGTTGACCCTGTACTTGAGGTACTGCTCCCTGAGATCCTCAGGGATGGGGCGGCCGTCCGCCACGGCGCGAATGCCGTAGTCCTCACCGGAACCGGTGGCTAATCTGCCGGATGAGGACATGGACGTGATGCGGCCCAGCACGGCCTCGGTCTCGTGCTCAAGCTGTACGAGAAGAAAATGCCCATGCATTGGCGTGCTTTGGAACTCGTTGCGGTACGGGAGAACCAGATCGGCGTGAAACTCCAGGCCGCCTTCGCTGAAGCCAATGAAAATCCCGACCGTCTTATCCTTTGGGAACAGTTTCACTCGTACCTCCTCGCCGATGCATCGACATTTAGCTGGAACTCGTCGAGGACCGATCCATCAGGCACGATTCGACGAACGGCTGAGAACACTTCGTCTTGAAGGATCGTCAGGTCAAAATCCACGATTTGCGCGTGCTCGTGGGCCTTCTGCAAGCAACGCGGGTAGAACGGCACCGGAAACCCGTCGATGGCGTCGGCCAACAGGTAGCCGAACATTTCGGAGTCCTTATTCGCTTGGCAACTGAAGATGTCGACCGCCCAGACCGGATCTCCCTTGGATTTCCCGAATCTAACGAAGTACATGTCCCCAGCGACAAATTTCGGGGCTTCCCCCTCCTCACCCTCCGCCTCAGAGCCGCGGCGTATTCAGGCCAGACGTAAGCCTTCGCCTCCAACTCGCGGGGGATCTTCAGATACCGGGCCTCGTCGGGTGTCATGATCTTCTCGATGCTCATCGCCAGTTGATACCGGCTGATCACCTTGCTGTGCTTGGCGATCCCGACAAGGAATACCCAGCGGCGATCCTTTTCCCTGATCCGCATGATGGCCGCTTCGAGCCGTTTCCGAAATTCGGTGAAGAGCATTCCCCGGAACAACTTGCTCCTCAGGAGACCGTCGCGGACTATCAGCGTGTCCGACGCGAAAGTGTGGTAGCAGATCCGGTCGTAAAGCACCGCCCACTCGCAGAGATCCCGGTACACCAGCACCCAAGATGGGGAGACAGCGTGCGGCTCTTTGCGTGTTTTCTCGCCGTCTGGGATCATGTGGCTGAGGTCGGATAGCTTCTTCACGCCGAGGTCGGACATCATTCTGCCGAGCGCGCGGTAATCGGCGTACCGTTGTTGTCGAACTGGTTCGCGCTCAATCTTGTCGGTGTCCGTCGTCGGCGAGATCACGTCGAAGAAAAGTTCCTTGCCGTAGGAGTCGACGACACGAACAAGCTGGATCGTAAAGGGATCGAATACAAGCTTGTTGTTACCGCCGTCGCTGGCGACCAAGGAAACGGACGTAGTGCCCCGCGGCTTTATGGCGCGCACGCTTGATGCCAGGGGCCTGACCTCAACACATAGCCCTTCAAGCAGGGTTCGGTCAGCCTCCGTCCGCTCGCGAATGGCTTTTCGAATTTCGGAGAGGACATCGGGATCGAACATCGCTACGACTCCAAAGTGGCGTACACGTCGATCTCCGTGAGCGGCTCATTCCTGCCCGCGCCGAACTGCTCGCACTGTCTGCGTCCGTGTTGGGAGTTTCCGGCGTCGCGAATCGTCGTGATTTTCCATCCACCGCCAGACTCGGACAACGACCTTTTAAAGATCGTGCGAGGATCCTTCTTGCAACTTGGCAACGCACCGAACCGGCACACCAACTTGGTCCCCGGCGAACAGGCCTCGGCAGCCTTTTTCCAAACTGAAGCGAGGTCGGCGACGAACTGGTTTTCGCTGTGATGGGACAATTGGTCGTCGGTGCGGTAAGCGACGTCGCTCGGCCCGCCCACGAACCAGTTACGAAGCCAGTGGTCGGGAAAGTACGTTCGCATCCCGTAGTAGGGTGGCGAAGTGACGACCCACGAGAAATCTACACCAAGTTCAACGAAATCGAAACAACGACTGTCACCGAGGATGGCTTTCCCCGGTGTCGAAGGCGGCACCTCCTCAAACGAGAACCGGGCTCGACGGCTGATTGCGTCGAGCACCCCGACCTCGGGCGGACTCAGCCGATGTTTCCGCCAGTATCGGACCGCCGCCGCTGGCTTCGTGGAGTAGGTACGGGGCATCGGTTCGAAAGATAGGCCGGCACCTCCCTTTGCGGGCCGTGGAGTATGCCAAGCATGAGCCCGCGAAGGGCCACCTCAACTCGCGTTGAACACCGCGCCAGCAGGGAATTCCGAATACGACAAATCTCGCGGAGTACGCCGGGCGCATAGCACAAATCCCAAAACTCGCCTTCCGGAGTTTCAGCAATGGGTCCGGGTCGATTATCGGATAGAAGCTCTCGCCGAGCGCAATGACCTCGCTGGCGCGGACCTGTGCTAATTTGGAAGCTGTGATGGCCGCCGCGACCGGGTCGCTGTCCACACCGACAGAGGGGAGCCCACGGAGCCTTGCCGCAAAACGGTGGTTCCCCGTCCGCAGAACGGGTCGAGCACCCACTCGCCTACTCTTGAATGGGCCAGCGCATCGAAAGGGAAGGCAAGGGGAAACATGGTGTGGTACGGAGCGAGGCCGTTCAACCGCAGCAGTGGTGCTGTCAGAGCGGGGAGTCGCTTCAAAGTTGAGACAGCCCCGCTCCGGTATCCGCGTGACGCTGACAATGGTTGCCATCTATCCCTCAGTTTGCTGCGTTGCTCACCCCGGTGTTCAGCGGTCAAGGAGCTGGTCGACGTCGCGCCGTCCGGTCCAGTGGACCGCCGTACTGCACATGGTCGTCCAAATGCCGACATCCTGCCTTTCTCGGAGCATTTCGTAACAAGGAAGGCGGCTCATCCTCATCGGTGGCCATGGTCTCGGCATACCGTGCGTCAATGTAACAGCCCGGGGAATCGCCACAGTTCATCCACCCTGTCTCGACACGCGATGCGAAGCGGAACACAGGCACGGCCCGGCGAGTGCGGAGGGCGAGGGCCCGCTTTTTTCGCAGTAGCTTGACCACGGTCACCGGAAGTTCCAGGTTGGACCTCGATCGCATTGGATTATAGAGCATTTGCAATCCGTAAACAAACGTCCGTATTGTTCAACCTGCGTCGAATTTGCGAATTCGACTGTTTCAGGAGTGCCTCGGGCCTAAGAACCGACTACTGGCCTCAATGCCATCGAGTGTTTTTGGGCGTGCTAGCGCAAGAACCATCGAACGCTATGGTATGATGGTTTTGGTCGCAACGAACAAGGAGATGCAACTGATCATCGTCGGAGAAAATGGCTTGGGAGAGGAGTTAGACGTGAAGACCATCACTATCGAGATCCCCGACAGCTTAACCCCGTTAGAGTGGGGCTCGGACGAGGCTTTCGCTGCGCGAGCTTCGACTGGCGGCGGCGATCCAATGGTATTCTCAGGGGGTGATCTCGCAAGGGAGGGCCGCTGAAATCGCCGGGCTGGACCGGACGAGTTTTCTCCTGCGCTCGGCCGGGCAAAAGTGGACGCTTTTCAGATCACTGACGAGGAGTTGAAGGAGGAGGTCGAGCGTGGCCTGGAAGCGTATCGTCAACGCCTCGCCGTTGATCTTCCTGACTCGGCTGGGTCTAGTGGACCTCCTGAATGAACCGGGCGTGGTAGTGGTCGTTCCCGATGCCGTATTGGATGAACTCGGCCGCCTTGGGCCGGACGATCCCGCGGCTGTCGACGGTCCGTTCGACACCTTGGATTCACGTCGTGCCGACGCCTGCGATACCCGACTTTCTTCAAGTCCCGAAGCTCGGCGCGGGCGAAACGGCCGTCTTGGCTCTCGCCGTGGCGGAAACCGGACCAGACAAGGAAGTGGTGATCGACGACTGGAAGGCGAGACGGCGCGCGGAGGGACTCGGCATTCCAGTCCGGGGTACGCTGGCGTGCCTCTTGATCGCCAAGAGCCTCGGCCGAATCGAATCGGTTCGACCGCTCCTTGAACAACTTCGTCAAAGCGGAATGTATCTCTCAGATGAGTTGATGCACCGACTGCTCAAACAGGCTGGGGAATGACGTTCGTGGTCGGGGAAGGTGGAAAAGGGGTCGGGATTGAATCGCTCCTGACCCTTTTTCTGCTTCGATTGCCTCGATCGGAAGCCATTGTTCGATGAGGAGCTTCGGTCCGGGCATGGGGGCGCTTCCGGGTCAAGAATTCCTGGAGTCGGCCCTCAAGCCTGTTGCTGGGCGGGCAAGAGATCGATTCGACGGAGATAAGCGACAGCATCCTTGACCTGATCGAGCGTGACTTCCCAACCGAACCGTGAGGCGAGTCGGGCGAGGTCAGACTCGCTGGCCTGTCCATCCGTCTCCTGGAGCATGAAGTAGGTCTTGGCGGCGATCGACAGCTTCATGTAGTCGAGCTCGCCGGCCTCTTCAAGAAACCAGCGGCATTCTGGAGCTTCTTCCAGAGGTCGGGGTGGCGGCTGGAGGTCGCCTCGGCAAACCGCTTTCCCTCTTCGTTGAGACGGAAGTCGTATCTGCGAACCTCGAACCCGGACTCGTCCACCGTCCCACCGCTGGAGGACGTCAGTTGACGGCGCCGATGGTCCTCAACCAGCCGATCGCATCGGCCACTTCATCGGAGTAAGGGCCGTAGAAGTGGGCACGGTAGCCGAGGTCGTCGATGCAGCCCGTCATCAGCCCCAGGAAGTAGACGGTCTTCTGGAACTTCGTCTTGCCCTGGATCTCACCGCCCATCGCTAGCATGGCGAGCAGCACGAAATCTTTTGAGTCCATCATGATACTCCCTGCCGGGCCGCTCCGGCGATCGATTCGATCGCCTCACGGATCGGCTGCTTGAGGGCTTTCAACAACTTCGATCGCTGGGTCCGCTCGGACCAGGAAACCGGGAGCATAGACTTCGACAAACCCCTCGGTATAGCTCTCGTTGATCGAGGCGAAGAGGGCCGAGTCCTGTTCAAAGGGTCTCGGCTCCGGCAGACGGGCACGGCATACCCGCCTCATCATTGCGTGAGGTGCGTCCGCACAGACTTGGTGTCGAAGCCGTGGACAATGACCTCGAAGCGTCGACTTCTGGCCGCAGGCCCTGAAATGGCGGAAAGGACCTCCGCGATCCTCTGCCTCGATCTCTCCTTCGTGATCGGATTCCGTTCTCTCGCTCTGGCTCGATCTTCAGGAGCAGGGCACTGACCTCGGAGTCGAACTCCGTGACATTTGCTCGACGTAAACTCGCTTATTGCAACCGCCGAGTTGGAAGCGATCGAAGAATTTCCCGCACCAGCGTATTTGGCTTTCCTCACGTTGTCGAACTGGAACATGAGCCGGGCGTCCGTTCCATTTCGTGTATTGCTGGAAGAACTCCGGCGAGTTGTCGAACGTGTAGACTCACGAAGGTCATCCAGTCCGTCCTCCTCGATGCCAAGAACGATCGCCCGGATGATCATCTGGTCCGTAATGAGGCGGACACGGTGCCGATACACGTTGGTCGTCATGTAATACTTGGCGAGGACGTACTGCTCCACGGCATGAACGCCGTCGGATCGATCATCAGCTCCTTTTCCTCTCCGTCGCCGTGAAGGACGAGCGAGCGGCGGAGTTGGTGAATGTCGAAGACACCGTACTCGACGCCGCAGAACAGGCTGTCCCGCAGCAGGTAATCCTGCTTGTCCGCATCGAGCGGGCCCGAGACGATCGCCTTCATCGCTGGCTGGCCATGCCCGACGGAGAGTAGCTTCACGATCTCGTCAGCGGTATCCTCGCCGATGATCTGCACGATGTCTGGGTCGTGTTTGATCAGGTGGGCCGTGACAAGTTCATGGATCTTCTCCTTCTTCTGGTCGGCTGCCAACTTCGACCGGTCGGCATAGCGTTCCAGCAGGCTCTCGGACACGTGACTGAACGGCCCGTGCCCAAGATCATGCAGCAAGGCAGCCAGCCGGACCAAGCTGGTCTCGGCATTGTCATTAAGCCGGAGTTGCTTGCGAAAGCAAACCGGCGACGTGGCAGACGCCGAAACTATGGTCAAACCGGGTGTGCAGGGCCCCCGGATAAACCAGGTTCGCCATCGCAAGCTGGCGGATACCCCGCAATCGCTGAAAGAGAGGCGTTCCGACGAGCTTGATCTCCTTCTCCCACAACTCGACGAAGTTGTGGACAGGATCACGGATCTGGTGCCTCTCGGACAACGTTCCGACTCCTCCCACCGAGCGGGGCTCTGACTGTGCAGTGTACTAGACTGTTCGTCCGTCTACAACATCATTCTTGAGCAAAAAGGATACGAAATGCTCCATTGCGGTCGTAAAGTCCCCAGATGAAGTCGTAACTTTGCTGAACCAATAATATACCTCTTCGTCGGGATGGCTGCCCATTTTGATGATTATATGGCCAAGCTTCCGAAGAAGAGGCAGCAGGCGATCAAGAAAGCGGAACGGCGGAATTGATCGCCGAAGAAGCGACCCTGCGTCAGTTGCGGGAAGCCCGCAGCGGTCCCAGGAAGAGGTGCCGAAGAAGCTGCACATCAAACAGGCGGCTGTTTCGAAGCTCGAACGCCGCACCGATATGTACCGCAGCACCTTGCGGACCTACTATCGAGGCGATGGGCAGGGAACCCGAAATCGTCGCCCGGTTTCCCAACCAGTCCGTGCGCATACGCAGTTCCAGACGCTTGATCTCGAAGAACCGCTCGTAGGGATGATGTGATCAAGGATGCCCTCACCTTGCTCCTACAAGCCATGCCCGAGGATAGTGCGATGCCTCATCGGCCAGCCGAGCGAGCTATTGAGAGCCAGGAAAGTCATGTCTGCGGAACGGAGACGATTGCGTCGAAACCTGGCCAGATGCGGCCGGGACCCGCACTAGCCCAACGCGCGAGCGAGGGACGCTGGCCAAGGACCGTTAAGGTGCACAGCCGGTCCCCTCGCTCACGCTTCGGGTTGGTGTGGGAGCAGCGTTCGGAGAGCGCATTACTTTCCTGACTCTTAATAAACCCAACGCGGTGAAGCCGTAACCAAAGAGGATGAGCAAGAACGGCGTTCTCCGATCAAAATGGGGTTTGCACACAACCTACTTCGCGGAATCGGCCCGGAAGGTCGGGCGTCGCCGCCTCGGTTTGCAGCGTCACGGCGTAGATCGAATGGCTCAGCCCCACGCGATGGATGAACGCGACGTCGTTGAAGTCGCTCATCGGCTCGGGCAGGCGCCGCTGCCGTAGAACGCCAGCTTGAGGACGCTGTCTCGGTCGGGCTTGTCGTCATGCACGCACACGCCGTAGGCGATGTCAGACCGGAACCAGCACGCCCCTGGCGCGTGCCTGCTGGTGAGCTGAAAGTATCGGCGGGTGGACGAGGTCGTGCCGGTCTCCTGACAGTATCGGCGGGTGAACCAGCCCGTGCCGGTTTCACGTGCGGAAGCTTGCATGGAGAGGAACTGCTCGGACCAGGGGATTTGGTCTGAGAGCGGTCCGCCCGTCAGGTGGTAGAGCCTGCCGAACGAGGCAAAGCCCGTCTCGGGCCGCCAGAGGAGCTGCATCCGGAACCCGGCGTGATCGACAAAGGGCTGTGGGTTGGGGTTGTTGCAGAAGTTGCCCGCGACCAGCTCACGTTGCGTTCGGCGCCATCGGCCGTTGGAGTCGCGCTGAATCGGCCCACGATCGTCCTGGGCCGGCCGTCTGGCCCGACGGGCTCGGTGACGCCGACGCACAGATCTGGCTCGTTGCGCTCGCGGGCCTCGACCGCGGCGACGGGAACGAGGCTGCTAAAGCCGGACTCCTCCTCACGGCCGAATTCCGGCTGCCGGCCGCGGAGCCTCGCCATCCGCAAGCCGAAGGGGCGGTTGGGTCCGCGCCACAGAAAAAGTGCCAGCTCGCCGGCGAAGGATGTCAAAGTGGGCTCCGCCCCCCGGCTTTCCGCCACGGTTATTCGGGGGCCGATCGTGGGATGGTCGCCAGAGAACCAGATCCCCCGAAGCACGGCTTGATCGGTGGTCTGGTAGGCCACCCAGGTCGCGTCGGCGACATGTACCGCTGTCGGGTCACCCCGAAGGCCCGCGGGCTCGACGATCACCTCCGGCGACCAGTTGTCGCCGTCGGTGTCGACATTCGTCCCTCGCCACTGGCGAAGCTTCAGCGTTCCGGCCTGACCATAAAGCACCAGCAATCGTCCGGTATCAGGGCTGCCGTGGGTGACGAGAGCAGGGGCGGTGTCGCAGCGCCCGAGTTCATGCAGGGCTCCGGGGCTTGTGCCCTCGCAATAGTTGATGTCGGCGATCGTGTCCTCCTCGCCGAAGACTCCGTTTCGGTTCCAGTCAACGAGTGTGACCCCGCCGGGCGCGGACTCGAGCGGAAACATGTACGGCGTCCAGGACAAGAACCGCACCTGGTCAAAACGAAAGGGAACTCGCTCCGAGAGGTGACGCTCGTTGAGGATGAGCGAGGAGAGCCGCCCTTCGGAATAGCGCGTAAGATCTAGCCTCCCACCCGGACCGACGATGTAGGCGTTGCTCATCAGGCTCATGTAGATCGGCGAGTTGTGAGGCTGAAACGCTTCGTGCGGGAGACCCAGCTCGTGCCCGAACTCGTGTGACATCACGTCGTGGACGGGCGGGCCCAGAAAGAACTTGCCGTTGGCGCCCATGATCCCGGCGCGGGACCAGTCGGGGTCGCCCTCCGCGCCGCAGAACATCGTGTGCACGATGCCAAGATGCTCCCGCGGCGGGTACCATTCGTTGAAATGCTCTTTCACCTCGGCGAACTTCACATGCGGGATCGGCGGGCGGTAGATCACGTGCATCGCGATGCCGCGCGTGCCGTCGGGATTGGCGACGGGCAGCGACGCGAAGTACCGCACGGTGACCGCCACCTCCTGGTACAACAGTGGGACATCCACGGTGTCGAACCGCTCGAGCTCGACGATGACGTCGCTGCGCGCCGGGCTTGCAGCCGATTGCCTTCAAGTCGAGCCCTCCCGGCCTGATCGCGCCCGTTTCCCACGCGTCGGGCAGACCGTCCAGGTCGTCGTCGAAGTAGCCTGGTTGTGCCTCGCCCGGCGCGCGGCGAACTGGATCACGACTTCAGGGCCGCCCGCGGAATCGGGGAGCGTCCGCTTGCGGACGAGGTCATCCATGCCGTTACCGTCGATGTCGCCGGCGCCACCAGAGGTCGCTCTTCCACTCAGCGGCGGTCGGCAGCGCGTGAATCTCGACGGCCGAGGCGGGATCGCCGCCCTCGAGGAGTTGGCGGCCGGCGATGATGTCGTGGCCTGCGCGGCCGAGGAACCTTCCCACGGCCAGATGGCGCCCTTGCCGATTTCGAGCAAGCGCTCGGGGCTTCCCAATTGAAGGCCGCCGCCGGCCAAGGGCGAGCGTGGCGGCATTGAGTCGACCGTCTGCGTCGACCCATACCAGCCGCTGGCGCGCAGGGCGCCGAACGTGCCGACGTCGATTTCCGTGGCGTCGCTTGGTGCACCGAGCGCCAGCGAGCCATCAAACCGCGGGCGACCGCCGTCGCCCTTGCGGTTCAAGAGCACGAGCAGCCGGCCGTCGCCGCGCGGGACCAGCACGTCGATGCGCCCGTCGTGGTTGATGTCGGCGGTCAGGGCGCGCGCAGACCGACGTCGGGACGTCGGCTGCGGGGACTTCTCCCACGCGCTCTTCGCGGGTGTACGTCCTGGTGCCGCGCTTCATGCCGAAGGCCAGGCAGAGCGAGCCGTCGCGACCCAGTGCAAGCAGCTCGTCGGCAGCATCTCCCGTGAACCGGCCGACGGCTGCCGCGACCGGATCGTTGCCCAAGCGCTTGTTGGGCTCTGGGTCCCGCACCCATTTTCCCAGGGGCGATGTGCGCTCGACTAGATGGCCCGCCCCCAGGCTCGACCGCCACCAGGTCGGCCCGGCCGTCTCCATCCGCGTCGCCGACCAGCGGGATCCATGGGGGCACGGCCCAGTCGCGCCACCAGTGGCGCAGGGCGCTGCAGACGGAACGTCTCGTCGGCCCCCATCACCGCATTCGAAGCGAGCACGACCAAACTCAACAGCATCAATGAAACACGGCCTGTCGTCACAATCGGCTTCATGGCAGCGTCTCCGCAACCCGTTACTCCCGAATCCTCCCCGTGCGTTGGCATGGACCGGACGATCTGAAGAAGCTCAGCCGGCCAAACGAAAGGCTCGCGCGCTTCGCGCATGGGCGGAATCGAGAACTGGCGGCGAGCATCGAGACCGCTAAGCAATTCGAGCGACAACCGCCCTAATCTCCAGCATGATCGGGTCTGCTGCAAGACCTTATATTCACTTTCGCCACGGTTCAACAAGTCAGGTGTTCCGGTAACACTTTTGGAAGCTGACAAGCCCATCACACTAGCCCGAAGCGTAAGCGAGGGTCCCGGTCCCTCGCTTACGCTTCGGGCTAGTATGATCGCCGTTGCTGTCGTGGCATGTGCAACACGTAAGTAAACCGCTCTAACACCGCTGCCACCGCCGAGGGTCTGCTCGTCGAGGATCCCAACCTCCATCCCTGATCCCTTCCTTTGTCTGCGAATGCTTCCGGCTTCCCGCCGACCACGCTCTTTCGGTCTTTGATTTGCTTCCTTCCATTTCGTAGGTCATATTCAACATGGGTCTTTGCGCTTTGAGAGTCCTGAGTCTCTTGAGACGCTCCTTGGAATCGATGACATGACTCGTAAAATCGAAGACCAAAACCAGGGACCAGCAATGCTTCAGCGTTTTTGCGAAACGAACCCAAGTTCCGCATTCGCAGATCATATGAGTTTTTGCGCTTATGTCGGTCCTGAGTCCTTGGTGGCTCTGACCGGTCGGCGGGATGATGCCAGGCACCAAAGACCCAAACCAGCGACCGATCGCGTCTCAGCGTTTTTGCCGAACGAAGCCACCGCGACCAGCGAAGACCCGATTCTGCCGAACGAAGCCACCGCGACAAGCGAAGCCCGATTCTGCCGAACGAAGCCACCGCGATCGCCGAAAACCGTTTTCGCGAAAACGAACCCAATTGCCAAAATGGCAGCCGACACCAAATTGTCTTGTCCACAACGAGTTATGACCGATGACCCGCGATCGGGCGTTCTGAAAACGAACCCAGCCGAGATGCCCGAAGACGGAGGCTGCGTGGTTTTCGGCCCCTCCATGATGCTTGAGACCTCCGTGCGATTGGCTCGAAAGCCAAGCCAGGACAAACCCTCAAAGCCTCACAACAGGGCGAAACCGTCCGTTCCCCAATCCGGGAATGTTCCCTCTTGTCGACAAATTCGCCTCGTTTAACAATTGTATTGCTGGCGTTGGAGTGGTCATCATGGTTAATATTGTAGGAAGAGGCGACCATGCCAGCGTGGTCGGACGTGCTTCCGCGAATCAGCCTGGAAGAGGCAACAGGCTTTCCGGAAGCGAATGAGAGGACCATGCGTCGAGTCGCGCCGCGATTCAACCCGCCGGTTTACGAGATATGTCCCGCTGATAGGCCCCACCGAACCAACCGCATACCGACTCGCATTGATTGTGAAACGATGTCCTGGGGCAATGGCATCCGAAGGCTCTGTGCGACGAACGACGCTCGCACAACGCAATACCAAGGGAGCAGACCGAGATGTCGAAGATCATGGGAAAAGGGAGTTGCTGGGTCCTTGTCCTGCTGGCCTTGGTGTTGATGCCCGTGGCGAGCCGTCGCCGCGGATGAGGCGAAGCCGGACAAAGCCGGGGCAGCCGGGGCGAAAACCCCCCAGAAGATCAGTTACGACAAGCAGATCCGCCCGATCCTCCAGGCGCAATGCCAGGGCTGCCACCAGCCGGCCAAGGCCGGCGGCGACTACGTGATGACCACGTTTGACCGCATGCGAGAGGGGGGCGAGAGCGACGAGCCGGCGATCGTGCCGGGTAAGCCGGATGAGAGCTATTTCATCGCACAGATCACCCCGGCCAAGGACGGCAAGGCCGCGATGCCCCAGAAGAAGCCGCCACTATCCAAGGCCGAGATCGAGCTGATCACGCGCTGGATCGCCCAGGGAGCCGTCGACGACACGCCCCAGACCGCCCGCGCCCGCTATGATAAGGACCATCCGCCCGAATATACCCGGCTGCCCGTGATCCCGGCCCTGGCGTTCTCGCCCGACGGGTCGCTCCTGGCCGTTGCCGGGTTCCACGAAGTCTTGCTGTGGAAAGCCGATGGCAGCGAGCTGGTCGGCCGGCTTGGTGGGTCTGTCCGAACGGATCGAGTCACTGGCGTTCTCGCCCGACGGCAAGAAGCTGGCCGTCACCGGCGGGCTCCCCGCCCGGATGGGCGAAGTCCAGGTCTGGGATGTGGCCACGCGCAAGCTGGCACTCTCGGTGCCGGTCACCTTTGACACGGTCAACGGCGCGAGCTGGTCGCCCGACGGCACCAAGATCGCCTTCGGCGGCGACGACAATATCGTCCGGGCCATTGACGCCAAGACCGGCGAGCAGGTCCTGTTCATGGGCGGGCACAACGACTGGGTTCTCGATACCGTGTTTTCGAGCCGACGGCTCGCACCTGATCTCGGTCGGCCGCGACATGGCCGCCAAGCTGACCGAAGTGGCCACCCAGCGGTTCGTCGACAACATGACCTCGATCACGCCCGGGGCACTCAAAGGAGGGCTGGCGACCGTCGCACGCCATCCCAAACGCGACGAGGTCGTGATCGGCGGCTCCGACGGCCAGCCCAAGCTCTACCGGGTGCTTCGCCAGACGATCCGCGTGATCGGCGACGATTCCAACTTGATCCGCGAGTTCCCCGGTCTGCCGGGTCGGGTTTGCAGCGTCGCTGATCAGCAGCGACGGCAAGCGGATCGCGGCCGCCAGCAGCCTGGACGGCACCGGCGAGATCAGCGTCTACGGTTACGAGTTCGACACGAGCTTGCCGGCCAATATCAAGGCCATCAATGAGAAGGTGGTCACCACCCGGTCGGCCGCGGAAGCGGCCGCGCTGGAGAAATACCACAAGGAGGGGGTCAAGCAGATCGCCAACGTCAAGCTGCCCCAGGGGGGCGTCTACTCGGTTGCGTTCCGCCCCGACGGCAAGATCCTGGCGGCCGGGGGCGCCGATGGGTTTGTGCGGCTGTTCAACCCGGAGACCGGCTCGCTGGTCAAGGAGTTCGCCCCGGTGACGGTCAAGACCACCTCGGTGGCTCAGAACGCTCCGGTCACCGCCGTCGCGCCCAAGCAGGAGGAAGCGGTCGAGACCGAGGTGCTCCCCAAGGGAGCGAGCCTGGCGTCGCTCGAGGTCGTTCCCCAAGGAGATCCGCCTGACCAATCGGTTCGCCTACATCCAGCTCCTGGTCACCGGCAAGCTCGCTTCGGGCGAGACGATCGACGTGACCCGGATGGTCGAGCCGTCCCTGTCGTCGGAGATCGCCGAGGTCACGCGCTCGGGTTTGGTGCGGCCCAAGGCCGACGGCAAGGCGAGCTTGCAGCTCCGGCTGGCGGGCCAGTCGGCCGCCGTGCCGGTGACCGTGCTCGGGCTGAACACAGCCGGTTCGGGTGGACTTCGCGCATGACGTCGCGCCGGTGCTGTCGCGGCTCGGCTGTAACGCGGGAACCTGCCACGGCTCGGCCCAGGGCAGGAACGGCTTCAAGCTCTCGCTTCGCGGCTATGACCCGATCTTCGACGTGCGGGCTCTGACCGACGACCATGCCGCGCGGCACATCAACCTCGCCTCGCCGGATGACAGCATGATGCTCTCGAAGCCCACCGGGGCCGTGCCCCATCTCGGCGGCGCCTTGATCCAGCCGGGCGAGCCGTACTATGAGATCCTTCGCTCGTGGATCGCCGACGGCGCCAAGCTCGACCTGACCACGCCCAAGGTGACCAAGATCGAGGTCTTCCCGGTCAATCCGATCGTCCAGCGGCTCGGCTCGAAGCAGCAGCTCCGGGTGATTGCGACCTACGCCAGCGGCGAAGTCCGCGACGTGACCCGCGAAGCATTCCTGGAAAGCGCCAATTCCGAGGTCGCCGTGGCCGGCCGCGCCGGGCTGTTGACGGCGATCCGTCGCGGCGAGGCGCCGGTGCTGGCTCGGTTCGAGGGGAACTATGCCTCCACCACCATGACCGTCATGGGAGACCGCACCGGCTTTGTCTGGACCGACCCGCCCGTCGAACGGCAAGATCGACGAGCTGGTGGCCGCCAAGTGGAAGCGGATGAAGATCCTCCCCTCCGGCCTTTGCACCGACGCGGAGTTTCTCCGCCGAATTCGGCTCGACCTGACCGGTCTGCCCCCGACGGCCGACGAGGTTCGCGCGTTCCTGGCCGACAAGCGAGACAGCCGGGTCAAGCGCGATGAACTGGTCGATCGCCTGATCGGCAACCCCGACTACGTCGACTACTGGACCAACAAGTGGGCCGACCTGTTGCAGGTCAACCGCAAGTTCCTGGGCGTGGAGGGCTCGGTGGCCTTCCGCAACTGGATCCGCGCCCAGGTCGCCGCCAACCTGCCTTATGACCAGTTCGCCCGCTCGATCCTGACGGCCACGGGCTCGAACCGGGAGAACCCGGCGTCGGCGTACTTCAAGATCCTCCGCGACCCGGCGACGACCATGGAGAACACCACGCAACTGTTCCTGGCCGTCCGGTTCAACTGCAACAAGTGCCACGACCACCCCTTCGAGCGCTGGACCCAGGACCAGTATTACCAGACGTCCGCCTACTTCGCCCAGGTTGGCTTGAGCACGGACCCGGCCAGCAAGGGGCAGATGATCGGCGGCACCGACGTGGAAGCGCCCAAGCCTCTGTTCGAGATGGTCGCCGACACGGGCAAGGGCGAGGTCGTTCACATCCGGACCAACAAGGTGACCGCGCCCAAGTTCCCGTTCACGTGCTCATATACGAAACCGGCTGCGAATGCACCTCGGCGGATGGAGCTATCCGCGTGGCTGACCTCGAAGGACAATCCTTATTTCGCCAAGAGCTACGTGAACCGGCTCTGGGGCTACCTGCTGGGCGTGGGGATCATCGAGCCGCTAGACGACCTTCGCGCGGGCAACCCGGCGACCAACCCCGAGCTGCTCGACTACTTGACCGGCGAGTTCATCAAGAGCAACTTCGACGTCCGGCATGTGATGCGCTTGATCTGCAAGTCGCGGACCTACCAGTTGTCGGTCGAGACCAATCAGTGGAACTCCGACGACAAGACCAACTACGCGCACGCCCTGGCCCGACGGCTGCCGGCCGAGGTGCTGCTCGACACGGTGTACCGCACGACCGGGTCGGTTTCGAAGTTCCCGGGCGTCGCGCCGGGGACTCGGGCGGCCGCGTTGCCCGATTCGGGCGTCGAGCTGCCGAGCGGCTTCTTGACGACATTCGGCCGCCCGGCCCGTGAAAGCGCGTGCGAATGCGAGCGGACCAGCGGCTTGCAGCTCGGGCCGGTGATGGCCCTGGTCAGTGGTCCGACGCTCGGCGACGCCATCGCCGATCCCGCCAACGAGCTGACCAAGCTGGTGGCGACCCAGAGCGACGACACCAAACTGATTGACGAGCTGTTCATGCGAGTCCTCAACCGGCCGGCCGCTTCCGCCGAGGTGGAAACCTGCCGTAAGGACATGCAGGCCGTCGACGAGGACCACCGCCGGATGAGCGAGGAACTCGGCCGGCGCGAGACCGAGTTCGCCTTGAAACGTCCCCAGCTCGAGCGCCAGCGGCTGGCCGCGATCGCGGCGGCGCAGACCGCTCTGGCCGCCTATGAGAAAGAGCGGGCACCCGTCGTTGCCGAAGCGGAGCGGAAGAAGGCCGAGGCGACCGCCAAGCTCGAGGCCGACCTCAAGGCGTTCGAGTCCACGACGCTTCGCCAAGAAGATGGCCGACTGGGAAAAGGAGAGGGCCCCGGCGATCGTCAATCGGTGGGTGGTGGTCGAGCCCAAGACCATGAGCGCCACCAACCGATCCGTCTTGACCAAGGAACCAGACGGCTCGATCATCGTCACGGGACGCAACAAGAACGGGGTCGTGACGGTCGTGGCCGAGACCGAGCTCACCGGGATCACCGGCCTGCGGCTCGAGGTGCTGACCGACAGCCGCCTGCCCAACAAGGGGCCCGGCCGCGCGAACGACGGCAACTTCGTGCTCAACGAGCTCGAGCTGTCGGCAAGCCCCAAGGCCGACCCCAAGCAAGCCAAGCCGGTCAAGCTGGACAAAGCTTTGGCCGACTTCAGCCAGGATAACCTCGAGGTCGCCAAGGCGATCGACGGCAGTTTCAACGACCCGGCCAACGGCTGGGCCGTCTCTCCGGCGACCGGGAGTGACCCACTGGGCGACCTTCGAGACGGCCGAGCCGATCGGCGGCGCCGGCGGGACGGTGCTCACCTTCAAGCTCCATCACCGGTTCGGCGACGCCTGGACGCTCGGCCGGTTCCGCCTGTCGGTGACGCGCGGCCCCAAGCCGGTCGGTCTCTCCTTGCCGGAGGAGTTCCGCGCGGTCCTGGCCGTCGCGCCCGAGGTGCGGACCGAATCCCAGAAGAACCTGCTGATGTCCTATTTCCGCGCCACCGACGCGGAGCTGCGGAACAAGATCAACGCGGTGAACGCCAGCAGGGCCGCGCTACCGGTCGATCCCAGGCTCAAGGAGCTGCGCGACCAGCTCGAGTTCGCCCAGCGGCCGGTCGGGCCCGACCCGGTGCTCGTCGCCTTGCGCCGCGATCTGGAAATCAGCGTCCAGCAAGCCGCCACGCGGCGGCTCACCGCCGCCCAGGACATCGCCTGGGCCTTGATCAACAGCCCGGCATTCTTGTTCAACCATTGAGGCTTAGGTCAGTAGTCAGTAGTCAGTTGTCAGTGTCAGGTATTGCGTGATTGCAGTAGTTGCCTGACCAATGATCCAGTGACTAACGTGACCACGGACAACGACGACTGACTAAGCCGGTTCCAGGCCTGGGCGGCCCGGGACCAACCCAGCGTTTCGCAGATCGAGGCAAGGTGCTTGTATGCGGCCGCCAGGTCGGGTGGGGCGGTTTGGTCCGCGTCCGCGGCTGCGAAGTAGTCCGCGTAGGCGGCCGGCAACTGGGCGCGGGCCTCGTTCATCTCCTTGGTCCGTTTGCGGTGGGCAATGGCTTCCTCGCGAAGACCGAGGCGTTCCTCGGCCATCGCCAGCCGGTAGTAATACTTGGGACCATAGGGATTGAGCTCGATCGCCTTGCGAAAGAACTCGGCGGCGGCCGGCAGGTCGCCCGCCTTCTCGGCAGCCACGCCGCGGAACAGCCAGGTCTCGGGTTCGCTGTCGGCCGACTTGGGGGCATTCCGCAGCACCGCGAGGAAACGGGTCCAGGTCCCCCTGCTCCAGGAGCATGGTGAGATAGTCGCGCCAGGCGCGGACATCATCGGGCCGGCCCTTCAAGCAGGCTTGAAAGTGACGCGCGGCCTCGGCGGACTGGCCCAGCGCCGCCTTGGCGCGGGCCAGGGCGCGGAGCGCCTCCCAGTCGTCGGCCGCGGCGGCGACGTAACGCTCGAGCACACCGACCGACTCCTTGGGCGGCGATCCGCTCGAGCTCGGGTCGCATTCGCATGGCCAGCAAGACCGGACGGTCAATCGGCCGCGGCGTGGTCGTAGGCCGTCCACATGACCGGATAAGCATCTTCCCAGCGATCTTCGATGGCGTACAGTTTGAGCAGTGCCTGACAGGCGTCGTGCAGGATCTCCGGAGCGAGCGGATGAAGCGGGTCATCCTTGATCAGCTCCAACCAGGCGGCCTCGGCATCCTTGGCCCGGTCGATCTCGAAGTAGGACTGTCCCTCGCGGTAAAGCGCCTCGGTCTTCCGCGGCGACCAGTAGGGCACCTGGTGTAACTGGCTGGCGCAAGCCGGCAGGTCGCCGCGGCCGGCCAGCGCCCGCGCGAGCATCATCCGTGCCTCGCCGTCGTGGGGTGACCTCCGCAAGTGCTCTCGCAGAGCCGGCTCGGCCTCGAGATACCGTTCCTGACTGATCCAGTCCGAGATCGTCTTGAGGGCCGGCAAAGGCCGCGTGTCGCGCCAGTACCACCAAGCGTTGAAGCCCGACAGGCTGGCCAGCAGGCAAACCCCGACGAGTTTCCACACGAGTGAGCCATTGCGGCGGCCGGGCGATGGCGAGCGGGGGCGTCCACTGGGAGCGGCGACGGCGGATGTTGTGGTCATGACCGGTGAATCGCTCCGGCACGCGGCCGGCACACGCACGTCTTCCCGGCCACTTCATCGGCTCCATCTTACTTGAGCCGCTCCAGGGCCGCCAGGCTGAGTGCATTGTCGGGCGAGTCGCGAACCACCAGCCGGTGCCAGGCACGCGCCTCGTCGAACCGGCCCATCTTCTCACGCAGGTCGGCCAGTCGCTGGTACAGCTCGGGATGGGGCTTCAAACCAAGAGTCTTGATCGCGAGTGTCTCGTAGTAGGCTCCACGCTGCTGCGTGAAATCCTCCGCGGGAAAGTCGGCAGTCTGGCCAGGCTCGAACCGTTCGTAGAAGGATCCGCGCATTTGCTTGTACGCACCTTTGTAGACCTCGTAGATCTGGTTAATGCGCTCGTACTCGGCGGTGTCTCCCGCTTGGCGGAGGACAAAGCGAAGCCGGTAGCAGACGGCCCAGTTGAAAGGCTCGAAAGCGAAGGCGCGGCCATAAGCCCTGGCCGCCGCCGGCCAGTCCTTTGCAATTTGCGCGATCATTCCTTCATGCTTGGCGAACCGAGGGTCCGCGGCGAGTGCCTTGGGCAGACGGGCAAACTCCTGGGCAAGCTTGTCGGCCTCCGAGGCCTGGTACAATCCAGTCAGCCAGGCATCCCAGGCTTGCGGTGAGTCGGGATGGCGTCTCAGGGCTTCATGCAGGACTTGAATCCCCTCGTCGCCGCGATTGACACGAGTGAGGGCCAGCCCCAGGGTCACGGACAGTGGAAGGTTTTCGGGGTGCAGCTTGACCAAAGGCTCGAAAAGTGGGACCTGCGACAAAGGGTCCGGCATTTCGAGGTCGAGCCGAGACATTTCGAGCAGGATCCGGACTCGGTCGCGGGCGTCGGGCTCGACCTCGTGCAGCCGCATTCCCAGGCGGTGGGCTTCCTCGGTCCGACTTTCCTTGTCCAGGAGATCGACCAGCGCCCAGCCTGCTTCCGGCACGACCGGGTCCAAGCGCAGCGCCTCGGTCCAGCAAGCCTCCGCCAGGTCGTACCTCCCTTGTTGGTAGTGGGCTTTCCCCTGGAAGAACTGGATCAGCGCGGCCTGCTGGGGCGTCTTGGGCCGGATCGCGCGGAGGTGGTCAAGGGCAGGCTCCGGGTGCGCGTTGGTCGGTTCCGTCATGAGCTGAGCCATGAGCAGGTGGGCTTGCTCATCCGTGGGATAGACCTGGAGATGGCGGTCCAAAAGCGTTTGTGCCTGCTTGAATTGGCGGACACGGGCGAGAGCGTGGATCTGATTGAGGTTTGGAGGCGGCAAGACCGTACGCCAGATAGCCAGCGCGGCCAGCCCGCCGAGGGAGAACACGACCGCCACGATCAAGATCCGGTGATTAAGCCTACTCGTCATCGGAATTGCTTGGGGTTTCCAGGACGCCCTGTGTCAGTCATCCGAGCGCGGTTCACTCATGAGTTGCGCACAGCACGACACCAATACCATCATACCAACCCGAAGCGCGAGTGGATCGCCCCTGAAATCCTCGGTCGCGCTTCGGGTCGGGATAACGCGTGGGGCGCGCAAGTGGGAACCGCCCAAATCAGGGGCGCACCATCTGGAATGTGAGCCAGCCGCCCTCGGCTGGCAAGAGGCCGCCGAGGGCGGCTGCCCCACACTTTCCCGATTCGCTCTTGTTCGCGGTCTTGAAAAACGCCATCTTCAGAATGTGTCGGCCCTCCAAATGAAGGATCCGGGAACGATCGAGCGGTTCGATGTCTTCACCAAACTCGCCCGAAGCGCCTTCGTCCCGCCGGCGGCCAATGATCTTCGCGGGCATGCTGCTGCTCTTTTTTGTGAGCGCGACGGGGCTGTGGCTGTGCGCGAACGTATTCATGGGACGTGAGCCCCGAGCCGTCCGCCGCGCTCTGGCCGAAGGACGGCTGGACACAGCCTCGAAAGTGGTGGAACGCTGGCTGAGGTCTTCGCCCGATTCGGCCGAGGCTCACTATTTCAAGGCGCGGATCGCCTGGGCTCAGAACGACTTCTCGACCGTCGACCAGGAATTGGCGCGATCCTATTCGCTCGGTTACGACCGGGGATCCTTGGCCCGCTTGCGGGGACTGCTCTTGGCTCGGGCCAACCACATCTCCGAGGCCGAACCACTCTTGCGTAAGGCGTTCGACAGCGCTCACGAGCCCGATCCCGAGGTCGCGGAGGCCCTGACCCGCCTTTACATGGCCGACTTTCGGCTGGGCGAGGCTGCCGCCGTCCTCGACCAATGGATGCGCGGATCGCCGGACGATGGTCGCCCCTATCTGTTGCAAACCGAGATCGACAGACGGAGTGAGGCCGAGCCCGAGGTCATCATCGGACACTATCAAGCGGCACTTGAACGCGATCCGAGCCTCGATCAAGCGCGGTTTGGGCTGGCCCGGCAACTTCAGCTAAATTACCGCAATGCCGAGGCGGCCACTGAGTATTCCGCTTATCTGTGCCGCCAGCCCAGCGATTACTCGGGTTACGCCAACGCCGGACAAAACGCCCTGGAAATGGGCGATTTTGTCGAAGCGGACCGCTTGTTGGCCCGGGCCCTCGTGCTGGCGCCCCATGACCTCGAGGTGCTGACCGCCCGCGCGACGCTCGAATCTGCGCCGGGGTCGCCCCGACGCCGCCCTGGATTACTTCAATCAGGCGGTGAAAGCCGACCCGTTCAATCATTGGAATCGATATCAACGCATGCTGCTCCTTGCCAAGCTTGGCAAAAGGGATGAGGCTGATGCCGAGCGTCCGACTGTGGAAAAACTCAAGAACGAGCAGGCGCGCTACGGCGAGATCAGCCGCGATTTACTCCATAATCCGCACGACCTGCGGCTCCGCGGCGAGGCTGCGCGCTGGCTGATGGACCACGGTCACGTGGACGAGGCGGTCGAGTGGGCGAATCTGGTCTTGCGCTCTGATCCGTCTCATCCGGCGATGAATCGCCTGCTGGCCGACTACTACCGCAAAAAAGGTGAGCTCGGTTTGGCCAACTTCCACGAAACCCACGCGGAGAAATCCTCTGATCGCGCGAGCTCGGCTCGGTGAGACGAGACCGAACCGATTCGCTCGCCGATCGCGACCCGAACAGTGCGGCTCACAGTGCATAACGGGGCCAGGGATTATGCACGGACGGGGAAGGCGAAAGTGACTTGTCGCGCAATCGCTTGAGGGTTTCTTGGACGCGTTCTGCGTCGGCTGTCATGCCTAGCTGATTATACACTGAAGCGAGGCTGTAGAGCACGTCATATTGTCTCGGCTCGAGCGCCTTGGCCTTGTTCAGTTGCTTGAGCGCTTCTCCGCGATCTCGGCGCTGGAGAGCCAGCTTGGCGAGGTTCAAGTGGGAACCATAGTCACTTGGGTCCCATTCCGCCGCTTGCTGGTAACAACGCTCGGCGTCGTCCAAGGCTCCCTGGAGAAAATAGATTCGGCCGAGCTGGTTCATCAAGTCGGCGTCAGGGGCAATCGCCAGGGCCTTTGTCAATTGGCGGCTCGCATCATCGATGCGGCCGCTCTCGACCAGGTCATTGGCGAGATGACCCCAGAACAGCCGGTGTGATAGCGGCATTTCGCGTAGTTCCGGATCGAGCTCCAAGACGTGCTCGAAGGCGACGACCGCTTGTTGGGGGTTGTGGTCGTTGTGATAGGTAACCCCTCGGAGCGTGTGGCCAATCACCGCGCCGCCCGGAGTGTGGCTGAGGCGTTCCGCCAACCTCAGGAGTTCGTCCGTCTTGTTCTGAGCAAGCTGAATGGCGGCAAGCCGGCGGAGGGCGGTCACGTTGTCGGGCCAGCGTGCCAAGATCTCGTCGTAAGCCTGTACCGCATGCTCGGGATGGGGACCTTTCGCCAGTCCCAACGCGCGAATCTGCAGTTCATTGAGAGAGAGGCTCCCGGCGTTCCGATAGTAGGGCTCGGCCTGGTCGGCATAGTCGAGCCGGCTCAAGCAAAGGGCCGCCATCAGGGCTGCCTCGCGGCTCCACGGCTGCCGCTTCAGATGGTCAAGAGCGTGCTGGAGACAGTCCACCAACTTCCCCCGCGCGTAGGAGTCGCGCGCCTCCGCAATCGCATTCGAACGTGTCAAGTTCCATGCCGTAAGGACGACCAGCCCGATCAGAACCGAAGCGAAGATCAATGCGAAACGCCATCGCCTCGAACCGAGGCTTGCAAGGTGGGAACGCTTCATCTTGAGAGGTGAAGTCACGGCAAAGGGAGAGGGTGAAATGAAACCGGAGTGACGATGGCACAATGCGACAAGCGGGCACGGATCCACCAACACCTGTCCTGTACGCAGGTGCTGATGAACCGTGTCCGCTCGACACGATGGCAGATCTCGATGAGAAAACCCTGTTCTCAGCTCAGTACGAGTCGCTGCTGATCGCTTCGCCGTTGTCCGGGGTCGCCAGTGCAAACCACGTCTGGTAGCTAACACTGGACTTGATGAACTTCACCGAGCCGTCCATGAACGTGCAGTTAACCCCTCCCGGGTGGTTCGAGCTGGCGTTGACCATGGTGGTGTTGGCCCGTGAATCGTTATTAAAGTCGGAGTATTGACACGCATAACGATTGGGCAGATTCGTATGCGAGTAGATCTGCTCTTCGCCCCAAGCCCACCACTCGCCCTTCCAGCCCCAAGCTTGATTGCCACCGGTTATCGCGGTCTGCGCACAAGCCTGAGCGAATGCGAAATCGGTTCCGTAGCCGACCGTTCCCACTTTACCAGGAAGATAATAGACCATGCCGAGCCCGTTCTTGGCCGGTGATCCCTGCTGGGGGCCCTTGACCCATTCACTAAAGATAACCGTGTTACTCGTTCCATCGGTGAAACTGTTAATACTGATGTTCCGGTTCAAGTTGCCGTCCCAGGTGGTGGCGACGTAATTGGGACCGTTTGGAACCCAGTTCCCGATTTTGCCCGCGGCGGTGTTGGGTGGATTCCCGTTAACACGCCGGTTCATGCCCATGTTCGCGGGATAGTTAGACATCCCCACAGGCCTGGCCGCGCCGCCAACGGTATAGCTGGACGTACCCCCGCCATTCGTGATCGGGTCCGAGGGGCACAAGAAGGCCGAGATCTGCGTCACAAGCACGGTCGCCTGAAAATACTCCATCTGCATCCCACTCGAGAGTCCTACCCCAGGGTTAGTCCAGCGCACGCCCAGGTTCGTATTGAGCGCGTTGTAAGTGGCTGTTTGCTCGAGGTAGGGGAGCAGGCGGGCATGCTGCGAGTAGGTCTGAATGGGTACAGGGAGTGTGTTTTGCCCGGTGGTAAACCAAGCCTTATCAACCGCGATAGGCGGCAGAAGCGTCTGGCGCTAACGTAGTTGTGCATCGCCAGCCCCATTTGCTTGAGGTTGTTGGTGCATTGGGCCCGCCGCGCTGCTTCGCGCGCTGACTGGACGGCCGGTAATAGCAGAGCAATCAGAACCGCGATGATCGCAATCACCACGAGAAGTTCGATGAGGGTAAATCCCCTAGTTTTTCGAGTCATGATCGGTTTCCCGCCTGTATGAGGCCAGTAGAATCGAGACCGGTACACCTTGATAATCCGCGGTAAAACTGAACTTCCGCGCGCTATATCCGCCCTCAGGAATTGAGAGAAGAATTACTAGTTGGACTTCTGTGCGCCAGAGCCGGGATACCCTCCCCCTTTCGCGTAAGTCTTTTTCGCTTGCTCGTCCTGTCGAGCCTTGAACTCTGCTTGAGTTGCCGGTGGGGCTTGCGATTCGCCTGCCCCTTTGGTATTGGCCTTGCCTGGGTCCCCGGCCCCCTTTGCGAGCTTGTCTGCCTCTGTCTCGTTGTCAGCCGAGCAACCCGCGACGCCTATCATGCCCAAGATCAAGATGATGGACGCCAAGCACAATCCGTGGGTGAACGTCTTCACGGGTGTCAGACTCCAATGGAGAAAAACAAATGATGAAAAACCGCGGCAAGAACTCTGTTTCCTCGCTCGAACCAATCCAGACAAGGTGAGATTGAGAATCAATCTGTCGCACAGACGCCAGCGTCAACACGACTTGAGCCGAAGACTTTCGCGCGCACTAACGCGAATACCTCCAACTTTGGAAAGTTCACGCGATGAACTCCCCATACGTGGTAGCACACAAACACGCTTTGCCGATTCGGACACTGGAACCAGGAGGTTTGAGCCGCTTCCTCCGGTTGCCGACCCTCTAGCTTGTTGTCGAGAAAGGTAACGGAAACTGTGCTAAGCGTACGCGAAGTTGCAATCGCATGTCAACAAAATTTTTGAGTTTTTGATTATGTCCTGGTGATTCGCCCATCACAATCGTATCCGAATACATTAGTAGAATTCTCTTTTGGAAATACGGCTGAGCCTGCATGAGTGGGGCCAGTGCGCTCGGTAGACGAAACCGCCTGCCAGCCATGAGAGTTGTCGCACGATTTCCAAACCGGCATTTTGAGTGCTGGATTGCAGGGAAAGGGCGGGTTGGTCATGATGCGCAGCGACTCGAGCGAAAAACGAGTCGCGCACCATCTCCACATGCGAATTGTACCACAGCTTTTTCACTCTGGACGAGCGAGTCGGTAGGAATCGGCCTTAAGTCCTTGGCCAACACGGGGAAAAAAAATCGAAACAATTTTCCGAATGTGCACAATTTGCGCGCGCGTAAGTCTTCGATGCGTTGTCGTTGTCAAGGTCGCTGCGCGGGGTGGCCGGCACTGAAGATCTGATGTCGTTGGCGCCGATGCACATGGCCGCGAGGTGGCCACTTCGTGCGGATCGCCCGAGCCGTTTCGACCGCGCTGGAGGCGATGCCCCGCACGGCTTGAGAGAAACCCGTTCCAAGCATGCCCCTGGGGACGTGGTTTGAACCAGGTCACGAATCGTCGAGACCTTGTCGCTCTCGCTCGGCGTAGAGCAAGATATCTTGAGAGGGTTGAACCAAATTGGGGCCCGGGCGTGAGCCGCCGGTGGGCTTGTTATCTACAGGGGAATCGAGCCGACCGTCCCCGACCCGCGCGGCGTGGCCAGGATCGCGTTTCAATGAACGAAGCATGTCATGTTACTCGCGCTCCGGGCCCGCAAGGGCTTTTGACGCCCTGATCGCCGTTTTGATCGCGGCGGCGGTTCTTGCGGCGCTTTTAGGCACCAGTCGCGACTACGCCCTGGCTTTCGACGAGGCGTTCACGATCGACCGCGAGATCACGTTGGCCCAGTGGTTCGCCGCTGTCCTCGAACCGCCGCGGGCTTCCAATCGCTCCGATTTTTTCTCGCGTGAGGTGTTGGAGGATTACTGGAGATTCAGCCGCCAGGAGCCCGACGGCCACCCGCCGTTCTATGCCTTGCTCGGGCTCGCCGGATGGTGGCTCGTGCGGGGATGGTTCGATCCGCTCACCTGCTACCGCTTCGGACCGATGGCCCTCACCGCGATGACATCAGGCGTGATTTACTGGTTCCTGGCGAGACGACGCGGCCGACTCGCGGGATTGACAGCGGTTTTGGTTCTGGTGCTCATGCCCCGGACATTCGCGCACGCCCACTATGCTCACTACGATATGCCGGTTACCTGCCTTTGGCTCCTGGCTCAGGCAGCCTTTTTCAAGAGCCTCCGATCGGTCCGCTGGGTCATCGCATTCGGTATCATCCTCGGGCTCGCGGCTGGCACGAAGTTGACGGGCTGGTTCGCAGTGGTTCCCCCTCTCTGCTGGTGGTTTATTCACGAGGGGATCCCGCTCGCCCGCCGGTTGCTCCGGCACATCAGTTTCGACGGCCGGACCAGGGTTTCCGCGCCCGCTTCCCCACTCAAACGGTCAGCGACCCGAGCCTTGGTAATAGGCATACCGCTAGCTGCCTTGACGCTCTACGCCATTCAGCCCGCCTGGTGGACGGCACCGATCGCGGGGGTCGAACGGTTCCTTGTCTCGAACCTCACGCGAGATCAGACAGTCCCGGTCACATCTCTCTACCTTGGAACGGTTTATCGCTTTGCGCTGCCGTGGCACAACACATTGGTTTTGACGGCCGTCACCACTCCGGTTCTCGTCGTGGCGTTGGGGCTCGTTGGCCTCGGCTCGACCTTGGCCAGAGCGCGATCCGCCCCCGATGAACTGATTTGGGTATTGAGCTGGTCCGTCCTGATGATCGTCCGGGCTCTGCCCAACGCCCCGGGCCATGACATGGAGCGTCTCATCTTGCCGAGTCTCGCCAGCCTGTCCGTCCTGGCCGGATTAGGCGTGGGATACCTGGCCGATCGTCTCGGGTCCGGGCGGCTCGGCGTTGTCGCTCCCACGATTGCCACCTTGGCGGTGGGAGAATGTCTCTTGGGGATCGCTCAGACCTACCCCTATAATCTTTCTTATTACAACCACGCCGTGAGTGGCCTGCCCGGAGCGGAGCGGCTGGGTTTTGATCAGAGTTATTACTGCGAGACCCTCGGCCCCGAGTTCCTCGATTGGGTGCGTCGGCAATCGCTTCGAGAGCCTGTGGAGCTGCATTTCCCGCTGGGACTCTTGAACATCGTCCTCCTCCGTCACTGGGGTGTCTTTCCCGAAGGGGTGAAAGTCGCGAACCTGGACCCGGTGACAAATCCTTATTATGTCCTTCAGCGCCAACCGGGGCGTCTACGGTCCCATGGATTGGTGGCTCGAACGCAACGGCCATCCGGTCTTCACTATCCGGCGACAGGGCATCGACCTCTTGCGCGTTTACTCATTCAAGGAATTGGGGCAAGCAGCGGCCGCGACCATGAATGAACCGGGTGTGTTAAAGACGTCGGAGAGGCCACGCTGGCGTTTTCCCCGTTGACTCGAAACGGCAATCGCCTGCAAACGAAGCACGGCGCCTTGTTCATGGCAGCTTTCGCCGAGAATTGGCTTTCATCAGGTCGAGACGCCGGCGAAAGCGTTCCAGGACATCCTGCATGGCTGCGACGTGAACAAGATTGTGCAACTCCCCCGGGTCTTCGCGCTCGTTGAACAATTCCTCGGTCCCATCGCCCTCATTGCGGATATAGGCGAAATCTCCCTCGGCCAGAGAAGTGAGCGGGCCGCGATGAGCGGGTGACCTGCCCTGATTCGGATCATATGGGTTGGGCTGCGGCAGTTCGGAGATCGCCGCGTCGACGTCGACCGAAGCCGCCCCGGGCGGCGGGTCACGCCAGAGGTACGCCAGCGATCGTCCTGGAAATGGCGATCCAGACCCCAGGCCGACGAGTTCGAGTATCGTCGCTGGCAGATTGCGGAGGCTCACGATCTGGCGAACGACTCCTGTGGACCTCCGGCCCGCGGGCAAGATGATCAGAAGCGGCACCCGGATCTCCGAGCGGTAGAGGCTCTCGCCATGGTCGAAGAGGTCGTGCTCCCCCAGCTCTTCCCCATGATCGGCGGTCACGATCACCAGCGTCCGATCGAGCACGCCCTGACGGTGCAATTCATCGAACAATGCACCCAATCGCTGGTCGAGGTATGCCACGCAGTTATCGTATGAGTCTCGGGCTAGGTCTCGTAGAATCGGGCGCAACGCCAGCTTATCGATCGTCTCCCAGTACTCCATGAGGAAGATGAAATCGGCAGGTCTGCGGGGCACCAGCCCGAAGTTGTAGGCGGCTCCCATGGGCAGGACGTAGGGGGCATGAGCATCATAGTAATTGAGGAAGGCGAGAAAGGGACGTCCGGGCTCGCGCGTTCGCGACAGCCAATTCACAAACGCGTGATTAATCGAACCCGCATCCTTTCTAGGCCACCGAACGAAGAGCCGCGAGAACCACGAGTCTTCCATCGGGCGGAAGGGCCCGATGTCAAAGGCCCGGCCCACGAACACCCCCGCATCGGAGACCGCCTGCAAGAAATGGTCGACCAGCCAAGCCGTTCGGAACGGCAGCAGGTGTTCGAGACTGTAATCCTCGTAATGCGTGAATCCTCGGCTCAATCCCCTGTCGTACGAACATTCCATCGTGTTGGCGACGAAACCCGCTGTCGCGTAGCCGTGAGATCCCAGGTATTCGGCCAGGGTCGGGAATCTCTCATCCAGGGGAGTATCCCAGCCCACGCCCAGAATATGGGGCCACTGGGCGGTGAAGATGCTCGCATGCGAAGGGACCGTCCAGGGAGCTGTTGCGCGCGCCTCATCGAAGCGAATGCCCTTCTTGGCCAGCCGCTCGAGCGTCGGGGCCGTCGGTCGTTCATAGCCGTACAGGCTCAGATGGTCGGCACGCACCGTGTCCAGTACGACCAACAGCACGTTTGGGGAGTCGGCAGGCGGCAACGGCCTGCCTGCCTCACGCCGTTCTTTGAGCCAATCTCCCCCGACGACCCAGCCGGCCAGAACCAGGTCGAGGATCAACAAGACGGGGAAGCTCAGGAGTAGACGCCGCCGCAAGCCGGGCGAATGTCGCTCGAGGGTGGGTGCGATACAGGAAGCGATCCCCGCTGCCAGGATCATCCAGGCGATCGCGTAGATCCGCGTGCTGGTTACCATGAGCACGGCAAGACGGCCAGGAGCCCGATGAGCCGGGTGCCGAGCCGCCCTCCACGCCTGGGCCAGAGCCACGCGACCGCCGCCAGCAGCAATCCCATCGCCGAGAAGAGCAATAAGTTCGACAGCGGAGCGAGCCAGACGAAATGCCGGGTCATCAAGTACCCCCGGTTGGTAGGGATGAGGTTTCGGACGCAGATCGTCGTCCCTACCTCCAGCAACCCTCCGGCCAGGCCGCACCAGGCCGATAGCAGGAGCACATCCAGCGCGCCGAGCCGGCACGCGCCCGCCAGGTTTCGCGCGGAAGTTGGCGAGGAATTGATCCGATAGGCCGCCACGTTGGTGCTCACAAGGGATGTTCTCCGTAAGTCACTACCGGCGCCAACACCCCGAGGCATTCCAACGCCACTCGAAGGGTGTTCGCCTCCCAGGGCGATTCGCATCCGTGTACTTTACGGCCCTTGACGGTACTTTACGGCCCTTGACGATCCCCATCCAGTGCTTATCACTCATATGGGCAAACGAATCGTCGAGACCTTGTCACTGTCGCTTGGCGTGGTGCAAGATACCTTGAGAGGGATCGAACCCGAATCGGAGCCCGGGCATGAGCTGCCGCTGGGCTTGCTATCCACGGCGGAATCGAGCCGGCCATCCCGGACCTGCGAGGCTTGCCTGGGATCGTGTTTCCAAGCCGTTTTGAATTTCGACTTAAGATATATATGAACCGATGTCGGTTGCCTTGGAGCTCGATAGACTGAAGGAGGTCAGGCGGTACGAGTGGGCGGGAAGCCTGATCGTCGTGATCGTGGTCACGGTGCCGTCCGTGGCCTACCTCAGTCATTGGATCGGGGAGTGAGCACCCTGCTTTCCGCTGACCGAGTGCCGCGCTTGGGCCCCTCGGCGATGACGATCGCTCCGGGGATCCACCTCCTCGGTGGGCTGGATCCAGCGGCCGCCTATGTGGTCGAGACTTCCGAGGGGCTCGTCCTGGTCGATTCAGGACTCCAGGGCGATGCAAGCCTCCTCAAGTCTCAATTAGCGACACTCGGGCTCGACTGGAGGCAAGTGCGGGCCGTATTGCTGACCCATGCCCACGGCGACCACTGCGGGGGAGCGGAGCACCTCCGCACGGTGTTGGGGGCGAAGGTCCACGCCGGACAAGGTGACGCGGCCGTCTTGAGGGCGGGCGGACCGCGTGAGGCGTTCTTCAGCAACTTCTCCATGCCCAACGATAATCCCCACCCAACCACGGTGGACTTCGAGCTGAAAGGGGGTGAGTCGATCGTCTTCGGCAACGTCCGGTTCCTGGCTCTGGCAACGCCGGGCCATACTCCGGGGAGCATCTGCTATTTGATGGAGCGAGCCGGTCTCCGCGTGCTCTTCACGGGCGATGTGATCGGCATGCTCCATGGTGATGAGCATTCCCACTCGCCGGAAGCGAAACCAGTAGGTACGTATTCGGCCTATCTGCCGCCTCGCTATCGCGGCGATGCCACGGCTTACTTGTCCTCGCTCCGAGAGACTGCGGTTGCTGCCAGTCCCGGACCTCGTCTTGCCCGGCCACCCGCGCGGACCCCGAACCCCAGAGCCCCTGTTTGTCGCGGCAACGTTGGGGAGAATTGCTCGATCAGGGCATTCGCGACATGGAAACACTCGTGGCCCGATTTCAAGCCGACGGGGCAAACTTCCTCGACGATAATCCCAAAAGACTGCTGCCCGACTTATACTACCTGGGCGATTTCAAAGGTGCGGCCGTTTACGCCTCTTCGCTTCGTCGCGGTTCTTCCTTGTCGACGCCCCGGGCGGGCCTGGTCTGAAAAGGTTTGTGAAGACCCGTCTCGATCAACTCGGCCTGAAACCGGAGGAGCCGACGGCGGTCTTGCTCACCTCATGCGGAGCGGAAGCAACCGCCGGGCTCAGGGAGCTGGTCGAGAAGAGCCCCACCCAAGTGGTGGTCTCGTCGTCGGGCCTCCAGATCATCCGGGAATCCTGTCCGGCCGGCACGGTCATCCTCCCGGCGGAGGAACTGCCCGATCGCGGTTGGTTCCAGGTGACCCCGATACCGCTGCGAGGACGAGGCCTGGCACCGATGGCATTCTTGCTGTCGTGGGCCGGTAAGACCGTCCTGTTCTCAGGGCGAATTCCGATCAGGTACAAGGTGGAGACCTGGGCCGAGCTGTTCGCGGACATCTCGAAGTCGAGAGATGCCTCGGCCGATTACCTGATCTCGGTCAATCGGCTGGGTGAGTTAAAACCAGACCTCTGGCTACCGGCAGTCGCCACGGACGGCCGGAACGCCAACTTATACGACAGCGAATGGGAGGATATCATCGCCGAGAATTATCGTGCCGGCCACATTGCCTTGGGATCGCCACGTTGAAAATGGGCGCATCGCGGCGGGACCGCTCGGGAGGAAGCCTCACTCTGGGATGATGAAACGACGGTTCTGGACAAGCTCTGAGTTCACCCCGATTTCGGTGCGCTTTTTTCCCCCCTTGCGAAGGGGGGGTTACGGGGGGTGGTCCCGGCGGAAACATGGCCTGGTACGTGGGTCCCGAACTGCTGGGCCTCGCGGAATTGCCGGCTTGGCCGAGCATGTTCGTTATGCCCTGTCCACCCCCCCTGACCCCCCCTTCGCAAGGGGGGGAAAGGGCTCGCTCGCTTGCATTGTCATTCGATCGTGCGCACCAAAAACACGCGCCTCGAAACCGCACCGCGAGCATGTTCAACCGTGTCGTTTCATCAGCCCACCCCTGGGGTGCTCATGCTCGTAAGCTGGCCGTGCCCGATACTTGTCTGGGCCGTTTGGGGGGCCATGACGGCCGCCGCGATCCTCTTTATTTGGCATTATGCGCGAAATATCCCCTACATGGATGACTTCGCGCTGGTTCCCGTGATGACAGGACACGAACCGGCGAGTCTTCAATGGATCTGGTCGCAGCACAATGAACACCGACCAGCCATCTCCCGGTTGATTCTGGTGGGACTGCACCGTTTCATCGCGAACGACTTCCGTGTCGGGATGTATTTCAACGCCGGGCTACTCTCCGCTGCCGCTGCTTCCACGCTCGTACTGGTCCGTAGGCTCCGCGGGTCCTTCAGTATCACGGACATTGTGCTGCCCTTGTCGATCCTTAACCTCGGACAGACCGAGACCCTCTTGATCAGCTTCGCGATGAATCTGGTGTTGACCGCCTGGATCTCGTGCGAGTTGATCGCGAGCGGCGGCCACTGCCGACCGTCGGCTTGGTTGGCGACTGGCTCTGAAATTCGGTCTGTGCTTGGTGCTGCTGCCACTCTGCGGCGGCAGTGGCCTGGTTATGCTCCCTCCGCTCGCAATGTGGCTTGCTGGCTACTCCGCCTGTGGCTGGTGGTCCGGGCGAGATCCCGGCGTAGCAGCGCGGGCCATCAGCTTGTGGCTACTGACGGCCTGCTCGGTGGTGGTCGCCTTGTACCTGATTAACTATACCAGTCCGGTCCATTTGGGGCCTCCTCCGTCGCCGGCGGCGGTGGCGACCACGACGCTGGAATACCTCAGTCTGGTCGTATGCGCCAACGCACCCAATTACTGGCGTCTCGCGAGCCTGACCGTTGTGCTGCTCGTCGGCGTCACACTTGTGCGGCTGGTCGTGGTGGTGCTGCGACATCCGGAGGAGCGCCCGCGTGCTCTCGCGCTGAGCGCGATGATCCTGTCAATGCTCAGTGCCGCCGTCGCGGTGGGCCTGTCGCGATCGTACGTCGGCGCGGTCGGCGGACTCGCTAGCCGCTATGTCACGATCTCCGCCCCTCTACTTTACGCCCTCTACGTTGCCTGGCTTGCTTACGGACCGAGTTCGGCCCGACGGGTCGTACACATCGTCCTGCTCGCCCTTGTCTGCCTGGCGATTCCGGCCAATATCAAGTTTGCCCTGCGATTCGGCGAGGACCGGCTCTCCGTCTATCGTAGTGTGGAGCGCGGCCTGAAGGCTCGGGCTCACCGCTCGGTACTGATGAGGAGGGCCTGCCCGGCGCTGTTTCCCGACCCCGAAATCGCCTACAAATGCTTCAAGATGCTCAAGGATGCTCGCGTGGGCAACTTCACGTATCTTGTCGACGATCCCGTGGCCGCCGACCCGGACGCTCCAACCGTGGTACACTGATCAGCCGCGTATCACCCTCGAACACGCTCTTGGCGACGTTCAGGTTCGTGGCTTCGCTGGCGCCGCTGACAGGCTCCCCGTGTCGCTCCGTGAACGGATCCGGATGTTGTGATCGGTGAAACTCGAGTGTGGGATGGCCGTCTTCACGATGGGCATGTGGCAAGGTAGGCAACCCCCGTTCGGGCTCACCGAGCAGACGATCTGGCGCACCTTATCCACCGTTCCAGGCAGGTGAGGCGGAGGGACCGTGGGGTTGGAGTGACACGACAGGCACCTGGCTTCATAGAAGGCGGCGGTCTTCTCGGCATTGCGGTGCGGGTTATGGCAAGTCACGCAGCCGAGTGCCCCGCCGCTCTCGGAATAGCACCGGCTCCAGGTCAGGTTCGTGCCGGGAAAGCGGACCGCGAGCGGATCGCTGCGCGACAGCTCTTTTCCGAGCGGACTATGGCACTGTCGGCACAGGATGACGACCTGGCTGCCGGTACCGTGACCGGGATTGGCGATCGCCCGATCGGGAAAGTCGAGCGCGACCGCCCTGAGGTGGTTTCCTCCTGGTCCATGACATCGTTCGCAGCCAATCCCCCGATCGGCGGACTCGGGGCCCGTCTGATTGCGAGCGGAACGGGCGACCGTGGTGTGGCAATAGAAACAGGCATCCAAATTGTCATCAGTGAGCGCCTGACCCAGAAGAGCTTCGCCCGCGGGAGATTTCTCCGCGTGTGACGGTGTCAGGTCCCAGGCCGATCCATCGGCATAATAGGAAAACCGGAGCTCGCGTGCCCGACCCGCCTCATCTCGGCCCACCGGCGTCAGACCGCGATCGCCCGATCCAAAGGCGTAGTCCACCAGTGCGCGGTAGACTTTGCCATCGTCATGGGTCTCAAACCGAATAACACCGTCGGATCGATGGATCGTGTGGCTCACTCGTGCCTGCGCCGGGTCGGCGATCGGATGATCGGGAAGAATCAGATCCTTCAATTCGGTGCCGCGCTGGAATGTCCGAGCGTGCAGACTGGTCTGCTCCGATTGATAGATGGAGGCGTGGCACGGGCGCAGCGTGCCGAGCCGACGTACACGGCAGGCTCGGAAATCAGGGGATGCTCATCGCGGTAAGAACCACTCTGTCCCAGAGCGGTTGACGCCAAGCCCACGGCTCCCTCCTGCAAGTACGAACGGCTTAAGAGCCATGACGCTTCAGCGTCTGGTCCCGCCGTCAAGACCTTCTGCAACTGGCTGATCGCCTCGGTGTGTTGCCCGGTTTGCAGCAAAGCCTTGGCCAGCAGTTTGCTGGATTGGTCCGGAAGGTTCGCAGTGCCAATCGCCGCCGGATCGAGATCGAGTGCTCGGCGCAAGCAACTGACGGCCCCCGCTGGATCGCCATGCTCGAACTGGATCTGGCCGAGGAGAAGGTTGCTCTGGGCTTCCCAGCCCGGCTGCGTGGCCAGGCGATTGGCGAGTTTGGTGGCCTGCGAAAATTGGCCCATGCTGAGATAGAGGCGAGCCAGCTCGCGGATCATTTCAGCGTGATTCCGGTCGGCGCGTAGGCCATCCTCCCAGCATTCCTGGGCGGTTTCACGATCTCCCAGGCGGTCGATGAGGGTCCCGAAGAGGTAATAGTCCTCGGCCTGCATCGCTGCGATGCCCCCCACCCGGGGGTAAAGAAGCGCGCGAACTGGTCGTGATTCTGGCGAACCGATGATCGCGCCAGAAGTCTTACTGCCTCCTTGTCGTCCGGCACCGTCTTCAAGCGGTTCTTGGCCAGAGTGGCGGCCGCGTTCCAATCGCCTCGAGCGTACGCGGCAAGGCCCTGCTCTACTAGGCCGGGGAACAGAAGAGGCCGCGCGAGGAGCACCGCACCGCCGCCCGCGGCCGCGATCGTGATCAAAGCGATGATGAAACGCCCACGTCCCCGTCGCCCGACCCGCGGCATGCCGGAGTCCTCTTCTCTTAATCAGTACGCGGCACCTTCGCATTGGTTGATTGTCGAGTCGGCCCCCCGTGCCTGTCAATTGCAGTCACTCTTCGAAAAACGACCTCGACTGAAAACGTAGCCACGGGTCAGCACGGATCAACGCGAATATTACAAATCGTAAGACACAGCATGTTAACACAAGACTAACGAATTATTTGATTTTGTATATGTTCATTTGTGGATATGTTGTATTGGCTATCCGTGGTGACTCTCGACTATCACAGGATTTTCTCAAAGCAGACGCTTCGGGGGTTTCCCACGTAGATGCCATAACAGTCGATCCGGTGGTAGCCTGCCCGCTCGTAAAGCCGGATCGCTTCGGGCTGTAAGAGGCCCGTCTCCAGCCGAGCCCGCGAATAACCGTCGCGGCGAGCGCGTTTCTCGAGTTCTTGGAGGATTCGATGGCCCAAGCCGCGGCCGCGGTAGTCGGGATCGACGTACATTCGCTTGATCTCGGCGACGTCCGGGCCCATGGGCCGGTAGGCGCCGCATGCCACGGGTTGGTCTCCCAAACGGCCGACCAGAAACGCGCTCCGAGCCACCAACACGTCCGCCGGTGCGAAGTTCCCCGATGCCATCCTCGTCCGGGTATATCCGCGTCAGCTCTTGGATGAGTGCGGCGATCAGCGTCATGGCAACGCCGCCACGAGGATCGACGGCTTCAATCGCCCAATCGCCGCACATTCACTTCCCTCGCGTTCTCGCGTATCGAGAGATCCCGCTCCCCGAGCCGGGCGCGGCTGGCAGATCGCGAGCAGCCGATCGATCACGGCGAACGCTGCGTCGGGATTCCCCATCGATCGCGCAGTTTTCTCTCATCCGGGCGAGTTTTCCGGGTGTATCGATGAGCGTGTCGATCTTGTAAGCCAGGGCGGGCAGATTGTTGCAACGAATCGCGGCCCCCTGTTCCAGCAGGTGGTCGGAATTCCGCTCCTCCTGACCGGGAATGGGGTTGATGATCACCATGGGAAGTCCCTTGGCCAGCGCTTCCGAGGTCGTCAGCCCTCCCGGCTTGCCCACGAACAGGTCGGCCGCTGTCATCAGCTCATCCATCTCGGTCGTGAATCCCAGCAGCGTGAACGAAGCCGCCGAATGCTTGGGGAATCTTCTTGACCGCCTCGGTCAGCTCGGCCTTGAGCGCCGCATTCCGGCCACATACGGCCACCACCCGCGCCGGATGCTCCAGTCGAGAGAGTGCCTGCAGCAGGTGTCCGACCGGGCCGACCCCAAAACCGCCCGCGGAAACCAAGATCGTGAACCGGTCCTGGTCCAGGCCGTGCTTTTGCCGCATGGCTCGCTTGTCTTTCGGCTCGGTGAAAACCGGATCGATCGGAATCCCCGTGACCGTGACCAGCGACTCCGGCACCCCCAGCGCCTGCAAATGGACCTTGGTCTCCTCCATCGCGACAAAGTACTGCTCGAGATGGCGGCACAACCACATCGCATGCACGTCGAAATCGGTGACCACCACCGTGTTCACGACCTTCACTTTTCCCTCGCCCTTCAGCGACGAGATGATCCCGGACGGCAGAAAATGGGTGCAGATGGCGACGTCGGGCTGATAGCGCTCCAGATAACGAACAAACGGATTCGCATTCAGTCGATCGAACGCCCGTCGGAGCGGATCGTCCTTGGCGGGATCGTCCAGATGGTCGTACAACCAGCCCAGGACCTCCGGGGCTTTGTTGACCAGCTCGATATAAGCCTTGGAATAGAGGTTGCGGAACACGTGGTTAGTGTATTTGAGCACGTCGAGATGCTGGACCTCGGACGCGACACCACGAATGCGGATCGCCTTTTCGATGGCCTCGGCCGCGCGAAGGTGACCCGCGCCCGCACTCGCCGAAAGAACCAGCACGCGACCTAGCATGACACCAATCCTCGTCCCACGGTGACCTTACCTATTCATGAAGCCAGCAATTCATCCCAGCTCGAAACGTCAAGAATCCGATCGAGGAGGACGTCCAGGCGATCCAAGTCCGCGATTTCCGCAATTCGGCCGCTGATTTGCTCATCGGGCGGACCCAGCCTCTTCAGGCCTTGGCGGAGCAATGTTTTCCTGGCCTCATCCACGGCGCCCTCGACGCGACCCTCATCGCGGCCCTTGGCTTCTCCCTTTTTCAGAATGCCCTGATAGACCGACGACTCCTCAATTCCACGGATTCCAAATAGCATGGCGGATACCCCCTCGATGATCGAATCAACCTTCTCTTCCGAGTAACGCAATCCCATCAGGATCCGGGTCGCGTTCCACAACGTCGCCGCTCCTTCTGGGCTGATCTCCTTCGCAAGCCGATCCGAGATGGCCATCAGCACTTCGGCGAGCTTCTCCTCTTTGACGTCGGAGACCGGCGCCAGCGGCAAGACCGTCAGGCCACTGGCCAGCAAAAGATCGACTGGCTGTTGCCAGACCCTCACTAAATGATACCGGAACGAGTTGTAAACTTCTCCGTCATGGTGCTTTTGCTCGTATACGCCTGTTAATTCCGGCCCGTCGGCCGCCGGCCTGAGCAAGACCAGAACCGTCCGGATCGGGACCTTATGATGAGAGTGCAAGAGCGCGCTGTACGTGTGCGCTCGATCCTCCAGGTTCGCATCCCGGCCCGCCTGAAGCTCGATGTGCATGATCCAGGGCTTGGGGTCTTCGATCCAGAGGACTTTGTCGGCCTCGGCGGTGACGGTGGAGATGTTGGAGTCGATCGCCTTGACTCGATCGGGATCGGCCACCGGGTTGCCCAGATAGGCCGCCCAGTCAGGCGGTCCCATCTCGATCAGCTTCCGCGCCGTCGCGTCGTAGGGCTTCTTCTTGCTCATCGTCACCTCTTCATCACTTGGCTGGCAGGCTCGCCTCGATTGAATCGAGCCCGCATCGAATGGCTGGCCTGGACCGCGGTTCGATCAAAGGTGCAGTGCGAGACTCATGTGACCGTTCCTCTTGTGATGGGCGTATCATTCGGTTATAATAAAACTCATACAAGAATAATCACTGCCGAAACTTGTTCAAGAGAATGTTCCTTGGATTATCCTCGCGCCATTCGTCACGGATTCCTTGGAGGCTTGCGGGTCGGCCGATGGAGGTTGGCCACGCTCCGCGGCAGCTATCTCCTTGTCGCATGATTGTTGATCCCATGAATGAAGAACCGAAGCGAGAGAGCGCGGGGCCGTCGCGCACGGTCGAATACGAGTATAGCCCATCGCTGGTCACGATTCTGGGGCTTCATCGGCTCTCGCTATTGATTACGACCTATCAGGCGGGCAAGCTCGTGGTGGTCGGTACGCGCGGGGACAGCCCGGATCTCGTGCTATCGTACCGGAAACTCACGAGGCCGATGGGCATGGCGATTCGGCCGGAGTCAGCCGGCTTCGCCGTGGCGGCCGACACCCAAATCTGGCAGTTCGGCAACGTGCCTCAGTTCACGGCACTCGTCGATCCGTCCGGGACTCATGACGCCTGCTATCTCCCGCGCCATGCGAGCTATACCGGTCCGATCGACGCCCACGAGATCGCGTGGTGCGGGGCCGAGCTCTGGGTGGTCAACACGCTGTTCTCTTGCCTGTGCACTCTGAACGGCGTCCACAATTTCGTGCCGAGGTGGAAGCCATCCTTCGTAACGGCGCTGGCGGCCGAGGATCGTTGCCATCTCAACGGGTTGGCGGTTCATGAGGGCCGGCCCGCTTATGTCACGGCCTTGGGCGAGAGCAACACTCTAGAAGGTTGGCGGCAGGGCAAGGCGGCCGGGGGCTGCGTGATCGACGTCGCGAGTAAGTCGACGGTCGTCCGGGGCCTATCAATGCCCCACTCGCCTCGCATCCACAACGGCGAGCTCTGGCTCCTGGAATCGGGCCATGGGCGACTCGTCAGGGCGGATCGAGCGCGGGGCGTGGTCGAGCCAGTCGCCGAGACTCCCGGCTATGCCCGTGGCCTGGCGTTCGCCGGACGGTACGCCTTCGTCGGCTACTCGAGGTTTCGCTCGTCCTCGGCTCCAAGATTGACCTTCGACAATCTGCCGATCTCGGAGCGGACGACCCCGCTGAGCTGTGGCGTGTCGGTCTTGGACCTGGGCACGGGCCAAGAGGTATCACGGCTGGAGTTTCATGCGGGCATCGACGAGATCTTCGACGTACAGGCGCTGGCGCAAGTACGCAATCCCTGGATCAGTGGGCCGGATCCCATGATCGATGGAATCCGGCCGGTCTGGGTCATCCCCAACCCGAAGGGCATTTAAGAGCGGGAGTCTGAACCGGCTCGCCGAAATGCCTTGGTTCTTGCTACAATTGGCAAAACAGAACCGAGGCACGACTCACGGCGGAATCCATGAACGACCTCGCACGCATTCGCGATGATTGGGGCTTACGCCTCAACCGGCGGCACTTCTTTTCCCGGACGAGCCTGGGGCTCGGCGGGGCTGCCCTGGCAACGCTTCTCGGCGAGCCCGGGGCCGCCGGCGCCGAAGCCGGTGCCACATCCACCCGGCCGGAGTCAACCGCCGGCCTGATCGATCCGGCTTCGGGAGGAGTGCTCAAGGCGTACCACGTTCCCCCCAGGGCCAAGCGGGTCATTTATCTATTCATGAGTGGCGGACCGTCCCAGCTCGACCTGTTCGACCACAAGCCCCTCTTGAACCAGATGAACGGTCAGGACCTGCCCGAGTCGGTCCGGATGGGTCAGCGGCTGACGGGGATGTCGGGCAACCAGGCGACCTTGCCCCTGGCCGGGTCGATCTTCCAGTTTGCGAAGCATGGCAAGTCGGGAGCCACGGTCAGTGAGCTCCTGCCCCATACCGCGGGCGTCGTCGACGAGCTTTGTATTATCAAATCTCTGTTCACCGAGGCGATCAACCACGACCCGGCGATTACCTTTTTCCAGACCGGCTCGACGATCGCCGGGCGGCCCTCCATGGGGTCCTGGCTCAGCTACGGGCTGGGCTCCGCCAACCAGAACCTGCCGGCGTTCTGCGTGCTGATCAGTCAGAAGCGGCCCGACCAGCCGCTGTATTCACGGCTCTGGGGGAATGGCTTCCTGCCGTCGGTGCACCAAGGGGTGCAGTTTCGCGCGGGGGCCGAGCCGGTGCTTTACCTCGACAACCCGCCCGGCGTCTCGCCAGCCGCTCGCCGTAAGATGCTCGACCGCTTGCGCGAGCTGCACCAGATGGAGTACGACGCCGTGCTTGATCCCGCGATCCAGGCCCGGATCGCCCAGTACGAAATGGCCTACCGGATGCAAACCTCCGTCCCCGAAGTGACGCGCCTCGCGGACGAGCCCGATCATGTCTTCGAGCGTTACGGACCGGATTCCCGGAAACCCGGCACATTCGCCGCCAACTGCTTGCTGGCACGACGCTTGGCCGAGCGTGACGTTCGGTTCATCCAGCTCTACCACCCCGGCTGGGACCATCATGGCGGCCTGCCCGGCGGCATCCGCCAGCAGTGCCGTGAGGTTGACCAGGCGTGCGCGGCATTGATCCAGGACCTGAAACAGCGGGGCATGCTCGATGAGACGCTGGTGCTGTGGGGAGGCGAGTTCGGCCGCACCAATTACAGCCAGGGGAAACTGACGGCCACCGACTACGGCCGCGACCACCACCCGCGATGCTTCACGGTTTGGGCGGCCGGTGGTGGGATCAAACCGGGGATCACCCACGGCGCGACCGATCCGTTCGGCTACAGCGTCACGAGCGATGGCGTCCACGTCAACGACTTCCACGCCACGATCCTCCACCTGCTGGGCATCGACCACGAGCGGTTAACCTACAAGCACCAGGGCCGCTATTACCGTCTCACGGACGTCGCCGGCAAAGTGGTCAAAGGGATCATGGCCTGAGTTGAGCTGAGTGAGAGAGGCGATGCATGCCGAGTTCGTTGACTCGTTTCGTGGGAGGGCGGCCGAAGCGCGTCGTCCTGAGCCTTCTGGCCCTTGCCTCGATGTTGGTCGCGGGATACCAGTGTTTTCGATACGCAAAGAGCGCCGCCTTTTCCGGCGCGAGCGTGCCGCAACTGGGTCGTTCCAGCGTCGAGATTGTGCCCGGGATCTACCTCCTCGGCGTCCTGAGGCCTTCAGCCGCTTACGTGATCGAGACTCCGGAAGGATTGGTCCTGGTCGATTCGGGTCTCGATGCCGACGCCGGCTTACTCAAGTCGGAAATGGCCAAGTTGGGGCTCGACTGGAAGCGGGTGCGTGCCATCCTGCTGACCCATGTCCATGGGGACCATTCCGGCGGAGCCGAGGCATTGCGGTCGGCGACCGGGGCCAAGGTCTACGCCGGTGCGGGCGATGTGCCCGTACTGAGGGCCGCGCAACCGTCCGAGGCATTTTACGGCACGTACTTCATGCCCAACCACCACCCCCACCCGACCACGGTTGATGTCGCGCTCAAGGGGGGTGAAACGATCGCTTTCGGGGACACCCGCATCCAGGCTCTGGCCACGCCGGGTCACTCACCGGGGAGCATTTGTTATCTGCTGGAACGAACAAACCTTCGCACTCTGTTCGCGGGGGACGTGATCATGATGCTCAAGGGCGACGAGAATCCTCGCGACGAGCTGCGCAAACCACTCGGCACCTACTCGGCCTACCTGTCGCCCCGTTACCGAGGCGACGCCAAGGACTCCCTCGCCTCGCTCCGCCGCTTGCGCTCGATGCCGGTTCCCGACCTCGTGCTGCCGGGGCATCCGGCGGCCGATGTGACGCCGCAAAGCCCATGTCTCACGCAACAACGCTGGGAATCCTTGCTCGACCAGGGCGTCCGTGACATGGAGACGCTTGTCGCCCGCTACGAGGCCGACGGCGCTGACTTCTTGGATGGAATTCCCAAACAGCTCCTGCCGGAGCTGTACTACCTGGGGGACTTCCGAGGTGCCGCCCTCTACGGTTTTTTCGCGTCGTCAAAGTTCTTCGTGGTGGATGCGCCGGGCGGAGCCGGCTTGGTCGAGTTCTTGAACGCGAGCCTCCGCCGGTTCGGCCGCGAGCCGGTTGCCCCGACCGCCGTCCTGCTCACCGCGTGTGGCGCCGGCGAGACAGCCGGGCTCAAGGAGTTGGTCGAGAAGTGTCACCCACTGGTCGTGGCTTCCCCCGAAGGTCTCGAAGGTCTCAAGGAGTCGTGTCCGGCCGGGACGATCTTCCTTTCGGCGGACGAATTGCCCGGCAAGTGTTGGTTCCCCGTGAAGCTCGTCCCGCTCCGAGGGCGGGGCTTGGCAACGGTGGGCTACCAGGTCGAGTGGGGAGCGAAGACCGTGCTTTTCTCCGGGCGGATTCCCGTCAAGATCAACCAGAAGTCGGGAGAAGCGTTGATCGCCGATCTCTCGAATTCGAGGGACGATCTGCGCGATTACTTCGCCTCTCTGAATCGATTGCTCCCCCTCAAGCCGGACCTCTGGCTCCCCTTAACCCCAACCGATGACCAGAACGCCAATCTTTATGACACGAACTGGCAGCGAGAGATCACGGAAAATCTTGTCGTGATCCAACTGATCCTTTCCAGTCCCAAGAAGGGTTGATCCTCATCCCCCTGCTCTGTCGGGCGGCTGTCCCACAAGAGGAAACATCTCGAGTCGGGCCTGTTTCGCTGGGGTATTCGCGTCATGCGTCTTCGTCTAGAATGAGAAGCATGCCGAATTTCTCCGCTCGATTTCGTGACAACTTTTGACCCAATGGGCCGTGACGACCAATGCGACCGCTGATCCGAGTCTTCCTTGCCGGGCTGTTATGCATGGGTGTGGCCGCGGTCGCGGTGGTCTGGCTGTTGAACCCGGGCTCGGGAGGCTCGAGGCCGGCTCACCGCCAGGGATTGCCGGCGACCAGCGAGCGCCGGGAGGCGCCCGCGTCAACCGTTCCGAAAGGGCGGCGGGTCGTCTACGACATTATTCTGGATAAGTTTGAAGACGGCGGTTACAACACGGCCATCGGCTTCATGGCCCCGATCCGCGACCTGGGGTCGCTTCAGGAGCTACGCGAGTCGGTCCGCGGACGTGGGCGCCGGGGGATCTCCGCGCTTCGGGCCAAATACGACCAGCTTCAGCCACAATCTTCACCGACCCGGGAATCGACACTGGAAAAGGCTTCGCTCGAGCAGTCGATCGGAATGCTCCACATGTACGACGGCAAGTTCCTCGAGGCTGCCTCCTGGTTCGAGAAGGCGCTCGCGACAAGCCGGGAGGCCGACGTGCCCGCGCTGGTCCGGAACCGCCTGATCGCCATTCTGGGGATCATCGCCATGCGTCGGGGCGAGATCGAGAATTGTCTGGAGTGCGTTGGGCCGTCGAGCTGCATCTTTCCGATCGCCCGCGAGGCGATCCATAAGAACGAGTCGGGCTCGCGCGACGCGGTCCGTTGGTTCACGGCCTATCTCGAGGAATCGCCCCGGGACCTGCGGGTGATCTGGCTCTTGAACATCGCCTATATGACGTTGGGAGAGTATCCCGACAAGGTCCCGCTGCAATATCTGATCCCGGTCGACCTGTTCCATTCGGGAGCCGACGTCGGCCGCTTCGAGAACGTCGCGGCGCAGGCCGGCCTGGGGGCGAGGGGCCCGAACTTGGCGGGCGGGAGCGTCTTCGACGACTTCAATGGCGACGGTCTGCCCGACCTTTTCGTTACCTCGCTCGACGCCGACCTGGGGGCTTCGCTGTATATCAACGGGGGTCATGGGACATTTGAGGACCGGTCCGCCTCGGCCGGCCTTGGCGACCAGATCTACGCGCTGAACGTCACCCGCGGGGATTTCGACAACGACGGCGACCTCGATGTCTTGCTGTTGCGAGGCGCCTGGGAGACCCCGATGCGGCTTTCGCTGCTCAGGAACAAAGGGGACGGACGCTTTGACGACGTCACGGTGGCCAGCGGCCTGGCCGAGCCGATCGCGACCGAATCGGCGGCCTGGGGCGACTACGATAATGACGGGCTGCTCGACGTGTTCGTCTGTGGTGAGTACCTTCCCGCCGGGAGCCCCCCGTCGTCGAAGCCCGGCGACCCGCGCAACCGTTGCCGGCTGTACCACAACCGCGGGAATGGCACATTCGTGAATGTCGCCGCGGAGGCGGGCGTCACCAACGAGCGTTGTGCCAAGGGCTCGGGCTGGGGCGACTACGATGGCGACGGCAGGCTCGACCTCTTTGTCTCGAACATGGGCCAGGAGTCGCCGCCTCTACCACAACGAAGGGAACGGCACAATTCCTTGACGTTGCCCCCAAGCTCGGCGTCACCGGTGCCGACGCCAGCTTCGCTTGCTGGTTCTGGGACTTCGACAATGACGGCCTCCTCGACCTCTACGTCAACGACTACCGGGCCAGGGTCGCCGAGGTGCTTTGCAGCGCGATGGGACTGAAGATCGAGGGGTCGAGCCATCCCCGGCTCTACCGCAACCTCGGCCCAGCCGGCTTCCGCGACGTCTCCAAGGAGGTCGGTCTCGACCGGGCGATGGCACCCATGGGCGCGAATTTTGGAGACGTTGACAACGATGGCTATCTCGATATCTACCTGGGAACCGGCGACATGTCCTACGAGGGCCTGGACGTCAACCTGATGTTCAAGAACGTGGACGGCCGACGCTTCGAGGACATCACCGTGTCCTCCGGCACCGGCCATCTCCAGAAAGGGCACGGCGTTTCGTTCGCGGACTGGGATGGTGACGGTGACCTCGACCTGTTCGTCGAGCTCGGCGGCGCGACACCCGGCGATCAGGGGTACAACGCCTTGTTCCAGAACCCCGGCCTGGGCCGCCACTGGCTCAAGGTCAAGCTGGCCGGCACCAAGACCAACCGCGCGGCCCTCGGGGCCAAGATCCAGGTCGATCTCAAGTCTTCCAACGGCCAGACCCGCTCGATCCATCGCACCGTCGGCAACAACTCCAGCTTCGGCGGCAACAGCCTCGTCGAGATGATCGGCCTACTCGATGAGACACGCGTCAGCGAGCTGACGGTCACATGGCCGACGAGCAAGACGACCCAGACCTTCCGCGACATCGCCGCCGACCAAGTGATCGAGATCACCGAAGGGTCCAGCTCCTTCAAGGTCCTGGCACCAGCCGGCGTCGCCGTCTCCCCACCCTTGAGGCACGATCGGCAGCCTCCCTTGTATGATCTCATGGCCGCGAGGCGAATCCGTCCGTAGCCGGGTTGTGGCGGAGTTGCAACTTCGACGTTGTGAATTGGGGCCAACCGAGGTGCCGATGGAACCAGGCGTCGGCAGCACGGTGAGCAAGAATACGGCCCCGGAGACGAGAATGAAGGTGTCGATCCCCCAGGCAATCGGGATAAAGGTCGCCAGCAGCGCGCCCGAACCAGCTCCCACGGCATCCAGGGCGAAGACGGCCACGGGTTTGTGTGCCGCCAGGTCGAACAGCGCCGGGAAGAGGTTGCCGGTGACCAGTGCGATCGGCGCCATAGCGAGGAGGACTCCCCAGAGGGAGAGCCGCTCCGCGTGGATGAGAAAAATCAGCATGGCGATGATCGCCGCGATCGCGAACGCGGGACGAAGCCGCCGCGCCGCAACCAGGCTTCCCAGGCCCGACAGCGTCAGAAAACCAATCGCCCCCATTCCCAGGGCATCGTCGTAAACGTAGAGTCGCCGGAACAGGATCAGGACAAGCGTGTGCTCCATCATCAAAAAGTTAGCACCGATGAGGAGCTGCGAGACCCGCGACGGCCGAAAATGGCCGGCCCTCGATCCGGGGATCGTCCCGCGCCGCAAGCCCCACCAGACCGCCGCTCCGGCCAGGCCCAGTACGCCACCGGCCAAGCCAAACAGTTGAACGAGCTGAGTCATGGACAGGATGTACCGCACATTGCCGGCCAGGAACGGCTTCTGGTCGGTGATGGGCACAAAATGCGGATCGTCATCGACCGGATAGCTCCGGGGCCGCACGGCCTGAAACTCCTCGGAGGCGGCAAACGAGCTGTCCCCCATCGTGAGCAACTGAGCCACCTCGGTCACGGTGGGGAGCATCGCCTTCGGATCGCGGGCGGCCAGGATTAGCAATTCGACATCGTTGCGATATGCCTCGGTCTTCATGCCAAGAGACCGGAGCGTCCGGACGTACTGTTCGGTGAGGATGCCCTTGCTATCGAGTCCATTGGGGTACCAGATCGCCAAGATTCCCTGCTCGGTCAAGCGGTTGCGCATCGTCCGGTGGGCTTGTAGGGTCCGGACCATGTTTCCCGGCTCGATCATCATCTGGGGGTAGCTGCCGACGCTGGGCAAGAAGATCAGGTCGAACCGTCTGGCCTGTTCCCTCGAAGTAGCCCCGCGCCTCAGCTCGCACCGGCGTGACCCCCGGCGCCTCATAAACTCGGCCGAATGCGCCGAGCAGGTGTTTCGGATCGCGTACCGCCTCGAAGACAGCCGGCTCCAGCTCGATCGCGACGATCGAGCGGCCTTTGAGATCGCGCGGCCAAGCGGACCTGCCGGCCACCCCCCTGCGCCGACGATCGCCAGATGCTGGCCAGGCTTCGTCAGCAGGATGGGGATCGCCCCCAGCGAGAGCCTGGAGAAACCCAGCAGCGGTGCATATTCCCATTGGAATATGTCGTTATAGAAGCCGTGGTAGACCTTTCGATCCGGCGTAGCGAGGATCTCGACCAAGCTATACTTGCCCCATTTCTGAAACACGCTATGGCAGCCGCCGACGGCCTGGAAATCCCAGGTCGATTGGGGACCCTGACCTTTGTATAGGCTAAGGGATTTGCCCTCGAGGTCCGGCCAGCAGAAACACACCAGCATTGCGGTCATCTGGATCGCGGCGGCCCATCGTGACCAACGGTCGCCGATGATCAGAATAGCTAGAGCCAGCCCAGTGAAGGTGACGGCGACCATGCGGGCCATGCCCAGTGCCGGCAAGAGGGTTTTGAGAGTGAGATACGCCATCGCCGCGCCGAACAGCGCGAGGGCGTACACCAGCCGCATCCGGCCTCCGAGGTTCCGCCGTCCCACTTGATAACCCATGTACTCGCTCAGGCCATACGCGGCGAAGAACGGCAGAAACATCACCACGAACGTCGACACTTGGATCACCAGACGGGACAAATCGACTTCGAAGAGGTGCGCCCGGAGATAGTCGACCCGCTTGGCCATCAGGCAGATCGCCACCGAGGCCGCCATGATTCCTTGAAGCGCCCACAGGCACTTGAGGAAATAGTGCCGGTCAGCCGGGATGAACCGCGCCCCGAACCAGGCACCGACCGGGAAGCCGATGAAGAGCAGGTCGAAGAACAGCGATGGCATGACGAAGAAGCTGAGCAGCTTGAAGAGCGAAAGTGAGAATAGGGCCGTCGCGTATGCGAGGCAGAACAGGCAGACCGCCATCCTCCAGGGATCGACCTCCCACCGCCCACTCTCACTCTCAAGTGGATGGTTCTCAATTCCCACGACGGCTGCCATGGCACGTGCCTCCCTCTTCCCCGAACCTGAGGAGAAGTGACTCACGACGCTGAGTTCAAGGGTTCAGACAAGGCAACACGGACCACCGATTGACCCGGATCAGTCGGTCGAACAGCAAGAAATCCGGGCGATCGTAGCCCCTTCGTTGTGTCGCCGCCACGTTCGGACGATCTTGATGTGCACGACGAGGAACGAAACTATCACAGAAGCGAGGGTTCGTCTATAGTTTGCGCGGTTTCGATCGCGATTCGGTCACTCCCGAAGTCACCCGTCGCCACGCGTATGCGTTGGAATAGACGACTCCCGCGAACGGGAAGACGGCTCTGGTCGGGTCGCCCACAGAGTACTCTCTCACTTTTTCTGGCATCGTTTTCTGTGTGTAAAGCCGTTTCTAACAAAGCGTTATGATCGATGCGTCGGATCGTCAAACTAACAATTTAGTGGACGCGAGACGACTGGCACAAGTAACGGTCTCCCTGGAGAATGATAGAATTAGTACTTTCCTCGCGAATAAGAAACAACGTCTGACAAAATGGCACGTGCCTTAGCTGTGACCTGCTTTGATCAGTGCTGCTTGGGCTTGGCGTCAAAGTACCGGCAACGAGAAGTACGACTTGGGCCGGGAGATGCCCGAGCTCGTCGCCAGCCGTCGACTTCCAAAGGATCCTCCACTTCAAGTCGGTAAATCTGGTCCATTTGCCCACTGCCCGCGGACGTTGTCTGGAAATTAAGCCGCAGGTGAGGTGAGATGGACCTTGGTTCTCTTTTTTCAAGCGAGGAGTCGCGGGACAGGTCGGGCTCCTCCAGAATCGGTGTCCAAATGAGATTTTCCCCAGACCTGAGCCCGATCCCTCTGTCTGCCCAGAACGCCATCGATTCTAATCGGACGTATAGAGACACACGTCGATGATTGGAGAACATCATCTCGCGAGCGCAACCTCTCACCCGGATCGCACCATTCTTTCGCCGGAATCGGGGCGCCCGATGAAGGTCAGGGTCGGGGCTCGCGTTGTCGGGCATCGAATCGAGGCGGTTGATCTACTCCTTCTATCGGCTTGGTGCGGTCTGGCCGCCGGGCTGCTGGAGGTTGCGGCGAGAGTCCTTGGCCGGGCCATCGATCCGGCTCAACGACTCTATCTGGTGAGCCGGCACTTCCTCTGGTTGGGCCCGCTCTCGAATCTCCTCTTCTTCTTGGGGATGGGCCTGGTCTTGTCGGTGGCCGTCAAGCTGTCGCCGCGTGTGGCCGGATGGCTCAGCCCTCGGCTGATCTGCGCCTGCGCCACACTGCCCGTGCTCATGGCGGCGGGCCCTCAGATTTACGCTGAAGCTTGGGCATTCTTCGGGCTAGGAATCGCGATCCAGTTGGTTCCAATCGTGGAACGGCGCATCACCGTCTTACGGCGAAGGCTCCTGTGGAGCTTTCCCCTCATGTTGGGATTGGTGATCCTGCTGGCAAGTTACCTATTCTTGGGAGATCGGCTGGCACTGGCTCGCGAAGCCGGGCGTCCCTTGCCACCGGCCGATTCGCCCAACGTCTTGCTGATCGTGCTGGATACCGTGCGGGCGGACCACCTGAGCCTTTACGGCTACGAACGCCCGACCACTCCGATTTTGGAGCAACTCGGCAAGCGAGGAATTCGCTTCGACGAGGCGCGAGCAACCGCACCCTGGACTCTCCCTTCGCATGCAAGCATGTTCACTGGCCGCTGGCCGCACGAGCTTGGTGAGAAATGGATGACTCCACTTCGCGGGAACTTCCCGACGCTGGCTGAATACCTGGGGGACCGCGGTTATGCGACCGCGGGTTTTGTCGCCAACGTTGGATATTGTTCTCAAGAAACCGGGTTGGCCCGCGGCTTCACTCATTACGAGGACTACGTCCTGGAAAGACTGGCTCCGCTCCGGACTTCCGGATTGGTTGAATATGTGGCCAGCGCGATTACGGAAATGATTCCCGCTCTTAACATCAGATCGCTCCGTCCCTTGCAGCAACTGATGAGTCGATGGTTTGAGGTCGGGAAACGAAAAAATGCCATGTCGATTCGGCGTGCTTTTTTGAGCTGGTTATCCGAACGGCAAGAGACCGAACGCCCTTTCTTTGCATTCCTCAATTTCTTTGACGCCCATGAGCAGTACGTCCTGCCTCAGGGGGCATCGACATCGTTTCGCTCGTTATCCCGTGACAAAGGACGAAAGCCGAGTCGTGTATGAGCTATGGCCATTTCTTGACAAGATGAGGTTACCTCCGCCCTATCTTGATCTCGCTCGCGATTCTTATGACGACTGCCTGGGTTATCTCGACGAGCAACTTGGCGAGCTCTTTGACGGATTGCAGCGTCGCGGCCTGCTCGACCAGACCCTGGTCATCGTGACCTCGGATCATGGCGAGGGGCTGGGTGAACACAACCTGTTCGGCCACGGTGAAAGTCTGTATCGGACGGAGATCCGAGTGCCCCTGGTCATTCGATTGCCTTCGGCTCTCCATCCGTCGTCGGTCGTGGGCGAGACGGTCAGCCTTCGCGACCTGCCAGCCACGATCGTTGATCTGTTGGGTCTGGGTGCACGGTCTCCCTTCCCTGGAGACTCGCTCGCCCGATTTTGGCGGAAATCTCCACCTGGAACCGTTGATCTGTCACGCGAGACCGAGCCCGTGGTCTCCGAGCTTAAGGCCCCCAACCCCTCGCGGCCCAACCGAGGGCGATCTCCGGCTTCCCGGGGGCCGTTGATCTCCTTGGCGGATAACAACTTCGTCTACATCCGAAACGAAGGAGACGGCGGCGAGCAACTTTTCGACCAGCGCGGCGATCCTCTCGAGATCAACGACCGGTCCCGAGTCGAATCGATGCGGCCGGTCCTCGATGATTTCCGCCGCCGTCTCGACCAGTTCCGAAGAAAATCCGCGCCATCCTCGAAATGAAGGATGGCGGATGAATCCGAGTCAGGGCGCTTCTCCTTCGATCCATTCGATGGCCGTATTGACGGGAAGATTGGTTCGCGTTTCCACCTTCCCCGTAGGCCAGCGGACCTCTAGCCGATCGACCTGTGTCGCCTGGCCCAGGCCGAAGTGGACCCTCAGGTCGCCGGTGGAGAGATAGCTTCCCCCTCCATCGATGGTGCGGACCAGCCTGCGCTGGCCGACCTGGGCAGTCAACCGCGTGCCGATGGCGTCACGATTGGCTCCGCGTCCTTGGAGCTTGACGATCAAATGGTTACCGCGGCGGGCGGATTCATTCCAGAGCACGACACTCGGCGCGTGATAATGGACGACCACGAAGTCGAGATCGCCGTCACCGTCGAGGTCGCCGCAGGCCAGTCCGCGACCCATGTGAAGCGCCTGGAAATAGGGGCCGGCGGCAGCGGTGACGTTGATGAAACGGCCATCCCCCTGGTTCCGCCAAAGGATGGGAGGGTTCTCGTATTGATAGCGCTGGGACGGCTCGCGGCGGATGTGGCCGTTGGTGGCGATCAGGTCGAGGCTGCCGTCGAGGTCCAGGTCGGCCAAGACCGTGCCCCAGCCGGTCAGCGGGCGGCTGTCGATCGCCAAACCCGCCTCGCTGGTCTGGTCTTGATAAAAGATTTCCCCTTTCGGGCCGGCGAAAGCGCGCCAGAGGGTCTCGTGTTCGCCAAAAAAGTGGGAGATCACGACGTCGGGTAGACCGTTGCCGTCGGTGTCGCCGAAAGCGATCCCCATATTGGCCTCGGCCAGACCTTGGCCGTTGACCGCCATGCCGAGTCGGTCGGCGACGTCTTCGAAGGTGCCATCGCCGCGGTTCCGCCAAAGAGCGTTGCTCTGTGCGTCGTTGGCGACGAGCCAGTCGATCCGGCCATCGCCGTCGAGGTCGGCGGACAGCACGCCCATGCCGCGTCCCGATCCCGCCACGCCCGAGGCGGCCGTGACGTCAGTGAAGCGGCCGTTGCCGTCGTTGCGGTAGAGGTTGTCCGGGAGGCCGACAAAGTCTTGAGGCAAACCGTACTCGGCTGCCCCTGTCTTCGCGTTGCGCTGGAACGGCGCCTTCGCCGGGTCGAACACGAAGTAGTTGGCAACGAACAAGTCGAGATCGCCGTCGCCGTCGTAGTCAGCGAACGCCGCGCCGAGGCTCCAGCTTCCGCAGGCGACTCCGGCTTCCTCGGTCGCGTCGGTAAACCGACCAAGCTCGCGATCGTTGCGCCAGAGGGTGTTACGGCCGTAACGAGTCACATAAACGTCGGGATCGCCGTCGCCGTCGTAGTCGGCCACCGTGACCCCCTGGCCGTATCCCTTGTGCGTGAGACCCATTCGAGCCGAGACATCCTCGAAACGGCCGTCACCCAGATTCTTCAGCAACACATCGGCTGAAGGTTGCGAAATCTTTCCCGGCAGCAGGGGTCCCCCTTGCGCGAAGAAGAGATCAAGCCGGCCATCGCCATCGTAATCGAGCAGGCCCACCCCACCACCCGTCGTCTCGACAGGCCACGCCGAGCCGGTTTCGCCCCGATCGTACAGAAACGGTAACTCCTGGGCGCGGAAGACCAGGCGCCGACCGGTTTGGCGGTCGCCGGCGCCGATCGTTCTGTTTCCTTGTAACAACCCGTGTTAAGCAGGATCAACGCACCCAATGTCGCAGTCAGGACGGCGCGAGGCGAACTCTCCCACCAGACCCTATTCACGGCAACCACCCCCTGCGCCAGAGCTGATCGATCGCAAGCCTGCGAGCCTGGGCTATTCCAGCAGCTCGGCAGCGGGCCGAGGACTGGCATCACGGCTTGAACCTCCGCGGCGTCAGCGGACCATCCGTGAGACGATTCAGAGCCCCGCGCATCCGCTCGAGCGTCGACCGCGCGGCCGGATCGGCGGCGAGGTTGTGCTGCTCCCCGCCGTCCTTGAGCAAGTGGAACAGCTCTTCGCGGGCGTCTCCTTCGCGGCGGATGTAAGTCCAGCCGCTCTCGATCAGGGCGGCCAACGGCCAGCCACGCACCGGCGCAGGCGATGGATCGGGATTCATGGCCTCGTTGGGGACCACTTCGGAAAGCGCTTGTTCGGAGAGGGAAGAACCGACGCGCGGCGTCGCCGATTTTCCATTCCAAAACCGCGCCAACGAATCCCCGGGGAATGGGGAGCGGACCTCCAATCCCAGCAGGTCGACGATGGTCGCCGCGAGGTCCCGAAGGCTCACCGTCTCGGCAATAATCCGTTTCGATGGGCTCGCCACCGGTGGAATGATCACGAGCGGAACGTGCAGCTCCGTCTGGTACAGACTGGTTCCATGGCTAAACACGCCCGGGTGCTCACCGAAGCTTTCGCCGTGGTCCGCCACGATGATCACCCAGGTTCGTTCCCGTTCGGCACGGCGATCGAGCTCGTCGAACAACCGGCCGATCTGCTCGTCGAGATCCGCGACGCAATCGTCGTACGAGCTGCAAGCAAAAGCCAGATCCTGGGGAGGGATGCCGCTCTTGTCCAGCGACCACCAATTCTGGATCAGATCTTTTTGACGGTTGTTCCTGGGCCCGAACCCGAAACGGTGGATCCTTCCCGGTGTCAGCCGATATGGCCAATGGGCATCGAAGTAATTCAAGAAGGCAAAAAAAGGCCGCTCCGGCTGCCGCCGGGACAACCAGTCGAGGAATTGGCGATTGACCGTTGGTGCATCTTTTCGATCGTTGACTAACCACCAGGAGAGGTGTCGGGCGTAGAATTGCGGAATCGACAGATCCAGTCGATTCTCAAGGAAATTCTCCACCCACTCAATCGCGTGCACGGGCCGGTCCACGAGCGCGGCCATCTTGAAAGCTGTCAGTTTGGGAAAGACATAATCGTGGTATTCGGTAAAGCCGCGTCCCAGCCCTGAATCGCTTGCACAATACTGATAGTTCGCGACAAAGGCCGCCGTGGCATAGCCTTTCGCGCGAGGAATTCAGCCACCGTGGGATACGTTTCATCGAGAGGAGTCTGCCACCCGGCGGAGAGCTCGTGAGGCCATCGGCCAGTCAACATACTCGCATGGGATGGCAAGGTCCACGACGAGGACGCCTGCGCGGAATCGAAACGAACGCCGCGCTCGGCGAGGTCGACCATTGTCGGGCTGGTGGGCCGCTCGTAGCCATGCAGGCTCATGTGGCTGGCCGCGACCGCGTCGAGAACGATCAAGAGGACGTTCGAGGAACCTGGCGGGGGCAGACTCCGCGTTCGCTCTCGCCACTCCTTGATCCGGTCTCCTCCCCAGAGCGATGCCGCCAGGATCACCACGAGACCGGCAACCACGGGGAAGCTGATCCGAACCAGCCGCCCAAATCCGGCGGCGTGGCGCTCCAGTGCCGGGGCTAGACGCGCCGCGACTCCGACCACCATGACCAACCAGGCCAGACCATAGATCTGCGGAAAGGCAACCAGCAGGCTCGGAAGTAGCGTGAGCGCGCAAAGCAGCCGCGCGGCCAGCCGGCGACCAAGTCGCGGCCGAGCGGAAACCACGACGCACAGCGCGACACCCAGCGCCAGGAACAGGCAAAGATTGGTCAACGGAATCAGCCACACGAAATGCCGGCTCATTCCATAGAGACGACTCGAATCGATCGTTTGCTTGCGCAGGACAATCGTTCCCACTTCGAGCAGACCCGAGACGACCCCACACCAGGCGGAAAGACCGAGAATCGAAGACAGTCTCAAGCGATCCTCGACCAGATCCTCAGACAGCGAGCTGGCCGCGCCGACCTGCTCGAAGGCGGTTGTCTGACGAAACATAAGTATGCAGGTTGTGTGTAAGAACCCCAAGCCGGGTCGGGCGCCGAAGTTCACGGCCGGAAGAAGCTTGTGTCACTCCAGGGCTCAGGTCAGATCTCAACGTAGCACCGGGGAGGGACTTCGGCAAGAGAAGGGAATCGGTTGCGGACGAGACGGCCCGCGACAACTTGCTCGATCGGTTGTCGATCTTGAGACGGAATGGAACATACTGGAGCGGTTCACACTTCGCTTACGCACGCATGGGGACAGCGAGAAGATGGACATAGGGATCGCGGTGGAGCGAAGATCGGCGACGGCGACCCGCAACTGGCTCAGCAGGCTGGTGCTGCTCGTGGTGGCGGCCATCGCCGCGGGACTGTCCTGGGGCGGCTGGAGACTTTGGGAGGTTCAGCGGTATCAGCAGGCCATCGAAGAGATCGAGCAGCAGATTGCAGCCGGCCGGAACGGGTTGGCCGCGAAGAATCTCGTTTCGCTCTTGGCCTGGAAGCCAGGATTGGTTGAGGCCATCTATCTCCTTGGAGTCTGTGAGAGGGCGCGCGGGCGAACCAGGGAGGCTTCCGAAGCCTGGGCGCGGGTTCCGCCCGATTCTCCGTTATGGGGCCAGGCGATCCTGCGCTGCGCGGAGCTGCAAATCGAGCGCGGGCAGCTCGCCGACGCGGAGCAACTCGTCAAACTCACGCAAGAAATGGCACCCGACCGCGGATCCATCTTGAGCGTGGTGCTCGTTCCCATGTATTGCCAGCAAGGCCGGTTTGAGGAAGCCGGGCGATTGATCCAGGCGCAGTGGGATCAATTGAACCAAACCGGCGAAGGAGCCTCGGAGCAGGCCATCAACTTTGTTCGGTTGTACATGGACATTCAGCGGAAGACCCCCCTCATCGAAGCAGCCCGCGTGTATCTTGAACACGCCGCGCAACTGGCTCCCCACGACGATCGCGTGTGGCTAGGAAGAGCGGACCTGGCGACTCGCGATGGTTCGTACGATCAAGCGGCGCGATTGCTCGACGCCTGCTTGCGGCGTCGCCCCGAGGATGCGCCGGTCTGGCGCGCCAGGCTGAGGTATGCGGTAGCGACGAAGCAGCTCGCGATGGTGCGGCAGGCCCTGACGCATTTGCCGGCCGACGAGTCGACTCCAGCCCAGATCCACAAGCTGGCCGTCTGGCTTGCCAACCAGCGCGGTGATCTCGAGTCCGAGCGGCGCGCACTGGAACGCCTCATCGCGGCCGACCCCACTGATCTGTCCACCTTGGACCGGCTGGCCGAACTCCTAGTGGAAGCCGGCCAGCCCGAGCGTGCGACGGAGCTGCGCCAGCGGAAACCCGAGATCGAGCGGCTCCAGGCTCGATATCAGAAGCTTTACGCGCGGAACCAACCGATGAGGGATGCGGCGGAGATGGCCCAACTGGCAGCACAGCTCGGCCAGGAGTTCGAGGCCAGAGCGTTCCTGACAATTGCAATCGCGGTGGACCCCAGCCGTGGCGACCTTCGCAACGAGCTCAACCGGCTCAACCGGCAATCTGGCACCATCGACCGATCGACACGCACCCTGGCCCAGGTCCTCGCCCCTGAGCTCGGCGTTCCACTCGATCCACCTGAACAATCGACAGAATTACAAATGAATCCTTGATTTTAACGAAGATGCCTGGGTATTGGCTCGTCGCGGGTGCGGCGGGCGGCCTCCTCATGTTCCTCGCTGGTGAAGACTCGCAGAAGGTCGACTCCTTCACGGCGAATCGCGAATAAGGGGTGATCATGCCGGTCCAGCCAGCGTTCCGAGGGGTAGTAAAAACCACGCCGGCTCTGTAGGACGAAATAGTCGGATCGGACTGGCTCGCCGGACGCCGGCACGTTCAGAGCGACGATTTGCATGCGGCTCGGGATCTCGCCCCACTCCCGGAGAAGGTCATGGTAGGGCGCATCGATCGGAAAGGAGATCGATATTGGCTTTTCTCTCGCCTTCTCGCGCGGCCCACTCCAGGAATTCCGACCCTGCGGTTTCCCAGTAATACGTCACCTCGAAGCCGGCCCGCTCCGCCCCCTTTAAGCCACCGATGGCGATGTTGTAGTAGGAGTCCGTGTACGGATAAAGTCGCGCGATGCCGACCAGGCATTCACTGATCGCCGCCACGATGAGCAGAGGGGCAATGACCCGGCGCCAACCGGTCCGGTGCCGTTCGGCGAGCCAGCCTGCCCCCAGCCCGGCAAGGACCGCCAGGCTGGCAATGCTCGGCAGAAACAGACGGATACCGTCGTGACCGGGTGCGTTCGGGAGGGCACGAACGATCATCAACGTCAACCAGCTCAGCGGCCAGATCAATATCGAGGGCCGCGCACGCCGGTCAGACCAGCAGACCGCGATCCCGATCGCGCTCAACGCCAGGACGAGCACCGGCGTCGTGATCGCGGTCAGCACGATGGTGTTGTGCCAGGGAAGAGCGAACTCGTAAAACTTACCGAGGTAGAGGGTCGGAAGGGGCTGCGTCTTGGCTCGCGACAGATTCGACGTGAAGTACCGAACGGGCCCCGCGAACGGCTCGATCCACCACGCCGGCTGGATCGCATACATTGTTATCGGCGCGACAAAAAGCGCGATCGAAAGCGACCTGAAACCTGGCCGCGGAGCCGACGTCGCTATCGCCCGACCATCCCGCGAAATGGTCAAGCGCGGAAGAATCTCGATGAACGCGACCCAGACGACGGCCGGGATCACGGCGAAAAGGCCGGTGAACTTCGTCGCCGCCGCCAACCCGAGCACCATGCCGAACGGCACAGCCCACCAACCTGATTCGAGGCTGGCCACGAAGGCGATCTGTGCAATCAGCCATAGGCAGGTCATCGGCATGTCATAGTGCGCATAATGGGCGTGCGCGAATGACCGTGGCATCGCGACCAGGAGCACCGCCGCGACACCGCCTGCCAAGTGTCCCCGCCGTGTAGCGAGATGGTAGTAGATAACTCCGACCGTCATTGACGTGAGCAGCATCGGGCCAAACCGATAGGCCTCAAGCGGCGCGAGCCAGCATTGGCCGAGCCTCCAGCCGGCGAGGCCAATCAGGGCATAGAATGGAGGATGCCCGTGCGGCTCTTCGCGACTGAAAAGCCAGTAGCGATCGAGGACCAACCTGGTGAAGCCCAACCGCCGCTCGCCAGACTCACTCTGGGTGAGGAACTTCTCAAACCATGTGTTGAGAAGCCGTTCGCGCTTGACGGTGAAGCTCTCGTCCCAGACCATCCCGAACTGCGGTCCTGTCACAAGCAAGATCGACAGGGCCAGCCCCGACATCGCCAGAGTGACGGCAATGATCATCCCATTTCGACGTCGGAGTTCGACATTGGAGGAATCGATTAGCTCGGTCATCTCCGTGGCCAACGCAGGACCTCCCACCGATCTGGCGGCTCGGGTCGGGCTCGGATCGATGATCCTGCCCATAACTCTCGCTCCATCCTCCAGCAGCCAGACCGCACCACGCCGAGAGAAGGAGCAGACCAACGGGACCGATTCGATGCCGGACAAGTCTGTTTCGACTGAACTGCGGCTAGCGAACGGTGCGATCTGGCGGAACGTTCGCGGTCACGAGATCGGGCTCCGGAGTCATTTCGGAGTGGGGATCGGCTTCCGATCAAGGACTCGGTATTTGCCCTCGAACTCGGTAACCTCAATGGCCTGGTCCACGGGGATGTCGCGAAACACCTGGGTCGTCGCGCTGGTCGGCCAGGAGACCGTCAGCTCGGTAACATGCGTGGCGTCGAGCAGGCCGATCGTTTCGACCAGGCTGTTACCGCCGAAGCTGCCGTTGTTGCCGATCGTCCGGTAGATCGAGCGGGTCGCGCCCTCGGTCCCCGTCAAATCGACTCGGATCTTGGCCCCCAGGGCCGAGCGGTTGGTTTTGGTGCCGATGAGCTTGACCTTGAGCCAGTGGCGGCCGTGCCCGGGGTTCTGGAACAAGACGTTGTACGCCTGATCGCCCGGATAACCGCCACCGAGGACGACGAAGAGATCCAGGTCTCCGTCGCTGTCCCAGTCGGCGAAGGAGACGCCGTGCCCCTTCTGGAGGTGGCCGGTCCGAGAAGCGTCGGTGACGTCTTCGAAGCGGCGTCCGTCGACGTTTTTGAGCATCACGTTAGGCACGAGGCCCGAGTAGGACATCCAGCCAGTCCCGAAGTAGACGTCGAGGTAGCCGTCATTGTCGATGTCGCCAAAGTTAGCCCCCATCGCCGCGATCGGCCGATCAAGGCCGACCTCCAGGCTTACGTCGCGGAAGCCCTGCTCGCCGAGGTTGCGGTAGAGGTGGGGATGGCCACAGTTGGCCACCTTCAGGCCCATGTATTCGGCCACGACGTCGGCCAGGCTGGGATTGTAGTCGTTGACGAAGAGGTCGAGACGGCCGTCATTGTCGTAGTCCCAAAACCAGCAAGAGAAGCAGCGGTTGTGGGAGGGCCCGGCGACGCCGAGCTCTTGGCCGACATCGCGGAAGGCACCGTTCCCTTCGTTGTGGTACAGCCGGCAGGACCCGTCATAGTTCGAGACGAAGAGGTCGAGGCGGCCGTCATCGTCGTAGTCACCCCAGGCCGACCCTTTCGCCACGCGATCGTTGACGATGCCGGCCGTGGCGGCGATGTTTTTGAACGTGCCATTGCCCTGGTTCAGGTAGAGCCGCGCACGGTCGCTGGGGTTGGTCGTATGACCGCCGTACTCCCCGCAAACGAACAGGTCCGCCAGCCCGTCGTTATCGTAGTCGCCCCAGACGGCGGATTCGGAGGAGATGGGCTCGCCCAGACCGGCGGCGATCGTCACGTCCTCAAACACGCCGCCCCCCTTGTTCTGGAGGAGCGAGAGCCGCGCCGGTTTCTCCCACGCCCCCCGAAGAAGCAGGACGTCGAGGTTGCCGTCATTGTCGAAGTCGGCGCGGGCCAGGTTAAGGGCATATACCTGCTCGCTCAAGCCGGCCGCCGTCGAATAGTCGTCAAATGTGCCGTCACCTCTGTTGATGAAAAGGGAGGCTCCCGTGTCGGCATCAATCGAGGTGGTGAGCAAGTCGGGCAGGCTGTCGCCGCTGAAATCGTCGAAGATGCTGCCGCCAGCCAGGTTCGGCCCCCGCACGCCCAAGCCGACCCGGGGCGCGACGTTTTCGAACCGGCCCACGTCGAGATTCGCACGGAACGTGTTGAGCGGGATGAAGAAGCACGCGGGACTTTCTCCGGGTATTCGCCCAGCGTCATGTACGCGAGGTTTAGCAGCCATCGGACCCGGAGGTCGCCGGGCGACCACTCCAGGTAGGCAGTGAACTGCTTGATCGCCTCGCGCGAGCCGGCTTGCTCGGTATGGACGGCCATCTGCTCGATAGGGAAGATACAGCTCGACGGGCCGACACACTCGAGGCAGTTCTCAATCTCACCCCGGCGTAGGGCCGCGATTCCGAGCAGGGCATGCATGGTGGCCCCAAGATCCGGGGAACAATCCGGCCTTCGAGTCAGCGTCAGCGCCCGATCCAGCCACGAAGCGGCCTCAGAGAGCTTGCCCTCGTGCATGTAGAGAAAGGCGATCGATCGCGCCAGCGGGATCGTCTTGACGACTTGATCGAACGTGGGAGGCGATTCCAAATGGAGTTGATCGTACTGGGCTCGCAGGGCGGCAATTCCGCGGCGACCCCGACCCCGGATCGACTCGCGCAAATACTCCAGCGAGCTGGGGTCGTGGATCGGGCCCGTGAAAGGGAGGGCCGTGGCGAAGATGTCTCCATCGAAATCGCTCCTGTCGACGAAAACCTGGGCCGATGCCCCTGGGGCATTGGGATCGGGAAAAGTCTTCAGGTAGGTTTGCGCCGCCGGCGTCAAGGCATCCGGATCGTCATTAATGCTCCGGGGTGTCTTCCCCCACGAATCCAGACCGGTGAGCCGAGCGACCACCGCCAGTGCAATTGCGACGCAGCAAGCTCCCACGAGAACGATCCGAATCGCAGAGCGCATCGCCACCCCCCTTTTGAAGAGGAATATCGCGGCTGGTCTGGCTCAAAGAGAGAGCGCACACGATCCTTCCCGTTCGGCACCGTCTGCCGACCGGATTCTCCTGCACCATTTCTTAACTCCTACGGAGTTAATTTGCGTCAACGGATCAGAGAATGGCCCGGAATTCCGGTGCGCCGCCGCGCGAGTTTCGTGACAAGGTGATCGAACAACCCGCGCGTCTCATTTTTCCCGAGACTCAGGTAGTCCGTTCAGCGACCGAATGACGCAAGATTTCCGCCCGAGAGTTGGCTCAATGCGATGGGGACAGCACCTGCGGCTGGTGGAGGACCTTGAAGGAGTTGGACCCCTCCGTGATCTCGATCGCCTGGTCGGCGGCAAGGTCGCGGAAGGTCTGGGTGGTGCGACTGGTCGGCCAGGAGACCGTCAATTCGGTGACGTGCGTGGCGTCGAGCAGGCCGATCGTCTCGACAAGGCTGTTACCGCCGAAACTGGAGTTATTGCCGACCGTGCGGTGGATCGAGCCGCATTGTGCCCTCGGCTCCCTTCAAGTCGACCCGGATCTTGGCCCCGAGGCACGCGCGGTTGGTCTTGGTGCCGATCAGCTTGACTTTCAGCCAATGCCGGCCGGAACCGGGATTGCGGAACAGGATGTTATACGACTTGTCGCCGGGAACCGCTCCGCCGGCCTCGACGAACAGGTCGAGGTCACCGTCGCAGTCCCAGTCGGCGAACGAGACGCCGTGCCCTTTCTGAAGGTGGCCGGTGCCGGAGGAGACCGTCACGTCCTCAAAGCGGCGCCCCTCGACGTTCTTGAACATCAGGTTGGGGATCAGGCCCGAGTAGGACATCCACCCCGTGCCGAGGTAAAAGTCAAGATAACCGTCGTTGTCGATGTCGCCGAAGTTGCAGCCCATCGGGGCCATGGGCCTGTCCAGACCAACCTCGCGGGTGACTTCGCGAAAGCCGTCGGTGCCGAGGTTACGGTAAAGCCGGGGCCTGCCCGCGTTCTCGACCGGTAAGCCCATGGCGATGGCCGCCGTCTCGGCGAGGCTGGTCTTGTTTTCGTTCACGTAGATGTCGAGCCGGCCGTCGTTGTCATAGTCCCAGAACCAGCAAGCGAAGCTGACATCGGCTCCGAGGACATCGAGCTTCGAGGCGACATCGCTGAAGCGGCCATCACCTTCGTTATGGTAAAGGCGGGAAGGCCCGTTCATGTTCGAGACGTAGAGATCGAGGCGGCCGTCGCCGTCGTAATCGCCCCAGGCCGATCCCTTACCGCACTGCTCGTTGGTGACGCCGGCCTTGGCGGCCACGTCGACGAACGTGCCGTGACCCTGGTTGTGATAGAGCCGGCAGCGGTTGCGCGGGTCGGGCTGGAAGTCATTCCCTGGGTCACCGGAGGGAGGGAAATACTCGCCGCAGACGAACAGGTCCGCCAGGCCGTCGTTATCGTAGTCGCCCCAGGCGGCCGACTCGGTGGCGATCGGCTCGGCCAGACCGGCGGCGATGGTCACGTCCTCGAAGGTCCCGTCTCCCTTGTTCTTCAACAGCGAGAGCCGCATCGGTTTCTCCCAGGCGCCTCGCAGGAGCACCACGTCGAGGTCGCCGTCGTTGTCGAAATCGGCGCGGGCGACGTTGAGGGCGTACACCTGGTCCCCGAGACCAGCCTTGGCGGACCGATCCTCGAACGTGCCGTCCCCTCGGTTGATGAACATCGAGGCTCCCAGGTCAGCGTCTAGGGAGGTGGTGAAAAGGTCGGGCAGACCGTCGCCGTTAAAGTCGTCGAAAATGCTGCCGCCAGCCAGGTTTGGACCGCGGGCGATGAGGCCGACCAGCGGTGCCACGTTATCGAACCGGGCCACGTTCAGTTTGGACTGAAACGTGTCGAGCGGAATCCGGTATTTCTTCGGGACCTTGTCGGGATACTCGCCCAGTGTCATGTACGCGAGGTTCAGCAGCCAACGAATGCGTATATCGCCTGGCCACTCCTCCAGGTACGCGGTAAACCGTTCGACCGCGTCGCGCGAGCCTGCCTGCTGAGTGTGGACGGCCTCGCGCGCGATGGGAAAGATGCAGCTCGAGGCGCCCGACGCATCCGATGCAGTTGTCGACTTCGCCCCGGCGCAGCGCGACGATACCCTGCAGAGCCATCAGGTCAGCCCGCACCCGCGACGGAATGCCCGCGGTGCGGCCGATCTCCAGCGACTTCTGAAACGAGGCGGTGGCCTCGGAGAAGCGACCTTCATACATCTCGACCAGGCCTAGCTCATAAAAGAGCCGGCCCGCCGGAGCCAGTTCCTCCGTGGGTGTTTGGGGACCGACGCGGAGATGGTCGCACTCGGCCCGCAACGTGGCGAGCCCCACTCGCCCCCTGGCTTGAATCGCCTCGCGCAGCTCACGGAGCGACCGGGAATCTTGGATTGAGCCAGTGTATTCGCTGGCCATGCCGAAGCCTCCATCCTCGAACTTGCCCTCGTCGAGGAAGATGGCGTCCGACTTCCTTCGCGGATCCTCATCCTCGCGCGGCACGGGACGACTCACGGACGCCTTGGCCCCCTGGGAGTTCGAGGAGGATTGCCTGGGGCGATGACTTGTTTGCCTGTCAGGGTCGATGGCCGAGAGGACCAGGAAGACCGCGCCGGCGGCCGCACCGAAGCAGAATAGACCGACGAGAGCAACTCGGACCGGCCTGCGCATCGATCGTCCTCCCTCGTGGACCCAGTGAGTACTTGGGACGGTCTCACGGACGAGCGTCCTGGACTTGGACTCGGGATCGCACCGTCGTGCCGATCCCTGCGAGTGGGCGATTCTCCGCTGCTCCGCCGATCCATGATGCCCGCATTTTCCGGGGTGGGTCAAGGGATCAATTCATCAGGGTGAGGGGGTCCTCGGCGGTGATGTGCAGCGAGGAGTCTCCGCATTTTTGATTCTGCCTCGCGGGGGCAAAATCCAAAGAGAGCGAGACCTGGCTGTATTATCGCGAAGACTCAACGGGATTCCAGCCTGCGATCAGGCTACTGATTATCTTCGGTTGTCGCGGAGCTCAGGCGCGAGCAGATCGGCCAGGGTCCGTCCCGAACCCTCGATCGTGTCGGTGCGCTGATTGAGCCTGGCGAGATCGCGCCGGAGGTCGTCGCGGTCGGGGTCGCTGTCAACCGCCAAGGTCAAGAAGGCCTTGGCCTCGAACCGTTGGCCGAGCTGCTCGGCCAGGCGGGCCATCTCCGCCGCGTCGCGGCTCGGCTGGTGCCGCGCGTGGAGTTGCTGGTATCGCGCCATGAGCCGGTCGATTTCGGTCTTTTCGGCGACGGAGCTCAGCGGCGCGGTTCGGCTGGCCTTCTTCGACCGCCAGCTCAGCGAGCCGGTCAAGAGCGGCGAAGTCGGCTGGATCGGCCGCGATCAACCGTTCCAGCGCTCGCCGTTCCGACTCGACGATCGCCGCGCCTGCGCGGCGAGCCAGGCCGCCAGCTTGTGGACCTGGGCCGGAGTCGACACCTCGGCAGGCAGATGCTTCAGAGCCTCCCGTGCCTCGCGCGACGCGATTCGTCGCCACCGCCCAGTTCAGCCGGGCGCGCCAGACCGGGACATCCTCGGGACGCCGCCGCAGGCAGGCGTCGAGCCACCGCGCCGCCTCGTCGTACGAGCCGGTGCGAATCGCCAGGTTGGCTTTTCCCAGCCAGATCCGATCGTCGTCGGGAGCCATCTGCCCGGCCTGATCGAGGGCGGAGCGGACGACCTCGACCGGGATGGCGCTCGCGTCGGAGATCGATGTGTGCCCGAACCAGATCGATGGCCGGCTCCGAAGTCCCCTTCGCCCGCCTGGCTCAGTGCCTCCCAGCGCGCCTCGATCAATCGCAGGGTTTCTTCCAGGCGGCCTTGCAGGCACCAGACGGGCCCGAGCAAGATGGGCAAGCTGGATCGGTCGATCCGAGGATCGTCCAGTGCGTCCTTGATGATCTGCTCCGCCTCGGTGAACCGCCCGCGCTCTCTTCCGGATCTGCATGCGGCCCAGGATCGCCCGGGCCGCGAACCGGGAACCCGGCGTGACCCGGGCCCAGGCCTCGGCGGCTGACTGCGGTCCGCCCTTGTGCCATCTCGCAGGTTCCCAGGAGGTAGAGGGCCTCATCCGAGTCGGGTTGCCGAGCCAGGAGCGCGACGAGCTTCCGCGCGGCCGTCCCATGCCGGCCGTTCTCGATCTCTTCCTCGATCTCCGCCATGGCCTTCCGATAGCGCCGGAAGTCCCACCATCTCCAGCCGGCCCAGAGCCAATCCCCCGGCGACGAGCGGCCAGCAACAATACCGGCTTCCATCGCCTCGCACTCCGGCTCATCTCCGGCTCTCCACGCAACCCCGGACCCGGACGCCTCGACCGTTCGATTTCGCAAGAACCATTATGTTCTCTTCGATGCAGCGGTCAGCAACCCGAGGCTCCTGCTGGACACCTTGACACGTCCGCGAGCCCTGTCACGATGCTGTCACCTTCCACTGGAAATGCCAATCGCGATGGAACGATGCCGATGACGAGTGGGACTGCTGTGTTCGAGGAGGCACAGCCCGACCGGCTCAAAGTCTCCGGATCTCGTGGCAAACCGGCCGGGCCTTTTTGTCGTTCTTGGTGTTATCAGCCTGGTGCGGGCTCGTCGCGGGGCTGCTCGAGGTCGGGGTCATCGTCCTGCGCAAGCGAATGCTCGAATCCGATCACTTTTACAAGATGAGCCGTCATTTCGTCTGGCTGATCCCGTCGATCAGTCTGGCGATCTTCCTTGCTCCTGGGCGTGGTCTTGTCGGTCCTGGTCTTGTGCTGGCGCCGTCGCGGCCCTTGGCTCGCCCCGCGGCTGCTCTGCGCGTTGACCTTGCTTCCCCCCATCTGGGCCGCTTCTCCCGGGATTTACGGTCCCGCCGGATTCCTCCTGGCCCTGGGTTTCGCGTCGCGATTAGTCCCGGCGCTGGAGCGGCATGCCTCCGGCTTTCGGCGGCTGGTCCGGGTCAGCTTCCCCGTCGTCGCCGGCCTCGTGCCGATCCTGGCGGCCTCTCTCTGGGGATCAGATCGGATCAAGGCGTGGCGCGAGGAGATGCGACCGCTCCCGCCGCCGGGCTCCCCCAATGTCCTCTTGATCGTGCTGGACACGGTGGGAGCCGATCATCTGAGCCTCTACGGCTACAACCGTCTCACCAGCCCGACGATCGATGAGCTGGCGCTTCGAGGGATTCGCTTCGATCGGGCGCAGGCGGCCTCGTCGTGGACGCTGCCATCCCATGCGAGCATGTTTACTGGCCGATGGCCTCACGAGCTTTCCGCCGGCTGGTTCACCCCGCTGGACGGGACCTATCCCACCCTGGCGGAGTTCCTGGGGTCGCGCGGCTACGCGACGGCCGGCTTCATCGCCAACACCGGGTATTGTGGGGCCGACTCCGGGCTGGACCGGGGTTTCACCGACTATCAAGACTTACATCTTCCCCCGACTCACGGCCTTCAAGACGGCCGTCCTGGTCGATCGCTTCATGGAGGGAGCTCCAGGCGATCGAGGCGTTTCCTCGAAGATTGGCTGGATTTCGATCGCTTGAGCCCGGCGATGGAACACCTCTGGTGGCTGTTCAAGGTCGATCGGAAAGAGGCGCACGGTCGTCAATCGCGAGTTTCTCGACTGGCTGTCCCGGCGCCGGCAGCCGGAGCGGCCGTTCTTCGCCTTCCTGAATTACTTTGATGCCCACCATCCCTATCAGCTACCGGAGAAGGGCATCCACCGATTCGGGGTCAGGCCCGCACCACTCGCGAGGCGACCTTGCTGCGGGATTGGCGTTTGCTGATCCAGAAGGGACCTTCCCCGCACCAGGTCAATTTCGCTCGCGACGCTTACGACGACTGCGTCGCGGACCTTGATGAGCAACTCGGCCGGTTGATCGACGAGCTCGATCGCCGTTCGGTCCTCGAGCGGACCTGGGTGATCATCACCGCGGACCACGGCGAAAGTTTCGGCGAACAACCCGGCGTGTTCTGGCACGGGACGAGTCTCTACCAGACGCAGCTCCATGTTCCCCTCGTGATCATCCCTCCGGCGGGTGGCCCGTCGCCACGGGTGGTCACCGAGACGGTGAGCCTGCGGGACCTGGCGGCGACGATCGTTGAGGTCCTGGGTTTCCAGGCCGGTTCCCCCTTTCCCGGGGAACCGCTGGCCCGGTTCTGGAACGGGTCATCCCCGACGTCGTCCGCCGAGGCCGCGGCTTCCGACCCGGTGCTTTCCGAAGTGGTCCCGCTTCAGTCATTCGGTTCGGATCCCTCGCAATGGCTCAACGAGCCGCGATGGCCGCTGGCTGCGCTGACTGACGGCGACTGGGCTTACATCCGGCGTGAAGGAGACGTTCGCGAAGAGCTGTTCCACTTACGCGAGGACGCCCAGGAGCGGCACAACCTCGCACGTGACCCGGCGATGCAGCCGACGCTGGAACGGATGCGGGAAGCCCTGGGCCGCCTCACGGCCGGCCCACTGACACCAGAGCGGTTCAGTCCCTGATCAAACCTCGCGCTGAAGGGCTCAGGGGAAGAAGGTTTCGTCATTACTGGCTCTTCAAAATTGAGGGGCCCTCTCCCGAGGGAGAGGGAGCCAATTTTTCAGGGCATCGACGGCTGTTGTTCTGAAGCAGGGACTCTGTCCTCTTTAGCCGATGTCAGAAAAACCCGTCCCTATGAGGCGCTGAAGGGAGGGAGAAGCAGTGTGTCCATTTCCCTCTTTTCATGAGCCCAGCCCACGGGGACTATTTCGCGGCACCCCGGTGACCGGCTCTCAGCTCGTTGAGTTGCACTCGAAGCCGTTCCTTGACGGACTGCGTCGCTTGGAACCGAGCCCGATTGTCAAACTCATTCGGATCGGCGCGTGCGTTGAAGAGCTCCTCGCCGCCGTCGCCTTCATTGCGAATGTAGACGAAATCGCCCTCGGCGAGCGCGGCCAGCGCGCCCCGATGACCGGGCGACCGCCCTTGATTGGGATCATACGGATTGGGACTCGCCAGCTCCGAGATCGCTCCTTCCCCGGCGGCGGAAGGGTCCCCTGGGCGAGAATCCTGCCACATCCTGGCCAGCGACCGGCCCGGAAAGGGTGACCCGGTTCCCTGGCCGGTCAGGTCCACGATGGTCGCCGGTAGGTCACGAAGGCTGATGGTTTCGCTCACGACCATGGACCGGTTTTGCCCGGGCAACACAATCACGAGGGGCACGCGGATCTCGGTGCGGTAAAGAGTCTCACCATGGAAAAACAGGTTGTGCTCGCCCAGTCCTTCGCCGTGATCGGAGGTGACGATCACCAGCGTGTGGTCGAGAACGCCACGACGCTTCAGCTCGTCGAAGAGCTCACCCAACTGCTCGTCCAGATAACCAAGACAACTGTCGTAGCAATCTTGAACCAGGGTGATGTAGTGAGGGGGCAGCCTGAGCTTGTCAAGGGAGAACCAATGAGCAAATACCTCGGACGTCGGCTTCGGTCCTGGGTTGCAGCCCGAAGCGGTACGGGGCACCCGGAGGAAGCAGGTAGACTGAATGGGCGTCAAAGTAGTTGAGGAAGGCGAAGAACGGACGTGCCGGCTCGCGGCGCTGCGACAACCAATCCAAGAACTCGCGATTGATCGAGTCCGCGTCTTTCTTGGAATCTGTGGCCAAGAACCGCCAGAACGGGGAGTCTTTCTGGGGAAGAAACGGCATTGCCCCCAGACTCGAGCTCAGTGTCCAACCCAGGTGAGCGACTGCTCTTCAAAGCGAGGTCGCCCAGGCAACACATCCGCAAGGGAGTCATCGGTTCGAGGACGTAATCCTCGTAATGGGTGAAGCCGCGGTCCAAGCCGAACTCGTAGGAGCAGTAGAGGATATTGGCGACAAAGCCCGCGGTCGCATAACCGCGGGAACCGAGATACTCCGCGAGCGTGGGGAATTTCGTCCCCAGCGGACGTATACCAATCCACATCGAGTTCATGGGGCCAGCGGCCAGTAAACATGCTGGCGTGCGAGGGGAGGGTCCAGGGGGCTGTTGCCGCGCCTCGTCGAAGCGGATACCCCGCTTGGCCAGCCGCTCGAGTGTGGGGCTGGTCGGACGCCGGTAGCCGTAGAGACTCAGACGGTCGGCTCGCACTGTGTCCAGTACGATCAAGAGCACGTTCGGGGGATCGCCGGAAGGCAAGGGACGGCTCACCTCACGCCGCTCCTTGAGCCAGTCTCCTCCGAACACGAAACCCCCCAAAACCAGGACGCCACCCAAGAGGGCCGGGAAACTCACATCAGCCAACGCCGCACTTCGGTCGGACGGCGCTCGAGAATCGGCACCAGACGCGACGCGATCCCTACAGCCAGGATCGCCCAAGCCCACGGATAGATTCTGGGGCTCATCACGATGAGAACGGGCAGGATCGCCAAGAAACAGACCAGCCGTGAGAAGAGCCAACCTCCAACCCGAGGCCAGAACTTCGTCGCCAACGCCAAGAACAACCCAATTCCCGAAAAGAGCAGCAGGTTGGACAGCGGCGCCATCCAGAGGAAATGCCGGCTCATCCCAGTACATTCGGTGGCTTGGACTGAGCTCTTGCAGACGACCCTCGTCCCCACCTCGAGCAACCCGCCAGCCAGGCCACACCAAGCCGACAGGACGAGCACGTCGAGCGGGCCGAGCCGGCGCTGGGTCGCCATCGTCAAGGCCGTTCTCCCCGTACCAGTGGATGAAATCGCCATCCTCGACGACTGGGGCGGTTTCCGCTTGGATAGCCCACCGGTCATACCGACCCGAAGCGCGAGCGAGGTAATCGTCCGCGGGGATCCTGGTTTTTGCCGGGTGCCCTTCGCTCGCGCTTCGGGTTAGTATCGATAACGACCGACGAATGACATCCGTTAATTCTCGATCCCACACCAATGTGCATCCACCCGTGGCATCCTAATCGATCTATGGCGTGGAGAGCAATATGGGTGTCCAGGCCCGGCAAGCGACGTTGATTGGTGGTCCTCCCTCGGTTCTTGACGAGGTCATCGGGGTTCTTCTTTCGAGATCGCATGGCACCCGGCCCCTTCGCGATCAGGGCCGGATCGTCGCCGCTCAAGCGAGGATTACGCGTGAGAGGGCGTGCGATGGCGGAGGCTCAACGCGCCTGGGTATTCTGATGGTTCAAGACGAGAGCCCGCAGTCGGCGGGCGTGGGTCGGGAACGTCCTTGGGGAGATCGATTATGAGTGGCCTGCGATATCGTGTCGGACTTTGTCTGGTCGTGCTGGCTTGGACTCCACTCGGGGCTTGGGCTGGGGACCAGCCCGCGGTGGTCTTGAGCGACTATTTTCCGATGACGGAAGAGCAGGGGGGCTGGCGGTCCTTGCTCCCCGCCGAGGGTGAACCCGACGACACGGCGAAAGCGCGGGTCCGCGAGATTGCCGGGGTGGATTGGACTGCCCTCAAGTCGGCCTGGGAACACAACGCCAGCGCCCGGGGGCGACCGGGCTCCTGGTCATTCGCCGGGGCCATGTTGTCGGTGAGTGGTACAAAGGGGGTGACCGTACCACGGCCTTCAACATCTATTCCAGCTCGAAGTCGTACACCAGCACGGCGTTTGGCCTGATCCTTTCGGACTTCGGCAACGGCCCGCTGCCCGGCGGGAAAACGCTGTCGCTCGACACCAAGGTCTGCAACCCCGAGTGGATTCCCGAGTCGCTGCCGTTGCCCGATCCGCGCAAGGCCGAGATCACGGTCCGGAACTTCTTGAACATGGCCTCGGGCCTGGACGTGCAAAACCCGCCGGTCGAAAATCATCCTTTCGAGTGGTCGCTGGGTCATGTCGCCGGCTCGCCGATGATCAAACTCTTGAACGACCCGGGAGCGGGTTTTCACTATAGCAACGCGGGGGTTGCCCACCTGGTGCTTTTGTTTCACCGGGCGGCGGGCGAGGATCTGTTTCCGTTCTTGAAGCGGCGGCTGTTCGAGCCGATCGGGCTGACGCAAGTGCGTTGGACCCAGATGGGCGGCCCAGAAAGCGGCGCGGGGGCGATCGGTCCGTTCAGCCAGGGGTACAGCGGCATCTTCACCAACCCTCGCCAGCACGCCCGGTTCTGCTACCTGGCGCTGCATCAGGGGGAGTGGGCCGGCAAGCGGATCGTGCCGGCGTCGTACTATGACTTCGCCTGGAAGGGGACCTCGGTCAAGCCCGACTACGGTGCCCAGTGGTGGACGCACCCCGCGTCCCCGGGCGCGCCCGGCGACCTGGTCATGACCCTGGGCCGCAACCACAACGACGGCTTCGTCGTCCCCAGCCTGGACCTGGTGTTCGTCCGGCTCGGCGATGGCGGCACGTTCCCCAAGGACTTCGAGAAAGACCTGGTCGTCAAGGTGCTCGCGGCGGTGAAGTACA
>CAWAAW010000061.1:0-27446 GCA_963779785.1 uncultured Planctomycetota bacterium
CTCAAGGGGGCGCAAAACAATAACTTACCGAATTTGGCGTTGTGAGTTGCAGGGGTGAATCTCGTAATCCAGTCGCCTTGGGATGTGTTCCTCTTGATAGAGAGTTCGGACATTTCGGCGACGGGCCGCTGCTTCAGGCTTGGTTCTCACGCTTCGTTCCCTTCGTTTCCTTCTGTTCAAGTCTTGTTTGCACCGGCCAGGACGAGCCTTGAGATTCCGTCACTGACGGTGCACTTCGATGGCGGCGCCATGACCTCACTGGAGAGTCTGTCCGCTTTGGCAGAAAGCGGGTGCATAATGTCGGTCTCGTCTTGGAACAGAAGCACACCAAGGAAACGAAGAATTCGCGAGAGAAACCGCGTCGCGATTCGTTTAAATGTCGGTGACAGTCACCGGGGCGGCAAACGTAAACGACGTCCAAGACGTTTCCTCTTGCACTCGACGTTCCAGCCACTCGTATACAGTTAGGAATTCGGTAATTCATTGTTTTGCGCACCAAGCAAGGCGAGATACGCGATGGGGCACGTCTCATTAAAATAAAGTTCCGATCAGTCAAGCTTCGCCCTCCCGCAATCCCAAATCAATACTGGTCCGCGCTGATCACCTCGCCCCCAGCCCTTGTAGACAGGGACTGGTAGACCCCCGAAGGAGGTCCGGCTGTGAACAAGCCGGTCGTCGAATTATAGGAGACATTCGTCGGTGCTCCGTTCACGGGACTGTACGGCCAGGTGTTGATCGTATCCTTGATGAAGCGGACCGAGCCGTCGACGAAGCCGAAGTTACAGCCGCCGGGATGGTAGCTCGACGCCGCGATCGAGAAATTATCCTCCTGGGCGTCAAAGCTGTAGAAATAGTCGCCATTCAGATCGTCGCCGATTCGGCTAAACGGATTCATCGGGTAAAGTGCGGTGAAAAGCGTATCGCCAAAGCTTCCCGAAACCCACGCACCGTTGTATAGAAAATCGACTGAGTAGTAGGCGTCGGGGGTCTGGCTGAACTTGCCGTGGGCCTTCTCACCGAAGGCGAAGGTGTTGGAGAGTCCGTCCGTGATCGACGCCAGCGTCGCCGGTCGTACGCTCCCGGGATTGAGCGGGGCGATCGGATCGGGCGGCGTCGGCGGGTTGATGGTCGGCCAGCCGAGATAGAAGAATAAGCCGTTTGCCTGGCTCAGTACGGCCAGATGCTGGGCCGGAGAAGTGATCGTAATGGGAACCTTGCAGAATGTCCCCATGTTGCCCGCGTAGCTCGTATACGTCAAAACCTGTGTCGAGCCATCCCAGCCCCATCCAGCCATCGGCGTGTGCAGACCTAAAATTGAGCCGTCGCTCGGGCACCATAGCACACTGAGCCCGGTTGCTCCCACTGTGGCGTTGTCGGCAACCCAATTGATCAGGCTGAAGTTATAGGCGTTCGCCAGGACCTGCTGCTCGAGGAAAGGCAGCATCCGGACGAACGGGCTGCTGCCGACGTAGTATCCGTAGGGAGTATAGATGTTATTCGGCCCGGTGTTCTCCCGCGCCATCCCGTAGGGGTAAACCCCATAGGCGCTTTCGTAATTTGATAGTGCGAGCCCAAGTTGCTTCAAGTTGTTGACGCATTGGACCCGCCGAGCGGCCTCGCGGGCCGACTGCACGGCCGGCAGGAGCAGGGCGATCAACACCGCGATGATCGCGATCACCACGAGTAACTCGATCAGGGTGAAACCGGTGGCTGAGCGGTGATTAGGTTGATTCATGAGATGCTCTTTCTCGTGACGGAGTTCAAGGTCGAGGAGTGCCGGTCGGGCCCTTGGACTTGCTCGGCCCGGTCCGCGGCGATTTCGTCGATCGATGCTCGTAATCCAGTTTCTTTTGGAGCAAAGACTTCTTGGCTGCCTCGGGGATCTCGATCGGTTCCGAGGAACCGCCGCAACCGTGCAGAGCCACGGCGATCAAGAATCCTCCGGAGCAGAATCCGATCAAGAGTCGTTTCCCGGCCACTCGGATTGTCCGCACGGACCGCTCCTCCTTCTCGATATCAAGTGGTGGCTTGGCGACGATGGGTTCTCCTGTCCCCATCGCGACGGAATTCTCGCGATACTCATGACTAGGATCAGAGCGCAAGCGCACACTCGAGCCGGTTTGACCCGACTGGCGCAATTCGACGTCTCGGTCTTGAACGATAAACGGACGGCTTACAACAATGCCGTTCTTTACGGGTAATGAAACCCGGAGAGCGAGGGAACTCCAGGGGTCTGGCTTGGTCACGCCCGTCCCGCGCAGAGCGCTAACCGCGATCGATGCTGGTAGGTCTTCGGACTTCCGAGCTGGAGTGTCGAGCCTTCTCATCGATCCGGCCAGGTAACAACCGGACCAACAATGGCAATAAGAGGGGTAACACTCGTAAGCGCTCGGTCACCGCGGCGGGGCCGTTCCGGATTTTAACCGGATTCCCTGTTCGCCGGACTCGGCAGGCTACCGACTCCGGCCACCAACACCATAATGACGTTTACGCATATTAAGGACCCGATCAGCGGCTGTCAAGGAGGCACAAAACGTGAGCCGCTTGACGGACTCGACACGGTCGGTACGGGCGATCGACCCTTGACGTCGCGGTCGCCGCCTGCATTGAATGGTTTTTCCGCTTAATCGATCGGGAAGCGGGACATGGCGTTTCGCTCCAGTTTGCAACTGCGTTCCTGGACGGGGCTGAACGATCGTGAAAGCGTGGTACGCGACTGAGGATGGATTGGCGGTCTGGCTCGGGCTGATCGTCGTGGTCCTGGCGTTGCCGGCCGCCGCGGGTGTCGACCTGCTGGGTTGGCTTGCGGCCCCGCAGGTCTGGCTCGAAGCCGGCAAGCTCGCCCAGCCGATTTCCAAGGCGTATGCCGGGCTGCCGGTCGTCGTCAGCCTGCTCGCGACCTTCGGGTTCTTCCTCGCACTCAACGGACTGGGGGCCTATCTGCTGGGCCTCGACTTGCGGAGGTTCCTCCCGGCGTTTTCGGTAATCTTCTGGGTCAGCGTTTCCTGCTGGCTGATTGGCCACTACGGCTATATCGCCCAGACGCCGGACAAGCGGGCGGCGATGGGGATTTCCTGGTCGCTCGGACTGACGGGGGAAGCCGGCTTCATCGTGGCCCTGCTGGCCGGGCTTCTGGTCGGGAATCTCTTGCCGGGCCTGGCCGGTTGGCTCAAGGAGGCAGCCCGCCCCGAGTGGTTCATCAAGACCGGGATCGTGATCCTGGGCGCCTCGCTCGGGATCAAGGCCGCCGGGGCCGCGGGATTGGTCTCGGTCATCATGTTCCGCGGTCTGGCGGCGATCATCGAGGCGTACCTGATCTACTGGGCCCTCGTGTACTTCATCGCGCGCAAGTACTTCGGATTCAGCCGGGAGTGGGCGGCCCCGCTGGCCTCGGGGATCTCGATCTGCGGGGTCTCGGCGGCCATCACCACCGGCGCGGCCATTCGCGCGCGACCGATCGTGCCGATCATGGTCTCCTCGCTGGTCGTGATCTTCTCGGTGTTCGAGCTGATCCTGCTGCCGATCTTCGCCCAGGTCTTTCTCTGGAAAGAGCCGATGGTCGCGGCCGCCTGGATGGGCCTGGCCGTCAAGACCGACGGCGCGGCCGTGGCGAGCGGGGCGATCACCGACGCCTTGATCCGTTCGCGGGCGGCCGGCGCGGGCATCCACTATGAGCCCGGATGGATGCTCACAACGACCACGACCGTCAAGGTCTTCATCGACGTCTTCATCGGGATCTGGGCCCTGGTCCTGGCGGCGGTCTGGGCCTACGGGATCGAAAAGGAGCGCGGACAGACCGTGCCCTTCCGCGACATCCTGCGGCGGTTCCCTTTGTTCGTGCTGGGCTATTTCGCCTTGTTCCTGCTGCTCCTGGGAGTGGCCCTGGCCCGGCCCAGCTCCCTTGACGGGCTGAAGGCGGCCACGGCGCAGGCCGACGTCGTCCGGGGCCTGTTTTTCGTCATGACCTTCTTCTCGATCGGGATGGCGTCGAACTTCAAGCGACTCTGGGCCGAGGGAATCGGCCGGCTGGCCTTGGTGTACGTGGTCAGTCTGTTCGGTTTCATCATCTGGATCGGCCTGGCGATCTCGTGGCTATTCTTCCACGGCGCGCACCCGCCGATCATCACCGGGGGACCTTGATTTGACTGAGATTATCCAAGCCCGAGGAACCGGGACCAGCCAGAACGCCCTCGCTCGCCCAGGAGCTGGAGGCAATTCCCTACGAGCCGCTCCTGCCGGTTGAGAAAAAGCTGATCGTCTGCTGCCTGTTGCTGGGCATCGTCCTGCTCGGCGTGCTCCTTTGGGTCAGCGCGACGTTCTTTCCGATCTCCGGACAAAAGATGTCATAACCAATAATCAATGAGCAACAGGAGAATCTCCAATGACCATGGCCCTGATCGCGTCGCTCCTCCTGTTCGGGCAGACGGCGTCGCCCACGGTGGGTCCCCAGGCGGGGTCGCTCGTCATCGACGGCGGCGCCAACAATCCGGAGACCATACGCCGGTTCGTGGAGCTGGCGGGCGGCCCCGACTCCGAGTTCGTGGTGATTCCGACAGCCAGCGAGAGGGATGAGATCGACCTGGAACTCGAGTCGGAACGCTTCATCGAGGGATTTGGAGTCGAGGCGGTCACTGTCTTGCATACGAGAGATCGGGCAGTGGCCGACACGGAGGCGTTCGTCGCCCCGCTCAAGACGGCTCGTGGCGTCTGGTTCGGGGGCGGCCGGCAATGGCGGCTGGTCGACGCCTACATGGGCACGCGCACCCAGCGCGAGCTCGAGGCGGTCCTGGCCCGAGGAGGCGTGATCGGCGGCGGGTCGGCCGGCGCGACCATCCAGGGCTCGTACCTGGTCCGCGGTGCTCGCGAAGGCAATCAGATCATGATGGCGAAAGGATACGAAAAAGGGTTCGGCTACCTTCGGGGCGTCGCCATCGATCAGCACCTGCTGGTCCGGCACCGGCAGGATGATCTGGTCGAAGTCATCGAAAAGAGACCGGAACTGCTCGGCCTGGGAATCGACGAGCCGACCGCGATCGTCGTGAAGGGAGATCGCTTCGAGGTCATCGGCAAGAGCGTGGTCGGCATCTACGACGGCAAGGACCACGACGGCAAGCGCTACTACTTCTTGGCTCCCGGCGATCAATTCGATCTGAAGTTGCGCAAGCGTGTGGCGGGCGAGCCGAAACCGATCGCAAGGTCCCGTCACGACGGCTCCGAAACCGACTGATCCGCGCAATCCACCAAGCCCGCGCTCGATGAATTCATCAAGGCACACGCCGATTCGTCCTGGGAGATGGCTCTGAAGATCTGGAACTGGGCGGAGGTTGGCTATCAGGAGAAACGGTCGGCGGCCCTGCTGGCCGACGCGATGGAGGCAGGTGGGTTCAAGGTCGAGCGCGGTGTCGCGGGTATCCCGACGTCGTTCATCGCCAGCATCGGCTCGGGCAAGCCGGTGATCGGAATCCTGGGCGAATACGACGCCTTGCCGGGTCTGTCGCAACAGGCCGTCCCGGTCCGGCAGGCTCGTCCCGACGTGACCGCCGGCCATGGCTGCGGCCATCACCTCTTCGGCGTGGCGTCGGCCTCGGCGAGCCTGGCTCTCGGCCAGCAGATTCGCGATGGCAATCTCAAAGGGACGCTTCGGTTCTACGGCTGCCCGGCCGAGGAGGGCGGAAGCGCCAAGGCATTCATGGTCCGGGCTCACTTGTTCGACGATTGCGACGCCGTGCTCCACTGGCACCCTTCGAGCCAGAACGCAGCCGGTAACGAGTCGAGCCAGGCGCGGATCGCCGCCAAGTTTCGGTTCCACGGCACGAGCGCCCACGCCGCCGCGGCCCCCGAGGCGGGCCGGTCCGCTCTCGACGCCCTCGAGCTGACAAATCATGCGGCCGAGCTGCTGCGCGAGCATACTCCCGACTTCACCAGGATCCACCACATCATCACCGCCGGTGGAAGTGCGCCGAATGTGGTCCCCGACTTCGCCGAGGCGTTCTACTACATCCGCCACCCTCGTGGCGACGTCGTGCAAAAGCTTTACGCCCGCTTGCTCAAATGTGCCGAGGCCGGCGCGCTGGCCACGGAAACCCGCCTCGAGACGGAATACCTGGGGGGTATTCTGGAGATCGTGCCCAACGACACGCTGGGACGGGTGGCGCGGGCAAACTTGGTGCGGACAGAACGACCTTCAGTACGACGCGAGCGAAGCCGAGTTCGCGGCCGGCATTCGCAAGACCCTGCCCGATCCGCCCGCACAGGGAACCCGGGCCGCGTGGTCGACCGGAGCAGGCAGGGGGGCTCGGGCTCGACCGATGTGGGCGATGTTTCCTGGGTCGTGCCGACGGCCGGGTTCTACAACGGCCTGCTGGGTACCTGGCACACCGGCCCACTCCTGGCAGGCCGTCGCGGCCGGAGGGACCACCATCGGCCGCAAGGGGATGGTCCTGGCGGCCCGAGTGCTGGCCGCCACGGCCTGGGACCTGTTCCAGTCGCCCCGAGATCCTCCGCGACGCCAAGACCGAGCATCACCGGCGGCTCGCCGGCCGGTCGTACCAGTCCCTGCTGGGGCCGAACCAGCCGCCGCCGCTCGACTATCGCCTCGCTCCGGGCGAGCGCGGGCGTTGACTTCAGTCATCGTGATTGCCGTAAAAATGAAGGAGGGTCCAATGCGGCGAGAAAAGGCGTCTTGGCTGTGTGACATTCCTCTGGCTCATGATTGCCCTTCCTGCGTGGGGTCAGCAGCCGGCGCAGGGGACGGCGGCGACGCAGCCAGCGGTATGGACCAGCATCGGTCTGGGTGGCGGCGGGGCCATGTACACACCCGCAATCTCCCCCGTGGACCCGAACCTGATCCTCTTGAGCTGCGACATGAGCGGCGTCTATCGCTCGACGGACGGCGGCAAGAACTGGGAGTTGATTCCCTACAAGCAACTGACCAGCTCGACGAGCGTGCGTCCGGTCTGGCATCCCGCTGATCGCCAACGTCGCCTTCTACGCGGGCCGATTCGGCGGCCGTTTGAAGATCGACCGGGACAAAGGCCAGACCTGGAGCGACGTGCCGGGGAGCCCGTCCGGCGTCAGCGCGATCGGGATCGATCCCGGTAAACCGCAATTGATGTTGGTCGGCGGCCGTCGCGGCATATCCCGGTCGATTGACGCCGGCAAAAGTTGGAAGGAAGTCGGTGCAGTCCGCGGGCGCCTGACTGGGCTTCCACTTCGACCAAACGAGCCCGACCCACGAATCGCATTTGCTACGCGGCTACCGATCAAGTCGTCCTCCGCTCCGACGATGGCGGAGCAAGCTGGCATGAACGTCGCGACTGGATTCGGGTCGGCGCCAATCCTCGCCTTCGCGGGCGGCTCGAACAAAGAAACCAAGTCCTGCATGTTGTACGTCTCGGTCGAGAGCCGTGAAGTTGCCGGCCAGAGCACGGTGGGATCTACCGGTCGGATGATCGGGGATCAACCTGGACGAGAGTGATCAGTCGACCTGCCGGCCGAACCCGGCAAGGGACGCCGTTCGCGCAAGCCATACGATTTTATATTGACCACCGATGTGAATCCATCGCGTGTCTATACGACGCGGGGACTGAGACAGCAAGGTGTTCCGAAGCGACGATCGCGGCAGAGCTGGCGTGAAATCATCTTTTATGACATGAAGTCGCCGAAGTTCAACGTTGGCCCAAACTATCTCATCGACGAACGTGGAGACGGCGGCGACAATATCTCCGGCTTTGGGATCAACCCCGCCGACCCTGAGCATCTGGTCGTTACGGATTGGATGGACTGCTATATCACGAAGGACGGTGGAAAGACGTGGGAATCCGCCCACACCCGGACCGCTGAGGCAAGCGGACGACGCGGAAAAGGGATGCGCTGGATCAATAACGGACTCGTCGTGACAACCGTTTGGAACTACTATCTCGACCCGTTCGAGCCAACCGGCATTACATCGCATACACCGACATCGGCTTCGCTCGGTCGACGGATGCCGGCAAGTCCTGGTACTGGCAGACCGGCCGGCCATTCCGCAACACCACGTACGAGCTTGCCTTCGACCCCGAGCGGCCGGGAGCGATCTGGGCGGCTTTCGCTGATCTCCACGACATCCCGGAAAATAACGTCATCTCCGGACGCCACTATTTTGCGAGGGCTTCCGGGGGCGTCGGCACCAGCACCGACTTCGGCAAGACCTGGAAGGACACATCGCAGGGTCTGCCCAAGAAGCCGATCACTTCGGTCATTGTCGATCCGAAGAGCCCCAAGGAGAGCCGGACTCTTTACGCCTCGGCTTTCGAGGATGGCGTTTACAAGTCCACGGATGGTGTCGAAAAGCTGGGTGAAAATGTCGAACGGCCTGGGCGCACCCGGCATGAACGAACGGGCCTGCCGGTTGATCTTGCATCATGACGGAACGCTTTACTGCCTGGTGACCGCGCTCAGAAAGGACGGACGATACGTCGCCGAAGGGCCGGGCCTTTATCGGTCGACCGACGGAGGGAAGAGCTGGAGCTGGATCAATCGGTCTCATCCGCTGCTGTGGCCGAAAGATTACGATGTCGATCCGCGAGACAGCCGTGTGATCTATCTCGGCGCCTCCGATGCGGACAATACCGAAGGCGGCCTCTACAAGACGACCGATGGAGGCGCCTCCTGGACGCGGATCGCGCGGAAGGACGGCGACTGCTTCGGCGCCACCGTCCACCCGCGAAAACCGGACTGGGTTTACCTGTGCATTGGTGAGGGCGAGACCAATCCCGGTTTGTGGCTGAGCAAGGACGCGGGCAAGACCTGGAAGGCCCTGGACGGACTGCCGTTCCGCAACGCCATGCGAGTGAGCTTCGACCCAAAGACGATTCAATCATCTACGTCTCGACATTCGGCGCCAGCGTCTGGCGCGGCCCGGCGGAGTAGGTCTGGCATTTTGAATGGGAGCTTCCAACGTGAAGTTGGAGACGGGGGCCGAAGGCCGGTTGAGGGGCGACGCCGGCCTTCGGGTCCATTATGTTACTGCCTTCTATCGAAATAGACGCGGTGCCAGCTCGTTCAGATAATGCCTCCAATTGATCCAGGTGTGCCCGCCGCCGCTGACGTGCATTTCGTGCTTGATCCCGTTTTTCTCCAACAGCTCTGCCAAGGCCTTCGAGCCGTTGAGCGCGAAATCCTGGTCGCCCACGCTGATCGAGAACAGCTTGACCGCCTTATTGACTTGATCGGCGGCTTTGAAGAACGACTCATTCCGTTTCTCGAATTCCTCGGCGTTGCCGCCGAAGAGGCCGGCGCTCCAGACGCCGACATAGGCGAACTCTCCTGGCTTCGTGGTTGCGACCCGCAAGGTCTGGCCGCCTCCCATCGACAATCCGGCGATCGCGCGATTCTCAGGACCCGTCAGCACTCGGTAATGCTTCTCGGCGAAGGGAACGACCTCTTTCAGCAGCTCGTCGGTAAACCGGTTTGCCGCGGCTTCTCTGGCGGCTCTTATCTCCGGCGTCGGCGTCGTGCCTGGAGTGAACGGAGGCATGTTCGGTGGTGGCGGCAGGCTGCCGTTTGGCATCACCACGATCATCGGCACGGCCTTCTTTTCGGCCAGCAAGTTGTCGATGATGAACCCGGCGTGGCCAATCGTCGACCAGCCTGAGTCCTCGTCACCGCCTCCGTGCAGCAAGTACAGAACCGGGTATTTCTCCGTCCCCGCCTCATAGCCTGGCGGCGTATAAACGTGCATGCGACGCAAAGTATTGAGCGTGCCGGAGCGATACCACGCGGTGCGGATCTCGCCGTGGGGCACGTCCTTGAGCGCCTCGAAGTTGGCCTCGTTTCCAGGTAGCATGAACATGCTCTCGAGGCTGGAAATCCCCTGTTTGATCATCGGGTTCTTGGGATCGATCGTGCGGACGCTATCGATTGTGAATGTATAGCTGTAGATATCGGGAGTGAGCGGGCCGACGGTAATCGACCAGACGCCGCGTTCATCCTTGGTCAGTTTGCCGCCCGCGCCAAAGTCGCCAGAGACCGAGACTTCTCCTGCTTTCGGGGCATAGACGCGAAACGTGACCTTGTGGTCAGCCGCGACCTCGGTCGATTTCAAATTGTCGTTTGGCGTGGGCTGTCGGCGGGCGAATGCAGGCTGCGGGCGCGCTGGTGCGGCCGGCGCGGGTGCCTGCGGCCCGGCGGCCACTGACGTCGCATCAACGGTCTTGGAGTCGTACTCGACCGTCTCGAAATTGCCACGCTTGATTCCTTCGCGCCGGGCGTCGAATTCCTTCGGTGCCGCGAGCCGCGATTCCTCTTTCTTTGAAGCCGGCGAGGACGCCTCGTCCTGAACGGCGGCAGCCCAAAGGGGATGCGCGAACACGAGGACGGCCAACGAACACAATCGCATCGTCAATCTCATCTCTGGCTCCTCTCGCTTTGTTCTCGACTCGCTTCGACGTACTCTCGAGGAGATCCGTCTTGAAGAACGGCCATGCATCGTGCAAGTACAAACCAAACGGCAGCCACCATATGAAGTCGTTGGTCAGGCAGAGCACGATCGTGGAAATCGGCCATGTTCCGCGGACGATCAGCACAATGAGGCCGATTGGACCGAGGATCTTGCCGGCAAGGCCAACCGCGGCGATCAGCCATCCGCGTTCCGGACGTCGTGCGACTTCGAGATAAAGGATCCCGTACAGGCCGACGACCATCGCAAGACAACCAAAGATCGGCGAGTGATTCAACGGTTCGAGACCGGAAAGCCGAAAAAGCCACTGCGGATCCCATGCCGACCAGATTCCCCAGCCGATGTTGTACAGGCCGGCGAGGACGAAAGCAATTCGGTGGAGTTTTCCGCGACGGATCATGTTGACAGACACTCCGGCTTTTGAGGGATGCGGCTGATTGTGCGGAGACACCAGCGGCGCGGTCAAGGCCCGCGACAGTCTTGTTCGCGTGATCGGCATCGCCTACGATGAAAACTTCTCCGTGGACGGTCGATTCAGTCCTGATCAGGAGGCTTTGAGCATGTCCAGCCCTGTCAGCCGTCGGGATTTCACCACGGCGGCCCTCGTGGGCGCGGCCGCCGCCGCAGCGCCTACAACGACGCGCGCGGGCCGCGTGATCGGTGCCAACGACCGGGTACGCATCGGCTGTATCGGGGTAGGCTACCGCGGGGTGCAGGTTCTCAACGCGTTCCTCACCCACAAGGATGCCGAAATCGTCGCACTCTGCGATGTTTATGAGCCATATTTGAACGGTCAGTTCGACAAGATTCATCCACATTTCAAGGAGCTGACCTACCGGGTGCCGTCGAAGCTTCCCGATTTCGGCGGACCGGTCGAGCGGCACAAGGATTTCCGGCGCATCATCGATGATAAGGATATCGACGCGGTGATCATCGCAACGCCCGACCACTGGCATGCGGTGCAAACGATCATGGCATGCGATGCGGGTAAGGATGTCTACATCGAGAAACCACTCTCGCTCACTGTCCGGGAAGGCCGGCGCATGGTCCAGGCAGCCCGTCGAAACAACCGGGTCGTCCAGGTTGGCACGCAACGACGGTCTTCCAAGCTTTACGCCCAGCTCGCCGAGCTTGTCCAGTCCGGCGCGATCGGCAAGATCACGGTGGCACGGGCCGCTCTGACCGACAACATGTCGCCCGCTCGGCATCGGCAAGATGCCCGACTCGGCCCCGCCCGAAGGGCTTGACTGGGATATGTGGCTCGGTCCGCGTGCTGAGCGGCCCTTCAACCTGAACATCCTCCCGTATAAGTTCCGCTGGTGGAGCCTTTATTCCTCGCAGATGGCCAACTGGGGTGCGCACTATCTGGACGCGATGCGCTGGATTACCGCGGGAAACGGCGCCGGCGTCGATCTCGGCCCTGGGTGGCATCTACACCGTGGAGGACTGCCGCACCAACCCCGACACCGCCCACGTGATCTTCGAGCACGCCTCTGGGATGCTCACCATTTTCAGCACGTTCGAGGCCAGTGGTCAGCCCCTTTACGACCGGCGAGATCGAGTACCGGGGAACTCTGGGGACCGTTTACGCCAGCATGAACCGGATCGAAATCGTTCCTGAACGCGGAGGCGCCTTCCAGGATCCCAAGCCGCGCACGAAGGAGTCGGTGTTGAGCAACAGGGACGGCTATTTCGAGCTCGACACGTCCCATGCACGCAATTTTCTAGATTGCGTCAAGTCGCGGAATCGACCCAACTGCGACGTCGAGGAGGGCCATCGCTCGACCAGCTACGCTCTTCTGGCCAATATTGCCCTGGCTACCAAATCGCGGCTCGACTGGGACGCACAAGCCGAGCGATTCACGAACAACGAGGCCGCCAACGCCTGCTCGACTACGAATACCGTCAGCCCTGGTCGCATGTGTAAAGAACCGAGAGCGGGTCACTCCTGAGCCGCGCACAGTGCGACAGCGACGGCCATGCTACTAGCCCGAAGCGTGAGCGAGGGTTCCGACTGTGCCCCCTCGCTGACGCGTCGGGCTAATATGGCCGGTGGGCCAGCCAAGCATGAGCGGCTCAGGTCTCATTTCGAGTCCGAATGCGGGCCGAAGGTCGCTTTCATCAGGACCCAGCAATTCGGGTCGAGGGTGACTGACGCTGGCGCCTTTTCGGCTGCGATCTCGAAATGTTGCTTTTGCTCGGTCATTTCGACCTTCTCGGTCCGAGATTGCGATGACCCCTCGGTCGAGATGCCGATCTCGAGCGGCAGCCGATACGGTTCGCCGGGTTGGACTTGGTCCAGCTCGATCTCGATCCGCTTGTCTTTGTCGCGGTATCGCCAGGAGCCTTGAAGCTCGGGCGACCCGGCACGCTTCAGCCACTGGCGGAAGAACCAGGACAGATCCTGTCCGGAATTCTCCTCCATGACGCGCCGGAAGTCGTCGGTGGATGCGTTGCTGTCGCGGTATCGCTTGTAGTAGTCCCGGATGCCGGCCCAGAAGGTGTCGGTGCCGACCTGTTTGCGGAGCATGTGCAGCGTCCAGCCCCCCTTCTGGTACACGAGGCCGTTGAGGACCCGCCCCATGTCGGACAGGTTGTCGTGAATCACGGCGAGGCCGGCATTGCGCTTCTCGATGGTGAATACCGCGTCTCGACTCCGCTTCAGCCCGGCAACAAATGCGTCGCGCCCTCGATCGTGCTCGGTGAAGAGGAGGGTGAAGTAGGTGGCGAACCCTTCGCTCAGCCAGACGTCATCCCAGTCGCTCTCGGTGACGGAATCGCCGAACCATTGATGGGCGATCTCGTGGGCGACGAGGCCCGTCACGTCTCGACCGAAAACCGATCCGCTCGCCGTAGAAGATCACGCTGGCGTGCTCGGTCCCGCCGTTGAGGCCCGCGGCCTGGACGTTGGCCAGCTTCTCGTACGGGAAAGGCCCGATGTGTTCGCCGTAAAACTCGAGGACCCGACGGGCCGGCTTTTCGAGGCGCGGGCACGACTGAGTCGCGATCCTGGTGGTAGACCCAGGCTTCGAGAGGAATGCCCTTGACCAGACCGTGCGTGGTGCGAGGCGAACTGGGCGACGCCGACCGCGTTGAGCCACGAGGCGATCGGGACCGATTCCTTCCAGTGCGTGAGCCGCCGGCCATCGCCGAGGTCTCGCTCCTCCTGCAACAGCCCATTGGCCACCACTTGATAAACGCGCGGGCGCCGTGACGATGAACTCGCTGGTCGCCTTGTCGTAGGGGTGGTCGATCATCGGCAGCCACTCGTGAGCCTTGTTGGGCCAGTTCTCGCTGGTGAACGTTCGCTCGCCATGCCGGTTCTTGCCGATCCGGAGGCCAGCTGCGAGGGATGCCGCGATAAGTCACCGTGAACGACTTCCGCTCGCCGGACTTGGCAGGCGGGTCGAGGCTCACGCGTCAGCCGGTCGTCCTTGTGCTCGTACTCGACCGGGGCACCCTGCGAAGTCACTCCGGAAACCACCATCCCCTTGCCCGATTTCGCGGAAGCGAGGTCAAGTGCGAATCCGGTCAACCCGTCCTCGACGAACCGCAGGTCGACGTGGCCTCGCCGGCGATCTCGTCGGTGTCGTCGCGGAGGGTCAGGCGGAACGTGTAGTTGATCGCGTCGATGCCCGGCTGGCGCGGGTAGGTATCGGCGATGGCGGAGGCGGCGGCCAGTGCCAAGGTCACGATTGCGAGCTGCAGTCATGCCGACGAACGTTAGGGACGGCGTCCGGCGAAGCGGCTCGGCGCGGTTCGATTCATGGGTGAGTTCCGATCCAGAATCGGTCATCGCGGGGAGCTGCTGAAGCATTCCGCCCTGTCCCACCAGCTTCTCGATCTCGTCGAGCTCGGTCGGCAGGAAGGCGGTGAAGTTTTCGTAGCCTGCCTCGGTGATCGCGATCACGTCCTCGTAGCGGAGGTAAATTTGCTCTTCCGGCGACGCGGAGCTGGGGATCGATGGAGAACACTTGGCCGGGCATGAGGACGCCCCGGTTGTAGCTGCCGTCATCGTGGACGGCCATCCCGACCGGGTGCGAGAAGACTCCTCCACCGGTATCGACCAGCCGATGGGCCGCTCGCTCGTAGATCGGCTTGGAGAATTTGGTCCGGCGGAAGACCTCCTCCATCGCGGTTTTGGCTTCGCTCTGGATGGCCCGCGAGGTGACGCCGGGGCGGATCCGCTTCATGATGCAATTGCGATAGTCGAGAACGAACTGGAGCAGCTCGCGCTGCTCCGGGCTGTACTTGCCACTGACCGGCCAGACGCGCGCGATGTCGCTCGTGTAGTAGTGGTATTCGGGGGCAAAATCCATCAGGACAAGGTCGCCGCTCTTCAATTGTTCGGTGTTCCGATAGTAGTGCATATTCCAGATATTGTCGGTTCCTGACGCCGTGATCGATCGATACCCCTCGAGCCGCGCTCCGTTGACCAGAAACACGTACCGGGCGACGGCGTCGAGCTGATACTCGTACACGCCCGCACGGGTGCTCTTCATGGCCTCGATCAGCCCCCGGCCGGCCAGTTGCGAGGCGCGGCGAATCAAGGCGATTTCGCGCGGACTCTTGACGCTTCGGATCTCGTCCAGGATCGTGGTGAGGTTCTGCACCGCATTCTTGGGAAATCGCGCTGCGAAGCAGTTGCATAAGCTGAGCCTCACGCGACGGCCGGCCATCCCAGGGGTCCGACGCGATGGCGGCATTCGCGGCGCGAAGCTCGCCCCGTGACTGGGCATTGCCTTCCGCGGGAGAGAACGGCGTAAAGACGATCGTCTCCGGTCCGCCGATCAACTGCCTCATCCAATCCTCGGTCATGACCTTGGTGCTTTCGACGGCCCCGACTCCCGTCAGCCGCTTCACTTGGTCGGCGTCATCCGCGGACAGCACTTTCCCCTCCGCGCTCTCCAGCCGCGCGTTACGTGGCGGCAGCAGAAGAGTGACCTTCCGATTCCGCCCATCGAGAATGAGATAGGAGTGCGGAGTTTCGATCCCGCAGAGGTGATAGAACTCGTTAGACTGGCGAGGGACGAGAAAGCCGTTGGTCTGGGTAGCGCCCGCGACGATGGCGATGGAGTGGTCCCCAATCCGTTCAAAGACCACCTTCCAACGAGCCGCGAATTCCTCCGGTGGGAAATCGGCCTGATAGGGGGGCGTCGTTTGACCGAGGAGAAACGATGGGCACATCACGATCAGGACCACGGACCAGCCGATGCGCGGACGCATGCTTTACTCCCCCTCAAATCGATTTCTGTCAATACGTCCGCTTGAGGTAGCCGACGATGGCTCGTTTCACTTCGAGCGGCTCGATCGCGCCGGTCTTGCGGTAGATGATCTTGCCCCCGGGCGCGATCAGGAGCGGTGTAGGGGACGAGGTCCCGGCCAGTCTTGATCGAGTGCCGCCGCGAACGCGTCGCGGTTGTCCTCGTTCAGAATGAAGTTGGTCGCGGCGACATGGTTTTCCTTGAGGACTTTCAGGGCATCCTTCTCGCTTCGCGAGTCGTCCAGGCTGATCGTCACGAGCTGGAAGTTCCGGCCGCGAAACATGCGGTTCATCGTGACCAGCTCGGGCAGCTCGGCGACACACGGGCCGCACCAGGTCGCCCAGAGGTTCACGAGCAGCAGCTTCTTGGTGTCGTTCTTGGCGAGCTTGGACACGCCCGCGAGGTCGATCGGCTCGAGCGCGACCGGCTCCGCGTCCCACTTCGCCAGGACTTTCTGAGCGTCCTTTTGCTTCTCGGCCCACTTTGTCGAGCAACCGAACACGCGCGTGGTCTCGACCGGGACCGGCTTGCCCGCCAGCAAGGCGTCGACGGCGTTCTTCAAATCATGCGACTTGATGGCCTTCACTTCCGCGTCGTCGAATCGGCCGACATAGCGGAGCTTGCGCTCGCCGTCGAAGACATAAACGTGAGGCGTGGCCAGCACGCCGTACGCCAGGGCTGTTGTCTGCGTCTGGCCGTCATAAAGGTAGGGATAGGTAAAGTTGTGATCCTTGGCGCGGATTTTCATATCCTCGAATGAATCGCCGACGTCGGAGTATCCCAGCTCATCGAGTCGGAGCGCCGCGGGGTCGTTGGGCGAGATGGCCACCAGGGCCACTCCCTTGTCGCGGTAATCGGCTTGAAACCGAGCAATTCGGCCTTCATAGGCCTGGGCGGTCGGGCAGTGGTTGCAAGTGAAGACGACGACGAGGATCTTGGACTGGGCGAAGTCTCCCAAAGTGTACGTCTTGCCATCGACGCCCGGCAGGCTGAAGTCCGGCGCCTTGGACCCGATTGCCAAGGTCTTCGGCCCCGGCGGCTCGGCGAGCGCGACTCCGGTCGTTAAGATCATGGCCAGAACAGCGATCGTCAGGTTCTTCAGGGCTCGGTTCATCGTTGAGGTCTCCCATTGTCAAGGCTGCCGATGGTTCGATCTGGTAGTGTGCCAGCCGTGCGGGGCGATGCCAAGTCCCTTGTGTCGCCACGTTGCCAGCCGGTGCGTCGGTCTGGTAACTTCACGATGGAATTCGTTCTCGATCCAGAGAATGGAATATCAATGCGGATCGCAACAAGGAGGGACACCGATGCCGCTACTGCGCTGGGGACCCGGACCGGTCTTTGTCTACGAGTCGATCGCCGCCACGCGGCGGTGGCAGCTCTATGCCTTGAGGGCGTTGTTCGTTCTCGGCCTTCTGGCCGGTCTGGCGCTGACCTGGTTCCTCGATCGTTCACAGAGGGGCGTCGCGGTTCCGCAAACGGGCAGTCCACGGGCACGTTCACGGTCAAGGAACTCGCTTTACTCGGTCAGTACATCTACCTCGCGATCGCCACGGTCCAGCTTATTGGTGCTTCTGGTTGCGCCGGCGGCGACCGCCGGCTCGATCTGCCTGGACCGTGCTCGGGGTACGCTCACCCATATGTGCGTCACCGACCTGACCAACTCGGAGATCGTGCTGGGAAAGCTGGCCGCGCGGCTTCTGCCGGTGCTTTCCCTGGTGGTGGCGACCGTGCCCGTGCTGGCGCTCGCGGGGCTACTGGGCGGGGTCATCATCGAGGCGATCGTGACCCTGACATTGATCACGGTGACGCTGGCCGTCTTCGGTTGCAGTCTGGCGATGGCGATCTCGGTCCGGGCGACAAAGACGCACGAAGTGCTGATGGCGGTCTACGGAATCGAGGCCATCTGGGTGTTGGGGCCAATGCATCTGGGAATTACTGGAGACAAGCGGAGTGATTCGCGGGTGTTCCGCCCTGGTTCATGGCGATCAACCCGTTCGTGCTGGCGTGGGCCCCCTATGCCTGGCCGAGCTATCTGACCATGGAGCAGCTCGCCGCGGTCCTGGGAGGAACGTTGGTGCTCTCCGGCGGACTGGTGATTTACGCGGTGCTCCGGCTGCGGGCCGATCTGACGAACCGACAGGCCCGGACCATACGGCTGGTATCATGGTTGGCCAAGGCTCACGCGAGGCTGGCGGCGTGGCGGCCGGGGCCGTCGCTTGACAAGGATCCGGTCCTCTGGCGCGAGTGGCGACGCGGCCGGCCGTCGCGACTGGCGCGGGTCGTCTGGGCTTTGTACATCATGCTGGCGGTCGCCGGAACAGGTTGGGGGATCATCATTCTTCAGTAGATCACCGAAGGGGGAGCCCAGTTCCTCGAATTTGTCAATGGCTTCCAGGCCACGTTCGGCCTGATGCTGGTCAGTCTGGCCGCGCCGACGGTCCTGGCGGAAGAGCGAGTGCGCGGCAGCCTCGACGTCCTGCTGGCAACCCCGCTCTCGACCGACCGGATCGTCCTGTCCAAATGGTGGGGGATTTACCGGGTTGTGCCCGCCTTGGCCTTGCTGCCCGCGATCGGGGCCGTGTTGATCGCGGCCACGGAACCGACTTTCCCGCCTTTTCGCATGGCACGAGTCGGCAGGATATCATGCCCATCCCCTTGAGCGCCATTCGACCGGATCGCGCATGGCTGCCTGCCGATGGCGATGTTGCTGGTGCAGGGGGCGGTGGTTACCAGCGTTGGCCTGGCGCTGGCGACCTGGATTCAACGCGTCGGCCGCGCCGTGGCCGTGAGCGTCGTCAGCTATATATTCTTCGCCTTCGGATGGCCCGTTTTCCTCGAGATGGGGATCGTCACGGATGTGTTGGCTGGCTTGGCTTGTTGCAACCCAACAATTCCGAACAATTCGTCGAATTGCTCTTTGCTACGGCGCAGTCCTCTCGGAGCCCAGTTTGGCACGCTTGAGGCGGCGAACTGCCCGAGGAAAGCCGGGGTGCTTTCTACGTCGCCGAGATCATCATGTTCCTGGCGACGCTGCTGGTGGCGTTGATCGTGCTCGCGCTGACGTTGGCGACCTTCGACCGCTGCATGGGACGCGTGCCCGAGCGTGCCCGACGAGTGCGGCGAGAGCCTGGGCGGCAGGGTGCTATCGACAAGGGAGCAGGGCCGGCGGCGGCGGTGCGTCAGCCGGATCTAGCGGAGATGAATGCATGAATAGCGGCGACCGCGCCGTCGGATGAATCCGAATTGATACGAGCCGCGGCGGTGAAAACGTTCTCAGGCGATCGATGTCCACAGCCGAGCGTCGCAATAGCGAGTGAGGTGTCCCACGTTCATGGTAGCGACCATCACTGAGTCACCTGGCTGGCCAATCGTTGCGGGACAGGCGGCGAGAATGACGTCTGCATCGAGCGAGTCTCGTGAAGCGGTCGGAACTCCCCGTGTTCGGGCGTCGGCCCAGAACTCGGCGGCTTGCCGCCATTCCGCGGTCGTGACAGTCGCATACAACAGTCCGCCGAGAATAACTAATTCATCCAGACGACGAAGCGATGCGGAAGCTCTGATTCGAGTCAGTTCACGCCGTACCTCGTAGTCTGCGACCTCCGGCACGACCACTACGACTCCGCGAGTGATCAGTTTTCGACACCAACGGCGGAAGTGGTCGGGTGACGGCGACCCAGCGCGCCACACGCTAAACCCAATGGTCCCGAATCAAGCAAGACAAATTCCTGCATGGGTTAGTAATAACCTTTGTACATCGGACGATGGGGACGGGTCTCGTCAATCCCCTTCATCATCTGCTCCAATGCGTCGGGAGGATCGTCATCGGAATCGGGGATTTCCTCGATCTCATCCAGCCGACGCAGCGCCGACTCAATGTATCGGCGATGTTCCTCTTCGGACAGAATAGGTAACTTCCCGTCCGGTCCCAAGCACGAAAGTGGCAAGGATTGGGGTTTCGGTTCTCGCGATTCTGGTTTCATGATCGTGGTGTCCTCCGTTTCCGCACGAGCAGCGAGTCCTTCATGCATTCTAACCGATCTCCGCTACTCTTCCTGAACCTGCCCGTCTTTCATCAGAATCTTGCGGTCGGCAGCATCGGCGACTTCGTGGCTGTGGGTCACAATCAGCAATGTGAGTGCCTCTCGGCGCGGAGGCGATGGAGCAATTGGATGATCTCGTCCTGGCTCTTGCTGTCGAGGTTGCCGGTCGGCTCGTCCGCGAGGAGCAGGGAGGGGTCGTTGGCCAGCGCCCGCGCGATCGCGACTCGCTGGCGCTCGCCGACCGAGAGCTTGCTGGGGAAGTGCGACCGACGATGCGACAGTCCCACTTCATCGATCAGTCGTTCGGCCTGCTGGATTCGCTCACGTGGCGAACGTGTGCCCTCGAACATGGGTATCTGAATGTTCTCGAGCGCCGTGAGCGTGGGCATCAGATAGAACGACTGAAAGACAAAGCCGACCTCATGCGCACGGAAGGAGTCAAGGTCCAACTGGCTGAACGGCTTGCCACCATAGAATACCTCGCCCTGGTCGGGTCGATCGAGGCCGCCGAGCAGGTGGAGCAGGGTGCTCTTGCCACATCCGCTGGGGCCAGTGATCGCCACGGATTCGGCGGCGTTAATCCGCAGGGAAACGCCGCGAAGGGCCTGCACGTTTCCGTCGGGGTAGTGCTTGACGAGTCCCGCGGCTCGTAACAAGGCCGTCCCCGCGGTCGTTCCGTCATGATTATTCATAGCGCAGGGCCTCGGTCGGTTCGAGACCGGCAGCGCGGGCCGCCGGGTAGAGTCCGCCTAGCAGACTCAGTCCGACGCCCATCGTCACGGCGATGATCAATACCTCCGGCGGCAAATTCGGGTTGATGAAGCCGCGCGCCGTCGGCGCCATCGTGAGAACCCTGAGACCGATTACGGCGAGCAAAACTCCCAGCATTGTCCCGATTACGGCGATCACCAAGGCTTCACCCAGGATCAGTGCCAGCACACGTCGTCGTCGCCAACCGACGGCCCGAAGGATGCCGATCTCTCGTGTACGTTCGAAGATTGACATGAGCATCGTGTTCAGCATGCCCACGGAGCCCAGGACCAAGGCGACCGCGGCGGTTGTCCAGGCCATCGCCTTGGAAAGCCGAATCTGGGTATCGCCCATGACGTGGTCGCGAGCCGGGGTCGCGGCCACACCGGCGATGGTCGACTCGATCCGCTTTCGCAACGCATCAATGGAACCGGCGTCGGACGACTTCGCCTGGATCAGGAAGCCGGTAACCTGATTCTCCCGGCCCATCATCGTCTGGAGCGTCGTCAACGGCATGGTCAGCGAGCCGTTTTCAAACCAACTTTCGCTCTCAAAGATCCCCACGACCTTGAACGGCTCGCCCGCAATCTGGAGAGTGTCGCCGGCCTTCTTATCGAGGGTCAACGCCAGAACCCGGCCGAGCATGACGGCCTTCTTGTCGCCGGGCTCCAACTCCCTGCCTTCCAGCAGGCGGATTCCTCGGAACAAGAGGCTGCCGGGAATCCAGCCGTCGACTAGCACACTCACGAGGTTCTTCTCTTCGAAACCGATGGTGTCCACCAACGAAGGCGCAAGATCGACCACTCCCTCGATCTTCCGCAACTTTTCCCCCATCTGGATATCCAGGCTGCTGGAAAGTTGGTTGGAACTACCGGCTCTGACGACGACCAAGTCGATGCCCTTGGTCCGATAGATTGCCAGGAACGAGTTTTCGAAATTCCAGGAAATGCCCACGAGGATGACAACCGCGGAAATGGCGACCGCCAGTCCTACGGTCGTGAGGATTGTCCGGACGGGTCGATGCATGACGTTCTTGGCGATCAAGGAGCTGAATCGCACGAATCAATCCCTCAAAGGCATCGGGCTGGCAGGACGAGACGATAGATCTCAGCCCGGTGCGCGTCCGACCAGGACGTATCCAACACCCATCCAGATCGACTGGTAACTTACGTCCTTGAGGACGCGCTCGGCAATCGCCGGGACGTCCAGGTCGCGATGACGCTCCACCATGGCGGTGAACGAATCACCAAGGTGCATCAGCCGAGAGACGATCCAGTGATCGAGACGCGGCATCCCCAGTTTGTGGCCGATCATTCTGTCGGTCAAGTTGGGTACCTCGTCGGAGATCACAATCGGCGCGCCGGGACGCGCGGCCCGGACCATCTCGCGCAAGGCTCCCTCGGGATCATTGAAATAGTTGAACGCTCCAATACTCAAGACGGCGTCGAACTGGTGACTGTCAAGCGGAAGCTCCTCCGCCTCGGCCTGTACCAGCCGGACGTTGCGGCCGGCCGCGCGCTTGCGGCAAGCTTCGAGCTGAGAGCGCGAAATATCCACGCCCACAACTCTCCAATCGGCCGGCAGCCAGTCGAGATAAACGCCGTCGCCGATTGCGACGTCCAGAAGTTTCAATCCCGGGTGGTCGGGCAAGTGCTGAAGGACTTTATTACGGGCACGACGCTCGCCGCCGTTGCAGACCCAGGTGAACCACTCCCAGAACCGAAACTTGGGCCAGAGCGGACTATCGTAAAACGCCTGGGCAACCTGGTTGTTTTCCGTGGTTTGATCCTTCACGATCAAGATGTCGTTCTCGATCGGTAGCCTCGCGGCGCACCCTGAGCAGATAAGGGCCGGGCCTGACGGGTCATGACACAACGAACCCTGACACTTCAGGCAGCGCCACGTGTCGCAGTCGGCTTTCCACGGAGAGCTGGCGACGAATTCCTCGCTCGCGGTTGACATGCGTTGTCTCCAAGAAATAAAAAGTCTCTTGTCTACTTGGTCGATGGATCGACAATACAGTAGCCCAAACCATGCCAGATCCGATGCCGGATCGCCTGGGGCCAAACGCGTTGAGCCAGCGACTTGATGTCGACGTCGAACTCCAGCACCATGCTCGCGAACTCGCGGTCGAGTCCCAACCGCGCAGCCACCATCCATCGAGGGACGGCACGCCGATGAGATGACCCAATCCGGCGCGATGAAGGTTCGCGATCTCATCAGCGACGACCAGCGGTCCGCCGGGCTTGGTTACCCGGCGCATCTCTCGCAAGCTTGCTTCATGGTCGCGGTAGTAGTTGAATCCCCCAACTGACCAGCAGGCGTCAAACGTCGCATCGGCAAAAGGCAAGCTCTCGGCTTCGGCCCAAGCCAGACGTCCGGACATGGCAGGATGGCGGCGGATGCAATCCTCAAGTTGCGTCCGGGCGATGTCCACGCCGTAAACGGTCCAGCCCGCCGGCAGGTATTCCAGGTTTTCCCCATTGCCGATGCCGACTTCAAGTGCCAGTGCCCGCGGTTCGGTCACACGTTCGAGGACATGGCGGAGAATCTCCATCCGGGCCCTGCGAACCCCGCCCAGCATGATCAAGAAGGCTTGCTCCCACGGTCGGAATCTGACCCAGCCCGGGCCATCGTAGAACGACGCTGCAACCCAGTTTCGTCCGTCGAGGGGCCCGATCGCCTCCAAGATGCCGTCACTGAGCGGATAAGCACGCCCGCAATCGGGACAGTGCTGCGCGCCTGGAGGGGTGTGTGACAGGAGAGGCACCCTGCCAGCTCGTCGATGGTTGCCGCGGTTTCGCGCGGCGCGGTGGCGGACGGATTCATGACGGTTACTCTGGCCTTTCAGAATTCCACCTTCATAGCTCGAGGCCCCGCCAGCGCATCATCCAGTCAAAGAATCGGTCGGGCATGTACTTCAAGATCGCGATGCCGATCCTCATGTCCCAGGGAAATATGCAATTGCGCGGCCGATGTTTGATGGCGCGGACCAGGTGGCGGGCGGCCTCCTCAGGCTCGATCATCTTGACCGGCCGCTGATAGGGAACCTCGGTGCTCATCCGGGTGCGCACGAAACCCGGACAGACCGTGGTGACGGTCACGCCGCGGCGGCGCAGGCCGGGACGCATCGCCTCCAGATACGCGATCAGGGCCGCCTTCGACGCGGAATAGGACATCATCCAGGGAAAACCACGATAACCGGCTACGCTGGCGACTCCCACGATATGTCCGCACCCTCGCTTGATCATTCCAGGCAGAACGGCCTCGATCGAATGAGCGACTCCCACGACATTCACCTCGAGAGTCCTTTTCAACATCGTCGTATCGAGATCAGGGACGAGCGTTAGCGTGCCGATCCCGGCGCAGGCGACCAGCACGTCGATTGGTCCGATCGTCTCCGTGATCTCGAGGACCGCTCGGATCAAGGCGGGTTCGGTCGGAGACGTCAACCGAGGCGAAAGCGACGGTCGCACCCTCACCCTTGAAGGTCTGGGCCAGCTCCGCGAGGGCCGCGCCATCGTAATCGATCAACCCCAGCGGCGTCCCCTGGCGCACCAGGGCCTCGGCGGTCGCTCGGCCGATCCCGTGGGCGGCGCCAGTGAGCAGCACGGTTGGTTGAGCAGTCATCGTGTTGTTTTCACCATCTCAGGCCGGAGTTGCTGAGTCATCAGGTACTCGTAGACAAGCTCGACGAACTTGGCCGCGTTCTCTTCCGGTGCGCGATGCTTGGCACCCGTGACAAGGGCTTTGACGCAGTGGGGAAGGTTGTCAGCGAGATAGTCGGCTGTGGCCAGAAACGGTGAGAACTCACCGAAGATCGCAAGCACCGGTTGTGTGACACCAAGGATCAAATCTTCGGTCAAACCAGCCATCTCCTTGGCGTCCGCGCCACACGTGGTAGGCGCCAGTCGCATCAGACGATTGAACCCGGGCAAGCCGACGGCCTGGCGAAATCGCAAGAGCTGGTCGCCATCGAGATGGCTGACCTGGTCGAAGAATCGGCCCAGATCATACCAGTGTTCCGCCGAGAGCGTGACGCCCGCCTGCTCGGCTTCGTCGCGAAAGTTTTGCCAGTGCCCCCAGCGACTCAGGTCTTCCAGGTGGCGCAGCGCGGGGAAGCTGGGGTCGGAAACAATCAGGGCGTCGATTCGTCGCGGCGCCAGAACCGCCGCGTGCATTGCGATGACTCCGCCGAAGCTGTGGCCCACGAATGTGGCCCGGTCGATCTCAAGGGCGTCCATGATCGCCAGTGCATCGCCCGCCTGGTCAGCCGAAGTGTATCCAGACGGCGTGACCGCGCTATAGCCATGGCCGCGCAAATCATAGGCAGTCACCCGGAATGACTGGGAGAGCACGCCCATGGCCTGGCTCAGGAACCAGATTGACAGGTCACCCGTGATACCGTGGATCAAAACGACGTCCGATCCGCTTCCGGCCTGCTGGTAGTGAAAGTTCAGTCCGTTGGCGACGATTTTGGGCATTGTGCTGTTCTCGGAATGTTCTGTCGATCAGGCCGTGCCGGCTGGCAGGTGCGACGACACAAACGCGACCAACTCGCCGATCGAGAGATCGCGCTCGGTCCGTCGACCGATCTCGGCCATGAGTTCATTGAATGGCAGCGGTCGTTGATAGTGATTCTGAATCGCTTCGCTGAGGACGACGGCGTCAATCGACGCCAGGCCCAGGTCGGCGAAGAATCGCGTCTCCATCTCGATCGAGTCCGACGATTGCACCCCGAGCTCGGTCGACAGGATAGTCGCAATGTCAGCGAGAATCTCGGCTTGCGGAGGCATGGAAATCATGTTTCGACTCCTTCTCCCAGGGTCCAGGCCCAGGCATACTTGGCTCGCCGGCGCGAGACCACGCGAATTGGGTTGGCCAAATTCGGCTTCGTTTCGCGAAATCTCAGCCGCAAGGCGTAAATGAATGACTCCTGAATCAAAATCGGCCTCGATCACTTCGGCACCAGCCCGGCCGGCGGCCAGTCCAATCCCTGACGCCTTGGCGGCGGCTCCCTTCGCGCACAAGAACCGTGCGACCCATTCTGTGCGGTTAGAACCGAGCCCTCGATCCAGGAGCAATCGTTCTCCGCTTGTGAAGGCCGAATCTTCGAAGCCACCGGCACGATCGATGATGGGCTCGACGTCGATTCCAACCGAGGCGTTCGGGACGTCCGAGGCCAGCGCGACGGCGACTCCATCGGCGTCGGCGATCGAGATGGCCGGCACGGAAAGTTCGGCCGGTTGGTCGACTTGGATCAAACGGGGCCGGCCGCGGTCGTCGTCGACGACTGCCAGGTCGGCGGGATAGGTCGCTGGCTGACCGGCCGAGTTCCAGATTCGTCGCGCGGCTTCCTTGGCCGCGATTCGACCCCAGAGGTGATGGGATCGCTGCCGGTCGGTCCCGGCGTCAGACAGGAAGGCGGCTCGCTCCAACGGGCCGAGCTGCGTCTGTTCCAGCACGTCCCGCCAGACCGGCCGGCCCATGTCGGCGGGAGGCTTGAGCCACACCACCCGCGCCTCGGGTGCAGCGGGCTTGGCCGGGTCATCCATCGCCAGTTCTTCGCCCACAAAGTAATTCTGTGCCTGACGGAACGCATCCCGATAACGGCCGGGCCAGTGAAACCGCCAGTCTTGCCAGTCTCGTATCCGCATCCAGACGGTTCCGTCCGGTCGAACTATCTCGGCTTCCACTCGAATTCGGTGCCGCTGGATCTCGCGCACGCTAACGCGGCATTCCACGTCCGTGCCAACGCAAGGACGTTCGCCGTGGATTTCCAGTTTTTCCATTCGGAGCGGAAAAACGACGTCGCCTTCGTCGAAAAAATCGAGCCCCCAGCAACCAAGCAGGTGCGTGAAGACGTCGAGGACAATCGGGTCGATGTGAAATCTCGGTGATTGCCCGGCCTTCAACAGCGGTTCCCAGGGCAGGACACGTATTGCCCCATCGATCCCTTGTTCAGAGAACGGGCCGATGCGAGCCAGTGCCTGGAGTGGCGGGCCATGAAAGAGCCAACCATCACCATAGACGGAATCAACGGTAAATCGACTCGGACGAGGATTGTCCAGGCCCCATTGGGAAGCCTCGGGCGGAGTCGGGAGAGACTCGCCGAAGATCGCGACCGCCTCGAAAACGGGTCGCGAAGCCTCCTCCCTTCCCTCCACTCCCCGATTGAAGATGCCGACCCAGACCCGTTCGTCACCGTTGCCCGAAACCCGCTCGCCTCGAAGAAACAGGGAAACCGGCGCCTCTTCGTAACGTACCCACTTGTGAGCGCGCACCTGCTCGAGTCCCGTCAGGAACAGACCGGGTGTCACCACAAGAGCAGCCACCTGAGCGGTCATCTCCGCCATCGCGACGAAGGGCAGCACGGGAAGACCTTTCAGGTTGGGATCGAGTGCGGAAGTTCGGCGTCCGCCCAGCGTGTGATGCTCGGCGAGTGGATCGTTCCGACTGTCGAGGACGAGGACGGTTTCGACCTCGGACCCGCAAACCAGCCGGGTCAGCTCGCCGGCCCAAGGGCCGGGCTGTGAACCGGAGGTCATGGTCACACCTGGCTCGAAATTCGGTGTGTCGACGAAAGACGAGAGGGGCGCCCAATCCTGTGGATAGTCGCGTCCGTTGGCGGGAACGAGAATTGGTTCCTCCTCGTCCAGGTGCGGCGACTCGAAAAGATTGCCGATGGGTGCGCCCAGGTAGGCTGCCATGACTTCCTTTTGAGTTTGAAGGAACGTCTGCATGGTCTCCTGGAAATGCTGCATAGCGTCGTCGCACTGCGTCGCCGGTGGGCATACTCGATCGTAATGCGGGGCTCCATTCTGGGAGCCCTCTTGCCGATCACGACCATCGTTTTGCGAGGCGAAACCGCGATAACCAAGCGGTTCCCCCCGCAACCAGTCCCTTTCCCCAAATGCGGTGAGGGTAAGGGGTGAGCGGGTCTCGCTGGTCATG
>CAWAAW010000062.1:0-120906 GCA_963779785.1 uncultured Planctomycetota bacterium
AGGGATGCGGTGGGCTGATGAAAACCAGGCATAATTCTGACATCCTCGGGTTACGCGTACGGGCGGATCTGTTGCCCTCTCGGTCAGGAGTCACTGCGCAAACGACATCAGGAACGCAAGGAAGGCAGGAAAACAGGAATCGCCCAGAGACGAAATGGCCCGGTTCAATCCACACCAAGATCTTCGTTAACTTCGTTTGCTTCTGTTCCAAGATTCTGCCTGCACCATGCGCCGACGATTCTCCCTGCTGCAAATGCGTTTTGAACAGAAGGAAACGAAGGTAACGAAGTGCGTGCAAGGAGACTAATTTGCCGGCGGAACAAGGCACGGAAAATCTGAGTGTCGTATACGATCATCGCGGGCCTCGCCCGGTGAACGCGATCATTGAGAACGGCCGCAGTGTTACCCAGCTTATGGGTTTTCTGGTCTCCTGCGTCTCCTGCGTTCCTCAGTTGACCGCTAATGAGAGGCAGTTCGCGGAATAAACCTGCTCGGAAGCGTTAAGTGCTGCACGGCCGAGTTTTCGTCGGGCCAGGGATGGGGCGAGCGGGCGAACCACCTGGTGTTCGCGGTTTCGCTCCCCAAAAGCAGGCGGTGATCGCCAGCCGGCAACTGGATTCCCGCGCTTGCTCGGATGTGTTAAAGTGCGCCGTCCCGAACGACCAATTGGGAGGGCGCGCCGATGGCGGCGGAGCGCGATACCGACACTTCGATCACTTTGCTTGAGCGGCTCCAGAAAAAACCCGACGACCCGCAGGCGTGGGATTTGTTCGTCGAGCGCTACCAGCCGCGAATTCGCGCGTGGTGTCTGACCTGGGGTCTGCAAGCCACCGATTCCGACGACGTGGCGCAGGAGGTCCTCGTCAAACTGTTCGCCGCGCTTCGCAAGTTCCAGTACGATCCCGCGCGCAGCTTCCGTGCCTGGCTGAAGACCGTGACCAAGAATGCCTGGTGCGATTTCCTCGCCGACCGCGCCAAAGACCCCGGCCGGAACGCAGGGCCGATCGAGCTGATCGCCGACTCGTCCGCGGCCAGGTCCGATCTGGAACGCCAGATCGAGGACGCCTTCGACGCGGAGTTGCTCGAGCTGGCGATGCATCGCGTCAAGAAGCGAGTCAAGCCCACGACCTGGCAGGCCTTTCATCTCACTGTCGTCGAGGGACTTTCTGGAGTGGACGCCGCTCGAAAGCTCCAGATCCCGGTGGCCCACGTCTTCGTGGCTATGAACCGAGTCCAGAAAATGCTGCGGGAAGAAGCTCGGATCTTGAGGAACGAGCCGAGATGATCCTTCACGGGAGGAAACGAAGGGGAGCGAAGACGAAAGAAAAACAGATTAAACGTATTAATACTAATGCGCTACGATTGTTTACTTCTCGGGTTTCCTTCGTTTCCTCCGCTCCTTCCTGTGAAGGCCTTTAGCCTGGGCCAGCTTCGCCGCGAAGGCCGCATGCTCGGGTGTGCGCAGGCCTCGTTTCAAGACCCCGATCAGCCGGCGCCGATCCTCGGCAAAGAGGGCGTTCGCATCGAGCCACAATCCCGGGAAGACCTCGGAACGATAGATTCCGTCCGGACCGGGCGGCAAATCCTCGAAACGATCACCGCGGAGAATGAACCAGTGAATCCGGTCCGGATCCAGCTCGACGACCACGTACTCCAAGACTCCTGCCCGTTCGTAGTCGGCCTTTTTGGCGTGCAAGTCGAAATAGCGGCTGGAGCGAGCGATTTCGACGACCAACTCCGGCGCACCGGCAACGTAACCCTCATCGTCGACGTAGCTCTGACCACCCAATTCCTTCGGAATCCGGAGCTGACAGTCGGGTTGAGGTTCGCCCTTGCGGTCGAGTTTCACGGTCGCATTATTCGCACCGCTAACCCCTGGCGTAGAAAGCTTATAAAGAAACAACCATCCACTGACGTCATTGTCCTCTTCGCCGTGATCTAGACTCAAGGGAGACGGCATGTACACAACTCTTCCGACCAGCTCGGCCCGTGTTTCCGGCGGCATCGCCTCGTAGCGTTTGTGAAAGGTGGGCTGGGAAAGGCGCTGGCCGGCCACCAGCGGTTTCAGGAGGGTTTTCGGTTGAGTACGGTCGACCGTGCTCATTGAGGCTTCCCCCCTTCGCGGGCGGCGGCGAGCTTCGCCACGAAGGCCGCGTGTTCGGGTGAGGCCAGACCCCGCTCGAGGACTTCGTCACGGCGGTCGTGGTCTCGGGCAAAGATCGCGGCGGCGTCGAGCCACAAGCCCGGGAAGACTTCGGAACGATAGATCCCGTCTGGTCCCGCGAGTAGGTCCTCGAAATGGTCGCCGCGGCGGACAAACCAGTGGATGCAGTTCGGATCCAACTCGACCACGACGTACTCCAAAACCCCGGCCCGCTGGTAGTCGTTTTTCTTGGCGTTCAAGTCAAACTCGCGGCTGGATCGAGCGACTTCGACGATCAGCTCGGGCGCGCCCGTAAGATAGCCGTCTTCATCCAAACCGCACTTGCCGCCCGCGTCGGTCGCGATGAGCAGAAGGTGATCTGGCTGAGGCTCTCCTTTTCCATCGAGCTTGACGGTTGGACCATCGCCTCCTTCAACGCCCGGAGTGAATCGTTCATACCGATCCAACCACCCGCTCACGATTCGGCTCTCTTTTCCATGGTCCCAGCTCATGGGAGACGGCATGTACACAACTCCTCCGACCAGCTCGGCCCGGGTTTCCGGCGGCATCGCCTCGTAGCGTCTGTGAAAAGTGGGCTGGGAAAGGCGCTGGCCGGCCACCAGCGGTTTCAGGAGGGTTTTCGGTTGCGTACGGTCGACCGTGCTCATTGAGGCTTCCTCCCTTCGCGGGCGGCGGCGAGCTTCGCCACGAAGTCCGCGTGTTCGGGAGTCGCCAGGCCCTGTTCCAGGACCTCACTCAGTCGGTCGAGGTCTTCGTTCAGGAGTGCAACAGGATCAAGCCATAAACCGGGGAACGCTTCCGATCGGTAAATCCCGTCGGCGCCGGGCGATAGGTCCTCGAAGTGATCGCCGCGGCGGATGAACCAATGAACGCGATCAGGGTCCAGCTCGACGACGATATACTCCTGGACTCCTGCCTCCTCGTACTCGGCTTTCTTCCCGTTCAAGTCGTAGTATCGGCTGGAACGGGCGATCTCGATGACGAGCTCCGGCGCACCCACGATGAAACCGCGCTCGATGTGGGTCTGGCCTCCGAGCTCCTCCGGAATTCGCAGGTGACCGTCCGGTTGTGTCTCGCCGAAGCGACCCAGGATGACCGTCGAGTTCTTTCCGCTGCGCAATCCCTTGGTGGATCGCTTGTAAAGACCCGATCCAAATGGCGACGTCCTCGTCATATTCCCCATGTTCATTGCGAACCGGTGAAGGCATGTAGACCCTTCCTCCCACAAGCTCGGCCCAGGTTCCGTCGGGCATCGCCTCATAGCGTTCGTGGAAAGTGGGCTGGTCGAGGTGCTGCCCGTCCATCAGTGGCGGAAGTGTCTTGGGCTCGGTGCGTTCAACAGTGCTCATGATTTCGACCTGAGATTGAATGCCGATCGAAATCGCTCAACTCGAATCGAAACCATGAGCGTTCCGATCGGCTCACGCACTTTCCTTCTTCCGCTCGCGTTCAGCGGCCGCGGAGCTTGCCGATGAGGACGACTTGGCCGTGATGGCCAGGGGAGGCGTGTCGAACAGGCTCTTCTCCTTGCGGACGACCTCCGGTGTCACCACGAACTTCCCCTTGTCCTTGGCGGCACGATCGGGGAGCTCGAACATGATGTCGAGCATGATGTCCTCGACGATCGATCGCAGTCCGCGAGCACCGGTATCCTTGGCCTTGGCCATCTTGGCGATTTCGTGCAGGGCCTCGACGGTGAACTCGACGTCGGCCCCTTCCATTTCGAAGAACCGGCGGTACTGCTTGACCAGGGCGTTCTTCGGCTCGGTCATGATCTGCATGAGCGCGCTGATGTCCAGCGGCATCAACGGACAGATGACCGGCAATCGGCCGATGAACTCGGGGATCATGCCGAACTCGAGCAGGTCGTCGGAAGTCACCTTGCCCAGCAGCTCGCCCAGGTCGGTGTGTTGCTCGGCCTGAGTCTGGCTGCCGAAGCCAATCGTCTTGCGACCCACACGGCGAGCGATGATATTCTCCAGCCCCACGAAGGTTCCACCGCAGATGAACAAAACGTTTGTCGTGTCCATCTGGATATACTGCTGCTCGGGATGCTTGCGTCCCCCTTGAGGCGGCACGTTGGCGACGGTGCCCTCGAGCATCTTCAAGAGGGCTTGCTGGACTCCCTCACCGGAGACGTCGCGCGTGATCGAGACGTTGTGCGTGGTCTTGCCGATCTTGTCGATCTCGTCGATATACACAATTCCCCGCTGGGCCGCCTCGAGATCGAAATCGGCCGCGTGCAGGAGCTTGAGCAAGATGTTCTCGACGTCCTCACCGACGTAGCCGGCCTCGGTCAACGTCGTCGCGTCGCCGATCGCGAACGGGACGTTCAAAACTCGGGCCAAGGTCCGAGCCAGCAGGGTCTTACCGCAGCCCGTCGGCCCGATCAGCAGGATGTTCGACTTGTCCAGCTCGATCTCGGTCTCGGTATCCTCGGCATGAACCAGCCGCTTGTAGTGGTTGTGCACGGCCACCGACAACACGCGTTTCGCCCGCTCCTGGCCGATCACGTACGAGTCGAGCTGTTCCTTGATTTCGCGAGGGATCGGAATATCCGTGAACAGGGTTTTGGGCACGCCGCGGCGCCGACGCTCCTGGTCGAGGATCGACGAGCAAAGCTCGATACAATCGCCGCAAATGTAAACGTCGCCAGGGCCTTCCACGAGTGGGCCCACGTCCCGATAGCTCTTGCGGCAGAACGAGCAAAACGCATTTTTCTTGGCGCCGCTCGTGGTTCCCGAGCTCATATTGCCACCACCATTCCGTTTTCCCCCGTTCCCCGAGCCACCGCCCGTACCGTCCTTACCCGATGGCATCCCTTATCCTTTCATCCCCCGAGGGGATTATAAGCATGCTCCGCGGGACCGAGGCAATGACCTCGCGCTGCCGGCGGGAAGCTCGCGTCAAGCGAGCCAGATTCTCCGCCAGTGGAGCCATTATGCCTCGTGGGGAAACTGAAGAGAAAAAATCCGAAACGACAGCGACGAGCCAGTCACTCAGAAGGACCGAGTTTCCCCAACGCCGGACGGACGCGGTCAACGGCAATGCTTCCGGCACCACTCGGTGGAGGCTCTTCTCTCACCATCTCTCACTCAACCTTCATGTATCTTAGAGCACCCCAAAACTCCTCGCAAGTCCGGACGGCTTTTGCCTCACGACCGCTCGACCGCCCTGCAGCCAACTGCGCAATTGCCCGTTTCAAGCACTCGATGCTCCGCCGCGCCGTCTCTTCGGCTCCTGGTGAAAAGTCAAAAACCTCGACCGACACCCATCGTTCGTAATTGGCATCCACGAGAGCTTGCATGATTGGTTCAAAATCGACCTGTCCCATCCCAGGGCCACGCAGGTTCACGTCCTGGGCGTGGAAGTGGCCGGCGAACGCGCGCATAACGTCCGATCAGCTCGGGGACGCTGGCGGACGGCTCACTGCTCTGTGCCTTGACGTCCAGGTGCAGCTTCAAGTGAGGATGGTTGACCTCGTCGGATCACCTCCATCGCCTGGGCACACGTATTGAGAAAGTCGGTGTCGTTGGGTGCCAATGGCTCCAGGCAGAGATTGACGCCCGGCGCCCCGATCGCGGGCATCGCGCGCTGGAACACGCTCGACCGCATAGCGGACCGCCTGATCGTAAGTCACTCCCGGCAAAAGGTTACGCTGTTTGGGCGAACCCAGAACCATGAGCGTGCCGCCCAGATCGTGGGTCGCCTCGGCCAGGGCGATCAGATAATCGCCGGTCGCGCGGCGAACGTTGGCGTCGGGCGATGTGAGATAGAAGCCCTCGGTCTTGGCCAACAGCCAGTGCAGACCAATCGTGCGCAGACCGGCGTCCTCGACGATCGCCTTGAGCTCGCGCCGCGCGCGGGACTCAGGTCGGTGATGAGCGGCGCCAGGGTAAAGGGAGCGATCTCCAGGCCGTCGTAGCCGATCTCCTTGACGGTTCGGCAGACGCGATCGAACGGCCAATCCTCGAATAGTTCGTTGCAGATGCCCAGTTTGATCACGGTGTACGGTCCCTCGAATGGCAGAGTGGACTGGCAGTCCGGGTCGCCGACGCCAGTCTTGCCGCGTGCAGTGTGTTTCGCAACAGCATGGCGATCGTCAATGGGCCGACGCCACCGGGCACCGGCGTGATCCTCGAAGCCACGTTGGCGACACTCTCGAAATGGACGTCGCCGCACAGCTTTCCGTCCTGCGCCGCTTGTGGATTCCCACGTCAATGACCACGGCCCCGGGTTTGACCCAATCGGCGGTAACCTGCTCGGGCCGGCCCATCGCCACGACCAGGATATCGGCTTGCCTGGCGATCGCCGGAGCGTCGCGGGTCGCGGTGTGGCAAACGGTCACGGTCGCGTCACCGCCTTCGCCTTTTTGAAGCAACAAGAGCGCCATCGGCTTACCCACGAGCTGCGATCGGCCGAGGACGACGGCATTGGCCCCCCGCGTCTCGACCCGGCCATGGATCAAGAGTTCGCGGACGCCCAGCGGCGTGCACGGCACAAATCGCGGGCGTCCCTGAGCGAGCAGGCCGAGATTGAACGGATGTAAGCCGTCGACATCCTTGAGCGGCGAGAGCCGCTGGACGACGGCGTGCTCGTCGATCCCTGAGGGCAGAGGAAGCTGGACGAGGATTCCATGCACCGTCGGGTCCTCATTCAGGTGATCGATCGTGGCCAGCAGCTCGGCCTGGGTCGTCGCGGCGGGCAGCCGCAGCACGCTCCCCTTCATCCCGGCCGCCTTGCACGCGCTCTCTTTGTTGCGAACGTAGACCTGACTCGCCGGATCGTCGCCCACCAGGATGACCGTCAAGCCCGGTATCACGCCCGTGTGCGCACGTCAGTTCGGCGGCCTCAACGGAGACCTGCGTCCGAACTTGTTGCGCCAGGGCTCGTCCATCGAGAATCTCGGCCGGCACGGAGACTCCTGTGTTGTCCGTTCTTCGGGAATAACGGATCGGGGTACGCTGGTGGAACGCACGAAAGGACCGAATCAGTGAAAGTCTACGGCAGCCAGCCTACGCGATTTCGGACTCGATAGCGGAGGAGGTGGGATTCGAACCCACGGTACCGGGAACCGGTACACCGGTTTTCGAGACCGGCCCTTTCAACCACTCAGGCACCCCTCCGTCGGTTGCTCGGGCGAACCTCGCTCTAGCTTACGAAAAGCTCGACGATCCTGAAAGAATTCTATAAGGATTTCGCCACATTCCCGGCCGAGCACACCGGCCGTGATCCGGGCCTGATGGTTGAATCGCCGGTCGGATACCAGGCGATACAGACTGGCACAGCGCCCGCCTTGGGATCGGCCGCGCCGTAGACCAATCGAGCAATCCGGCTTTGAACGATCGCGCCGGCACACATGGCGCACGGTTCCAAAGTGACATACAGCACGCAATCATCAAGTCGCCACGACTGGAGCGACTGACCTGCCCAGGACAGGGCCAGCCGCTCGGCATGGGCCGTCGGATCGTGAAGGGTTTCCCTCAGATTGAAAGCCTGGGCAATGATCCGGCCGGCGCGCACCACCACGGCGCCGACCGGAACCTCGCCCAGGTTTCGTGCCTCTCTCGCCAGCTCAAGGGCACGTCCCATCATCGCGCGGTCGAACGAAGAGTCATCGGAAAGCCCGGTACCGTCATCGCAATCGGTCGCCAGATCAGGCATTAATCCGGAACGAGGCTCCAACAGAGCCTCGCCCTCCTACTCGGTCAGATCTTGTCGCCGCCCATGTCGAGTGCATTGAACAAGTACGCGGCCGCGGCGCCACCCGCGAAGTCGGCGATGAGATAGATGATCAGGTTTGGAAATGCCAGCCAAGCCCATTACGGTCACGCCGAGCCCGACGGCCGGGTTGAACGCCCCGCCCGAAACCGGTCCGACCGCGAACGCTCCAACCACCACGGTAAACCCGATCGCCAGTCCATAGAACGAATTGCCCGCGGTCCCCTTGGCCGTCGCCGTGTTCAGTACGACATAAACCAGCGCAAAGGTGAACAGGAACTCAACCAACACCTTGGCAATCAGTCCGTATTCAACAGACGGACCGGGAGTCGGTGGCACTGGTCCTGAGGCCTTGATGAACAACACGATCGCCGCCGCCACGGCTCCGGCCAAGAACTGGGCGCCCCAATAAGGAAATGTTTCCGACCAGGGCAATTTGCCCCGCAGCGTCACACCCAACGTTACTGCCGGGTTGTAGTGGCCGCCAGAAAAATGGCCACCCGCATAGACCATGATCATCAACGACGAGCCGATCGCCAGCGCGGCGAGAGCTCCCGCTCCGTCCGGAGCCTTGACGGTCATTCCCACCGTGAATACCAGGAAAAACGTACCAATGAACTCCACGATCAGTTTCTTGGGCAGCATCGGGTTCGTCTCCAAAGCCAGTTGCGAATTCAGGTCCGAGTCGCGTCGACACAATGATCGCGGGCGACTTTTGCAAAAGTCACGGGTACGAAAGTCGCTTGAACGTATTTTGTTTTCTGCCGATTTGCAACGGTCGCCCGCAAGTTGTGCAATCTTGACAGATGTTCGGGTCGGATAAAAGAGGGTTCTTCTCGTACTTGAACGGAGTTCTGGACTTCCTCGCGAGTCGCGATGTCCTGCGTGTCCGCAATGGCGCCGCCGCACGACTCTTGCTTGTGTGTCTAGCCGCTACAGACTTCTCGAGATCGAGTCGATCGCCGGCGGGTGTACCAGGCCGAAGCACACGTTCGCTCGCTCACCGCTCACGTGCAGTCCCAGGAACCCACCCGCGACGAGTTGTCGGGACAGGTCGGGCCACGCTCTTCGTACCCAGGGTGCGACCCATTCCACCGGAGAAGAAACCAGTCGTTCCAGCCGATCAGGAAGGGGAAGGACCCATCGCGGATGGCCCGTGATCGATGACACGAGAGCGGCCATGTCGCGATAGCTCAGGTACGGTCCGACCACGGCGTAACGCCGGCCGGCTCCGCCTGCTACCACGGCTCGGCGATGTGCCACGGCCAGCAGGCACGCGTCGACGATCGGAATTCCGCCACCAGGAAGGGGGGCGACGAGCGCGCGCGATAACTCTCGAACGATCTTGGTTGATGTCGGCTTGGTGTCCCGTGGTCCGAGAACCATTCCCGGACAGAGCGCGATCGTCGAGAAGCCGCGGCTGACTGGCTTCAAGGACCAGGCGCTCGGCCTGTCGCTTCGTCCGGGTATATGCCGAGTCGACCGACTGAAGATTCCACGGTGAGAACTCATCCGCTGGTTGCTGCTGAGTGCCGGAAGCCAAGGTGTATAACGGTGGACGTGTAGACAAACCGCTCGACGCCCGCCTGGACGGATTCGGCCAGCAATTGGCGTGTGGCGTCCACGTTGACGCTCTGGCTGACGTTCTTGTGATCGGCGCCGAGAGAAACCCAGCCTGCCGTGTGAATGACCGCGCGGACGCCGGCCAGAGCCCGGCGCCGCACTTCGGCATCCAAGAGGTCGCCGATCAACCATTCGATCGGAGGATCAGCGTCCTCGACTTGCGGAGGACGACGCAATAAGCCGCGCACCGCATGTCCCGCACTCGCCAGCTCACGCGCCACGTGCCCGCCGACGAAACCACCGGCGCCGGTTACCAGCACCGGCCACTCGGATGGCTGGGGCTCACGTCCGTTCCAGGGATCGACCTCCATCAGCGTGCGCCCAGGCGTGGCAAAGTTGGATCGGGTTGCCATAAGTAAAGAAATGCCGGAAGCTTGGAACGATCGAGCCCAGGGTAGCTGATACGGGATGGCTTCCGTCAAGGGAGCCGGTGACGGGGTGATCGCGTAGAGCGAATGCGCCGGGTAGCCCGTGCGGTGATTGAGCACGACTTCGGCGCCGGCGATGCCCGCGAGGTGTTCGGCCTCGGTGATTGCTTCGTGCAGGTAACCGAGCCGATCGACCAGGTGGAGAACCTGAGCTTGCGAAGCCAGAAGGACTCGACCATCCTGCACGGCTTGGTGGTCGCGCGACGGTCATCTCGGTGCGGCGCTCCTTGACTCGACGCTGGAGATGATCCCGATAGGCATCCGCAATCTGCTGAAAGAGTTTTCGCGTTTCCTCGTCCAAGGGAGCGGTCACCGTACCCATGTCGATCTTGGAGCCAGCCTTCACCGGGTTCGCAACCAGGTTGAGCTGGGCCATCGCGTCTTGGAGGTTGAAATGATTGAACACGACCCCCAGACCACCGGTCAGTGACGTGGGATGTGCCACAATCCGATCGCTCTCGACGGCGATGAAATAGGCACCCGACGTGGCAAGATCCATCAGGCTGGCGACGACCGGTTTGCGGGTCTCGACCCGAAATCGACGCAACTCCTCGGCCATGATATCACAGGCGGTGACACTTCCGCCGGGACTATTGATTCGGAGCACGACCGCTACGGTCCGCGGGTCGTGCGCGGCGGCTTCGAGCTTGTCGCGGAACGAGGCCAACGGATTGTCGCCGACCGAATAGAGACTGCCGAAGTTTTGATTGAGCAAGAGGCCGTCCACATCGATCAGTGCGATCCGAGCGGCCGATTTGCCCGGCCGAACGACCGTAGCCGTCATCTCGCCCGGGTCGACGGCTGAGGGAAGTTTCACCTCGATGGCCGACGGCATCTTGACCTCGAGCGCGCCACGAACGTTCGCATCGGCCACAATTCCGGCATCGCCCTTGAATGTGGCTGCCACCGGGATCACATGGCCGCAGCCAGCCAATACCAGCACTGCAAGCAACAACGAGCCGATAGACACGGATCGTCGGCGGAATCGGTCGATCTCGACGAAAGCTGGCATTCCGGCACCTGTTTTGCAAAGTTAATCCCAGGCCCGTGGCGATGGTACTCTCTTAGTATCGACTCACTTGCTGCCAAACTTGTCGGCAATACCGCTGCAAACGGAATAACCTGAACGACGACCATGCCAATATTCACACTTCTTCTCGCGGCGTGCCTGTCGGGCCAACCTCGTATCGAAGCGGCCCACAGCCACAACGCGGTGTATGCCCAGTTGCTCGATCAAGGTCTTAAGGTCGGCGGCGAGAAATTCCTATTGCCGCCACCGCGAATCATGGACGGCCAGGATGCCGACGCCCAGCGCACCGCCCTGCGGGAAGTGGCCGGTTCCGATCAAGCTCTGGAGGATATGTTTCGCCCGTCGGTGACGGCGCCATACATCATCAAAGTCCGTGATGTGAAGACGTCCGGCGGAATGATCCGGGCCGTCGATCTCTGGTTCGTGGTTTACTCAGACCTCAAGCCGGTCGATCTCACCCAAGAGGCGGCTCGCACCGACCAGAAAGAAGTCGAGGTGGGCAATATGTGGTTCCAGACTCGGCTCCTTAAGCCCGATGAAATTCAACGGGCTGGAATTGAGCCCGCGGCCACGGCGACCGATCAGAAAACCTGGTACGCCCATGTGCACGCGCGCCTACTCGGCCGAATCGACTTTGAAGTGACGAACCACGTCGTGGCTTCGCAATCGAATGAGTCGATTGTGATCGCCTCACAGACCGACCCCGCCTTCGCCAAAGAGGGGCCGAACCGCAACGGCTGGAAAGAGCTCACGACAGCGGGAGCCACGAAAGGGGGAGCCTCGGTAAAGCCATATCCGGGCGGAATCAGCTATGCGAAGATGAGTCGCGTCGCCTTCAAACCAGGTGCCCTCCTGGTCGAAATGCACATGGCTTTCCACGAACCGAATGAGTGGTTCCAGGGCGCACCCGATCTTGCGCTCGAAGTTCAGCGTGGCCGCCCAGGACCAAATCCGCAGCCTGCGCCGTGAGCTCGCTCGAACCCAGAAAAAATGAGCCTGCCTTTGTGTGTTCTGTCGGAGTTTTCGGATAGGCCGCGAATGCGGCGCGAGGGGGCACTGGGGCGCATGTCGTTTCCGAGCATCGAGCGCGTTCTGGGCCATCCGGCCGAGGCGAGTTCCTTGTTGCCCACAGCGTCCGTGAATGCTCGGTGCAAGAGGCTCGAGGTTGAGCCTTGGGATCTATCTTCATTCCACGACCATAATAACGTTGGACTTGCCGGTGATAGTGCGGTCGTCGGAACTCACTGTTTATCCGCAGTGATTACACGCTCTGATTTGAGATGACTCGATTGAAGGTGGTAAAAAGATGTCAGGAACCGTTGCTTCGTTCGGGGATTTCAAGAACGGTTCCTGGCAACTTCTTCGTCAATATCCGTTTAGGGCGTTCAGGCAGCGGCGACTGGGATGCTGGATGCCACCCGTCAGGCGGCGAGCCTCGACTTTCGCCGACGCCAAGCGTAACCGAGGCCCAAGAGGCCGGCAATGCTGGCCGAAACTAAGCTGGATGGCTCGGGGACGACCGACCCCGCCGAAGCGAATTCGATCGTGCCGATTCCGAGATTATCCCCGGTGAAATCCGAACTTCTGCTAAAGACGACCGAACCAATGTCCCCAGCACTGCTGGTCAGGCCGAGGAAATACAGGAAATTCATCTGGAAGTTCGCATGGACTCCTGTGAACGTGCCCAGGTTGGTGCCGGTTCCGTTGGGTCCAGTGAATGCCGTGATGCTCAATGTGTTCGTCCCGGCCTCCGGTCCAAAATAGTCGATGGTGTAGAGCCCAACACCCAGGACCGGGGTGTTGAAGGAAATTGTCAGACTGCTGGTCCCTGATCCTGGTGACAGCGAATAGAGGTAATTCGAGGCGGCGTGCAGCCCCTCACCGGACGAGAGTGGTCCCGTGAAAGTATTGCCCTGGCCTGGTCCGGCCCCGAAAAGGACCTGATTGATCGTGGAGTCAGAGGGGGTGAGAGTGACCCCGTCGGAACCTAGGTAGAAGTTGTTCGGTAGAGTGCCCAAGGGCACGGTACTGAAGTTAACGTCGGTATTGAGCGTCCCACCAAGGCCAGCCACCCCTGTGGCGAAATCGGTAGAATTCGTGGTCGGGTTGTTGACGTAGCCGACCACCGCCCCCCTCGCATGCCCCATCGCCCCGGCCACCACGCCCAGAACCGCGATTGGCAGCACGAACCGCCTCGAAAGTTGGCTCATCGATGCTCCTTCTCTACATGTAAATAAAAAGTATTTCTGTGCGACCTCGCACACTTGGGCGATCTAAGACTGCAACCTCGCTCGCCCAGTAAGATACCTCTGACTCAAGCCAGGGGCTTTGCGGCTGACGTCGTCCGCTTCAAGCGGAGTCAACTACCGACAATTCTGAGACCGTCTTACAGCGGCCCGAGCCTGGCCTTACGGACAGACCGATGTAATGTAACGGACCGTACCCGGGTTCGCTAGTCAAATATCGCGTTACGTTCATTTTTGTCATCGTTGACGACCAGTCGGGGCTCATCACAGGCGCACTTATCATGATAAGCAATCTTTGGGAGGGATAGGTTATTATGTTGTTCGGTATATTTCGCGGTATTCACGCAATGCGTCGCATTTCCGCCACAGTTTTATGCCCATTTACGTACTTTATTAGCAACAAATGTGATATATGCGTACAGCGAAACTCTGCCAAGACCTGCGACAAAGTGACACGTGCACGCCCTGGTGGTTCCCAGCCATTTTGGCCGCCAAGAGACCCTTGATGAGTTCGACCCAGACGTTTTCACCGATCGTGCCGGCCCGGACCATCTGGTCGTATCGCGCCAAATTGAGGCGGTATAAACTCGGGGAATGCGTCCGGCGGAGTCGTCAGCGGCTCTGGCGGAACTGGGATTGCGGGCTTATCTTCGAGGACTCTGTCCCGTCCATGCGGAAAACAGGCCGTGCGATCAACTATTCGATGCGCGACGGATTCTCGATCCCTAAGTCGTAAGGATACGGGAAACTGGACGATTTGAAATGGAGTCGATTTGCTCGGAGGACGGACAGGTTTAGCCGCCGCTCACGAGAGGGCGCGACACCGTTTGCCGGGCGCCGAACTCGTGACCGGCCCTTAGACACGAAAAGCCTTCATCCCTATTGGCGCACGCACGCGCAGTTTACCTCGGTGGGGCCGTGGTTCTGACGCCGACTTTCTCGGTATCCGGGGCTGTTGACAGCGTTTCCATGAGCAGGCGTTCGAGCTCTTCGGTGTCGGCGTCCTTCGGGCGGCGGGCCGTCGTCGCGATGATCTCACCGAGCTCGGCGGGGACGCGAAGGGAACGTCCCGGAGGAAGTGACTTCATTGCGAACGACCACGAATAGGGGACGGTACCCAGAATCCGCTTCGCGTGCACATCAATGTCACAATGATAGACGGGATTCGCGCCCAGCCTGACCAGTTGCGCCGGGGCCTGTCGCGGTTCTGAATCGGTGGGCATGGACCAGACGCCGACTCGAAGGCGTCCGGTCGTTCGCTCCACGCAAAATGCGTAATAGATGTCGACGCTGCGGTGCTTGCCTGCGAGAAGCTGGGTGGTCGGGGAGCGGAACAAGCGCGAATGTGGCAGTCCGGGCGATGATCCGGCCTTCCGCCAGTTCGGCCTCGGCGGCATCGAGCACCATCTTTTGAACCGTGCGTGAACCGAAGCCCGAGTGCATCCAGACGATTCCCGGTGACGACCATGTCGTGATCCTCATCCTCGGGAACGCAGATGCCCAGTCCGATCTGTCTCAGCGCAAAGTCTTTCTCATCCGTGTCCAACGGCTTGAACGTCAGCCAGAATGACTGTTCGGAACAAAGTCGCGGTCTTCGACGCGCCTGTCGGTAGAGTTTCGCCGATCGCCTGAGGCGAGGCGCGGAAGCGATTTGACAACCAGATGACTCCAACCCGTCCGGCGGCTTATCGGTCACCCGCGTACCCGGTTGCAAGCATAACGAGCTTGGGCTGGGTCCACCCCACGGCATGATTTGCCAGCAGGACCGCGATCCCCGACTCCGATGCAGCACTGGCGCCGATCGCGCCGGTCAACAAGACAACGGGCGTAACAATCACGCGAATAAGGAGTTGCAGCGACACGTTGTTCCGTCCTGCGTTCGCCGCCATAGGTTTCTCCCTTGTGAACGGCCCTGTCAATCCATGTAATAGTGTTCTCAGAAACTCTCGACGCGGAGGGACCTTACCATCTTTTGTCGTAAAGCTCATCGGCAGATTCCGTGCAATTGTCATTCCCTGTACTTCCGTCCGCATCAGACAGCTCGCGGATCGGCTATTGGGCATGAGAATTGAACAACCGTGCGGATTCGGAAAACTGGCACATCGCGTGCTCGCCGCGCGAATTCCGTGCCACTTCGGCGACTCGTGATAGTTATTTTAATTCTTCGTCATTCCCCATTTAATCGTTACGACTTCTGTAGTCTACGTTGTTTAAGTCTTCCCCACTCACTTCTATCTGATATATTTCCTTCAGATTACGCTAACCAAAGGAGCACGCAACGGTGACAACTCCAACCCTCCCACGGCTTCTGGCCCTCGCACCCAAAGGTCTAGAGGGGATTGGAGTTGTCGCGGCGGCTTGCCGGGCATCCGCTTTGGGGATAATCGATCTCTGTGCCAATCCCAGTACGGATCCGCTTCCCGTCTTCGCGCGGCTCGACCGGTTGAAAACAAATCGGTGGGGTGTTCGGGTCCTTGCAGCGCAAGTCCTCGATGGATCATGGCTTACGCGACAAACTATCGAGCCGGCGGTCGTTTGTATCCCGGTGTGTCGCAGTACCGACGGACGATTCGACGCGGCGGTCCTGGCGATTCGGCAAGCGTACCGGACGGTGATCGGCGAAGTGACAACGCACGACGAGGCGCTGCGAGCGATCGCCGCCGGAGTGTCGGGGCTGATCGTGGCTGGTCACGAAGCGGGTGGGTGGGGAGGAGCGGAGTCTTCCTTCGTCTTGTTACAACGGGCCTTGGCCGCGAGCGCTCTGCCGGTCTGGGTGCGCGGTGGGGTTGGGCCAAAAGTCGCGGCGGGCTGCGTGGCAGCGGGCGCGGCGGGGGTCGTGCTCGATGGAGCGCTGTTGCTGGCGCGAGAATCCCCACTGGATCATGAATGGCGCGATCGGATCGCCCGCTGGGATGGCAGCGAGACCACGGTCGTCGGTCCGACGATCGGAGGCCAAAGTTCGGGTATTCGCGCTGCCCGGTTCGAGCGCCCTCGCTCGGTTGAGAGATGCCGCGGCGGCTGGAGGCGCGGCGTGGGAAAGCGCTGTCGATCGCGAGGTCGGCTGGCAGAATAGCCAGTGCCTGCCGGTCGGCCAAGACGCGGCGTTTGCGAGCGACTTGGCCCGCAAATTCGTCACGGTCGGTGGGATTGTCCAGGCCGTTGATCGGGCGATCACCGAGGGGATCCTCGCCGCGAGGGCTGCTCGTCCACTGGACGAATTATCTCCGCTGGCATTGGCCCATGGGACTCGCTACCCGATCCTTCAGGGGCCGATGACGCGGGTCAGCGACGTGCCGGCATTTGCCGCGGCTGTCGCGCACGATGGCGGCTTGCCGTTTCTGGCCTTGGCGCTCTTGCGACAACACGAGGTGCGCACGCTGTTAACCGACGCCGCCGTCCGGCTGGCCGGCCGGCCCTGGGGTGTGGGCATTCTGGGCTTTGTGCCGCCGGAGCTGCGCGCCGAGCAACTGGCCGTCGTCCGTGAGATTCGGCCGCCGTTCGCCCTCATCGCCGGCGGCCGCCCCGACCAGGCAGCCGGTCTGGAGCGCGATGGGATCGCGACTTACTTGCATGTTCCGTCTCCCGGTTTACTCGACCAGTACCTCCGCGACGGCTGTCGCCGATTCGTGCTCGAGGGGCGGGAGTGCGGTGGGCACGTCGGCCCGAGGTCCAGCTTCGTGCTTTGGGAGCAGTCGACCAACGTGGTAACCGAGGCGATCGAGCGGGGGATTCACGCCGATCAGGTCCACCTCGTCTTTGCCGGCGGGATTCACGATGCGCGGTCCGCGGCGTTGGTGGCAGGCCTGACCGGGTCGCTGGCCGTCCGAGGGGTCAAGATCGGCATCTTGGTCGGGACCGCTTATCTTTTTACTCAGGAAGCGGTTACTACCGGGGCAATCGTTCAGCCGTTTCAGGATGAGGTTCTCCACTGCCAGGAAACCGTATTGCTCGAGTCCGGGCCCGGACACCAGGTGCGGGTGAGCCCCACGCCGTTTGTAACGCGATTCGAGGAGGAAAGAAAACGGCTGGTTGCCGAGGGACGATCGACCGAAGAAATTCGCGAGGCCCTGGAGGGCCTGAACGTCGGCCGTCTCCGAGTCGCCACCAAGGGGCTCGACCGCGGCACGGGGCCTGGCACGCCACTCGTCGGCGTGAATGATGAATATCAGAAGACCCACGGCCTCTATATGCTGGGACAGGTCGCCGCGCTGCGAAACGAATCGACGACGATCGCCCAACTTCACCGAGATCTTTGCGTCGGCGGCACGGAATTCCTGGAGCGCGAGCTGGCGGGGATCGGCAATCCCACGCGGTGTCCCCGAGCAGCCTTCGCGACCGTCCGATATCGCCATCATCGGCATGGCGGCGGTCCTCCCTGGCGCGGCCAATGTCAAGCGGTTCTGGTCCAACACGCTCGCGGGATTCGACGCCATTACCGAGGTTCCTCCGGACCGCTGGGACTGGCGGCTCTATTACGACTCCGACCCGAAGGCCGCCGACAAGATCGTGTCGAAGTGGGGCGGATTCCTGCCTGACATCCCGTTCGATCCGCTTCGCTACGGGATGCCGCCTTCAAGCCTTCCCTCGATCGAGCCGGCCCAACTGCTGGCGCTGGAAGTGGTCCGGAACGCATTGGCCGACGCCGGTTACGCGGAGCGGCCGTTCCGTCGGGAGCAAACTTCCGTCGTGCTGGGTATGGGGGGTGGGGCTGCGCAGCTCGCGATGGGATACGCCTTCCGCTCCTACCTGCCGATGCTGGACACGGTGATGCCGACGGGTGGCACCCGTGCGATCGAGTCTTGTCAGGGGCTGCTTGCCGGAGTGGACTGAGGACTCATTCCCGGGTTTCTTGCTGAACGTCACCGCGGGTCGTATTGCCAACCGCTTCAATCTCGGCGGGTCTAACTACACCGTCGACGCAGCGTGCGGCTCCTCGCTGGCCGCGGCGGCCCTGGCCGTGAGGGAGCTGGAAACCGGCGCGTCCGACATGGTGATTCTGGGTGGAGTCGACACGGTCCAGAACCCATTCACGTACCTTGCATTCAGCAAGACTCAGGCGTTTTCTCCCCGCGGGCGCTGCCGCCCTTTCGATGCGAGCGCGGATGGCATCGTCATCAGCGAGGGAGTGGCAGCCCTGGTGCTCAAGCGGCTCGCCGACGCCGAGCGCGACGGGGACCGGATCTACGCCGTGATCAAGGGGGTGGGTGCCTCCAGCGACGGCCGCGCTCGTGGACTGACCGCGCCCAGTGTCGAAGGGCAGAGCCGGGCCCTCGAGCGCGCCTACAACAAGGCCGGCGGTGTCGCCCGCCACCGTCGGTTACGTCGAGGCCCATGGCACGGGCACCGCCCTGGGTGATGTGGTCGAGGTCGAGGCGCTGGGCCGGCTCTTCCGCGAGGCGGGTGTCCACGATCGCCAATGCGTGCTGGGCTCGGTCAAGTCGTTGATCGGCCACACCAAGTGCGCCGCGGGCCTGGCCGGGCTGATCAATGCGAGCCTGGCGCTTTATCACAATGTCCTGCCGCCGACGATCGGCATCGAGGCGCCCAATCCCAAGCTCGACCAGCCCGAAAGTCCCTTCCGGCTCTGTACCCAGGCGCAGCCCTGGCTCCATGCCGACGACGATCGGCCACGAAGGGCCGGAGTCAGCGCCTTCGGGTTCGGTGGGACCAACTTCCACGCAGTCCTCGAGGCCTACGAGGGAAATGTCGCCGCTGAGACCGAATCGCCGCTTCGCGACTGGCCGCTGGAGCTCCTGGTCTGGCAAGCCGCACGAGGCTGGCCAGCTTATCGAACAGCTCGACCATCTGGCTCAAGCCTTGCAGTCCGGCAGCAGACCGGCTCTCGGCGACCTATCGCACACGCTGATCCAGGCCAGGGCCGGCGTGGTGGCGAAGTCCGGAACCACGGACATGCCGACAGCTGGTGATCCTGGCGGGTTCGCACGACGACTTGCGCGACAAGTTGACGCAGGCGAGGACCGCGCTCGCCGAGGGTCGGACGAGCCTGGATGATCCCCGGGGGGTCTACTTACGCCGCTCAGCCCCTTTGGTCGGGCCAGCCGGTCGCGTTCCTCTTCCCCGGCCAAGGCGCACAATCGCCGGGGATGCTCCGCGAGCTGGCACTCGCGTTTCCGGAAGTCCGAACAGCGTTCGAGGAATTCGACCGCGCGCTCATTGCGAAACAAAGCCAGCCGCTGGCGTCCGATCATTTTCCCGCCGCCGGCCTTCGATGAGGACGCGCGTGAGCAAAACCGCCGAGCGCTTATGCAAACATATGTGGCCCAACCAGCGGTCGGCGCGGCGTGTGTCGGCATGCTTCGGCTGCTCCGTAACCTCGGCTGCGAGCCGGACGTCCTGGCCGGTCATAGCTATGGAGAGCTCGTTGCCATCCATGCCGCCGGCGTCTTGAGCGCACCGGCGCTCGCCGAGCTCTCCCTGGCCCGCGGCCGATTCATGCATGAGGCGGGACATGGTGCGTCGGGTGCGATGGCAGCCCTGCTGGCTGGCCCTGACGTCGTCGAGGCGACTCATTCGCGACGTCCCCGAGGTCCTGGTCGCGAACTGGAATGGGCCGCGGCAGACCGTGATCGCCGGGCCGACCGTCGCGGTGAAACAGGCGATCGACCTGGCCGGCGCGCGTGGGATTTCGGCTCGGCTGTTGCCGGTATCCTCGCGCGTTTCACACTCCACTCGTCGCCGAAGCTCGCGAGCCATTAAGCCAGCTCGCGCGAGCAATTGCTGACTCGACCGCCGGATCGGCCGGTGTATTCCAACCTCGACGCGGCCCCGCATCCGGAGGACACCGCGACGATCGCCGCCCGCCTGGGTGCTCATCTCGCCGGCCCTGTGTTATTCGCCGATATGATCGAGGCGATGCACCGAGACGGTGCGCGGGTCTTCGTTGAAGTTGGACCAGGCTCGATCCTGACTCCACTTGTCGAGTCCGTCCTCGGCGATCGTCCTCACCTGGCGGTTTCGTCGGATTCCTCGGGCGCATCCGGTCTGCCCGCGTTGCTGCGCTGCATCGCGCGCCTGGTCGTGGGCGGACTGCCTCTGCGGCTCGAGCGCCTGACACTTGGCCGATCGCTCAACTTGCTCGACTTGCGGAATGTGCCCGCGGGAGAAATTGGCGAGGCCATGACTCCGTCGACTTGGCTGGTCAACGGAAGTCGCGCCCGGCCTCACAACGATCCGGAACCGAAGCGGCTAGGCATGGCGTCGTCTTTGCTGATCGACTCGTCGGCAAATGCCACCCAAGCGCTCAGCACCACCATTCGTTCGCGCGTTTACTCAAATGCGAGCTTGAACATGAACCCTCGTTTGGCCAAAGATTCCCCCGGCGAGCATTCGAACGGATCCGCCACTTCCTTTCCCCATGACGTGCCAAAACGAAACGGACAGGCCGATACACACACGATCATGCCACCTCCCGCATCAACACCGAGGTCGGAAAAAGTCATCGAGTCGTTCCAGCAGACCATGCAGATGTTCCTCGATGTGCAGAAGTCGACGATGCTCGCGTATCTGAACGGCCGGGCGTACAGGAGCATCGCGTCCGGCACCGGTCACCCGAACGGAAGTTGTAAACCACGCTACGAGCGAGACGTCGCCCCTGCCCGTAGGCTCGCCATCACAGAACGGGATGCCCGCCGTAGCACGTGCCGATCATCGCCAAGCCCCTCGGGATCACGACGTGGTCACGGCCGTTTCTCGGCTCGCTCCGGACCCTGGAATGGTTGCGGCATCCGACGGGGACTCGGTCGAAGCGCTGCCCTCGACTGGAACCGGCGCACCTCAACCAGATCGCGCGACTATCACCAGCCGGCTACTTGAAACCGTCCGGGATAGGACAGGCTACCCGATCGAGACACTGGGGCTCGAGCTGGACATGGAGGCCGATCTCGGTATTGACTCGATCAAGCGGGTCGAGATCCTGGGAAAGCTCCGCGACGAGTTCCCCGGTCTCAGCGATCTAACGGAATCAACTGAGACGATGGACGCGCTGACCCAAGCCCGCACGTTGGGAGCGATCGTGGACCGCATGGTCGGCGCCGGAGGACCCGGGCCCGCGCCGGTTGCGCCCACGGCAGAGGGCATAGTCCGGAAGGACCGGGACGGCGGTCGGAGACTGTTGGCCGAACAAACGGTCAAGCAGATCGATGGGTTGAACCGGACGCCAAACGGCGCGAGATCGCGGGCGCCGACGGCAATGGCAGACACAAAAGCTCGACGCTGCGCCGGCTGATCGAAGTGGTGGAGGCTCCCCTGCCCGATCCTCGGTTGGGATTAATGCCGCGGCGGCCGGATCGTGATTCGGGACGATGGCCGCGGCGTGGCCGCCAAGCTGGCTGACCGACTCGAGGCCGCCGGTTTCCCGGTCGATCGGATCGGCGGTCGGAATCGAATCGGTCGACTGGTCCTCACCCTCAGCCATCGATTCCGTTCTGGATCGGATTCGGTCGCGCGGGCCACTGGCGGGGATCGTGCATACCCTTGCTTTGCGGGAAGCGCGGTCGGGCCAATTGAGTACGTTTGATTGGGAGGAGCGTGTTGGCGAGGAAGTGAAGGGGTTATTCTTGCTCGCCAAGGCTACAGCGTCCGACCTGGAGAAGGCCGCGCGACTTGGCGGAGCGTGCCTGGTCGCGGCGACGGCCCTGGGCGGACGATTCGCCAGCGCGGGGGCCAGCAGCCGGGAGTTTTTCCCCGGCCAGGGAGGCATCGCGGGACTGGTCAAAACTCTGGCGCGCGAATGGCCATCGGTTCGCTGCCGCGTGGTCGATTTTGCTCCCGAGGCGACGACCGAATCCATCGCGGGTCACTTGGCGGACGAGATGGTCGTGCATGATGGCTGGGCGGAGGTTGGCTACGATCGTGGCCGCCGAATTCGCCTACGCACGATTGCGAGCCCAACTCGGCACACGACGTCGATGCTGGAATTGAAGCCGGGCGAACCGGTCGTGATCTCGGGCGGGGCTCGCGGAATCACCGCCCTGGTCGCGACGGAATTGGCGCGGACCTGGCGGCCGACGCTGTTGATCCTGGGCACGACCCCCTTGCCCGAGGAACGCGAATTGTACGACACGCAGGCCTGACCGGCGAGGCCGAGATCAAGGCGGCGTTCTACGCCCGGTTGCGGCGTGAGGGACGGCCGGCGAGCCCCGCGGAGATTGAAAAAGATCTACCAGGCCCTTCGCCGCGCACGCGAGGTTCGCGAAAACCTGGCGATCCTTCGCAAGGCCGGGGCCGACCGTCGCCTATTCCGCGGCCGATGTGCGCGACCCCCAGGCCCTGGCTCGTGTGATGGAGGAATGGCGCGGCCGGTACGGAGACCCCGTCGGCTTGATCCATGGCGCGGGCCTGATCAAGGACAAGTTGATTCGCCACAAGACGATCGAATCGTTCGATCGCGTGCTGGGAACCAAGCTCGACGGGGCGCTGAACTTGATCCGGCTGGTGCGCCCGGAATCGCTCAAGTTTACCGTCGCTCTTTTCATCGATCGCCGGGCCGCTTCGGCAATGTGGGCCAGTCGGATTACGCAGCGGCCAACGAGATCCTCAACAAGCTGGCTCACTGGCTGGATCGTCGCTGGCCGGGCCGGGTCCTGTCGATGATCTGGGGACCTTGGTCGGGCGTCGGCATGGTGTCGCAGTTAGAGAGCCACCTGGGCCGCCAGGGCTTGGGCATGATTTCGCCCGAAGTCGGTCGCTCGCTTGTTGATCGATGAGCTGAGGTACGGCCGCAAGGGTGACGTCGAGGTCATCTATACCGGTGAGCTGGGTACGCTCGAGGAACCGATCGCGTGCGAGACGGCCGCGGAAAGCCTGGAGGCGGTCTCATGACCAGGGTCGGCCCACATGAGATCGCCATCGTCGGAATGGGTTGTCGATTTCCAGGCGCATCCGATCTCAGCACGTACTTCGAGAATATCCTGGCGGGCAAGGATTGTATCGGCGATGTGCCAGCCGATCGCTGGGATCCGCGCACGTTCCACGATCCGGGCTCGCCGGCGCAATGATCGTGTTCCCTGTTGCCGCGGCGGTTATCTGGAATCGCCGATCTGGTTCGACGCGGCCGAACAGGGAATCATGCCGCGGACGGTCGAGGGAGGTGAGCCCGAACAATTCCTGGTGCTCGACGCAACCCTGGCCGCACTCGAGGACGCCGGGCTGTTCCTCGGCAATCTCTCAGAAAATCGCGTCGAGGTGGTGATCGGGCGAGGGAATTACTTCAACCGAGGTAACCTGACGCGACTCCAGCACGGCCGCATCATCGCTCAGACACTGTCCTTGTTGTCCGGCGCTCCACCCGGAATGGACCGACGAGGACAAGGACGCGGTCCGGGCCGACCTCAAGGCGAGCCTGCCTCCGTTCGAGGCGGCCACGATTCCTGGCCAACTGACCAACGCCACCGCGGGAAGGGTCGCCCACCGACTCGACACCAGCGGAGCCAGTTTCGTGGTGGATGCCGCCAGCGCCTCGTCGCTGGTCGCGCTCGATCTGGCGGTGCGGGCCCTGCTGGAGCGTCGGGCCGATGTCGCCATCGCCGGTGGCGTCTATCTCGAGGCCGACGTCGATTTCCCGCTGGTCTTCCGCCAGTTGAATGCCTTGTCGCGATCGGGGACTGCTCGCCCGTTCGCGAGCGACGCGGACGGGATGCTCTCAGGCGAAGGCGTGGGCGTGGTGGTCTTGAAGCGACGGGCGGACGCCGAGCGCGACGGCGATCGGATTTATGCGGTCGTCCAGGGGGTGGGGATCGCCAGCGACGGTCGCGGCCAGGGGCTGGCCGCGCCCAGCGCGCGCGGTCATGCCCGCGCGATACGCCGGGCGTATCGCCGGTCGGGCATCGACCCGGCCACCGTCATGTTGGTCGAGGGACACGGGTTGGGTGTGCCCGCGGCCGATCGGGCCGAGCTGCGCGCCTTGAACGCGATCTTCCCTCCGCCCCAACAGGGGCGCCGGACTCTCGGAGCCGTCTCGTCGATGATCGGTCACGCCATGCCGGCCGCGGGGATGGCCGGGCTGATCAAGACCGCCCTGGCCTTGTATCACCGCGTGCTGCCGCCGACACTGCACGCCGACAAGCCGCACCCCCTGCTCGATCAGCCGACCAGCTCGTTCGCCCTCAACGCGACGGCGCGCCCCTGGATCCAGCCCGACACGCAGACCCCGCGTCGAGCTGGTGTGAATGCGTTCGGATTCGCGGGAATCAATTCGCACGCCGTTCTCGAAGAGCACGCGGCCTCCGCCGATAGCGACGCGCCAGGAGCCCTGAGGCGCTGGGAGACCGAGGCCATTCTGCTCTCCGCACCCGATCGCGCCGGCTTGATCGAACGTGTCCACGAGCTGATCGCCTGGATCGAGCGTCATCCACGTCAGAATTTGAAGGATGTCGCTTACTCGCTCAACAGTGTCCGCGAACATCTGCCCGGCGGCTGCGCGGCTGGGTCTGGTCGCACCGCTCGCTTGCCGATCTGGCCACGCGACTGACCAACTTGCTGCCGCGCCTGGGCGACCCGACGTGCCATACCATCCGCGACGGCCGCGGCGTTTACTTCTGGGACGAGCCGCTCTTGAAGAACGGCGCAAGGGGCCTGGCCTTCCTCTTCCCGGGCGAAGGCTCGCAGTATCCCGGCATGCTCGCCGACTTATGCTTGCATTTTCCCGACGTCCGTCGCATGTTCGACATCGCCGACCGGATCGCGCTCGAGCTGGGTGAAGACGTGCCCCCGAGCGAGCACTTGTACAACCGAAGGCCCGACGGTGGTGAGGACCTCTGGTCGACGGCCACGGCGGTGAATGTCGTCCTGACATCGCAGCGGGCCTTGCATCGATTGTTGACCCGGCTCGGTCTGGTCCCCGACGCCGTGGTCGGCCACAGCAGCGGCGAGATTCTGGCGCTGGCCGCGGCCGGCGTGTTGCGGGCCGACCGGGTCCTGGAAGCAGCAACTGGGCCGGCTCGGAGAGATCTTTCGCGGTTTCGAGTCGTCGGGCGACGTACCCGAGGCGCGGCTGGTCGCCGTGGCGACCGCTCGTGAGCGCGTCGAGTCGCTCTGTCGCGAGCTGCGGCGCCCGGACGTCGTCGTCGCGATCGACAATTGCCCGCATCAGGTCGTTCTGGCCGGGCCACCGGCCGAGGTCGACCGGGTCGTCCGTCGCCTCCGCGACGAGAATATCCCCCTGGAAATACTTCCCTTTGAGCGGGCCTATCACACGGCCAGCTTCCAGCTCGGTCCTCGGACCGATCGCGGAGTTCTTCGCTCGGTCGACCTTCCGCCCGCCGTCGGTGCCGATCTACTCGTGTGCAACCCACGTGCGGATGCCCGACGATCCCGAGGCGATCCGGCAGCTCGCCATCGCGCAATGGACACGCACCGTCGCGTTCCGTGAGACGATCGAGACCATGCACGCCGACGGCCTCCGCCTGTTTATCGACGTGGGGGCCCGCGGGAATCTCGCCGGTTTCGTGGAGGATATCCTCCGCGGCAAACCGGCCTTCGCGATCGCGGCAAACCTCCCCCGTCGAGGCGGACTCACCCAGTTGAATCACCTCGTGGCCGCGACGTTCGCCCAAGGTGCCTCGCTCAACACCGACTATCTCTACACGCGACGCCGACCCAGCGCTGATCGACTGGAACGCGACCGAACAACCCGCCCGGACAATGGTCGAGCTGAAAATCGGCTTTCCCGAAATGCGGTTATCGCCGGATCTGATCGCGCGGCTTCGTCGCGAAACGGCGGCTCGAGATGCAGGCTCCGCCGAATGCCGGCGAATCGGACCGGACGCAGAACGGACACTCACCGCTTACGCCGTCGCCCCTTCGCCGCCGAGTGGATCGGGACGTCGACGCGGGGAACCACCGGTTATCGCGAGTTTCGCATCGCAATACGAGGTCGTGATCCGGCCGGACGTCTCCCAGAATGGAGCCCCGCATCACGATCGAGTATTCGCACCGGCGACGCTGACGCGACGACGCCATGCTGCATCTTCCAGGAGACGATGCAGGCGTTCCTTCAAACTCAGCAGGAAGTCATGGCAGCCTATCTGGGCGCAGCCTGATCGGCCGATCAATTCGGATTCGCCGCATCTGGTCGAGGAGAAACCAATTCGACCGTCTCCATCGGCGATCCCAACGGCGGCGAACGATCCACAGGATTGGTCGCGCCTCGTCGTCGCTCGTCGACACACCGACTTTCGAGCCGGGCGTGACCATCACTCGGGTTCATGGCCCGGCCCTTGGGCCGGCGAGCTGTCCCGGCTGGTTGAGGGAGCCGAAGTCGAAACCGGTCCTCGTCCTCGACAGCCGGGACGATCCGCTCGCCGAGCACCACACGCTGGGCGGCCGCCGAGCCTCGGCACTCGATCCCAACCTGAAGGGCCTGCCGGTTCTGCCCTTCGCCGCGATGGCCGAGATGACCGCGCAGGTGGCTGCGCTCGTGGTGACACCCGGTCTGTTCCTCACGCGGACTCGAGCAGGTGCGGGCTCACAAGTGGGTGCGTTACGAAGAGGTGCCGGTCTGCCTGCATCTGCGAGGCAAGCGCGTGTCTTCGCACCGGCGACGAGCGGGTCTGGGTCGGCATCTTCAATCGGGGACCGGGCGGCAAGGACGAGGCGTCGCGACCCGTCTTCGAGGCGGTCGCGGTCTTCGGCGAGTCTCTCCCGACTCCGCCCGCAGGCTTCCCCATGGGGCCTGGACCATCCTCGTCCCAGCCGATTTACCGCCGAGTCGGTCTATGGCGAAGGATGGCTGTTCCACGGCCCGCCACTCCAGGCTCTGGTTCACATCGGCCACTTTTCCGAACAGGGGATGGACGGAACGATACGCGTGCTCCCGTGGGAGCCCTTGTTGAAGAACGGGTCAGATCACCGCGATTGCACATCGACCCGATCGTTCTCGACGTCTTCACTCACCTGCTTGGTTGCTGGGGGCTCGATTATTTCGACGAAGGCGACGTCGTGTTCCCGCTTCGAATGGAAGAGTTGGAGATCCACGGCGAACGGCCTCCGGTCGGCACCGACGTGGCCTGCCGCATCGCGCGTCCGGGAGATCCAGCGGCACCGCATCCGCGTGCGAAGCCGAGATCGTCCGACCGGATGGGACGGTCTGGATGCGGATTCGAGACTGGGAAGACTGGCGATTCCACTGGCCGAGCCGTTATCGTGACGTGTTCCGCCAGCCACAGGATTATTTCGTCGGCGAAGAGCTGGCGCTGGATGACCCGGGCATGATCCGCAGCGCCGAGGCACGAGTGGTGTGGCTCGAGCCACCGGCCGACATGGGCCGGCCGGTCTGGCGCGACGTGCTGGAACAGACCCAGCTCGGCCCGGAGGAGCGAGCCGCCTTCCTGGCTGCGCGCGGGTCCGGACCGGCGAAGATCGCATCGACTCTGGGGTCGGATCGCCGCCAAGGAAGCCGCGCGGCGAATCTGGCGATCGGCCGGTCGGCCCGCGACCTATCCCGGCCGACCTGGCGATCGTCGCCGACGACCGCGGCCGGCCCCGCTTGATCCCTGTCGGACCAACCCGACGATCGGTCCGCTGCCGGCCATCTCGATCGCCCATGCCGATGGAGTCGCCGTCGCCCTGGCCTCGGTCGACCCGCACGCCCGGGTCGGCATCGACGTCGAATCGATCGTCGATCGTCCCGACGGCTTCGAGAGACTCGGCGTTCACGGCCGGAGAACGATCGCTCTTGAACCGATGGCCGGGCTCGACCCGCACCGAATGGGTCGCGCGGTTCTGGTGCTGCCAAGGAAGCCGCCGCCAAAGCATCGGGCATGGGACTGGCCGCCGGCCGGCCAGTGCCGAAGTGATCGAGGCCGATCCCGATTCCGGAGTCATGCACGTCCGCCTCGCTCCTGAGATCTTGCGAACGCAAGCGCGAGATTTTGCGTCGAATCCCAACTCCGCGTGGTCTCGTGCCGACGAGGCGGGTATGCCTGGGCCTGGACCCTGGGAGAAGGAGTCGAACCGTGATTTCCGTCCCGTCCGAAAGCCGAGATCCTCGGCGACATCGCCGCGATCCTCTCGACTCAGCTTGGGGTCCAATCCTCGGGCTCGATCGACATGGAGACCCGATTCTTCGCCGATCTGGGCCTGGCGTCGATCGACGCCGTCGTCCTCAGCGAAGCGATTCAGAACCATTACGATCGACCACTGCCGTTCAACGAGCTGATGGCGGAGATCGGTCGACGGACCGACCGCGACCTGTCGATCGGAGAGCTCGTCGAGTTTGTCGTCGGCAGCACCTGTGAGCCGGAACGGCCCGATCGAGGAATTCAGAGAATCCCAACCATGCCCAAGCTCAAAGCCAACGGACTGAACTTCCACTACCAGCAGGCCGGGAGCGGACCGGACGTCGTCTTGATCCACGGGGTCACCGGCGACCTGTCGATCTGGTTCCTGTGCCAGGCGATGGGGGTACTCTCCCGGTCGTTCCGGGTGACCGCCTATCGACCTGCGCGGCCATGGCTACAGCGACGTCACGCCGGACGGCTACACCTCGGCCGATCAGGCGGGCGACGCGCTGGCGATCATGGACGCGCTCGAGATCGATCGGGCCATGCTCGTCGGTCACAGCTTCGGCGCGGTGATCGCGATGCACGCGGCGGTGCTCGAGCCGGACCGAATCGAGGCGCTCGTCGTTTCCGACCCGAGCTTCCCCGCGCTGCGGCACCTGGAGGATCTGAGCCGTTGGGGCCACTGGCAGAACTTTCGCGAGGAGGCCGCGCAGGCGGGCGTCACGCTTTCGGATGAGCACTGGTATGATCTCGGCCGGTTCTTCGACCAGGTCCTCCACCTCGACGGCGACCAGCTCTTGCGGTTCCGCCAGGCCGTCGGCTTGCCCGGCTTCAATCGCCTGATGCGACTGGCGCCGACCACCTGCGGCGCGCGATGCCAAGGAGATCGCGGGCTGACCGAGGACCTGATCCGCAGCGTGACCCAGCCGGTGCTGGCGATCTTCGGCGAGTATCTCGCCCTTTCTGGCGACGGCCGACTATCTCGCCGCAACACCTGGCGCACTGTGTCAAGAGGCTGGTGCCGGGCGCCAAGCACCGCGCACCCGAAGAGAACGCCGCGCGGTTCGTCGAGCTCGTCCACGAATACCTGATGGCTCAGCAAGCCTCAGGCTCAAATGGTGAGGTCGACACGATGAGTGCTCAACCAACCGTGCTGCTCACCGGCGCCGCCCACGGGATCGGCCGGGCGACCGCCGTGGCCCTGGCCCGGCAGAGGGACGCCGCTGGGCTTGATCGATTGCGATGCCGCCGGCCCTGGCGGAGCTGGCCCAAACCCTCGAGGGCCAGGGTGCGACCGTCGCCGTCGCCGTCGGTGGACGTGACCGACCGAAGCGCCTTGATCCGAGCGGTCGCGACATCACGGACAAGATCGGGCCGATCGAGGTGCTGGTCGCCTGCGCCGGGATCGGCTCGCTGACGCTGGTCCCGGAGCTCGACACGACGATGCTGCGGCGAACGCTCGAGGTCAATCTGGTGGGCGTGGCGCAGTCGATCGAGGCCGTCCTGCCGGGAATGATCGACGCAGGGACGCGGCCATATCGTCGGAGTGGCGAGCGTGGCCGGCTATCGCGGTTTTCCCTGGATGATGTCCTATTCCGCGTCCAAGGCGGCCCTGATCGCCTACCTCGAGGCGATGCGGCCCGGCCTGCGCCGGCGCGGCGTGACGGTGACGACGGTCTGTCCGGGTTTCGTGCGGACCCGGATGAGCACCGAGCGTTCCCTATCAGCGGCCGGTCAAGATGATCGAGCCCGAGGAGGCGGCCCGCCACCTGGTGCGCGCGATCGAGCGACGGCCGCGGAATTGTGTGTTCCCCTGGGACATGCGGATCGGCCTGGCGATCCTGAAATACATGCCCGACTGGTTCTTCGACTGGCTGATGCGCATGGTCGGGCCCGCAGGCCATGCAAGGTCGAATTCTGAATGGCCGGAGTGACGCTGATGAATCCGCCCGCCACGGCCCGTCGCGAGACCGCCGCGACAGATCGACGACCTGGCGTGTTGCCTCTCCTGCGAGACTCCGCTCGAGGGTGAACCGCGCTGTGCCCGGTGCGGGCGGGCGTACCCGGTTCGCGACGGCATCCTGGAGGCGATCGGTCCGCTTTCGGGTCGAAACCGGATCGCCGCGGCGTTCTACGACGGCCCGGGCTGGGTCAAGTTCCGGCCGTGGGAGCAGGGCTTCTTGATCGTGCTCGGCGGGGTTCGCAAGGCCCGGATGGAGATCCTCCGCCATGTCCTCGAACGGGTGAACGGACCTCGGGCCGCTCGGCACTCGAAGTGGGCATCGGCAATGGCGAAAACCTGGCGATTCCTGCCGGCGGGCTGGACCGTCTACGGCGTGGACATCGCCCGGACGCAGCTCGAGGATTGCATCCGCCGCCATCCCGCGCATGACCGGGCGGCTGGCCTGGGCCGAGGCCGAGAGCCTGCCGTTCGCCGACGCGACGTTCGACGCCTGCTGGTCGGTCGGCGGGTTCAACTATTACAGCGACCACGAGGCGGCCCTGCGCGAGATGCGCCGGGTGACCAGGCCCGGCGGGCCGGTGGTGGTCGCCGACGAGGTCCCGGGCCTTCACCGCGCCGGCTTGGGCCACCTGATCGGGCGTGCCGTCGTTCGATGCCTGGTGGCTGCGACTGCTGGGCCTCGACCGCGAGTTCGTCGACATGGTGCTGGAATTCGACGTCGATCTCAAGTCTCTGGCCGAGCGCGTCTGGCCCCAGGCGGTCCGCCACCGGATCTGGCACGGGCTGGGTTACTGTCTTGTCGATACATCAGTCTCGTAGACAAGAGCATTCTCAATTCGAGGAGACATCTCATGTCCACCGCGAGCCAGGAACACGTCGCCAGCTCTCGCATGGGAAGCTGGACTGCGACATCTGGCGCTGCCCGAAGTGCCAGGGTGCGTTGCAGCATGACCCGTCGGGCCCCGCCCTGGTCTGCCGGGCGTGCGCCGCCAGGCTGCCGATCGAGAACGACATCTTGATCGTGAAGGATCAGACCACGGAGAACAACCAGGTCGCCCAGGAGTTTTACGACAGCCCGCTCTGGCCCAAGTTTCGCTTCTGGGAGTGGTTCACCTGGGTCTGCAACGGCGGCGAGCGTCGGGCCCGCAACCAGGTGCTCAAGCACCTGCCCACCACGCCGGGCCTGAACCTGCTGGACGTGGCGATCGGCGACGGCGTCTATCTCGACTGGCTGCCGGCCGACTGGCGGATCGTGGGCGTGGACATCTCGCGGTCTCAGCTCGAGGCCTGCCGCAAGCGCGCGGCCGGCCGCAACGTCTGGCTGGCGCAGTGCGAGGCCGAGGAACTGCCGCTCGAGAGCCGCCAGTTCGACGCCGTCCTGAGCATCGGCGCGTTCAACTACTTCAACGATCCCGAAGGCGCCTTGCGCGAGATGGTCCGGGTGGCCCGTCCCGGCGCGCCGATCGTGATCTCCGACGAGATGCCCAACTTGACCGACCGCATGCTCGGCCACAAACTGGGCGTGCCGGGCCTCGACCGCTGGATCGTCTCGCGGCTGATGCACCTCGGTGATTCGTTCACCGACATGGTCGAGCGTCATCGCGACCTGGACGTCCCGGCGATCGCCGGAGCGGGTCCTCAAGGACGTTCAGTTCCAGCGATCTGGATGGGCGTCGGCTATGTCCTGGTCGGCCGCGCACCGGGCTGAGCTGCATCGCCTGATCTGCCAGCCCGATGCTTGAGGGATTGATCCGTGCGGTTCATCACCCTGATCGCCAAGAACGTCTTGCATCGCCCGGTCCGGACGGTCCTGACGACCGTGGGGCTGGCGGTCGCCATCGCGGCGGTGATCATCCTGGTGGGCATCTCCTGGAATTTCGAAAGCTCGTTCCTGGCGATCTACCGAACCAAGGGGATCGACCTGGTCGTCGTCACGGCGGGGAGCTCCAACCAGCTTTCCAGCAGCCTGGATATCAAGATGGGCGACGGCTCCGGCAGATCGAGGGAGTGGCCGACGTCGCGCCGTCGCTGGTGGACACGGTCGCGTTCGAGGACAAGAACCTGGTGAGCGTGCTGGTCAACGGCTGGGTTCCCGGCAGCATCCTGTTCCGCGGCATCCGCATGCTCGAAGGCCGGGCGTTCGGAGCCCGGCGACAAGAAGGCCGTCATGCTCGGCCGGGTCCTGGCGCTGACCCTGGGCAAGAAGGCCGGCGACACCGCTCCAGATCGCCGGCGAGCCGTTTCAAGGTCGTGGGGATCTTCGAGAGCGATAGCTGGTTCGAGAACGGCGCGCTGACCATGCCGCTGGCGACCCTCCAGACGATGATGGGCCGGGAGGGGCAGGTCACCGGCTTCCTGATCCAGGCGAAGTCTTCGGACGCCCGTTCCATCGATGCGCTGCGAAAGCGGATCGAGTCGACCATCACCGGTGTCGCGGCGACCCCGGCTCGCGACCACGTCAGGGCGACACCCAGATCCGGCTTGCCCGGGCCATGGCCTGGACGACCGCCGCGGTCGCCTTGATCCTGGGCTCGGTGGGGATGCTCAACACGATGCTCATGTCGATCTTCGAACGCACGCGCGAGATCGGCATCTTGCGGGCCGTGGGCTGGCGGCGGCGACGCGTCCTGGCGCTTGATCCTGGCGAAGCGCTGGTCATCGCCTTGATCGGGACCATGCTGGGAGCGTGCTGGCGGTGATCGGCCTCAGGGCTCTGACGCTCGCGCCGACGGCGCGCGGCTTCATCGACCCGAACTTGCCGCCCGAGGTGTTGTTGATCGCCCTGGCGATGGGCGTCGGGCTGAGCCTGCTGGGCGGCCTCTATCCGGCGGCCCGCGCGGCCGCGCTCGAACCGACCGAGGCCCTCCGCTATGAATGATCATGACGGCACCGACCTCGGGAACCGCCATGCTGCGAGCCGAGGGACTGGTCAAGCACTACACCGACGGCAACGTGCAGGCGCTCCGCGGCGTCTCGCTCGCGATCGTCGCGGCCGAATCGGTGGCGATCACGGGCCCCAGCGGCTGCGGCAAGAGCACCCTGCTCCACCTGCTCGGCGGTCTCGATCGACCCGACCAGGGCGAGGTCTACTATCGCGGGAAGCCGCTTTCCCAGCTCGACATCGACACCTTCCGTGCGCATGAGGTCGGATTCGTCTTTCAGTCGTTCTATCTGATGCCCACGCTCACGGCGCTGGAGAACATTCAGATTCCGATGTTCGAGGGACCCGATCGCCGCGCGAGCGAATCGAGCAGGCCGAACGGCTGATCGAGGAGGTGGGTCTATCGCATCGGCGGGCTCATCACCCCGGCCAGCTCTCCGTCGGCGAGCGCCAGCGGGTCGCGATCGCGCGGGCACTGGCCAACGACCCATGCCTGCTCCTGGCCGACGAGCCGACCGGCAATCTCGATAGCAAGAGCCAGGACGAGATCATTCACCTGCTGCATCGCCTCCGCGCCGAGCGCCGGCTGACGCTGGTGATCGTGACGCATAGCCACGAAGTCGCCCAGGCCGCCGACCGCAGGATTCCGATGAAGGACGGCCAGGTTCAGGACAACTGACGGAGATCGGGTTACAATAAATGACGGAATCCCTACTCGTAATGAAAAGGAGGTCGCCACGATCATGAAGCCAGAACCGAGAGAACTGAAGCCGGAATCGCTCCCACCCTCCTGGTTGGGACCGGATGGAGGCCGCCTGTTTTTTCCGAGGAAGAACATCGGCGATACATCAGTCTGCGCTTGTCGGCTGGAGCGAGATCGAGGGGATCCCGGATGGCGATTAGGACCCTCCTGATGCCCTGCAGCAAATGATGAAGGGGATCGATGAGACCCGTCTGCAATGCCCGATGTACAAAGGGTATTATTGACCCATGAGGGAGTTTGTTTGGCTCGATTCGGGAGCCTTGGGTTTAGCGTGCGGACGGGCTGGGTTACCATCGCCCGATCATTGTCGACGTTGGTGCCGAAAACTGGATCGCCCGAGGAGTTATTGTTGTCCTGCCTGAGGTCGCGGACTACGAGATAAGGCGTGAGCTCACTCGCATTCGCGCATTAGGATCGCTTCTTGGCGAGTCGACCAATTGGTTACTTTCGGCAGTTTGTTGATGCTCCAGTCACGACGGTCGAATGGCGGCGAGCCGCCGAGTTCTGGGCCGATGCCCGCGTCCGCGGCGTACCGACGGCTTCTCCGAAGATGCGCTTGACGCGAATGTCATCCTCGCCGCATGTGCGGCGACGATCGGTCTGCCGGGTGACTTAGAGTCTGTCCCAGAAGCCCCGTCTGACGGTTGTCGGGTGGGTGCAACCCACCAACGCAAAGCCTTGGTATTCGGTGGGTTGCACCCACCCTACGAGTGCGGCTTCCGACCCTTTCGGGACAGACTCTTAGTGATGGTCGCCACGATGAACGTGGGACACCTCACTCGCTATTGCGACGCTCGGCTGTGGACGTCGATCGCCTGAGAACGTTTTCACCGCGGCAGCTTGTATCAATTCGCGTTCTTCCGACGGCGACGTTCGCCGCCGGTCATGCATTCATCTCCGCCAAATCCGGTTGACGCGCTGCGTCGGCCGGTCCTGCTGCTTCTTGGCGATAGCACCCTGCGCCCAGGCTCTCGCCGCACCCGCCGGGCACGCTCAGGCACGCGTCCCATGCAGCGGTCGAACGTCGCCAGCGTCAGCCCGAGCACGATCAACGCGACCAGCAGCGTTGCCAGGAACAGGATGCCCTCGGCGAAGTAGAACGCAGTCCGGCTTTCCTCGGGCAACATGTTTGCAGTCGGAAAACGTGCCAAACTGGGCTCCGAGCGGACATGGGCGGTTTAACAGGATAAGCAATCGACGAAACTCTCGGAACTTCCGCGTTGCAGCAAGCCTAGCCAGGGTCAACAGATCGGTGACGATGCCGATTTCGAGGAAAATGGGCCACCCGAAGGCAAAGACGACGAGAGCAGACGACACTCGCGGCGACGGCGCGGCCAATCGATGAATCCACGTGGCCAGCCACAGGCCGAAACTGGTAACCACGCCCCCTGCACCAGCAACAGGCCATGGGAAAGCAGACATGTGCGATACGGTCGATGGAGGTCAACCGGGATCGGCGCGTATCCCGCCACGCGCCATGTGAAGCTGGCGGAAAAGTCGGTTCGGTGGCGGCGATGAATACCGATCCGATCGCGGGCAGCAAAGCGAGGGCGGGTATAATCCGGTACGTGCCCCACCATTTCGAGAGGACGATCCGGTCGGTCGATAACGGGGTCGCCAGCAGGACGTCGAGGCTGCCGCGCCCTGTTCCTCCGCCAGAACGGTCGGCGCGGTGAGACTGAGCAACAGCAGTCCGAACGTCGCCTGGAAACCATTGACGCACTGAAGTAACTGGGCTGCCCTTAACCTGATCCCCCGGCAGAGCGTGATCAACCCCCAACCTGTGCCCGCGAGTGCCAGAATGATAAACATGCCCCACACGAATCGAGCCATTCGAGACGGCCGCCCACGGTGCCACTCGCGCCAGAGGACCGGATCCTCATCGAGGGATGGGCTCGGCCGCCAGGCCGCCATCTGTCGTTGGGAGTTTGCCAAGCCAGGATCGCGGCCGAGCGGCCGGGCGCGGCGTCGGTTCGTCAGATCTGCCCTGAGCCGAAGATCGAGTAGATGACGAGCGCGACGGAGAACGTGAGCGACCCGCCCAGGACGGCGGCGAGTGATCCATGGTCAGATAATCCGGCCAGGCATAAGGGCCCCACGCCAGCTCGAACGGATTGATCGCCATCAACCAGTCCGGAACATCCGGGAATGACGTCGCATGCTCTTCCAATAGCTCCCAGATCATGGTCCCAAAACCCAGAGGGCTTCGATGCCGTACACAGCCATCAGCACTTCGTGTGTCTTGGTCGCGCGGACCGAGATGGCCATGGCCAGACTGCAAGCCGAAAACGGCAAGCAGTCACCGTGATCAAAGTCAGCGACACGATCGCCTCGATGATGATTCCCCCAGGAACCCCGTGAGGGCCAGCACCGGCACGTGGCCAGTACCAAGGACAGCACCGGCAAAAGGCGGGCGGCCAGCTTGCCCAGCACGATCTCGGAGTTCGTCAGATCCGTGACGCACATATGCGTGAGCGTCCCCGAGCCCGATCCAGACAGATCGAGGCGGCGGTCGCGGCGGGCGCAATCAGAAGCACGAGTGCAATCTGGACCGTGGCGATCGCGTAGTAGATGTATTCCCTCGAGGCCGCGAGCTGCTTGATCGAGATCGTACCTGGAATCGATTCCGCCCATGAGACCCCCAACCGCTGGAACGATCAGGAGCCAGGCGATCGACAGAGCGCCCAGCAGGCCGAGCACGAAAAACGCCCTCGAGGCATAAAGCTGCCAGCACCGGTGGCGGCGATCGATTCATAGAAAAGACCGGTCCAAGTCCCCAACGCAATAGCGGCATCGACTTCCCTCCCTGTCGCGATGGCGATAACATTCCGTCTCACGATCGAGGACGAAATCCACCGTGAAGTTACCAGACAGGGGTGCCGGCTGGCAACGTGGCGGCACAAGGGACTTGGCATCGCCCCGCGCGGGTGGCACACTACCAGATTGAACGATCGGCATCCGTGACAACCGGAGACACAACGATGAACCGAAGCCTGAAGAATGTGACAATCGCCATTCTGGCCGTGACCGTTACGACCGGATTCGCCCTCGGCGAGCCGCCGGGGTTGAAGACCCTGGCCATCGGGGCAGGCGCCTGACTTCAGCCTGCCCGGCGTCGATGGCAAAACGTACACCTTGGGCGATTTCGCCCAAGCCAAGGTGCTCGTCGTGATTTTCACCTGCAACCACTGCCCGACCGCCCAGGCCTACGAGGGCCGAATCGCTCGATTTCAAGCCGATTACGCCGACAAGGGAGTCGCTGTCGTCGCCATCTCGCCCAACGATCCCGCGGCGGTTCGACTCGACGAGCTGGGCTACACCGATGTCGGCGACTCATTCGACGAGATGAAAATCCGCGCAAGGATCACAACTATACCTATCCTTATCTCTATGATGGTCAGACCCAGACTACCGCGCTGGCCTATGGGTGCTGGCGACGCCTCATGTCTATGTCTTTGACGGCGAGCGCAAGCTGCGGTACATCGGCCGATTCGACGACGCGGAAGTGAAGGCCATCAAGTCGCACGATCTCAAGAACGCGGTCGATGCCCTGCTGGCGGGCAAGCCGGTTCCCGTCGCGACCACCCGCGTCTTCGGTTGCTCGACCAAGTGGGCCGAGAAGCAGGAGGACGCCAGAAAGTCTTGGCGAAGTGGAACGCCGAGCCGGTCTCGCTCGAGCCGATCGACCTCGCGGGCGTGGCCAAGCTCGCCAAGAACGACACCAAGAAGCTGCTGCTCGTGAATCTCTGGGCGACCTGGTGCGGCCCGTGTGTCGCCGAGCTGCCCGAGCTGGTCACGATGAACCGCATGTATCGCGGCCGAAACTTCCAGCTCGTGACGATCAGCCTGGACGACGTCGCGAAGCAGGAAGAGGCACTGAAGGTCCTCAAGGAAAACCACGTCGCCGCGACCAACTTCATTCTGAGCGCCGACGACCGCGACACGTTCGCGGAGGCACTCGATCAGGAGTGGCCCGGCCCGGTTCCTTACACGCTCTTGATCGCGCCCGGCGGCAAGATCATCTATCGCAAGACCGGCGCGATCGAGCCGCTCGAGGTGAAGCGGGCCATCGTCGGCTACCTGGAGCGGACCTATTGAAGGAATCGATTTGAGAGGGAGTAAAGCATGCGTCCGCTGCGGGCTCAAGCCTGGTCCTGATCGTGATAGGCCCATCGTTGCTCCTCGGTCACGGGACGGCGCCCTAACCCGCTGCTTCCATCCTGTGCATCGCTGGCGCAGCTCACGAGTGAACCGCGTTGAGCTCCTTTACACGTGCGACCAGGGCTGGCGGTATTCGTAGTCGAGCAGTGCGTTGGCGGCCTCGTTGTTGGTGAATCGCTCGGCTTGAGCGTCCCAGTCGAGCCGCGATCTGGTGGCCAGGGCGATATTGGCCAGGAGGGCATAGCTGGTCGAGCGGTGGCCCTCCTCGACGTCGCAGTTGGGCCGATTCCGCGACTTGACGCAATCGAGGAAATTGCGGGCATGGCGCCGTGTCGAGCTCGAAGTAGCCGTCCCTGTTGCTCAGCACCGATTGGCTTCATGCGCGGCTTGGGATCCTGGAAGGCACCGCCGCGCTCCGGGACGATCTCGATCCGGTTCATGCTGGCATACGCGGTGCCCAGGGTTCCGCGGAGCTCGATCTCGCCGGTGCGCAACAGGGGCTGGCCACTGGCCTCGAAGGTGCTGAAGATCGTGAGCATCCCCGAGGCGTGCTCGAAGATCACCTCGGCCGTGTCGGGATTGGTGCGGCAGTCGTTCACGGCGTAGATCCCGCCGTGCGCCGAGATCGACGCCGGCGCCGTTTCGCGGGTAATCCAGCGCATCGCGTCCAGATAGTGGGCACCCCAGTTGGCCATCTGCGAGGAATAAAGGTTCCACCAGCGGAACTTGTACGGGAGGATGTTCAGGTTGAACGGCCGCTCGGCTCGCGGCCCGAGCCACATGTCCCAGTCCAGCCCTTCGGGCGGGGCCGAGTCGGGCACCTTGCCGATGCCGACGGGCGACATGTTGTCGGTCAGACCGGCCCGCGCCACGGTCACCTTGCCGATCGCGCCTGACTGCACCAGCTCGGCGAGCTGGGCGTAGAGCTTGGACGACCGCCGTTGCGTGCCCACCTGGACGACCCGGTTGTTCCGACGGGCGGCCTGGACCATGCGCCGGCCTTCCCGCACCGTGAGCGAGAGAGGCTTCTCGATGTAGACGTCCTTGCCCGCGTCGCACGCCATGATCGTCTGCACGGCATGCCAGTGGTCGGGCGTGGCGATGATCACCGCGTCGATATCCTTTTTGTCGAGGATGCGGCGGAAATCCTTGTGCCGCTCGACCGGTCCTCCGAAATCCGGCAGCTTCGAGGGCACTCGGTAGGTCAGCTCCTTGAAATGCGGGTGGATCTTGTCGAACTGCCCGTTCAAATACGGCTCATAAACATCGCAAAGTGCGACGATCTCGGCGTCCTTGTGCGTGAGGAACGCGTTGAGGACCTGCACGCCGCGGTATCCGACCCCGATACAGCCGATGCGTACCCGGTCGTTGGCCCCGATCACGCGGCCCGCGCGCGGCGGGTGGGCGCCGCGGCGGCGGCCGCGCCGGCGAGGGCCGCCTTGGTGAAATCTCGACGGCTGACAGGGCTGGACATGCTCAAAGCCTCCTGATAATGACTGACTCGATCGTCCACGGAGAAGCCTTCATCCTAGGTCATGCCGATCAAGCGGACAAGAGTGTCGCAAACCTACAGCGGTTTACCCATGTGTCGCCTAAAGTTGGACCCCAGCCGATCCTACACCAGCCCGATGCGTGAGCGAGGGGGAGGAGCCGCTGCTGGTCCCTCGCTGACCCTTCGGGCCAGCATGGGCCGCGCGGCGCCCTGAGGGTAATCCGCGCCAGCCTGCGCGCAAATTGTCTAACCACATCGTCTCCAACCCCTGAAGAGCTGGAGCTTCGCGCCACATGATCCGTCGCCGGCAATTCGATCGCATCGTGTTCGTCCTCGCCGGGGTGTACAACATCGGCCGGGGGATCTGGTCGGCACTGGACCCGCAGTGGTTATTTCGGTTCTCGGGACTGGACCGCTGAATCACCCGTCCATTTTTGCGTGCCTCGCCATGGGGGTCGGCCTCTACGGCATCCTCTATCTTGAGGTCGCTCGGGTTCCGGAAACCGGCTGGCTGATCGCCGCTGAAGGACTGACGCCAAGACGGTCCAATTGGCCTCATGATGCTGGTCGTTCGTGGAATATGGCCGATGTCCACGATCGTCCTTTGCCTGACGAACGACTTCATCTGGTGGCTGCCGTTTGGCCTGTACCTGACGATCCATGGCCATCCTTCAAGACGGGTCTCGTCGAGGTTACGTCAAAAAGCTGAGAACGAACAAGGAGCCAGAGATGAGATTGACGACGCGATTGAGTACGTGGGCCGTCCTCCTGTTGGCGTATCCCCTCTGGGCTGCTGCCGTCCAGGACGAGGCGTCCAAGCCGGCTTCCAAGGCAGACGAATCGCGGCTCGCGGCACCGAAGGGATTCGACGCCCGGCGCGAAGGGATCAAGCGAGGCAAAGTCGAGACTGTCGAGTACGATTCCAAGACCGTCGGCGCCCGACGAAAGATGATCGTCTACACGCCGCCGGACTATTCGAAGGACGCCAAGTACCCCGTCCTGTACCTGCTGCACGGTATCGGCGACGACGAGAAGGGATGGACCGGGAGAGGGTCGGCCGAAGTCATCCTGGACAACCTCTACGCCGACAAGAAGATCGTTCCGATGATCGTGGTGATGCCCAACGGTCGAGCGGCCAAGGACGACCGTCCCGGGGGCGACTTCCGGAAACAGGGCCCAGCCTTCGAGACCTTCGAGAATGACCTGCTCAAGGACATCATCCCGTACATCGAGTCGCATTACTCGGTCAAGACCGGCCGCGAGCACCGCGCATTGGCCGGGCTGTCGATGGGAGGCGGGCAGTCGCTCAATTTCGGTTTGAAGCACATGGATACGTTTGCCTCGGTCGGCGGGTTCTCCTCGGCCCCTAACACGAAACCGACGGCCACCTGATCCCCGACGCGGACGAACTCAAGAAGCTCCGGCTGCTCTGGATCTCCTGCGGCGACCAGGACCGGCTGATGAACATCAGCCAGCGCGTTCACTCCGCCCTGGCGGAGAAGAAGTCCCCCACATCTGGCAGATCGACTCCGGCGGTCACACCTGGCCGGTCTGGAAGAACGATCTCTACCTGTTCTCGCAGCGTCTGTTCCAGGATGGACGCAGTCGGCCGCGGCTTGCAGGCACCCGCCCCGGTTGCCCCAGCCCCGCCCGCAGGCCGCATTCACTCGGCGACAGCCCACGCCCAACGACACGCTGAAGTCGACCGAGGTCGCGCCCGACCACAAGGTGACCTTCCGCATCTACGCCCCGAAGGCGAGACGAGGTCTCGGTCTCCGGCGACTTCGGGACCGGCGGCAAGATGACCAAGGACGACGAGGGCGTCTGGTCGCTCACCGTCGGCCCGCTCACGCCCGACTTCTACAGCTATACTTCACACGTCGACGGCGTCCGCACCGTCGACCCGAAGAACCCGATGATCAAGCAGGGGCTCTCCAGCCTGGACAGCATGTTCCTCGTGCCGGGCGACGAGGCCGATTTCGAGGCGACGAAGGAGGTGCCGCACGGCGAGATCCGCGCCGCCTGGTATCGCTCGGGCACGCTCGATACCTGCGGCGCATGCACGTCTACACGCCGCCCGGCTACGAGGGGGGCAGCGAGAAATACCCGGTCTTCTACCTGCTGCACGGCGGCGGCGACGAGGACTCGGGCTGGAGCACGATCGGCCGCGCCGGGTTCATCCTCGACAACCTGATCGCCGCGAAGAAGGCCGTGCCGATGATCGTGGTGATGCCCAACGGCAGCCTGCCGCGGCCGGCGAACATGCCCCGTTCACGCCCGGCACGCCGCCGTCGCCCGAGGTCCGGGCCGCGATGGAAGCCGCTGCAGAGCCGGTTCACCGACGAGCTGCTCAAGGAGGTCGTCCCGTTCGTCGAGAAGAATTACCGCGTGAAGGCCGGCCCGGAGAACCGGGCGCTCGCCGGGCTGTCGATGGGCGGCGGCCAGACCTTGCGGGTCGCCATCACGCACCCGGACGAGTTCGCTTATGTGGGCATCTGGAGCGCCGGCCTCTTCGGCGGCAACGCCGCGGAGTTCGAGAAGCAGAACGAGGCGTTCTTCAAAGCGGCCGACAAAGTCAACCAGACGGTCAAGCTCTTCTCGATCAGCGTCGGCGACAAGGACTTCGCGCTGGCCGGCTCGAAGGCCCTGGCGGAGGTGCTGGAGAAGCACGGCATCAAGCACGAGCTCCACATCAGCGGCGGCGGCCACACCTGGATCAACTGGCGCCACTACCTGAACGAGCTGGCGCCGAGGCTGTTCCGGTGAAGTCAAGCGGCCCGCACGTAGAACGGAATTCATTCCGTTTCTCCGATCCGAGCGAGCGAGCAGTGCGATTTTCGAGGAGAAACGGAATGAATTCCGTTCTACGATCGCGGGATCATTCGAGTCTCCAGATCGACCTCTCGATGATTTCCCAACGTCCCTTCAGTTTTCTGAGGAGATAGTACCAGCCCTTTCAACATGCCCTCTGGTGCATTATCATGGGAGATGGTAATGGATTACGTCTCACCACACCACCAAGGCAAGGATGCGTCAACCATTATGCACTCGCGCCAGGCCCGCGCCCACGCCAACGCCCAAGCCCGAGCTCGCCGTGCCGAGAGTTTCCGCCGACTTGACAAACTCCTCGATCAGGGACGCTTTCGGCTGATTCCGATTGAGATGCTCCCGCATTGCGAGGCGGTGCCCCTCGGCGTCATGGTCCGTGGCATCATGGAATCGCTCCTCGATGCGGAGGCCTTGGAAAAGCTTCTCCAGGAACATGCTCCCGAGCAATATACCCGCGAGTTGGCCATCGATGCTCTCGTCGGCTTGCTCATCCAGGTTTCCGCTGGCCACCGGGCGTCTGTGTTCGCTGCCTACACTGCCGACCAGGCCGCGACGACACCAACGATCTCCACCAGTTACCAGGCACTCTACGGCAAGCTCGGACGCATGGATCCCAAACTCAGCGAAGCCATCGTCCACTTCTGCGCCGAGAAGCTGAGGCCGATTCTGGAAAAATTGCCGCGCACTAACGAGCCGATTCTTCCGGGTTACCAGACGAAGGTCCTCGACGGCAATGTCCTGACGGGAACCGATCATCGACTCACGGCGTTGCGTCAATGGCTCAACGCCTGCTTGCCGGGAAAGTCCCTGGTAATCTTGGAGCCGGACCTGGGGTTGATCAGCGACCTGGTACTCTGCGAGGACGCCTACACCCAAGAACGGGCCTTACTCACATACATTCTGGGCCGTGTCCAAGCCAAGGATTTGCTGGTCTTCGACCGCAATTTCAGCACGACGGGGTTTGCGTTGGGAATCGCGCAGCGCGATGGCTTTTTCGTTGGCCGACAGCATCGAACGAATTTACCCGTCAAGGTCGTCAGCAAACTGGTCGAGTGCGGAGAGACGGAGACGGGCCGAGTTTACGAGCAGCGCGTGCAAGCCACCGACCCGAACACCGGCGAGACCATGCTCCTGCGGCGCATTGAGGTCCGCCTGTTTGAGAAGACGCGCGACGGCGATGTGATAATCGGACTGTTCACCAACCTGCCGGATACGGTCGACGCGGTTGCCATCGCGGAGATTTATCGCAAGCGGTGGACGATTGAGACCCAATTTCAGTTTCTGACCGGCTCGCTGCACTGCGAGGTGCCCGGGCTGGGAAAGCCAAAAGCGGCTTTGTTCGCATTCGCGATGTCGTTGGTGGCGAGCAACGCGCTGGCAGTGGTGCGAGGGTCGATCCGAGCGGCTCACGGCAAAGAGGCCGAGGCGGAAGTGTCAGGATACTATCTGGCGGACGAGATCGGAGCCCAGTATAGGACGCTGACAAAGTACCTACCGGCAGAAAAGTGGGAAGGGTGGCGAAAGTTGGGAGCAAAAGAGATGGCGAGCTTGCTGACAGAGATCGCTCGGCAGGTGAACATGGCCGAGCTGCTCCGAAACAAGCGCGGGCCGAAGAAACCACCGGACAAGAAACCGGTTTATAACAAAAAGCACAAACATTTCTCTACTCATCGCCTCATGAAGGAGGCTGAAGATCCATGTTGAAAGGGCTGGGAGATAGTACCCACGATCCGGGCGTATCCCAACATCGGGGTTTGCCGAGGGTCCGGAATTGAAAAGCACGACGGCTGTCCGTCCGTCTCGTGAATATGCAGGAAGGTTGGCTTCAGACATACCCGCGGGCTTTCGGGAATTGAGAAGTGAATCCTCTATCTCGGTCGATTTGGCTCAGGTCCCGCACAAGTATGTCCGGGTTGGACGGGTAATAACGGACGAGGACGAAACGCTTAGATCGGGGGTTGCGCCTCGACAGATCCACCCTGATTTCGGGACGCGGACGTTTTTTTCACGAATCCGCCGCGTCTTGGAACCAATCAACATGGGTGAATCCAAATCCCGTCATATTGCCGAATACGATCTGGCGCTTTTCCACGCCTCGGCCACCGGTCGCCGGATAGAAGTCCTTGTTGTCGATCAGATCCGAGAGGACGATGTCAAAGAGATCGTGGTCGGTGTCTGGCCGATTGCGGCTGCGTTGCCAATTCCACAAATATTACGGGCGGCCGAATCCATCCAGCGATAGCCAGCGATCGACACCGCGATAGCCGCCACCACGACCATCAACCTCCGCACAGTAAACCGCACGCGTCGAAATCGCATGGCCAGAGCTCAATACGTCTGGACCTACTTCGCTGGCCCTGCGCAGAGACGCTCCCCGAACGTGGAGACGTAAATGATGGAGGCATCGGCCGGGGGTCGAAGGTGATGCACTGCGTTGCGGAACGGTATTCCGTCGAGCGCCACCATGTCTCGCCCGCGTCCTCGCTTAGCCAGAGCCCGGGGTCGGTCCGCCTCGGGGATGCACATGTAGACCCGGTTCGGGTTCCGTGGATCGACTGTCGCGCCGAAGCAGTCTTCGCCCTTCCGTGCGATCCGCGTCCAAGAATCGCCCCCATCCGTCGTCTTGTACAGGCCTCCTTCCTCATTTCCGCGTCCGCCACGCCCAGATAGATCGACCCGGCTGTCCCGAGGATCCACGTCATAGTCCTTCGCCCAGAGCAGCGGCGAGACTGATTGATCCAACTCCAGGTCGTTCCGCCGTCTTTGGATCGGTAGAGTCCTGGATCTTCGGCCACGTACCGCCGTCCCTTTCTCAGCGCGGTGACCAGGCAGAAAAGCGTGCCGTGTGATGCAAGATCAACCGGCAGGCACTCAAGCTCGTCGGGGCGCGCCCAGGCCCTCCGAATTTTCATCCAGTCCTGGCCGCCATCGGTCGACTTGTAAACTCCGCCCTCGAAAGCCGAAGCGTAAAGAGTCCGGCTCCCTTTGGGGGTCTTTGGATCGACAATGACCGAAGTGATCGGCTTCTCGGGGAGACCCTGGGATGTGTCCTTCCAGGTCTTGCCGAAGTCCGTGCTGGTGCCGACGCCCCCGGAAGCCCTCGGAAAATAGTGGCGTCCGGAGATGACGTTATTTTCGGGATGTCGTGGAGATCGGCGAAAGCCGCCCAGATCGTCCCCGGCCGCTCGGGGTCGAAGGCAAGCTCATACGTGGTGTTGCGCAACGGCCGGCCGGTCTGCCAGTACCAGGACTTGCCGGCATCCGTCGACCGAGCGTAGCCGATGTCGGTGTATGCAATGTAATGCCGGTTCGGCTCAACGGGTCGAATAGTAGTTCCAAACGGTGGTCACCACCAGTCCGTTGTTGATCCAACGCATCCCTTTCCGCGCGTCCTTTTCCTCGGCGCTCCGGGTGTGGGCGGAGTCCCACGTCTTTCCGCCGTCCTTCGTGATGTAGCAGTCCATCCAATCTGTAACGACCAGATGCTCCGGGTCGGCGGGGTTGATGCCGAAGCCGGAGATATTGTCGCCGCCGTCTCCTCGCTCGTCGATGAGATAGTTCGGTCCCACGTTGAACTTCGGCGACTTCATGTCGTAGAAGATGATCTCACGCCAGGTCGCGCGCGATCGTCGCTACGGAACACCTGGCTATCCTGTCCCCGCGTGGTATAGACACGCGATGGATTCACATCGGTGGTCAACGACGAATTCGTACAGCGCTCGTCCGCTTGATCGGCCGATTCGACAGTCGTGCTCGTCCAGGTCGGGCCCCGATCGTCCGACCGGTAGATCCCGCCTGTGATCTGGCCGGCGACTTCGCGGTTCTCGACCGAGCAGTAGAGAACGCAGGTCTTGGTTTTCTTGTTCGACCCTCCCGCAAAGGCGAGGATTGGAGCAGACCCGAAACCGGTGGCGACGTCGTGCCAGCTCGCTCCGCCGTCGTCGGAGCGGAGGAAGGCCTGATCGGTGGCGGCGAAGCAAGTGCGACTCGGAATCGGGCTGGACTGGTCGAAGTGGAAGCCGAGTAAACGCCCGCGGACCGCGCCGACTTCCTTCCAGGTTTTGCCGGCGTCGGTCGAACGGGAGATGCCGCGGCGGCCGCCGACCAGCATCAATTCCGGATGACCGGGATCGATCCCGATCGCGCTGACACCGGAGGGGCTCCCCGGAGACGCTCCGGTCTGGCCTTTGTCCCGCGTCATCTTCAAAGCGGCCCCCAAATCGGCCCGCGTAGAAGGCGACGTTGGGATCGGCGGGATGCCAGACCGGGCGCACGGGGTCGCAGCTGGTCAGTTGCCGGTAGGGGATCAACTCCCAGTTCTTGCCGCCGTCCGTCGAGCGATAGACGCCGCTCATATCGCAGCTCAAGAGGATCAGGTTCGGGTCGACGGGCGAGATCGCGGGCGTGTACATGGCACCGCCCCCGCCCAGACCAAGGCTGGTCCAAGCCAGAGGCTGCGGTATCGCAATCTCCTGGCGATCCTGCCGCGCCGGGGCCGACTGACCCCACGCGGGGACAACGAACATGAGAAGAGGAATTCACACAGCCAATAGGCCAGATGACTTCCCGCATTTGCCACCCCTCCGCGTTAAGGACAATAACGGTGACATATTTTCAATGACCCGCAACAGAGCTAGGATCGAGCGAGATTTCTCGTTCCCACGCTCTGCGTGGGAAGCGCCTCCGGCCGACTCCGCGGCCCTCTGGTGGTCGTCATGTCGCCGACGCGGAGCGTCGAAGACGGCATTCCCACGCGGAGCGTGGGAACGAGGCGATTCCGCGCTTGCTGCTCGTTTCTAGCTTTGTCGCGGGCCATTGCACATTTTAGCGTCCGCGCTCACTCGGAGCGAGTCGGTAGTCGAGCGGCGGCGGCTGGTTCGGCCCCAGCAACGAGTGGTACGACCGGCCCGCGAGCCGCCTGCGATGTTCGGCCTTGGCGTCGCGGAGGAGTTCGGGCGTCTGGAACAGGTCCCAGGCCGTCGCGGCCAGCACCCGGGCCGCCAGGTCCATTCCCTGGCGGCCGATGGTGGTGCCGCCGGCAGCGACGGCTTGCCAGGAGTGGCCCAGGTGCCGGGCACCCAGCAGGCGGTTGTAAAACCGGCCGTCGGCACGACCCAGGAGACATCGCCCACGTCGGTCGACCCCGTGCCCCCCTTGTCTGCTCCGGTCGCCCACCCGGCCAGGCCTCCATGCGGCGGCTCGGGCAGGGTCTTGCGAATGCCGGCCGCGAATCGGCTTCACTCGCGTCGTACCACAGGTCGTTCTGCCTCACCAGGTTTGCCCGCGCCACCCGTCCCAGAGTGTCGTTCGGCAAGATCTCCAGAATGCCCCCCAGGTACTCCGTCTCGAGGCGGGTTTCCGTGGCCACGCGCGGCCTCGGCACACTTGAGCAAGCGCGCGTAAAGCTTTTGCACGACCTCGCCACGAGGATGACGGATGTAATAGAACGCCTCGGCGAAGTCGGGGACGACGTTGGGGACGCCCCCCGCGGTGATGACGTGGTGGATCCGGGTGAAGTCGGGCGTGTGCTCGCGCAGCAGTCGGCGGCATGATTCGTCATTCGACGGCGTCGAGAGCGGACCGGCCCGACTCGGGGGCCGCGGCGGCATGGGCACTCGTGCCGTGGAATCGGAACTTGGCGGCGATCCGCGCCTGGCTTGACTCGTCACCGGCTGCGTTCTGGCTCGAAGGGTGCCAGTGCAGCACGGCGTCGCAGTCGTCGAACAAGTGCGCCCGGACCATGAATGCCTTGGCGTCCCCCCTCCTCGGCCGGACAGCCGTAGAACCGAAGCGCCCCTTGAGTTTGCCATCGCGAATTTGCTGGCCGAGAGCCAGGCTCGCCGTGGCCGAGGCCACTCCGAAGAGGTGATGGCCGCAGCCGTGGCCGGCGGTCACGTCCGGACGAGCTGGCGGACCGGGACGGCCTGTTGCGACAGACCCGGCAAGGCGTCGTATTCGCCAAGGATTCCGATCACCGGCTTGCCCGAGCCGATGCTGGCGATGAACGACGTCGGGATACCCGCGACACCGCGTTCGACCTTGAAGCCACCCTCCTCCATCGCGTCGGCCAGCAGGGCCGCCGACCGTTTCTCCTGGTAGCCGACCTCCGCCCAGTCCCAGATCTTGAGCGCCATCTCCCAGGCCGAATCGGCGTGCGCCTTGATGAACTCGTCAAGCGCAGGTTGGTAGATTGCACGGGATCAGTCGGTTTCGGGGCCGTCGTGACGGGACCTCTGAACTTTCGGATCTCCCGCCACGCGCTTGCGCAACTTCAGATCGAATTGTTCGCCGGGAGCCAAGAAGTAATAGCGCTTGCCGTCGTGGTCCTTGCCGTCGTAGATGCCGACCACGCTCTTGCCGATCACCTCGAAGCGGTCGCCCTGGACGACGATCGCGGTCCGCTCGTCGATGCCGAGGCCCAGCAGCTCAGGATTCTTCTCGATGACGTCGACCAGATCGTCCTCGCGATGCCTGGGCATGAGGTGCTGGTCGATGGCGACGTCCCGGAGATAGCCGAATCCTTGCTCGTAGCCCTTGGCCATCATGATGTGGTTGCCCTCGCGGGCACCACGGACCAGGTATGAGCCCTGGATCGTCGCACCGGCCGACGAGCCCCCGATGACCCCGCCGCGGGCCAGGACGGCCTCGAGCTCGCGCTGGGTGCGCGTGCCCATGTAGGCGTCGACCAGCCGCCATTGCCGGCCGCCACCGTACCAGACCCCACTTGCCTTCTTGAGCGGGGCGACGAACTCCTCGGTGTCGGCTTCGGCCCGGTCGCGAGTGTGCAGGACGGTGACGTACTTGACTCCAAATCCTCGAGGAAGCGTTCCGATCTCGTGTTTCAGGTCGAGCTCATCCTTCTGATGGCGGTCGGAATCACGCACGAATTCGGACTCGGGCCCGCCGCCAGCGCGACGAACCGTCGGACCGTCTCGGATTGTTCGCCGCCGCCATCGACGACGAGCGTCCCGCATGGGGACCCACGCTGGGCGAATCCGTTTGCCCAAACAGGAGAAGCGAGGCGATCAGGGCCGTGGTCATTCGCGTCTCCCGGTGTGAAAAGTGTCGAAAGCGATGCGGGATTTTCGCCCGAGCACGGTATCCGACGACGTTACCATGCCGCATCCTTCATGAGCGCGACGAGCGGGGCAGGGCAGGGGGTACCGTTTGCTCACGGAAGTTCGGCCAGAACACATTCATTTCTCACACCGTGCAGAGTCAAGCCTCTGGCTACCGGCACCATCGAGGGTTTCTCCTTTTCCGCAAGAAACTTGTGACTGAGTCGGGCCTTCGAGAGCTTGGTACTGCGGGGCGGCCCCACGGTGTCGGACATCAGCTCTGCCTTCTTGACAGCGGTTAATCAGGTCCTTAATATTCTAACGTCATAAGATGTTGGTGGCCGGGTCGGTAGCCTACCGAGGCCGGCGAACAGGGAATCCGGTTGAAATCCGGAACGGCCCCGCCGCGGTGACCGAGCGCAAACGGTGTTACCCCTCTTATGGCCATTGTTGGTCCGGCCGAGCGGCCAAACCGATGAGAAGGCTCGACACTCCAGCTCGGAAGTCCGAAGACCTACCAGCATCGATCGCGGTCAACGCTCTGCGCGGGACGGGCGTGACCTGGCCAGACCCCTGGAGTTCCCTCGCTCTCTGGGTTTCATTACCCTAAAGAACGGCATTGTTGTAAGCCGTTCGTTTATCGTTCAAGACCGAGACGTCGAATCGCGCCAGTCGGGCCAAATCGGCTCGAGTGTGCGCTGGTGCGCTGCGATCGTGTCATGAGTACGTGAGGATTCCGTCGCGATGGGGACAGCGAGAACCCATCGTCGCCAAGCTCACGATTTGACATCCAGAAGGAGGAGCGGTCCGTGCGGACAAACCGAGTGGCCGGGAAACGACTCTTGATCGGATTCTGCTCCGGAGGATTCTGATCGCCGTGGCTCTGCACGGTTGCGGCGGTTCCTCCGAACCGATCGAGATTCCCGAGGCAGCCAAGAAGGCTTTGCTCCAGAGGAAACTGGATTACCAGCATCGGTCGACAAAGTCGGCGCCGACCGGGCCGGGCAATCCCAAGGGCCCGACCGGCACCCCTCGACCTTGAACTCCGTCACAAGAAAGAGCATCTCATGAATCAACGTAATCGCCGTTCAGCCACGCGGTTTCACCCTGATCGAGTTACTCGTGGTGATCGCGATCATCGCGGTGTTGATCGCCTTGCTCTTGCCGGCCGTGCAGTCGGCCCGGCGAGGCCGCCCGGCGGGTCCAATGCGTCAACAACTTGAAGCAACTTGGGCTCGCGTTATCAAATTACGAAAGCGCTATGGAGTTTACCCCTACGGGATGGCGCGGGAGAACACCGGGCCGAATAACATCTTTTCCCCCAATGGATACTACGTCGGCAGCAGCCTCGTTCGTCCGGATGCTGCCTTTCCTCGAGCAGCAGGTTCTGGCGAACGCCTATAACTTCAGCCTGATCAACTGGGTTGCCGACAACGCCACGGTGGGAGCGACCGGGCTCAGCGTTCTGTGGTGCCCGAGCGACGGCTCGATTTTGGGTCTGCACACGCCGATTGGCTGGATGGGGCTGGGACGGCTCGACGCAGGTTTTGACGTATACGAGCTACGCGGGCAACATGGGGACGTTCTGCAAGGTTCCCATCACGATCACTTCTCCGGCCCAGCATCTGGCCGTACTGAGCCAGGCAAACGGTTTATTCTTCTATCTGGGCTGGCCGACCATCAACCCGCCGACGCCGCCCGATCCGATCGCCCCGCTGAATCCCGGGAGCGTACGACCGGCGACACTGGCGTCGATCACGGACGGACTCTCCAACACCTTCGCCTTCGGTGAGAAGGCGCACGGCAAGTTCAGCCAGACGCCCGACGCCTACTATTCGATCGATTTTCTTTACAACGGTGCGTGGGTTTCGGGAAGCTTCGGCGATACGCTTTTCACCGCACTTTACCCGATGAATCCGTTTAGCCGAATCGGCGACGATCTCAATGGCGACTATTTCTACAGCTTTGACGCCCAGGAGGATAATTTCTCGATCGCGGCGTCGAGCTTCCATCCCGGCGGCTGTAACTTCGGCTTCGTCGACGGCTCGGTCCGCTTCATCAAGGATACGATCAACACTTGGCCGTACAGTCCCGTGAACGGAGCACCGACGAATGTCTCCTATAATTCGACGACGGGCTTGTTCACAGCCGGACCTCCTTCGGGGGTCTACCAGTCCCTGTCTACAAGGGCTGGGGGCGAGGTGATCAGCGCGGACCAGTATTGATTTGGGATTGTGGGCGGGCGAAGCTTGACTGATCGGAACTTGATTTTAATGGGATGTGCCCCATCCCGTCTCTCGCCTTGCTTGAGTTGAGGTGTCAAATGAACGGCCAGCAAACGGCGATCCTGAGCTTGGCGTTGATCGGCGGGTTCGCCGCGGCGGGATTCGGCGCCGAGCCCGATCCGGGCCGCGATCGCGACAGCGAACGCGCGCCGTTCAACGTTCGGCAGCGCCAGCCGTGGACCTCGGAGAATCTTCGGGGCACTCCCGATCCGCCCGATCCGTACACCACCGAAGACGCCTTCCGGCAGCTCAAATTCTTCGAACCGCTCTCCGTCGGCGTGATTCCGGGCTCAGGGCGGTTCGGCGTGGCGACGCGACCCGGCAAGATCTACACGTTCGAGAATCGCCCGAACGTCGCGAAGGCGGATCTTTTGATCGACATCGGCAAGACCACCTACGGGGTCGCCTTCCATCCGCGCTTCGCGGAGAACCGCTATTTCTACGTGACGTACGTTCTCGACGCCGCGAAGCCGGAGCCGAAAGGGAGCCGCCTCTCGCGATTCGAGGCGAACAAGACCGATCCCCCGGTGGCGGACCCGAAGACCGAGAAGATCATCCTGGAATGGCCCTCGGGGGGCCACAACGGCGGCTGCATTCGATTCGGTCCCGAGGGCGATCTCTATCTCGCGACCGGGGACGGCAGCGGGATCGCGGATGAACTCGCGACCGGTCAGGACCTCGGCGACGTGCTCGGCGCGATCCTTCGCATCGACGTGGATCATCCCGAGGGGGACCGCCCGTACACGATTCCCAAGGACAATCCGTTCGTCGCGACTCCCGGCGCCCGAGGCGAGATCTGGTCGTTTGGCCATCGACAAGTGTGGAAGTTTAGCTTCGACCGGCAGAAACGGCTTTGGGCCGGCGAAGTGGGGCAAGACTTGTGGGAGATGATCTATCTCGTCGAGCGCGGTGGCAACCACGGCTGGAGCGTCAATGAGGGGAGACACCCATTTCGGCCCGATCGGAAGAAGGGGCCGGGGGCGTTCGCGACACCAATCGTGGAGCATCCCCACAGCGATTTCCGCTCCATCACCGGCGGCTACGTCTATGAATCCGACCGTCTGCCGAAACTCAAGGGCGCCTACATCTACGGCGACTACGACGCGGGCAAAGTTTGGTCACTGAGAGTCGATGGCGGCAAGGTGATCGACCACCATCAGTTGGCTGACACCCAGATCCGGATCGTCGAATTCGCCCAGGACGAGGCGGGCGAGGTCTATCTCGTGGACTTCGCCGGCGGCGGGTTCCACCGGCTGATCGAAGCACCTCCTCGGGCCGGGACGAAGCCATTCCCGCACAAGCTCAGCGAGACGGGCCTCTTCGACTCGACCAAGAACGTCCGGCCCGCCCCGGGGCTCATTCCCTATTCGGTGAACGCGCCGCTCTGGTCCGACGGGGCACAGAAGGAACGCTTCCTGGCGCTGCCAGGGAACTCCCAAATCGAGTTCGACGCCGTCGTCTATCCCCACGGACCCAACTACGCCGATCGGGGCTGGCGATTCCCCGACGGCACCATCCTGGTGAAGACCTTCTCCCTGGAAATGGAGAAGGGAAACCCCGCGAGCAGCAAGCGGCTGGAAACGCGCATCTTGCAGCATCGCAAGATGCCGGGCAACGACGACGAATATGGTGCGCAATTCTGGTTCGGATACACCTATCTCTGGAACGACGAGCAGACCGATGCGGACTTGCTGCCCGCCGAGGGCCTGAGTCGCTCGTACACGATCCGCGATCCCGCCGCGCCTGGCGGCACGCGCGAGCAAACGTGGCGCTTCCCCAGTCGGACGGAATGCACCCTCTGCCACACGATGGCCTCGAAATACATCCTCGGCGTCACCACGCTGCAGATGAACAAGGATCACGACTACGGCGAGATCAAAGAGAACCAACTCGCCGTTCTGGAACGACTCGGCGTCTTCAAGGAGCGGCTTCCTCAACGCCCGGAACGCCTGCCCAGGCTCGTCGATTACCAGGACGCGCGTGCCGACTTGAATCTGCGCTCGCGCGCCTACCTGCACGCCAACTGCGCCCACTGTCATCGCAAGTGGGGAGGCGGCAACGCCGATTTCGATCTGCAAGCCTCGATCCCGCTCGGCGCGACGAAGGCCGTGAACACGCCTCCCGGCCAAGGAACTTTCGGGTTGGCCGACCCGCGCATCCTGGTTCCCGGCGACCCCGAACGCTCCCTCGTCTATCAACGAATGAAAATGGAAGGCCTCGGGCGCATGCCGCACGTCGCCTCCTCGGTGGTGGACCAGGAGGCACTCACCATGCTGCGTGCCTGGATCATCGGCCTCGGTGAGAGGAACCAGATTCAGGAGCGTGGGGCCGTTAATCCGCGCGTCGTCGCGGAGGAATAGGTACGCACCGGCCGAATTCGCGGCAGGCCAGTACGCGAAACGCGGAGCGACCCGAGTCCTACGGTCTGTTACAATGCATCTGGAGGTATCTCTATGCCAATTCTCGAATTGAGCGACGCGCAAGTGGTGGAGTTGGTGAAACAGTTGCCGCCGGCACGTCAGCGGGCGGCGCTGCTGGCGTTGGCCGCGGGCGCGGCGGAGCGGCGCGAGGAGCGGATGCAGTATGCCGAAGGGCAATTGCGACGTGTCAGCGCCGAGCGCGGCTTGGATTGGGACACGATGTCGGAGGACCAACGCGTAGAATTCATTGACGATCTTGTGCACGAGGATCGTCCGTGCGGAAAATAGCGGTATACCCGATTGTTATGTCCGAGATCACCCACCTCCTTGACGCCGCTGCGGCCGGCGACGACGTCCTCGAACTTGACGACGCCCTCGACCGGCTGATCGAGTTGTAAACAAGCCGGACGGCCTGAAGAAGTGGCAGGCCGAGCGGGCGAAGTACGCAGAAGCGGCCCCGCCGCCTCGGGGGAAGAAGTAAACCTCCCGGGCACCAGCTAGCACGATCGCGAGAAGCCGGTAGAATGTTGGCTGGAGGAACTTGTCATGCCGCTCCGCGATCACTTTCGACCGCCATTGGACTTGATCACCTCGTGGGAGGGCTTCCACGGTGGATGGCCGACGGTCATCGTCCAGCAATTGCGAAAGCAACTTCCAGCCGGGTATGTTGCCGAGCCGCGCGTTCATTCTGGGTCGCAAGTCGAGATCGATGTCGCGGCGTTCGAGAAAGACGATGCTCCGCCGTTGTCCAGGATGACCGAAGGGAACGGAGGGGTGGCGACCGCCGTATGGGCTCCGGCTCAGCCCAGCGTGGCCGTGGAAACGACTTTACCCGATTACGACGAGTACGAGGTCCGGATCTTCGATGCGAGGCGCGGGCGGCACCTGGTCGCGGCCATCGAGATCGTCAGTCCGGCGAACAAGGATCGACCGGAACATCGCAATGTCTTTGTCGCCAAGTGTGTGGCGCTGCTCCAGAAAGGCGTGGCGGTCAGCATCGTCGATCTGGTGACCGTCAAGCACTTCAACCTTTACTTCGAGCTGTTGGCCGTGATCGGCCATACCGACCCGACGTTGGGTGATCCGCCTCCGCACCTCTACGCCGCCTCGTGTCGTTGGACCAGGCAAGGGAAACGAACGCTCCTGGAAGCGTGGTCCCACGTTCTGACCCTGGGAGAACCGCTGCCGACGTTGCCGCTCTGGTTAAGCACAGACCTCGTGGTCCCGCTCAATCTGGAACAGAGCTACGAGCAAGCCTGCAGCGACTTGTGGATTGCGTGAATCACGGCTTCGCGAGCGGATCCACGGCTCTTCGCGCGAAAAGATGGAAACCGATGACCGGGCAAGGAGCTGGAGGCGAGCAAGCCCCAATCTCCACCGAAGTCGCGACCCATCACCCGTTCGGGTCATCGAGCAATTGCTGCAAGCGATCACCGAGCGGTGCCGGGAAGCGGGCGGGCCAGGTCGCGTCGATCAAGGCCGACGCCGATCATGTCGAGGATGTGAACTCTGTCTTTGAGTCGATAGGAGGTCAACTTCATCAGCAAAAGTGCTTCGAGGTTGACGACCTGAAATTCGACGGCTCGTTCCGATTCTTCGATTTCGGGTAAATTGTAGTCGTCGTCCCGTCGAACTTTCTCACCGGCGTAGAGGAGATGGATTCCACCGCTTGGTTTGCCTTGCGGCCCGTCGATGAAGGTATCGATGTCGAGGAGTTCGTGATAAATAAACCCGACCGCTTCCAGACAGGCTCTTGCCGCGGGAAAGTCAGGACGTCGGATCAGGATATCGACGTCGCGCGTATTGCGGACGGCGTCCTCGTCAACCCGGGCGACCCACTCGGCGACGGCGTTGCCACCGACCACCGCGTAGGGCACTCCGGCCGCGTCGAGGGCACGGGTGGCCCTGCGCAGCCGCTCCTTGACCTTTTCCGCTGCCATGAGCGCCCTTTCCCAACCGATGGGTTCGACTGCTGCTTCTGCCATGACAAACGCTCCCTGTGACTTCTTCTATCGTAACCGAAAAGCACGAGGTGTGGCGACTCGCAATCAGCGGAGCGAAGCCGGAAGCGGATCAGGGGCCGAAGAATCCGGGAGCGGCGAAGGGAACGCCAGTTGCCGGGAAGCCCGGCGCTCTCGGTATTCTGGTTTCTACGGTACCGGTATACTCCATCGTCATGTCCGAGATCACCCACCTCCTTGACGCCGCCGCGGCCGGCGACCGCCAGGCGGCGGCCGACCTGCTTCCGCTCGTTTACGACGAGTTGCGGAAACTCGCGGCCGCGCGGATGGCCGCCGAGAAGCCCGGGCACACCCTCGACGCCACCGCGCTGGTGCATGAGGCCTACCTTCGGCTGGTCGGCGACCAGCATTTCGAGGGCCGAGGCCACTTCTTCGCCGCCGCGGCCGAGGCGATGCGGCGAGTGCTGGTCAACCACGCCCGCGATCGCGCCCGGCTGAAGCGGGGCGGCGGACGGAATCGGGTCGATCTCGACCGGCTCACCGGCCCGGCCGCCGCGGCCGACGACGACCTCCTCGAACTTGACGACGCCCTCGACCGACTGGCGAACGAGTTTCCCGTAGCCGCCGAACTGGTGAAGCTGCGGTTCTTCGCCGGGATGACGCTGGGTGACGCGGCCGACGCACTGGGCATCCCCCGCCGGACCGCCGACCGCCATTGGGCGTTCGCCCGGGCCTGGCTCGCCGATGCATTGGGCGGCGAGTAGTCTGGAATTATTTCGGACTCCTCGGCGCACTTCGGGGCCGAACGGGGCATTGGGAATAAGGCCCCTTTACAGGAGATGAACCGATGCCCGATAACGTCCCGGCGTGATGACCGTCTTCACCGAAGCCCTCGAACGGACCGACCCGGCCGTGCGGGCCGCCTACCTTGGCGGCGTCGGCGACGAGACCAACAGCACCAGGGTGCCGGGCCTCGCGTTTCCCCGACCGGATCCGTGAGCAATCTGTCGCGAGGCGCCGTGGGAAGTTAGAGTGGAGGCGTCGAGTTACGAAAGCCGATTGTCGGGCGACACTCCTGGCCGAATCGGTCTCGAGACGCGCTGACCGGGAGGTCGAACATGGCGGGACCGTTTCCGGGGATGGATCCCTACCTCGAGTTGCAGGCGGCTTGGCCCGACTTTCATAACCGCCTGATCGCTGAGATCCGTAACGAACTCGGCGCAAGGCTTACCGGATTCGTATGTCGCGCGGGTTGACGAGCGAATCGAAGTCGCGACCTGGGCGCTGGAGCCGCCGCGTTCGTTCCGTCCGGATGTCCTGGTCGGCCGCTTCGAGAAGAGAGCGGTGAGCCCTGGAGTCGCTTTGGCGACCGCGCCAGCGGCCACGCTCGAACCGAAGTTGGTCGAGATTCTCGACCGCGACCCCGAGGAAGTTCGCATCACGTGGGTCGAGATCCGCGCGTTGCCCGACCTGGAGTTGGTGACGGCCATCGAGGTCCTTTCCCCGATCAACAAGTCGGGGCAAGGGCGCCAGGCGTATCTGGACAAGCGTGACAAGCTTCATGAGTCGCGTGTGAACCTCGTGGAAATCGACCTGCTTCTCGGCGGCTCGCCCTTGCCGATGAAGGAGCGGATCGAACCGGGAGCCTATTACGCGATCGTCGCGCGAGGCGCGAGGCTGCCGTGTGGCGGAGGTGTATCGCTGGACCGTCCGTGACCCGTTACCTCGTATACCAATCCCGCTTCGCGAGCCCGACGCGGACATCGTGATCGATATCGCGGCATTGGTGAACCGAGTCTACGACCTGGGCCGTTACGCACGCACGCTCCGACACGACGCGCCGCTCCCTGAAACCACGTCGCTCACGCCCGAGGACCGCGCCTGGGTCGAGTCCCAGAGCAGCCACTCCGAGCACCGAAATGGCTGAAGCGTGATGGCGGCAGTGTCATCGTAGGTCGATGCGACGTTGTTGTTGGCATGCTATTCGCGTCCTGTTCGGAGTGCTCGCTTTTGTGCGGCGGGGCATGGGTAGTCTGGTTGCGCGAGGATCGGGAGACCGAGGTTTGCCGTAGGTTCGAGCCACTGACGGGATTGTCAACCCGGCGACGCCGCTACAGTCTCCAGAATTATTTAACTTCCTTGGCGCACTCCCGGGCCGAACGGGGCATTGTAATGAGACCCCGTTCACAGGAGATGAACCGATGCCCGAAAACGACCCCGAACCTGATGACCATCTTCGCCGAAGCCCTCGAACGGACCGACCCGGCCGCGCGGGCCGCCTACCTGGACGGCGCCTGTGGGGATGACGCCGCCCTCCGCCAGCGGGTCGAGGCGCTGCTCGCCGCCCACGACGGGGCCGGCCGGTTCCTGGAAGGCGACGCCACCGGCATGTCCGAACCGACCTCACCCGAAACCCTGGAAACGACCCCGGCGTCCGGCACGGAAACGCGTCTCCCGTCGGAGCTGGCGACCGGGGAACACAGATCGGACGCCACGAGCTCCACGTTCGCGGGCGCCCCGCAGGTCGACCGCCCCGGCGGATCCGGCGCGGGCCAGGTCATCGCCGGCCGGTACACGCTGCTCGAAGTCCTCGGCGAGGGGGGGATGGGCACCGTCTACCGGGCCGACCAGACCGAACCGGTCAAGCGGCAGGTGGCGCTCAAGCTGATCAAGATCGGGATGGACTCGCGCGCGGTGCTGGCTCGGTTCGACGCCGAGCGGCAGGCGCTGGCCCTGATGGACCACCCCAACATCGCCCGCGTCTACGACGGCGGCACCACGGCCACCGGCCAGCCGTTCTTCGTGATGGAGCTGGTGAGCGGGGAGCCGATCACCGAGTACTGCGACCGCCATCGGCTTTCGGTCCGGGCCCGGCTGGAGTTGTTCGTCGCCGTCTGCCAGGCGGTGCAACACGCCCACCAGAAGGGGATCATCCACCGCGACCTCAAGCCCGGCAACGTCCTGGTCACCGAGGTGGACGGCCGGCCGACGCCGAAGGTCATCGACTTCGGGGTCGCCAAGGCGACCGAATTCAAGCTCACCGACCAGAGCCTCGCCGACACCGGGGCGATCGTCGGCACGCCGACGTACATGTCGCCCGAGCAGGCCGACCCGTCGTCGATGGACATCGACACCCGGACCGACGTCTATGCGCTGGGCGTGATCCTGTACGAGCTGCTGGCCGGTTCGCCGCCGCTCGACGCGAAGCAGTTCAAGCGGGGGGCGATCCTGGAGATGCTGCGGATGGTGCGGGAGGTCGACCCGCCCAGGCCGAGCACCAAGGTGAGCACGGCGGAGGCCCTGCCGAGCATCGCGGCCAGCCGCGACATCGAGCCGGCGCAGTTGAAGCGGGCGTTGCAGGGGGACCTCGACTGGATCGTGATGAAGGCGCTGGAGAAGGACCGCACCCGGCGTTACGAGACGGCCAACGGGTTCGCGGCCGACGTCCTGCGGCACCTGGCGTACGAGCCGGTGCAGGCCGCCCCGCCGAGCCGGGCCTACCGGCTGCGGAAGTTCGTCCGGAAGCACCGCGGCGCGGTGATCGCGGCGAGCCTGGTGCTGCTGGCGCTGCTGGCCGGCATCGCGGGGACGACCTGGGGGTTGATCCGGGCGGACCGGGCCCGCGCCGCCGAAGCGAAGCGAGTCACCGAACGCGACGAGGCCCTGAAAAAAGCGGCCGAGCGCGTCAAGGAACGCGACGCGGCCAACGCCAAGCGCCGAGACTCAAGTACCGCCTGGGCATCAGCAACATGCTCCTGGCCAGTGCCGCCTACGACAATCGCGACGTGATCCTGGCCGCCGAACGGCTGGACAATGTGCCCCCGGACCAGCGCGGCTGGGAATGGCGTTACCTGAAGCAGCAAACCCGCGGCGGCTTGTTCACCCTTTATGGCCACACGGGCGCGGTGACGAGCGTGTCGTTCAGCCCGGACGGCACGCGGATCGTCACCGGCAGTGGGGACAAGACGGCGAAGGTGTGGGACGCGCGGACGGGGACGGCCCTGCTCGAACTCAAAGGGCACACGGGCGGGGTGACGAGCGTGTCGTTCAGCCCGGACGGCACGCGGATCGTCACCGGCAGTGCGGACAAGACGGCGAAGGTGTGGGACGCGCGGACGGGGACGGCCCTGCTCGAACTCAAAGGGCACACGGGCGGGGTGACGAGCGTGTCGTTCAGCCCGGACGGCACGCGGATCGTCACCGGCAGTCGTGACGAGACGGCGAAGGTGTGGGACGCGCGGACGGGGACGGCCCTGCTCGAACTCAAAGGGCACACGGACGAGGTGACGTAGCGTGTCGTTCAGCCCGGACGGCACGCGGATCGTCACCGGCAGTGATGACAAGACGGCGAAGGTGTGGGACGCGCGGACGGGGACGGCCCTGCTCGAACTCAAAGGGCACACGGACGCGGTGTGACGAGCGTGTCGTTCAGCCCGGACGGCACGCGGATCGTCACCGGCAGTGATGACAAGACGGCGAAGGTGTGGGACGCGCGGACGGGGACGGCCCTGCTCGAACTCAAAGGGCACACGGGCGCGGTGACGAGCGTGTCGTTCAGCCCGGACGGCACGCGGATCGTCACCGGCAGTGAGGACAAGACGGCGAAGGTGTGGGACGCGCGGACGGGGACGGCCCTGCTCGAACTCAAAGGGCACACGGGCGAGGTGATGAGCGTGTCGTTCAGCCCGGACGGCACGCGGATCGTCACCGGCAGTGAGGACAAGACGGCGAAGGTGTGGGACGCGCGGACGGGGACGGCCCTGCTCGAACTCAAAGGGCACACGGGCGAGGTGACGAGCGTGTCGTTCAGCCCGGACGGCACGCGGATCGTCACCGGCAGTCATGGACCAGACGGCGAAGGTGTGGGACGCGCGGACGGGGACGGCCCTGCTCGAACTCGAAGGGCCACACGGGCGGGGTGACGAGCGTGTCGTTCAGCCCGGACGGCACGCGGATCGTCACCGGCAGTGGGGACGAGACGGCGAAGGTGTGGGACGCGCGGACCGGGACGGCCCTGCTCGAACTCAAAGGGCACACGGGCCGGGTGACGAGCGTGTCGTTCAGCCCGGACGGCACGCGGATCGTCACCGGCAGTGCGGACAAGACGGCGAAGGTGTGGGACGCGCGGACGGGGACGGCCCTGCTCGAACTCAAAGGGCACACGGGCGGGGTGACGAGCGTGTCGTTCAGCCCGGACGGCACGCGGATCGTCACCGGCAGTGAGGACAAGACGGCGAAGGTGTGGGACGCGCGGACGGGGACGGCCCTGCTCGAACTCAAAGGGCACACGGGCACGGTGACGAGCGTGTCGTTCAGCCCGGACGGCACGCGGATCGTCACCGGCAGTGAGGACCAGACGGCGAAGGTGTGGGACGCGCGGACGGGGACGGCCCTGCTCGAACTCAAAGGGCACACGGACGCGGTGAGTAGCGTGTCGTTCAGCCCGGACGGCACGCGGATCGTCACCGGCAGTGAGGACGGGACGGCGAAGGTGTGGGACGCGCGGACGGGGACGGCCCTGCTCGAACTGAAAGGGCACACGAGCGGGGTGACGAGCGTGTCGTTCAGCCCGGACGGCACGCGGATCGTCACCGGCAGTCGAGGACGAGACGGCGAAGGTGTGGGACGCGCGGACGGGGACGGCCCTGCTCGAACTCAAAGGGCACACGGGCTAGGTGACGAGCGTGTCGTTCAGCCCGGACGGCACGCGGATCGTCACCGGCAGTGAGGACAAGACGGCGAAGGTGTGGGACGCGCGGACGGGGACGGCCCTGCTCGAACTGAAAGGGCACACGGACGGGGTGACGAGCGTGTCGTTCAGCCCGGACGGCACGCGGATCGTCACCGGCAGTGATGACAAGACGGCGAAGGTGTGGGACGCGCGGACGGGGACGGCCCTGCTCGAACTCAAAGGGCACACGGGCGAGGTGACGAGCGTGTCGTTCAGCCCGGACGGCACGCGGATCGTCACCGGCAGTCGAGGACCAGACGGCGAAGGTGTGGGACGCGCGGACGGGCCAGGAATTGAAGGGCGAGCCGATCCCACCTGACACCCCGGCCGGGCCAGATCAGCCCGGACGGCCGGTGGATCGCCCACGCCGTCGGCAACCGCGTCGAGCTGATCCCGCTGCAACCGGATGCGGAGGAGCTGGAGTATCGCCGCATCCACACGCGGCCGAACTATAGGACGCTATCTGGAAGGCTACGACGCGGCGATCAAGGCCAAAGACGACTTCGCGGCCCGGTTCTACCTCAACCTCCTCCCGCCGCCCGTTCGGACGCGACATCTCGCCGAGGCGATCGTCGCGCCCCTGTTTGCCCGCTTGCTCCTCCGCGACGACGTGCTCGCCGCCCTCAAGGCCCAACCGGCGGCCGATCCGGAAGTCCAGGCAGCCTGCCTGGAGCTGGCCGGAACCTGGCCCGAATCCGCTTTGGAGTGCAACAACGTCGGTTGGTCTCTGGTTCGAGAGCCCGGGCAGCCGGACGCAAATTACCAGCGCGGCCTGCGCCTGGCCAAGGCCGCCTGCCGGCTCGAGCCTGACAATGGCTCTTACCTCAATACCCTGGGCGTGGCCCAGTACCGCTGCGGGCTGATGGCCGAGGCGCTGGCAACCCTGACACGGTCAAACGACCTGAACAAGGAGAAAGAACCTGCCGACCTGGCCTTCCTGGCACTGGCCCAGCACCGCCTGGGTCAGTCCGAAAAGGCCCGCGCCACCCTGGGTCGGCTGCGCGAGTTGATGAAGAACCCGGCGCGGGCCGGGGATCAGGAGGCGCAGGCCTTCCTGCGCGAGGCCGAGACGATCGAGCTCGACCAGGTCTTCCCGGCCGACCCGTTCGCGCCGTGATCGATCTACGAAGCGGAGCGGACGGGCATGAAGGGTTCACGCAGCGGGCGATCGAGTGTAAGCTGAGCGGCACTCGGGAACAAAAAGGGAAATGCCGCTTGGGAAGAAAGCCGTTGTCGGTTCATTTTCTCAGCCGATAAATGAACTGACACAAAGGAAATCGTACTGAATCAGTAAACATGTGAATCCCATTATCACTCGACCAAGAAATGGGGAGCATGCCAGGAGGTCAAGTAACCTCAAAAATGGTACAATTCCGTCGGAGGTTTACAATGCCGATTCACGATTGGACCCGCGTTCCGGCAGGGACGTACCACTTCTTCCACCAGCGCTGGATCTCCGCCATCGCCGACGCACTCAATGGCGGCGGGTTGCCCGAGGGCTACTTCGCCATGAGCGAGGTGGACGCGAAAGGGCCAATCCCGGACGTGCTGGCGCTCAAGGCCCAGCCGCCGATGCCCCCTCACGGTCCGGCAGGGATCGCCGTTCTCGACAGTCCGCCCCGCACCCGCATCGTGACCCGCGGGGAGAACACGGCCGGGTACGCGCGGCGGGCCGATCGCCTGTCCGTTTACCTGCCGCAGGGGGAGTTGATCGCGGTCATCGAGATCGTGTCGCCGGGCAACAAGGACAACACCAACGGGCTCAAGGCGTTCGTCCGCAAGGCCGGGAAACTCCTTCGCCGCGGCGTCCACCTGTTGGTCGTCGATCTGTTCCCGCCGTCGGTCCGCGATCCGCACGGCATCCACAAGGCGATCTGGGACCAGTTCAAGGAAGAGCCGTTCGAACTGCCGCCGGACAAGCCGTTGACCCTCGCGGCGTATGCGGCCGGTTCGGAGAAAGTCGCCTACGTCGAGAACGTGGCGGTCGGGGATCCGCTCCCGGACATGCCGATTTTCCTCACGCCGGATCACTACGTCCCGTGCCCGCTGGAAGCGTCGTACCAGGTGACCTGGGGCGTGTTCCCCGCGGCGCTCAAGGGCCCGCTCGAACTTCCCCCGAAATGACGAACCGGACGGAGGCCGACGCTGGACATGGCAAGCCCCAATCTCCACCGAAGTCGCGACCCATCAGCCGTTGGGGGCAAGGAACAATCACAGATCTACCGCATGTGGAGCGCTAACCATGACGTATCCAAGTCTCTTATGTCTCTTCCTGGCGGCCACGGGGGCTGACGCCGAGAACAGTACGGTGGCGGGAAGATTTGTCGTGGAGCACCCCACGCTCTTGAACTTGGGCTTTGAGTGGGAAATCCGCGGGGATGCGAATCGGAATGCGACGGTCGCGGTGGAGTTCCGGGCGGTCGGTGAATCGGGCTGGCGACAGGCGCTGCCTCTGGTGCGAATCGGCGGTGAGAAGGTCTACCGGCGTCGCGAGAATCTCGACTACACGGTCCCCGATGGATTTGCCGGCAGCATTCTGAATCTACAGCCTGGGACGGAATATGATTGCCGGTTCCAGTTGGCCGATCCGGACGGGGCGAGCGGCCAGACCGCGCAGACCGTGCGGGTGAAGACACGTAGCGAGCCACAGCCTTCCAAGGAAGGGCGTAAGCTGCATGTTTACCCCCCGGACTATCAAGGGGCTCGCCAGGAGCCCAGCTTCACGAGCCTCTTGCAGGCATACTACGGCGCGGGGCTGGGCGACTGGAGTGTTGTCTGGGAACGGCGGGCACAACCGGGCGATACGATCCTAATGCACGCCGGGCTTTATAAGCCCGAGCGGCTGAACTACGTGGACCCGATGATGACGCCCTTCGACGGCACGATGTCCTTGACGTTGAAAGGAACGAGAGAGAAGCCGATCACGATCAAAGCGGCCGGCGATGGCGAGGTGATCTTCGACGGGGCCGGCAACCACAGGCTATTCGACGTCATGGCGTCGCGGTACCACATCTTCGACGGGCTGACGATTCGCAACACCGACGTGGCCATCTTCGCCGGCCAGAAAGAGGTGCTCGGCGCGGTGGGACTGACCGTCAAGAACTGCCGTTTTGAGCAAGTGGGGTTCGGGGTCTGGACCGAGTACGCCGGCTCCAGCGACTTCTACATCGCGGACAACCTGTTTCTCGGCCGCGATGACCGCTTCCGGTTGATCGGGTGGACTGGACCGATGTGGGCCAGCGCGGGGCCCTACGGCTCGCACCTGCTCACGAGTTACTACGCGATCAAGGTCTACGGGCCAGGGCATGTCATTGCCCACAATGCGATCGCCTATTTCCACGACGGGATCGGCATCTCGACCTACGGGACGCCGCCTCAAGATCCTGACCAGCAGAGCGTCGTCGATCGACATCTACAACAACGACTTGCACCTGCTCAATGACGACTTTGTGGAAACCGACGGCGGGGTTCACAACGTGAGGGTCATGAACAACCGCGGGGTCAACGCCGCGCAAGGTGGATACAGTTCTCAGCCGGTGTTTGGCGGGCCGGTCTACTTTATTGGAAACATCCTGTATCACGTTCCCTCGGGCGTGGCGTTCAAGTTCTCGGCCAAGCCGGCCGGCCTGTTCGTTTACCACAACACGATTATTGGGGAACAGGTGGTAAGGGAGCCATCAGCCAACATGCACTTTCGCAACAACCTGTTTTTGGGCAGGGATACTCCCGGCCGCGGCATCATGACCTGGGCGAACGCGACGGATGCATTCAGTTCGGATTACAACGGGTTTCGCCCGAACAAAGGTGTCACCGAGCAATTCTCGTGGCTGGCGCCAAGAACCGGCGAACGAGCGTATGAGCCAAAGCGCGATGACTGGAAGAGCTTCGCAACGCTAGCCGACTTCCGCGCGGCAACGATGCAGGAGACGCACGGTATCGAAGTCGACTTCGGAGATTTTGAAGGATTGGCTCCTCCAGACCCGGCCAACCGCCACGCGGTCTATCACGCTGTGGACCTGAACTTTCGGCTGAAGCCGGCAAGCAAGGCGGTGGATGCGGGAGTGCTCATTCCGACTGTGAACGACGGTTTTACGGGCCTTGCGCCGGACCTTGGTGCGCTGGAAGTCGGAAAGCCAGAGCCGAGGTACGGGCCAAGGTGGCTCAAAGGGCAGCCGTTTTACCGGTAATGGCCGGGCACATGTCGCTGCCGAATGCAAACCGCGCCAGCGTCGCGACCCTTCGGCCATCTGGCTCACCTTCCCCTATTTACACCACACTCAGTAGACGACGGGGCAAGCCAGCAAGGTTCGAGCCAGCTCCACGGTCTGGTTCCGCAGCTCGCGCACGGCTGTCGTTTCCCATAGCCGCTCTTTGAGCAACGGACCGATGGCGAAGATTTGGTCGTGTTCGTATCCGTCTTGCCGGATGAGTGCTCCCGAAGCCGCAACATCCAGCCCTAGCGCGAGAGGACCGGGACGGCCGATCCCTCGCGCGATCAACGAGCGGAGGAGGTTGGAAGGTCCGACGCGCACGTCGCGCGCCGGACCGGTACAGTTGATGACCCGGCGAACCAACAGACTTTCCGCGGTCGGTGCTCCTCGGCGGCGTAGCTTGACTTCGATCGATCCGTCCGTCTCGCTCAGCGAGATAATTCTCCCGGCGACTACGACGAGGCTACCATCGCGTCGCGAGGCCTGGAGCATCTCATCGATCTGAGGCGCGACTCGGTGCCGATGGACGTCCCAGCGAGGGGCGAGGTGGCGTACGAACCGGGCTCGTTCGGACGTGCCGAGCGTGCGCCAGATTGTCTGCGCCACGGGGCGAACGGAGTCCACAACCGACCGCCAGTCATTTCCCTGGGCATCGCAGCGCGCGACCTCGGATCGCACGCGCCGCAACAAGCCCCGGGCGGTCGCTTCGGTCTCGGACGGGATCGGAAAGTGGACGTGGTGCGTCGTCGGCGAAGTCCTATGGCAGCAGGGGAGCCAGCCATGCCGAGAAACCGCGTAGATGACTCCTCGGTGCCCGTTGGCTCGGGCTTCGACGATCAGGTCCACGGCGGTGAGTCCAGTGCCAATTAACACAATGGGCTCTTCTGTTTCCAGACCGTCGAGTGCGCCGGCTGACCACGGATCGGCGACATAGCCCCCGTGCACGCTTGGTGTCTCCAGGCCCTCAGGAGTCTGGGGCTTCGCGTGGCCGAGTGCCAGGATGACCTTGTCAGCTTCCAACCGGTTTCCATGACGCGTCGATAAAACCGGTGATCTCGAGCCTTCTCCGAACTCCAGGTCGATGACTTCGTCTCGAGCAAAATCGATCTGAGTGGCCGAAGCCTTCGCCGTGGAAGTCAACAGCTCCTCGAGGTAGTCGCCGTAAACGCGTCGCGATGCGAATGTCCCATGTTGTGCGGATGGGTCGCGGTTTTGCAACCAATTCAGGAAGTGCGATGGCTCGTCGGGCAACGCACTCATCAGGCCGGCCGGAACGTTGAGCAAATGCTGGTCGCAAAGCGTGCCGTAGGCGAGCCCGCGTGCCAGTCGCTCCGATTTCTCGAAGAGAACGACGCGAGGCGGATTCGGTCCGGCTTGACGTGCCAGTTGGACGGCCACCATCGCGCCGCTGAACCCACCTCCCACGATCGCAATCACTGGCCCAGTTTCATCCCAGTTTATCGATTCAAACGATCCATTCCCCGAGCCTTTCCGCCCACTTCGAACCGCGCTTGCCGAAGTCAACGACGACCGTCTCGGTCCCTTCTCGGACGATACGGTCGTGATCGGCCAGAGTGGTTTCATCCAGCGAGTAGGACTTCCAGTTCAACGGAGGGGGCGAGTAGACGTGCAGGGTGATCAGCTCTTGACCACGTGGTTCCAGATTGGCCATCTGGTGGATCATTTTTCCGTCCCGGCATCCCGTCACTGAGCCGGCCGGGAAGCCACGAGACCATTCGGGAACCAATGCGCCACAGGGGCTGGCGACAAATCGCGTCTCGGTCGCACGCCCTTCGACGACTCGGACAACGCACGCCGACCCCGCGTGATTGTGGATCGCGCTTCGCTGGCCGCTCTTCCAGCAAAGGACCATGGCCTCGTAGTGTTCGCGTCGGTGTATGGCGATCCGCCGGTAAGTCCGATTAGCGAAAATCAGCGCACCCGCCAGGTCCGCGCGCTCCAGCTCAATTTCCTTCATCGCCTGAAGAATCTCGGCGAAGTCGATGGCTGCCCCTCGTCTGTCCCAGTCCTCGAACAGCTCCAGCATACTTTGATAGCCGTGCATCGCCCCTCCCGCTCGCCTGGTCGGCGGCACGAAATGACACCGCGCAAATGTCTGGACCACCCGACATCGCAAACGCACGCCATCCCACGCACTTCAGCGTACGCATTCGGGACCGGTTCTGTGAACGAAGAATTGTACCAACACCGCGGAAATCACATTACCCTTTTTTCTCAATCGATGTGATAGGGATTCTCGTGACGTTGAAAATAATCTTCACCGCATGGCTTGCTCGAGGTCGGCTCTGAGGTCGTCGACGTCTTCAATACCCACGCTGAGCCGAACCAAGCCGTCGTCCACCCCTCGGGCCGCCCGTACGTCGGCTGGGATGCTCGCATGAGTCATGGTCGCGGGATGCCCGATCAGCGACTCAACGCCACCCAGGCTTTCGGCCAGGCTGAATAACCGCGTTCGTGTGAGGAGCCGGTGAGCGGCCTCAGCGCCTTCTTTGAGTCGGATGCTAATCATGCCGCCGTAGTCGCGCATTTGTCGACGCGCCAGGGCGTGGTTGGGATGGTCGATCAGGCCGGGGTAATAAACATGGGCGACCTTGGAGTGTTCGGACAGCCATGAGGCCAGAACGCGGGCGTTGTGGCAGTGCCGCTCCATCCGCACCGCCAAAGTTTTGATGCCGCGGAGCACGAGCCAGGCATCGAACGGGCCGGGCACGCCTCCGGCCGCGTTCTGGTAGAAGGCGATCGGATCGACCAAGTCGCTGCGGCCGATGACTGCGCCCCCGATCACGTCGGAATGTCCGCCCAAGTACTTAGTCGTGCTGTGGACTACCAGGTCGGCCCCGTGCTCGATCGGCCGTTGTAAGTAGGGCGAAGCGAATGTGTTATCTACCGCCAGCAAGACGCTGCGGCTGTGAGCAAGCGCGGCGATGGCGGCAATATCAAGGACCTGGAGGAGCGGGTTCGTCGGCGTTTCGATCCAGACCAGCTTCGTGGCCGGGCTGATGATCGTGGCGAAGCCCTCGACACTGGCGTCTTCGGTATAGCGAGGGATCAGTCCCCAGGGCTTGAAGACGCGCTCAAGCAGGCGGAAAGTGCCGCCGTAAAGATCCGCGGCCGCGGCCACCTCGTCGCCAGGCTGAAGCGTCGAGAGTACGGCGGTCGTCGCCGCCAGTCCCGAGGCGAATGCCAGCGCTCGCTCGCCTCCCTCCAGTGCGGCCAGGCAGGTTTCCAGGGCCGTTCGAGTTGGATTGCCGCTCCGGGCGTAATCGTAACCCTTATGCTGTCCAGGGGCCTCTTGAGTAAACGTCGAGGTGGCATAAATCGGCACGATGGTCGCACCGGTGGCCGGGTCGGCATCCTGCCCGGCGTGGATCGCGCGCGTCGAGAAACCGCGGGCGGAGTGATCGACGGCCATGAGAGATTGGCTCCGTCAACGAGGCCGGGGCGTGCAAACAATTCAGCCTGCGCGACGACCGGTCCAGTACTGGATCAGGTCGATAACACCCGCCCGAATTCGTCAAGAGGAGCTTGTTGAGGACGAAAACGCTCGGGTTCAAAAAGGCAGCGCGAAGTCCGGGCTCTGAATGAGTCGGATGAAGCCTTCCGCGTGGCGGCAGCCCCGTTCGATCCCTCGTAGCCGGGTGACCTGTGCCTGAAGGGCGTAGAACCTCTCGGGTGCCTGGCTAGCGTGCGCGAAGCACGACTGTCGTTTTCTCGGTTCGGTGGCCGAGATATCGACGTAATGGGTCGGCGCGAATTGAACGGTATCCTCGCCGTTGGAGACCTCGTAATAGTAGAGGGCGAAGCTCTTTTTCAGACGCAGCCATGCGTCGTATACTAGAATGGACATCGCCCGGTGGTCGGCATGGTTATCGATCGGCCAGTGTGTGAATACCACGTCGGGCCGCTCGGTCTCAAGGATCTTGCGGAGCGCCTCGTAATGGGCGCGGTCGACCACCGCGTCGCCGTCGACTTGGCCTACGAAAAGAGGCCGTGCCTTGAGGATCTCGCACGCCTTGCCGGCCTCGGCGATGCGGCGCCCATCCTTAGGCTTACCCGACGGCACCCCGTCATTAAGGTAAAGGAGGACGACGTCGTCACCGAGGTCCGCGTAGCGGGCAATCGTGCCGCCGCACCCATATTCGGGATCGCCGGGGTGCCCGCCGGTTACGATAACCTTGTGTTTGTGCAGGGCTTCGGGCGGCGTTTCGACCAGCGGTACATGCAACGCGAAGGCACTCCACCCGGAGCCAATCCGGCCGAGCATGTCTCGTCGGTTGAACGGCAGCATGGGAGCTCACTCGGCCCTCACTCGGAAAAAGTCGATCTGCTCGCTGTTGATTATCCAGGATCGAGCCGATGGGCGACAGTCCCGCGCGTCTTGATCCATCAACAACCGTTGGGTCGCGGGAAATTGATTGTCCTTGCGGACAAGTTTCATCCGAGGTTAGAATGACTCAAGTTCGGCTTTCAATACGGCCGTTTTACGTCTGTCCAAAAGGGTTGTAGCCGCACTCGTAGGGTGGGTGCAACCCACCGAATACCAAGGCTTTGCGTTGGTGGGTTGCACCCACCCTACAACCGTCAGACGGGGCTTCTGGGACAGACTCTTAGTTCTAGTTTCGCTTTTTAGAGGGGGCGACTGATCAAATTTATGTCGGCTTCCCGCACTTTTTGGCACCTTGTCTTGGTTTCCAGGTCGCAACAAGACACCAGTGCAAGGAAGCCGACACATGGAACTTACCGACACCTTCCTCGATCTGCTACAGAACTTTGTCCGGTCTTCACGGCCCGACCTACAACACGTTTGTGTTCATCGTCACGGGCTGGATTCTCTCCCAACGCCACCGCTACGTGACCGAACTATCTTCTCCAGTGGCCATGTCGGTGATGGGCATTGGTCGCGGTTTCATCGGTTTTTCAGCCATGCCGCTTGGAACGTCGATACCTTCTCCATGTACCTGGCCAAGCTGGTTGTGACGATTCTCGCCCCAGTGCCACTTTTCTCTGGTCGGTTGACGACACCCTCTGCCGGAAACGTGTGCTCACCCTCTACGGCGTCGGCATGCACTACGATCCGCTCATTTCCAGTAAGTCCAAGGCTCTGGTCAGTTGGGGACACGACTGGGTGGTGCTCTGTCTGATCATCGAAAAGCCGTTTTGGGCGCCACAAAGTCTTTGCTTTGCCCATAGCCATGCGTCTGTACCGCAACCGCCAAGGGCTCACAAGGGGAAGAAGGGCAAAGGGAAATCCTCCAAACTCAAACAGGATCCCAATCATCGCACCCGACCGGACTCGCTCGAACTGGCCGAGTTGGTGGCCCAGTGGTTCCCAAACGACGAGATCATCATCACCGGCGATAGCGCCTACGGCGGTCAGAGCGTTTCTCTCACTGCCTCTAAGGCTCATCTCATCAGCCATGTCCATCCCAAGGGAGCGCTCTACGAACGGCTGCTCCCAAGACCGAGAAAACCAAGGAGCACCCCGTAAGAAAGGAAACGTTTGCCCGGCCTAACCAATGGGCCGAAGATCCCCGCCAGCCCTGGACGGACTCAGTTCAACCAGTTCGGCTTGCATGCCACCCTGGCGGTCAAGACGATCCAAGCTCTGTACTACAAGGCGGGAAAGGATCGCCTTCTGACCATCGTCTTGGTGCCACCTGGAAGGGAAACGCCGATCAGAGTTTATGTACCAAGCTGGATTGGACGGCAAAGGAAATCCTCTCGGCATATGCCTGTCGCTGGGCGATCGAATGCACATTTGAAACGTAAGCAGTTCTTGGGTCTGGAGGACCCCGCCAATCGTGTCCGCAAAGCCGTCGAGCGGACTGCGCCATGGCGAGTTCATCTACAGCTTGGTGGTGGTTTGGTTTCACCAACGGGTCATCAGCTTGTCCGGTTTCCCTTCCGGCCGTGGTACCTCAAGAAGGAAGAACCATCATTCGCCGACATGTTGACGACCCTGCGACTGGTCAGTTACGACGAGAAAACCGAGCAACTGCTTCCAAAACAGTGTGCCTGAAAACCTGGATCGCCCAGCTCACCGAGCTTCTCAGCCGGACCGGGTAAGTGGCGCCACGGACACGGATACCAGCGTCGGGCACTCCGCGATGAACGACTTGCCGAGGGGTTGCACCGGGCGCTCGCCATACGGTAAATCTGCGAAAGATTAGACGTTGCAGATCGTTCCGATCAACTCGTTTCGTTTCACATTGCCCCGCGCCGCCTTGATGGGCTAATATCGGCGCACTTCCTTCCATGGCCGACGAACGCATTCGGCGCCAGGTTGCCTTCCTGGCTGCCCAGATGATGTATCATCGGACTGAAACCGAGTATTTTACCGCCAAGCGAAAGGCTGCCCGCCAGCTCGGCGTCGAATATCGGCATCGGCCCGGTGATCTCCCCAGCAACAGAGAAATCCGTGACCAGATCCAGGCGATGGCGCGGATGCACGAGGGGCCGAAACGGCTCGAGACCCTCCGCGACATGCGTCTCGACGGCCTGAGGCTGATGCGCATTCTGGCACGGTTCCGGCCCCGGCTGATCGGCAGCGTCCGGACCGGCCACGTTCGCAAAGGGTCCGACATCGACATCCACATCTTCAGCGACAACCTCGCCCTGGTGACCGATACCCTTGAGGAACACGCTCTGCAGTACGACGTCGAGCACAAGCGGATCATCAAGTACGGCGAGGAGCGGGTATTCACTCACATTCACATTCACGATCGCCACAAGTTCGAACTGACGCTCTATCCGGAGGATAAGCTTTCTTACGTCTTCAAGAGCTCGATCACGGGCAAGGCCATCGAGCGCGCTTCGATCGCCGAGCTGGAGGCGCTGCTGCGCGAGGAGTATCCAGACATCGATCTCGACGCGGAAGTCGACGGTCTCGAACAGCAAATCGATCCATTCTTGCTCTTCCGGATGCTGCTCGAGCCGCTGGAAGGAGTCAAACAAAGCCCGAAGTACCATCCTGAAGGTGACGCGCTCTACCACAGTCTTCAGGTTTTCGAGCTGGCGCGACAGGCGCGGCCGTATGACGAAGAGTTCCTGTTGGCGGCACTGTTACATGACGTCGGCAAGGCGATCGACCCCTCGGACCATGTCGAGGCCGCATTACAAGCCTTGGAGGGTGCGATCACCGAGCGCACCACCTGGCTGATCGCGCACCACATGGAACCCAATGCCCTTCGCGCCGGCACACTCGGGGCCAAGGCGCGCGCTCGGATCCAGGACTCCGAGTACTATGATGACCTGATGCTCCTGAACGAGCTCGACCGTCGCGGGCGAGTCCGAGGAGCGTTCGTTTGCGAGCTCGACGAGGCCCTCGATTTCCTTCGCGAGCTTGCGGAGCAAGAACAAGAATAAGCATGCTTAAGAAATGGTCGAGGCAAACGCCTTTTGGGGTGCCCAGTTCGAACGAAGCGGGCATGTCCCGTTTTATTAATGTGTGTTTGGATTGTGTCAGGCGAGGCCACTCGGCCATACCGGCCGCGTTGAGTTCGCAATCGCGCAATCGGCGAACTGGTATCGCTTTTCGTCCGCCGGGATGTGTTACAATCGAGGCCAGTTCCCGGCGGGTCGATTTGTTCGACACGGACAGCCGGACTGCCGCGGTCTTCCATCGTGAGGGCGGCTGACAAAGTCTTCCCATATTCTATTTGGGAGAGAGATCATGTCCTTCCAAAATGAACTGACGACATCGGAAATCGGGGCAATTTTCACGGAGGAGGTCGCCGGCGCTCGGCGGGAGCGTTGTGAACGCGATCGACGATGGACACCGCCTCTTCATGCGAGCAACCCTTCCCGCGGAGATCGAGGTCAAATCAAACGACCGCCTGCAAGGGGGCGTCGCGATCAGGGCAACCGAGGGGGAAATCTGGGTCCATCCCTATGTCTTCCGTCAGGTTTGTCAAAACGGCGCGATCATCGCTCACGCCGCTGAGAGCCGGCATCTGGAGAGTGCCGATTTTTCCTTCGACCCCGACGAGGCGATGGTCGCCGCTCTGCGCGAGGCCGTCCGAGCTTCCTGCTCCCAAGAAGCCTTCTCGACCGCAGCCAACGAGATGCGGTCGGCGGTTCATTCGGAAGTCGACATCGCTCTGACTCTGATGCCGATGCTGTCGCGACTGCCCGCCGATTTCGCGCCAGAGATGCTCAATACCATCTTGGATCGATTCGTCAAAGGGCGAGACAACTCGCGTTTCGGTTTGCTGAACGCCGTGACCTCGGTCGCTCGGGACACCAGCGACCCCGAAATGCGCTGGCAATTGGAAGCGATCGGCGGCGACCTGCCATCAGCACTCAACGAGCGAACGAGAGTCCACGTCCGAGAGATGCAATTCCAGCGGGCGTAGTCGCGATCCGAATCAGACTCGGGGTTCGTGGTTTCTGGCCCCTGATAGAGCCGTTGGGACGCGCGTGAGATGCGGGGCGGGCACCGCTTCGGGGGCATGAGGAGTCCGTTCACGCTCCGAGGCTCGATGGACCAGGCCGGTGGTGGAATGCCCTTCAACCAGGGGGATCAGCAGCAGGCGGCCGCCGGTGGCTTCGACCTCGGCGCGGCCGACAACCTCCTCGGGCCGGTAGTCGCCTCCCTTGACGAGGACATCGGGGCGAAGCGTGGTGATCAGATTCAGCGGCGTATCTTCGTCGAAGACCGTGACGGCATCGACCGCCTCCAGGGCGCTCAAGACCTCGGCGCGAGCGTCCGAGGGGTTGATGGGCCGGCTCGGTCCTTTCAGTCGGCGGACGCTGGCGTCCGAGTTCAGGCCAACGATCAGGTAGTCGCCTTGATCGGCGGCCTGCCGAAGCAGTCGCGTATGGCCAGGATGGAGGATGTCGAAGCAGCCGTTGGTGAAAACGATCTTCTGTCCGGCCAATCGGCGACGACGGACTTCATCGACCAGATGGTTGTGGTCCAGGATCTTTGAACCCTCCGCGCAACGATGATCGATCAGGTCGCGGAGGATCTCCTCCCGGGTGAGCAGAGCGACGCCGAACTTCTCGACTTCCAGGCCCCCGGCCACATTTCCCAGTGCGGCCGCCTCCTCGTAGCCGGCACCACAGGCGAGGCAGAGTCCGACGACCGCCAGAACCATATCACCTGCGCCGGTGATGTCATAGACCTGGCGCGGCCGGGTTGGCACCAGGATGGCGTTGCCGTCGTCGAGGACCAGTGCCATGCCATCCCGGTCGAGCGTCACCAGGACGGCCTCCATGCCAAGCGTCTCAACCAACTGCTTCCCCACTCGGAGCGCGTCTTGCTCCCTGCGCGATCGAAAGGCCCGTCGCGAGCTGGGCCTCCAGACGATTCGGGGTCATGCAGTGCACGCCCTTGTAACGGGAGTAGTCACTCGATCGAATGGGGTCGACGAGCACTTTGACGCCCGCCGCGCGCGCGGCTTCGATGACCGCGCGGAGCAAAGTGGGCGTGCAAACCCCTTTGTCGTAATCAGAGATCAAGACCACGTCGGCCCACTGGAGCGATGCCGGCAGCTCCGAATGCAGGATGCGCTTCGACCACGGCCGGGATCGGATCGCGTGTCTCGTAGTCGACCCGGATCATCTGTTGAGGATGCCGATCCTGCGCGCGGCCGATGTAACGCTCCTTCAGAGTGGTCGGCCGGTCGTCCATCGGCAGCACCAATTGATCGTCAATTCCCTGCTCTGTCAGCATCCGGCGCACGACCGCCGCGTCCGGATCGTTGCCGACGCCGCCGATCAACCGCACCTGGGCACCCAAGGCGCGAAGCATCGTCGCCACGCTGGCTGCTCCGCCCAGCCGGTGCTCGCGGTGATCGGCTCGCAACAGCGGGACCGGCGCTTCCTGACTGATCCGCTCGGCATAGCCCCAGATATATCGGTCGAGAATCAAGTCGCCGACGACCACGATCCGAGGGTTGCCGAGCTCCTCTACTCGCCGAATCAGGTCGTGCGACATGTCGAGGTCCTCCTTGACCACGGCCGTTCCAACCCTTGTTTCGAGTTTTCAGCGTAACGGTCTATCCAAGACCGTCAAGCCACGTTTGAGATGCGATCGAATCGCGCAGGCGGCTCCAATCGATTCACCCTCCCTAAACTTTGATTGCCAACCGACTTCGTCCGTCGACACTTGATTCGATGACAACCGCCGATTCCCGCGCCGACTGGCATGGCGAGTCGATCCCGATCCAGAGTATGCTGAGGCTGCGTTCCCTGTTCCGGCAATAATGGTTCAAGTCCAACTTTTTGAAATGTCGAGCGCGGTAAAACGATCACATGCAATCATTGGCTGACATCAGTGGGAAGGCGCCGGCCACAATCGTGTTGGCCGAAGATGAGCCGGACCTGAGAGCGCTTTACGCCGATTGTTTGCGCCGCAGTGGTTACATCGTCTGGGAGGCGGCCGATGGTGGCGAAGCCCTCAGATTAGTTCGCGCCCATACCCCGGACCTCCTTCTGCTCGACATCTGGATGCCGGTGCTGAATGGACTGGAAGTTCTCGAGCAGATTGGCAGGTCGCCGGAAGCGATCGGTGTGAGGGTCGTGGTGCTGTCGCATGTCAACGACGCGGACACGCGCCTGGAGGGGTTCGCCCTTGGCGTCGATGATTACTGGACGAAGGACATGACGCTCGAGGAGCTCTGCGCGGGAATCCAGCAGTTGGTCAGCATGGGCGGCAACCCACCCGGAGAGTCTGGCTGACCGACGCTCAGTGGTTGGTGGTCTCGGCAATCCGAGGAGTCGAACTCGACAGATCCGCCATGGGACAAGGCTATCAAGAGCGACTCGACTTTCTCTACAGCCGGCTAAACTACGAGTGGCTGGGGATGCCCGATTTCCCCACAGAGCTCCGGCTCACGCGAATGCGGCGCTTGATGCGGCGGTTGGGCGACCCGCATCTCGGACTACGGACCATCCACATCGCCGGCACGAAGGGAAAAGGATCGACGGCCGTCATGCTGGCCTCGGCTCTGACCGCTTCAGGAATCCGCACCGGGTTGTATTGCTCGCCTCACTTGCACCGGCTTGAGGAACGGTACACCGTTGACGGTGATTCCGCCTCGGCCACCGAGCTGGTCGACCTGATCGACCAAGTGCGTGAAGCGGTCGAGCAGCTCGATCGGGACGACTCGCATTACAGTCATCGCGGTGCGACGTTTTTTGAGATCACCACGGCCATGGCGTTCCTGTATTTCGCACGACGCGACGTCGGGGCTGTGGTGCTTGAAGTGGGGATGGGTGGCCGGCTCGACTCGACGAACGTGGTCCATCCCGTGCTCTCTGTCATCACGAGCATCTCGTTCGACCACACGCGCCAACTGGGAAACACCTTGGCCGCGATCGCGACCGAAAAAGCCGGGATTCTCAAGCGCGGTCGACCGGCCGTGAGCGGAGTCGTCGATGCCGAAGCCAAGCAAGCCATCCGGAGGTTGGCCGGCCAGCGCCGCTGTAGGCTGCACGAGCTCGGCGTGGATTTCGGATACGAGACCATGCGCCTCCCCCGCCCTTGACTCGTCCTACTCCGGGAGAGGTCGTTGTGCGAACGTGGCGATCCGACTGGGGCACGCTCGTCTTGCCTTTGCTCGGACCCCACCAGGCCCACAATGTCGCAGTGGCGCTCGCCAGTTTGGACGCGCTCGCTGAGGCTGAGCCAAGCCTGGCTGTGAGCCGGGCTGACGTCGTTCGAGGCTTCGCCACACTCCGCTTTCCGGCGCGGGTCGAGGTCCTCGGTCAGAACCCCTGGCTCGTGATCGATGGAGCACACAACGCCGCTTCGGCCTCGGCGTTGGCGGAAACGCTCCGCACGTGCTTCCCGCCGGCCCGGCGCACCCTGATCTTCGGCACCACCCGCGATAAGGACCTGTTGGGCCAGCTTCAGCGCGTTATTGCCCGAGTTCGACGCTGTGATCGCGACGCGTTACGTCGACAACCCTCGATATGTTCCGGTCGAGACCATCGTCGCGGCGATTTCCGAGCTGACCGGACATTCGGCTCGAACGGCCGCCGACCCCGCCGAGGCACTCGAGCTGGCGCAGACGACTCACACCGCAAAAAGGCTTGATTTGCGTGACGGGCTCACTCTTTCTGGCCGCCGAAGCCCGCGCGATCGTCCTGCCGGACGTGAACTCCTCCGCGGCCGAATACGGTTGTCACTCTCAAGGACTACTCGATGAATGCGACAGTCTGGTTACGGATCGGTGCGATCTGGGGATTCCTGGCCGTTGCGATGGGTGCGTTCGGTGCGCACGGCTTGCAGGATCGGTTCCGATCGCTGGGCGAGCAACCTGACGGCCTATCTGTCGACCGCTTGCAAGCGATTTTTCAAACCGCCGCGCAGTATCACATGTACTGTGCTCTGGCGCTCCTGGCCGTGGGCTTGCTGGCCGCGACCGGGCGAACCGGCACGTCGCTCCAGCTCGCCGGCTGGTTGTTCTTGATCGGCTCGTTGGTCTTTTCCGGTAGTCTTTATCTTCTGTCCGTGACCGGGCTGAAATGGCTTGGCGCGATCACGCCGATCGGCGGAGTCGCCATGCTTGCCGGCTGGTTGGCGCTGGCGGTGGCCGCGGGGTTGGTACCAATTCCGAAGTCTTTACTCGATTGACCTGGGTGGTCGCCGATACTTGGCTGGTCCCAACGGCCGCTCTTGATTACACTCACCTCCAGTCACGGACGTTCCCCTCTCTATTGAATGATGCAACGGAGGTGCAATATGCGGATGGTTTCACGTTGGTTCGCCTTCGCAGGGTTAGTTGTGGCGTCAGGCTTGATCGGCTGGGTTGCGCAGCACTGCGGCAAACAATCTCCCTCGGCCGGCCGTTATTTTGCCAGCCATGCCGGCCAATGCAATCGTTAGTGACGGCCAGATCCCCGGCCTTCCCGCTCACGAGATCCTTGAGCTTGCTCAAGCCCCAGCAGATCAAGGGCTTGGCCAACCGGATCCGGTTATTCTCGGCGATCCTCCGTCGCAAGGTACGACGCCGCCCGCACTGGTTCCTCCTCCGATCGTATTCGGGAAAGAATCTCCCGAGTCGGCGCCTTCCCAGGCGGTCTCGGCCGCCAGCCCAGAGCCCCGACCTCTTTCGGAGCAGCCAATCGGAACAAAGGCTCCGCTACCTGAGGCTGCTGTCGTATCGAATCCCTCGACGACATCGGAAAACGAGGACCCCGCGAAGGCCGCCCAGGACTTCGTGGAGCAAAACCAGAAGGTGGCGGAGACTCAGCTCAAGAACTTGCGGGACGAAGAAGCCAAGCTCCGCGCACGATTACAGAAAGTCGAAGCGGGAATCAAGCGCTGGGAAGCCTTGGTTTCGGCCTTGAACGTGAGCACGAACGGCGCAGACCGTCGTGGGTAGTCCCGATTCGGCACCCCGCCCGCCGACCGATTCGCCGGAGGTGCTCGACCCGATCCCCAAGTCCAAAATCGATCCGCCGTCCGGCAACCGTGAAGCAGTAATCCGAGGACCGATGAGCCGAGATTCTTCTCGGCTCGACTTTCATGCCGCCTGGACGGCAGCGAGTAGGTTGCGAGTCGCTTCCTGGTGCGGGTCTTCGAAGATCTGGCCGGGCGTGCCTGATTCGATGACCCGCCCTTCGCCGAAAACATGGACGGTGTGGGCCACACGACGGGCAAACTGCATGGCATGCGTGACGACGACCATGGTCAGACCGTCCTTCGCCAGGTCGGCCATCACGGCGAGCACCTCGGCGGTCATCCGCGGGTCGAGCGCGCTGGTCGGCTCATCGAATAGGATCGCTTGTGGCTCCATGGCCAGCGCACGGGCGATCGCGACGCGTTGCTGCTGCCCGCCCGAAAGCTGGCGCGGCATCGCATGCAAGCGGTCCGATAGCCCGACCCGGTCGAGCAGCCGGCGCGCCTGCTGCTCGGCCACATCGGCACGCACTCCGCAAACATAGATCGGTCCTTCCATGACATTTTGAAGGGCCGTCCGGTGCGGGAACAGGTTGAAGCTCTGGAAAACCATGCCGACTCGGCGACAGACCTGCCGATGCAACCGTGGCCAGTTCGCCGAACGGGCATTGGCGTCGATCCGCAGGCCGTCGAGCGTGACAGTTCCCGACTGAAAGGTTTCCAGCCCATTCAAACAACGAAGAAACGTGCTCTTACCGCTGCCCGACGGACCGATGATTGCCGCGACCTCGCCCCGCGCCACTGTGAGGTTGACCCCGCGGAGAACCTCGATCGCGCCATGCCACTTGACCAGCTCGGTGACTTCGATCATGCCAGTGCCCCTCCCTTCACTCCGACCCCACTCAGTCGGCGCTCGGACCATCGGGATAACCATGACAAGGGAAGACTCATCACCATGTAAATCGCGGCGACAGCCAGGGCAAACTCGATCGCTCCGCCAGCACTCTGAGCCAGGATCGAGTACTCCTTGGTCAGTTCGACCAGGGTGATCACGGAGCAAACCGACGTGTCCTTGAACAGCGCGATAAAGTCGTTGGTCACCGGCGGGATGACGATCCGAACCGCCTGCGGAACGATCACGCGACGAAGTGCCATGACTCGAGACATACCCAAAGCCAGGGCAGCTTCCATCTGACCAGTCGGAATCGCTTGCAACCCTGCCCGATAGATTTCCGCCTCATAGGCGGAATAGTTGATCGCAAGGCCGGCAATCCCCGCAACCCAGGGAGGCAGCTTGAGCAAGTAAAAGAGCACGTAAAGCTGGAGCATCAGCGGCGTCCCTCGGATCAGCTCGACATAACCCGCCAGGATCGATTCCGAGCAGCCGAGGTCCATAAAGCCGGCCGACCGCGATGAGAAGTCCAAGCGCCATGGCCAAGGGCATCGAGGTGATCGAGAGTGTCATGGTCACCAGCGCGGCGTCGGTCAATCGCGATTGATATCGTCGCAAGAGTCCCCAGCCGGCTAACCCCCGGCCTCCGGACACGCGTTCGAGCGGGCCGGTAATCGTCGACAGCTCGCTTTGAGCGTCGGTCCAGATGCCGTATTTTTCATAAAGGCGGCGAAGCTCGCCCGAGCTGATCAGCCTGGCGAGGCCTCGGTCCAGAGCATCGCGGAGCGCCTGGTCCTGTTTCCGAACGTAGATGACGTAATAACCATGCGACTCGGGAGGACCGACCTGCACGAGCCCGGGAAACCGTTCGCTGTAGAAGCGGGCCGCGGGCACGTCCTGGAGGGTCGCGTCGTACTGGCCGTTCTGCACGGCCGTCATGGCGTCGACCGAACCGTCGAAGCGGACGACCTGGACGTGCGAGCCCCCGTGCTCGTCGGCGAACGTATCGGCCGCCGAGCCGCTCAGGACGCAGACAGTCCAGCGGCCACCGCCCGGCTTTTCACTCTTCAGGTCATCCCAGACCTTGATCTGGCTGCCGCGGCGAACCATCAATTGCAACTGGTAGACGTAATACGGCCGGGTCGCCAGGTAGTCGCTCGCCCGCCGCTCACTCCATTCGTAGCCGTTGATAACCAGCGTCGATCCGTCCGGAATCGAGGACTTGAAGAAGCTTGTCCCATTGCCCTTGCGAGAATTCGGGACGAGCCCCCACCTCCTTGGCCAAGCTCGGCCATCAACTCGACTTCGAAGCCGGTCACGCTTCGTGGCGAGTTGGGATCGGGGTAGGCGTAAGGTCCGCCTCCCTCCATATCACTGCCGTAGCGCAGCCGTCCCGTCGATCGCACGCTTTCCAGCGCATCACCGCGCGCGAAGCTGGCTGGCCGACCGAACTCAACGATAGCGGCTAAAACAAGGAACAGGGCAGACGGTGCCCTCGGAAACGCAAGCGATTTGAGAGGCAGAGCTTGGAGAAGCTCCGGAGAAGTGTCGCTGATCAGCAGCATCGGATTCCGATGCGTCGGGGTCTTCTTCCATCAAACGACCTCTTTCTGGCTGGACGCCTGATCGAACCGTGTATTTGATCGACAACGCGTATCATTCGGTATCGAGACGCGAGAATCAAGTGGGCATCAATTGCGGACGAGCCCTCGTGGCCGATGGTCGTCGCGAGCGCGGAGCTTGCGGACGAGCCTGGCCCGCCGTCGAACTTGGCGACTCGAAATGTCGACCTCGCGCAGCCGAGTCATTCGACCGATCGTAAAGCGATGGCCGCGCCAGAGAACACGTTGATTCAGGATCGCGTCGAACCAGACCGGCAATAACAAGATGTCCTTCGCCGGACTGAACAAGAGGTGTCGTAATTTGGGGAATGAGCCACGCATCCACCGCGTCTGAAACGCGTCGCGCGCCATGCCCAGTCCGACCAGCAGCAGCAGCCCTCCCCAGGCGATCCCCGATTCACCCGAAAAGGCCCAGACCAGTCCCACGCACGCCAGATTGGCGGCCGGCTCGAGGAGAAAGCTTGGCAAGGCCAGTCGCCGCCGGATCTTGTACCATCGCGAATGTCGGTTCAAGAACCATCGGAAGCTGCGGCGGCAGTTGACATTCTCGATGACGTGGTGGCTCAATCGAATCGAGTAGCCGGCCTGGCGGACACGAATACCGAAGACCTGGTCCTCGCCGAGGATGTTCCGAACGGCGGCGAACCCACCCACCGCCTCGAGGACCCGGACCGGCATGAGCATCGATTTGCCCACAACGCAGGTGACGCGGCAAACCGACGCCATGGCCACCCCCCCCGCGATGAATCCGTTGAGCTGCAGGTTCTCCATGATCGCGCTGGCGTAGGCCTCGCCGACTCCCACGAAGAGGTTGCTGACGAGTCCGACGCCGGGATCCGCCAGGTAACAGGCCGTCTCACGAAGGTACGACGGGCGAACCCGCACGTTCGAGTCGCTGATCAGGATCACGTCGTACTTTGCGGTCGGCATCCATCGCCGCCAGGCTCTCGACCTTGGGATTCAGCCCGAATGCGGGACAGCCGACGACCAGCTTGCTATCCTGGTCCGGGAACTCGCTTTGCAGCTTCTTGACGACCTCGATCGCCGGGTCGTCCGCGTCGGCCACGCAAAAGAGCAGTTGAAACGTCGGGTAATCGAGCCGGAAAAAACTCCGCAAGTTCTCTTCGAGCTCCTCGTCGAGCCCTTTGAGCGGCTTGAAGATCGTCACCGGCGGGGAATAATCGCCCAGTGCGACCGCGACGGCGCGTGACCCAGACCAGGCAAGCCATCGAAAAGAGCGTCGAGGTCACGGCCACGATCGCCACCAGCCCGAGCAAAATATTGGCGGTTTCGTTGGGTGACATCCTGGGAGATTCCTGTCGGCGATCGAGTTGACCGCCCTGAATTAGGTTAGAAAACCGAATCAGAGGAAAGGAACCGTCGTCTTCAACTTGGATCGTACCTCGATTGTTGGCGCCCAGTCGAATAGCCGTGCCGCCGTCTGATTCGATCAGCGACGGTCGGGCTTCATGCGTAGCTCCATCGGCCCCTGACAGCAAGGACATACCTGGGGATAACGTACACTGATCGCGCAGACTTCACAGAAGTATTCGGGCGTCTCGAGGCGGCCTTCGCGCTCGACCTTGAAATTGATCACTTGCAGGTACGGAACACCGGCGTAACGCTGGCCCCGGACCTCAGCCGGACGATTCCGCAACCGATCGTCAAGAAACAGTGCGCGGCTGGCTTCGTCGGAAAGCAGGGGTGTGATCGTGCCATCCTCACCCAGAAGCACGGCCTGCTTGGCGATCGGCTCGAGGTCGGCTTGACTGCGATCCCGCTCGACTTCAGGGCGGCGGACAGCATCACCACCTTGCCGCGCAAGAGGACGGTATCCGACTTGAGGAGTCGTCACCGCGGGGCGACGACGGCCCCGTCCCAGACCAGAACCATCAGGCCGGCCAAGCACGAAGGCGGAGCGAAGTTCAACCGTTCCTCTCCAGGCCGTTGGGAGACAACGATTTAAGTCCATTCTCCGCATCCACGGGCACCACGCGAGATCATTATAACCGCATCTTGCCGAAGGACCAAGTGAATTTCAGCGGCACGCGAAACCGCGAAACCGCGAAACCGCCGTCGGTCGGCGTTCCGCTCGACTGTTTTGGTGTCAGGCTGGAAAGCCTGACCTACTTTGCGGACCGCTCTCGCGTCACCGGCCCGAAAATGTATGATTGAAGCGAAGTTGTCGCGGGACGTTCGAGAAACCTTCGCAACAACGATTTCCTAGCGCAATGCGCCGCGGACGCGGTCGACTCACAAATTGAGGAAGCGAACCATGACCCGTGCACGATCGTTTCTTGATTCTGATGGCAAGTCTGGCGGCCGGTCCTTGTCCGCGGGTATGTGCCCAAGAGCAAGCCGGAAAGCCAGAAGCAAGCGGGAGGCAAGCCGGCTTCTGCGAGCGACGACCCGTTCGCAGCCGCCCGCAACCGGATGGTCAAGCGACACCTGGAAGAGCGCGGCATCAAGAACCCGCGGGTGCTCGACGGCGTTCCGAACCGTCCCCCGACACCGCTTTCTCCCTCCCGATACCAGGCGGCAGGCTTATGACGACGAATCGATCCCGATCGGCGAAGGTCAGACGATCACGCCCCCTTACGACGTGGCCTTCATGACCGAAGTGCTCGACCCCAAGCCAACCGATAAGGTCTACGAGGTCGGGCACCGGATCGGGCTACCAATCGGCGATCCTGTCCCGACTGGTCAAGGAGGTCTATTCGGTCGAGATTCATGCGCCGCTCTCCGAACGCGCGACCAAGGTTCACAAAGAGCTGGGCTATTCCAACATCCACACCCGGGTTGGCGACGGCTACGAAGGCTGGCCGGACGCCGCGCCCTTCGATGCGATTATCGTCACGTGCGCTCCTCAAAAGATCCCTCAGCCGCTGATCGACCAGCTCAAGGAAGGGGGTCGCATGGTGATCCCCCTGGGCGATCGGTTTACCCAGAGCGTCCACCTGGTCATCAAAAAAGACGGCAAATTGATCCAGACGGAGCTCAAACCCACGCTGTTCGTCCCCATGACCGGCCGCGCCCTGCGGGAGGCCGCCGGTGTCAAGGACGCCAAGGAAGACGCTGCCCGAAGAAATGATCGACGCCGGATAACTGGACTGGACTGGACGCTTTCCGAATTCATAGCGGGCCGAGCGCCAAGGAGTTGTCGTGGGGAGTCGGGCACCGATGGTCCATCGTCTGGGATTACTGGGGCCGGCTCTGATCGTGCTGGCCGGGATGATGGAAGTCGCGATTCCCGAGCTCGCCGCGCAGGAGGAGCTGATCGTGCGGCCCGGTCCGCCCGCGGTCGACAACCTGGAGACCGACGCGAACAAGGACGGAATTCCCGACGGCTGGTACAACGCCCGCGATGTGAAATGGATGAACGAAGGGGGAGCACCGGAGTCGGACCGCACTTCGTTCGGTTCGAGTGCACGCAGAGCAGGCAGGCCGTCACGTCTGAGCCTTGCCTTCGGCGTCGATGGCCGAAAAACCGAGGCGATCGTGATCGGGCTCTGGGTCCGCCTGAGCAATATCCAGGTCGGCGAGCGGCAAGGCGAGGAGCCCGGCCTGTTCATCACGCTATCGGGTGAAGGGTTGCGCGCGGTCAGACGGGCGAGTCTCGGGCCCTGGACCCACATCCGTTCACGATCGGTGGACCCAGGTCGCCAAGCGCATTCCCGATCCCTCCCAGCTCCGAGACCTGATCATGACGGTCGGGTTGATGGGTGCGACCGGGACGCTGGATATCGATGGATTCACGTTCGATCTCGTGCCCGTGGGCGGCGCAGAAACCAGCAACCTGGTCGTGAACGGTGATTTCGAGCTGGGAGATCCCGTCCCCGCCATACTGGATCGCCGACAAGGACGTCCACCGGGTCTTCCCCGGCGATCACTCGTCCGCGGCGATGGAGCTCGGCCGCGCCAAGAGCTCGCCTGTATACAGGACTTGGCATCCCCGTCGAGCCTTTCCAGGCACTCGACGTGGCCATCTCGGTGCGCTGTACGGGGCTGCGTGGAGGCGGCGGTGCGGCGGCCAGGTTCTTCTTCCTGGACGACTTCGGTAAGCCGTTGCCGGGCCATGAAAACGGGGACCTCATCCTGTTCTGGTCGGGCAGCAACAACTGGCGCGACGATCAAGCCCAGGTCAACGTGCCGCGTGGGGCCGTCCGAGCGGTCTTACAGATCGAGAAAAGTGATTCGATCGGCTCGATTCGGATCGACAACGTGCGGGTCACCGCCGCTCCCAACCCCGATGCCGGTGCATGGCTGCCGTTCCACGTCGCCGACGAGACCGACGAATGGCTGCCCGTTCCCGCCTCGGCTTCGATTGTCGCCAAGAGCGCGCTCGACGTCTCGTTCCTCTTGACGTCCCCGCGGGCCAGAACGGGTTCGTCACCGTCAAGAAAGGACGGTTGGCGTTCACGAAGGGGGAAGGCCGTGCGCGGTTCTTCGGAGTCAATCTGATCGCTCCGACCGCGTTCCTCGAACCCGACCGGGCCGATCAGCTCGCCGACCGCCTGGCTCGTTCCGGCGTGAACCTGGTCCGGCTCGGGGACCTCGACACGGCCCTTGGCCCGAATCTCAGCCTGTTCGACGACACGCGCGACGACACCAAGGCGCTCGATCCCCTCTCGCTGGCCAAGCTCGACCACCTCATCGCCGCGCTCAAGGCGCGAGGCATCTATGTCGCGATCGAGCTTCAGAGCAAGCGCCAGTTCCGCAGTGAAGATGGCGTGTCCGTTCCTGGACTGCTGCCGCCCGGCGGGGGTCCGGCGGCTCATTTCGATCCCACCATGGCCAAGCTCGAGCTGGAGTCCGCCCAGGCTTTACTGGAGCACGTCAACCCCGAAACCGGCCTGGCCCTCCGCGACGACCCGGTCCTGGCGTGGGTCACTCTGGCCGGCGAGGTCTCTCTGTTCAATCTGCTCGATGACCCCGATGCGTTGCCTGCTCCCTACGACAAGGGCCTCCGCGCCCTCGCCGAAGAAGAGCCCGGGAGGCGCGGGAAAACGGTTCTGGGAATCCGTCGAGTCGGCCCATCTCAAGCAAATGGCCGCCGCATTGCGGAAGGATCAGGTTCGGGTGCCGATCGCCGGCGTCTCACACTGGCGGCGCGAGACCGAGTTCGTCGCCGCCCAGAGCGGCGCCGGACTGGATCTGATCGACGATCGGCTCTACTGGAATCCACCACCCTGGATCGCGCCCGATGTTCGCTCAATGCTCTGGAGCCTGGACAACGGCCTGGCCGCCATCGCGGATCTCAAGCGGCGACTCGATCGACCTTACGTCGTGGGCCATTGGTGCAATCAAACCTCAGGAGCCTGGTCTTACCCCCACGAGGCGGCCGATCAGCTCCTGGGCGTCTACACCGCGATGGTCGAGGATTGGGACGCCCTGGTCCGTCGCGGCGTTTTCTTGTACCCGCAGACCTGGGGCGAAGGACCGGCGGGCACGGTTGGTGGCGAGGACGTGTTCCAGATCGCCCAGGTCATCAATGGAAGCCCCCACATTTACGGGCTCTGGCCGCACGTCGCCTCGCTGATGCTGCGAGGCCGCGCCGGCTCGTTCCGATCGCGAGACACCGTCCGACCGAACCGACAGCGCCGCAGTCAAAGGCCGGCAGGGCTCGCCGTACCCGGCTGGGACCCGGCCCACGGCCGGCTGGTCATCGACACCCCCTACACTCAAGGGTTCGCCGGCTGGATCGGCGGCGAGACGGCGTCTTTCGACCACCTGGAATTCTCGACCGAGAACCAGAATCCGTTCGCGGTCCTGGTTGCCACCTCGGTTACGCCGGAGCCGATCGCCACGACCAAGCGCCTGCTCGTCTCCGCGATGGCGCGAGTCGAGCCCACCGGCTTGCGCTGGGTCGATTACTGGAAACGCGATGTCGCCGAGCCGGGCCGGCCACCGTTCCTCCAGGAGCCGGTCGCAGCCAGGATCGTCTGGCTGCACAAAGGACCGGTGCACGCCCACGTCCTGAATAATGCGGGCGAACGGGTCGGTACCGCGAAGCTCGAGCCGCTTGCCGGGTGGCGAAGGCTATGCGCTGGTCGATCGATGGGAAAACCGCCGCCTTCCACTGGGAATTGATCGCGGATTGAGTTCTCGTCGGCAGACGAATGACAGATGAAGCGACTGAATCGGAACGAAGGCTGGATTGGATCGGATCCAGTTCATGCCTTCGTGATCCGATTCGTCCTTCATCCTGTCTGAGCTTCAGACCAGTTCTTTCAGGAACTTGAGAGGCAATGCCTTGACCACGTTCCGCGCCGGCTTCGCCTTGTAGGTCATCGGTTCCTTGGTGAAGGGGTTGATGCCCTGCTTGGCCTTGGTGGCCGGCTTGCGCACGACCTTGAGCTTGAGCAAGCCGGGAATCTGGAACAAGCCGGGGCCCTTCTTGCCCAACTCGCTGCCGATCAACTCGGTCAGGGCCTCGAACACCGTGGAGACCTGCTTCTTCGACAGGCCGGTCTTCGCGGCCAGCTTGGTGTAAACCTCGCCCTTGGTCGCGGGTTTGCTGGCGCTTTTTTCGGCAGCCGGGGGTGCCGCCTTGGGCTCGGCGGCTTTGGGTGCGGGTGCGGCTTTCTTGGCCATGGACAATTAACCCTCTTGTCAGACGTCACTGCCTCGCCTGGTACGAACCAGTGGGTTATACCGCCCCTACTCAGGACGGTCACCGAGGCTCCTGGAAATCGTATTCGACGATTATGCCGAAAACATCCACAAAAATCAGGAGAAATCGTTGATTTTGGCCATTTTTTCCCGGTTTTTTGAGTTCGGGTCGCGTTTGACCCGACATTTCCGCGGAAAGTGCCGTTCGTGCGCTCAGATTTCAGACCGCGACTCGCTGCGCTGCGAGGATCAAAGCCGAGCAGGAACCGGCCGGTCGCCGAGATCATCGCCACGTTGAAACCAGCCCCCGCGTAGGCCTCGGCACTCCGAGTCGCCTGGCTGAAATCATTGAACGAACGATGCATGTGAAAAGTTCCATCGCTGACGCGGAGCAAAATCGTCGGACTCTCGGAATGGGAACTTGTCGCCATGTTTCGTCAACTCCCAATATGACGCATCAAACTGCTGCACCTATAAGAACTCTAGTCCCGTCTTGGCGACGCGACAGGCTCATCCACCCGACTCATCTAACCCAAAGCCGATCCCAGTCACGGGATGACCGGGCTCGACTAAGAAAATATACGAGAAAACTCTGCGATTTGTGCCGCGGATAGGCTGGTTTGCGTGGCGAAAAATCAACACGGCTGAAATCGTCAGCCGGGATTGGTCCGGACGCCGGACGCTTTCAAGCCGGAGAGGTGAGGAGTCGAGTCGTCCCAGCGTGGGATGCGAGTTATCGCGGAACGACCGCCTGGTTGTCAAGCTCCGTTGAGCCCGGTCGACGTGCATTTTCAGCGACCGGACGAGCGTCGAGGTGCCCGAGGTTTGCGCAGCGGATCGATCATCACGTTTTCCGCCACGGCTCGAACTGGCTCAGTCACCCGACGCTTTCGACGTCGCGCGGCGGTGGTCGGCGACTCCATGAATCCGCCTTGACGACGGATCGACGACAATGGTGTTCGCAGTTGCCCTGGTGCTCGGTCGTCCCGAGGTGATGGCCCAGGGCCGACAGCGACGCGCGGGTCGCCTCGGGCCAGCGATCGACCCTCCAGCGACGAGCCGGTCTGGGAAACCACTGATGGTGAGTCCGCGACGCATCGACGGCCTCGCGAGGATCGAGCCCGAATTCGAGCGAGATTGAGAACGACCCACAGCGTGGTGTTGGGAATGGTCCGGCCTCCGGGCGAGCCGGTCACCACGCGCACTCGACCGTCCTTGAGCACCAGGGTCGGCGCTTGCGAGCTGAGCATCCGCTTCCCGGGAGCGATCAGATTGGCCGGCGTGCCGATCCGCCCGGTGGTGTCGGTTCGGTCCGGAATCAGGTTGAAATCCCCCATCTCGTTGTTGAGCAAGAACCCAGCCCCGGCCACCACGCATTTGGCGCCATAAGATTCCTCGAGCGTATAGGTCAGGGCGACGGCGTTGCCGGCCTGGTCGATGGTGGAAAGTGGGTCGTGTGGTCGCCCTCGGCCGTCTGGATCGTGAACGGAGCGAGCTCCGCGCTCGGCGTGGCTCGATCGCCGATCGTTCGGGCCAACTGGTCGGCGAACGCCTTCGACGTCAGCTCGTCGACGGGGATCGGCACGAAGTCGGGGTCGGCCAGACGGGTGGCTCTGGTGAAAAAAGCCGCGACGCATCGCCTCGGTGACTCGGTGGAGCGTTCGCGGGGAATCACGGCCGTCGGCCTTGAGGTCGAATCGCTCCAGCATATTGAGCATCTGACACACGACGATGCCGCCCGAACTGGGCGGGCCCATGCCGAAGACCTCGAATCCTTTGAACGTCGTGTGAACGGGGGGGCGGAGCTTGGCCTCGTAGGATCGCAGGTCGGCAAGCGTGATAAAGCCTCCCTTCTCGGTCATGTACCGTGCGATCAGTTGAGCGGTCTGCCCGTTGTAGAATTCATCGGCACCCTGGACGGCGATCCGGTCGAGAGTGCCGGCCAGGTCGGGCTGGACCAGTCGGTCGCCGGCTTGCCATGGCTTGTGATCGGGCTTCTCGAATACGGCGACGGACTCGGGGAAGTCGCCCAGGCGGCCGGAGTCATCCCTCGACGATGGCTGGACGCCGCTCTCGGTCGCATCGAGCCAACTGACGATTGAGCGAGCCGGCGAGGTCCGCCGAGATCGGGAAACCCTGGCGTGCCAACCGAGCGGCCGGGCGCACCAGATCAGACCAAGGGGTTCGGCCAAACCGGGCATGAGCCAGGCCGAGGCCGCGGACGGTGCCCGGAACGGCCGCCGCCCAGGCACCGTCGCGATGATGCGGCCGGAGCTTGCCGTCGGGGCCCAGGTACATTCGCGGCCCGGCCGCTTGCGGCGCTGCCTCGCGAAAATCGATCGTGATCACCTCGCGCCGGTCGGCCAGGTAGGCGACGATGAAACCGCCTCCTCCCAGGTTACCCGCCTCCGGCAGCGTGACGGCCAGGGCGAACGCCGTCGCGATCGCCGCGTCGATCGCGTTTCCACCGCCTCGCAAGATCTCCCGGCCGGCATCCGCCGCATGCTCCTCTTGCGCCACGACCACATGCTTGGAAAACGTCTCAGGCTCCGCCCGGACCGGCGAGAGAAGCCGCCCGAGACGACCAGCGATTCCGATCACCCATCCAACGCTCAAGATCGCGCATCATTGATCGGCCCTATGAGATATCCCTGACGTCACAACTCCGTCGTCGCACTGTACATGGACCGATGTACCGCACACAGTGGGCAGTCACGCGATCGCCAGCAAAGTGCAATCGACGTCTCAACACGAGGCTAGTACCGGGATCGATAGGCGGATGCTCCCTCCTAAACAGTCCTGTAAGAGCCGGCTCTGTCCGATCGACCACACTGCACTTCGCTCCGTCAAGGACCTTGAATTGAGGTTGACCGCTCTGGCGTAAAGCGCTAGAGTCTCGGCCCGTTGGTCTCAGGACTTGAGGGTTTTTTCGGCACGGACCTAAGGATTATAGGGAGGCGCCACATGATGATCGCTCAGGAACGCGGTCTTGGATTGCGGTTATTCGGGTTCGCCCTGGTCGTGCTCGTGGTCGTGGCGGCCTGTCCGGCAGGGGCTCAAGACAGCGATCCGCGCTACCAGGCTCCTGCCGCCAACCCGAGGCGCCCAGCCGAAGGGCAAGACCAAAATCCATCTCAGGGACATCGACGTCCCGCCCGTCCAGCCCGCGGCGATTCCCGTCAATCCCGGCGACCCGATCGCTGCTCGTCAATGGCCAGGTCATCTCCCGCCAGCAATTGGCCGACGAATGCGTCGCCCGAAAGGGCAAGGAGATCCTCGACCTATTGATTAACCGCATGATCATCGAGCAGGCGCTCCGCAGCAAGAAGCTCGAGGTCACGGCGGCCGAGATCGACCAGGAGATCGAAAACACGGCCCAGCGGTTTGGAATCAACCGTGAGGGTTGGCTGCGCACTCTGGACAAGGAGCGTGGGATCAGCCCGATGCAGTATGCCAGGGACATCATCTACCCGGCCATCGCTCTGCGTAAACTCTGCGCCGGCCGGGTCCAGGTTACTCCCGAGGACATGAAAGACGCCTTCGAGGCCCAGTACGGTGATAAGCTCCGGTGCCGGATGATCATGGTCGACAAGCAAATCACGGCCATGGAAATCTGGGAAGAGCTGAGGAAGAACCCCGGCGGCTTCGAGAAATTGGCGCAAGAGCGATCGATAGATCCGGGCAGCCGGTGCGCTCGGCGGACTCTTGGCCGAGCCGATCACCCGGCACGCCTATCCTCAGAATGTGTCCGACAATGCCTTCCGCCAACTCGTCGACGGCGACGCCAAGGACATGAACCCCGCTCACAAGCCCAAGGACGGCGATTTCACCGGTCCGATCCAGATCGGCGAGATGGCGTGGATCATCCTGCGCCGAGAATCCGTCGTCCCGGCGAACAAGGATGCCAGCTTGAACGATCCACAAATCAAAAAGCAGACCTACGAGATGATCTATGACGTCAAACTCAAGGAAACCATGAATCAAGTCTTCCAGGAATTGGCCAAGGCGGCCGGCATCGAAAACAAGCTGACCGGCACCATCAAGATGGCCAACGAAGAACAGGACCCCGAATATCAAGAAGGCGAAGAGTGACATCGACGGCCAGGTCAAGCTGATGTCGAATCCGCCTTCGACCAGGCCCGATGGAGCCGACTCGCGGGATTACGTCCCGCAGGGTCTGGTCGGCCTCGCGATCCAGGCGGCTCACTCCCGCCGCGTTATCCGCCGAGGCGGCCCAGCAGTACGAGAATCTGCGACGCCCCTCGAAAGCAGGCACCGGGGCCAGCAGCCCGAACGGCAGCACGGCGGGCTCGCCCAACAATTGAGTCGAAGCCGCGTACTACCAGGATATGCGAAGGCGCATGTGTCGTGCCGGCCGGGAGCCGCTGTGAACGGGCCCCGGCCGGTTCGGCCGCTTTCTGCCGCATGTCCCGACGGCCGCCACCGAGCCAGGCTGGACAAAAGGGCAATCTTCCCGGATAGTGGTGCTTGCACTGCCCGGGTTGACTCAAGCCGAAACCCGGTCGGTGACCAACCGTTTTGTACCGATCTTGTTGCCGCAACGGGAGTGACTCATCGATGGCCGGTCCCGCGACGATCGACCTCCGCGACTACATCCGCGACATCCCCGACTTCCCCAAGCCGGGCATCAACTTCAAAGATATCACGCCACTCTTGAGTCATCCCGAGGCGTTCCGAGCCGCGATCGATCAGCTCGAGAATCACTTCGCCGGACGAGGGATCAACCTGATCGCCGCCGCCGAGGCGCGCGGGTTCATCTTCGGCGCTCCCCTGGCCTTGCAGTTGGGCGTCGGATTCATCCCGATCCGCAAGCCTGGCAAGCTCCCCTACGCCACGATCGCACTCGAATATCAACTGGAATACGGCACCGACAAGCTGGAAATCCACACCGATGCCTTCAGCCGCGGGCGATCGCGTGCTGCTGATCGACGACGTACTGGCCACCGGCGGCACGATGCGCGCCTGCCGCGACCTCGTCCAGTCGACCGGCGCCGAAGTCGTTGCCTCGGCTTTCGTGATCGAGCTCTCCTTCCTGGGCGGACGGGCCAAGCTCGAGCCGGGCGAGGTTTTCAGCCTGATCACATACTGATTGATCGATCGATTCACTTCACCACGAGCCGAACTTGCCGTGAACGACGCCTGGATCGCCGACCGGATGAAGCACATCGACGCCTCGGGAATCCGCAAGGCGTTCGACATGTCCAAGTCGATGAAGGATCCGATCAATCTGTCGATCGGCCTTCCCGACTTCGATGTGCCCGAGCCGGCCAAGGCCGCGGCGATCGAGGCCATCCGCGCCGGCAGGAATGCCTACACGGTCACTCAGGGAATCCCCGAGCTCCGAGACAAGATCCAGGCGGTCGTCGACGCTCAGTTTCATCATGGTGATCGCCAGGTCTTGATCACGGCGGGCACGTCGGGCGCTCTGCTTGCTGGCCCTGTGCTGCGTGGTCGACCCGGGCGACGAGGTGATCATCTTCGATCCATATTTCGTGATGTATCGCCACCTGGCGACGCTGGCCGGCGGCACTTCGGTGCTGGTCGACACCTACCCCAATTTCCGCATCGACGTCGACCGAGTCGCGCCCGCTCTTGACCGAGCGGACCAAATGCGTGGTGGTCAACAGTCCGGTGAACCCGACCGGCATCGTCGCCACGGCCGAGGAAATGCGCGAGCTGGCCGAGCTGTGCCGTCGTCGCAATATCCTCTTGATCAGTGACGAGGTTTACCGGACCTTTTGCTTCGATCGTCCGTTCGCTTCACCGGCGAGCTGGAACGAAGACGTGCTGGTCGTCGACGGATTCAGCAAGGCGTATGGGATGACGGGCTGGCGACTGGGATATGCCCACGGGCCGAGCCGCTTGATCCAGGAGATGGCCAAGCTTCAGCAGTTCAGCTTCGTCTGTGCGCCCAGCATGGCGCAGTACGGCGGCGTCGCCGCCCTGGACCAGGACCTGACCGATCAGATCGATGCCTATCACCGCAAACGTGACATGGTGGTCGAGGCCCTGAGCGAGGACTTCGAGCTCGCCTGCCCCGAAGGTGCGTTTTACGCTTTCCCCCGCGCGCCTTGGGGAACGGGAAGCGAGTTTGTCGCCGAAGCGATCAGGAACAACCTCTTGATCATTCCCGGCAACGTCTTCTCGCGACAGGACAGCCACTTTCGCATCTCTTACGCCGTGAGCGACGACACGCTCCGCCGCGGGACTGGACGTCCTCCGCAAGTTGGCGCGGATCCCGCCCTAATTGATCCCGCTAAGAGGCAGCAACGCGAGAATTTCGGCCGCCGCCGCGCTGACGCTTCGGGTTGGTGTGGCTCATGCGCCATGCGAGCGTGAACCGCTATAGTGCGTGGAAACTGCGAAATTGGTACAAACAACAAGAGCGGTCGGACGAACCAGTGCAGTCATTGCGACCGAGAGCGCGTAAGCTGTTGGTGGGTGATCGATAATCAAGAGACTCCTCCGACGCTTCGGGCTCGAATCATGGGTGCCACTGGTCGTACCCGACCAGTGCCCATGCGGCTTTGCCGAACGCAGTGGTCGGGAATGACCAGTTGGCACCCGAAACGTCCCAGAGCGGTCGGACGAATAAGTGCGCCGTTGGACCGATGAACTGTCGTGGAGATCGGTAGGCGAGTCTATAATCAAGTTGTCATTCGCGTTCTGAGATGGTGGAGGTCGAACGGTGGCGCTGGGGATTCGGCGGATTGATTGTTCGAGTGAGGACGCCCAGCGGGCGATCGCCGCGCTCAGGCGCGAGTTGAGTCCCGATGGGAACGTGGTCAGCCCGGAGGGGCGGTCGCGCACGATCGCGGCGTTCGGCGAGCCGCTCACACCGCGGGAGGTGGTCGAGCGGATCTGTGCCGACGTGGCCGAGCGCGGGCTCGAAGCCGTGCTCGACTACTCCCGGCGGCTCGATGGCGTGAGGCTCGATCCCGAGCAACTCCGGGTGTCGCCGCTCGAGTTGCGCGACGCCCATCGACGCGGCCGACCCTGCGTATCTCGAGACGATCGCCCGGGTCCGCCGGAACATCCTGGCCTATCAAGAGGCCATTCTGCACCGCGACGTCATGATTCAGCGGGAGCCCGGCATCGAGCTGGGCTTGTTGTACCGTCCGTTGCGTCGGGTGGGCGTCTGCATTCCCGGTGGCGCCGCGGCTTATCCATCGAGCCTGTTGATGACGGTCGTGCCGGCGCAGGCGGCGGGCGTCGCCGAGATCGCCGTGGTGGTCCCGCCGACGCGATTCGGCGGCTACAATACTGATCTCCTCGCGGCCTGCCATGCGCTCGGTGTCACCGAGGTTTACCGGATCGGCGGCGCTCAGGGGGTCGCGGCCCTGGCGTACGGTCTCGACGCGATCGGGTTCCAGCCGGTTGACAAGATCGTCGGGACCGGGCAACCTGTTCGTGGCCCTTGCCAAGCAACACGTTTACGGCACGGTCGACATCGATAGCATCGCGGGCCCCAGCGAGGTCGTCGTGATCGCCGACCATCTCGGCCCCGCCAGCTTACATCGCCGCCGACCTGATCAGCCAGGCCGAACATTCGCCGGGCGCCAGCATCCTGATCACCTGGTCGCCGAATCTGATCGACCCTGTGGCTGTCGCCCTGGAGGAACAACTGGCACGATTGAGCCGAGGCGACCTGGCCCGAGATAGCCTGGAGCGGTTCGGGGCGCTTGTCCTGGCTCGTGACGAGGATGAGGCCGTTCACCTGACGAATCTGATCGCACCCGAGCACCTGCACATGGCCACGAGCGACCCCAAGCGACTGCTGCCGCGTCTGATCAATGCGGGCGCGATTTTCCTCGGCCATTCCGCGCCGGTCGCCGCCGGTGACTACGCGGCCGGACCATCGCACGTGCTGCCGACCGGTGGCACCGCCCGATGGGCTTCGGGGCTGTCGGCCAACGACTTCCTCAAGCGGTCGAGCTTGATCTCGCTCTCTCGCGACGGACTCGCCGCCCTGGCCCCGGATATCCGGCTCTTCGCCGATAAGGAAGGACTGTCGGCGCACGGCTTGAGCGTCGATATCCGCCTCGATGACGCAACAGAACGAGGACCCATTTCATGAACCACGCCCGCGAGCGAAATTCCAACATCGGCCTCGTTTTCGATCCGGGCCGCGCGTCCCGACGATGCTGAGCTGCTGGTGAACCTGGTTCACGAGCTGGCCGTCTATGAGAAACTGGAGGATAAGGCCCAGGCGACGCCCGACGATTTCCGGCGGCACCTGTTCGGCCCCCGTCCGGCTGCCGAGGCGGCCGTGGCCGAAGTGGACGGCCAGCCGGTCGGCTTCGCACTCTGGTTCACCACGTTTTCGACCTTCCGCGGCCAGCCGGGTCTTTATCTTGAGGATCTGTTCGTGAAGCCCAACTACCGAGGGCGCGGCATCGGCAAAGGGCTGCTCGCGTTCCTGGCCAGCCTGGCCGTCGAGCGAGGGTGCGGGCGGCTGGAATGGGCGGTGCTAAACTGGAACGAACCCGCAATTGGCTTCTACAAAAGCGTCGGAGCGCGACCGATGGACGACTGGACAGTCTACCGAATCGACGACGAGCGGCTCCGACACCTGGCCGCGATAGCGAGCAATCCCTGACTCGACCAATCACCTTGCCCGAGAGGATCCGTCTTCGATGAGCCGATTCGTTCGACCAAACATCGCCCGGATGGCTGGCTACATACCCGGCGAGCAGCCGCAGAGCGGCGGCTTCATCAAGCTCAACACCAATGAGAACCCCTATCCGCCGTCGCCCCGGGTCAAGTCCGCGCTGGTGGAGGCGATCAGTGACCGGCTCCGGCTCTATCCCGACCCGATGGCGACTGAGTTTCGCAAAGTGGCCGCGCGGTTGCACGCGGTCGAGCCCGACATGGTCCTGGCCGGCAACGGCTCGGACGACCTCTTGACCATCCTCACACGCGCGTTCGTTGGGCCGGACGACCGGGCGGCGTTCCTGTCACCGAGCTACTTGCTGTATTCGACCCTGATCGCGCTTCAGGACGGAACCCGGTGGTTGTACCCTACGCCCGCGACTGGACGCTCGACGCCAGCGGACTCGATTTCGATGGTTTGAAGCTCGTCTACCTGGCCAACCCGGATAGTCCCTCCGGAACGGCCATGACCCGCGACCAGATCGCCGCGATGGCGCGGAACGCTCGACTGTCCCCTGGTTGTCGATGAGGCCTACGGCGATTTCGCCGATCCGCGATTTCACGCCATGCCCCTGGTCGCCGATCATCCCAACGTGATCGTCACCCGCTCGTTCAGCAAGGGGTATAGCCTGGCCGGAATCCGCCTGGGATACCTCGTCGGCCAGGCTGAGATCGTCGCGGAGCTGATCAAGGTCAAGGACTCGTACAACTGCGACATGCTGAGCCAGGTCGCCGGCATCGCCGCGCTGCGCGATCAAGATTATCTGCTCGAGACGCGGTCGAAGATCCTGGCGACGCGAGCCCGCCTGACCAAGGCGCTGCGTGCCTTGGGATACACGGTCCCCGACAGCCAGTCCAATTTCGTCTGGGCGACCGGCGGCCCGCCTGCGAGGGAGACGTTTCAAAGCCTCAAGGACCACAAGATCCTGGTTCGACTGATGAGCTATCCCGGATATCCCGATGGGCTGAGAGTCACTGTCGGCACCGACGCCCAGATCGACCGCCTGTTAGAGCATGTTGGCCAATCTGCAACTGATCGCACTCAACCCATTGGCGCATCAAGCTTTATAGCCACTCGATCAGCAATCGCGATCGAATTCGTCCGGATTGCGTCACAGTGGCAGAACGGAACTAGTAAGAATATCGTAGAACAAGAAGTAGATCGCGAGGATCGAGAGGACTGTGTCGGCTCGATCGTAGCGAATCAAGAGAAGAGACGCCAGACTGAATCCGCCGCCTTCAAGGGAACCGGAACCAAAGACGGCCCAACGCATCAGGAATTTCCACTCGCGTCTCGCAGCGCGATCCCGGAGGCGAACATGACAACCCGCTCTAAAATCCTTGGAATGGTCCTCAGTGCTCACATTGGCATTTCTTGGGACTGACCGCCTTGCGGTAGCCCACGGTGGGGGCGGTCACGGTGGTGGAGGGGTCACGGTGGCGGCGGCCACATGGGTGGCGGCGGCATGCACATGGGTGGCGGCGGCATGCACATGGGTGGCGGCGGCATGCACATGGGCGGGATGATGGGTGGCGGCTTTCGCGGTGGAATGCCCGCGGGCGGCTTTCGCGGTGGGATTCCCGGCGTGAGTCGCGGCATGGCCGGTGGAATGCGTCCGAATTATGCGGTCGGTGGTGCGATGCGCTCTCCAGCAATGGGTATGCGTCTCCGTCGATGGGGATGTCGCGCTCGTTCGGCCAGTCCAGCATGGCGCGCGGCTTCGGCGGAGCTCAAATGGCACGACCCGGAATCAATGGCGCTGGTATGGGGATGGCGCGAACTCCTTCGGACTCGGTGCTCGGGCTCCGATCAACTCCGCGGGCCGGTTCGGCGGAATGTCCGGCATGGGCCGGGCGGGGATATCGAGCAGTAATCTGGCGATGGGTCGAAACGCCTTCGGACTTGGCACTCGGCCGGGGATCAATAGCGCCGCCGGATTCGGCGGATCGTCCAGCTTCGGCCGGCTCGGGGTCGGTAACCGGTCCGGCATGGGGATAGGCTCACGCCCACGAGTCTCAATCGAGCCTCGATTCCTCCAATCGATCGGTCTCGATCAACCGGGCCAGCTCCGTCAATACATTGAACAGCGTCAATGCGTGGGGCGGAGGTCTCTGGGCGCGGCAACGGATGTGGGACGGATACGGGATTGGCGGATACGGATTCGGACGCGGTTATGGCGGATACGGATACGGACGCGGCTTTGGAGGTTATGGATATGGGTATCCCGGCTATGGGTTTGGCTTTGGCTATCCGTTCTTTGGCGGCTTCGGCCTCGGCCTGGGCTACGGCCTTGGCTACGGGCTTCTGGGCTACGGCGGCTACGGCGGATATGGCGGCTACGGCGGATATGGCGGATACGGCGGATATGGTGGGTACGGCGGCTATGGTGGATACGGCGGATATGGCGGATATGGCGGATACGGCGGCTACGGCGGATACGGCCTGGGCTACGGTGGGTATGGCCTGGGCTACGGGTTAAACTCCTGGTTATACGGCTCTCCGCTTTATGACTGGGGCTATTCGAACTATTCGAATCCTTACGTGACCGTCGATCGTGCAGCCCACGGCCTACGACTATTCCCAGCCGATCAACACCCAGAGCCCGCCACCATCGCCTGGGGTGGTCGATCAGGCAACGACGACATTCGAATCTGCCCGCGACGCGTTCAAGACAGGGGAATTACGATCAGGCTCTGGAGCTGGCCGACCAGGCGATTCGCCAGACGCCCAACGAAGCGGCGCTGCACGAGTTTCGCGGCTTGGCCCTGTTTGCACTCAAGCGGTACGACGAGGCGGCGGCGGCCCTGTACGCCGTGCTCACCGTCGGGCCAGGCTGGGACTGGCCGACCTTGATCTGGATTTATCCGGACGTGTCTGTCTACACCGCGCAGCTTCGGGCCCTGGAGAGTTACGTCAATGATAACCCGCAGTCGGCGTCGGCACGGCTGGTGCTTGCGTACCATTATTTGACACAGGGCTTCAACGACGCGGCGCCTCCGCCAGTTAAAACAGGTGGTCGCGCTCCAGCCCAAGGATACCCTGTCGGCACGAATTGATCCAGCGGCTCGGAGACGACATCACCGGCTCTTTCGGCGCCGGTCCAGCCCAGACCCTGCCGGCGGTCCGGCCGGTCCGGCGGCCGCCGAATTTCCCGTGAAAGAAGGAAGGCTGGAAGGGACCTGGACTGCTCAGCCGGACCAACGACACAACGATCACGCTGACGTTCGTGGATCAAGACCGGTTTACCTGGCAGGTAACCCATCAAGGTCAGAGCCGGCAGCTCAAGGGCAAGCGAGTTTACGGTAAGCGGTATCTTGACCCTGTCACAGGACCAAGGTGCTCCGATGGTCGGCAACATCACCTGGCGCGACGAGACCCATTTCACCTTCAAAGTGCCCGGGGCCGGCAACGATGACCCAGGGCTGAGTTTCTCCAAGTCATCGTGAGGACAGGGTGTCGTCGATCGGGGAGCGGCGTGCCGGTCACCGCGCTTGCTCGTTGCTGACGGGTTTCTCGCTGACTTCGGCCGTCGGCGGATCCATGTCGTGCTCCCAGTGGGAGAACATCTCGTAGTCTTCCAGCCGGAAGACCCAGACAGGGTCGCGGCCGACGATGTTGTACTTGACCAGTTGGGGCGATTCCTCGCCCTCCAGGTCGAGGCGGACTGTGAACTGTCGGGCGTTCTCGATGTCGGACTGCCCCAGGATCTCGAACCCAAGCAGCCGTTGGTTGGGCTTGCGGCGTTTGTGGACAAATTGCACCGAATGCGTATTAAACGAGGCCGGCAAGGGTGAAGGCGCATCGCGCCAGGCTGTCAGGGCCGATTCCAAGGATTGCCTCGCCTCATTCCAGCTCGGCATGAATCCCGGAGTGGCCGGCTGGTGACGCCAATGATCGCAACCCGGCGTAATCGCCGCCAGCATGGCCCAACAGGCCAGGCTTGCCAGGAATCGAAAGCTAGGAATGGTCCGGCGCCGAGAGGCCGCAGCCGAGCCCAGCCGCCCCGAAACCGCGTACGAGGCTCGTGGCTCCGCCGGGACCATCCCCCCTGGCCGCTGCGGTGATGAAAAGTTGGTTCTGCACGAGCTTGCTTTTCATTCCGATTCCGATGCACGTCGTCCCCCCCTTGAGAAGGGGGGGCAGGGGGGGTATCCGAGCGGAACCACGGCCCGGTGCGCGATTGCCTGACGGCTGTGGACTGCGGAATTGTCGCATCGGCCCGACGTAACAGCTCTGCGTCGTTAACCCCCCCTGCCCCCCCTTCGCAAGGGGGGGACGTACCGCCGGCACGCAACAAAAACATGCGATTCGAACCCATCCCTCAAGCTCCATCAACCCTCATCTTTTCAACACCCCACCCCTGCCCCCCTTCGCAAGGGGGGAAACGTGCGCAACGGAACTGGGATGAACTCGAGACCTGTGCAGGACGAACTCTTCATCAACCCAGCCTCACACTCCTCAAAGTCAGGATCGATCGACCATTTGTGCGCTCATGCTTGCGATTTTGGCATTGTCTGGTTATTTTTGATAGATTGGTTGGGTAGCGAAGCCAAATCTGGATTCATGGGTCAATCTCAGCCCGTCCGTGATTATGGTAACAAATTTCGACTTATTCCGTCGTGGATCGTCGAGGCGACCAATCGCGATGATGCGCTCGTTCCACTGGCGATGGGCGGTTTCAGTCACGCGTGGCATGGCTTGCGGTCGCGGTGTTGAGTGCTCTTTTGCCCGCGGAGGCACGAGCCGGCTGCAACCACCCCTGGGTGACACGGGCCGGCCAATCGGGCCCGCTGATCGATCGCGCCTTGCTCGATCTGAGCGGTCATACCGCGATCCCGGAGCCCGAATCGTCCCCGCCCGCCGATCCTCCGAGCCCTTGTGCCGGCGGCGCTTGTTCCCGTGCACCCAACCTGCCCGCTAGCTCGACTGTCCCGGTTCCGAACCGGGCCGAGCTCTGGATCGATCTCGGAGTTGCTCGCCTTCCGTCGAATCCCGGCATCCGTCCGATTCTCTCCGGATCATGGCCGCCAGCACCCGTCCCGGTTCATCATTCCCATCGAACGACCTCCGCGCTCCCTTTTGCCTGCCTGAATCAATTCCTGTTCGCCCGACGAGTCGTCGACGCACGAACGCGTCCCGATCGCATTCCCATCATCAATTCATTGATTTTGATTCATCACACCGTTTGAACCGAGAGGGAGAACGCCATGAGGAAGCTTCGAAACGGCTTCACGTTGATCGAGTTGTTGGTCGTCATCGCCATCATCGCGGTTTTGATCGCGCTGTTATTGCCGGCGGTCCAGTCGGCCCGCGAGGCGGCGCGTCGGGCTCAATGCATCAACAATCTGAAGCAGATCGGCCTCGCCGTCGCCAATTACGAGAGTTCGTTTCGCCTCTATCCTTTCGCCAAGGGGTTGCCCTATAGGACGTCGGTCCCGGGTGCGGCGGGCTATGCTCGCTGGTCGGCGCTGAGTCAGTTGCTGATGTTCATCGAGCAAGGGAACCTGTTCAACAGCATCAACTTCAACCTGCCCCCCGAGACGCCGGGCATGGCCGGGGCCGTGCCGTTCATGCCCGCTTACCAGGACCCCAACCGGGAGAACATGACGGCCTCCTTGACCCAGGTCGCGACCTTTCTCTGCCCGTCGGACGGCCCGCCGATTTCCGACCTGGCCGGGCGGGAACAACTACCTGGTCAACCAGCAGACCTGGGCGTGCGACTTGAGCGAGAATTATCCCAGTACGGTCGCCCCCAACGAAGTTCCGCAGGGGATCTTCTACTACAACAGCTCCGTCAAGGTGGCCGCCGTGACCGACGGCACGAGCAATACGGCCTATGTCAGCGAGAAGATCCGCGGTACCGGCACGCCGAACCCGAAAACGGACTTACTGGTGAATCCCCAATCAGACGTCGCTCAACGCGACGTATCAGGCCTGTACGACGACCAACGTGCTGACCGCCCCGCCGCTGACCAGCCGTCAGGGGATGAGCTGGGTCATGGGTGAGATGTGCTGCACCGCCTATAACCACGTCGCACCGCCGAACCAGACGAGCTGCGCGGGGACCGGTTTCCCCGGCAACATGGCCAACATGTCGATGCAGGTCCCTCCCTCGAGCAATCATCCAGGCGGCGTCAACGTGCATGTTCGGCGACGGCTCCGGCCGCTTCATCAAGAACAGCGTCGACCTGCAAACCTGGCGGAACCTGGGTACGCGGAACGGCGGCGAAGTGATCTCGTCCGATGCTTATTGAGCGGACACAAACGGGAGGACACAACATGCTCAAGACATTGCGATTCCGAGGCGGTTGGCTGGTCGTCGCGGCACCTTTGCTCGGACTGCTCGCGGGTTGTGGCGAGGGTCATGCGAAGTACAAGCCGACTGCCGACGAGGCCCGCACTTCGCTCGAAGCGGCCTTGACCGCCTGGCGAGATGGCAAACCGTATGGCCCGATCGAAACGAAGCCGCCGGTCCACATGGTCGACTCGGTCTGGCAAGGGGGCCAGCAGATCGAGTCGTTCCAGATCGGCGACGAGGAAGACGCGCGGCGAAGGGACCAAGCAGTTCGCGGTGAAGCTCAAGATGAAAAAGCCGCCGACGGAGCAGGACGTCCGATATGTCGTCCATCGGCCGAGACCCGGTCTGGGTCTTTCGCGAGGACGATTACAAGCGGACGCTCAACATGGAGAACAACCCGGTGACGACTCCCAAGTCGAAATCCGGTGCATCGGCGATCCGGCAAGAACGCGATGAGCAACGCCTCACGCGGTTCCTCGCGGCGAGGCGAGTCAACACCTCGGTTTTCGAGGCCGGTCTGGCGGAAGGTGCGCTCGGCGCTCAAGCTGGTCCAGGTCCGGCTCCGAATCCCGATGGTGCTGGTGTTCGCCGCGTTGGTGGTTGGCCGCTGGGACGTGATTCGTAACTACTGGGATAAGCTACACGGCTCGCACCGAGCCGAGAGCATTGCGTCGCATCCGGTGTCGACCGATACCGAGTATTTCTGTCCCGATGGACCCCGGCGTGGTCTCGGACTGGCCGGGCCGATGCGGGGTTTGCAACATGGCGCTGGTGCGTCGCAAGAAGGGTGAGGCTGTCGCATTGCCCGATGGCGTCGTCGCGCGCATGCAACTCTCCCCCTATCGGATTCAACTGGCTGGGATTCAGACCTCGCCCGCGGGGTTTCTACCGCTCATGCGGGAATCCGAATCCTCCGGCGTTGTCTCGTGCGCCGGCCGGCGGCGCCACGGTGCTCCTGGAGTTACCCGTGCGGCAGGCTCCGTGGGTCACGAAGGACCAGGCCGCCGAGGTTTCCTGCGTCGACCTCGGGGGTCGTGACCCGTTGATCGGTCACGTCCGTTCGGTGGAGCGAGGCTCGGACGGTGGCTGGGAACACCTTCGCGCCACGATCGTCATCGACGATCCGCCACCGGAACTCCGCGACGGCATGATCGTGGTCGTCCGGATCAAGGTTCCGGTCGCCGCGCTCGAGCCGTTCCGGTCATTGCCGAGCGATCCCCCTCCCCTGGCGAAGGGCGAGCCTCGCCAAGTTTACGCCTGCCCCGACCATGCCGACACCCTCGCTTCCGAGCCGGGCCGTTGCCCGATCGACCGCAACGTCCGGGTCGCTCGGCCACTGGCCGATCACCAGCGGTTACGATGGTGGTGCCCGATGCATCCGAACGTCACGGCCGATCATTCGGGAGCGAGCTGTAGCGAGTGTGGCGGGATGGCCCTCCAGCCCCGGGTCATCTCCTATCAGCCGCCGAACCAGGTCCTGGCCGTCCCGACGTCGGCCGTTGTCGACGCCGGGGCTCGCAAGGTTGTGTTCGTCGAGGGAATGGCCGGGATGTTCGATGGTGTCGAGGTGGTTCTGGGGCCCCGTTGTGGCGACTCCTATCCGGTCGTCCGAGGCATCGAGGCCGGCCAGCGGGTCGCGACCGCCGGTGCATTTCTGCTCGATGCCGAGACGCGCCTGAACCCAAGCCTGGCGGCTGGCTACTTCGGTGCCGGACGGGGCGAGCGTCCCGTCGCGGCGGCGCCACGAACGGCCTCGACCAAGCATGAGCGCAGCCGTTTTGGAAGGGCTCTCGGCCGAAGATCGCCCGTGGCCGAGCGACAGAAGCTCTGCCCCGTGACGAACAAGCCGCTCGGCTCGATGGGCACGCCAGCCCGCGTGGTCGTCTCCGGCCGGGTGGTCTTCCTCTGCTGCGACGGCTGCGAGGACTCACTGAAAAAGGAGCCGGCCAAGTACCTCGCGAGAGTCCCAGCCTCCAAGTAGAACGAGCGATTTACGGAAGGCGAGACTGGGTTGGTGAGACGTTGGCCTTGGATAAGAGGACAAAAACGGATGGGGCACGAGGATCAGCGTTGCCGAGGCCGCCGGCCGCGGTCGAGCAAGTCTGAGAGGAGGAGAATGAAGCCCGGCAAGACCGCACCGCCGTCGAGCGCCTGGTCCGCACGGACGAGGGTCGACTTCTCGATCGTCGAAAAGACGCGGGCAGTGCGTTTCCGGGGATCGATCAGCCAGACCAGTGTGACGCCGGCATCGAAATACTCCCGCACCTTGCGGGCCATCTCCGGCTTGGTGTTCCCCTCGCTGAGCACTTCGACGGCCAGGTCGGGCGCCAGGTCCGGGATCGGCTCTCGGGGGCTCTCGCGACCAGGGAGCCTGTCCCAGCCGATGAACGACAGGTCGGGAATCCGAACCAGGCCTGGAGCGATCCGCATCATTCCGTCGGCTCCGACGCAGATTCCCAGGTCGTTCTGGTCGAGATAGGAACTGACCAGATATAAGAGCTTGCCGGCCACTCGCGCCTCCTCGAAGCCCATCGCTTTCTCCACCAGAGTGCCGTCAACCAGCTCGCAGAGCCGGTTCTCTCGTTCCTCGGCCTCAATGACATCCTTCTCCGTGGCGGTGCCGGGCGCGGGATGGAACCAGATTCGCTCCAGCGGGATCCCACCCAGCCGCTGTCGCAGGTCGGCCAGGGTCTTGATGTCGGGAGGAGCGATCGTCGCTTGAGACATAACGGCTTCCCCGCGGTTGCTAATACCTCGATGGATCCAGCCAGTAGAGCGGCTAACTCATGAGTTGCGCACAGCGCGACTGAGACGTCCATCATACTAGCCCGAAGCGTCAGCGAGGATTCCGGCGAGCGTCCCCTCGCTGACGCTTCGGGCTAGTATGGCCCCGTGAGCCACCCGAGCATGAACCGCTCTATTCTGACGCTTCGCGGATTCCACGGCAAGGGAGGGAGGTGCGACGGCCAATGTCTGCTGTCACGGCGCGAACGCCCGCATCGGGAAGGCCACATCCATCATCAGGAGCCGGAAGTCGAGCCGGTCACGAATCGGACGGAGGGCCGATTTGGTCCTGTGACCGCTACGCTCGCGGTAGTCAACGGCCTTTTGTTCTCCGACTTAGCGACGAGCTCTTGTGACCCGAGTAACCTGTCCAGTCAGAGAGATGACTTGCGATAGCGCCTGGTTGCGACCCGAGCGGCGAGGGAAGCGAAGTCTGTGTCCTCTGTGCAGACGACCATTTCGCTGTGGGCAGGCCGGCATTGTGAAGGTTGCGGAAATGCTTCCGATTGTGTGTCAGTACGGCTCGGCTGTCCGCGTGCGCGAACGCCAGCACTTCCTCGTCTGGGATCTCCAGACCAGCCAAGTCCACATCGGCTACCGTTAGTACTTCGTGGCCGAGTTGCCGCAGTCCTTCGGCGGTTGGGTTGGGAAAGTTTTCATCAGCGAAGAGGCGGGCCAACGGCTAGGCCTCCTCATTCTCTCGGATCTGACGGTCGATCTCGTCGAGGTGACCAGCGACAAAAGACCAGGCGTTTACCAGGTCAGTCGCTCGGAGTGCGGGGAATGCGCCCAGGATCTGGGCTTCAGTCAAACCGAGCCGCCGGTAATGCTCCAGCGTCCAGACCGGGATTCGTGTTCCCGCGATCCGCGGATCACCACCGCATACCCCCGTCGTCGACTCGATCCCCGAGCCAAGGCGGGCCAAGAGCTGTTCGACCGTCGCGAGCATAATCGTAAACCCTCCCCGCCGCTATTCTAGCGCCTCACGCCGTACGCCGCAATCTCGCATCCCAATTGCAACGCAACGGAGTTGACCGGAATCGTCACGCTGGTTTGCGCCTGGCTTCTCTCCAGATTCGGCCGTCAGCCGGTTTCCACGATGCGAGACAAGATGGTCGGAGCCCCCGCGAGGCTGCCGGGTATCCTGGCCTTCGGGCGTCGGGAGCGATCCAAGCTCCCGCGAATGCGTATCGGGAATCAACGCCCTCTAGTCTCGCCCCGCGAACGGCTGGGCCGGGAAGGCCAGGTCCATCATCAATACTTGGAAATCGGGTCGGTTACGGAGCGGGTCGAGGGCCGATTCGGTCCGGTAAGCTTGGGAATTGCGGTAGCCCGTCGTGACCGCCTTGGCTAGCAGGGCCATCGCCTTGTCGGCCTCGGAAGAAGCCTCGCCGGACGAGATGCCCGAGCCGTCGCGTCCGGCCAGGTCCGCCAGCGCGGCATGACAGCACGCGGTCTCGAACCATTCCTCGCCCGACCGCGACGGCAAGCCGTCGAACAGCGCCTGCGCCGGCGCGCATCGGCCGTGGCACCGGCCGGGTCGCCAGTCTCGCGGCGGGCCAGGCCACGGCGCCGGATGCTGGATGCCAGACTGCTGCGGTAACTCGTGCTCTTGGGGTCCTCCTGAACCAAGGATTCGCGGATGGCGATCGCCCGTTCGTAGCCATCGTGGGCCTCGGAAAGTCGGTCGAGCGAGCGGACGACGTCGGCGAAATTGGTGTGGGCGCTGGCCAGATTGTCGCGGTAGTCGGGGACCTTGGGGTTGTCGTCGGTCAGCTTCTGCTGGATCGCCAGTGCCTTGCGGTACTCGGCCTCCGCTTCCGATGACTTGCCCGTATTCGACAGGAGAATGCCGAGGTTGCCGTGGCTCTCTGCCAGGAACTCGCGGAATTGAGTGACGGCGGGGTTGTCGACGGCCAGCTTCTGCTGGATCGCCAGCGCCTTGCGATACTCGGCCTCCGCCTCCAATGACTTGCCCGGATTAACCATCAGCAGCCTGCCGAGGTTCGCGTGGCTTGCCGACAGGAAGCCGCGGAACTGGGTGACGGCGGGGTTGTCGACGGCCAGCTTCTGTTGGATCGCCAGTGCCTTGCGGTACTCGGCCTCCGCTTCCGATGACTTCTCCGTACCCGACAGCAGGTTACCGAGGTTGTTGTGGCTCAGCGCCAGACGGCTGCGGAATTCGGTGACGGCGGGGTTGTCGTCGGCCAGCTTCTGTTGGATCGCCAGCGCTTTGTGGTACTGGGCCTCCGCCTCCAATGACTTGCCCGTAACGGCCAGCAGGTTGCCGAGGAGGTAGTGGCTGACCGCGAGGCTGCTGCGGAATTCGGTGACGGCGGGGTTGTCGTCGGCCAGCTTCTGATGGATCGCCAGCGCCTTGCGGTACTCGGCCTCCGCTTCCGATGGCTTGCCCATTTGATGCAGCATCCAGCCGAGGTAGTCGTGGCTGCCCGCGAGGGCGCTGCGGAATTGGGTAACTGCGGGGTTCTCGTCGACCAGCTTCTGAAAAAGTGCCTGCTCCTTCCGGAACTCGGCCTCGGCTTCCGACGACTTGCCCGTATCGGCCAGCAGATAGGCGACCCCGTCGATCGTTGCCGCCAGGTCCCGCCGTGACTCGGCCGTTGCCCCCGGGGCAGCGGCCAGCGCCTCCTGTTCTGCACGCGCCAGGCGGTAGACCGACAGAGCTTCGTCGACGCGGCCCATGCTGTAGAGTAGCCAGCCGAGACGCGACCGGCAGCTAGCCAGGGTTGCCCGCGCCGCGGCGGTCGTACGGGCCCAATTCGGCGAGAAGGGTCTCGGCCTTGCGGTACGTTGCCTCCGCCTCCTTGTTCTGGCCGGTGGTACCGCAGCAGACCGGCGACGGCCGTCAGGCTGCGCCCGACGTCGGCCTTGATCTCCGGTTCGGCCGGGATTTCGGCCGCCAGTGCCTCGCGGGCGGAGAGCACCTGCCGGTGTGCCGCCAGCGCATCCTCCGGCTTGCCGACCTTGCCCGTCAGCTCGGCCACTTCGTAGTTCGCCTGCCACAGCGCCCGCCTCGAGGCCAGGTCCGACTCTTTGCCCAGCAAGGCGCCGAGCTTGCCGTAGAAGTCGCTGGCCGACTTGAGCAGCCGGTCGCGGACCTCCTTGAACTGCTCCTGCTTGAGCAGGAAGTCTTCGCTGACGCCTGTGTGAAAGGTCTTGATCGCCTCGACGGCCAGGTCGTAGCGGCCTGACGCGGCCTGGAGCAGGTCGTTGCTCTTGGACCTCGGTGCTGGCGGCGCAGGTCGGCCTTGGCCCGGGTCTGCACGGCCAGCACGGCCGACAGGCCGACCACGCCGGCCACCAGCGCCACGGCCGCGGCCGTCATCGCGGTGCGATTCCGCCGCGCCCATCGCCGCGCCCGACGCGCGAATGGCTCGCGCCAGGCCGTGACCGGCTCGTCGGCCATCCAGCGATCCAGGTCGTCGGCCAGCGCCCGGCTGGACGCATAGCGGTCTTCGGGCTTGTGCGCCATCGCTTTGAGGCAGATCGCCTCCAGCGCCGGGTCGATATTCGGGTCGAGCTGGCGGGGCGGCCGGAAATCGCCTTTCTGCACGGCGCGGATCACATCGACCACGTCGCCCGCGAACGGCGGCTGGCCGGTCAGCAGGCAGTAGAGCGTCGCACCCAGGCTGTAGACATCCGACCGCGGGCCGAGCCGTTCGAGCTGTCCCTCGGCCTGCTCGGGGCTCATATAAGCCGGAGTGCCCAGCGCACTGCCGGGGAGCGTCTCGGAACTGCCGCTGGCCGACGACGGCATGAGCAACCGCTCGCCCGACCCGGTCCCCGGCTCGACGCGGCCCATCGGCTTGGCCAGCCCCCAGTCGACGACCAGGGTCTCGCCGTACTTGCCCACGATGATATTGGCCGGCTTGATGTCGCGGTGGATCACGCCGCGGGAATGGGCATAATCGATGGCGTTGCAGACGTCCATGAATCGGCGCAGCAGCTTGCGGAGCGCCGAGGTCGCGCGAGCCGGCCGGGACTGGCCCTGACTTGGACGCTTTGTGAAAGTCGTCGATGGCTTCCTTGAGGCTGTCGCCGCGGATGAACCGCATGGCGTAATACGGGCGGCCGTCGCCATAAGAGCCCAGTCCGTAGACCGGGACGATGCCGGGATGCTCGAGTCCGCCGGTGATCTGGGCCTCGATCAGGAACCGAATGTCGGCTGTTGGGATCATCGGCGTGGTGGTCGAGGATCTGCTTGAGAGCGACCTCGCGGTCGAGCTCGGAGTCGAGCGCGACGAAGACGGCGCCCAGGCCGCCTCTGGCATGAGGCCGGACGATGCGGAACCGCTGTCCCTCGGAGGTGGCCGAGCCCACGGAAACCGTGCCGGTGCGGTCGGGATCATCGTCGTCGTCGTGGGTCGACGGGATGCGCCGAGCCGACGTGCCCGAGGGTCGCCTGGACGTCCGGACCGCCGGCGCTTGCAAGGTTTTCGCGAGTCGACCGTCCGACGGCCAGGACGGCCAGGCTCTTCTCAATGTCGCCGCCGAGGGCCTGAACATGCACACCGGCGATGGCCTCGACGGCGGCCCGCCGTGCGGCATCCAGGTGTCCGAGTGCGACGAGGTGATCGGCGAGGCTTCGGCCCTTGTCGCGCGTCCAGGCGGCGAACGCCGTGAATAACGCTCCCTGGTCGATCAGGCCGTTCTGGAGGGCGAGCAGGCCGAAGAGGAGATTGCGATCGGTATCGACGGGGGCCATGGGACGGTTCTCCCGAACGCCCGGCGGGACCGCGAGCTGGACTCCGACGACGGTGTCCTCGCCCCGGGCCATGAACCGGATCGTTAGAATTATCGCATGGCCGCGATCGTCTTATACACCAGCGCCTCGTCCGATCGGGCCTCTCGCGCGCCCATCGAGCGCCTCTGCTCCCATTGCGGATCGGTGCGTCCTTTCACGCAGAAGAGGCACAACTGAAACGGCGAACCCTGACGACCGTCGGCTTTTGTCTATTTGCCATCGCAAGGCGATTTTTGACTCTTCTCCACATTGATCCGAATGATGCGACGATATCGACTGTACCGGTCGCGGCCCCGCGGAAACATCGAATTATTGCAACGGATTGGGCAACAATGCGTATTGTGTAGATAAGCGAAACACTGCGCCTGGGTCTCACCAGAGAAGGTGCTCGCAAACGATTTCCGCCCGGGGGTGGGCCTTGGTTGATTTCTTCCACGAACGAAGCCAAATTTACTCCGTAGGGGTTGTGCGGCCCGGCGACCAATACACGAATTCTGCGAAACGAACCCAATTTCGCACGGTAGAGGGTTGTGCGGGCTGGCGACGGGACACACCAATTCTGCGAAACGAACCCAATTTCGCTCGGTAGAGGGTGTGCGGGCTGGCGACGCGACACGCGAAGTCTTCGAAACGAACCCAATTTCGTTCGGTAGAGGGTTGTGCGTGCCTGGCGAGGAACACACAATTTCTGCGAAACGAACCCAATATCGCTCGGTCCAGAGCATGCGGGCTGGCGACACGCACATGAAGCCTTCGGAAACGAACCCAATTTCGTTCGATAGGGGTTGTGCGGCCCGTCGAAGGAACACACAATTTCTGCGAAACGAACCCAATTTCACCCGGTCCAGAACATGCGGGCTGGCGACACGCACATGAATTCCGTGAAACGAATCCAATTTCGCCCGGTAGAGGGTGTGCGGGCACGTAACGCCACACGAATTCCGCGAAACGAACCCAATTCCACACTGTGTCGATTGTGCGGGCTTGCGACGAGTACGCGGAAATCGGCCAACCGAAGCCAACCCTCACGTATCCGAATTCGCTCCGAAGAGAGCCTCGCCCTGGGATGGTGAAACGACGGTTGTGGACAAGCTCTGAGTTCATCCCGATTTCGGTGCGCTCGATTCTCCCCCCTTGCGAAGGGGGGGTTAGGGGGGGTGAACAGGGCATAACCAACACCTTCGACCGAAGCGGCGGACCCTGCCCTTCGGCGGGTGCCCCGACTGGGTCCAGCCGTGCTCGAACCGCGTACCAGGCCAGTGTTTCGCCGGGACCACCCCCCCTGCCCCCCCCTTCGCAAGGAGGGAAAATCGCACCCAAATTGGGGTGAACACGCGACTTGCACAACTCCTACTTTTCATCAGTCCACCCCGAATTCCCCGTTCGCAAGGGGGGGAAATGGATCGTTCGCTCGCGCCATCCCCGGCGACGGCGCAACAAAAAGGCCCGTCTCGAAACCGTCCCGCCGGCACAGTTCACACCACCTCTTCACCGGCCGAGCCGCGCCCTCCCGGCGACGCCAGACCGGCAGAGCACTCCTCCCAGAACCAACACCGCATGATCGACGCCATCATCACCTTCTCGATCCGCAACCGCGCGCTGGTCATCGGCGTCAGCCTGGTTCTGGCCGCGCTCGGCGTGTGGGCTGCGTGGGAGACTCCAGTCGACGCGATCCCCGACCTGTCCGAGAATCAGGTGATCGTCTTCACCAACTGGAAAGGGCACGGCCCGCGCGAGATCGAGGACCAGTTGACCTTCCCGCTGACCCTCGGTCTGCGAGGACTGCGCGGAGTCCGGGTGGTCCGCTCATCGAGCGACGTCGGCTTCTCGATGATCAGCGTGATCTTCGACGACGGGGTTGACTCGGCCGAGGCGCGTCGGCGCGTCGGCGAGCGATTGACTCAACTTCAAGGGGAGTTGCCCGCCGGTGCCACTCCTGAACTCGACGCCCGACACACCGGCGACCGGACAGATCTTCTGGTACACCGTCGAGGGAGGTGGATTGGACCTGGGCCGGCTCCGCGCGATTCAGGACTGGTACGTCCGACCCCAGCTCGGCTCGGTTCCCGGCGTGGCGGATGTCTCCAGCGTCGGCGGGTTCCCCATCGAGTACCAGGTTATGCCTGATCCCCACCGGCTCCAGGCTTTCGGCGTCTCGCTCAAGGATGTCATCGAAGCCGTTTCGGCGTCGAACGCGACGGCGGGAGGGCACGTCATCCACAAAGGGAATGCCGAATACGTGGTGCGCGTCGCTGGCCGATTGGGTGCGTCAACCTCAACTCGGAGACGAGACATTCGACTCCAATCGCGCGCTCCGCGACCTGGAGAAGGTTGTTGTCCCGCTACCAAAGGGCGGCACGATCCGGCTCGCCGAGGTCGCCGATATCGCGCTCGGGCCTGGTTTTCGTCGTGGCGTCCTCGAGAAGGATGGCAACGAGGTCACCGGCGGGCGTGGTCTTGATGGCCCACGGCGAGAATCCTCTCGAGGTCACACGCCGGATCAAGGCCAAGATCCGCGAGCTTCAAGCCGGCTTGCCGCGCGGCGTTCGGATCGTCCCCTTTTACGATCGAACTCCCTTGATTCAAGGAGCGATCGGCACCGTGACCAGCACGGTCGTCGAGGCGATGATCTCGGCCTCACTGTGCGTGCTCCTCGTGTTGCTTCATGTGCGGACTTCGCTGATCATCGTCAGCACGCTTCCGCTGGCTGCCTTGTTGTCATTTCTGATCATGGCCGTTCTGAGGCGGTTGGGCATCGTCGACATTCAGGCCAATGCCATGTCGCTGGCGGGGATCGCCATCTCGATCGGCGTGCTGGTCGACTCGTCGGTCGTGATGGCCGAGAACGTCATGCATCGGCTCCGGGAGCAGTTCGGCGGTCAAGCCCGTGCACGGTGACGTGCGCGAGATCGTCCTGCCGGCGTGTCTGGCCGTGGGCCGACCGATCGTGTTCTCGGTCGCGATCATGGTCTTGTCGTTCCTGCCTGTGTTCGCGCTCGGTGGGATCGAAGGGAAGATGTTCCTGCCCTTGGCCTACACCAAGTCGTTCGCGCTGGTCGCCGTGGCCGCGCTGGCGATCACACTCGTGCCGGCCCTGTGCACGATCTTCATTCGAGGCCGGCTCCGCTCGGAAATGGAGAACCCGCTCATCCGCGGCGTGATCGAGGTGTACCGCCCGGTCCTGTCCTACCTGATGGACCGGCCAGCCGCTTTGGCATGGGTGCTGGGCGCGACGTTCCTCCTGGGGTTCGCCCCGCTGGGCAGCCGCCCGGTCTTTCTGACCATCCTGTTCCTGGCGACTGGTGTCGTCGGCCTGCTGACGCGAAGTCGGTTGAACGCGCTGGTCGCCCCCGCCAGTCTGCTGCTCGTTGCCCTGGTCGCCGACAAGCTGATGCCGCCCTTGGCCCGCGAATTCATGACGCCGCTCGACGAGGGGATGGTCATGGATATGCCGATCACCGTCCCCCGCGCGTCGGTGACCGAGGCGGTCGACGACCTGAAGGCACGCGACATGGTCCTCTGCCGGTTCCCCGAGGTCGACATGGTCGTGGGCAAGGCCGGCCGGGCCGACACGCCCACCGACCCCGCTCCCATGGACATGATCGAGACCATGGTCAACTTTCGCCCCCGCGAGTTCTGGCCGCGCCGCAAACTCCGTGAAACCGACGCCGTCAGTCAGGGCCGCGCCGTGTATGATGCCTTGGTCGCGCGCGGCGTCATCCATGCCGCCGGCGACGATATCGGACCAGCAGGCGCTGGTCCAGCAGGCGGTGGCAGCCGCCTTGCCGTTCTTCGACGCGGCCAGCCGCGAATTTGCCTACCACCGCTGCCAGGAGATATTACGATCCACGAATGGGATCTCGCCGACGTCGATCAACCCTGCTGATCCCGCGGAAGCCCAGGCGGTCCCGATCTGGCGTGAGCAGGTCGACCGGCTCAACGGCGAGCTGCTCGCCAGAGCCGCGCCGATCTTCACCCGGTTCGTGATGGAACAGCTCCTCGACCGCGCGACCATCGTCGACCCCGCCGCGGCGGCCCATCGCGCGGCATCGATCGAGATTCAAGCGGCTGGGATCGCCGCCGCGACTCGTCATCAACAGTCTCCGTCACCGGCCGCCGGCCATCACCACGAGGCGGCCGCGCGGCCGGCCTCCACGCCCTTGATCGCTCCGAATCCGACTCTCGACGCGATCCAGGCCGAGCTGGCGGACCGCTTCGGCCGCCGGCTCTTGCTCTGGAAAGTCGAGCGCGACGAACTGGCGAGCTTCGGTGGCGAGCTCGACACGGCCGTCCAGATGCCGGGCTGGACGAACGTGTGGACGATGCCGATCCAGAATCGGGTCGACATGCTGGCCACAGGTGTCAACACGCCGATCGGCATCCGGGTTCTTGGCCGCAACCTGGAGGACGTCGTCCGCGGCTCGGAGGAAGTGGCCCGGGTCGTGAAACGATTACAAGGCGCGGTCGACGTCGTGGCGGATCCGATCCGAGGCAAGCCGTACATCGAGGTCCGCCTCGACCGCGACAAGGCCGCCCGGCTTGGTGTGAGCATCGCCGAAGCGAGCGAGTTGATCGAGACGGCCCTGGCCGGCAAGGTCGTTACGACGACCGTCGAGGGCCGCGAGCGGCACCCGGTCGTCGTCCGGTTCGGCCGGGCTTGGCGCGAGGACGAAGAGTCGGTCCGAAACCTACCAGTGACTGCGCGCGGGCTCGGGACTCGTCGCCGCACTCTGCCCAACCGCGACAAATCCCCCTGTCCGAAGTCGCCGAGGTCGGGGTCGTCGAGGGTCCCGCCACGATCAAAAGCGAAAACGGACTCTTGCGTAATTATGTACGCGTGAACGTCCACGACCGTGACGCTGCCGACCTGGTGGCCGAGGCTCGGCTCGCGGTGGCCAACGAGGCCAAGCTTCCTGATGGCGTCTTCATCGAGTGGACGGGCCAGTTCGAACACGCGGCCCGCGCGCGGCGGACATTGACCCTCGTCGTGCCCATTGTGGTTGCCTTGATCTTCCTGGTGCTCTATTTGACATATCACGACCTCGCCGACGCCACGTTGATGATGCTGGCAGTGCCGGGTGCGATCGCGGGCGGAGTCTTCTTCCAATCCCTTTTGGGATTGAAGCTGTCGGTGACGGTCTGGGTGGGCTACATCGCCTGTTTCGGCATGGCGACCTCGACTGGCATCATCATGTTGGTCTACCTCCGTGAAGCCGTCGCGAAGGCCGGCGGCCTCGAGCGGATCGATCTGGACGCACTTCGCCTGGCCGTCTTGAACGGGGCCGTCCACCGGCTTCGTCCCAAGCTCTTGACGGAAGGGACCGTCGTGATCGGCCTGGCGCCGATGCTCTGGTCCAGCGGGGTCGCCTCGGAGATCATCCGGCCGATGGCCGCCCCTGTGCTGGGCGGCATCCTGGTGGCCGACGAGGTGATCGACCTGTTCCTGCCCGTACTCTTCTACTGGGTCCGCCGCCGCCGCTGGGAACGGTTGCACGCGGTGCCGGAAGTCGTCCAGGAAGCAAGCCATCCTCAACAAATTACCCAGTTCCCAATCGTCCGAGAGCGAGAACGTCTCGACAAGCCATGGTCCAATTACATAAAACGTGCCTTTTCTCTCGACGCGGGGCGTTCTCCAGCGGCCGTCAGAGATCGATCTCGCCCTGATCGACCGGCCGACAACGAGCTGAAGGCATTTCCGCATGGATATGATCGAGAGTTTGCAAGGGTTCGTCGGAGAGAACCTCTCCCTGCTCCTCCCCGTGGATCAAGCCTGGCAACCGTCCGATTTCCTTCCCGACCTGACCGGCGACGATTGGGCGGACCAACTCACGCGGTTTCGTGAGTCGGCCCGGTGCTTGCCCGACGATCTCCTGGTCGTCCTGGTGGGTAATATGGTGACGGAAGAGGCTCTGCCGAACTATTCCGTCTCGCTGGAACAGATCGCCCAGGACCCCAGCGGCACCACGGATACACCTTGGGCTCATTGGCTGCGCGGCTGGACCGCCGAGGAGAATCGCCATGGCGACCTGCTCAACACCTACCTCCGGCTGACGGGCCGGGTCGATATGCGTTCGATCGAGGTCACGATCCACCACCTTGTCAGCAACGGCTTCAATGAGGGAAGCCAGGGCGATGACTACGCGGGCTTGATCTACGCGTCGTTCCAGGAACGCGCGACCCGGATCACTCACGGCAACGTCGGCAAACTCGCCAGCTGCGAGAGGGGAAGACAACCTCGCCCGAATCTGCCGCAAGATCGCCGGCGACGAGACGCGCCACGAGACATTTTACACCCGAGTGATCGGCGAGCTGATGGAACGCGACCCCGAGGGGGGAATACTCGCCTACCGGGCGATGCTCAAGGGCCGAATCGCCATGCCGGGCCGCCTCATGTTTGACGGGAAAGACCCAGACCTGTTCGACCACTTCGGATCAGTCACCCAACGTCTCGGGGCATACACGTTCAAAGACTATGGCGAAATCATCGCCCACTTGAACGAGGCATGGGATATCGAGCATCGGTCGGTGTCCGGGAAGGCGGCCAAGGCCCAGGAGTACATTTGCCGGCAGCCGGAACGCTATGATCGTCTCGCCGACGAGATCGCGTCTCGCGTTGCCGAACAACCCCGCGTTCGCTTCTCCTGGGTGCACGACCGCCAGGTCTAGATAATCTCCATCCGAGTGGACCGCATTTGAGATGGTCAGGGATTCTTGCGGCGATGCGACGTCGAGATCCAACTCAGACCGGGGCGCATTCCCTTTCAACTGGTTGATCCTCGATTTCACGGCTCGGGTTGGATAGTTTGGAAGGCGTCTGGTTAATGCGGCTACGCGTGTTTTGAGGCGAAACCCTGGATTCAAGGCGAGTGAGGGAACTCGGTAATGCCACATGTCTTCAGCTTGATCGCGTTCGTTTTGCCGATTTTGGCGCAAGTCCCCGACAAGGTTGACGCATTGCAGACTGTCGCGGAGCGGAGCGATTATCGCGCTACGGCCCGTTATGACGATGTCGATGGCGTGGTGTCGAGAGTTCGCGAAAAGAACGCCCAACGTCCATCTCACCGAGCTGGGCCGCTCGTCGGAAGGGCGTTCGATCCCGCTGATGATCGTGGCCGACCCTCCCGTGAAGACGGCCGCTGAGGCCGCTGCGTCCGGCAAGCTGATCTGTCTCATCATCGGCAACATCCATGCCGGAGAAGTCTGTGGCAAGGAGGCGTTGCCGATGCTGCTCCGGGAGCGTTTCGCGGACGCGCATCCGTCACTCCTGAAAAACTTGATCCTCGCCGTGGCGCCGATTTACAACACCGACGGCAACGAACGCGTCTCGAAAACCAATCGGCCAGGCCAGGTCGGCCCGGAGGACGGAATGGGCCAGCGGGCCAATGCGCCGCGGGCTCGACCTGAATCGCGACTTTATCAAGCTCGAGGCGCCGGAGACCCGGGGATTGGTGCACTTTCTCAACGAGTGGAACCCCCATCTCTTCATCGACACCCACACGACCAACGGCTCTCACCATCGGTACACGATTACCTACGAAGGGCCCAAGAACCCGGCCGGCGATCCCAAGATCGTGGGATTCACGCGGCAGACGTTGTTCCCCGAGGTCGGTGCCGAATTCACCAAGACTGACCAAGCTGAATGCGTTCTACTACGGGAATTTCAATCGAGATCACACGCAGTGGACGTCGTATCCGGCCGAGGCACGGTACGGCGTAACGTATGTCGGTCTGAGAAACCGGCTTGCTGTCCTTGTCCGAGGCATATTCCTACGCTCCCTTCAAGACACGTGTGCTCGCCACCCGCGATTTCGTCGGCGCTTGCCTGGAATTCGCGTCGAGCCATAAAGAGCCGATCATCACGCTATTGGACGAGGCGCGGCAGGCGTCGACGCGAGCCGCCGAGCCCGATCAGACTGCGCCGTCGATTCCGATCCGGTCGCGCGCCAAGGCGGCGAAGGCACCGGCGACCGTTCTCGGTTACGTCGAACGCGAGGAGAACGGACGCCGAATCCGGACCGACACGCCAAAGGATTACACACTCCAACTGATGACGGAGTTCGAGCCGAGCGAGACGGTGACTCGGCCGTTTGCTTACCTGGTCCCACCGACTGACGCGGAAGCCGTGGCGACTCTCAAGCGTCACGGCCTGGAAGTCCAGGAGCTTCGCGAAACCATTGAGCTTGACCTGGAGGTCTATCGCGTCGATGCGATCGAGCGGTCGACTCGTCGGTTTGAGGGCCATCACCTGGTCGACCTGAAGGTGAGCCCTCGCAAGGAGTCGCGACTCGTGCCCGCGGGCACGCTCCTGGTTCGGACAGCGCAACCGCTCGGCGCCTGGCGGTTTACTCTGCTCGAGCCGCGGTCGGAGGATGGATTGGCCACATGGAATTTTTTCGACTCGGAGCTCAAGGAGGGAGGCGACTTCCCCGTGTCGCGGCTACTCCAGTCCGTGTCGATATCGCTCACCGGTGCCGAGCCGCTCGCCGATTATCGAGAACCTGCCGCGGCCGATCACGTTCGACGATGGCCGGCGGCGGAGGCGGAGGGCGCGGCGGCGCGGCGGCGTCGGCGGCCAACTACGCTGGCTCGATGGGGAGCACTGGCTGCAAGTCCGCGACGGCCGGCTCTTGAAAGTGAAGGCCGCGACGGGCCGCGTCGCAGCCGTTCGTCGACGCCGAAAGTCCTGGCCAAAGGCCTGGCAAGGATCAAGTCGCTCAACGACAGAACCGCTCAATCGATCGCTCGCCGAACCTCCTTCGACATGGACCCGAGCAAACGAGGATTCCTGTTCCAGGAAGGAGAAGGACTTTTATTACGCGACGTTTGACGGTTCTACGGCGGTCCGTCTGACGACTTCGGCTGGTGGCAAACAGTGGCCCCAATTTAGCCCGGACGGCAAGGCTGTTGCCTTCGTGCGTGATTACGACTTGTTCGTGGTCGACATCGCCACTCAAACCGAGCGACGCCTGACGACCGGCGGGCGCGACGACTTGCGGCATGCGCACGCCGACTGGGTTTACTACGAGGAGATCTTCAACCGCCGATGGCCGGCGTACTGGTGGAGCCCCGACTCGAAGCAACTCGCATTCATGGAGTTCGACGATAACGGCGTGCCCTTCCACACGGTCCTGGATGATGCGACCAATCCAAGGACGGTCGAGAAGACCCATTACCCGCGGTCCGGCGAGACAAACCCGAAGGTCCGCCTCGGAGTGGTCGCCTCGCGAGGGCGGTCCAGTAAAATGGGCCGATTTCTACGAGTATTCCCCCGATCCATTCCTGATCAGCGAGGTCGGCTGGTGGCCTGACAGTTCGTCGGTTTATTGCTACGTTCAAAATCGAATCCAGTCCTGGCTCGACCTGGTCAAGTTCACTCCTGGCGGCGAAAAGAGCTCGATCAAACGGCTGTTCCGTGATTCGACCAAGGCCTGGATCGCGAGTCCGGGACTCATTCACTGGTTCAGCGACAACACGTTCCTCTGGCTCAGCGAGCGTGACGGTTGGAAGCATATCTATCAATACAACGCGGATGGAACCCTCAAGGCCCAGCTCACGTCCGGTCCCTGGGAGGTCCGGGCCATCGAGCACTCCGATCCCAAGACCGGCTGGATTACCTTCAACGCCACGCGGGACAACCCGATGGCGCCTCAATTATTATCGCTTGAAGCCCGGCGGTCCGATCGAGCGACTCACGCAGGCTCCGGGGAGCCACTCCATCGATGTGAGTCCGGATGGACAGCTCTTCCTGGCAAGCTGGTCCGATATCCAGACCCCAACCCGGCAACGACTCTATCGAGCGGATGGCCGACTGGTGCGGCACGATCGACTCCAACCCGTCCTACGAGCTGAAGCGCTTGCAATTTGGTCCGCGCCAACGATTTCAGATTCCCACCAAGGATG
>CAWAAW010000063.1:0-66130 GCA_963779785.1 uncultured Planctomycetota bacterium
TTCAGGATGACTGGGACCGATCTGATTCGGCAACAGCTTTCGATCGTTTGGAGTGCACGCTCCGGAGTCTTGTTCCCCGGGGCGTCGACAAGACCGTTTTCTTCTCTGTCTTGTTCCCGGCAATACGATCGTTTGAAGGGCGGCGCTTCCGTTCTGTGTCTTGTTGCCAGCGCGGCGATCAAATGAGTCCGATCGCGAAATCAGAGCCAGTTTTCCATCTGTTGGAGTGCGCCGTCAAACAGCGGCTCCTTCCTTGGTCTCTTCCCAACCTGATGCCAAAACCGTCTTCTTCTCTGTCTTGTTCCACCGACGAGCCATGCAGGCATGGACCTTATTCCTCGTTTCGTTCGAGCAAGGAACCTCACGCCGGGTTTACCACCGCTTAGCTGACATGAGCCAGTTTCGGAGTGCTCCATGTCGATTCCTTGCGCACCCTGGCGGTGCGCGCGTCGGTGTCGTCGGACGAATGGCACTAGCTTAAGCGAAAGCCTCTATCTTTTTATGGATTTACGTCGACATTCTCGGTCGTATAATAATTATTCTTACAATTGAACACTGATTCATACATCCAAAATCCCCTTGTTTCGCAGATAAATGTAGTTTCTTACATGTCTACATTATGTTCGGAGGGCAGCATGAGTGATCCAGATCCTTTGTGATAGCAAGATGTTGCGCCTAAGCTAGTGCCATTCGTGTCGTCGGACCGACGTGCTAATGGCACAGGCAGTGCCGGGGTCCGGGGTGCTGCTCCGACGACGGGCGACACAAAACTGGTTGCGAAGCTCACTGAGGTCAGCGCCGGATGCAAGGTCGGAGAGAATGACCGACCGCAACGGTTGACAGGTGTGAGTGGTCAACCTAATCGATGGGGATTGGCTAGTTTGAGCAACTTGACTGATACTCGGCCCCGGAACCACATCAAAGAATGTGATCGGAATGAGAGTCGTCCTACGGTGGCCATTCACAGGTCAAGGGTGACAACCGTACGCGAAGATCCGAGATCGAACATGGGCCATGCCATTGTCAGAAGCAACTGGATGCGGGCGTCCACGGCTGCGGGGTGGAGGTGAGCGGTTCAGCCGTCTCCGTTTCTCGGGGAGAGTGTCGGACTACGGGGCAGCGATTCGCGGCACCCATTTCATTGTCGCGCGAGCACGTGTTGCCGAGCGAGGTCGTGAAGTTCTCTGCTTTTGATGGTCTAGCCGATGGGGCGGAGGCAGAGATTACAGCCGTCACCGAGGCGAAGCCAACGGCTTCGTCGCCCGTTCCTCCAGGTCGCTCATCAGCTTCTTGAAGTCGTCGCGGGTGCGGAGCGGGTCGAGGGCCGTTTCGCTGCGGAAGGTATCGGGGCTGCGGAAACTCATGCCAGTGGACTTCTTCAGTAGAACCATCGCCTGCTCGACTTCCGCGCGCCTTCTTCGGTCTGGCTCGCCGCTTCCGAAAGGGCCGCGTGGCAGCACGCCAAAGCGAAGGTGTCCGGGCCGCGCAGGAAGGGGATGGTCTTGAGGACTTCGATCGCCTGTTCCCAGTCGGCGACGGCTCCGGCCTTATCTCCACCAGCCCGTCTCACCTGGCCCGATTGCAGGTAGCCGTCAGCGAGAACCGCCGCGTGCTGCAAATAGCCGGGCGTCCGCTTGACGGCGCCCGACTGGATCGGGATCGCCTCCTCAAGACGAGCCCGGGCTTCGGGCGCCGATCGAGTCGGAGGAGAATCGACGCTGCCAGGATCAGGTCGCTCGCAAGGAACGATTGATACTTGGGGTTCGTCGGGTCGGCGGCCACGAGCTTCCGTCGGATCGGCAGCGCTATCTCAACGGCGTCGAGAGACTCGGCCAGTTTACCAGTGTCATGAAACAACCGACTGACCAGGGAACGGTTTCCGGCGAGGTCTCTTTGGGCCCACGCGTCTTCGGGGAGCGCCTCGGCATTCCTCCGTCGCAACGCGTAGGCTTCCGAGTAGGTTTTCAGAGCCTCCGCCGGCTTCCCGACTCGCTCCAGTAACGTCCCGACAGCCTCGTGGTGCTTGGCCAGGTACATCCGCCAATGTGCTGGCCGGATCGCCCTCCACCGCCTTCTCCCCCATCACAACGCTGCGTCGAAGGGCCTCCATCGCCTCGGATTCCTCGCCCATGTCCTCGAGCACCTCGCCCGCATTCTGGGAAATCAGAGCAAGAGAAATGCGATTCCAGGGAAATCCGCCTCGCTCTCGATCAGGCGCTGAAAGATCGCCCGAGATTTCCCTAGATTGTCCAGCTGCCTGGGGCCCTCGTCCTGCATACACTTGAAACAATCCGAACCATGCGTAGGCGCTCGCGAGCTCAGACTGATAAGCGTTCACTGCCGGATAGGTCTCCGTGAGTTTCCTCCACAGGGGAAACGATGAGATAAACGCGGCTTCCGCTTCTTTCGGCTTCCAGAGCATCACCCCCTGCGCCCAGCCGACGTCCCTTGCGGACATTGCCAGCCAGTATTGATATTCCGTGCTGACCGGGTGGTCCCGGACGAGTTGTTCCAAGATCTTGACTCCTTTTTCCTGGAAGTCAGTGCTTCCTCCATCTCGGGCCAGGGCATCATCACCTGGACGCTCACGTCGGAAGAATAGCACTTCGCGAGGTCAAACTGGTACTTCGTGTCGGTCGGGTGGGCGTCGGCCAGCCTCCGCGAATCTCGGCCCCCTTCCGCCACGCATCCTGCGAGGGAAGGATCTTCCCGATATTGTCCAGGGTCGTCCCGAGCGCCGAATAGCTGTCCGCCAGGACCTCAAGGACGTCGTCCGTCGGCGATTCGATCTCGAGAGCCGTCGCCATCGCGCGCAGTTCCTCGCTCGCCTGGAGTTCCGCGGGAGTGTCGCCGATCGTATAGAGCAATCGACAGACGGCCCCCAGGGTCCGGGCGACGTCCAGCCGCGGATCGAGTTCCGATGGCGACTCCGCCGCCAGCGCCCGCCGGACCTCCAGCGCCTTCCTCAGGACCGCCAAGGCCTTCGTCGACTCTCCAATCTTGTCGGTCAGGTCGCCGAGCTGGTGGTAGCCCGCCGCCAGCAACTTCCGGGACCTGGCGTCCGTCTGCCCTTCCAGCAGCGTCTGCAGGTCCCCGTAGAATGCGGCGGCCTCCTTCAGCAGCCTGGTCCGCAGTTCCTTGAACTGCCCGTTCTTCAGCAGCACGTCCTCGCTGACGCCGGTGTGAAATGTGCCGATCGCCTTCCGGGCCAGCTCGAACCGCTTCTCGACCTTGACGTGCTCTGCGGCCAGCTCGACGTTCTTGACCTTCAGCGCGGCGTTGGCCCTCTCCGCCTGGATCAGCCCCCAGATCGTGCCGATGAAGCCGGCCAGCAGGGCGAGCAGCACCAAGCTCGCGGCCGTCACGGCGCCGCGGTTCTTGCGCACGAACTTCCGGAGACGATACATCCGGCTCGGCGGCGCGGCCAGCACGGGCTCGGATGCCAGGTGCCGCAGGATGTCGGCCGCCAAGCCGTTGGCTGTCTCGTAGCGGCGGGTCCGGTCCTTCTCCAGCGCCTTCATCACGATCCAGTCGAGGTCGCCGGCCAGCGCCGCTTCAACTGCGCCGGATCGATGCCGCGGTCGGCCGCGATGTTCGGGAGGCTCGCGGAAGTGCTGACCTTGGTGCTCGGCCTGGGCGGGTCGACCTCCCGCACCATGCGGAGCATCTCCAGCAGCGCGCCTCGCTTGAACTGCGAGGGATCCAGCGGCGGCGCCCCGGCGAGCAACTCGTAGAGGATGACGCCGAGGGCATACACGTCGGTCCGCGTGTCAATGTCCATCGTCGACGGGTCGGCCTGCTCGGGCGACATGTAGGTCGGCGTGCCGACGATCGCGCCGGTGTCTCCCAGGCTCAGGTCGGTAAGGTCGAACTCCGTCGCCTTTGCCACGCCGAAGTCGATGACCTTGGGAGTGGGCCGGCCGTCGACCTCGGTGACCATCACGTTCGATGGCTTGAGATCGCGGTGGATGATCCCTTTCTGGTGCGCGTGCTGCACGGCTTGGCAGACGGCCACGAACAGCTCCGGCCGGACCTCAGGGAGAGCGCTTCTGGTCACAGTAGTCGGTGATCGGCACCCCTTGCACCATTTCCATGACGAAGAACGGCTGGCCCTGCTCCGCGGTGCCGCCGTCGAACACGCGGGCGATGTTGGGGTGATCCATCAAGGCCAGGGCCTGACGCTCGGCGTTGAACCGGGCCAGGACGGCGCGGGAGTCCATGCCGACCCGGATCAGTTTGAGAGCGACCTGGCGCTTGACCGGCTCGATCTGGTCGGCGCGGTAGACGGTGCCCATGCCTCCTTCGCCGAGGACGTCTCGGAGCGTGTACCGGCCGGCGATCACCTGGCCCAGGACGAGGCCGCCTGGCCGGGTGTCGAAGATGATGCTCGTCGGCCCGTCGAGGGTGGCGTCTTCTCCGTGGATGCCGGTGGCCTCCATCGCGTCCGAGTCAGTGGGCGTCTCGGTACGTCGGACTCCGGCCGGGTTGCGGATGCGGCGGATTCAGTCGCCGCGAGCGTTTCGGCCGAAGTGCCTTCGGAACGCGCCGGTGGCGTCGGGATTCGGGACCGGACCGGACCGGTCCTGGACGGCGAGCGGCGCCGCGACTTGGGCGTCTGCCTCGACCTGCTCGACCTCGACTAAGGCCGAGAACGTCTCGCGGATCTCGTCGGCCATCTCCGGCAGGCGGTCGACGTACTCCTGGAGGCCGGGTCGCTCGCCCTGGCGATACCGCTGGGCGAACTCCTCGGCTAGCTCGTCGAACCGGCCATGGTCGCGGAAATTGGATGACGTGGACATCGTCAGAGACCCTCTCAGCCGCCGGGCAGCGTCGCCAGCACGTCCTTGGGCCGCTTCAGCGTACGGAAGTATCGCTTCGTCCCCGCCTCCTGCGAGACCTCAGGACCAGGGCCGCCTCGGCGCACCCAACTGTTCGGAGTGTCGCAGCGCGAGCACCTCGCGGTCAATGGGATCGAGACCGTTTAGCGGCTCGTGGACGCGGAGCATCCGCTCGACGCGCTCGGCCGTCTGGGGTCGGCGAGGTGCGGCGACCGAGGAGCATCGAGGCCGGCGTGGCGGAGCTGGCCTCGGGCAGGGTGCCGTGATAGATCGAGAGCTCTCGTCCCGCCTCCCGCATTCGCGTGCCCAGGTACCGGAGATGCAGCGTCGTCAACCGCCGGCCGACATGCCGGCGAGGCCAAGGCCGCGGCGGGAGCTTCGGGTCGCCCCTGTACGGGCTCTTTGGCGTCATCCTCGACGTCCGGCTCCGCGTCGTCCCGAACGGCGCTACCGCGTTAAGAGACAGGTCTTCCCGAGCGACCGATACGAGGCCGTGTTCGACCAGGAGGTGACGAAGTCGCGCGACGCTGCGATGGCCTTCGGCCGGCTCTGCATCGTCCCCGGCGAACCGGCGTGTCGGCATCGATTCCTACCGGACCTTGATATAATTTGGTCGATGCCCTTATCTTCAGGGAAGTTGCTTCCTCTTCTGATGCCGAATCGATTCGTCTCTTGCGGACAGACGGGCTCATACGGGTGAGCCGAAACCAGGGTTCGGCGGGAGAAACCCGTCTGCCTACTGAACGCGAGACTCCTATGGACCCAGGCCCCCGATTCCCGCGGTTGCGCCGGATCGCCCTCGTCGCCATCGGAATTGCCCTGGTCGCCATTGCCTGGAACTATTCGGCATGCGACCCGGCCTTCCGCGACCCCAAGTCACCCTGGATCCCGTTAGCCTTCTCGCCCGACGGGAAGATCCTTGCGGTTGCCGACTTGACTGGGGCCAAGCAGTGGTGGGAGGGCGAGATGGGCGGGCCGAGCGGGCCAATTCACCTGCTCCGCACCGCCAATTTAGCACCTGCCGGTCCGCCGGTCGAGACGCCGACGATCGTTACCGAACGGGGCGCGTTTCATCTCGCAGTGGAGACTGTCGAATTCTCGCCGAACGGCAACTTGCTCGCCGTCCTCCAAAAGCACCACGAGATCCAGAGGGACGGACATGTTTGAGCTCCTCCTGATCCGGTTGCCCGGGGGAGAGATCTGGAAGTCGTTCCCAATTCCTTATGGCGGGTTCCACGGCCGCCATAGCGTCGCAAGCCGGTTCTTCTCCCCCGACGGCCGGTTGGTGGCATGGCACGAGTTTACCCGCTCTGACGAACGCCACGTCGTCCGGGTTTGGGATGTGGCGGAAGGCCGCGAACGATTCTCGGCCGAAGGCGTATTTTATCCGGTGCTGTCCCCCGATGGCAAATTTCTGGCGGCTGGATAGTCCATGGGGCCGTCCATGCCCAGGCGGTCGAGCAACGACCTTATTGCCTGCCGACTGTACGACGTGCGCAATGGGCAGGTCGTCCATTCCCTTCAATTGCCTGGTGACCGTGCGGGGTGGCAGCCGTGGCCAGAGTTTTCTCGCAGACGGGCGCCTTCTCGTCGTCAACTACTGGTCCGCCGGCACGTACAAGGACGGGAGTTCCTACGGCAGAGGCGAGTCGGTCATTGTGTTTGACGTGGCCTCGGGGAAAAACGTTTTCGAGGCCAAGGAGTGGTCGGCGCACTTCGTGGCTGGGCCGACGTTGGTCACGGTGAAGGACAACTCGGTTTTGTTCCGCGCGACGGACACTTGGCAGGTCCGGGCACGAGCCATGTTTTCCCTCGGCCGGCACTGGGACAACGGCGGCGAACTCTCTCCCGAGCCTCAGCCGGTACCGGGACGAGCGGCCGTACTCGTGTACGACTTCTACCCGACCGCGAATGACCGCCTCGGCACGCTCAGCAGATACCTTCACCTCAAGTTCGAGCCCGGGCATCGGGCAACTTGGATCGATGCGACGTCGGGGGCGATGACACCATTCATGGCGTGCGACGGTATCCTCCGGCGAAGGACAGTATCCCCCAGCGGCAGCCGCTTGGCCGTGCAGGGGTTGGGCATGACTATCTGGGAATTACCGCCGCGGCGCTCGTGGATACCTACGGCTCTGGTCGCAGGACTGTTAGCGTTCATCTGGGGCGGCTGGATCGTGGTACGTCGACGGCTCACAGTGCGAGCCCACCCAGTGTAGGTAGAGACGTGGGAAAAGCGATAGGCGTGGTCTCGGTCTGGCGGGCCGAGTCGCTTCCAATATCTCGGAGACCTGTTGTTTTGTCCGGGCAACTACATCGGACCCCTCTGCGACCCGGGTGGATTTCGAGACTACCTGCTGGTTGGGTGCGCCTTCTTATGCAGATGACGCACTCACGAGGGGACAGGCTCAGAAGATCATCGGTCTTTGTCCGTCTGCTCCCGGAACGCCGAGCCTGCAGGGCTTAACCCGACTTTCTGTTCCAATGATTGTCGGACCCCCATACCTGGTCAACGGTGTGATCTCGGCGTCCTGCCGGTTCCTGATCCTGAGCATCCAGCAACCTGACAGTCCGCGTAGTTAGCGTGCTTTATAGTCCGTTTCGTGAGGTGACCCCTCTCCGACCGAGGACCCACGGCTTCCGTCTTGATTCGGCGTTTTTTACCTGCTCCGATATATCTTGCGTAATTTCTCAACGCGTCGTTCCGCTGCCAGGGCACGCGACTCGCGCGGACTCGCGGACTCGCGGTCAGACGTATAATTATAAATTGCGCAGGATTGCCATTTATCCCATCTTCTGCTGGTCGCCTGGTCGAAGGCATCGAAGGGGCTTAGCACGAATCGAGCAGATCGAGGGTTCGCTGCAAAGCGAGGATATCTCGCTGGATCAGAGAGTTCCGTCCCTTCCAGGTGTCGACTCGTCGGATGATCCCAGGGATACATTCGGGGCGGCCGTATCCCAGACGTCGGCTCAAGGCGCTGAGCTTTGTCGTCGTGCATCGGCGACAAAGCCACACGGCGATCGAGCGGGCCTGGACATGCACGCCGGTGCGAGTCAAATCCGAGGGCGACAGCCGATAATAGCCGGCGACCGTTGCGAGGACTTGGTCCACGGTGATCTCGGGACGATCCTGCAACAGCGCCTTGGCTTGCCGCGTGCCCCGGGGGGTCGGCTCGAGCGGTAATTCACCTTTCAGCCGGTGGGCGAACGAATCCGAGCCCAAGATCCATCCGTGTTTCATCGTGGCCAACGGCGATTCCGGTGGTTGCTCGACCCCCGAAGAACTGATCGTTCGCCTCGAGAGGCGCAGCCACAACCCGACCCTGCCAGAGGCGGCATTCGATCGCAATCGGACCCCCATTTCCTGGCTAGCCGGCCGACGAGTCCGGTTCGTCTACGCTTAGGCCCACGACAACCGTGCGAAAATTAATTGTCTCCCCGGCCGCGGAAATCCGCGACAAATTTCATTTCCTGGCCCAAGATGTCAAACTGGGCAAAATGAAATGAAGTTTGTGGTATTCTTGATGATCCACCATCGAGTTTTTTCCTTCCTCGCAGAGCCACCCATGTTCGATCAGCGTGAATTCATCGAACGGGTCGAGCGGTCGAACACGGCCGAGTTCGCCCGGTTGCTGGCCTCGCCGACATACGAAGAGGAGGAGGCCCTCCGGGCTCATTTCGGGGAAGATTGCTACCAGCGGCTGCACACGTCGGCCCTGGCGGTCACCGTGCCGGAGGGCCAGCGCGGGATATCCGACTGGCTGGGCCGACCCAGTCGACCGACCCCCGCGCTCCTGGGAAACGTGGTTTTGCTGCCCGGGATCATGGGGAGCGAACTGTCGGCGATCGAGACGGCGGGGGGGCAGGGAAGTCGGATCTGGCTGAATCCGTTGCGGATCGCGCTGGGGCACATCGACCGGCTGAGCCTGGCTCCGGGTGGCGGAGGTGCTGGTTTTGAGGTGCAGGCAACAGGGATTCTCAAGTCGTATTACGGCCAAGCCCTTCTCAGCCTGGCCCGCCGCTGGAAGGCGCAGGCCTTCTGGTATGACTGGCGGAAGAATCTCGACGACGCGGCCGACCAGCTCCGGATCGAGATCGACCGATGGTTTGGTTCTAACTCACCGGTCCACCTGGTGGCCCACTCGATGGGAGGACTGGTCTGCCGGACGTTCATTAAGAGGCACCCGGACCGCTGGAAGACAATGTGGGATGCCGCCGAAAACGGAAAAAGTGGTGGCCGGTTGGTGATGCTGGGCACGCCCAATCACGGCTCGTACTTAATGCTCCAGGCGGTCTGCGGCCTGGCCGGTCCGATCCGCAAGCTGGCGATGATTGACCAGCGGCACGACACCACCGGCATTATCCGCATTCTCAACACGTTTATCGGTAGCTTTCAGTTGCTTCCCGCGCCGGAGCGCGATCCGGCCGCCGAGCCCTTTTACGAATCCAAGACCTACGGGGACCTGAATGTCTCTCAGAGCGTGCTCGACGTGGCCCGCGCTCACCACCGGTTCCTCAGCGACGTGATCGACGGCGAGCGGATGGTCTACGTCGCGGGTTCGGGCCAACCAACGCTTGCCGGTCTGAATAACGCTTCCCGGCTGCGCGATCCGGCCGCCTACCTGGGGACCAACCAGGGGGACGGGAGTGTCTCGCACGCCCTAGGGTTGCTCAAGGGAGTTCGCGCCTACTACATCGAAGTGGAGCACTCGGCCCTGACCAGCGATGCGACCGTGCTTGCCGCCCTCGACGACTTGATGACCAAGGGGAGTACCGATCTTCTCAGCGGCGGACAGATGGTCCGCGGTAAGCCCCGCGTATCCCAGCTCGAGCCCTGGACTGAGGTGGGCAGAGCCGCCGTCGACCGAGAGGCGGTGGAATTGAGCCGGATCCAGAACCTGAGCCGCCAGCTCCAACGGCAGATTATACCGTCCGTCCGCGGGAGCGATGAAGGCGCGACGATTTCCGAATTCGAAATCGCGGAGTGTCAGCTCCACGGAGCGCGGACTCCGCGACTTGATTGTCAGAGATTTCCTCTCATCGGAGCGGTCGGACACCGCCCGGACCGACGATGTGGAGAAGGTCCGTCCGACGATTGTCCTCCGCCTGTGTCAGGGCGAGATCCAGAAGGTGGACTCCCTGGCCGCGTATGTGGAAGGGACCGAGGGGGTGCCCCTGCCCATCGACGCGGTGTCCGTGGGCCATTACGTGGGTGTGAGCCCGCAGGCGGGCGAGCTCGCGATGGACAAGGCGGTCAGTCGGGCGATCTTGGGGACAGACGAGGAGCTGTCACCGTCCGAGCTGATCCTGACTCAGTATACGGAACGCGGACTGCTCCGCGGCGACCTCGGCACGACCTTTTTCCTGCCGATGAAAGGCGAAGCCGACCGGGTGCTGGCCGTGGCCGGCATGGGGGTGGTCGGAAGATGCGGAACCCCCGAGCTTACCGTCCTGGTCCGCGAGCTCTGCTGGGCCCTGAGCCGAGTCGGAAAGAAGCACCTGGCGACCTTGCTGATCGGCTCCGGCAACGGGAACCTGTCAGTTCGGCAATGCGTGGAAGCGTGGGTCCGCGGGCTGAAGCGTGCCCTGGACGAGAGCTACCGCGAGAAGCGCGGACTGAATCTCCGCTGCGTGACCTTCGTCGAGTTTGACCCGCTCAAGATCGCCGACATCCAGGCCGCGATCCTGGACGTCAGCCGGCTCCAGAGCGAAGACATCCACGTCGTGTTCAACCCTCTGACCGAAGAGCAGCTCCACGAGCTCGAGCACAAAGGGTTCGAGATGCAGGCGGAAACCCTCAAGCTCCAGGTCTCGCGGCGGCATGAGGAGTACCATCGGCGTCGTCAGCAGTCCGGTGAGGATCCGGCAACCGACCTCGAGCCGACCCGATTGACGGTCGGGATGACGTCCGATCCGGACAACCCGTCTCGAGTCAGCTACCGCTTCGCGGCGCTGACGGCCACGGCCTCGATCCCCGAGCGTGCGATCGTGTTGCACGGTCTTGTGGTTGGACGGGCCAACGACGAGCTCGCGGGCGAGACCGACCCGATTGCCCAACTTGAGCGTGGCCAGTTCCTGGGCCGGTTACTTATCCCCCAGGACATCCGTCCGCAACTGAGCAGTACCGCGCCGCTGGTGCTCCAGGTTGACGCGACGACGGCCCGCATCCACTGGGAGATGGTCTCTCAGCCCGACCCGGTCCTCGCGGATGAGGCCCCGTCGGCAAAGAGCGACATGTCCGGCTTCCTCGGTACTTACCGGGGTTTAACCCGCCAGCTCCGGACGACCTTCGCCCGCCCACCCCAGCCCGCACGGAACCATCAGGCGGTCCCCAGGGTCCTGGTGGTCGCCGACCCGTCCCGCGAGCATCCGCTCTTGGGCGCCGCCGAAGAGGGAATGGCTGTCGCCGCGCTGTTCGAGACCTTCAATACGATCGCCAATCGTGCCGGGCTGGCTCAGCGTTTCCAGGTCACGCGTCTCATCGGTCCGCTGGAAGCGACCCCTACTCGCGTGCTCCGGGAGTTGACGGTCCGGCCGTACGAGATACTCCATTACGCCGGGCACTGCTTCTTCGACGCCAAGCACCCGGCGCAGTCGGGCTGGATCTTCTCCGACGAGGTCGTGATTTCGGCATACGAGCTGGAGCGGATCGACCGGGTTCCGCGCTGGTTGTTTCCAACGCCTGTGAGTCGGGCATCACGCCCGACCGTTCCGGCGAACGGAACGCCGCGCAGGTGCCGAGCTTCGCCGAGGCATTCTTCGCGCAGGGGGTCGCCAACTACGTGGGGACAGCCTGGCCGGTGGATGACATCGCCGCGCCTTGTTCGCAACCACCCTGTATGGGTCGCTGCTGGGCCTTGACGTCGGGCCGGACGGTCAAATGCTGCCCGTCGATCCCCAAGGCGCCGGACCCCTCAAGCCGCGCCCGATGCACCTGGCGATGCTCCGGGCTCGCCTTGCCGTCGCACGCACCCTCGGCGGCCGCGGCACCTGGGGCGCCTACCAGCATTACGGGAACCCGCACTACCGCATCCTCTCGACCGGCAAGAGCCGCTGACAAGTCGGGCCGGTTGGACCGGCCGGCTTGGCCAACGCCGTCCAAATTGGACACTGTAGCCAGAAACCTGAGTAATCGGATCGGGCCGCGATTGACAGGGTCAGGGTCGCTGAACGAAATCATTTCCCCGAAATACCGGCGAGACCTCTTCGGCAAGGGCGGCACGGGCCTCGGAGATGCGTACCGCCAACATCTCCTCGGACCAAGGCCATGTCGGGGGCTCGGCTGGCGGAGGTCCAAGGCCCGCCTCCTCTTGGTCAGTCGGGTCGGGAATGGCGGCGGCGACGAGAACCGCAAGGTCGGCGGGGATGGCCCGGTGCTGGAGTTGTAGTCGCTTGGCCGGCCCGGGGCCGTCCTGGTAGTGGACCTCATCGTAAATCCAGTGCCGGAGGAACGCCTCCTCGTCACGGGACAGTCTCATCAGGCTCGGCTTCTTCGGCATATGTGTAACCGATCAGTGGTAGGTGTGTCCCGGGCTGTGTGAAGCGATGTCGCAGGGCCCAGTCCGCGAGTGGGATATGTGGCAGTTCTCCATCCGCTTGGCGCTTGAGCTCCAACTCGGCCCGCCCATAGCGGAAGACAGGCCACCCAGTCGGGGGACCTGAGATCGCCCGGCGTCATCGAAGCCGATGAGACGGTCACAGTACGGACAGGCAAGAGCACCTCCAGAGCGGGCTTGAAATAGGGACCGATACGCCGGGATCGATCTTTGCGACGCGGGCACACACTCGAGTAGGGCGTCCGCGATATAACCCTGGCAGTACAGGCAGAATATGCTCCAATATGGCATGAGACGGATCGGTCCCCCAAGGGACTACGCCTCTTGGTCGGTTCTGCTCCTGGACGTCGCTGTCTATTCTAACGCACGCGATGCGAGATTGAGGAGAGGTCAATCGGAGAGAGATCTACCGGCGCTCTCTGTTCGATCCAAATCACGACTCCGTGAATTTCGGGAAGCGATGCCAGAGTCGGGCTCACAGTGGGCTGATGTCATGGTGGTCGTCGCTCTCTACCCGGCGGCGCTGTCCGGCTCGGTATTAACAACTTGTTTAACCTGGATGGAAACCTTACTGTATAACAAGTGCGGAGGCATTCCGAGCGACTGGATTTCGACCGGAGAGGATTCATGGCGACCGTGTGCCAGCAGGACGGGCTTGGCGGATCCGGTCGGCGTGCCATGAGGTTCGTCGGCGCCAGGTGTTTGATCGTGTTGCTGGCGGGTACTCCCTGGGTTGGGTTTCTCCAGGCGGCCCCGCCCCGTTCTTCCAAGAGCTCCGCCGACCTGGCCAGCTTCGACGCCCTGATCACGCCCGAAGACCGAGGACATTGGTCCTTTCAGCCGATCAAGCCGCCGCTGGTACCCCAGGTCAAGAACACGGCCTGGCCGCGCAATCCGATTGATCGATTCGTGGTGGCGAAGCTCGAAGAACAGGGATGGTCGCCCTCGCCGGCAGCCGAGCCGAGGGCGCTGATGCGCAGGCTGTTCCTCGACCTGACCGGGTTGCCTCCGACACCCGAGGAACAGCAAAGGTTTCTGGATGAGTTCGCGAAGTCTCCGGATGCGGTTGAGCGTCTGGTCGATGACTTACTTGCCCGCCCTACCTATGGCGAGCGATGGGCGCGGCACTGGCTCGATCTGGTCCGGTACGCCGAGTCCAATGGATACGAGCGCGACGCCGCCAAGCCATTCGCCTGGCGATATCGCGACTATGTGATCCGCGCCTTCAATTCCGACAAGTCTTTCGATCGGTTCCTGCTCGAGCAGCTCGCCGGCGATGAGCTGCCTGAAGGCGAAATTCGGCCAGAAACTCTCGTTGCCACCGGCTACTACCGGCTTGGCCCCTGGGACGACGAGCCGGCCGACCCGAAACAAGACCGCTACGACCAGCTCGATGACCTGGTCAACACGACCTCCGAGGTCTTCCTCGGTCTGACCCTCGGCTGCGCCCGGTGTCACAACCACAAGTTCGAGCCGCTGACCATGCACGACTATTACCGCATGGTCGCGATCTTCGAGCCGCTCAAGCGGCCTGTCCGAGGCCGCACCGAACTGACTCTGCCGATCGGGACGCCGAAAGAGATCGCCACCGCCAAGGGGCTTCCTAGCCTCCCCCAGGGCTATTTCCTCAGCGAGCCGTCCTCGAAATCACCGGTCAGTCGCTTATTGCTCCGCGGCCAGGCGGCTAACCCGGGCCCCGAAGTCGGGCCTGGGGTTCCCGCGGTGACCGTGTCAGCGCAACCGAAGTTCCCCGCGCCATCCAAAGACGCCAAGACCTCGCTGCGCCGGCTCACCCTGGCCCAGTGGTTGATCGACCCCACCAACCCCCTGACGGCTCGCGTCATTGTCAACCGGGTCTGGCAGTACCACTTCGGCGTGGGTTTGGTGCGGACCCCGAGCGACTTCGGCACGACCGGTGATCCTCCGACCCATCCGGAGCTGCTGGACTGGCTGACTCATTGGTTCGTCCAGCATGGCTGGAGTCAGAAGGCCCTACACCGCCTGATCCTGACCAGCAGCACCTACCGGATCAGCACTCACAACGATCCTCGCTTCGCCAGCGTTGACCCCGACAATCGCCTCCTGTGGCGCATGCCCTACCGCCGGCTCGAGGTCGAAGTGATCCGCGACGCGATGCTGGCCGCCAGCGGCGAGCTCAATCGCCAGATGTATGGGCCGAGCATGTACCCTTCGATCCCCACAGGGGCTCTCGCCGGCAACAGTGACCCCGACAAGATCTGGAAACCGTTCGACCACGGAACGGCTTCGAGGCGCACCATCTACGCTTTCGTGAAACGTTCGCTGATTGTGCCGATGCTCGAGGTCCTCGACTTTTGCGACACGGCCCGATCCACAGCCCGGCGCAATGTCACGAGTGTGCCGACCCAGGCCCTGACGCTCTTGAACGGCGACTTCGTCAACCTTCAGGCTCGACACCTGGCGGACCGGCTCGAGCGAGACGCCGGCGCGGATCCAGGCACCCAGATCAACCGCGCCTATCTTTTGTCACTCTGCCGTTTGCCTCGCGAAGGTGAGCGCGTTGCCATGCTCGCGTTCCTGCAACAGGAATCGCGGGCACGACTTGCCGATTCCTCGAAAGGCAGCTCACCGCTCACCCCGGCTCAGGCTTGTCACGAGGCCCTGGTCCAGCTTTGCCGCGCGATCTTCAACACAAACGAATTTGTCTATCCTGACTGATTAGACATGACGAGCACACCGAGAACAGCCCGTTTCATTCCCAATCCGACGCCGTGCGGCCGGTCGCGCCGGGAGTTTCTGTGGGAGGTTGGAGGCGGCTTTGCGGGCCTGGGTTTGATCGACCTGCTGTCGCGCACGGGCTTTTTCTCGCGTTCGGCCTGGCGGGCGTAGCCGTATCTGCTGTCGGCGAAGCCATCCCACTTCCCGGCACGAGCCAAGCACGTCGTCTTCCTCTTCATGAACGGCGCTCCCAGTCAGGTCGACACGTTCGACTACAAGCCGGCGATCGAGAAGTACCATGGAGTGGCCTACCAAGGGGCAACGCCGGTCGGGTCCAACGGCCGCCCGATCGGCCACTTGATGAGGTCGCCTTTTCCCTTCGCCAAGTACGGCCAGAGCGGTCTCGAGATCAGCTCGTTGTTTCCCCACACGGCCCGGTTCGCGGACGATTTGTGCGTGATCCGCTCGTTGCACACGGATACGGCGGCGCATGCCTCCGGCTGCCTCCAGATGAACACCGGCAACGTGGTGATCGGCAAGCCGAGCCTGGGATCCTGGCTGAGCTACGGGCTGGGGACCGAGAGCGAGAGTTTGCCGAGCTTCGTAGTGATGACCGACCCCCGCGGCGGTCCCATTTCCGGTGCCTCCAATTGGGCGGCGGGGTTCATGCCGGCCGCCTACCAGGGGACCCTGTTCCGTGGTAAGGGCTCACCCCTCCTTGATCTGGCGACGCCTGACGGTACGAGCACTCGCTCTCAAAGGCATGCGATCGACCTGATCCAAGATCTCAATCGTCAGCATCTGGCGGCCCATCCTGATGAGACGGAGCTGGCTGCCCGGATCCAGTCGTATGAGCTGGCTTACAAGATGCAGACGACCGCGGCCGAGGTCGTCGATCTCGACCGGGAAGACCAACGGACCCGAGCGTTGTACGGTCTGGACAATGAGCGGACTCGCGATTTCGGCAGCAAGTGTCTGCTGGCCCGCCGTCTTCTCGAGCGGGGCGTGCGATTCGTCCAGCTCTATTCAGGGGGTGGTCACCTGGAAGACACCTGGGACGGCCATTCCGACTGCATCAAGAATCACACGACCCATGCCGGCGAGACAGATCAGCCGGTCGCCGCATTGCTCGCCGACCTGAAACGGACGGGACTGTGGGATGAGACACTGGTCGTCTGGGGCGGCGAGTTTGGGCGGACTCCGACCAGCGAAGGAATCAACAAACCCGGCCGCGATCACAATCCCTACGGTTTCACAATGTGGCTGGCCGGCGCGGGGGTCAACGGAGGCCAGACCGTTGGAACGACCGACGAGCTCGGTTTCAATGCCGTCGAGAACCGTTGCCATGTCTCCGACCTCCACGCCACCATCCTCCACTTGATGGGCCTGGACCACACGCGACTGACCTACTTCTACCAAGGCTTCGATCACCGTCTGACCGGAGTCCGCGGCCAGGTCGTCAAGCAGGTACTGGCGTGAGCCAACAGACCTTCCCTGATCCGGCGAATTGTGGAGACGTTTTCGGGAGGGCGAGGATCTAAGGGCCATTGAGGACCGACCTCAGGGCGACGTGAGGACAAAACACAAAGGTCGCCCCCAGGTCCCCGGCCCTCTCCTAGGGGCCGTTCTACGGGTTGGACTGGCTTCCCAGGTTCATGGTCTTTTGTCCGAAACGTTTCCAGTTCGACGTAAAATCTTGGAAAACAAAGGCCGACCTCAACCCCGCGGTGGGCGTCGACATCTTTCTGGTGATGGTCAAGCCTCCGAATTGACCGCGTGGCCCAAAAGCTGTTCCGCGTCAATTACCCGGCCGTGCTCCAGATCGGCCACTGTGCAGCCGGTCTTTCGTTGCAGACGAATGGCGAACTCTTCCACGACATGGTTCGTTTTCCCGCCCTTCCAGGGGAGGATGATGCATCCATCCGCAAAGCGAACTTTCCATCCGCCCAGCGTCGGCACACCGTCGGCGTCCGTCTCGCCCAGCTCTTCAAGCAAGGTCCGAACGACTTCCATATCTAATGGCCTCGTGGCGATGCCAGCGGCATCTAGATGACCGGCTGTCAGGTTATGGATCATCGTTTCCTCCCTGTCATGGCTCGCAGGATCCGCCTTGTCCCCTCCGACACCGGAAGCTCGGTCACGGCAGCCAGGGCCTCTGCTCCTTCATGCGTTCCGGTTTGGCTTTCGGCCACCTCGTGGGCGATAACCGCATCAATTCTATCGCGTAGGCGGCTTTTCGCCCACGTCTCTCCCGCCTCCAGGCCATAACGCTCAGTTAGCAGCTCTGGGTTGAGGACGCCAGAATTGACGGCGATCTTCTCGCCGATAACTGATCCTCCCGTCATTCCATTCGGGTGAAAGACCGCCCAAGAGCGACCGCGTGAGAGATCGGGAAGGCCGATCTGCCCTTCCCGCACGTCGAGCGCGTGCATCCGCCCTTCGATATAGTTTTCGAGCTTATCGGCGTACTCGTTGGCGAACTGTCTGGCGTGCAGAGCCGGATCTTCGGGTCTGCGACGCGCGGATGGCGGCGTGCCGATCATGGCGGGTTTCGGAGGACGCCGGAGCTTGGCGGTGAATCCTTTTACCACCTCTGTCGCTTTCAATATGAGTCTCCTGACGTTCATACCAGCAGGGTAGCAGGGTTGCTTCCGTTGATCCACATGCCGCATTACCTTGTCGGCACCACCACCGGCCCGCATGGCCTTCGCCCGCCCTTTACCTCGACTTGATCCTCTCGAGCTCCCACAGGGCTTCCAGCCGGAAGAACCTCGCGACTTCGGTGAATTCACGGGGGGGTGCCGGGACGGCGGACTTGCCGATGGGATGCGCCGGCTGGCGCGAGAGCGTCGCGCAGAGATCGGCCGTCTTCCAACGACGCCATCCGCTCGATGTGCGACCGGACCGCGGCGAACCGGAGAGAGCGTTCCCTCGCCCACGCGGCCTGGGCATGCGCCCAGCGGATGGACCATGACCCGAGCCGCTCCGCGAGGCAGGGATCGAAAACCAGGCGCGCGTCGGGGGGTGCTCCGCCTGCGCGGGGCATCTCTCGGTACTGGCGTGCCGCGCCGTCCAGAATCGCCTGGTAAATCCGGGCCGCGGCCGCCGCCCGGCTGGAGGCCGTCACGTCCGTGCCGTTCGGTCTCGACGCCTTCGGCAGTTGGCTCTCGGCTTCGATCCGGAAGAACCGTGCGACGTCGGCGAACTCGCGGAGCCGGTTCATATCGACGGGCTCAACGGCGGGGCGGCCTGCCCGCTTGAGGGTGTCGTCCAAGAAACGGCCGCTCTCCAGCGCACGCATCCGCTCGACGTGCGACTGGACCGTGGCCGGGCGCGAGTCCGGGTCCGCAAGTCGTGCCCCTGCCAACGCGAGGCGAGCGGAGCCGTTACGAGCCGCCGCCAATCGCGAGTCCAGGTCCATGTCAGCAGCGTCCTGGGCCTGCCTCCAGAGGTCCGACCAGTCCCCGAGCCGCTCGGCGAGGAGGGCGTCGAAGATCGCACCCTCGTCCAGGCGCCCCCCGCCCGCGCGCGGTGATGCCAGGAATCGGTCGACCGCTTCGTCCAGGATCGCCCGGTAGATCCGGCCCGCGATCTCAACCCGCTCGGCAGGAGTAACAGCGATGCCCCGGGGATTGAGTGGTCGTTCGAAGTCGACGAGTTCGGGAACAACTCTGTCGATGCCTCGCTCGTCAACCGGCCGGAAGAACCGTGCGATCTCCGCGAACGAGCGGGGCGGCTTCGACTCGACTGGCCGCCCTGCCGGCTTGACGGCCTCGCGCACGGAACGGCCTTCCTCCAGCGAGCTCATCCGGCCGAGATGATCCGACAATGCCTGGTAACGACCGGCCAGGCTCTTCGCCGCGTTGTCCTGCGCTTCCTGCCAGCGGAGCGACCATCGCCCCAATCGCTCCGCGAGCTCAAGGCTGAAGAGCGCAGCATCGTCAGGCGGTCCTCCTCCCGGGCGGGGCGGTGTCGTGGCCCGCTGCACCCATCCGTCCAGGACTGTCCGATAGGCCCGGCCCGCGATCACGGCCCGCTCGGCGGCGGTCGGGTCCTTGACGGGATAAGGAGTGTACCTGCCCTGACCATAGGGATTGGTGGAGTTCGGAGTGCCGGCTGCTTGGTTCGGGCGCGGTTGGTCCTGGCCCTCGCGCCTTGAGCGCGGGCGCTCACCGAACCGTCGGCTCTCATGAGGGCGACGGCGAGGACCGAGAGGCCGACGGCCGAAGCCCGTCGGCGGGTCGCTCCGAAGTATCGGACGTTCATCGGCTTGACCTCCGACGCAAAGGGCCGGTCAGTCGGGGCGATCATCATGGAGGTCTGTCGTCAAGGGGGACCTCACCGCATGTGCGGCCTCGTGACCTACTTGGGTATTATATCAGCAGCTCGTCTGAAGATTCGACAGGGGCGAAGATGGGGGCGCGGAAAAGACCCACTGGCATGCCCGGTCTTCGAGCGTCTCGCAAAAGAGGCCATGTAGGTGGTCCGACAATCGTTGGAACGTGCCTCGCTCTCTCAAGAACGCCTTCGTTTTGCCGAGCGCTGAGCGGAACAGGAACCCTCGCTTCCGGTTCGCCAGCTCGGGATCGAGAAAATGCCGAACAGGCCACCGATCGTCCTGACCTAATTAGAGCGTGAACCGTTCCCCCTTGATAGGCTCGACTTCGGCAGAAAGGCTGCTCCTTTGAAGAGGGAAGGTTTCACGCTCTTACATTTCCCGAGTTGCGTGCGATACAATTCTTCAGATGAATTTCGCAGTTTGGTCGACCGATTGGTTTAGTCGATGCCCTCAAAATCGTACCGGGAATGGATGACAACGCGGGCGGAGGCGTTGGACGAGATCGAGGCTGCTCATGCCTCTGTGAGCGGGACGGGACGAGGCCGCCGCTACGCAACTCAGCAAATCAATCAAGCGTACGCCGTGTTGGTCGCCTCGCAATTTCAAGGATTCTGCCGCGACCTCCATACGGAAAGCATTGCCCATCTTATGGCGTTCATCAGTCCTCCCACACTGGTTTGGCACTTGGTCGAGGCTGGATTCACACAAGGTCGCCAACTCGACAGTAAGAACGCTCAGCCCGGTAGCATTGGATCCGATTTCGGGCTTCTCGGTATCAAGTTTTGGCAAGAAGTTGATAACAACCATCCTCAAAACCAGTAGAGAAGGAAATCTCTTGAAGAATTGAACAAGTGGAGAAATGCAATAGCGCACCAGAATTTCTCAGATGTGAGTCCAAATGCATCCCCAAACCTGACACTCGCGCAGGTCCGTCGCTGGCGATCGATATGCGGAAGATTGGCGCACTCTTTCGACGAGGTACTGCGGACTCACCTGCAATCAACAATTGGCTCGTCACCATGGCCGCTGTGAGGCAACATCAGATGAGTGCCCAAAGAAAGAGAGCCCCAAGATTTCGCGTTGGTGACCGCGTCGCATTTCTCTACGGACTTCAAAAAGTGGCTGGAGAAATCGTTGAGGATCGTGGTTCCCTGGGGGTATATGGGCGACGGCTTTACCGGGTTCGGATCAACCGGGGTGAAGAGGACGAGATCACTTTTGAACTCCCGGAAGAGAACATTGAAGCCCCAGAGCAGCTCGCCGCCCAGGGAGAAACCCCGGGGCTCCGCCAAGAGTTCGATATTATATATAACAGAGTTAATAAATGCAAATAGATGGAAAGCAAAGGCTAGACGAGGGGTGTTGCATAGGGGCGTCAGAGCGAAAGGGGCGGTCGGTTATGCGACGGGGCGGTGGGAAGGAGAGAAGGAGGGCGAGGAGAATCATGCCACCGTCACCGTGTTCGTAGAATGCGACCAGACGATGTGTGACACCCATTCCCGCGTGTTTCCGCAAGCTTGGCGAGAGATGACAGATCGAGCAAGACGGCTTGCAGATCAAATGTTTAAGAGCCGGCATCCGGATGCGGTGATAGAGCACGATGTCGAGGAAAATTAGGAAGGCAGTGTGTTTTCCACTTACGCGGCGTCGGCATAGACTTGAAGTTGGTTACTCTGGTCTCGCATCATCAATCCCAATAGCTTCGGCTTTGCCCCCTTCCGGTCCTTCCGAGTACCCTCGCCCTCCCAGAATCACTCGATAGCATGGATGCCGGAAGGTCTATCCCGCAATTCGCGCGAATATGGTATCGTCCGCGCTGGTTAGCGAGGAGTTCGCCGGTTCGGAGTGCCGGTCGGTGGTCGGTCTGATTTGCGGGAGGATCTGGGCGAATGGATCCGGATCTGTCGCGGCGGTGGCGGGGCGAGACGCCGGTCGTTTGGGATCAGCGTCCAGCGCGGGCTCGAGGGAGGCCAGGCGAGGAAACCGCGCCGCCGGCGCGGCCGCTGGTCCGACCGGCGCCGCGGTCGGCGATGTTCTTCCCGCTGGTGGTGCTGGTGGCGGTTCTGCCGGGCCTGGTGGCCTTGAACGCCTGGGACCTGACGCCTCCTGGTCCGTTGTGGGGTTTGCGCGGCCTGGCCGTGCTCGACGGTCAGGTCCTCGACCAGATGCCCGCGGGGGTCGGGATCAAGACGATCCGGGAGGAGGGGGCTTACAAAGCGGTGGCCTTCCAGCCGCCGCTCTACGCTTGGTTGGAGGCGCTGGCGTTCTGGCTCAGCGCCGAGCGCAATCCGATGGCCAGCGTTCTGCCCAGTTATGTGGCGGGCGCGTTGGCGGTCGTGTTGGTCTATTTGCACGGCCGGCTCTGGCGCGGCGCGGGCTTGGGTCTGACGGCGGCCATTTTGGTCGGGTTCAATCAGAGCCTGCTCCTGCGCATGCAGGAGGCGACGCCGACCACACTCGCGGTCTGCGGGATACTGGCCGCGTTGCTGGCGTACGGATGGCACGAACGGGTGATGGCCGAGTCGGCGAGGCCCTGGTCTTGGGGTGGCCCGATCATGTGGTCGGTGGCCGGCGGCCTGGCCCTGGGTCTGGCTTTGCTCTCTCTCGGCGGATTGGCTCTGATCACCATTCCGATCGTGTTGATGCACCAGTATTGCCAGGGCGACGTCTGGCCGCGGGCTCAGGCGCGGCCCTGGTCGCTCAATCGGCGGGACAGCCCGGGCTTGGTTGACGGCCTGCTGGCTTTGTCGATCGCTTTGGGCGTGGCCTTGCCCTGGTTCGTTCTGATGTTCCGGGCGTATGGTTGGCAGGCTGTATTTGCGCTGCGGGTGCCCCCCGACGGGTTGGTCCCCCACCTCAGCCTGCTGCCGCGACTGATCGATCTGACGCCGGTGACGCTGCCGATGGGGCTGTACGGGGCCGTGCGAGCGATCCGGTCGGCGCTGGTCGATGAGGCCAATGCCCCCGACACGGTCGGCGGCTCGTTTTGGGTCATCTGGCTGGCGGTGGCCGCGCTGGCCCCGACGGTCTGGCCCAGCGGCCCGCAGAGCGCCTTCGACCTGATCTTGCTCGTGCCGTTGAGTTTGCTGGCCGCGCAGACGATCGCCGACCTGGTCAACCGCCGCATCTCCGTGCGTGGCCTGATCGGACTGGCCCCGGCGACGGCCATGTCGGTCGCCTGGTGGGCCAGTGCCGACTTGCGCAGGGCCGTCGACGACGTATTTCATGGCCGGGCCGACGCCGCCACCGCGCTGGGCTTGCACCTGGCGCTCGACCTGATCGTGGCTTCCGTCTGGATCATCCGCGCGATGAACCGCTGGGCACGCCGTCGCGATGACCGCCAGCGCTTGATCCTGGCCGTCTTCCTGTTGGCGGTGCTGGCCATCACCGTCGTCGACGGGCTCCTCGAGGTCTTGTTCCGCCACAAGACCACTCACGACCTGCTTTCGCTCCGCACCGTGATCCTTCGCCACCACCGCGAGAGCCCCTTCAACGTGGTGGCCGTCGTCAGTCCCAGCTCGTCGATACCGGCCCGCGTGGGTGCCGGTCCGATCGCCGAGGGGCCCTCGCCCGGCGGCCGGCTCCGATTCATCCTCAGGACCGCCCTGCCCCAGTTGCCTCAGCGCGACCTGAATGCCATCGACGAGCTGTTCAACCTCCCCGAAGGCGAGCGATTGATCATCCTCTCCGGTACCGAACAACGCCTCTCGTCCGCCGAGCAGGCCAAACTCGGCCTGGAAGCCATCCACCCCGGCTACTCCGGAATCCTCGACGCCTATGCCACGGCTCGCGTTCGACTCCCGCGGCGGTAAGAAGTCTGAAGCCAGAAAGAAAGTCGCCTGACATCGCCGATGCCTGTCGTCCCAGAGCTCCACCCGCTTGTTTCTGTTCCTGACGTTCGGTACACTCGTGAACGTAAGGTCGGGATTGGCCCGGATGGACTGGATCAGCGGACGAGAATGTGGGTCAGCCGCCCTCGGCAGGCGCAGGCTTTGACCGGCAGGGAGGGGGATCGGCGATGTCGATCGGACTTGGCATGTCGCGGTCGAGCCGTCAGGATGTCCGGATCGGCGGCTCTCGGCCGACGGTCCGCGAGGTTTGTCTGGTCGGGATGACCGGCCGCGCCAGGAACGAGCCTTGGACGACCGGCCAGAGGATCGTCTGGCTGGGCCGCGGCTATCAGGTCGTGGCGACGTCGACGAAGAGGCCGGCGACCTCGGGTAGACCCGTTGACGACGACAGCCCCAGCGTCCACCTCCGCGCTCGATTATGTTCATTTGGGTCCCTGCGACGGAGCCTGACGAGAGACCGGGGCTTGCGCCCACCCAGGTGGAAACAGGCTTGGAGGCCGTTGAGGATGAACCGAAGCGAGCGGGAGCCGGCATTGCCGGCAAGAGGGCCAACGGGGGCCCAGGGCTCCCCATCATCATCGACCGCGAGGGTGATGCAAGCGTCGCCGCGGTCGTTGCGCGACCGCGATGAGTCTGATCCGTATCGCCATGCCGTCGAGCTGGTGCAGCGGGGCCGGATGATCTTGGATGTTTCGGAGGCTGACCTGGAAGCGTCCGAGGCGGCTTTGGGGCCATTCCATCCCACGACCTGGCATTTCCGCAACGCCTTGAACGAAGTCCGGCGGTCCTGGGATCGGCTCCGCGCCGAGCTGGGCACCAAGACCCTCGAGGCCGCGCTCAATCAGCCGCCTCTGACCGTGTTGACCCTGAACGAGCCAGCGAACGGCTCACCGAGCGTCGTGCTGGTCTTGATCGCCGGCCAGACTTATCGCACCCAGCGGGTCTCAGGCACCGAGCTGGCGCCGATCCAGTGGCGACTGACCCGCCTGCACACCCCGCTCGAGGACGGTCCGTACTATGTTTGCCGGCTCGCCGATGGGTCAACCCAGTGCGACTGCGCCGAGTGGACCTACAGGATCGCCGAGACCGAGAACGGCCGGAAGACTCATTGCAAGCATCTGGCCGCGCTCGCGGCCCTGGGCTGGATTTGACCGGACCGCCCGCCTGTGGGATCATCAGGCTACACGGAGGTGCGAGTCGAGTCGAATCGAGTCGCCTCGCCGTCGGCCTCGCCATGCCGCATCGGAAGAGTCGAGTCATCGAGTCAACGGAGCGTGGCGGGTCTCGTTCATCTTGAGGAAACCCATGATCGACTGGTCGAAGGTCTTCGCGGACGCCTTGCCCTACGAGTCGTTCCTGGACAAATACGCCACCTCGACCCAGCGGGCGCGGTGGGACGGGATGCACCAGCGGTTTTCACTCACGAGCGAGCAGCGCGGGTTGCTTGGCGGCTTCGCGAGGCGGATGCCGGTGCTCTGTCTGGCGGGGGCCTGGTGTGGCGACTGCATCAACCAGTGCCCGGTCTTCGATCATTTCGCCGAGGGCCTCGGCGACGATCGACTTGCGGTTCCTCGACCGCGACGCCAAGCCCGAGTTGCGCGACGCACTGGCGATCAACGGCGGCCATCGCGTGCCGGTGCTGGTTTTCCTCAGCGAGGACGGGTTCGAGGTGTCGCGCTATGGCGAGCGAACGCTATCGATCTACCGCCGGCTGGCTGCCGACCAGCTCGGGCCGGCCTGTCCCACGGGCTTGGTCCCGCCTGCCGACGAGGCCCTCGCCGTCAGCACCGCCGAGTGGCTGGCCGAGTTCGAAACGCGCCAGCTCATCCTGCGGCTCTCACCAAGGCTGAGGGGTAAGCACGGCGATTGACCTCGCCTTCTGCGTAATCAGGATGTCGCGCTATGTCACTCTCAAGACCTTCGCCCCTCGGATACCACTCGACTTCAATGCCGACGAGCGCCTCGTTGGCGTCCTCCAGGGCATATTCTTGCACTTCGGGCTTGATGGGAATCTCGGCGGCCAGTTCCAGGAACTCGCGGACGTCGGCGCGCGTGACGTTGGCGACGCTCTTGATCTCCTTCTCGCTCCAGAGGTGAGCCGGATAATCGAGGCGGAGAAGCACGTCCTTGTCGCGATCCTCTTTCCGGATCGCGTTGATCACGAGCCGTCCGCCCGGTTCGAGATTCTCCAGCGACTCGACGATCGGAGTCCACGCGGGCGTCGTGTCGATGATGGAGTGGAGCTTCTCGGGGGCCTTGTCGGTGGTGTCACCGGCCCACGCCGCACCGAGCTCCCGGGCGAAGGCACGCTCCGCCTCCGCACGAGCGAAGACGAAGATTCGGGAGTTGGGGATAACGGTGTCGCACCATCTTGAGGACCGAGATGCGCAGAGGCGCCGAAGCCGGTCAACCCGAGGTTCTGCCCGTCCCGCAAGCCGGTCAGACTCAACGACCGGTACCCGATTGCACCGGCGCACAGAAGGGGGGCGCGCTTCCGCATCAGTGAAGATGTCGGGGATGGGATGAGCAAACGCCTCGGGCACGGTCATCAGCTCGGCATAGCCGCCGTTGACATCGCGACCCGTGGCCCGGAACTGCTCGCAGAGGTTCTCCTGGCCCCTCCGGCACAAATCGCATTTCCCACACGCGGAGAAGATCCAGGCGACGCCGACCCGATCACCGACCCGGAAGACACTTGTCCCTGTGCCCAGGGCCGCGACCCGCCCGACAACCTGATGGCCCAAGACAATCGGCAGTCGCGGCGGGGGCGTCCGACCCTCGATCTCGTCCAGCTCGGTGTGGCAGACGCCGCACGTGTGTACCTCGATCAGCAGTTCACCATCGGCCGGAACCGGATCGGCGAGCTGGGCCGACTGAAGTGGCGCCGGATTGTCCGTCAACGGACCAAGAGCATTCAATATCATCGCGCGCATATGGGTTGAGCCTCCCGTCTGATTGTTGCGGGCGGAGATCCGTATCGACCCGACGCTGTTGTATGAGGTTTTCTCGGCTTCGCCGAAGTCAAAGTCCTGGTACTGCGCAAGATGCCCTGTCGATTTTCCTCATACCTCGTAGATCCGACCCTGGCGCAGCGGCTCGATGACACTGGCATTCACGTCGAAGTCGTCTGGGTAATGAGTCAGCCGCATTTTGGACCGGAGCGATTCGGGCAACGCGGCGAGCTTCTCGTAAGGTGTGTGGACTCCTGTGTGGACCATCGTCGTGGTCTCGTGGACGATCAGGTCGGCATCGTCGAGCCACTCGATCAGGGTCGGGTCGTAGGCCGTGTCGGCACTGTAGCCGAGCACGCGGTCGCCGGCCGTGATGCGGAAAGCAAAGGTCGGCACGCTGTGGATCGTCCGCCGGCACTCGATTGAGAACGGCCCGCATTTGACCGGCCGCGAGGGGTCCAGATCGATGAGTTGAAAGTAGTCGTCGAGTTGTTTCCGGACCGGCGGCTCATCGGGTTTGGTCTGGACGAGTTCCATCCCGGCGGCCAGCAGGCCGTCCCAGAGCCGTGCCGAAGCGTCGGGATGCATCAAGAGCTTGGCCCGGCGGCCCAAGGCGAAGAACGAGAAATAGCCGAAATCTTCCAGCCCGCAGCAATGATCGGCGTGCAGGTGACTGACCGCGACGGCGTGGATCCGGTCGAGATCGAGCGGACTGGCGAGAGCCGCCTCGATCGACGCTTCGTGCAGCATCTTCCGCACCGGGTGCGGGCAATCGATCATGAGCCAGGCGTCGTCGACCCCCAGGACCAGGCACGACGTGTAATACCGCGCGGTAAAAGCCTCGCCCACGCCCAGCGGAATCAGCAAGACCTTGCTCATGGCTCGACTCACCAGGAAAACAATTGTCTCGGCCTCGGTCGCGTCTTCAGGTAGAATCGGCTCCGGGATCCCGCGGATCTCATCTACACCGGATCTTACCAGCGAGATCGATCGGCGAACAGGACCGGAGGTTTGACTCAAGTTGGGGATCGGTCGATGAGGAGGCTCGCTGTCCTGGGGTTTATTGGCTGGTGTCTATTCGATCGGGGGAACGACGTTCATCTCACAGAGAGGTTTTCGACCATGCCAACCCCGCGATCTTGTGGGCGAAATCCCGTTCGGATCATCATCCTGATGATCGTGGGCCTCGTCGCCGCCGCCATCCCCGGCCGCGCCCAGGAACACTTCACGCCTGTGCCGCTCAAGAGCCGGATCACGCGCGTGCAGCCGATGACCGGGATCGTGCTCTGGACCACGTCCGAGCACAATCGCACCGACGCGATTCAACTGGAATACAGCTATATGAAATACGGCGATGTGGTTACGCAGCGCGGGCAGTACGATTGGAGCGTGATGGACCGGCTGCTCGAGGAAGTCGCCGCCCGGGGGCACCAGGCCATCGTTCGCTTTTACTTCGTGTATCCGGGACACAAGACGACCGTCCCCGCCTACATCAAGGGCCTTCCCGATTATCACGAGGTGGAAAGCCGGAGCGAGGGCAAGCCGACCAGCTTCGCGGACTGGTCACACCCCGAGCTCAAGCGATTCACGCTTGAGTTCTACGAGAAGCTGGCCGCACGTTACGACGATGACCCTCGGTTGGCTTTCGTCGAGACAGGGTTCGGTCTCTGGGCCGAGTATCACATCTACGACGGGCCGATGAAGCTGGGCAAGACGTTCCCGGACAAGCCGTTTCAGGCCGAGTTCGTTCGCCATCTGGCCCGGGTTTTCCGGAAAACGCCCTGGATGATCTCGGTCGATGCGGCCGACGAGTCGCGAGCGCCGTTCGCCGCGGAGCGAGAGCTGGTAAAGATCCCGTTCGGCGTCTTCGACGACTCGTTCCTCTGCCGCCAGCACGCGCGTGAGAACGAGCCGAACTGGAATTTCTTTGGCCGGGACCGTTGGAAACATCGCGCCGGCTGGCGGCGAATTCAGCTATTACACCCAGCACGACCAGAAGCAGGCGCTGGCCGCCGAACGGCCCACACGGAATCTCCTTCGAAAAGGCCGCGGCCGATTTCCACATCACATTCATGATCGGCAACGATCAGCCGCGGCTATCAGCCCATGGACCGCATCCGCGCGGCGGGCATGGCCTGCGGGTACAAGTTCCGCATCCTGGCATTCGAGGCAAGCCCAACGCGCTCGCGCGTCACCGTCACCAACACGGGGGTCGCTCCGATCTACCACGATGCTTTCTTCGCGGTCAATGGCGTTCGGGCCTCACGTTCGCTCAAGGGGCTGCTCCCGAGTGAATCGCGGACCGACGAGATCGGCGCCGGCGGCAACGTCCCCAAGCTCGCGATTGAGTGCGACCGAGCTCGTGCCAGGCCAGACGATCGAGTTCGAGGCCGATTTACGTCCAGCTTCGCGGTAGGCGGCGAATGAGCTGGCGTTCGCATTCCCTTATCGGGGATCAGGCAGCCCCAGAGCGAGGCGCTTTTCCATGATGTGTTTCACGTGGTGGGGGACGTGCTCGACCTCGGCCTGGAGCATCTCCTCGAGCGTGATCAAGCCTCGTTCGCTGTGCACGCCCGTGCGAGACCAGGCCGCTTCAGGCAGCCTTCGAAGGATAGCGGCCATCTGCCGCCGCATGCTTTCCAGCAGGTTGAGCTCTTCCTCGAGGTCATGTTCGTGGTAGCCGAGCGATGCCGTGAACCGGCTTTCGTCGTAGCCGATCAAGAGCGGTTTCTCCTCGGCGATCACCCGCTTCATGCGATGGCACCAGGCTTGCTCGCTGTCAACCAGGTGGCAGACGACCTCAAGCGTGCTCCACTTGCCCGGCACCGGCCGTGCCTGGAGCTGCTGGGGGCTCAGGCCGGCCACCGCGCGGCGAAGCCCCGCCGGACCGGCCAGATACGCATCGATCTGCTGTGTAAATGACGACTGAGGCATGGGCTGACGCTCCGGGAGTTGGTAACCGGTTCGATCGATCCGAGTTTCCCGACACGGTTTCCGTCTCCTGGGTTCGCGCGGGCCAGAACCAGCCGGGACCGGAAGCCATGGTATCCGCGCCGGGTGTCGATTGCGTTAGACTGTCTTCTTGCGAAAAGGCTCAAGTGGAACAGCTCATGCCCCGGACGTTACGGGGGCCGGTGTGATGCGGGCCAGGTTCTTCGGGTGGCCTGCTTTGCCCGAATCCATGAAGGTCGACCCGAATTGAAGAACCTGCCGTGGCTGTAGAATTGCTGATCAGCGAGTCCATGATCCGAGATCGCCTCCAGGCGATGGGCCGGCAGATCGAGGAAGACTACCGCGACAAGCCGCTCACGATTGTCGCCGTGCTGACGGGAAGCCTGATCGCACTGGCCGATCTGGTCCGCCAGATCCAGATCCCCTTGCGGATCGCGCTGGTCCAGGCCAGCAGCTATCGCGGAGCGACGACGACCGCCACGACCCTGGTCATCAACGAGGGGTTTGCGCCCGACGTCGCCGGCCGCGACGTGCTGCTCCTGGACGACATCCTCGACACCGGACAAACCTTGGGGGCCCTGGTCGAGCATCTCCAGGACCGGGGTGCCGCATCGGTCCGCACCGCTGTCCTCCTCCGCAAGATCGGCCGCCAGATCGTCCCAATCGAGCCCGACTACTGTGGATTCGTCATCCCCGACGCCTTCGTCGTCGGATATGGCCTGGACTACAACGACGAATATCGCCATCTGCCGTACGTTGGAGTGCTTCGGGAGTAGTTGGGTCAAGTCGGCGGTAGGCAGTAGGCAGTGAAGAATCACGCCCTTTGACTGGCTTACTGCCGACTGCCTACTACCTACTATTTTATGAATCGAACCCTAAAACTGGCCCTGGTGACGCGGCGTTATCCGCCGTTGATTGGAGGCGCCGAGAAAGTATTGAGCTATCTGGCGGAGGCACTGGCGGCCGAGGGAGCCGACGTGACGGTGGTTACCTCGAGGATTCCGGGGTTGGAGCTAGCCGCCCGTGAGGACGTGCCGGTCATCGACCGGCGTGCGAAGAACAGGGACAAGTCTGCGCGCGGCAGGCTGACGGTGGTGCGGCTGGAGACCTCGCGGCTGCGGTTCTGGGGGACCTGGCGCTACATGCGGAACCTCAATCGCTGGTTTCGGGAGAATCCGATCGACCTGGCGTATGTCTCGATGCTCAAGCACGACGCCTACGCGGTGATCGGGGCGGGAAGGCGGTTAGGCTTTCCGGTCGTCTTGCGGCCCGAGGGCGCCGGCGCGACCGGCGATGTGGCACTGGCAGTCGTGGGGCAACTTCGGCCGGAGGATCGGCCTTCGATGCCGATCGGGCGGATGCGTTCGTCGCGATCTCCCAGGCCATTGAGCAAGAATTACGAGAGGCCTGGCGCTCGGGAACGATGCGGCCCTCGTGGTGGAGAGAATGGTTCCATCGCACTCCGGCGACACCACCGATCGTGGCGATCTCCAACGGGGTTCCGGTTCCGGAGACGGCCTGGCAGCGCCGGCCCGAATGGCGGGCGGCGCCTCGCGCGGTCTTCGTCGGACGGCTGGCACCCGAAAAGGGGCTGGATACGCTGATCGACGCCTGGCCTTCGGTGCGGGTCAAATATCCCGAGGCTCGCCTGATCCTGATCGGTGAAGGGCCCGAGCGGGCCGCGCTGGAAGACCCGGGTGAAGGCACTCGGCCTGACGCTCGGGCCTGGTCAAGCGGTCGAGCTGCCCGGCGCCTCGGCCGACGCGACCGCCGCGCTGCGCGAGGCCGATCTGTTCGTCCTGCCGTCGCGCGAGGAGGGAATGAGCATCGCGCTCTTGGAGGCCATGGCGCTGGGCATTCCGCTGGTCGCCTCGTCGATCCCCGGCAACCGCCGGCTCGTGAGCGACTTCGAGCACGGCCGGCTGGCACCTCCCGACGATCCCGAGGCACTCGCACGCGTCATCATCGAACAGTGGAACGATTTCGACCGAGCCGTCCACATGAGCCGCGCCGCACGCCGCCGCGTCGAACAGGAATTCTCGATCCAGACCATGGCCCGCCAGCATCTGATGCTGTTTCGGGAAAAAGTAGGCAGAAGTCAGTAGGCAGTAGGCAGTAGCCGATCAATAGCGTAAGGACTTTTGATCTGTGCTACTTGACTAACGAATTCGCTTACTAGTGTTCACTGCACATACTGGCTACTGCCTACTAACAACTGACAACTGCCTACTGAGGAATTGGTCGTGCTCAAAGTCTTGCAACTGATCCCGACGCTCGACCGCTCGGGGGCTGAGAAGCAGATGGTGCTCCTGGCCAAGGGGCTGCCTCGCGACCGGTTCCGGGTCGAGGTGGCGACTCTGACCCGGCTTGGTCCACTGGAAGCCGAGCTGAGCGCGGCGGGTATACCGGTCACGTCGATCGGCAAGCATTTTCGAGCTCGATCCGATCGCGCTGGCTCGGCTCACGCGGTTCCTCAAGGCTGGGTCGTTCGACGTGGTCCAGACCTGGATCTTCGCGGCCAATACTTATGGACGGGTCGCGTCTCGGCTGGCGGGGGTGCCGGTGGTGGTCGTGGCGGAGATGGCCGTGGATCTGTGGAAGGGTCGGGTCGAGCGGTTTGTGGACCGCCGGCTGGCGACCTGGTGCGACCGCTTGGTCGGCAACTCGCACGCGGTGGTCGACTTTTATCGGAACCTCGGGGTGCCCGACGACCGGCTCGCCATGATCTACTCGGGGACCGCCGATGAGGAGCCGCCCACGGTCGATCCGCGTGCGGTCCGCGTCGAGTTTGGGTTCGTGGACGATGCACCGTTGGTCTTGTTCGTCGGCCGGCTCGCCGAGCAGAAGCGGGTGGAGGACCTCTTGAAGGCGGTCGACCTGCTCCAGCACGTCCAGCCCGACCTTCGCACCTTGATCGTGGGCGACGGCCCGCTGCGCGGGCGGCTCGAAGAGAACGCGCACCTGTATCATCTCGACGGCGTGGTCCGGTTCCTGGGCCATCGCGACGACGTCCCGCGGTTGCTGGCCGCCGCCGATGTGGTCGTCTTGCCCAGCGCCTACGAGGGGTTGCCCAACGTGGTGCTGGAAGCCATGCGGTTTCGCAAGCCGGTCGTCGCCACGGCCGCGCCGGGGACGACCGAGGTCGTCGTCGACGGCCAGACCGGGCTGTTGGTCCCGATCGGCAAGATCACGCACCTGGCCCGGGCGATCCGCGACGTCGTTCGCGATCCCGCGCTGGCCAGTCGCCTGGGCGAGGCCGGCCGAGCCCGCGTCGAAGCCGACTTCCGCGCCGACACCATGGTCGCCCACTTCGCCGAGCTGTACGAAAACCTGGCGCGATCGAAGGGGATCGCGGTTTGATCATGGATTCCTCGAACGTCGCGCACGGCTCGCGTTGACAAACGGACAGGCATGCTTCAGTATAGATCAGAGTAAGCGAGCTGAGTACCGGGAGCCAACGATCATGGAATCAATTAAAGAGCTGGCCGACGAAATCTACCGGGAGCGCGTGCTGCGTGCCCGAAGGACCCCGATCGAGCAGAAGATCGCGGCCAGCGGTGAGTTGTTCGACGGGGTTTGTGAGAGGATGACCGCCGGGCTCCGGGACGAGAATCCGGGGGCTGACGAGGCCACGATCCAGCAACTTCTCCGGCGTCGACTCGCTCTGCTTCGCCGACTGGAGTCCCGGGCATGATGAGCAACGAAGTGACAATCAAAGTCATCGAGGCGCTTGAGGACTGTGGTATCGCCTACATGCTAGTCGGTTCATATTCAAGCAATGCTTACGGAATTCCGCGATCGACGCAGGATGCCGATTTTGTGATCGAGCTGGGCGACGTGTCGATCGGCGAGCTGATGCGGCGACTCGCGCCCTCAATCCGCATCGATCCTCAGATGAGCTTCGAGACCGTGACGATGACGAGGCGGTATGTCGCCGAAGTGGTCGATTCGGCGTTCAAGGTCGAATTCTTCCTTCTCGACAACTCTCCGCACAATCAGGAACGGTTTCGGCGGCGCCGACAGATCCGCTTGTGGGATCGTCAAGTCTGGCTGCCCACAGTCGAGGACGTGATCATCACCAAGCTACACTGGGCGCTGCTGGCTAATCGGCCCAAGGATCGAGACGATATCCGTGACATGATCACCGTGCAAGGCGATCGGATCGACTGGGACTACGTTCACGGCTGGTGCGAGCAACATGGCACCCGCACGCTCCTGGACGAGATCCGCCGCTCGATCCCGCCGATTTGAGCCCGCTCAGTCTCGTTCACGATGAGGCCGGGCCAGGGCAAACCAAACCCCGAGCCCGGCCGTTGGCGTCAGTGGCCGCCGATGCTCTGCTTCATCTTGTCAACCGCCTGGTCAATGCTGAAGCTCGAAGCCCTCTGTCGCGGGGGGAACTCCTTGAAAGTGTCCAGGAACTGGACCGTCGCCGCTTGGGCCCCGAAGAGCACGTATACTTGAGATATGAGCCAATCATAGTATGTGTTGGATGTGATATCGGCCCGCTCGTAGGGGTCGGCCCGGAGGTCGAAGAGCTTGGGCAGCCGGAGGGGCGTGAACGGCTCGGCCCACACTCGCAAGGTACCCGGAGCCCGCTGCTCCATGAACACTGCCTTCCAGTTCTCGAATCGCAGGGCGACGAGGTCGCCGTCATCGTTGAAATAGAAGAAGCCCCGGCGCGGGCTTTTCTCGACCTGCCCGGTCAGATACGGCAACTGATTGAAGCCGTCGAGGTGGACCTTGAACGACTTGCCGGCCGCCTCGTGGCCTTTCAAGAGCTTCTCCTTGATGTCCGGCTCGCCAACCGCGGCGAGGAATGTCGGCAGCCAGTCGTGGCCGCTGACGATCTCGTTCGACACGCTGCCCGGCTTGATCTTTCCCGGCCAGCGAATCATGCACGGGACCCGAAATGCTCCCTCCCAGTTCGTATTCTTCTCACTGCGAAACGGCGTCATCGCCCCGTCCGGCCAGGTATTCATGTGCGGGCCGTTGTCTGTCGTGTAGAGGACAATGGTATCATCCGTGAGCTTCAAATCATCGAGCGCCTTGAGCAGCTTGCCGACGTGCCCGTCATGCTCGACCATGCCGTCGGCATACTCGGTCCGGGCAGTGAGACCGGGCGGGCTGCGGCGATCGGGCGCGACGTGGGTGCGGAGGTGCATCCGCGTGCTGTTGTACCAGCAGAAGAACGGCTTGCCGGCCCCGGCCTGTCGCTTGATGTAATCGATGGCCGCGTCCGAGGTCTCGTCATCGATCGTCTCCATCCGCTTCTTGGTCAGTGGGCCGGTATCCTCGATGGTCTGCTTGCCGACGCGTCCAAACCGCGGATCGACGGTCGGGTCGTCCTGGTCCGTGGCCTTGCACTTCATCACTCCGCGCGGGCCGAACAACCGCTTGAACTCGGGGTCTCGTGGGTACGTCCGCTGCTCCGGCTCTTCCTCGGCGTTCAGGTGGTAGAGGTTGCCGAAGAATTCGTCGAAGCCATGGACGGTGGGCAAGAACTCGTTTTTGTCCCCGAGGTGGTTCTTGCCGAATTGCCCGGTGGCGTAGCCGTGGTTCTTGAGCAGCTCGGCAATGGTCGGGTCTTCCTTCTGCAAACCGACTGGAGCGGCTGGCACGCCGACCTTCGAGAGTCCCGTGCGGAACGTGCACTGGCCGGTGATGAACGACGACCGGCCGGCGGTGCAGCTCTGCTCGGCATAGTAGTCGGTGAAGATCATCCCTTCCTTGGCGACCCGGTCGATGTTGGGCGTGTGGTAGCCCATCAGCCCCATGGTGTAGGCGCTGATGTTCGCTTGGCCGATGTCGTCGCCGAAGATGACGAGGATGTTCGGCTTCTTCCCCGCAACGGCCGGCTGAGCGGAGTTCTCGGCCGGTGCCGGTGCGGCTGCTGCGGCTGGTGCGGGAGCGGGAGCGAGCCAGGAGGCTCGCCCTTCCGCTGTCGGTCTGGCAGCAACTGGCCGGATCCTCGGTCGTCGTCCTCCGCTCACTTTGCCGGCCCGAATCGGCGTGGGCTCCAGGATCGAACTGGGCATTCGCCGCCAGCCAGCCGAGCAGTCCACCGACGAGGATGGCTGCCGCGGTCGACAGTCTCGAACCAAATCGCATCGTTTGAACTCCTGGTGAAAAAGTCGAAGTGTGCGTCTTCCTCCGTACCTTACCACGCCCCGGACCTCTACTCCAGGCTACCACCAGCGATTGGTGCCGTTTCTCTTGAGGCTGTTCAGAAGAGCCTTCTCATATTCCCAGATCATTTTCTTGACTGGTTCTTTGCCACGGGCCTCCTCGACTTTGCCTTGGAGTGTGACGCGCCCCGCTCGCGAGGGGCCTTGAGCTGCGGCAAGCCGGAACGCTTGGGTCGCCGCGACGTGGCTATTGACCGTCTTGATGTAATGTCTGAGAACAGTCAGGGTGGTTTGTCTGGCGAGCCTGGCGTCAGTTTCTGTCCCGTCGTCGAGTTGCCGGATTGTTGTGGCGACAAGTTCCTCGCCGGCCAGTTCCGCGGCGTCCTTTGCCAAGAGGCGCGCGACTGATCCGCACTGATCCCGCGCTGAAGAGTTCTCGCTCCGCGGGACTTCCCGCAGGCAACTCGTCGTTTTCTCGATGTACTGGCCGAGGGCATTCTCGGCGGCCTCGCGATCGAGCCCGGCATTCATGAAATTGGCCTCCGCGGAGTCCTTGGTGATGTCTTGGTCGATTACCATCTGATTGAGCTTTCGGAATTCGTTCGTGGTGCATGAAGACCGCCAGCAAGAGGCAGACAAGGGCGATCGCGATCATGATCCGCCGCACGGAGAACTGTGTTCTGGGCAGTCGCATGACTTAACCTCGATGGGCATGCCTGTCGAGTCACGCAGCGAATTAATGGATTTCCGGCCTCGAGCGTCATCCCAGGCCGAGCGAGAGAGGTAACCAGATGACATAAATCAAGGCTCATTATTTTCTAACTCCCTATTTTCTCGTTGCTTCCTAAAAATAAGACCTGATAATGCTGTTGATCTCCGAACTTATCCCTTTCAATCTTGCCGCGGGAGACTATCCATGGCAGTCGGGACCTGGGGATACTTAGCGAATCTCCGAAAGCGGGGGTATGGGCTCGTGCCACATCGAATCCCCCGCGCAGTGCGCTCGAGTGTACTTCGAGTCGGCCCGATCGGAATTTCAGAGCCAGCAGGGTTTGCCAGGCTCGCGGGTCGACCCGGTGGCCGAGCAATCGGCGGGCGAGTGATTGTGGCAAAGTACGAGGCGGACGAAAACAGTCTGACGATGAACGACGCCCTGCTGTACGAACGGCTCGTGAGTCGGCTCTTGTCGATTGAGTCGTTACGCCGGAAGGTGATGAACGTCCGCGGCCGATACCGCCGGATGGTCAGTCCGGAGGATTACCAAGGCTATATGGACGCGCACCGCCGAATCCGCTAGTGGCACCCGCGGCTGAGGTGCTGGCCGACCTCGACGACTTACTTGGCCGTGTCCAGTGGGTGTACGTGATCACCCCGTTTCGCGAGACGATGCGGAGCCGTTTACCCATCCGAGTGGTTTTCGCGCTCCTGGTTTTGATTGTGGTGGTCGCCTTCCTAATCAGGATGCGATACGACACCTCAGCGCAACCGGCGGGGGCCAGTGCCGTGGCAGGCGTGGTCATTCCGTCTCTGGTCGTTTCGGTGATTCTGGGGGCGATCGGCGGCTTGGTGAGCGTCCAGCAGCGGGTCCAGTCGGCACCGACGGACGGCGACGCGATCCGCAACGTGATGTCGCTCTACAACGGCATGTTCAGCATCTACCTTTCGCCGGTGATGGGTGCGATCTCGGCGGGTCTGCTGTACGCGTTTTCATCGGAGGGTTCTTGCAAGGGAGTCTCTTTCCCGAGTTGGTCACTGACTCGAGCGGGCGCCCGCTTCTCGACCTGCAAACGTTCCTTGCGACAAGCGGTCCGGAAGATGGGGTCGCGTACGCGAAGCTGTTGATCTGGTCATTTATCGCTGGGTTCGCGGAGCGATTCGTGCCCGACACGCTCTCACGGCTGGTGGGAACGGTCGAAACGCCCGCAACCAGCCCACCGCGATCCGTGGCCGAGCCGCCGCCAAGTCACTCGGTGTTGAAGCCTAGCAACGTCGCGGCTGACGGGGTGGATGTCCAGCATTCCGAGAAACCCGTCTGAACGCGATCTCGAACAGGGACTCATCGATAACCTCGAGCAATTTCTCCGCGAGCTGGGCCTCGATTTCTTGTTCCTCGTGAGCCGGTTCCCGCTGCAAGTCGGCGGGAGCCGTTCATGAGGCTAATCCAATCCCGCGGTACCTCGCGTACGCATCATGGCCAGCCCGGCTGAGCCGGTAGCGCGCCCGCTGCTTTGGGGACCGAGGCGATCGGCAGGCGGGAAGCCTCGTGAATCGAAGGAACTCGATGCGACCGCAACTTCTGAAATTGCTGTAACGCGCGGCGGGGTTCGGAACCAATAAGACGATGCACGGAACGTTGAGCGGATCCCGAACGGAGCGTGACAGCATGCCTGGGAACTCGTTGGATGCCGAACTGGAAGCCGAGGAGCTGGCATGCACCGCGCGAATCCGCGCCGCGATCGAAGAGGACCATGAACCGTTGCTTCGATCGATCGCCGTGCTCGTTGCGAAGACCGGGCGAGGTCTCCGCTGGCACGAAGTGATGGAAATGGCCACGGAGATCCTCCACGAAGCGGTCCAGGAAGCACTGAAACACGCGGATCATTTCGACCCGACTCGTTCGGCCACGGCCTGGCTCCGCGGCATCGCCGCGCGGCTGCTCGTTAACCACCGCCGCGCGGAAGCCCGAGCCCGGCGCTTTATTCCTGCGGCCGCTCTGGGAGAGGAGGCCTGGGCGGCTGCGCTCGAACAGGTTTGCACCGCACCCGCCGACGCGGCGGTCGCCGGCCGGCTTGACCTGGAGCAGGCGCTCACGCGCATTTCTCCGGAAGAGCGGCGGATCATCGAATTCCGCTACTACCAGGGCCTGGATGGAGAAGAGCTGGCAGCGACCTTGGGCGTTTCCACCACCGGGGCCGCGCGAGTTCGGCTGTGTCGCTGCGCTTCAGGCGCTAAGGACTCACTTCTCTTCTGCTGAGGAAGAGGTTTTTCCATGAAAGAGCCGCAAAATCATCTACCACGGGACCTAAAGGCCGTGCGCTACATGGACGCCCTGAATGCGGGTGATCTGGAGGCGGTGTCCGCCCTGTGGGAAGAAGCAAGCCACGATCCGGAGCTCGAACGGATGCTGGTCGAGCTCGACGGCGCGATGTTTCAGGAGGTCCGGGGCATTCCGAGCTCGCTCCCCGAACAGCTCGGACGGCGCCGGCGCCACTGGGCCGTCCGTGTCGTCGCGGCCGTCGCGTTGGCGGCTGCCTGCCTGCTGGCCGTTCGCGCCTGGCCATGGCGCGACGCCAAGAACCCGGTCCCGAGCCCTCCAAGGGGCCGGACTGCGGATCTGGTCGCGACTTCGACCGTCGGACGTCTCTCATGGCGTCACCCGGTTAATAGAGACGCGACGAGATTTAGACTCGGCTGAGATTCCGACGTTCGTGTGGCCGGTGGAGAATCTGTTGTCCGCCTCGACTCCACTCGATCGGTTCGAGTGAGAGAACAGAGCGAAACCGGCCAGTGTAACCTTGTTCGTCCGAACCTACTTTGATGTGAGGTGCCGCTCATGCTGCGCGCTTTTTATCTTGCAATGACTATTCTCCTGCTACCCTTGGAGCCTGCGTCCGCGGACGCGCCCTCGGACCTGGGTGCCAACGCCGCGCTGAAATACTGGCGGGCGTTCCCCCAACTGCCCACGCTTACGGAGGCTGAGCAACACAAGCTCTCCGCCGAGTGCCTGACCATGCCCCTGGACGCGCACGCGAGTGAGATGGTGAGCAAGGCCGCATACGCCTTGCGACTGATGCACAGTGGAGCGTCGCTGCCGCGATGTGAATGGGCCATTGATTGGAAGGACGAAGGAATCGAGGCTCTCCTCCCTCAACTCAGTGCGGGTCGAGCGCTGTCGTCCCTGGCCTGCCTGCGCGCTCGGCTGCGCTTCCAGGAAGGCCGGACCGCGGAGGCCATCGATGACCTCATCGATGCCCTGACTCTGGGCCATCACGTCTCGTTGGATGGCAGCCTCATCGGCATCCTGGTCAGCTACGCCATCGAAGGCCGCGTGAGCGAGACGCTCGCGCTAAACCTGACCAAGCTCGACGCCAAGGCGATCCAGGACTTGAAGTCACGGCTCAGCGCTCTGCCCCAAGCCGCAAGTCCGGCCGCCGGCCTGCGGACGTGTGAGGAGAATACTCTGGACTGGTTCGCTCGCAAAATCAAGCAAGCGAAAGACAGGGAAAGTTTACTAGCCGTCCTGGGCCAGGTTAACTCGGAAGGGGACAACCGTGTCGCGTCCGCGAAGGCGGTCGAGAAAGGCCGAGCCTTCCTCCAGGAGTGCGGCGGCACTGCGGATGGTGTGCTCAAAATGATTGAGGAGACGCGGCCAAGCTATGCGTTGATGGCGAAAAAGCTAGATCTGCCTCCGGTTCAATTTGAAAAGGAGTTCGAGCGTGAAACGACAAAGCAAGCAGGAAACCCGGTGTTCAAGTTGTTCTTCCCCGCCCTTCCCAAGATGCGTCAGAGCCAGGCGCGAGCCGACGTCCGCCGCGCCCTCTTTGCGGCGGCACTCGACGTCCAGCTCGAAGGCCGTGGCGCCCTGAAGAATCATCCCGACCCGGTGGCCGGCGGTCCGTTTGATCTGGTCGCCTTCGAAGGCGGCTTCGAGTTGCACTCGAAGTTCAAGCCGACGGACGACAAACCGTGGGTGCTCATCGTCGGCCAGCGCGGAAAATGATCGACGGGCGCCCTCTCGTTCGTCGAGCGGTGGCGGCGACCTTTTGACCAGAAAATGACACGGTCTCCTGACGTGACATCGTCAGGAGACCGTGTTGGTTGGACGGTTCGCACTCCCTCGCTACCTATTCCTTCTTCCCTTCTCCTACCGTCAGTGTTACGGGCTTCTCTTGATAGAGTCAGCTTCGACTTCAGCTCAAACCCCTTGTCCAGGGCGCGGTACTCGAACGGCCCGTCGTCAAACGGATCCTTGATGTCCTTGAGCTGGTCCGGCCCGCTCTGGACGACGGCAAGCGCGGCCTTGAACAGCGCCATCTGGGTCTGGTACCGACGTTCGCGGGCGACGACTTGGTCCATAATCGGGAGGCCGAAGAAGTCGGCGGCCAGCGGGCTGGCGGCCTGTGCCTTCTTGACGAACTCCGGGTACTGGGCATCGAACTCTTTCCAGGGCAGGACCATCATCACCGCCAGTTGATCGTAGAAGGGGAGAAGATCTTCCAGCATCTTGATGGCTTGCTGGAACGTCTTGGCGGCTTGGACACCATCCCGGTTTTGGCTTTGTGGGCTCCTCAATCGTTTTTTCCCAGACGCCTTTCCAGGAGCCTTCCTTGTGTTTTTCGGCCGTCTTTAGCTTCCTGGATCAGCCACATTAACCCGGTTTGCTTTTCACTAAGGACCATTTCTTGGAGCGTCGGCCCGGGCGGCAGTGCATTCAGAACAGCGGACGCCCCGTCGGGGATAACCGGTTTCAACATCGGCAAGTAGGGGGCCGCTGCCTCGATCGCATACGTCTCGATCCTGTGACCCACCCATCTGACGACAAACTGGGGACCCATTCCCACGTGGCGACCCAGTTTCAGCAAGGCGGTCACGTCTTCCCACCCCTCTTTCCAGTGACCTTGCTCGAATTCGTGCTGCGCATGCAGACCGGCCAGGCGCGCCAGGGTCAGCGATTTCGGGCAATGCGTGAGATGCAGGCCCATACCGTCCTGGTAGTCCAGGCTCCAATCGCAGCGTGGCAAATTCGCCCCGCGGTGTAGGTACACTCGGCTCATTCGAGATTCGGCAATCAGCTTGAGCGCTGCCGCATTATGAAGAGAAACCTCGTTCCAATGCTGGAGGATTTTTTCCTGGTCGTTGTCCAGGGTCGGCAGAAGGCCGAAGGCCTGCCAGTACTTCATCGCCGCGTTGGCCCCGAGGTCCGGTTTGGCGTCCGGAGCCTGCGCCGGCGCGAGGGAGAGCGGGAACAGGGTCACGGACAGGAAGATCGCTCCGAAGTAACACTGTCGCATCAGTTTTCTCCTAGTAAGGCGTGTAATGCTGCATAGGACCGAGGGAAAGCATAGATTCGTACGAGTTGAGGATCGGGCCTCTGAGCGGCGATGGCGTCTTTATCGAGCAAGGCATCCAGTTCTTCTGGCGATCGGGCAAGCGCGCCCATACGCCAGTCGCGTGAGTCTCAAGTCCTCGACCTCAACGGGCGGCGCTGGCTGGACCTGAACGATGGTCTTCTCCGTTGATACGCGCAGGCTGCCTCCCCATTGGAAAAAGACCGCCGCCAGGCAAGCGGCGGCCAATCCGCCGGCGAGGGCGAGGCCCCACCGCCATCGCGATTTGGGCGGTGTGGAATGGGCCCGGTGGTCATCGATGCGGTGCCGCAATTGGGTCGATGCGTCGTGTGGCCGTAGGGCCGCAAGTTCGACTTCGAGTTGGTCCTGAGCCTCTTTCATGAGATCGGTTCCTCCGCTAACTGCTCGCCCAACTTGGCGATTGCGTAGCGATAACGGGACTTGACCGTGTTGTCTGAGACCTGCAACGCCGCGGCGATTTGCGGAAACGATAGGCTACCCCAGATTCTCATCACCAGGACCTCTCGCTGGCTTTCGGGAAGGCCGCACAGGGCGGCCTCGATGGCAGCGCGGCGTTCGCTCTGCTCGAGTGGACCGTCGAACAACGTCGCGGCCTCCGAACGAGCTGTGGCTTCCTCGCGCCGGGACCGCCGTTTCCGATTGCGCTGCCAGTCCATCGCCACGTGTTTCACGCAGGCGTAGAAGTAAGCGGCTGGATCGGAAACACGGTGGCGGGATCGCCAAAAGCGGATGAACGCTTCCTGCACGACATCCTCTGCATCGGCGTGTCGCGGCGTCCATTGCCGTGCGAGAAGAATCAGCGTGGCGATGTGCTCATCGAGCCAAACCGTCCATTGATCGTAATCATCTGCCATGCCCCGCTCCCGAACAGCGGAAAATGCTTCTCTGCTATTATGACTCCGCCGACCAGGTATTCGGTTTAATCGGGAATGAAGCAACAAATTGCTGAGGCGCGGGATACAGAGACCGGGGCGGCGTGGTCGGTCCACGTCGACAACACTCGATGGATAACCTCGGATGATCAATGCAGCCGGATCGTTTCCCCGGACCGACTCGGCGGTGAATCGGCCTTGACTGGGGAACGGAGCGATTCAATCAGGGCGGCGTAGGCCAGGGTCAAGTCGCGCCGGCTCATAAACGACGAACCCATCAAAGACATTCCACCTGCAATAGAACCCAGGGGGGATGAGATTAGAGGGCGAGCGGGACACTCCGAATGTCGGCAATTGTCAAAGCTTGGCCAACGGTTGCAGCGGCGCCGCGAGACCGAGTCCCTACCCAGCCACAAGCCGAATCGATCAGGTTCGACCCGTCAGAGGCGTCTGACACGAACGACTTCGACGAGGCGGTCGTCTTCGTCGACGGAAAAGAGGATTCGTAGCGGTGGAGCAAAGAACGCGCGAAGACCCTCGGAGACTTCCACACCCTTGGTCGCGGCATCGTGAGATAGCTCGACATCAATGACATGTGCTGCCGCGGTTACCGCGTTGCGATCTCGCGCAATGGTCCAAAGTTCGGCCAATTCGTCTTGCGCGCTCCCGTGCCAAACAACCGTGTACCGGGTCATTTGCTCTCCAGGGAGTGCAGCTGCTCGAGAACTTCCAGCGTCGTATAGCGCGGCTCGTCCGATGCCAGTCGATCTTTGGCGATAGCGATGTCTTCGTCGGTGAATCCGTGCGCCACGTAGCCGAGGTGTCTGCCTCGGGTGTCTCGGATCTCGACGCTTTCCGTTGCCTCGGAAATGAGCTTCGCCTGCTGATCATCAACGACAATGTGATGCATAACTCTGTCTCCTGGTCACGCCTCCCACTGATGCTTCGCTTTCTCACGGTCGGAGGTGATTCCGCATGAATCTATTGTAATGTCAGGTCACGCAAGTCACAATCCGGGAAGACTCCGATCCGATGGCCACGCTCGGCACGGGCGTCCGCTCGCCGCGCGGCCCAGCGTAATCCAGCGTGCAAGGCTCCAGGACATCACGGCCGATCAAGGCCAGGACTATCGGTGTTGAATTCTGTTCAGGGTGAGACTGATAAACCCGGCGAAACCGTTTCCCCGGATCGACTCGGCGATGACTCGGCCTTGACCGGGGAACGGAGCGATTCGATCAGGGCGGTGTAGGCCAGGGTCAAGTCGCGCCGACTCAATAACCCGAGCAGGTGCGTGGGGTCTTTTTGATCGACGACGGGGATCTCGTCGATATTCAGCTCGGTCATGTGGCGCAAGGCTGTATGCAGGTTGTCATCCGGCGTGACGGAAAGGACCGGGCGATAGGCGAGGTCGTCGGCCAGGACCAAGGGGCCCCATTCGCAACCCACCAGTGCCAGCCGCAGATCGTGGAGCGAGAAGATCCCGGTCAATCGTCCTCGGGCGTCAACCACTGGGAAAAGTGTCTCAGTCGATCGCGCGACAACGTGAATCAACTCGCGAAACGGCGTGGAGGCGGGGACCACCTCGATGCCCTGGGTTCGAATCCCCACGTCGCGGACGCGAAGCTGTTCCAGGACGTCGACCACGAAGTCCCCTTGATGCGCCGGGCTGTCGATCGGCGTGGAGACCTGTTCCTCATAGATGGTCCACCGCCGCGAGATCGCCATGTTCAGGCCGCAGGCCAGCATCAAGGGGACCAGCAGACTGTACGAGCCGGTCATCTCGCTGACCATCACGATTGAGGTTAACGGCGTCTTGGAAACGCCGGCGAAGAAGCCTCCCATTCCCACCAGCACAAAGGCCGCCGGCTCGATATTCGCTCCGGGCATCAAATAGGCCAGGAATTGCCCACAGAATCCCCCGAGCATGCCGCCGATCAACATCGATGGACCAAACACACCACCACTGCCGCCCGAGCTGATTGTCAGGCCAGTTGCGAAGATCTTGAGTATGGCCAGGGCCAGTAGCATCCACATGCCCATGTGAGGGACGAAGCTCTGCTCACCTTCGAGAGTCAGCGAAGGGGGCATGCCGATCGCTCCCCATTGCACCCAGCCGTAGCCGCCGGTCATGACTTGGGGAAACGTCAGGGCCAAGATCCCCAGCAAGAGCCCGCCAACCGCCGGCTTGATGTGCTTGGGGATCGGCATCGGTTTGAAGAACCGATCCCGGAGCCCGTAGAAGACGCCGCACATAGAGCCACCCCACCGACGCGCAGATGAGCGTCAATACCATGAACAAGGGTAAGTCGCGGAGGCCATGAAACGACATCGGCGGCAGAATGAAGATCGGCTGGGGGGTAATGAACAGGGCGAACGTGGAATAAGCCACGATCGAGCTCGCCAGGCAGGGCAACAGGGCGGCCGATTCGAAGGCCGTCGAGGAATAGAGGACTTCGCCGGCGAACAGAGCACCGCCCAGGGGAGCCCGGAAAATGGCCCCGATGCCTCCAGCCGCGCCGGCCAACATCAAGAGCCGCCGGTCGGTCGGGGGCAGCTTGAGCAGCCGGGCCAGCCACGATCCAAATCCCGCGCCGATCTGGGCGATCGGTCCTTCCTGACCGGCCGAGCCCCCCGTGCCGATCGTGATGATCGAGGCGATGGCCTTGATGATCGGAACCCGCGTCCGGATCATACCACCCCCCTTGTGGAACGCCTTGATCATGGCGTCCGTGCCGTGCCCCTCGGCCTCGGGAGCCCAGGTGAAAACGAGGATGCCCGAGATCAACCCACCCACGGCCGGAACCAAGACGACCAGCCACCAGGGACTCGGGTAGCTGATCGCCTGCGGTATTCCCTCACCGGTGGGCGGCATGTGGAAGTGGAGCAATCCGCCGAGAACCAAACTGAACATGAACTGGAGCGATAAGAGGAAGCCAACCGCACCGAGGCCCGCGATCACTCCGACCACGGGACTACAAATGGCAACCCGCCCGACCTGAGGAGTCGACCACAGCGCGGCCAGCCGGTCGAATAAACCGCGAATCCGGGCCAGCCCGTTGCCGGGACTCGAGGGAGGCTGGGCTTGCGACTCTTGCATCGACACGGTTTGGTCCTCGACAGCGCGGTGGATTTCAAACGGGGTTTCTCAGATGAATTCTGCACGAGTCGGGACACGATGTCGGCCAACACATATTCGGACAAGCACGCGATCGCGGCGGCAATGACCGCAAGTCGACAACGTGTAAGTCCAAGGCGACCGATGATCGACACCGTCCGCACTCCTGGTCCGAGGGTTGGCCGACACCGTGAATCGAAGATCCATCCGGCTCGTGAATTCTCGTTTCGCAGTCCCAGGATAACACCGGCCTGGTTCAGCAATCCATCCTTTTCCATGTCCCGACACACGGCTAGCGTGGTCGTCGGACGGAGCCGGCTCCTACAGGATTTGTAGGAGGGAGCTCCGCCTCTCGATCCCGGTTCTCTCCGAAAAGTCGGAACTTTCTCAACCCCTCGTTACACTACAAGGGTCCGGACAAGACCAACCCAGGGAACGCGAGGCGCGTTGTGACCATCCCTACAAGCTCATCGTGGCGGCGGGACCTCCAGACGATTTTCAACGCGGGGACGCTGGGTCGTGGACCTGACGACAGAGTTCGTCTATGTCCATTCGTGGCGATCGAGCCGCGGAAATGTCGTCGGGGAGTTGATCCGGCAATATGGCCCGAAGCGATTAAGTCACCGTTTCGTCCTTCCGACGGTCCATATCGAGGCGCACCACGAAGGTCTCAATGTCTATCGTCTGAATATCATCGTCCTGGACGAAATCAGCCTCGATTATCGTCCCGATCCCTACGACTTCGTTGTCGCCGTACCTGCCGGGACGGTGATTCTTGACAGTCGTCAGGACCGCGAGAATCCCAAGCGGGTGACGTGCAATTACCGTGTGGCCGACGTCATCATGTTTTCCGAAGGGATCTCAATGCGGGAACGCCCATTCGAGCCGATGCTGAACCCCTGCCAGCCGGCGCCTCCGATCAAGCCAGCGAGCTGGCTCGACCAGAACGGCCCGACTCGTCCTCCCGACGTGGCCGGCAAAGTGGTACTCATCGATTTCTGGGGCATGGCGTCAGGCCCCTGCGTTGCGGAATTACCCGGTGTCCAGGCCGCGGCTGATCGTTTCGCCGCCAAGAGCAAGGACGTCGTCTTGATCGGGATGCATGTCAGCGGGAACACGGTCAAAGCGGTTGCCGAATTCGCCCGCAAGCGGGGGCTGACCTATCGGCTGGCCATCGATCGACCCGCGAACGGGACAGCCTGGTTCGGCGCGACCTTCAGAGCCTACGATGTTCGCACCATCCCCAGCGCCGCGCTAATCGACCGCCAAGGCAAGATCGTCTTCATCGGCCAGATGCGCGAGGCGCTTGAGAGTGCGACGACCCTGCTGGGGCCGTAGAGAGTCAATCGATTGATCCCCTCGGTACGCGACCTATTTCAGCCGATCGGGAGTTCCCCGTCCAGGAGAAACCCGCCATCCCATCGGTCGAACCACGGAACGGGCGCTGTTCTGGCGGGGCGTACCTCAGCGCGGACGTTCCGGCTGGACTTGGTCCAACTGGGTTGTCTTCACGGGTGCGACCTCGGCGACACGGGGCGGTGCATCCCCGGCCGCATGATAGAGCGTGATCGTCATGGACTCGCCGGCACTCGTGCTAACCGCCAGCGTCTTGTCATCGGGAGAGAACTGAAGCTGGGCGATCGCGTTGACCTGTCGCTCTAGCGTGAGTAGCTCTTTGCGGGTGGCGACGTTCCAGAGCTTAACGACGCCGGAGGTATCCCCTGAAGCCAGGGTCCGATTATCGTGTGAGAAGGCCGCGGCAGAGACAACCGCGGCATGTCCCTTGAGTTCAGCCATGAGCTTCAGTGGATTCCAGCTCCAGAGCCTGAAAGTTAGGGAATAGTCGTCGGTCGAAGCCAGGAGAGCCCCATCCGTCGAGAGGCAGCCCCATTCACTAGACCGGAACTGCGGAGCGATCTCCGCTCGTCCTCGATCGAGATTTAACCTGATCATGGCACCGTCACTACCCACAAATGCCTCTCCTTCTGGAGAAAAAAATCGTAACCACCCTGTTCGTTTATAGACGACTTCGCGCGTCGCAAGATCCAAGAAGCTGGAGCCAGCCTTCGTGTAGAAGCCGAGGATACGTCCTCGTGGATCAAACATCGCCAGATGCTCCAGGCCGCCGGGGAAAGGGCCGATCGTGTCCCGGAGCCGAAATCGTACGAGGTCCCAGATTTCGATGAAGCCGTCGTTCCTCATGACGGCCGCGATCGAGCCGTCGGCGTTAAGAATCGGACAGTCCGTCGCCCCAGGCACCTTGAGGGCCCGGTCGCGGCGGCGCGCCCCGGCAGAGGGATCCCAGGTCGAGACCACGAAATTCGTCCCGATGAAGGTGAGGTTCCGGCGGTCGGAGGAGAAGGCGAATCGACCTGCGGAGGACGTCGTCGGGAGGACGGTCCCCACGTGACGATCCTGTACGTCCCAGAGCCGGGCGGTCCCGTCTTCGCTCGCGGAGAGGATCGAGCCGGCGTCGAGGCCGGGGGTCAGGCTCCAGACCTTCCCGGTATGGCCGAGATGAAACTCCTGAGCTGTCCATGTTGCGACATCGGCGCAGCTTGATCACAGGATTAATGCCGGCCCACGCGAGGAACCTGTCGTCGCGTGTGAATGCGATCGCGAAGATCCCGTCGAGCTCCGGGGGAAATTCGTGAAGGAGTCGGCCCGAGGGCCAATCCCATACGAACACCCTGGCGCTGTAACCCGCGGCAGCGAGCTTCGTCCCGTCGTGGGAGAACGTGACGCTCTGTAAGTCGTGTTGGCCGGTGGGGGGAAAGGCTACGCGCACGCCCCGTCTTACGTCCCAGACGGTTATCCGAGTCCCGCCCGCCACAGCCAGGGTCAAGCCGTCCGGGGAAAGGGCCGCGCCCTCTGAAAAAAAGAGGTTAGGTTCGGGATCAAGCGCGAGGAAGCGGCGCTGCTCCTCCCCTCTCGTACAGACCAAGGTCTTGACGATCTTATCGTATCTCCCTCCGCTGAGAAGTTTCTTGCCATCGGGCAAGAAGAAGACGAACGAGCCTTCTCCCTTATGGACGGCCCGCTCCCAGATCAGGTTGCCGTTTGCGGCGTCGTGCAGCTTGACCAGTCCGTCGTCGCCGGTCGTGGCCAGGAATTTTCCATCGGGCGAGAACGCGACCCAGTTCACCTCGGTGTCATGCGCCGCGATACGCAAGAGCTCCCGTCCCGAGACCGGGTCCCAGAGGCGGACGGTGCCATCCTTGCCCGCCGTGGCGATTCGCCGGCCGTCGGGGGAGAACTCGGCGTGGTAGACATCGCCGCGATGACCCTCGAATGAAACGCGTTCGTTGCGGCAGGATCGGAGCAGGTGATACCAGGTGAACTCGCGGAGGTCGGTCTCACCCGGGCCGGGCCGGTTGCGGTCGAGCAATTCGAGGGCGCGGACCGTCTGGTTGGTCTTCACGAATTCGGCCGCGCGGCCAATGTCGTCGACGTATTGATTGAGCCGGGCGGTCTGGAGATGACTGCGGATCTCAGCGTCGCGTCGCCGGACTTCCTCGTCTTTTTCCCGGGCGACGCGACTGGCGGTTTCGAGCCGGCGTTCATACCAGCGTGCGCCAACCAGGCCCGCCAGGGCTAGCAATCCCGCCAGTGCGACGAAGGCGAGCCTTACCGGGCGACGGCGGAGTGCCCGCGCCGCCCGCGCCGGGGCCGAGATCGGCCGGGCCTTCGTCGGCTCGCCGGCCAGGAACCGGCCGATGTCGTCGGCCAGTTCGCGGGCCGAGCGATACCGCCGCGCCGGGTCTTTTTCCAGGCATCTCAGACAGATCGCCTCCAGGTCGCGCGGGATCTCGCGGCGGATATGACGGGGCGGGACGGGCTCGTCGGCAACAACCCGTCGCAGGGTGTCCGGATCGTTGGCGCCGCGATGCGGCGGCCGGCCGCACAGCATGGAATAGAGAATTGCCCCCAGGCCGTACACGTCGGTCGCCGCGCCCACCTTCTTGCCCTCGACCTGCTCCGGCGCCATGTATGGGGCCGAGCCCATCGCCGCGAAGCTGGCCGTCACCTCCTCGCGCGCCTGATCCATCAGCCGGGCCAGCCCGAAGTCGATGATCCGGGCGACAAACTCCGAGTCCTCGACCGGAGCCTCGCCCTCGGATGTCGGATCTGCTGCGGAAACGGGCACGGACCCCTGCCCTGGCTCGGTATCCGCTTGCGGTCTGACGGGCCCGAGTCGATGGAGCAGGACATTGGAGGGTTTCAGGTCGCGATGGAGGACCCCGCGCTCGTGGGCGTGGTGCATGGCGTCGGCCAGCGGGGCCAGGAGCCGCGCGGCCAGTTGAGGTGAGACGGGGACCCGGCGATCGCGGAGCCAGGCGGCCAGAGTGGGGCCCTCGCAATAGGCCGAGGCCAGGTAGCAGACCGGCCCGACCTCGCCAGCCTCGTAAGAGCGGGACGAGGTTGGGGTGGTCCAGGCTCGCGGCGGCGCGGGCCTCGCGGATGAACCGCCGGCGGGATTCGGGATCGAGCAAGACCTCGGCCCGCGGAATCTTGAGCGCCACCGGCCTGCCCAGACTCCGGGTCGATCGCCAGAAAGACGACGCCGAACCCGCCTCGCCCTAGCTCGCGGATGATCCGGAACCGGCCGAAGGCCGCCGGGACGGGGTCCGGGTCGCCGGAATCGGGAACGCTGGGATCGGGAGGTCTCTCTTCTCCGACCGGGGCCAGACCCGTTCGAGCATCTGGAGGCTGGCCCGCGCCGCCAGCAGGGCGTCGAGCTCCTCGGGGCTGTCAGCCGGGATGGTGGTGAGCGGATCACGACCCTCGGCAAGCGCCTCGTCGAACGACACCGCCTGTACCGCGACGCGGTCGTCGCATTCGCCGGATACCTCATTGGAGGTCTCGTTGCCCACGGGAGTCCACCTCGTTCCACTGTTCAACCGGATTCGGACCCGGGATCGATGCCGCCCTTCAGCTCGACCTGGAGCTGCTGGAGCGCGCTGAGCCAGAGCTTGCGGGCGACGACATTGGAGCAGCCCAGCCGCCGGCCGATCTCGTCGAAGCTGCAATCCTCGCGGTGCCGCCAGAGGACGGCCTGGCGCATCCGCTCGGGGAGCCGGTCGAGGGCCGAGCGAAGCGCGGCCTCTTCTTCATTGCGGGCCGCCCGGCCGCCGGGCGAGGTTTGATCGTCGGCGAGTGCCCCGGCCAGCGCGGAGTCGGCCTCGACCGCAGCCAGCGGCACTTCACGCCCGATCCGCCGCTTGCCGGTCCCGCGATACCGCCGCGCCGCGTGCGCGATCTTGTTCACGAGCAGCCGGCGCAGCCAAGCCGCAGCTCGGGCTCCGCCCGCCCGGACCATCGGCCCGGCTCGCGGTGCGCCTCCAGAAGCGCGTCCTGGACCAGGTCCGACGCGGCCTCCTTGGCCTTCAAGTCGGGCGCCAGCGCACGCTCGGCCACCAGAAGCAAATAGCTCCGGCAGCTCTCGATCACCCGCGCCAGCACATCGCGATCGGTCCCACGCGCCGGCCCGATCGGGAGGGCGCCGGCGAGTTCGGATTGTCAGAGATCGTTTCCGAAATGGTCGGCTCTCCGGCGCGTTTCATTCGCGATATTCGGATCGGCTTCGGACATGTTGAGCATAGCCCGGCCAGAACGGGCGATCAAGCATCGATTCATCAAGGAAACCGGACTGTTGAGAAAACTCGATGGGGCCGGGTTCAGATCCAGTTGGAATCCGGACTCTTATTACGAGAGGACTCCCGATTGGGTTCGCAGGCGATTTTTCTGGCCGGGGTGTAACACTCGCGGGGTGAAAAGTTAGTCTTGAACGGGACGCAAGGCTCTACCGACATTTATCGCTCTAATCAAGAAGTAAACCAACTTTAGGAGTCGAGTCCATGAGCAACCGCCGTGCGCATTTCGTCTCAGCATTCGGGTTCTTGGCGTCCATTCTCTTTCCGGGCTCTGTGACGCTCGCCCAGTTTACATATGGCCCGAACCCCGCCTCGGGTTATCTTTTCTACGGCGAGCTGAACGGTCAGGTCAACGCCGTGTCCGGGTACGAACCATTGAACCTGCCCCCCGGTCAGTTGATGATCGGTTCCACTTTGGTTCAGGGGCAGGGAACGGGTGGTGCCACCGCCAATTCTGCACTTGCCGCGTTAGGCGTCTCGGGCTCGATCACGACGACGACGAACGGTTCCATCTCCCAGACTTGGCTCGGAGCCACCGGGACCATGTCTTACGGGCTAACTACGCCACCTACGAACGGTGACTTCTATTACTATCTCGACCAGTCAACCATCACCGTCAGCGGCACGCTCGCGTCGAATACGAGCCTTCATTTTGAGATGGGTATCCTTGTAAATGGCGAACCGGGCGGGACCCCTCCGAACTACGTCTTCCTTTTCAACGACTCGAGTCCGGGGAGCTTTTCCAAGACGTTTCTCATCGACCAGTATTACCTTGGTGACTGGTATGAGGCACACGAGGGCCTTGTCCTTCTCGGAGGTCTGCATTTCGATTACCAGGCTGATCTCTCCACGTTAACCAGCGGTGTTTACGGTAGCAGCACGGTTAACGTCGACCCAACGTTCGGCGTGGCTGGGACCAACACATTGGTCCCCGAGCCCTCGTCGCTTATCATGGGTTTCGTCGGCTCCGCATTGCTTGGGGGCGTGGCACTCACGCGGCGGCGAGCCGCCAAGACTCGGGCGTAGTCGAGAAGGGATATTCTGATGAATCGGCGATATTTCCTCAGCGCCGCGATGGCTGTGGCGTGCGGCCTCTCCGGCTGCGGGTTGAGGAAGCAACCGTTCCCGCAACTGACCAAGGCGGAGTTGGAGGCGGACATGGGCGATCGGCTCAAGCTGCGCGACGTCACGCTCACCGATCAGGGCGGCGGCCGCTTCACTGGGACCGGGAAGGACGCAGAAGGTAAGCTGATCGAACTGGAAGTCACCCAGGACAAGCAGCAGAGGAAGTGGAAGAACCGCTGGAAGGGCCCGGACAGCGAAACCTCGGGCGAAGGCGTCGTCCGGTGGTAATGGGCCGCGCCTTCCTCACACCCTACACCGTCTGCTCGTGGAGTGATATACTTCCAGGAAGGTCGAATGTTCACTCTCAATAGTGGGAGTGTTGTTCATGAGTGAGCTTATTTTCCCTGTCGAGGATTCACCCGAAGGAGGCTACACGGCGCGGGTGCTGGGGCAGTCGATCTTCACCGAAGCTGACGGCTGGCAGGAACTTCAGGCCGATGTGCGCGACGCGGTGATCTGTCACTTCGAGGAGGGCCAGGCGCCTCGGGTCGTCCGTCTCCATTTCGTGCGCGAGGAAGTCATCGCGTTATGAAGCTTCCTCGCAACCTGTCCGGAGTACAACTCGCTCATTTGCCGACTTAGGAAGCTGAGCCTTCAGGAGTCGACTGGCCCTGGAACTGACTCGGGGTGGGTCGAGGGATGCCCTTGACCTCTTCGACAATCAGTTGAGCGATAGGCATCCCTGGTCGGAGGATGATGCTCGTTGGACCGAGGTTGATCATCTCCAGGGTCAGATTTCCCTCAAAACCCGGGTGAACCGTTGGGGCAGTGAAGTGGATCAGGAGCCCGACTCGGGCTCGGCTGCTCTTCCCCTCAATGCGCGGCTGCCAGGCAAGTCTCGGTGTTGTCGGGATGTTCGATCGGTAGATCTACCCGTTCTCGCGTCTCGGCCAGGATGAACGTGTGCCGATCGAGGATGTAGCACGCCCCGTCATCGAGCCGAATTCGCCGGGAGTTCCGCGTCAGAAACGGGCTCAAGCGCGATGCCTGCATCAGGTCGAAGGCATAGGTCCCTGCCAAGGGAATGATGATCTCAGTTCCCAGCGTCAAATCGACCGAGTGGGTGTCGTACGGACAATAGACACTTGAGTCGCTAGGGTCGGGTGTCCGGGGTGCAGGCTCAGGTGTGATGATCAGCCGCCTGCAATCCAGGGCGCGGTGCAGTTCGACGTTCGAAAGAATCATCGCGGTCCTCGCTCAGACGGTCGCGACCTCAGAGCTGAAAGCGCACCTGATCGCGCCGGACGGCGAGATACGATCCATTCTCGAGCGTTGATTGCGGGAGTCGAACCAAGACGTTGTTCCCCTCCTGCTGGAGGACCTTGACTCTCAGCCAACCATCGGTTGGTTCATCCAGCGTTGGCTCCCGATCGTTCGCGACGCCGTCCCGGGAGGCAAAAAGAGAGTAAACCCGACCGCTGAGCGACTCAACGACCACGGCGTACTCGGAACTGAACTGACCGGGGTAGAGCTGGCACCTTATCTCAGCAATCATCATGGCTCATCCGCCTTGGGCTCATGTCAACTCGGGTTTAGCCGCACTCTGCTATCATCGGCTATCGAGCGACGGAACGCTATACCAACCCGATGGATTTTTGACCAGGTGAATTGTCCGGACCCGAGAGGAATAGCCGCGACAGCATCCCGCATGCGACAATGGCGAAGCCCAAGGCGATGTCGACGCCCCGATGAGCGTGGACGTCGAGGGGCGAAACGGGGGCTCACAGCATGTGTGGCATCTGCGGCGCGGTCTGGACCGATCCGAACGGCACCCTATCGGCGGAATCCCTCAAGGCCATGATGGACCGGCTCGTCCACCGCGGTCCGGACGACGCCGGCGAGTACCGCGACGACCATGCCGCGCTGGGGTTCCGGCGGTTGTCGATCATCGATCTGGCCGGCGGTCACCAGCCGCTCTCGAACGAGGACGGCACGGTCTGGACGGTCTTCAACGGCGAGATCTACAACTTCCCCGCGCTTCGGCGCCGGCTGGAAGCCAAGGGGCATGTGCTTCGTTCCAGCGGCGACACCGAGGTCCTCGTGCATCTCTACGAGGATGAGGGAACACGGATGTTTTCGCTCTTGCGAGGGATGTTCGCCCTGGCGATCTGGGACGCTCGCCGCCGCACCCTGGTCCTGGCTCGCGACCGGCTTGGCCAGAAGCCCTTGGTCTATCGCCACGACGGCCGGCGCCTGGTCTTCGCCAGCGAGCTCAAGGCACTTCTGGCTTTACCCGAGAGCGACGTGCCGCGATCGGTTGATCCGCTGGCGCTGGACCAATACCTCACCTACGGCTATGTGCCGCACCCGAGGACCATCCTGGAGGGAACGCACAAGCTCCCTCCGGCTCACTACGCCGTCTGGCGCGGCGGTGCGCTCGATGTCCAGCCGTACTGGCAGCTCGACGGGAACAGCGAACGCATCCGACCGGTGGAAGAGGACATCGAGGAGCTGCGTACCACGCTGGGTGACGCGGTGCGCGAGCAGATGATCGCCGACGTGCCGCTGGGGGCGTTTCTCTCCGGAGGCATCGATTCGACGATCATTGTCGGCTTGATGCAGCAGAGCTCGAGCCGTCCGGTGAAGACGTTCGCGATCGGCTTTCCGGATCCGCGCTACGACGAGACTCGTTACGCCGAGCTGGCCGCGCGACAGCTTGGGACCGAGCACCAGACGTTCATCGTGGAACCGAAAGCGTGGGAGACCTTGCCGGAGCTGGCCTGGCAGTTCGACGAGCCGTTCGCGGACAGCTCAGCCTTGCCGACGTGGTATGTGTCGCGCGAGACGCGGCGAGCCGTCACGGTGGCCCTGACCGGCGATGCCGGCGACGAGCTGTTTGGCGGTTACGACCGCTACCGGGCGCTGGCCTTGACCGAGTTGTTCCAGCGCCTGCCCGCCGGCCCTCGCCACCTTCTCGGTGGAACGATGGTCCGCGTCTTGCCGCGTGCCGCCCAGTCGAAGACCCGGCTCCGCGGGCTTCAGCGCCTCTTCGAGCACATCAACGAGCCGGCCCAAGACCGCTATCTGGGCTGGATGACGAATTTCGACGAGGCCGCTCGACTGACGCTCTACTCCGACGAGCAGCTCGATCTGCTGGCCTCGGCCGGGTCGGCGCTGTCCGATCCATCCGAGGCCGACCCGGCCGCGCTCTTGACCGCGGCCCTTGCCCAGGCCGGGCGCCGCGACCCGGTCACCCGCGCCATGGTTGCCGATCTCACGACCTATCTGCCCGGCGACTTGCTGGTCAAGGTCGACCTGGCCAGCATGGCGCACAGCCTGGAGTGCCGCGGGCCGTTTTTGGACCATCGGGTCGTCGAGCTGGCCATGGCCATGCCGCTGGACCGAAAGATCCAGCTCCGTTCGGGCCGCTCCAAGGTCGTGCTCAAGCAGGCATTCTCGGACCTCTTACCTCCACCGATCAAGACCCGGTCAAAGATGGGCTTCGGCGTCCCGATCAGCCAATGGTTCCGCAACGAGCTGAAGCAGGAGCTCCGGGATGTCCTGCTCGATCCCGTTTGCCTGGGTCGGGGTTTATTCCGGCCCGAGGCGATCGAAAACCTGGTCGCCGAACACGTCGAAGGAAAGCGCGAGCACTCGCATCGCCTCTGGGCCTTGCTCATGCTCGAATTGTGGTTCCGAAGGCATCTGGATGCGAAAGCACCCGTCCCTCAATGACGTCCGATCACAGATACCCCAGGTCGGCCAGCCGTTGCTGGATGGCGGCGTCTTCTTCGGGGGTGTAGGACGCGTCGATCGCCGCGGAGTGGGTCCCGTTGGTTTGGACCGCGGCGCAAGGCCGGTTCGGGGACGGGCAGGGGGGACTGCCGGCTCGAGCAATTCCGTCAGCACCCGGCCGTCCATATCGTCGGGGACGGGAACTCCCAGCAAGTGGAGGACCGTCGGAGCGATGTCGAGCAGCTCCGCGTCCGAGCGGCGCGGCTCCGGTCCGGAACGCCGGTCCGGCGGCGATCAGGATTCCCTCCATCCGATGGTCGCCGGTCGGCCCGAACGCCGGCGCGATCACCTTGTTGGTGGTGAAGTCGTGCAGGCCGATCGTGCGATAACGCCAGTCGGTGAGCACCACGGTCAAATCGGGCGCCAGATGGGCATGCGGGCCGTGGTAGAGCTCGTCGCGCTCGTAGACATGCTCGACCAAGCGGCTCGCCCGTCTCGGGATGGGGAATCGTCCGCAGCCCGGCCTTCAGGTCGTCCAGCAGCGAGCGCGCATCCTCGGGGGCGACACAGCCATTGGGCTGACGCCCTTCGAGGTTCAGGAAGATCTGGCCGAAGTTGCCCTGAGCGTAGGCCCGCGTCCGCGACCAGTCGATGTGCCGCCGCGACAAGAAAATCGACTCGCCCAGGCGATCCATCAGGCTGTCTTGCTTGCCCCGGAACCGGCTGACGCGGTGGCTGCCCAGCCCGAGCCGGCTCATCACGCCGTAGATCCACTCGGGCGTGGCGCCCTGGCGGTAGAACCAGTGCTTCTGCTTGACGTAGAGCGAATCCTCGAGCGCGATGTACCCCTGCTCCAGCAGCCAGACATTGAAATTGACGTAATGCTCGATCGGCCCGAAGCCGTGGTCGCTGATCATCAAGAGCGCGGCGTCCCGCGGCAAGTTGGCCTCGATCGCGCCGATTCCTCGGTCGAGCGTCTGCCAGAATTCGATCAATTTGGGGCGGAGGGCCGCCAGCTCGCGCTCGCGGCCCCGCGCGACCCGGTGGGTCAAGTCCCAGACGTGCCAGAGCTCGTGCTGGAAGCGATCGGTGGCCATCAGATCGAAAATAAACAGGTCCCAATCGCACCGGTTCATCAGGAACTGGATGGCCTTGAGATGTTGATCCAGGAAGGCATGAAGATCCGCGAGCACGGCGGCCTCGTTGCCGCCGTCGTGGATGGCCGTCGCCCAGGGTCGATACGGGCCGACCACTTGCTCCAGCTCGGCGAAGAGTTCCGGATCGCTGGCAAAGTCCGTCGCGGCGACGGGACTGAGAAAATCGCCCAGGAAAAACCCGGGGAACCGCGCCGAGGGCCGCGGCGGGTAGCTCATCGGTACGCCGCCGGCCACCGTCTTCTTGCCGTACCGCGCGGCAATCTCCCACAGCAGCTCGGACTGGATCGCCCGCGACGAGTTGACCCGCCCGTGGAGCGGATCATGCCCATGCTCCAGGAACTCGAAGATCCCGTGCTTTCCCGAGTTCTTGCCGGTCATCACGCCCGTCCAGGCCACCGGGCTGAGCGGCGGAAACACCGACCGCAGCGAGCCCGAGACCCCTTGCTCGCGCAGCCGGGCCAGGTTCGGCAACAACGCCCTCCTCGAAGCAATGGCTCCAGCATATCCCAGGTCGCACCATCCAGGCCAAGCACGAAGACCTTCATCGTGGCGAAATCCTTTCTGGAGCCGCACTCTCCAACTCCGCTCAGCCAACCCTAAACCCACACCCGATCCGAAGGTGCGCACATTACAGGCCATCTATTTTATCCAAAGCGCCCAAGTGATTGCGATGGGAACCTTCCCACCAGGATACCTCGATTTCCTGCTCGAGGCTGTCGGCGAGGAGATCGAGGCCGAATTCGGTTTTCCACCCGGGCAGTGCATGGATGAAACATTCCTGGTGTTGCCGTCACTTGCCGAATCGAGAGTCAACCACCACATTGAGCAATCTTTTGTGGAAGGGCTCGAATTGTAGTGAGAAAAACCAGCGAACACAGCGCGAGATTGGACCTTGTGCCGGCAAGGACATTCTGAACCAAAGCGGCTTGGCCGGAATCGAGAATATCCGAATGGGTTGCGGCCAACGCCCGTGTCAAAACCGTTCCATGCAAAAAGCGGAGACGACCGAGAGCGCGACACCTTAACCGTGACCGGTTAGACCAGATCCCATAGAGAATTGCAAATGCTATTCCGGAAACGGGCCGTGCTGTCGCCCAGAAATAAAGCAAATTGCCTAGAGTCTTGGCCGCGGATGCACGATGGAAGTGGGAGGCGAAGAAATGGTTTTTCCGGACGATCGGTCTCAAATTATTGATTTTCAAGGGATTAGAAAAATCGCGATCGAGGCTTTCGACAATTTTCGCTGGCTTCGGCACACAGCGTGCTTTTCTTTAATTTATTCTCGACCTGAAGCCCAAAACAAGGTTGAGCGAGTGAGATCTGGCCGCTGCCGGTAATCGTGGTTGAGATCCACTCCAACGAATCACGAGCAAGCGTCGTTCTCCCTGGCTGTGCCCGGCCCCCTCGGAGGGGGCCGGGTCTTTTTTTATTTCTATATGCAGCAAGGGGTCAGCAGCCCGGCGGATGCCGTCCGCGAACGGCCTCCTCGGCACGGATGGCCAGAATCAAAGGGCGGTTCAACCTGAGCGTGGCCACAGTCGTGCGCCCGGTCGGTGTCAGTCCCACAACCGTAAACGCCTCCCAGCGGAAATGGTCGCCCCAGCGCTGCCGGCGCGGATTGAACAAGGGAACGGTACGTCCCGTTCGCGGGTCTCGCCCCGACCGTCGTGATTCCTTCCTCAGCGAGCACGAGACGCAGGCGAGTGCCAGATTGTCGGCCGTGGTCGTGCCCCGGCGACTCTCGGAACGATGTGGTCGATGTGAAAAGTGGCTTCCTGACCTTCCTGGGCCAATCCACAATACTCGCAACGGTCACCCGCACGGAAGGCGACCAGTCGTCGCAGTCCGGCCGGGATCGAGTTCAAGACCGCCTTCGTTTGACGGCCTTGAGAGCGGCGCCCTCGGCCCGCAGGCGGAGCAGCGTGAGGAGTTCGGCAAGCTCCACCAAGCCCTCCGCCTCTCGTCGCTCCGCGTCCTTCAAGGGAACGCCCTTTTCTTGTCGATCTAGCAGTTGGCGCAGCCGGGCATTGACCGCCGGCGGGAGCTGGAACTGGGCCAAGTCGTCGGGCAGATCAAGCTCGATCGTGACAACTTGCGACATCACGCCCTCCTGCCGTCGTTGATGTTACGATTCGCCGAGCGGACGTTCGCCGGTTGATTGCTCTACGTCCCGCCCCGGAGCAGACGAGGGTTTGGCCGCGGCCCGCTTGAGGTCATTGTACGAAAGAGGTCGGTCCGTGGGCGATAGGTGTTGGCGTGCGCGATGGCCTTGCGAATCTCGCGCAGCTTGGCGAACACCGCGAAGTCCTCGGCGTTGAGCACCTCGCGGTAGTCGGTCCGGTCGCGCTTCCAGGTACCTCCCGCCGCGGAAGAGGATGACGAGCCTCGCCGAGCATCGACGAAATCCACGCAGAACGTCCAGAACGAACGCTCGCCCTCTTCAACGAACCGTCGATCGACCGACAACACCCGATGGCTCGCCAGAAACCCGTTCAACTCCGTCTCCGCCGCCCCAGGGTCATGCACCGGTAGAGTGAACACGCGATAAGCCATCATGATATCCATCTTTATTTAGCAAACCACGCATCCATGCAACAGCCCGCGCTCCGCCCATCTCTCCGGCTCCCGGGGCGGGGGGCTCCGCCCCTCGCTCCGCTCCGCCCCGAACGCCGGAGCGATGGGCTACGCTTCCCTATCCCCCATACTGGCCTCGGGCCACGCGAAAACCCAGGTAGCCGTCCCGGATCTCCGGCGTGATCCCGTTCCGGTACGACGCCCGCGCGCTGCCGGCGGCGTCGTACCAGCCCCCGCCCCGAATCACGCGGACGGGGACCCCCGCCGCGCCCGTCGGATCGACGGCTGGCGACTTCGCATCGTATTTCTCATATCCGTCCCAGCACCACTCCCAGACATTCCCATGCATGTCGAACAGCCCCCAGCCGTTTGGCAGCTTGCTCCCACCGGGAGCGGTGCGACTGGCCTGGAACACTGCATATTTCCGCAGCATCTCTTCATCGCTGCCGCTGGCAAATTCGGTCGTCGTCCCGGCGCGACAGGAGTACTCCCATTCCGCTTCCGTCGGCAGGCGGTAGCCGGTCGCATCGGCAACCAGCCGCCAGACGTCACGTTCACATTCGGAATTACCGAGCTTTACTTTCTCTTTCTTCCCGGTCCGCTCATAGCATGCCGTGCGTCCCTCCTTGCGGCTCAGCCAGTTGCAGAAGAGCACGGCGTCGTACCAGTTGACCTGTTGAACCGGGTGGTCAGGCGTCGGGCTGAATTTTGCGTCGGCGCCTTGCCATTTCTCTGGCTTCTCTCCGTTCGGGTAATTCGCATCGCTGATGAACTGCTGGAACTGCCCGACGCTGATCTCCCGGTCACTCAGAAAGAAGGCCCGCGTCAGTTGCACCGTCTGCTCTTTTGCCTCAGGGGTTTGATCTTTGCGCACGAACACGCCGGGGTTGATCTCGAGCAACGTCATGCCCAGCGAATTGACGAGCCACTGGCGGCCCTCGCTCGGTTGGCTTGTTGCCGGCAGTGCGGGCGCCTCGATACCCCACTGGCGCAATGCCCAGCCAGCCGCGCTGTGCGTGACACCGTCCGATGCGGTCTCGTACCACTGCGTGAGCACCGGCTTCCAGGCTGCGCGTTCCGCTTCGGTCAACTGTCCCAAGGCAATACTGCCGACCGCGAGGCAGAGGCCCGACCGCAGCGCGGCGTCGGATCGCGACTGACAGTACGTCGCCAGTTTGGTGACGTCTCCGTGCCATGCCGGCAACTCATCGATGAAGATCGTGCGCTGGACCGGATCGGGCCGATCGTCGATGCGGCACATGTCGGCGGCGATCCCGTCGTCGTCGAGGTGGAGCGCCACGACAGCCAGGCGGGCCTTGAGACGCCAGTTCTTTTCCGCCGCGGCTTTTTTCGCGAGGTCGTGGATCGCCTCCGATGAGGCCTGTCGCGCCCGCCCGAACGCCGCGGCAAGGTTGTCGACTTCCTCGGGCGCTGAACCTTGGATCCGCGAGACGAGAAACGGGGCATCGACCTCGCCGTAACGGGCCATCGCATACGCCAGCCCGAGCTTGTGTTGCGGTTCGGCATCTGCGTACCGCGTCTTCAGCTCCGCGACGACCAATCCGCGCGGCAATCGCTCCAGATCGCGCAAGGTAAACGGAACCGCCAGTCCCCGGTTGTTCTGCACTGCGTCCAGTGCCGTGGCCACCTGCCGCCGCCAGGCTGCGCTGGCGCTCGGCCGCAATCACGTTCCCGATCACGAATCCGATCAGCAGCAGAACCGCCAGGGCGCTCCCCCAGCGGACCGCATGGATGCGCCCGGCCTTGCGCAGCATCGTCTGCTGAACCGCCGTGCGGTTCTTCGCCGGTACGAGCCACACCGCCGTCAGATACTCCCACCACGACGGCAGATGCCGGTTCTCGGGCTTCGCCTGCCACAGGGCGGCCCGTTCCGCCAACCGCAGCTCGGCCCGTCCGCGGCGCGTTTCCCGCTGCTTGCGCGTCAGCCAGTCGCGCAGGGAGTGGACGAGGTAGTCGTGCGCGAGCTGATAGTATTGCCCGCTCGGCAGGGTCGCCAGCTGACCTGTCGCCTCGAGGAACCCTTCCGGGTCGGTGGGCGTGATCAGCCGAAGCTCCGGGTCGAGGATGTGGATCAGATCATCGAAGTCCCTGGGGCGGTTCGCATAACCCGAGGCTTCGAGCAATTCCTGGCGCGATCTCATTTGCCCCTTGATGTCGGTGCCGCTCTCGGGCAGCAGAGCTTTCAGCACCGCCTGGGCCGCTTTCTGGTGCAGGCGATGCTCGGGAGGCGCGGTCGAGGCGCTGAAGGTCTCTTCCAGGAACGTCAAACCGATTCCCTCGGTGCCGCCCACTTCTTTGAGCGTGGCTGGGGCCCAGGGTTTCCCTTTGACCATCTCGGCGAAGAGAGCCAGCCGGACCGAGATGATCTTCCCGTCCTGGGCAAGCCCGGAAATCGATTGATCCAGAAATCGATTCTTGGTCGCTGCTGATGATCACCGATGTTTTCGGGCAACGCCCCGAACGCCCGCCCGAAAGCCACCAGCACCTTCCTGGCATGGCGGGGATCAAAGAGATCCACAGGGCGCGTGTTCTCGCCCTCGACCAGGCGGATCTCCAGGTCCCTCATGAACCGGCTGGCGGCCAGCCAGAAATCGTCCCGCACCATCACGATGGCCTGGACATGCTCGCCATCGCAGTGCCGAAGGGCGGCGACCAGTTCCGTGTTCTCCTCCCTCGCTAGCATGCAGCCACTGCTCGAACTGATCCAGGACCAGCAGTACTTTGCGTTCTGGCGGCAGGACGCGACCCCGCCGTAAGCTTGCCAGCGAATCAACCAGCCCCAATCCTCGCGGCAGTTCAGGACAGACCTTGCGCAAGCCCTTGAGCAGCCTGGCTTCCGTCTCATCCGGGGTCGCCTCGATGTAAACCGGCAGGACATGCTTGCCCAGCCGGGGCAAGAGTCCGGCCTTGACCAGCGACGACTTGCCGCAGCCCGATGGGCCGTAGATCAGGCCCACCTTGAAAGTCAGGTCAGGGTCGATCTGCTCGGTCTTCCGCTTTCCAGAATCGGATGCTATCCGGCAGTCCGTCTCGATCCCGAGGTCCCGGAAGCAGCTCCAGGAAGAAGTCGGCATCATGCGCATCGAAGGATCGCAGGCCTTTCGGCACGATCTTGATCGGCCGCTGGTCGGAGTCGGATTGCCGGGATGTGTCCGGGAGTGGAGCGGATTCCAGGGTTGATCCGGGCGGGGTGCTTGTCGGAACCGCGGGGGCGCCAGGCGAGGCCGTGCCTCCGGCAGCCTGGAGAAACAGGCGCAGGTCCTCCGCCATGTCCTTGGCGGTGCTGTACCGCTCCGACGCCCGCTTCGCCAGCGACTTCTGGCAGATCCGTTCCAGTTCCTTGGGGATCGTGTCGTCGATCTGGCGGGGCGGACGAGGCTCGGTGGTCTTGATCGACTCCAGGACGTCCAGGAGAGATATCGCCGCGAAACGGCCTCTTCGCGGTCAACAACTCGTAGAACACGACCCCCAGGCTGAAGATATCCGAACGACCATCGACCCGGTGGCCTTCACCCCTGGCTTGTTCGGGGCTCATATAGGCCGGCGTGCCGGCCAGCCCCCCACCCTTGCCGAAGTCTTCATCCTTGAGCGCGAGCCCGAAGTCCGCCACGCACGGCTTTGCCCGATGCGTCGATCAGGATGTTGGCGGGCTTGATGTCCCGGTGGACCAGCCCGCGAGTGTGGGCGTAATGCAAGGCGTCGGCGATGGTCGCAACCAGCTCCGCCGAGTCCCGGAAGGAAGGTCGGCCCTGTCCCATCCTGGCCGCCAGGTCGTTGCCTTCGATGAGCTTCGACACGACGAAGCAGAGTCCGTCTTCCGTGCGACCCACGTCGAAGACCGGCACGATGTGGGGATGGTCCAGCTTGGCGAGGATCTTGGCTTCGATCAAAAACGCTTCCAGATCCTCGGTGCGAGTGGTACGTTCCCGGTTGGGCACCTTGATGGCGACGGGGCGGTCGAGGTCATCATCGTGAGCAAGATAGACCGTGCCGAAGCCGCCCTGACCGAGCTGACGGACGATCCGGTAGCGCCCAATTTTGGAGGGATTTCCGTCGGAGAAGTCGCCCGAACGGTCAGTGGGCGGCTGAGATCCGGCGGTTCCCGCCACGCTCCTTGTCTCATCCGAGGAACCATTCGAATCGCCAGTCGGCGATTGGGAGGCTTCCGTCTCAGACACGTTCTTCGTCTCATCCATTGCTCGTTCCCCGACGACGACCGATCGCTGTCACGACGACCAGGATGAGCGATTGTCGCATCTTCAACTCGGGCAAAGAAGTGAGTAGAGACGAGAGTCGACTCCGCGGGAATCACTCTCCGAACCGCAAGTCACGCTGCATCGAGATACTCCTTGGGTGGCGGGGTTGCCGCGCAGTTCGCCATGGTACCTACCACTCGTTTTCGGGAATCTCACAGTTCCGGTGGTGCCCTGTGAAAGTTGAATAAACGCCATAAATCGTTGTTTCGACAGCTCGTTTTCGACAGAGCGAATTCTTCTAGCCCATGTTTGGGGTGACGCGACGTAACCCCTTGCGGCGCAAGGGTCGAATTTTGAATTAGTCACTACATCACGGTTTCCTCCCCCTCCGGCGCCTCCGGCGGCCGCTGGTCGAGAAGCTTCAACGCCTTGAGCACCCGCCGCGCGTCCTGCGAGCCGCCAGCCAGCCCCCGGCGCTCGGGTTGGCCCTCCAGACGGAACGTGACCAGACGGACTGTCGCCAATGCTTGCATGGCTCGCGCCGGCGATAGGTCAACCCCAGCCTCTTCGAGCCGGCGACCCAGCAGTCGTTGAACCAATAAGGCCAACGCGGCCACAAAAATATGCGCTTTCACTCGTGTTTCAATCTGATGATATATTGGCCGCATCGCCATCACGTCCTTGAGCTGCCGAAATCCGCTCTCCACCTCGGTCAGCTCCTTGTACATCGCCACGGCGTCCAGCACGCTCAGTCCCTTCTCACTCGTCGCGATCACATATTTGCCCTCGATCCGCTTCTCACTCTCGAAGTGCTTCTTGCTCTCGGAGAAAACCAGCGTCCCGTTATCAAGCTTCCATTCAAAGTATCGGTAACCATGATATTTCTGCATAATTCGCTCCACGGCCGCCCCGATCTTCTCAGGCTGTTTCAAGCCGCCAGCGGCGATACGCTCCTTGAGCTTCTGGAGCTTCTGGCGTGCTCGTTCCATCGCTTGCTGGCGCCTCGTCTGCTCGTAGGCACGCCGTTCATCGGAGTCGATGACAATCACTCGCATGCCCTCGACCCCGGAAGCAACCTCTTGAGCACGCGTGCGGGGCGGATCGGTCTGGCGTTCCTGGGCGTTGATGCCACAGGGACAGTTGACCCACTTGGTCTCGTCGACGGCGTTGAGCCATTGGCTCAGCTTGGCGTTGCGCCGCCGCTTCAGGCCAACCAGAAATCCCTGTTTATCTTTGGTAATTGACTCCAGGTTCTCCTCCGTGACCATGCCCCGGTCGCCGACGAAAACCAGCCGGCCAAATTCAAACCGCTTGCGCAGGTCGGCGATCACCTCGAGTACCGTGGTGTGGTCAAGACGGTTGCCCTCCCAGACGTGATGAGCGATCGGCCAGCCCGCGACCATCACCACGCCGACGATCACCTGCACATTGTGCGGCTTGCTGTCCCGGCTGTAGCCATTGCGGGCGAAATCCACCGGCCCGGCCCCTTCGAAGTAGGTACTGGTGATGTCGTAGAGCACCAGGTCCGGCTTGAGGCTGAACAGATCACGGAGGCGGTTGTAGAGGTCCACTTCGATCTCGGCTTTGGCGTCGTGGAGCTGATCGAGGGTGCGATACCAGGCGTCCAGTTGCCGGGGATGGACACGGACTCGTCGGCGTTGGTGCCAGTGGGGAATGAAGCGTCGGCCCAGGCGATCGCAGACGAAGTCGCTCTCGAGCCAACTGGCCAATCCATGTTCGCTGGCCGGCTGGATCAGTCGGTTGGCGACCAGGACGAAGGCTCGGTCGGCGAAGGGGACGCCTTTGGCCTTGCCGAGCTGGGAGTCGAGGATCGACCAGAGGCCCAATTGATCGAACAGGGCACGGACGACAAGGACCGGTCCCCAGGTCGAGGCATCGACGACATGGGGGACGGCCGGATCGCTGGGCTCACTGCCGGAGTCTCCCCCGAGCAGCCGTTGGAGCTTGGGCAGGATCTCGATGAGCAGGTCCTTGCGGCCGAGATCGGCGACGACGCGTTGTTTGACCTTGCCGTCCTCGCGATAGGCTTCGACGACGCGGATGTATTCGTTGATGGTGCCGTTCTTGGAGCGAACCTTGACGGTCCTGGGATACATGATTGGTTGCGTGGGTCGTTGGTGGTGTGGAATTTAAGGGGTTGGCAGCCACGGCGACCATTATCACGACGAATTGAGGAGATTTCAAGTGCAATAATGCGGGCAATACCGGTATAAATCTGAACAGAGTTGTCACTACACTTTTCGGCTTGGCGAGGGGCCGCCACCAGCGCAGAGCCTGGGAAAATAGGCGTTTTCAGGCGCGGGCGGGCGACCCCAGCCG
>CAWAAW010000064.1:0-256035 GCA_963779785.1 uncultured Planctomycetota bacterium
GCTTCCTCCTTGAAGCCGACCTCATCCTTCCGTCCGATCTGGATCCGAACAAAAAGTATCCGGTCTGGTTCATGACCTACGCCGGACCGCACTTCCCCCGGATTACGGATACTTGGGAAGAGGGTCGTATGCGGGACCAGGCGCTGGCCCACGAAGGGTTCATCGTCTTTCGCATGGATCCCCGCAGGCCAGCGGCAAGGGAGCAGTTTCCGCCTGGACGGCCTACAAGCATCTGGGCGTCCAGGAGCTCGACGACATCAAAGAGGCGATCAACTGGCTTAAGCAAAAGCCTTATGTGGATGGATCCCGGATCGGCATGGCCGGTCATAGCTACGGCGGGTACATCACCTCATACGCGATGACCCACTCCAACCTATTCGCCGCGGGAATCGCCGGGGCCCCCGTCACCGATTGGCGCGACTACGACTCGATTTACACCGAACGTTACATGGGACTGCCCAAGGACAATCCCCAGGGTTACAACGTTTCATCGGTAGTTCGGGCGGCGGCCAACTTGCACGGCAAACTGCTGATCCTCCACGGCGCGATCGACGATAACGTGTCGTTGCGAAACACGATGAGGTTCGTCGAGGCGCTCCAAGACGCCAACAAGGATTTCGAGCTGATGATTTACCCGTCATCGCGTCACCGCATTTCCGGCCCGCACTATAATAGGATTCAGCTCGATTTCATCCGGCGAACGCTTGGTAAAGCGAAGTCGGAAAAACCGAGCTCTCCCGGAGACGTCGTCGAAGGAGCGAATGACGAACCCGCCGCACCAACTACGAGGCCCAGACGGCGCGGCGCGGACGGGCGCTGATCGAACTCGTCGGCGCTGGGGGAAGTTGTTCGAGCTCCGTCGAACTCGCGGTCGCGCGGTTGCGGTCAGTCTGACAATCCCAGATGTTGGAGCAGGCCATGGATTGGTTCGAGTCCGGAGATGTAGGTGGCGTCGCCAACCCAGTCGCTGAACGGGATGACGATGGCCGACGGCGATGACGGGGATTCCCGCGGCCCGTGCGGACGCCAGCCCCGTGGGCGAGTCTTCGATGGCGACCGTCGAACGCGCTGGAGAGCCGCAGCCGTCGCAATGCGAGAAGGTAGGCTTCGGGATCCGGTTTTACCGATGTCACGTCCTCTTTGCCGACGATCGTCTCGAAGCGATCCGGCGAGCCCGGACGACTCGAGGACGGCCTGGATGTTTTCGCGCCAGGTGCCGGAAACGACCGCCAATCGAACTCTTCCGTGCAGCTTTCGGATCAGGTCCGCCACTCCCGGATAAAGCCGGGGTGAATCCCGGAGCATTTTCACTGTCAGCGCTTGCTTGCGACGAACCCACTCTTCGATCTTGTCGGAGTGAAACCCGTGCTTTGCGAACAGTTCCGCGAGGAATTGCCGGTCGTCGATCTCCGCCGCGCGCGCGGCGACCTCGTCAACAACCTGCCAGCCCATGGCGGAAAGCGTCCGCTGCCAGGCGGCGATGTGATGGTTGTCGGTATCCGCGATCACGCCGTCGAAATCGAATAGAATGGCTTTCAGAGGCATAGGTTGTGGTGGATCAGTCAGTCGAGTGGACAGGAACGATCTCGGCCACGATTATCATGGATCGGCCGGCTGCCGTCAAATGATTGACAATGTCCACCGAGCAGCCCTATGTTGCGATCCTGGGCATCGATCGGCTCGCCGACGATTCTGGACACGATCGATCCGCCGTGGCGTTATACGCCAGCGAGCGACCGAAGACAACGGAATGAATTCCGCTCGTCGGTCCACCCATGATTAACCATCACTGACGTAACTGATTGGGAGAACGCACCATGTCACGACCCGCCACGCTGTTCACCGGCCAGTGGGCCGACTTGACGTTGGAAGTCATCGCCGAGAAGGCGAGCAAATGGGGTTACGACGGCATCGAGCTGCCGTGCTGGGGCGACCATTTCAACGTCCAGAAAGCCCTGACCGACTCCAATTATTGCAAGGGCCGTCATGACCTGCTCGGCAAAATACGGACTGAAGTGCTGGGCGATCTCGAACCACCTGACCGGCCAGTTGGTGCTGGACCACAACGACGCCCGGACCGATGACTGGGTTCCGGCTTCGGTCCGAGGCGACGCCAAGAAGAAGACCGAATGGGCGATCCAGGAGATGAAGGACTCCGCCCGCGCCGCCCAGCGGCTGGGTGTCAAGGTGGTCAACGGCTTCACCGGCTCGTCGATCTGGCATTTGCTGTACTCGTTCCCGCCGGTGTCGGATGCGACGATCGAGGACGGATTCAAGCTGTTCGCCGATCGCTGGAATCCGATCCTGGACGTCTTCAAGGAATGCGGCGTCAAGTTCGCGCTGGAGGTCCATCCCACCGAGATCGCTTTCGACATCTACACCGCCGAGCGAGCCCTCAAGGCGGTGAATCACCGTCCGGAGTTCGGCTTCAATTTCGACCCGAGCCACCTCCTCTGGCAATTCGTCGATCCCGTGGAGTTCATCCGGGCGTTCCCCGACCGGATCTATCACGTGCACGTGAAGGACGCGGCCCGGACGCTCGACGGCCGCTCGGGAATCCTCGCCTCTCATCTGAATTTCGGTGATCCGCGCCGAGGCTGGGATTTCCGCTCCCCCGGCCGAGGACAGGTCAACTTCGAGGAGATCGCGCAGAGCGTTGAACCAGATCGGCTACGAGGGCCCGCTTTCGGTGGAGTGGGAAGACTGCGGCATGGATCGCGAATACGGCGCGGCCGAGGCGGCTCGCTTCGTCAAGGAGAAGATGGGATTCAAGTCGGCCGGCCGACTATTCGATTCAGCGTTCGCGGAAGGACAAGCCAAGTCGTGAGGACTCGACGATCCGCACGCGGCATGACGAACTGCCGAACTGCCCGCGATCTGCCGAAGGCCTCGTTGCACCGGCAAGGTTGCCTTAGTGTCCCTAATTTGTGTTAAATAAAGGATACGCAGAAGATAGTCAACGACTCGAATCCGCGTGGCTGGCTGTCGCCGACGGGTTTTCGGGATTCCGAGTGAACCGAACAGGAGGGACAAGCACCATGAGCGGTCCGATTGTCAGAAAATACGGCTTCCCCAACTTCGAGAAGATTTTCGGCGAACGTCCCCTCGAGCACGGGGTTGACGACGAATTGCAGCCGTCAGAAGACCAAACCGAGACGGCAAGCCCGGCCAAGCCCAAGAAGCAATCGACGCCCAAGGCGAAGGGTTCAGGACCGAAAGAAGAAAGTGTAGATGTCTGTCTCCGGCGGAGGACAGGCGCGGCGAATCGGCTATTGCTTGAGGATTTCATTGAGCATGGAAGCCAGCCGGACTCCGGATCGAGCGAGTCGTTCGACGGCCACGGGAAGATTCTCTTTTTCGTATTCGCGGCTGATCGAATCGCCCGTGCGGAGCATCACGTTCGATCCCGGGATCGCCAGGTAGGCGCGACGTCCGACTTCCAGGCTTTCATCGGCCCAGTCTTCGATCCGGCCTTTCGACCAATCGCGCGACTCGGGCTGGTTGGCCACGACCTCCAATTCACGGACGAGGTCCGTTTCGCGGCGATACCGCTTGCCTGAGCAAGCCCGAATCCCAGACCTGGTGCAGATTGGTGTTGTCGTAGCGCCCGTACCGAAGTTGAAGGTTGTTGCCACCGCGATCGTTCCGATCGGCGACGTGCATCGGCTGGTGGAGGTCTTGTACGAGATGGACAAAGAAGCGAAGGGCCATCCGGCGACGGGACCGGGGAGCGTGCTGATCGGCCAGGATCGTTCGGAACTCGGCGATCTTGGTCACGACACATCCTTGAGGCCGGCAGTCCCTGGGACTGTAATGAGGCGACGAGATACGCACGTTGACGAAGTGCCAGGCGGCGCTTCCGGGAATCTCGCGGCTGTTCTCGTCGGCCCAGGTGGCCGCGTCGGCCAGCGATTCTCCCGGCTCGAGGAAGTCTCGGATGATTGCGCGCGCTTGAGGCGAGAGTCGCGATTCGAGCGAACCGGGCCGAGGCGCGATGACCCATCCGGCCCCAGGCCAGAGCGGATCCAGCCGAGCCACGATCAACGACCCGGAAACCACGAAAGACGAGCACGGCGCCGAGTCCCGGTCGCGCCCGACCAGCCAGTGCGACCGCGAATCGGCTCGAGGAACGTCGTCTGGTTTCACAAGGGGTTTGGCCCGGCGAAGTCTCTTCATGAATCGTGCCTCACTGGCTCCGCGGTCAGCTCCGATAATGCGAGTCGGACAGGCTCGACCGCCTGGATCCGGCTCCGACTGCCCAAATGTGGACCCGCAGTTGACTCGCCAATGTGCGACCGCGTAGCATCAGCATAGACGGCGCGCGCGGGCTTTTGCTAGTGTGACGCTCAGCCTACGAACACACGGATCGACTTTTCCCAGAAAGGCCTACGATGGCGTCGGTCGACCCCTACGCGACTTGCCCTTGTGGAAGCGGACAGAAGTATAAATTTTGCTGCCAGAAGGTCGAAGCCTACGCCGAACGCGCTCAGCGGCTGATCGACAGCGAGCAGTACGAGGCCGCGCTCAAGCCTCTGGAGGAGGGGCTGGCCAAGGTTCCCGACAATCCCTGGCTTTTGACTCGTAAGGCGATGAGCCTACCTCCATCTCAACCAGATGGATGCCGCCAAGCAGGCCTTGCGCGATTTTGCTGCAGGCGACATCCCAACTCACTTGAGCGCATGGGTCCTGACACCCAGCTCGTGCTGGAAACCGAAGGCCCAGTCGCTGGCGTCGCTCAGTTCCAGCAAGCACTCTCGGCCTGCCAGCCCGAAAACCGGGGGCAGCTCGCGCCGTTGGCTTCATTTGTCGGCACGGCACTCGCCCAGGCCGGCTTCGCGGCGGCGGCGATCAAGCACCTGGAACTCGCCATGCGGTTAGGAGCCGGAAATGACAAGCAGACAATGGTTGCGCTCCACAACCTTCGAGATAAACCCGGCGATCTCCGTCTGGGAAAAGAACCCCTATCGCCTCGTTGCTACCACCCGCCAATGTCTCCAATGAATTCCGCGAGTCGTTCCAACAGGCATCAGGATGGGCAAACGAGGGGCTCTGGTCGGCCGCCGCCGCGGCGTTCGAGTTATTGTCCCCAGGATCGTCGGCCGGTGTGGTCGCGGATCGCAATCGTGGGCTGTGTTGTCTCTGGATCGCCGATCATGAGGGCGCCGTCGCGTCGTTGCGGCGCTACATCGCTCGGAGCTGGGCCCACGATCGATGCGATCGACCTCGAGGCCCTTTGTCAGCGGATCGACCATCCGCCGATCACCGATCCCGTCGAGTTCGTCCAACTGGCCTGGCCGATCCGGAACCGGGACGGCTTGCTCGGCGGCCCTGCGAGCCGACAAGACCATCGATGAGGGTCCCGGCCGTTCCCTCGATCCCAACGACCGGATGCACCCAAGGTTGAGCGGTTCTTGCTGCTCGATCGTCCCCAGATTACACCCAGGTCGGGACTCACTCCGCAGGAAATACCACGGATCGAGGGAGAGGTCCTGGTCGGCCCGGACATCGTCGCGCTGGAGACTTACGACGACGGACGGCTCGACCGCCTCATCGATCGGTTCGTGGCCAGGGCCGGCTTGAACATCCCCCCCGCCCATCCGCGGACCAAGGTCATCGGCAAAGAGCCGCGATATCTGCTGAGCTTGAGCTGTCGATGGCGCATCCCTGCCGGAGTCTCCGAAGAGGACGCCGATCGGCTCAATCAAGAGCAGGTTGCGTCGCATGACCGAGGACGTCTGGCCCAAGACGCCGCAACCCTCACTTGCGCGGACGAACGCCCCTCCAGGCCGCCCAAGGCCGGCGATGCCGAGACGGCACTCCGTGCCGCGGTCCGGATCCTCGAATACACCGACGAGGAGTGGGTCGAGCTCATCGACTGGAGCGGTTCCGCTCGAAACTTCAGCTCAAGCCGGAGCCGGCCATCGATCCCGATCTGGCGACGATCGCCACTAGCTGCACCTGTCCCGACTGTCGTCGATCCCGATCGAGAAGCTCGACGACGACCGGGTCTTGCTCGCTTTACCACTGGGCCAAGCAGTGGGGACTCCGCACGGTGATGATCCGGGCCGCGCGTGTCATCGCCGAGCATCCCTCCCTGCTGGTGAAAGGCCGGATCGAGACGACCGCCTTGTACGGAGACCTTGCGCTCGAGGCGGCTCGACGACACAACCGCACTGAAGCCGAAGACTGGATCCGTCGCGGTCGACAGTCCGAGCCTCCTGCTCAAAAGAGCCGCGCATGTGCTCGTCTGGGAGATGATCGACCTTCAGATCACGATCATGCTCGACGATCCCGAGGTCTGGGTTCCCCGCCTCGCGGTCATCATCGAAAAATACCAAGGCAATCGGGAAGCGACTTCGGCCGTGTTCCTTCGACTCATCGAATTCGGATTGGTTCAGCCCGTCGTTGACCCGAAGCGTCCGGAACAGATGGTCCTTGATACGCGAACCTTGCAATACTACTTGAGTCGATACGGTCCGCGGGTCACGACATCCGCGGGACAGTTAGGCGTCGCCGCGGCGGGCGGTGAGATCTGGACGCCGGAATCCGAGCGCCCTGGTCGCTCAGCTCTGTGGACGCCCGGTTCCGCAGCCGCTCCGCCGCCCGGTGTTGAAAAACCGAAACTGATCGTTCCCGGGTCGTGACTCAGTTTTTTTCGGATTTCCCGTGCGAGCCTGGCAATAGGTCGTAAATTGAGAATGATGGGGCACCTGACCGGAACCAGAGTGAGGGTTAATCAAATCAACTTCCCATATCGGTTCGCTTGACAGGCAAGGGAAATCGGGGGTTGTAATGGACCAGACGGGCAGGAGTTCGTATCGAAGTGAGCTCCCGTTCGTGGTGTCCCCGCGACCGTGGAGACCACATCGCCTGTTCCCCCGGATTTCTTGATTCGCGATCGACCCGAAGGCCGCTGACTCGTTTCGGGCATTCCCCATCTTTGACCTGACGCGTTGACAATTTGGCCGAGCCCTCACACAAATGATGAGGACGCCTCAACCGTGCCGCGGGGGCCAGATCGGGTCGGAATGCGGCCCGATCGACCGGGACCCGCCGCGACCGCTTGTCTCCTGGCCGCGGCAGTGCCTGATGGAGTGACCTTCAGGAGGGAAATATCTCATGTCCACCGGATCGGATTTGATCACTCTGATTGCCAGTCGCCAGAACCTGGACGACTATCAGAAAAAACATTGGACCGGCTCGTTCGCCGAATATCTCGATATCGTGCAGCGCGATCCCAAGGTCACCCGGACGGCTTACCAGCGGATCTACGACATGATCATCAGCCACGGTACGGATGAGATCGTGGTCAACAAGGAGAAGGTGACCCGCTACAAGTTCTTCATGGATCCGGAGAACGAAGGGCAGGATGCCATCTTCGGCCTGGAACGGACCTTGATCAATTTTGTCAACATTCTCAAGAGCGCGGCCAACGGCTACGGAACCGAGCGGCGAGTCCTGCTCCTGCACGGGCCGGTCGGTAGCTCCAAGAGCACGCTGGCGCGGCTGCTGAAAAAGGGGCTGGAACGGTACTCGCGGGTCGAGGAGGGAGGACTTTACAGCTTCGGCTGGAAAGAGATCGGGCCCGAAGGCGAAGAGTCCTTCGCCCCGTGCCCCATGCACGAGGAACCCTTACACCTGATCCCCCACGAGCATCGCCCCGAGGTGACTCGCCTTCTGAACGCGGGCCGCGGACCCGACGACTTCCAGGTCACGATCGAAGGGGACCTCTGCCCATTCTGCCGCCAGATGTTCAATGAACGGATGGAACGCTACGGGGGTGACTGGGCTCTCGTCGTGCAGGACGTCGTCGTCCGCCGATTGATCCTCTCCGAGCAAGATCGCATCGGCGTGGGTACTTTCCAGCCGAAGGACGAGAAGAACCAGGACGCGACCGAGCTGACCGGCGACATCAATTACCGCAAGATCGCCGAGTACGGCACCGAGAGCGACCCCCGCGCCTTCAATTTCGACGGCGAGTTCAATATCGCCAACCGCGGCATCATCGAGTTCATCGAGGTACTCAAACTCGACGTGGCCTTCCTCTACGACTTGCTCGGCGCCAGCCAAGAGCACAAGATCAAACCCAAGAAGTTCGCCCAGACCGACATCGACGAAGTCATCATCGGTCATACAAATGAGCCGGAATACAAGAAACTTCAGTCCAACGAGTTCATGGAAGCCCTCCGCGACCGGACCGTGAAAATCGACGTTCCCTACGTGACCCGGCTGGCCGACGAGATCAAGATCTACGAGAAGGACTACAACACCCGCAAGGTTCGCGGCAAACGTCTGGCGCCGCACACCCTCGAGGTGGCCGCGATGTGGGCCGTCTTGACCCGGCTGGAGGAGCCCAAGAACGCCGGGTTGACGTTGATGCAGAAGCTCAAGCTTTATAATGGCAAAACGCTTCCCGGTTTTACCGAGGACAACATCAAGGAGCTGCGCGAGGAAACCGAGCGAGAGGGGATGCACGGCATCAGCCCGCGCTACGTCCAGGACAAGATCTCCAACGCGCTGGTCGCTCATCCCAACGAGCGGTCGATCAACCCGTTCATGGTGCTCAACGAGCTGGAAACAGGGCTGAAGCATCACTCGCTGATCAACAGCGAAGAGACGCGAAAGCACTATCGGCACCTGCTCTCGCTCGTGAAGGAAGAGTACGAGGACATCGTGAAAAACGAAGTGCAACGCGCCATCGCCGCCGACGAAGATGCACTCACCCGTCTCAGCGGCAACTACATCGACAACGTCAAGGCCTATACCCAGCGGGAAAAGGTCAAGAACAAGTACACCGGCCAGACCGAGGAGCCCGACGAACGGCTGATGCGGTCGATCGAGGAGAAGATCGACATCCCCGAAAGCCGCAAGGACGACTTCCGCCGCGAGATCATGAACTACATCGGGGCGATGGCCCTGGACGGCAAGAAGTTCGACTATCGAACCAACGAGCGGCTCCAGAAAGCCCTCGAACTCAAGCTGTTCCAGGACCAGAAAGACACGATCAAGCTGACCAGCCTGGTCTCGAGCGTCGTCGACAAGGACACCCAGGAAAAGATCGACATCGTCAAGGCGCGGTCTGATCCGCAACTACGGCTACGACGAAGACTCGGCGACCGACGTCTTGAACTACGTCGCCAGCATCTTCGCCCGTGGCGACGTCAAGCGGGGCAGCCATTGAGCGAGAGCGACCTCCGCGCGGTTCGTGACCGGCATCCAATCGTGGAGGAGATCTTCGATGAGTATCGGCCGAGAAACTCGAGACGATCGTTCCGGTCTACGAAGAGCTCCTCAAGCTTGATCGGAGGTGGGCATGGACGAGGGGAGTCGTCATTTCCAAGGAGAAGACCTCGTGTTCAAGATGCTCTTCGCAAGATCGCCCGACGGCTTGAGTCGATCGATGTTCCTTATGCGGTGGCCGGTGGAATGGCGCTGGACGCGCATGGTTTCCGACGCTTCACCGAGGATGTCGACATTCTGGTGACGCCGAGACGGTCTCAAGACGATCCACGCCGAACTGGATGGCCTTGGCTACGTTCCGCCGTTCACAGGCAGCAAGAACCTTCGGGATGCCGAACACGGCGTCCGCATCGAGTTCCTGATCGCCGGCGAATTCCCGGGCGACGGCAAGCCCAAGGCGGTGGCCTTTCCCGATCCGGAACAGGCCAGCGTCGTGATCGACGGTATCCGCTTCCTGTCACTTGCCAAAGCTCGTCGAGTTGAAGCTGGCCTCGGGAATGACCGGGGGGATTCATCGAATGAAGGACTTTACGCGATGTCGATCGCCCTGATCGAAACGCTCAAGCTCCCGGCCGGTTTCGCCGACGAGCTGAATCCTTACGTCCGTGACAAATACCTCGAGCTCTGGCAGGGCATTCAGGATTCTCCCGTGGGACCTGTTGAGCCTTGGCCGGAAGGGTGATAATCGTTGTCTCGAACCGACCATACGTGATCAAAACGGAAATCCTTCTTCCTTTTGGCTTGGACACTTTGAGGGTCGAGGAATACAATTTGCTAGGGAGATATGCGGGGTCCGTGGCACCGGCAATCGGCTAGAGACCACGCCGAACGATTCTCGACTCACACCTACCCGTCAATCCCGGGCATTATTTCCCAGAGCTCTTTTGTTTTTCGGCTCGGTGGACTGCTGAAGCCGGCGGGCTGATTGCTGCGCTATTAGGCACGCGGTGGTCCAAGATGGGGCGATTGGTCCGACAGGCCCCAATTCCCAGCGACGAGGGCCTATCAGTCGTGGTTCGAAAAATCGATCGTGACGCTAATCGGTTCAAACAGATCGTCCGCGGCAAAATCAAGTCGGACCTGCGCAAGTACATTACGCACGGCGAGTTGATTGGCAAGACCGGGGGCGAGTTCGTCTCGATCCCCTTGCCGCAGATCGAGATCCCGGAGTTTCGGTACGGGACCAAAAACCGCGGCGGGGTGGGCCAAGGTCCCGGCGACGTCGGCACGCCGATCGGCCGCTCGAACGATGGCGAAGCCGGTACCGGCGCCGGCGATGCACCCGGCCACCACATCCTCGAAGTCGAGCTGACCATGGACGATCTGGCGGCGATCCTCGGCGAGGAATTGGCCTTGCCGCGGATCGCACCCAAGGGGCGTGCCAACATCATCGAAGACAAAGACAAATATACCGGCATCCGCCAGGCCGGCCCGGAAAGCTTGCGGCACTTCAAGCGCACCTACAAGAAGGCCCTCAAGCGGCAGATCGCCTCCAACACCTACGACCCCAAGGAACCGCTGGTCATCCCCATCCGCGAGGACAAGCTCTATCGCTCCTGGAACCCGATCGCCCTGCCCCAGTTCAATGCCGTCGTCTTCAACCTGATGGACGTCTCGGGCTCGATGACCGACGACCAGAAAGAGATCGTTCGTGCCGAGGCGTTCTGGATCGACGCCTGGCTCAAGAGCCAGTACGACGGCGTGACCACTCGCTACATCATCCACGACGCGGTGGCGCGCGAGGTCGACGAGCACACGTTCTACCATACCCGCGAAAGCGGCGGCACCCGGATCAGCTCGGCCTATAACCTGGCCAACAAGATCATCGACGACCAACATCCCCAGGTCGACTGGAACATCTACGTGTTCCACTTCTCCGACGGCGACAACTGGGGCGAGGACAACCGCCAATGCATCAGCCTGCTTCGCGATCAGCTCCTTCCCAAATGCAACCTGTTCTGCTACGGGCAGGTCGAAAGCCCCTACGGCTCGGGCGAGTTCTACCGCGAGCTGGAAGAGGCGTTCGAGGATGAAGAAAACCTGGCCCTGTCGGAAATCCGCAACAAGGAAGGCATTTACGACTCGATCAAGGAGTTCCTGGGACGAGGAAAATGAGGACGACCTCTACTCGAAAGCGAGACCAAGGATGACGAACCGCGCGAACCGATCGGTCTGGGGTTTGGGATCATGTTTCTGTTGGGAGTTGGGGCAGTGATCGCTGTCGCGTGCCCAACAAGCCGGGGACAAGGCCGCTACGCCCGGCGCGACGCACGAAGTGAGCTGCGCGAGCGAGTCCTCACGCTCCGAACCGAGGTCGACTTGCTTCAACTGGAATTTGATGCGGATCGCGCCGACCTCCTGGATTCGCTCAAGGAGATGAGACAGGCGGAACAGACGGGAAACGATGACCGTCATGATGCAAATGATGTCAATGCAACTCAGTCTGACGGGAGGATGCGAGGCCCTGAAGAAGATGTCCGAGATGTCCGAGGACGGCATGAAAAAGCTAGTTGCGAAAGCGTGAAGGGCGATCTGAGCAAAGACATCGATCGCCGGAAGAAAGAATTCGCCAAGAAAGCACGTTTTCTGAACGAGAAGAAGCTCGAACTCGAGGAAACCGAGGCGAAATACAGGACCGCCTCGAAAGTATTAGTCGTCGACGAACTTTTCCGACATGATTGACCCGTGACGCGGAATGTCTTTCAGAAACTGCAAGGCGAGCTCAAGGCCATGGCGACAGCCACCATCAATCCCGACTCGAGAGGCCATCGGCGACCAGTGCGTCGAATTCCGCGACATCGGCTGGAAGGGCTATTCCACGCTCTTGCGGCTTCGCGGCGAGCGACCCGATGCCCCGGATGGTCTACCTCGATGGGACGGTGTGGCTTATGTCTCCGCGACGTTTCCGCACGAACGGCTCAGGGTAAGGCTCGGATCAGTTTGTCATGGTAGATTGTCGTGGAATTTGACATCCCCTGTATTCCCGCCGGCTCAACAACTTTCCGCCGCCGAGCCAAGAAAGGGGGCGTGGAGGGAGATCAGACTTATTACCTGGCCAATGAGAAGCGCGTTCGCGGCAAGAATAAGCTCCATCTCAAAACCGACCCGCCCCCGGACCTGGCCATCGAGGCTGTCCACAGCCATGATGCCGACGCGGCAATCGAGGTCTATCGCCGGTTCAAGGTGCCCGAGGTTTGGGTCTGCGATGAATCCGGGATGGTGATCCTGGTCCTTCAATCGAACGGCCGATATGCCGAGTCGGAGACCAGCCTGGCTTTTCCGTTTCTTTCGGCGGCTGAAGTGTACGACTGGATGCGGCGGCCCCAGGACATTTCCGAGACCGAGTGGGTCATAGAGCTTCGCGAGTGGGTCAAACAGACGCTCAAACCGCGCGTCCGTCAGGAAAATGGAAATGCGGACTAAGATCGAAATCCAACAACGTCAGTGCGGAGATCGTAAACTAATTGGCAGTAGGCATCGAAGTAGAGGCAGCTGTTGGCAAACTCGGTTTCGCCGCTTCTGACTGCCTACTTCGTACTGCCTACTCTCAAAATAAGAGACGAAGTCCATGTCGACGGTCAACGTTCACAATCTTCCGGAAGACCTGCGGGCGATCCAGCTCGAGACCGAAGCCCATGCGCGCGACTACGGTCTGGACTTCTACGACACGATCTTCGAGGTCCTCGACTACGACGAGCTTTCCGAGATCGCCGCGCTGGGGGGATTTCCCAACCGTTATCCCCACTGGCGCTTCGGCATGGAGTATCAGCATCTCGCCAAGGGCTACCGCTACGGGCTCCAGAAGATCTACGAGATGGTGATCAATAACGACCCATGCTATGCCTATCTCCTGCGCTGCAACCAGATGGTCGACCAGAAGCTGGTCATGGCACACGTTTACGGCCACAACGATTTCTTCAAGAACAACATCTGGTTCAGCCAGACCAACCGCAAGATGATGGACGAGATGGCGAACCACGGGAATCGCATTCGCTCGCACATGGAGCGGCACGGCGAGGAAACGGTTGAGAATTTCATCGATAGCTGCTTGTCGCTCGAAAACCTGATCGACATCTATTCGCCGCTGATCAAGCGTCGCGAGGAGATCAACCGCTACGATTTCGTTGGTGACGGCGAAGGACGACGAGTCAGTCCAGCCGACGAAGTTTCAGAGCAAGGACTACATGGACTCGTTCGTCAACCCGCCCCAGGTCCTGAAGGAAGAAGCGCGGAAGCGCGAGTCCGAGCGGGAGAAAGAGAAGGCCAAGCCATCGTCGTTCCCGGAACAGCCCGAGCGCGACGTCCTCCTGTTCTTGCTCGAGCACGCGCCGCTCAAGGCCTGGCAGCACGACGTCCTGGCGATCATCCGCGAGGAAGCCTATTACTTCGCACCCCAGGGCCAGACCAAGATCATGAACGAGGGCTGGGCTTCGTTCTGGCACTCGACGATCATGACGCAGAAAACGCTTCACCCCTCGGAGCTGGTCGACTACGCCGACCACCACTCCGGCACGATGGCCACGCAGCCGGGCCGGCTCAATCCGTACAAGCTGGGCATCGAGCTGTTTCGCGATATCGAGGAACGATGGAACAAAGGGCAATTCGGCCCGGAATGGGAGGAATGCGATAACCTCGACGCCCGCCAGAAGTGGGACAAAGAACTGGGACTGGGCCGGCAGAAAATCTTCGAGGTCCGGCGCATCCACAACGACGTGACCTTCATCGACACGTTCTTGACCGTGGATTTTTGCCGCCGCTATAAGCTCTTCAGTTACCGGCATAACGATCAGACGCGAGATGTACGAGATCGAGAGCCGCGAGTTCAAGAAGATCAAGGAGCGTCTCCTCTTCAACCTGACCAATTTCGGACAGCCGATCATCCGGGTCAAGGACGCCAACCACCGCAATCGCGGCGAGCTATACTTGCAGCACGAGTATTTTGGCGTCGACCTGCGGATCGACCACGCCCAGGACACGCTCCGTCATCTGCACCGTCTCTGGACCCGACCCGTTCATCTGGAGACGAGCGTTGATGGACGGCCCACACTGTTGTCGTTTGATGGAACCGATCACTCGATCCGCCCATTGGGGGGTGCTTCCCATGAGTCTGAGCAAAAAGATCGCCGCCGCGCTTGACGAAAATACCAAGGCTTACGTCCTGCCCTGCTCCGTCACGGTCGAGGAAAGTCCGAATCGATTGACGTTGCACATCACGGCATTCGACACGGTCGGTCTCGCCTGCACCGCGCTCGAGTTCGTCACGACCGCCGTTCTGAATGGTCCTCGGAATCGCTCCAGGAATGGGGCGCGCGGCTGGCCGGCCGAGTGACCTACTTGATGGAGCCGCTCAAGGTCATCGAGATCGACGACGGCAGGAGGCGAGGTCCAGATCCGGAGCCAGAGCCCGACCCCGCGCCGACCAACGAGGCTACTACGAGATCCGCCTGTTCCGCGAAGGGAGCCTTCGGATGGAACGGTTCGCTCTCGACGAGGCCACCCGCCAGCGTCGCTCAACCCCCTGCCAGCTCACGCGCGAGGTCCTGGAGCGCCTGGCCGACGATATCGCCGCCAGCGTGCCATGAGTTTGGATCGCCCCGCGAGCAAGCACCGCGATTGAGTCTCGGGTGTGCCAGGACATGCGGACGCGACAGCCTCCGGATGGCTTGGATCTCGCCCTTATCCATCCATTCGCTTCCTCTCGGCCACGCATGAGCGATGCCTGAACACGAATCCCAGCCTGACCCGACCGTCATCCTCGAACTCTTGCAAGCCTTCCGGCGGTCCAAGACGATGTTCGCGGCCGTGTCACTGGGGATCTTCGACGCTCTCGAATCGGGGCCAAAGCCACTGGCCGGACTGGCCGAGACGCTGAAACTCGACCCCGACGCACTCGAACGGTTGCTCGACGCCTGCGTGGGATTGCAACTGCTCGAACGCCACGGAGACGTCTACGAAAACACCCGAGTCGCCACGAGCCTACCTCTGCAGGCAAAGTCCGTCTCGGATGAACGGATATCTCAATTATTCGAACGAGTATCTGTGGAAATTATGGGCCAATCTGGAAGATGCGATTCGCGAGGGGACCAACCGTTGGCAGCAGACCTTCGGCTGGGACGGCCCGCTCTTTTCCCATTTCTTCCGGACCGAGGACGCCAAGCGAGAATTCTTGATGGGGATGCACGCTCAGGGACTGCTCAGCTCGCCGCATGTCGTGGCTGCTTTCGACTTGAGTCGGTTTCAGCGCCTGGTCGATCTTGGCGGGGCGACCGGTCACCTGGCCATCGCCGCCTGTCAGCGACATCCCAACTTGCGGGCCGTGGTGTTCGACCTTCCCGAAGCCGTGGCTCTGCGCCCGCGAGATCGTCGGAGCCTCTCCCGCTTGCCGATCGGATCGAGGTGATGGCCGGCGACTTCTTCGTCGATGTCTTGCCCGAGGGAGACCTTTACAGCTTGGGCCGCATTCTCCATGACTGGACGGAATCCAAGATTCTCCTTCTGCTAAAGCGAATTCACGACCGGCTGCCATCCGGCGGCGCCTTGCTGATCGCCGAGAAACTGCTCGAACCAGACAAGAGCGGTCCCCTCTGGGCTCAGATGCAGAACCTGAACATGCTGGCTCTGCACAGAGGGGAAAGAGCGAACCCTCGCCGAGTACAAGGCGATTCTCGAACAGGTCGGGTTCACCGACGGTGCTGGGTGCAACGACCCCTTCGCCGCTCGATGCCGTTCTGGCTTTGAAGGCGTAGGCGGCATCAGCTTTAGATTTTCCCGCATGGTCCGGAATCGGATGGTGGTATCGCTATCTTTAGATAGCGGATAAACTGCCGAATGATTCCGCTGCGACCGGTCTGATGCTTCACGCACGATACACATCAAGGGAGATGCCATGAAGCGACTCGGGTTCGTGATCGTATGCTTGATGGTGGTGACACCGGGCTTCGCGGCCGATGATCCGCCCGAAGTCTTGCTCTGGCCGGCCGGCGCCCCGGGCTCCGAGGGTGTCACGAAGGGCAACGTGGTCGTCGATCAAGGCAAGAACGGAACCCACAATCGCCGGGTCAACGAGGTACACAAGCCGTCCCTGACGGTTTATCTGCCTCCCCGGGAGAAGGCCAACGGGGCAGCGGTCGTCATCTGTCCGGGAGGCGGGCACCGGATGTTGGCGATCGAGCACGAAGGGCACGACGTCGCCAAGTGGCTCAACAATATCGGCGTCGCGGGGTTCGTCCTCACATACCGCCTGGCGCGCACCGAGGGCTCCAAGTACAAGGTCGAGGATCATGCGTTGGCGGATGCCAGGCGTGCCGTCCGACTTGTCCGCAGCCGTGCCGGCGAATGGGGCGTCGACCCCGCCCGAGTTGGCATGATGGGGTTCTCGGCCGGCGGCGAAGTCACGGCCCTGGCTGGCACCCGCTTCGAAACGGCGCTCCGAAGGCGACCAGCGACCCGGTCGACCGGCTCAGCTCCCGTCCTGATTTCCTCGTCCTCGTCTATCCCGGAGTCCGCCCGGAGAAACTGACCATCACCAAGGAGACGCCCCCCACGTTTCTGACGGTCGCTGATGACGATCGCGGAAGTGCCCAGAGCACCGCCACCATTTACTTGGCTCTCAAGAAAGCCGGCGTCTCCGGTGAGCTCCACGTCTACGCCAAGGGTGGCCATGGGTTCGGCATGCGAGACAACCACGTTCCCGCATCGAGCTGGCCGACACGACTCCAGGAGTGGATGGCGGACCGCGGATTCCTGAAAAGTAGGCAGTAAGCAATAGCCGGTAGAAGGCGGTGCTGAACCCTCGGAGGACGAACCTCATGCCCGACGTCAAGGAACTTCGAATCAACGGGGCCCAGGTCCACTGTCAACGCGGATGCGGAGCGGTCGCTGCTCGGAGTGCTCCGCGATGACCTCGGCCTGACTGGCGCGAAATACGGCTGCGGCGAGGGCCGGTGCGGCGCCTGCACCGTGCTGGTGAATGGAGCGCCTGTCCGCTCCTGCGTCACCAAGCTGGGCGCGGTCGCCGCGAGCGAGATCACGACCATCGAGGGTTTGGAGAAGGACGGGAAACTGCACCCGCTTCAGGAGGCTTTCCTCCAGGTGGGAGCCATGCAGTGTGGTTATTGCACCTGCGGCATGATCATGTCCGGCGTCGCGCTCTTGAAGGAGAAACCCGATCCAACGTTGGACGAGATCATCGAAGCCATGAACGGCAATATCTGCCGTTGTGGAACGTACCCACGGATCATCGTCGCGCTCTCGAACGCCGCGAAAGCGTTGAAGGAGGCCCGGCGATGAGCGAGTCATGGACCGTCGAACCCGGATTCGAGCCCGAGCGTTACGAGCTACACGAAGAACCAGCGTATCAATTCGAGCTGGATCGCCGCGACTTCTTGAAGTCATTGGGCGGAGGCATCCTCGTCCTCTGCCTGGTGGACGCATCGTCCGCGCAACAGCCCGGAGCCCAACCCCGGGGCGGAGCCGGTCGCCGGCGAGGCGGTGGCGGGGTCAGGATGCGCCCGAGGAAATCGGTGCATGGCTGCACATTGGCGAGGATGGCCGGATCACGGTTTACACGGGCAAAGCGGAGGTGGGGCAGAACATCCGCACGTCCTTGACTCAGGCCGTGGCCGAAGAGCTGCACGCCCCGCCGAGCTCGATTCGCCTGGTCATGGCCGACACGCAATTGACCCCGTTCGACATGGGCACGTTCGGCAGTCGGACGCACTCCCGATGATGTCGCTGCGGCTACGGCGAACGGCCGCCGCGGCGCGCGAGCTTCTCATCGGCTTCGCGGCCGAAACATGGAAAGCCGACCGCGCGCTCCTGACGGCCATCAATGGATCCGTCGTGAACACCAAGACCAAGGAGTCACTCGAATTACGGCAAGCTGACCCAGGGCCGCAAGCTCACCAAGACCGTCGCCGTTGATGTCGACAACCACATCCCCGGTCGACTGGACAATCGCCGGTCACTCCGCGGCCAAGGTCGACGGCCGAGAATTCGTCACCGGCAAGCATGCATACTCTTCGGACATCAGGCTTGCCCGGGATGTGGCACGGCAAGGTGCTGCGTCCTCCTTCGTTCGGCGCGACCTTGGTCTCGATCGACGCGAGCGCGGCCAAGGCGATGCCCGATGTCGTCGTCGTCCACGACGGGGATTTCGTGGGTGTCGCCGCGTCCAAGCGAGGTCAGCCGCCGCCCGCGCGGTCCATGCGATCAAAGCCGAATGGAAGACTGGTCCGCCAATCTCCAGCAAGGACCTGTTCGAGGACATGAAACGGCAAGGACGCCAGGAGCGAGACGGGCGCGGAAACTCGGCACAGCGAACCGGTTCGATCGAGAAAGGTCTCAACGCCGCCGATGTCCGCCTGGAGCAAACCTACACCATCGCCTACATCGCTCATGCTCCTCTCGAGCCACGCGCGGCGGTCGCCGAGTGGAAGGACGGCAAGCTCACCGTCTGGACCGGAACCCAACGACCGTTCGGCGTGCAAGGAGAGCTGGCCGCGGCCTTCCGGCTTGGCTAATGACGCGGTCCGGGTCATCGTGCCCGATACCGGGGCGGGCTACGGCGGCAAGCATTCCGGCGAGGCGGCCATCGAGGCGGCCAGGCTGGCTCGCCAGGCAGGCAGACCGGTCAAGCTCGTCTGGTCGCGCGAGGAAGAATTCACCTGGGCCTACTTCCGGCCGGCCGGCGTCATCGAAGTCAAGAGCGGCGTCCGCCGCGACGGAACACTCACGGCCTGGGAATTTCATAACTACAATTCCGGCACCGCGGGGATTCGCACGCTCTATGAAGTGCCCAATCAACTGACCGCATTCCATCCGGTCCCCTCGCCGCTTGCGACAGGGCTCCTACCGAGCGCTCGCCGCCACGGCGAACCACTTCGCCCGCGAGTCGCACATGGACGAGCTCGCTCATGCACTGAAACTCGACCCGCTCGCGTTCCGTTTGAAAAACCTCAAGGACGACCGACTCCGCGCCGTCCTCGAAGCGGCGGCCACTGCGTTCGGTTGGGGCCGGAAGACCCGGCGACGATCGGGGAATCGGCATCGCGGCCGGGTCAGAAAAAGGCAGCTTCGTCGCCACCTGCGCCGAAGTGGCCGTGGACCGCGATAGTGGTCGCATCCAGGTCGTCCGCGCTGTCAGCGCCTTCGATTGCGGCGCCGTCGTGAACCCGGACCATCTGAAGAACCAGGTCGAGGGTGCCATGATCATGGGACTCGGAGGAGCCCTCTTCGAGGCCATCGAGTTCGATGGCGGACGAATCCTCAACCCGCGATTCTCCCGATATCGCGTGCCCCGGTTCCGGGACACGCCGGTCGTTGAGGTCGTCTTGCTCGACCGCAAGGACGTGCCGCCGGCGGGAGCCGGCGAAACCCCCATCGTCGGCATCGCTCCCGCGATCGCCAACGCCATCTTCGACGCCACCGGCGTCCGTCTCCGGTCGCTCCCGCTCGCACCTCAAGGCATCAAGCCATTGAGACAATCCCAATTGAATCGCTGATAGCGTCGATGCTTGATTGGGCACCAGCGTGAATATGCTGAGGCGATCGTGGAAGCGTGCCGTCAGGGTAGATCAAGCTGCGAGTGGTCGCAACGAGGCCTCACATACGCGGAGTCCGATTTCGATCGGAGGTCGCCTCACGATGTCGAGAATGATCGCTCGGCGTTCACACGACGACCGATTGATGGCGAAATGCCAGAGTAGATTCTCGAGAAATCGTCAAAATCGAAGAAAGCTCTTCTTTCGTCAAAACCGATAAAGCTTACGTAACAGAATCACATCGCGCCGTCTCAAGTCCCAAGGATCGGATTCCGCCGCGACGTGGGCATGATCGTGAGTCATCACAAATCTTGTTGGGATCGTGACTTCAGAAAAAAAGACGACGATGCACGATGGCGTGCGTTCCCGGCGTCTCGGGCTGATCGGGAGAATTAAAGAAATCGGGTCAGCGAACAAGCTCACTGCATGCCCAGGGAAGGGGCGGGATTAATGAGAATCAAACAGATCTGTGTGGTCATGCTGTTCCTGTTCGCATCACTCGGCCGATCGAGATGCGTGCACGTGAGGCGCAGGTAACTCCCCAACCGCCGAAACCATCCGCTGCGATTCCGCTTGGAGATGATCGGCGACCCGGGAGGGGGAGCCCCGTCGCCATCCGCAACTCCACCCGCCGATTCGGCGATACCCGGCAAAATCCACTCGGTCTATCCGTCACCACAGGGGTCAAACTATCGAGGTCCCGGCGTCAACGCGGGGTTGAGCCAGCTTCGCAACCCGTTCGACGGCGGACACGGCGAACAACCGGTTCACAATCACGCGGCGCCTTCGGGCCGCTCGACCTCAAAGGCCTACCCGTCACCGCAGGGCCCGAACTATTACGGTATGGGCGGCAACGCGATGTTGGGCCAGCTTCGCAACCCCTTCGATGGTGGGGCCAGCCCGCAGACAGCAGGGACTTTTCGATTATGCGAGCCCCCAGTACAGCACCGCGCCAGGTATGGGAGGAGTACCAGGCGGTGCTTTGGCACCAGGTGCCATGCCCGGAGCACCACGCCGGGCACAACTGCCGAGGGAGGGGTCCCGCAGCACCGACTCCGGGCACGACTGCCGAGGGAACGGCCCCGGGCACACCAAGTCCGGCCGGAGCTGGTGCAACCGGACCGGGAGCGACCGGTGCGGATGCGTTCGGGGCGGCCGCGACGACCGCGGGTCCAGGCTACGGCGGTGCACTCGAGGCGGCCGTCACACCATTCGCCATGATCGGCGACCTGAGCCCAATTAGCATCGGCGGCTTGGCGACGACCGCAGCCACGAAGCCGTCCCCACCCCGGGTCCTCCCGCTCCGCCCGGACCGCGGCGGCCTCGCCCGTCTACGCCGCGGCCCGGAACGTCAAGGTCTCGGAAAACCAGTCGCCAAGGCCTCAAGACCGAATCTACTTCAACTTCAATTACTACAACAACCTCGACAGCACGATCAACCGCCGCGACCTTTCGCCGGTTACCCAGATGAAGGCATATACTTACCTTTTTGGCATTGAAAAAACCTTCAACGACGGCAAGGGCTCGATCGGCTTTCGCGTGCCCCTCGACACCCTCACCGCAAACAGCATCGCAAAACGTAATCAGCACGCCGACATCCACCGCGGCCGGCAATTTGAGTATCATCGCCAAGTACATTCTCGAGCAGAACGTGAAGACGGGCAGCCTGATCTCGGCGGGACTCGCGATTACCACTCCGACCGGCCCCTCAAGATTTGCCGGCGCGCCGTATCTTTTCCCGCTCAATTCGGTCTATTTCCAGCCGTACATCGGATACATTTACAACTACAATCGCTGGTACATCCAGGGATTCAGCGGATTCAACTTCACGTCCAATATTAATGACGTCTCCTACATCTTCAACGATATCGCCGTCGGCTATTACTTGTTCCGCGACGAGGATCCGCGAGCGTTACTGAGCGCGGTGGCACCGACATTCGAGCTCCACGTCAACAACCCGATCAACCATCGCGACGTCTTCAATCGGTTCGACCTCGCTGGCATGCCGGACTCCGTCGACTTGACATTCGGTTTGAACTTCCAGTTCCGGCGCGCCGCGGTGCTGACTTTTGCCTACGTGGCTCCCGGTCGCCAGTCCCAAGCCGTTCGATTCCGAGGCCGCCGTTCTGCTCAATATTTTCTACGGTCGCTCTCGTGCGGGTCTCGATTCCGATCACGCCGCCACCGGCACTCTGAGTTGTGCCTCGAGCACCGACCACGCTCGCTTCGAGGTCGTGCTCATGTGGAAAACGCAATGGGGCCGGACGGTCAACCGTCCCGGCCCCAGCTCGCGTTTAGACCTCAACTTGTCAGCGGTCCACCAGCGTTAGACGACCATCGAGAATCGGACTCCCAACCAAGCGATCAGCCAGCATGCGTGCCGGACTTCGCCTTTTTAACGTGGACCACGATGTGCTTGGAACCAGGCTCGAAGAGAGCCGGGACCCGAGGACGAACGAGCTTCTCCACGATCGCCTTCTGATTCTTCGTCTGGGGTTTGCTAGCGGGCTTGGGCGACTTAAGGAGTGCTGCTGTGCGGTTTCTTGGATTTCCCGGTGACCGACTTGGTCTTGATGTCGAAGGAACCCATGAAATTCCGAAATGGCGTCTTGGTGTGGATAAACGTGTTATTGACCAACCCCCCGCTTCGGCCCTCAAATCGCGGAGCGAGGTTGTTGGGCGCATCGTAGAACAGGACCCCGTATATGGGGTTATGATTGAACGTATTTCCCGAGGTCGCGTTGCCGACCGGCTCCGGAAAGATACGGTTGTGGAAGTCACGGCTGGTGACGTACACTCCGACCTGAATATTCCCAGCGATGTAGTTGCCTTGGCCACGCGTGCTCGTGGTGGCGCCGATCGTGTTGTTGGACGCACCGAGAACGACGACACCGTTCAATTGCGCCTTCTGATACACCGTAATGTCATCCGAGGTGGTTGCGGTACCGAAGGAGATCGACTGGAACGCGAGATTGCCATTGATATTGGTGCCGATTTGGTTCGCGATCACGCGATTCGCCACCGATCCCGCGTTCAAGAGCTCGACGCCGCCGACACCGTTGGCGGACAGCAGATTGTCGGGGCCAATCGTATTGGTTGCGGAATTGTTGATGAGGATGCCGAACTCGAGGTTGGACACGGGTGCCATTCCGTTCTTGTCCGTGCCGATCAGATTGTTCGGGATCCACTCCTGTCCGCCAACAATATTACCATTCGCTGTCTTCAGCCCGACGACCTGCACACCAATGTCATTACCGGAAATCACGTTGCCGGCCAAGGCCGCCGATGATGTTGTTGGATGCGGCATTGTTGATCAGGACGCCGTTGAGCTGGGCAGGAGCGGATTCGCTCGATGGCTTGGGGAAGTTATCTCCCGCGAGGTTGGTCCCGATGTAATTGCCGTCGACTTGATTATTGGTCGAGAGGGAACCAGAGATCAGGATCCCGTCCTGCGCGTTCCCCGAGATGATGTTGCTTGGGGTCGTCGGTACGTTTGTGCCGGGGAAATTGCTGGTCGAAGTTCCGCCGATCGTATTGCTCGCGGAGTTTAAGATATAAATCCCGATCGAGTCGCTGGCGACGATTGCCCGACCTGTCCAGACCGATCACGTTGCCTTGAATGCTATTGAGGCCCCCGACGGCGTTTTGCGGGCCAGTGATCTCGATTCCGGCGTTCCCGTTCCCCGAGATGAGGTTACCGGCGCCGATCGCCGTGCCACCGATTGTCTCGGAGCTTGGTAGGCTTCCCAGGTTATTGATGAAGACCCCGAAGCCTTGAATCGGACTCTCCGGAGAGAGCGGACCCATTTTCGTTGCAAGCCGATGTAATTTCCCTGGACGACGTTTGACGGCGAATCGCCAAAGAACTGAATGCCCGCCAGACCATTTCCCGAAATCACGTTGCTGGGTGAAGTCGGGATGTTGGTGCCGGATACCGCGAAACCCGATGCCACACCGATGATGTTTCCCGCGGCATTGCTGAGCAGCACGCCATTCTGGCCGTTGGAAAGCACGTTGGTTCCGGTTGCGTCGGTGCCGATTTTGTTGCCGAACACCAAATTTCCGGTCGCCGACTGCGGTACCGGTTGCGGACAACGATTCGATCAAGACGCCGTTGCCTAGGTTGCCAGAGATGACGTTGTTCGGGCCGATCGTGTTGTGCCGCTGTTTATGATCTCCACACCATCGGACTTGATTGGGCACCGCGGCGGTGCCGCCCATGTTTGTTCCGATGAAGTTGCCGAGAAGTTCGTTGTGATCAGCGAGTGCTGATGCGGCGGGTGTCAAGATAACAACGCCCGCTTGGTTGTTGCCCGAGATCACGTTGGCGGCCGCGACCGCGGTACCGCCAATGGTATTGCCCGACGATCCGTAAATGAAGATACCGTTGGCGCCGTTTCCAATGTTCGGCGTGTTTGCAGCGTTAGTACCGATGGAATTCCCGACGACGACGCTGCCGTTGCCGAAGGTTGGTTCGTCGCTGAGAATCATGATGCCCGACTGGGCGTTACCGGCGATGACGTTGCCCGAGCCGATCGTGTTATTGGGGCCAGCGTCGTTAAGAAACACGCCGTTGCCCAGGTTCTGATCTGCTTGATCGTTAACGCCCAAGCCGATGACGGTTGCTCGACACCAGATTTGCAGTCGATCCTTGACCGAAAATCTGGATGCCGTTCGACGCGTTCCCCGCGATGAAGTTCCCGGACACGATGTTTTGCGTCACGGTCTGGTTTTGGTCCGTCGCATTGCCACCCAAGAGCAAGACACCGTCGGCCGTGTTGCCCAACCCGCTGGCGCCGTCACCGTTGGCGGCCGTACCGATGAAATTCCCGTCGATCGCGTTGCCAGAGCCGCCGCTGGAGATCAAGACTCCATAAAGGAGATTCCCGGAAATCACGTTACCCGCGTCCGCGGCCGTCCCGCCGATCGTGTTGTTGTCGGCTTGGTTTATGACTACGCCGCTATCATTGTTGGGGATTGCGCCGGTTCCCTGGGCATTCAGCCCGATGTAATTACCCTCGATGACATTGTGCGACGTAGGAAACACATTGGCGAAACGTCCGATTTGATTGGCCGCTGGCCTCGGTGAACCAGAGGCTGCCCGAAGGCGAATTCACGATCCCGCTGGGACCGCTGTTCGGTCGTCGTGATCTTGAATTCCGTGAAGGCGGAAGTCGTTGGGTTGATCCCGCCGATCTGGTTCGCGTTGGTCTCGGTGAACCAGAGGCTGCCGTCGGAGCCGAGGGTGATCGCCGTGGCGCCGCTGTTGGCCGTGGGGATACGAAACTCGGTGATCGCACCGGTCGTTGAGTCAATCTCGCCGATCTGGTTTGCGCTTGGTCTCGGTAAACCAGAGGTTGTCGCTGGATGCACGGGCCCGCTGGTGATTCCCGTGGGGCCGCTGTTGGCCGTGGGGATCGGTAAACTCGGTGATCGCACCCGGTCGTCGGGTTGATCTCACCGATCTTGTTCGGCGCCGGTCTCGGTAAACCACAGGTTACCGTTGGACACCGGCCCGTTGGTGATTCCCGTGGGATTGCTGTTGGCGCGTTGGAATGGCAAACTCGATGATGACCCCGGTGGTCGGACTGATCTCGCCGATCTTGCCGGCGTTGGACTCGGTGAACCAGAGATTGCCGTCCGCTCCCAAAGCGATCCCGGTCGGGTCCGCTGTTGGCCGTGGGAATGGCAAACTCGGTGATTGCCCGGTCGTCGGGTTGATCTCACCGATCTTGTCGGCCGCGGTCTCGGTAAACCAAAGGTTGCCGTTCGCCGCTGGGCCATTGGTGATTCCCGTGGGGTCGCTCTTCGCCGTCGGAATGGCGAATTCGGTGATCTTCCCGGTCGTCGGATTGATCATACCGATTTTGTCGGCCGCGGATTGGGTGAACCAGAAGTTGCCATCGGACCCCAGGGTAATCCCCGCGGGGACTACTCTTGGCTGTGGGGATCGGGTACTCGGTGAAACTCGCTCCGGAGATCAAGATTCCGCTGGCTTTGTTGCCGGAGATGATGTTCTGGTCAGTTGAACTGTCGGTGCCGCCGACCGTAATATCGCTTGACCCGTTGATGAAGATTCCGTTCGAGTTATTTCCCAAGGTCGCCAACATGCCGTTAACGTCCGTGCCGATCTCGTTCTTGAGGATGGTGACATCGCTTGAGTCAAGTAGATTGATCCCGTTTGCGCGATTTCCGGAGATCACGTTGCCTTCGATCGTGTCGCCTGAACTCATCGTGTCCAGGAACACGCCGTCGGACCCGTTGCCGAGCGACACCGTGGGATTGTTGATATCTGTATCTCTTAATCCGGAAACGTCGGTACCGATCAGGTTATTGGTAATCGTTATCGTACCCGAGCTGACGGCGGTACCTCCGCTCGCTTGCGTTGCCGCGTGAATCCCCGCGGATCGGTTGTTCGAGATCAGGTTGTTCTCGATCAGCGTATTCGGTGGAACCAGCAGGAAAATCCCGTCGGCCAGGTTGCCGAGGCTGAACGTGCCGGTGCCGGAGGAGCCGTTCGCTTTTTCGCCGGATGCGTCGGTGCCGATGTAATTGCCCTGAATCGTGTTGGTGCCGAAGGCAAAGGACCCGATCGTCTGGCCCCGGACTTCGATCCCGCGACCAAGGTTTCCCGAGATCACGTTGCTCGGCGTCGTCGGAGCCAGCCCGGTGGCCGGATTGCCGACCATGACTCCAACGACGTTGTTGATCAATACGCCGTCCAGCACATTACCAAGTGGGAGTGAACCGCTGGCAACAGCCTGCGAGCCGGTGACGTCCAAACCGATGATATTGCTGGAAATGTCAACGTTGGCTAAGGGTTGATTTGCCGATTGCTGTTGTACGGTGATGCCGCTGAGGCCATTGCCGGATATCACGTTGCCGGTCACGGTGACAGCCACGTTTGGAGCCGAATGTCGTATTGGTTGATGTCTCTTCTAGCAAGATCCCACTGAGACCGTTGCCGAGCGGATGGTTATTCGAATCGTAGGTGCTGGTCCCGGTGGCGTTGGTCCCGATGAAGTTATACTCAATCACAGCCAGCTCAGTCGTGCCCGTCAGGTCTCCCTCGAGGTCGATACCGTTCAGTCCGTTGCGCGAGATCAAGTTCCCCTCGACCGTGTTCGAGCTGCTCGCTGCCCCGCTGATCGACACGCCGGCGCTCGCGTTGCCAACGATGTAGTTGGCATTGGTACCGAGCGAGCTGATCGTCCCGTTCGTTGTGATCGCGAAATTGATGATGGGCGCACCGCCGATGACGTTGCCGGACGCGCCATTGCTGATGACCACGCCAATCGAATTACCTCGGGCGTCGAGCGCGAGGTCGGTGCCGATGAAATTTCCTTCGACCGTGTTGTCGCTCGCCGATGATCCCGAGATCGAAACACCCGCCATGGTGTTAAAGCCGATTTCGTTGGCGAACGCCGGAGTGATCCCGCCGACTACGTTGGAACCACTGCCGATGAAGACGCCCACGCCATTAGCCAGGTTGGCACCGCCTGAATTGGTGCCGATGAGGTTGCCCGCGACAACGTTCGAAGTCGCGGTTGATCCGCTGATCGAAATCCCCGCCGAACTATTGAAGCCGATCGTGTTTTCCGCGCCGGCGCTTGTCCCGCCGATCGTGTTGCTTCCGCTGCCGACGAACACACCGACCGTGTTGTCGAGTTTGTCGTTCGCGGCGTCAGTGCCGATATAGTCGCCTTCGACGATGTTGCTTGCACCCAAAATCGAAACACCGGCCGAGGTGTTCGCACCGATGACATTGCCGGCGCCCGCCGCGGTCCCACCGATTATGTTGCTGTCACCGCCGACGAATACGCCGACAAGATTGGCCAGTTTGTTGCCGAGCGAGTCAGTGCCGATAAAGTTACCCTCAACGAAATTGCTCGACGCGGTGCCTGAAATCGACACTCCGGCCGAGGTATTAAAACCGATGACGTTGGCGGCCGCAGTCGTCGTGCCGCCGATCGTCGTTCCGGAAACCCCGTCGATTTCCACACCGATCTGGTTGCCGGGCCCAGTCGTCGTGCCGGTCGGGTCGGTGCCGATCAGGTTGTCAGTGATGCTGTCATTGGCCGAATTCGATATGGATGCCCGCGCCACTCTTGAAGGCGGCGATGTCCAGCCCCGTAATCGTGCTGCCACTCGAACCTGTTGACAGGGTAAATCCATCTCCGGTGATCGCGGCCCCGTTGATTTGGACGATCGTCGGCGTTCCCAAAAAAGTCGACTCGGTCGTGCCGTCGATCGTCACCGGAACGGTGATGCCCGGTAGGACGGAAGTCAGGCCGATCACGAATGGGCCGGTCGAGATGGCGAACGTGATGTGAAACGTGTCATCCGTGGGATTCATCGCAGGCGGTGGTGCGTCGTTATCGGCGAAGTCGATTGCATAGCGAAGAGAACCGACGAAGTCGGTCTGTAGTCGTTTCCAGGGTATGTCCTGGCCATCCTCGGTCGTGGTCACGGTCAATGAATCGAAAACCTGGATTCTGGCGGAAAAGACCGAGGTCGTCCCACTTACCGAGTCGGTCGCCGTCGCCACGAGGATGGAGCCATTGGAGCCGTTGGTACTCGGAGCAATGAGTCCCGATGGGACCGTGATCTGCATGTTTTGTTCGTTTGTAACAGTCTGCTCGCCCAGGAACACTCGCTGCCCCGGACTGGTCGCGTCCACCAGGTAGATTTCTACGAACTGAGCGGCGGATTCCGAGACGTTGACGCGCAAATTTAAGGTCGTGCTGCTGGTGGAAGGGATCGAGGCGGCCACGATCGTTGGGGCCGGCTGGACGATGATGACGGTCGAGCCCAGGGCGATATCGTTGGCTTCCGTGGGCGTCGAAGGCCCGTTGGTCCCGATATAAGTGTTCTCTAGAATCGAATTGCCAATGCCGGAGCGAACCAAGATCCCGTCTTGGCTGTTGAATCCAATCGTGTTGCCGGCTGGACTCGCGGTGCCCGCCCCAACGACGGTGCCGCCGATTGTGTTGCCCGGGGAGTTGGGGCCCGGAGCGTTGACGATTTGCACGCCGATGCCGTTCCCCAAGTCGTCGTTGGCGGAGTCGGTGCCGATGAAATTCCCAGCCACCACGTTGCCCGTTGCGTCCGCGCCAGTGATCTGAATGCCTTCCTGGCTGTTGAAGGCGATGATGTTTGCGGCCGCCGCGATTGTCCCGCCGACGGTGTTGCTCGCGCTGCCGAGGACGATACCGATTGCGTTGTTTAAGGGGACGTTCGCGGCGTTGGTGCCGATAAAGTTGCCTTCGACAAGGTTTCCGCTGGCCGACGAACCCGAAATTGACACCCCCGCAGACGTGTTGGAGCCGATGATGTTGGCGGTTGCCGCTGTCGTCCCGCCGATTGTCACGCTCGGCGGCGCCAACAATCACGCCGACGCCATCGCTCAAGATGAGGTTGCCGGACACGAGATCCCCTGAGGTGGCTGATCCGGTGATTTGAACGCCGCTCGCGGTGTTGAACTCGATGACATTAGCAGAGGCCGAGGAGCTCCCGCCGATCGTATTGCCACCCGAGTTATCGATCACGCCGACGGTATTGCTCAGAATATCCCCGTTGCTGTCAGTGCCAATGAAATTGCCGAGCACGACGTTTCCTGCAAGAGTCGTCCCGGCGATCTGAATGCCGGCCGTGCCATTTAAGTCGATGACGTTCGCGGAGCCGATGACGTTGGCAGTGGGGGCGACTGTCCCGCCAATCGTGTTGTTCGACGACTGGATCAGGATGCCCGTACCGCTGAAGTCCAGTACCTCGATTCCCAAAATGGTACTGGCGACGGGAGGGGAGCCGGGGCTGGAGCTGGAGGATCCGGGTGCCAGCACCAGACCGTTGGCTAAACCCGAAATCGAGCTTCCGTTGATGGCGATGAGGGCCTTCTGTCCCAAGTTCTGGGACTCGGTCGTGCCGTCGATCGTGACCGGCTTGATAATCGTCGGCAACGCTGTGGTCAAACCGATTGTGAAGGTCTTTGTCGCTGAATCGTAGCCGGGATCCGTGAGAGGGATGTCGAAAGTGATTTGGAACGGCGGGGTAGGGACCGGCAGCGTGGTTGTCGGGCTGTTGTCGGCGTTAAGGATTGCGACCCGTAGCGACCCGACCTCTTCGCCCGGAATGTTGTCCGCCGTGTACCTGACCTCGAACTGGCTGAACTGAGTAACGGGGGTCGCGAACTGCGAGGTGTTGCCATCAGGGTCTGTGACCGTTGCGGTTACGGTCTGGTCACTCTGCTGGAGGGGGGCAACATTGGTAAGACTCGCGGTGAAGCCGCCGAGCGTACCGCCCGTGGGTGCACTGGCGGGGATCACCACGACATCGCTTCCCAGGTATAGGAATGCGGGACCTAAAGTACCGTCAGGAGAACTTGCAAAAAACTCGACCGTGTATGAATCTCCGACAATCGGGTTCGGAATTTGGCCGTCGATTGTCGTGAGGTTCGGGACCGACGTGAACGCCAGGTCGATAGGTGCGAGTTGCCCGTTGTTGCCGGGCTCGAACGGGCCTTGGGGAGGGTGTGTGAGGGCGAGATCGATCCCCAAACCGCCGTTGCCGTAGATCAAGTTTTGCGAGATCACGTTGCCTGTCGTGCTTAATCCTTCCACCAGGACCCCGTCGCCGGTATTGAATGCAATTGTGTTTTTGGCCGTCCCTGCCCCGCCGATCGTGTTGTTAAAGGCGCCGTCGTCGATCAACACGCCTGTCGCGTTGGGTAGGGAAAGAGTGCCTGAGGTGTCGGTCCCGATAAAGTTCCCAGAGAGCACGTTGCCCTTGATCGACGAGCCTGAGATCAACACGCCGACGGAAGCGTTTGATCCGATGACGTCGTCGCTTATCGTATTGAAGCTGGATTCAATATCGATACCCTCGCCAGAGAAGTCTTCGATGTCCAGTCCATTGATGATGCTGCCGTCGGAGCCGGTCTGCAGAACCAACCCTGAGAACGACAAACCGTCGGAAGTTGAATTCTCGCCATTAATCGTGACAGATCCCGGCGTGGCGGACAGGAACACTTCGTTAGTGATCTCGGGCAAGGGGATAGTCTGATCGATCGTGGCCGGATAACTCGGAAGGTTGAACGTGATCGTCTGCTGGCCTGGCGAGCTGTCGGCGTTAAGAATGGCCTGAAACAGCGAGCCAGGCCCCTGGTTCAACGTGTTGGTGACCTGAAAGTTTTGCGCCTGCGTAAAAGGAAAGCTTGCGCGAAAGTAGATGTGTTGTTCGCCTGAGGGGGAGTGGCGTTCGCGGGCGACGTCACGGTCGCCGTGACGGACTGTCCGTTCGTCAACGTGGGAACATTGTTGAACGACCCCGTGAAACTCTGAGAGCCCGGGGCGGTGTAGGCGACGATCGTGCTTCCGATGAACTCGTTCGCCGGCACCAACGTACCTGTGGGATCGCTGGCGTAGAAATCGACCGTGTAGTTTCCCGATACGGTACCCGTCATCGTAGCTTTGATTATCGTCAAGCCGGGAACGGAGGTTACGCTAGAGATTGTGGGGTTGGCCTCACCCTCGTTGCCTCCGTTCAGAAGCTGGATTCCCGGTCCTGTTGCGTAAATCAGATTCTGACTGAGTGCGTTGCCCGTGCCGGTGTCGACAATGATCCCCGCCGCGTTGCCGGTGATCACGTTCGACTGAATCACGTCATTGCTCGAAAGGACGTCAATGCCCGCGGCATTGAGGCTGGTGCCCCCGAAGTTTTCGATCTCCAACGCCTCGATCGTGCTACCGGATGCGCTGGCGGCGAGCTGCAGCCCGAACTGTCCCGAGAGGTTGGTTCCGTCGATGACGATGATCGGAGTGCCTAAATACCCTTTCTGAGAAGTCCCATCGATGGCAATCGGATGTTTAATCTCGGGCAAAGGAGTTTGCAGTGTGATGGTGTCTGAACCGGGCGGGATGGCGAACGTGATCGTGTCGACTTTCGTCCCGGTATCGTTGTTGACGTTGGTGATGGCCTGGCGCAACGACCCAACTCCGTTGTCGGCGTTGTTCACGACCTCGAACGGATTACTCGTGACCGCCTGCGCCTCGGCGAATTCCGAAGTGTCACCGACCGTGAAGTTGGGAGGCGCCGGCGCGACGACCGTTGCGGTCGCCGTGACTGTTTGACTGCTCGCCAGCGTCGCGGCGAAGCCAGGGAGTGTAATGGGGTTGCGCCCGCCGGCTCTGTGATGGTTTCCAGGAAGATGTGCGCCTGAGCTTCCGTGGGCGAATCACCTGGCTGGCTGGCGAAGAAGTCGAGCGAATACATCGATCCGGAAACGAACCCCAGAGTCGGGGACAGACTGACGGTGATTGTCGTCGTACCGTTCACCGACGTAACGCCGGTGACGTCGGGGGCTGGCTGATTGTCATTGGCGTGCAGGTCGAGGATGATCCCCCCCGAGCCGTTGCTGAAGATCAAGTTCTGCCGGATCGCATTGCCGGTGCCGGACAGTACGTGTACCCCGTCGCCGGTGTTGAATGCGATCGTGTTGCTCGCGTTGAAGGAGCCCAGTTCGCCAATCGAGTTGTTCGACGCGGAACTGATGATCACGCCCGCGTCGTTGGGCATGTTCGCGCCGCTGGCATTGGTTCCGATTTCGTTCCCCACAACCAGGTTGGATGTGGCCGTCGCACCCGAGATCGACACGCCCGCACCGGTCGCGCCACTCGCCGTATTGAACCCGATGATGTTCGCAAAACCCGATGCCGCCCCTCCGGGAGAACCGGATGCCGTCCCACCGATCGTGTTGTTCCCGGCGTTGGTAATCGCCACGCCAATCGCGTTCCCTTGTTTGTTGCTCGGATTGGTGGGATTAGTTCCAATGGAGTTTCCAGCCACCAGGTTGCCGAATGCCGACGCGCCGGTGATGGACACGCCCGCCGACGTGTTGAAGCCGATGACGTTCGCGTGGCCAGTGCTGCTACTTCCGCCGATCGTGTTGCCCGAGCTCGATATCACGACGCCGAGAACGTCTCCCAGACTGGTGCCGCTGGCATTGGTTCCGATGTAATTGCCAGCGACCAGATTGCCCGACAAGGACGTGCCTCCGAGCGATACGCCCGCACCGGTGTTCGAGCTGATCACGTTGCCGGTCGCGGCCGTGAGTCCCCCGATTGTGTTGTTCCCGGCAGTTCCGTCGATCAGCACGCCTTCGAGGTTTCCAGGGCCAGCCGCCGTGCCAGTCACATTCGTTCCCAGATAGTCGCCCGAGATCAAGTCACCGTTGGACTGGATGTGAATACCAGCACCGGTGGTGAAACCAAAGATGTCCAGTCCGAGGACCTTGCTGTTGTTCGAATGGAGAGCCAGGTCCAGCCCATCTCCCGCGACGCCGTTGGCGTTAATCGCGATCAGGGGGACATCGTTCGGCGAATACCCTGTCTGCGTGGTTCCGTCGATCGTCGTCTGGACCGAGATCGAGGGTAAAGCACCGGAAAGCTTGATCGTCCAGGTCCCCGTCCCTGAGTTGTAGCCCGGATCGGTTGTCGGGAGAGCAAATGTGATTGTCGAACCGGAGTTATTGTCTGCGAACGAGATGGCGGCGTTGAGCGTGCCAGCACCGGAGCTGAAAGTGTTCGTGACGGCAGTTGGAGCAGCAACCGTAGCCTCGGCCGAGAATACCGAGGTGCCATTGGCCGTGACGGTTGCCGTCGCGACGATTTTGTCATTGACCAAGTTGGTCGTCACAGGGATCGTGGTCGAAGACGGCGTGGCCGCGGTCGTTATCGTCGTGGTGCCGAGAAATGCGCTCCGTCGGGCTTGTGGAAACGATCTGGTAGAGATCGACAACGACCGAAGTACCGATCGGCACAGTTGGCCCTGAGTCCGTCAACAACACCGACAACTGATTATTCGTCCACGAAGCCGAGATCAGGCTGGGGGCTGGCTGGCTGTTGTTCGCATTGGGGCCGAGGCCGATATCGTTGGTTTCCGGTGGCGTCAAATTTTGATATGAACCAAAATAGGTATTCTCATTAATCGTATTTTGCGAGCCCGAGAGTACGGAGATTCCGTTGGTGGAGTTGAACCCGATCGTGTTGCCGGCGCCGGTTGTCGCGCTACCGATGACGTTGTTCGACGAATTGAAGATTTGAACGGCGGTGGTATTGCCCAGATTCTGCGCAGTGGCGGAGTTTGTGCCGATGTAATTGCCGTCAACGACGTTCGCGTTGGCGCTGAAGATCTGAACACCGGCCGTCGAACTCGACACGATGACGTTGGCGGAGGCGGCGCCGGCGGCCGTGCCGCCGATCGTGTTGCTGGCGGTCCCCAAGAACACGCCTATCGGATTGCCCAGGCTAGGAGTGGTGCCGGTGATGTCCGTGCCAATGAAGTTGCCTTCGATCAGGTTGCCCGACGCCGCCGCACCTGTGATCGATACACCCGCCGTGAGGTTGGAGCTGATCACGTCGGCAGAGCCGATCACGTTCCCTGCGGGCGCGAGCGTGCCGCCAATCGTGTTGTTCGTCGACTGAATCAGGATGCCCGTCCCGTTCCAGTCGAGCAATTGCAAGCCCAAAATGTCGCTACCATCCGAGCCGTTGGCCAGTGTGAGGCCGCTCGGAGTGCCCGCGATCCCCGTGCCATTGATCGCGAGGTACGCCGTTTGACCCAAGTGGCTGGACTCGGTCGTGCCATCGATCGTCACCGCCTTGCTGATCGCTGGCAGCGCCCCCTGGGTCAAGTCGAATGTGAAGGTCTTGGTTGCGGCATTAAAATTGTTGCCGGCTATCGGGATGTTGAATTGTATCGTTGTATTGGGGGTATTGTCGGCAGTGTTGATGGCGTCGCGCAGCGACACCAAGGGCCCATTGACCGGATCACTGGTCGTGTTGACGATGACTGGCGCCAGCAAAAAGCGTTCCTCGCATCGATCGAAATTGAGAATCAACGATCGCTTCTGACTTCGACGACGAGCAAGGCGGCCCATCCGGTTGAACGACTTCATTGTTCAATTTCCCTGAGCTGAAACACGCATAAAGTAGTAAGCACATCCTTGCACGTCTTGGGCGACGCCGCATCTCCGCGGCCAACCAAAATCGTGTTAGTCCGAGAGTGTACCATGCATCGAGGGTCGCTTGCATAGATGGTACTAGCGACCACGTCAATTTTTTTTCAATAAAATCGTGGGCCGATCGTCCTACGACCGGAGGTCCGCCCGCCAACGCATCATTTGCCAGCGTTCCGCAGTTCCACCGAGTCTACCACTCTTCCATTATCAACTTGCGCTCTCCAGACCCGCAGTCTGACAATTTTCGACGTTGATTCGGCTTCGGCGAGCTGAAGTTTCATACGAACGAGTCGGATTCACACTCACGGCTTGCGGCAGCCGAGCCAATTAAACTCGTTCGGATAATATAACCCTCCTATTCTTAGTAATCAACCAAATAGATGTAAAATTACCTAGAACCCCAAACGATCGCCATAGATGGCGTCACAGTGTGTACTCGGGCTGACTAAGACATGTTTTGGGACGGAGCTGAATTGTGAAATCGAGGTGTCTGGAATTCTCCGAACAAGGCGGGGTTCGCGTTGTTCGGTTCGTGGAAGCGACGACATGATAGAAGTTCGTGGGGGGAAGCGGGCTGCCGGCATCACAGACTGATCAACCGTAAGAAGCCGTCGACTCGATGCAATCGGCAAATCTTATCAAGGCGAGTCGCTCCCGTAACCGATACTGCTTGTAAGTCAAGGACTCGGCGAGGTGAATTTCATCGACGGCAGGCGAAGCGGCAGCCGTTGAGTCCGAACCGTCTCACGTTAACATGCGAATTCAAGGAGGTCAGGTAATGACGTCCAGAAAGGCGTGGACTGCCGGATTGTTGGCTCTTGCCGTGTGGTCGCCGGCGGTGCGGGCCCAGCCGGGAGCACCGCCGATCCCGCCGATCGGGGGATTGGCGGGCGGAGCCGGCGGGGCGAGCTCGGCACTGGGAGCCGGGGGCGGGTTGGCCGGCGGTCTGGGCGGCCGCGACGGCCGCCCAGCCGACAACGCTCTGGAGCTTCCTCGGGCTGTCTCAGCAGCAATCTGCAAGCTTGCAAGGCCAAGTTTTGCGCCAGCCCGCTCGGACAGATGGCCAACAGCATGGTAACAGGGCCACTCGGCGCGGTGACCGGTGGCTTCTTGCCGACCCTCTGTCCACCCCCCACGGCGGCGCAGGCCGCGGCTCTCGCCAACCAACCGGGCGCCGGGGCGCAAGCCGCGGCCGCGAAGATCCAGGCCGATGAGGCCGGCGCCAAGGCCCGGGTCGCCGCCGTCGAGTATCTCGGCACTGTCGATTGCTCGCGATGGCCCGAAGCCAGCGATGCCCTGGTCAAGGCCTTGCTCGAAGACCACAACGAGTGCGTCCGGTTCGCCGCGGCCAAGGCACTCAACAGCGGTTGCTGCTGCAACAAGGATACCATCGAGGCGCTCCGGATCTGCGTCTCGGGAGAGACCAAGAAAGGAAATGCCCCCGAGACCTCGCCGCGCGTCAAGGCCGCGGCCTTCGCCGCACTCCAGAACTGCCTGATGAAGGTTCCCGAGGACCTTCCCCCGGAAAAGCCACCGACGCCCGAGCGGAGCCAGACTCCCGGCGTACCTCCGCCGCCCAGGCCCGAGGGGCGGTCGAGCATGAACGCCGCCGATGGCACCCACATCGCTACGGCTTATACCAGCGAATCCAGCGAGCGTCTGCGTCGCCACCGATCGGCAACCACAAAAATCGTTCAGCCAGACTGTCGACGAGGCACGCCGCACTTTGTTTCAAGTCTCCCGCAATCCGCGCCAGCCCAGCCTTCTTGCCGACCGGCAAGCGAAGCGTGCTCGACGTGCTGGCCAAGGCCCGGCAGGACGCCAAGGCCGCGACCCTGCAGCACGCCCGCGAGCAGGGCCAGGTTCCGCCTCCGCCCAACACGGTCGACCCGGGCGTCGCGCCGGCCGCCTACAGCCCTGCCGCGCCGCACTGTCCAGGCAACCCGATCGCCGCCGACGACCAGGAACCCGATGGCGGTCTCCGCGGTCGACGTGCCGAACCAGCAGACTGGGAACGATCCGTCCACGATCGCGCCCAACAACAACGCCCGTCGCGGGCTCATCGGTATGCTTTTCCAGTCCCGCGATCGCCAGGCTGATCAGTGATCCGCGACACAGGCGATCATTCGACCGGTCGCGACCTCTTTCCGCCAGTACGAGGACACACGAAGGAAGCTCGGGCCCATGCCGTTCCGGCGATCCGCCCAGCTCAACGTCGAGCGTGGTCGCACGCAAACCCGAGCGATGCCGGTGAATCACGGTCCGCCAACATATCTCAAAACGGATTCCGAACGATTCGATTCTCGTCAGATCCTTTCAAATAGTACCGGTCTTCACGATACCGGTTCCATCTCGGATCAAAGCAAATCGATCTCCCAGGTAAAAGGAGTGGTCACGTGCACAAAAGGGCTTCGCCAAAACGCCGGATTCGGGATGGTGATGGGCCCTTATCGTAGCCCTGCTGCCGGCCACCGTATACTTGGGCCGCGGATAGAGCTGACGATTCATCGGCAAGTCCCAGCACGACTACGGCGGCGACAACGGCCAGTCAGCCCGTCTCTTCGAACTCGGCTCGTTCCAAGATTCCGCCTCCGCGCCGGTTCACGGCCGATGGGATTCCAGCCAACGCATCGGTCCCCAAGGTCTCGAAAATCCCACCGCCGCGACGGTTCGTGGCCCCGCTCGCCCAGCCGGAGGTGGACGCGGCGCCCGTGACGGCCACGCCAGCCGCGACGATCGCCAACCCTGTGCTTGACCCCACCCCCGTCGCAAGCAGCCAGCCCGGCCAGCTCCCCCAGGCTAATGCGGTTCCTTCTCCGGCACCAATGCCGGCCCCGGCGCCGATGCCAGAGCTGTCGCCGCCGCCCGCCGCGTCGCCAATGCCCCAAGCGTCGCCGGCTCCAGCCACGTTGCCAGAGCCGCCTGCAATCTCAGAGCCGTGCGCCGACAATACCCTCGGCAGAGCCGACGCCGACAGCGCCCGTCTCAATTCCGCCGCAGACCGTGCCCGTCTCAGAGCCGACGCCTACAGCGGCCGTCTCAGCTCCGCCGCAGACCGTTCCCGTCTCAGAGCCCCCGCCCACAATTCAAATGCCAGAGCGCCGCAGACCGTGCCCGTCTCAGAGCCCCCGACGGCCGCGCCGGTCTCAAAGCCGGCGCCGACGATACCCGAGTCGGAGCGCCGCCACCTGCGATATTCGATGACCCTAAGCCAGCCGTGATCGCAGAGCCGCCTACGAGCCCCAAGTTGCCGGCCGTCAACCCGCCGCAAGATCCCAGTGTATCGGTGAGCTCAACGACCGCTCCGAGCCAGGATTTGGCGGTGAAGGCCAAGGACGACGCCCAGGTTGAACAGACTGCTTGTTCAAGCTGCGGAGGTTTTCACGGCGTCTCGGATGGAGGGGAGCTGCATGACTCCCTGGGCGGCTGTGCAAATGGAACATGCATCCCGGGCCGTCAGGCGTGCTATCCACCTCCGCACGGCTACGACACGACACATTGGCGCGTTCTTGTCGAATCTTTACCAGTGCCTGTGTTGCCCCGATCCCTGCTACCAGCCCCGTTGGGAACCCGCGGCCAACGCGTCCTTTTTCGCCGACTATGCTCGGCCTCGCACCATCACCCGCATCCGATATGACAACCTCAACGATCATGCGAACGCCCGACCGCGCCCAATTCTTCATCCAGAATGTGAGTCCTACCGCCAAGGGATACCAAGGGCTTTACTCCCCAGGCCAGACTCCAGCAGGTCTCGCTCTACCAGGAAGTCGCGGGACCGCGGGGAAGCTTCTTCATCAGTGTTCCATACAACCAGATCAACCCGAACTGGGCCCCGACCTCAGCCGGCTTCGGCGACCTCAACTTCGGCATGAAGTCGCTCCTGTTCGACTGCGAAATGCTCCAGGTCGCCTTCCAGTTGCGGACCTGCATGCCCACAGGCGCCGCCGCCAACAACCTGGGGACTGGCCACGTCTCGCTCGACCCGTCGATCCTGGCCTCGCTCAAGCTGACCCCAACCACATACTTACAGGGCCAGATCGGCAACTTTATCCCGATTTCGGATTCGGGGGAATGAACGGCAACAAGACCGGCACGCTCGCCGGCGGCGTACTTTTATTGGTTCGGGAGCATAAACCAGGTCTTGTGGTACTCCACGCCCAACAGCCCGTTGATCGCCACCCTCGAAATGGATGGATGGTCGTTTGAGAACGGCGGCTATACCTCCGCGGTTTTGCCGAGTAGCTCAATGCCGTCGACCAAGATCGTCGAAAAAGGTGGAGGCGTCTCCTACTTCAACATCGGCCCGGGCCTCCGCCAGGTCATCTGCGACAAGGTGGACATCGGTGGCGCGATCACATGGGCGACTACTACTCCCCGCTGGGCGGATCCTTGGTTCCGCTTTGAGGTCCGGTTCCTGTTCTGAGTCAGCGAGTGGTTCGGTTTTGTGGCGTGAACTTTCTCGCCTGACGCCCCAATCCTATTCTCAGGCAGGAAAGTCTGAACTACGAATACGCGAGATTGTTTATCGCGTCGATGACGCGCTGGTGCAGCCGACCGTTGGTAACGATCACGCCCTGATTGACGGCCAGCTCATGGCCATGGTTGAACTCGAGAGGCCGGCCGGTGATGTCGGTGACGATGCCGCCGGCCTCCGAGACGATCAAGGCGCCGGCGGCGTGATCCCAGATCTTCTCGCGGTAATCGGCCCGGGTCGGCAGCCGCAGATAGAGATCGGCCTGGCCGCGAGCGACCACGGCATATTTCGCCTGGCTGTCCATCCGCAACGGAGGAGCGACGATTCCCAACCGCGCGGCGATGGCCGCCGCATCCCCGTGGGCACTGTGACCCGACTCGACCGACTCGCAGAACCTCAAAACCGCGGGATCCTCCCGACAACTGACATGCAATCGGTGCGAAAGACCATCGGACGAAGACTCGAGGACTGAGCCCGCCCGACTCGTCGTAGGCACCGCCCCCGAGGACGGCCCAGAAGATCGCGCCGGCCGGAGTTAGGCTCTTCTCGGTCTCGGGCTCCTCTTGGGCGGAAAGGTTCGGGCAGGCTAGCGCGGCAACCACGACCCGACCATCGATGACGAGCGCCAGCGCGACGGCGTACTGCTCACCGCGGAGGAACCCTTTGGTCCCGTCGATCGGGTCGAGGGTCCAGAACCGCTCGACGTACCGGCTGGTCCCTCCCCGATCGATCCAGCCGAGGACCTGCCCGGCTTCGATGTCGTTGCCTTCACCCGTTTCGGCCCGGACCGCGCGGACGTGCCTGAGCACCTGATCGAGGACGGGCGCTTTCTCGGGGCGTCTCAACTCGATCGAGTCTTCCTCGGCAATGATCGGGTCGTCCGGGAACGCCTCGGCCAGCGTTCGGCAAATCAAGGCTTGGCTGCCGAAGTCGGCGACAGTGACCGGGCTCTTGTCCTTCTTGGCCAGGGCTTCCGGCGCGATCTCCGCACCCACGGCCCGGCATAGCCGCGCCGCTTCACGGACCGCTCCGATCGCCACCACCCGCTCCAGTCCGAACTTTAAGTCTGTGCTGTTCATGATTGACTCGGCCCTGTCGACTCGAATTAGCCAGCGAGAACCATCTGTACGACGGATTTCAAAGCAAACTCGGTTCCTTGCACAAGCTTGGTGTTCATCCCGATTCCATCAACGGAGAAACCCGCGTAGGGAAATACTCTACAGCAAAACGCTTCACCAACTCGGATTACTTGCCAAGATTCCTCTTCGATCTCAAGAGCGGCGATTGGCAAATTGGACAAAATAGAAAGATGAGGTATTCTGCGTACTTGCTTCCCGCCTGATTTTCCGGTAGTCCAATAGATTATAAATTGACCGCCGCTGTCCGGCTTGGTTGCAATCGGGGACGAACCACCCCAGGTTGGGCGCGGCCTCTGGATGTCGAGCCAATGACCGGTGAGACGGGGAGCCAGCGATGGCGGATTTCGCAACTGTGCTGCGGGATGAGTTGGAATGTATCAAACGTCGGCGGTACGCGCTCGTCAAGGAGACGAGTCGGGAGCCGGATGCACGGGGCAATGGATCTCGACGTGTTGGAGAGGAGCACCTGTGCGCGGCCAAGGTTGCGGCGACGGTTGTTCCGGACACCTCTGGTAAACGATCCGACATTGTGCGCGAGTCGGCAGATCATGTTGAGTCGGCCGAGATGGCTGCCCGGCTGCACGCGCTCGACATGCACGTGGCCGGCCTGGCGATATCGGGAGGGGGAATCCGGAGCGCAACCTTCGCGCTCGGGGTCCTCCAGGCGCTGGCCCACTTCAAGTTGCTGCGACGGTTCGACTACTTGTCGACCGTCTCCGGCGGCGGCTACATCGGAAGTTGGCTCGCCGCCTGGATTCAGCGCGACCAGAGCATCGCCAACGTGGAATCGCAGCTTGCGCCCAGCAGGATCAACCAGAGCGAGGCTCACCGCAGGCTGTTACCCCAAAGCATGGTCGTGGACGAGGAGCCGGAGACGATCCACCACCTTCGTGCCTACAGCGATTACCTCACACCCCGGCTCGGCGTGCTCACGCCCGATACTTGGACGATTCTGGCGATCTATTTCCGCAACATTTTGATCAACCTGCTGATGCTGCTGCCGGCCACTGATGGCGCTCTTGCTCGCCGCGCGACTCTTGGTCGTGCGCTCATATGTGTTGGCCGTAGGCGAGTGACGCCGAGGAGCTCACCGGCATCGCCTACTTGGCCTTGGTCGGGCTCGTCGTGGCGTTTGGCTTGCTCATCCGAGCGTTCTGGAACAATGCCATCGCGTTGGCGGCGTTGCGGGAACGGTCCTACATGACCGAGTCGAGCGATCGAGCGGCACGCGGGCCGGATTCGGGTTCGAAGCCCAGGCCGAAAGTCGATGAACGAGGGCCGCCTGATCCGCGACGTTGTCTTGCCGATCCTGCTGTCCTCGGTGCTCATCGTCTGGGACTTTCTCCAGCTCAACCAGCTCCGACGTCATCTACCAGCAGTGGTACCCGGGCGTGGATGGCAACGTGGAGTCGGTCTGGACATCGACCACCTGGTGGATCGTCGGCTCGCTCACCGCTCTGACGGGCCTGGTCACGATCGTGCTGCACACGATCACGCATCGGAGTTACGGCGGTCCCGACCGAGCGAAACTGGGAAAGGCCGCGTTGTTCTCGGGCCTGCTGGGTGGCTGTCTGTTCTCGATGTTGTTCGTTTGCGATCATTTTTGCCGTCCCGACCCGTGACCTCGCGCGGGCCCACGATCGCCACCTGCGGCCCTCCGCTGGCGCTGTTGGTGGTCGTCGTGGCGTTCTTGGCCGAGGTCGCCGTGCTCGGCCGCGTGATCGGAGAGGCCGAGCGCGAGTGGTGGGCTCGCCTGAGTGCCTGGCTCCTGATGTCGGCGGTGGCGTGGGCGACATTTTTTGGCTGTCTCTTATTCGTCCCGCGCTCTTGATATGGTTCGACAGCCGATACGTCAACACTGGGATTCTCGCCGGCTGGATCGTCACGACGGTTGGCGGTGTCATGGCGGGGCGGAGCGCCTCGGACCAAGGACGGCAGCGGCCATCGAGGGCTCGAGTGGCTCGGTGTGTCATCGCCCCGCATGTCTTCCTCGCCGGCCTGTTTACCGGAGTCTCGCTGCTGGTCGATTTCCTGGTGAACAATCCCAGCGCCACGCTTCGGTGGAGCACCGATCAAAGACGCTGCTGGAAATCTACTGGAGCGGAATCGCCAACGCGCGCGGGTCTGACTCTGTTCTTGTGGATGGCAGGCTGCTTCGGCTTTTCGTGGTTGATGGGTCGCGTCGTTGACGTGAACCTGTTCTCGCTCAATAACATGTACGCCAACCGCCTGATTCGATGCTACCTGGGGGCGTCACGTCCCAAGGCCCAGTGGCGGAAGCGCTGGGTCGACGGAACCTGGGTCCCCGGCGGCGGCGGCGTCCGACCGGCTCACGTGGCTCGGACAGACAACAGAACCAAGTCACGGGATTCGACCCGGACGACGATATCCCGCTGACCGACCTGGCCATCAGGCAACCCGCTCCCGGCGGCGATCGCACGACTTCAACGCGGCTGGCGAGCCACCCTCAGAGTTCGTATGAGGGCCCATACCACATCATCAACACGTCGCTCAATCTCGTGACAGGGGAGGAGCTCGCCTGGCGCGACCGCAAGGCCGAGTCGTTCGTGATCACCCCCGGCTACTGCGGCAGCAACTCAACCGGCTATGTACCCATGACCGTCACCGCGGCGAAGAACCTGACGCTTGGACGGGCCGTGGCGATCTCGGGAGCGGCCGTTGACCCGAACATGAGTTACCATCAGTCCCCTTCGCTCACAGCCTTGATGACCGTCTTCAACGCCCGGCTCGGCTGGTGGCTTCAAAACCCGGCGAAGCCAGACTGGCGCGGCGATGGTCCGCGATGCAATCATCTTGCTCTATAGCGAGCTGTTCGGCTGGACGAACGATCTCGGCGATTACGTTCACTTCTCCGACGGCGGCCATTTCGAGAACCTGGGCATCTACGAGCTGGTCCGCCGCCGCTGCCGCTACATCGTCGCCGTCGAGGCCCCCACCGACCGCGGCGCGGCCTCCGACAGTCTCGCGAACATGATGCGTCTCTGCCGGATCGACTTCGGCGTGCGAATCGAGATCGACACCGACCCGCTCGAGACAACAGGCCCCGCAAAACTGTTCGACCTGGCACTGTGCCATCGGCACCATCCACTACGAAGACGTCGACGGAGGCGAGCTGCCTGGCATCCTGGTCTATATCCGGACCTCGCTCACCGGCGACGAGCCCCCCGACGTCCAAGAGTATGCGGCCAAGAACCCGGCATTTCCGTTCCAGTCGACTCTCGACCAGTTCTTCGACGAGACCCAGTTCGAGAGCTATCGCGCACTTGGGTACCACGCGGCCACTCAAGTCTTCAAGGATGCCCTCAGGGATGTCGGGATCCTGTTTCCAGACCGAACGGTTCACGACACTGATGAGGCTTTCGCTCAGGAGAACCGGGCCTTGTTCTCGGAACTGAGAAGGCGCTGGTTTCCACCGATCCCCGACCCGGACCGGGCCATCGATCGAGCGGCGAAAGACTGGTTGGAAGTCCAACGTCAGTTCCGCGAGACGCCGGCTTCTCAACGACTTTGCTGCCGAGCTGGTCCCTGAGCTCGGGTTCTTTCTCGCGCCAGCCATCACCGACGAGCGTTCAGCTCGCTGCCGGCGATGGGACCGCGACCGCGGAGCCAGACGGAGTCCTGGCCAATCGTCGGCCGATCGTGGAGCTCACCACGGTCGGTCAGATGCTTCAGGTGATGGAAAACGCCTGGATCGCCCTCAAGATGGAGAGCCGGAGCGACCACCCGATGAACCGAGGGTGGATGAACATCTTCCGCCGCTGGGCCGGTTCGGAAACGTTTCAGCAGATGTGGCCGGTCTTCCGTGGGCAGTTCAACCGAGACTTCATCGACTTTTGCGAGGATGAGCTCAGGCTGCATCCCGGACAGACCGAGCACGTGCGGACCGTTGATCTTGACTCCGGAGTCCTGGAACGAGCCCTGCGGGTTCCTCGCGCAAGCCTTCTACCAAGAGTGGCCGCGGATCCGTCGCGGTCGTCGGACGGAGAGGCCACGCCGAGCTGGATAACCCACGGATTTCCCGGATTGATTGAAGACGCCGGGCAGCTTGGGCTGGACAGCCCGGCCGTCTGGTTGATCAGGCAGGAGATTGCCATCTCGCACTCCGGCCGCGAACTGTTCCCCGTCGGAATTGTGCTGGCTCGCCGCGACCTATTCGCTGCCGGCGCATACGAGTTATTTGTCTGGATCATCCCCGCCTATCGCGGTCTCGGCATCGGCCGCCGCCACCTCGGCGAGATACTCAAGTCACTCACACAAGATCTCCTCGAGCAAGCGAGCGGCGAGCCGGTGACATATTCTGTCCGCTTTCCCTCATCGGGATTCGACAGGGACGTCAAGGAGACGCTCTGGCTCAGTTTCTTCTATCACTACGACTTTCGACCGGTCGGCCGGCACAAGCACCGGCCTGGAGACGACCTCGTACTCAAGGCCCACTTCACCTACTACGAGCCGGCCGACCGCTTGCAATCGCTGCGATCTCGTTGAGCGTCCCCTCGCCGCGTTTTGCGCGAGCTGCGAAGATTTCTTGATAAAGCCGCTTGGGCAGAGCTCGATGGGTAGCCCGCGGCCAATGTCTCCGGATCGCAAAACTCTTTGGATTTTGCGATGCGTTCCTTATCCGGGATCGCAAAATTCTTTTGATTTTTCAATTCCGTTCCTTGAGTTTCGATTTGGGCCCTTATATAGTAGGCAACCCGATGGACAGATCGAATTGAGAACCATCGTCCCAAGACAACTGTGAGAGCCGAGTCCATTCGGAAACAGGCCTGTTCGAGACTTGACTGCAAGCGGCAGTCGACCGCTCGGCCGGTACGGGTGCTATCGAACACGCGAATCGTGAATTACAAAATGACCCGGACTGTCTTGATCGGCCGTCCGGCGCCGGCGTTCCAGTTGAATCTTGTCAGCGCGTCTCGTGCCTGAGCGTATTGGCACGTCCGCGAGCAACGTTTTCAACGGAAAGGGGTAGCAGCCATGGCGGTGCGTTTGCGAATGTCGGGAGCGACGGCCTGGTTCATGACGGTTCTTCCTCTGTTGGTCGCGGGGTGCGGGCAGAGCGAAGACCAATCCTCCCCTCCGCCGGCCGCGACTCCCGGACGCCCAAGCGGGCACGCCCACGGGGACGGCGGTCGCAGCCAGGGGGCGCGGCCGCAGCCTACGGGTCCAAAGATAAAGATAAATATGAGTACTACGGCAAGGGCGCCGAGTACACCGCGTCCCAGAAGATCGGCCGCGATACCTGGATCATGTGGACCGGCGGCAACCAAAACTTCTTCCGCCTCGGCTCGGTGGTGGCGGGTCGTTTCGGCATCCCCGTCGAGTACTTCCGCCTGATCGACTCGCGCGAACGCCCGAACCGATTCAAACGACTCGGCCTGGTCAACGAGCCGAACTTCCGCCAGGCCACCAAGCCCGATCAATACGGCCTCTGGCTCGACGAATGGCTGGGCGACGACTCCTACCCTGACACGAAGGTCTACGGCGAGCCAACCGGTATCGTCGGCTTACGTAAGTACCCCAATCCCAAGTTCGATCAGTCGAAGTGGAATGTGGATGAGTATTACCGCAAGCCCAACACGATCGAACCCCCCTATTTGGTGGGTATGACGTGCGGCTTCTGCCACATGGGATTCCATCCGTTGCACCCTCCCGCTGATCCCGAGAATCCGCGATGGGAGAACCTCGCCGCCAATCTTGGCAACCAATTTCTCAATGAAGGCGGCGTCTTCTTCGGCGACGGCAAGGTCATTTTCGGCGGCGATAACGGCGGCAAGGGTCTGGGCGACGACGATTTTCTGCACCAGTATGGCGAGTCTCAGCAGCGCGGGACTTCTGAGACGTCGCGTTTGTCATATGACTTCATCAATAACCCCAACATGATGAACTCGATCTTCTTCCTGGAGAGCCGTCCCGCCTTCAAGGAGTCGCTCAATCCCGAGGCCCGGAAACAATCGCCACGATCCTCTGATCCGGACAAAATGCCCATCCACCACGTCCTCAAGGATGGGTCCGATTCCCAGGGTATTCCGATCGCGTCGGTCCGGGTCTATGTCAACGAAGGGATGTGCGGCAGCTATTGGATCGAGCAATTGTGGAACCCATTCAAGCCGGACGTCCCGCAGAAGGTATTCGACATGGCCGTCGCCACTGCCAAATTCCCCGAATGGACCGAGACTCTGAAGCGGATGCCCAACCTCGAGGACTACCTCGCCACCTACACGCCCATGCACCTGGAGAAGGCCGAGAAATGGCAAGTATGCCGGTGATCTGGTGATCCCCGACTCATACAAAAACGGGACCGACGACCAGAAGGCGAAATGGAAAATCGTCGAGCGTGGACAAATTGTCTTCGCCGAGAACTGCGCGTTCTGCCACTCGAGCAAGCAGCCTACCAGCGGAGACGATCTGGCGGCGCTCCAGACCTTGCGGGCCTATTACACCTCTGGCAATGGTCAGGAAGATGAGGCGACCAAGAAAGCGCGAAACGGTCAAGGCGTACTACCGAATCGCCGTGGCCAAGGACGACTTCCTCGACAAAAACGTACTGACGGATGATGTGCGTTATCCGGTGAGCGAGCTGAAGACCAGCGCGGCCCGATCGCTGGCCACCAATGCGACGGCCGGGCATATCTGGGAGCAGTTCTCTTCGCCGGAGTACAAGGCCTTGCCGGCGGCTCGGCCCGCTCACCTTATATAATCCCGTCACCGGCAAGAATGACCGTGTCTGGCAGCCGCCCGCGGGCGGTCGCGGCTATTATCGAACCTCCTCGCTGGTGAGCATCTGGGCGACTGCCCCATTCCTGCACAATAACTCGGTCGGGGCCTTTAACGGCAGCCCGCAGGTCCCGGACCGGGTCAATGCCTTCAACGAGGCGATCCACAAGCTGCTCTGGCCCGCGGAGCGCGACGGCGTCAAGACCATCAAGCGGGTCTCGACGCGGACCTATTTCAACATCAGGCTCTCCGTCCTCGGTGCAGTCGCCAAACAAAAACTTCTCGCACTTGCGCCGGATGCCCCGGCTCTTCTCAAGCAGGTCAAGCTGCCGTTCGAGCTAATTCCGCACGACGACCTGAAAGACATCCCCGGAATCAACGAGCTCGACCGGCTGTCGCTCAAGATCGCCGTCCCCGCGGGAACACCGATCAATCTCCTCGCCAATATCAATATCTCGGATCCGGAGAAACGGCTGGCGGCGGTTCTCGCTTATGTAAAGTACGCGTTTCAGACCGACTTGGCCGCGGCCGCCCACAAACTTCCCGTGGGAGGCGCCGAACTGGCGAAGATTCCCGAACAGCTCGCCAAGGAAGCAATGGATGAACTTTTGAAGATCAGCGAATACCCCGACTTGGTCGAGGACCACGGGCATGAATACGGCGCCGATCTTGGCGATGACGACAAGAAGGCGCTGATCGAGTATCTCAAGAAACTCTAGACGGGCCCGAGCGGCCGCGACGGTCAGTGCGGCCGCTCCCCGTTGAACACTCACATTCCTTCTCCAACGGCATCAAGGACACCTGCCCAGCGAGAACGTCGGGGACGCCAGCACGATGAGCAGCACCGTCACCAACATCAACGCGCCGATCTTCCAGCCGCTCAAGTTCCCGAGCGGGTTGGAGGTGAAGAATCGGATTTTCCGTTCCAATATCTCCGGCCGGTTCGACAACTACGACGGCTCAGGAGGCTACGCGCGGATCAATTGGGAAGAGAAGTTCGCCCGAGGGGGAGTTGGCTGCATCATCTCGTCGTATACCCCGGTCAGCGTCCGGGGACGGATCATGGTGCACTACGCCATGATCGACCACGATGACAAGATCAAGTTCTGGAGTCAGGTCGGCGAGCGCGTCCACCAGTACGGCTGCAAGTTCATCATGCAGCTCAGCCACTCCGGCCGCCAGCAAGACCAGGGGGGTGTCGAGAACGAATACAAGTACGCGCAGAGCTCGACGAGCACTCCCGACACGTTCCATGGTATCGTTTGCAAGGCGATGGACCATGCGGAAATCAAGGACGTCGTCCAACACTTCGCCGCGGGAGCGCTGCGGGCGAAGAAAGCCGGCCTCGACGGCGTCGAGCTGCATGGAGCCAACGGCTACCTGATCACCCAGTTCCTCAGCTCGGGGATCAACAACCGCAAGGACGAATACGGCGGACCGCTTCGTAACCGATACCGATTCGTTCACGAAATCATCCAAGCGATCCGGGAAAAGGTCGGGCCGAGCTTCCACCTCCAGATGAAGATCAGCGCCGTCGACCACGGCAACGCGCTTTATCCCTGGGAAGGAAAAGGCAACACACTCGACGAATCGGTTCAGATCTGCAAGTGGGTCAAGGAGGATGGCGCTGATGCCATCGTCGTCTCGTCAGGCAACACGTTCCCTCATCCGACAAACCCTCCGGGCGCCTGGCCCGTCGAGCAGGCGGCGCGTTGGTACGACTCGATGCTCTCGCAGGGGATTTACACACGGTGGGTCTACTTCCTGCTGACCAACCCAGCCACGCGGCCCTTATTCCGCTTCTGGTGGCAGCATCGCATGGGACCTGTCATCGAAGGGATCAACCTCGACAATGCGCGGGTGATCAAGCAGGCCGTCGGCGACTTGCCTGTGCTCTGCACGGGCGGGTTCCAGAACGCCGCGCTGATCCGCGAGGCACTTGCTCCGAAGGGTCCGCTTCCCGCGATTGACGGTGTCACGATGGCCCGGCCCCTCGTCGCCAACAACGACCTGGTTCAGCACTTCGAGAGGGGCGAGGACCTGCCGCCCAAGCCTTGCACGTTCTGCAACAAGTGCCTGGTCAACGACCTGGAGAACCCGCTCGGCTGTTATGAGATCGACCGGTTCGACGGCAATTATCAAGCGATGATGGACCAGGTCATGTCGGTGTTCTATCCATCCCCTTATTGTGAGAAAAAGTCGGAGGCAAACGGTGATGGAGGCTGACGCCAAGCCGCCGGGTAACCCCGGGGAAAGCAACACGAGCGCGGCTCGGTTCGACCCGCGCAAGCTGTGGCACGCTGATCCCGCGACTCCGCCCGAGATCGAATACCGCAAGCGGTCCATCCGCTTCTGGCTGATCGTCGCGGTGATCCTGCTGATCTTGGGCACGATCATCTACTGGCGGTTCATTCCCGAGATCCCGGTAGACTATGTCGACATCAAGGACCACTTCAAGTACGGTTCGATCGGTAGTGAGGCCGGTAAAGGTGTGCCTTATCGCATCTGGAAGGTGCTCCCGGAGATGTTCCCCGAGCACCTTCCCAACGGTGTCCAGCCCGGGAAAGGGAGCTATGCCTCACTGGGTTTTATCTATGAGCCCGACCCAACCACCGGCCTACTCAGAGACACGCCGATCGGGTTTTCGAAGCGGCGGATGATGGGTATCGAGTTCGTCGGGCTCAACTGCTCCGTCTGTCATACGGCAACCTTTCGCGGCTCGCCCCATGAGACGCCGGAGCAGGCGGTGGTCCAGCTCGGTATGCCCGCTCATCAACTTGACTTGCTCGCCTACTTCAAATTCCTGTTCGACTGCACGCTCGACGGCCGATTTACCGTCGACAATGTGATGGCGGCGATGGATGCGCAACAGAAGTTAAGCCCGATCGAACGCCTGATCTACAACATTGCGATACCTCGCGTGAGGCAGGAGACGCTTCGCCTGCGGGCACTGGGCCAGTTCATGGTCGATCACCCGTCAGGCATGGGCCGGATCGATACCTTCACGCCCTACAAGACCATGACATTCGGTTTCGCTGACACCACGAACTTCGGGGTCGGCAACGCCGACTTTCCGTCGCTTTGGAACCAAAAAATCCGCGAAGGGATGCACCTGCATTGGGACGGCAACAACACGTCGGTCTTCGAGAGAAACATCAGTGCGGCCATGGGCGCGGGTGCGACCCCCGTGTCACTCGACATGCCGCGGATGCTCCGCATCCGGGATTGGATCCAAGATGTCCCGCCGCCCGTGTACCCCCCGTCGTGGAAACTCAACGCGACGCTGGTCAAGCAGGGTGAAACCATTTACGGCAAATACTGTGTGGATTGTCATGGTCTGAAGGAAGAACAATTCAGGAACCGGCAGGTCGGCACCGTGGTCCCTATCGACGAAGTTAAGACTGACCGGGAACGGCTCGACTCGTACACCATTGAGCTGGAGTACAACCAGTACACCCTGGGAACTGGTCAATACTGGAAGTTTCATGAATTTCGCAAGACCAACGGTTACGCCAACCATCCGCTTGATGGAGTCTGGGCCCTGGCACCATTCCTGCACAATGGCTCGGTGCCGTCGCTGCGCGACTTGCTCAACCCCCCCTGCTCCGAGCAAGAGCTGGAGCAGACTGGTTACCCTTCCCGTCCGACGGGATGGGCCAAGCTGAGCCGGGACGCGCAGGATCGTTGGAGCTGTCAGACCCGAGATTCCCTGACCGAAGACCAGATCAAGGCGATCGTGGCCAAGGCGCGTGCGTTGGGCCGGCGTCCGCCGGTATTTTTTCGAGGTTACGACGTTTACGACCAGGACCGTGCCGGCTTCGTCGCCGACGTCGGGTCCGAGGCCGGCCGGTCTTTCACAAGAATTGACGTGAATGTGCGCGGCAACAGTCACGGCGGCCATGATTGGGGTGTCGACCTCCCTGCCAGCGACAAGGATGCCCTCGTCGAATATCTGAAAACACTTTGACCTGAAGACAGCCATCGAGGTGTGACGGCTTCGCGAGGACCCGCATGAAGGACATCGATTTCGAAGTCTGGTTCGGTCGCGCGATGTGGGTAGGGATCTTGGCTGATTGGGCATTGGGGATACCGGGCATCTTCTTGCCGAATGCCACGCTGGGACTGGCCGGGCAGGCGCCCGACCTGGAGCATCCCGTCTGGCCGGCGTTTGCTTCTTTGTTGCTGGTCTTGCTCTCGTTGTTTTACATTCCCGGCGCCGTTGACCTGCGGCGCTACAAGGCGACGGCCATCCTGTCAGTCGCGGCGCGGCCCCCGGGTGTCATTTTTTTCCTTCTGCTCTGGCCCCACTTATACCCGGCGTTTGGCTATCTTGACCTCGGCTTGACGATCGTCCAGGCCCCATTGCTCATTTTGGCTCTGCGTCAACAGTCCAAGTTCGACATGTGAGGAAATAATGTCATCGCCAAGCACTGTTCCGCCGAGCGCGCATGAACCTATGGCCGTGGCGGAGCGACGGGCCCGTCGCGTTCGCTGGCTGGCCATCTTGACCGCTGGCCTGGTCTTGATCGTGATCGTCGCCCTGGTCCTCTGGAGCCGGCTGTTGCGAGAGGTCCCGACTTACTACGCCGACGACAGCGACCATTTCAAGTATGGCGCGATCGGCAATGAGAACGATGCGGGCGTCCCTTACTGGATCTGGCTGGCGCTCCCTCGGGTGTTCCCGGAGCATTTGCCGGGTAACGGCGGTTACGCCGCCTTCGGCATGATCTTCGAGCCGGGCAAGTGGGAGGGCGACCACTGGATCGGCGGCGAGGTTCCCATCGGCATGGCCAAAAAGACGATCGGGTTCCCTCGGGTTGCCATGAACTGCGCGTTGTGCCACACCACGCCGGTCCGGAAGCCCGGCGAGGCCAAGCCGAGGTTCTATGTCGGCGGGCCGTCACAACAGCTCAACGCTCAAGCGTATCTTGCGCTTTTTGTTCAAGTGCGCGCATGACGACAAGTTCACCGCTGACAACCTGCTGGCATCAGATGAGCTTACGACGTCGAGCTCGACCTACTGGATCAGTTGCTCTATCGCTTCGCGATTATCCCCAGAACCCGACAGGCGATTCTCGACCAGGAAAAGCAGTACACCTGGATGGACTCGCGGCCCGACTGGGGACGCGGGCGGATCGACCCATTCAACCCGATTAAGTATAACGTTCTGGATATGGATCGGGACGATACGATCGGCAATTCCGACCTGCCGTCGATCTGGAATATGCAGGCGCACGAGGGCTATGCCTATCACTGGGACGGCTTGAACTCCAAGATCCATGAAGTCGTTCTCAGCTCGGCGATCGGCGACAGCGCGACTCTGCAAGCGATCGACCTCGACGGCCTCAAGCGCGTGCAGAATTTCATCCTCGAACTGCCCGCGCCCAAGTATCCGTTCCCGATCGACGACGCCAAGGCGGACAAGGGCCAAGCGATCTATGCGCAGAAGTGCGCGGAGTGCCACGCGTTCGGCGGAGCGCGCACCGGCAAGGTCGTCAAGATCGACGAGATCGGCACCGATGGCGAGCGGCACCGTCTATGGACCGATGACGCAGCCAAGCGATACAACGCGTATGCCAAGGGCTATCCCTGGAAGTTCAACGACTTCCGGGGAACCGACGGCCCCGACGGCGGCTATGTCAACGTGCCGCTCGACGGCATCTGGCTCCGCGCCCCATATTTGCACAACGGCTCGGTTCCCACCCTCCGCGACCTGCTCAAGAAGCCAGCCGAGCGTCCCAAGGTGTTCTGGCGCGGCAACGACCTCTACGACCCCAAGGACGTGGGCTTCGACTCCTTCTCCGACGAGGCCAAAAAAATCGGCACGCGCTACGACACAAGTCAGAAAAGCAACGGTAACGCAGGACACGTCTACGGCACCGACCTGCCGGAAGACCAGAAGGATGCTCTCGTCGAATACCTCAAGAAGCTTTGATCCGGCAGATCGTCCGGATTCTTAGGTCAGGTTGGAAAGCCAGACGAACGAAACCGTGATCGATCTCGAAGAGGAAAGGGACCCTGATGTCCAGCGCGAGCGAGGAATTTGATTATGACGGGTCGACGTTCAACGAGGTCAAATCCGTCACCTTCTCGGGACCCTACGCCCACCTCCCCTACCACCAAGGGCTTGGCCTCAAGACGTTCATCCAGTTTTTCAACGACGCCTCCCGCAACATGCACGACAAGCGAGACATCCGTCCTCGCTTCGACAAATTGATCCATGCCAACGGGATTTGCTTCTCCGGTCTCTGGAAGATCGAGAAACCCGCGAATGACTCGGGCAATCAGCCAGACGGTCCGCGCGATCCGTACACCGGGATCAAAATCGACGAGCCTCGACTGGCCTATACGGGCTATTTCGCGCCGGGTTCCGAGGGTCTGTGCATCTCCCGATTCTCCGTCGCGGGACTGGACCTTACTCGTGGTTATCGCCGTGCCCTCGGCATCGCGGGCAAGGTTTATCCGACTCTCGATCCGACCAAGAAGGTCAAGCCGGGCAACTTCGTCACGGTGAACACACTTTCGGGTACCAAGGAGCCACATATCACCGACATCGCGCCCATGAACGATGCCGCCGTCGGTCCGGCGATTGCCGCCAACGTCATTAACCGGATCATTTTCCGGCTGATGGATACCCGCCCAGGTTACCGTCAGCTCTATCCGATCTCGACCTTGGGCCTCCAGCCCGGCGACCGCGTCCACACCCCTGACTTACTCCAGCTCAAGGTGGCCGAGGGAACCCCTCGAGTCGATGCTGACGACTTTCGTGACGAGCTTCGATTGAAGAACTACGGCGGCAAACTGATTTACGATATTCGCGTCAAGATGTTTGAGGATCCCAATTGGTCCCGGATCGGCCGGATCGAGTTCTCGGAAGACGCGATCTGCGAAGGCTGCGATAAGCGTATCCACTTCTGGATTCCACGCGATATCCCTCGGCTCAACCAGATCGAATCAGGTGCGACATAGATGGAATCAGCCTGAACCAGGGAGCCGCTCATGGGTCGAGGTTTCGACGTCATCGTCTCCCTTCCCCGTGCACTACTTTCCGGACTCTGCGATAGAATTCGCTGAGCCAGTCGCTCTTGGTACTTGTATGCATTTGGGAGAGCTACTTCGACAACGTCGCGATCTTGGGGAATCTGAACTTCGCTTAATATCGCGCAGTAGATAGTTGTTTTCAGGACTCGGATTGTTCATAATCCAGCCGCTCCGTCGACCGACTCTAAAACGACGCCCCGGGATGGCTGCGATCCAACGTTCAATAAGACTCGCCATCGTCTGGAAGCGCACGTAGCATTTCGGTGGGCTGACGAGTCGAGCACTGCATGAGGGTAAAGAGTTGTACGCGGTTTTCTCCGGGGGGTTCGAGATGAATCGGTTGATGATGGTCCTGCTCGTTTGCCTGGCCGCTGCGGGAGACGGGCCCACAGCGTCCGCGTCTTCGGGGCTGTCCGATGCGGACTGGCCAGCCATCCGGGCAACCCGGCAGGAGGCGCTGGAGCAGTACCTCAAAGCAGAGGCAGTCGGTTACGACTGGTTCGCCAACGCGATGCACGGTGAGGAGGCGGGTACACCGTTTCTTCTGATGCGGTCGTTCCCGGACCTCGCGCCGGACATCTGGGGGGCCCCTGAGGAGCGGCTGGCGCGGTTTGGCTTTATCGACGACCCAAAGGACCCGAATCGCCCGCTACCGCTCGGATTGGGCTGGGCGCTCAACCCGGGCAAGGGTGATGGCGAGCTGGCGGTGGACCACACGGTAACCCTGACGTGCGCGGCTTGCCACGTCGGCAAGGTTCGCGTCGCGACAGGGCTGGACCTGCTTTTAGTCGGGGCGCCGAACACGCAGATCGACGTCCGGAAGTTCCGCAGGGCAGTCGAGCTGACGGCCGAACGGTTGATGTCCGCGGAAGCCCAGATCAAGGACACGACCAGCCGCCTCATCAAGATCGTGGCGTCGAAGCCCGAGGGCTACTTCTACGGAGGCCGCTACGGGATCGACGCGCAAGCGGAGACCCGTGAGCGCGAGCGGTACAAGGACCCGGCTTACGTGGCGAAGATGCTCGTAGGGTTCGGCCAGAAGGTCCAGATCGGGCGTTATGCGGTCGTGAAGGAACTCGCCACCAGCTACTCCAAGGCCACCGCCCCCCCGCTCGATGGCGGCAGCCCCGGTCAGTCGGACGGAACCGGTGACTTGTTGCCGAAGTTTCTGCTGGGCAAGGTGATCGACCGAAACGACGTGGCGGGATCGTTGAAACGCTTTCTCACAAATGCGTACCCCGAGTTGCCGTATCGCAACGCCACGGCCACGGACAACCTGAGCGTCTTTATGCAGACGGAACGCCGCTATGGCCAGCTCGACGGCAGCCTGAAGGAGTCGATCATTCGCAACGTCGCGGCCATGACCGCCGTGGTCGGGAGCCCGGTGGGCAGCAACTTGATGAACGCTGAGCTGACAGGAACGTTCACGGCTCGTCTACCGGCTCCGCCGTACCCGTTTGCGGTCGATATGCCTCGAGCGCGGCGCGGCGCGGCGCTCTTCGCCGCGAACTGTGCGGCTTGCCACAGCGCGGGCAACGAGAACATCTACAAACTCTCCGAGATCGGCACAGACCCGAACCGCGCCCAGGTGCTGAGCCCCGAAGGAAAGAAGCTCTTGCTCGACAATTTCAAGGCGGCGTTCCTTTTGAAAGACAAGAACTTTATCGCGAAGCGTGCCGATGGCACGACCTTCAAGCCGACCGAGCTGACCGACGATGAGATCATCAACGACCGGACGCGGCTCGATCGCCAGGGCTATTCGGCCATCCCGCTCGACGGGATCTGGGCCCGCGCCTTACCTGCACAACGGCTCGGTCCCGACCCTCCGCCACCTACTCGCGCCCGGCAATCCCGAGAGCTCACGGCCCCGCGCATTCGTCCGCGGCGTGATCCGCTACGACACGCTTAACGTCGGGTTTGCCTGGGATGCTCGCGACGCGGCCGCGTTGGCCACGGAGGCGCCGACCGCGATCATGTTTGACACGGGCTGGGATGGCGCCTCAAACTCGGGCCACTGCCAGGAGATCCGCGTCAAGGATGATGGCACGGTCGACGCCTCGGGATCGCCCCGCAGGCTCGATTGGAGCGGCCCCGACCGCCGTACCGAACTCGAGGACCTCCTCGAATATCTCAAGACGTTGTGATCGGACTAACAACCCCCATCGAATCCCTCTCAGAGAGTGAGACCGACCCATGGCCAGACCCGAACAAGCATTCCTCGACGGAATTGACGACGACTTCAAGAAGGTCATCCAGGAAATGATCGACCTGTTCGTGCACGTCGCCAAAGACATCCAGCACGGCCGGGGCACGCACACGACCGGCGCCGCCGCCCACGGCCGAGCGAGGATCATCACGCCGATCGACTTTCCCGAGAACGACTTCTTCAGCTTCGGGAAGACCTACCCGATCGTCGTCCGACACGCGACGCCCGGCCCGCAGACAGACGACCGGTTCCTCGACGGCGGCGCGATCTCGATCAAGTTCCTCACCGATGACGACAAGACCGGAGCAGGCTTTCACGACCTGATGATGAACACCGGAACCACGATGTTTGTCCCGTCGGCGCGGGCGTTCAACACGATGGTCCACACCCCATTCAAGCCCGGCGAGAGTAACGGCGCGACGCGTGCGCCGCTGCTCAAGGCTGGGGTCATCGACGACAACAAGCTGTCCGAGGGCTATCGCTGCGGATCGTACACGGAGTTCTACTACCATAGCCAGATCATCTTCGAGTTTACCGATAAGGCCGGCGTGCTCCGGTACATCCGGTTTCGGTCGATCCCGGGAGACCGTGGGCCTGAACGCGGTTTGTTCCCCCCCAACATCCGCGCCAAGGGTGAAACGTACAGCCTCCCGTGGCCCGACGACCAGCGCGCCGCCGACTACCGCCGGCGCGACTTTGAAGTGCGGGTCAATCACCTGACGGTCAACTATCTGCTCCAAGCCCAGATCCGGCCCGCGGACGATCCCGAGGTGCTCAACCCGATGGTCTATTGGGAAGAGCGAAATTTCCCCTGGCTGGACATCGCCGAGCTCCACCTCAACAAGGCCCTGACGTACGAGGAGATGGATGCGCTGTCGTTCGACGCCAACCGGACGCACGACTCCATCAACCTGCCGCTGGCCAAAACCGCGGACGACCACGCGTCGCTCGGCCACGCTCGGGCGCTGATCTACTGGCACGCTCGCAAGGCGCGGGCGGAGTCGCCCCAGCCGCATAAAGTCTGAGCGCCGGTTGCCCCCCGGGGACGGTCCCGGGGGCGACCGCTGACGGGATAGTGGCCCGGGCTCCGTTTCGATCGTTGCCTGCCCGGAGACCGTGCGTCACGTTCACCCATTGGTCGATGGAGTGATGGATTCGATGAGCGACACTACGGTCGCTTCGCAGGACGTTCATCCGCAACTTCCTTTATAGCTTGGCCGGCATCGCGCTCCTCGTATTCGTTATCGCGGTCTACGCGCTCGACGTGAGACAGGTAATGACGCCCAAGTTGCCTGTCGAGCGGGCCCTCGCCCCAAAATCCAGAATCATCACGCTGCCACAGGACGGCTTCCGGCCGAATGACCCCGGATTTCACTGGGACGACGCCGGTCGGAAGTGGTTCCGCCATATCAACCAAGGCACGACGATCATGCCGTACGCCTGGCTGATCGAGCTCGAGCAGCCCGACGTGGGGATTTTCCACGGCCACGGCAAGTTCCTCGAACCGAAATACATGAGCCGGCTTGGGTTTCTGCCCGGCGAGTCGGACCCCGAACTCAACCCCGACGGGCTCTTGCCATTGGGTTGGGCGATCGCCAGGGAATTCGTCGACCCGACCGCCCCGACGGACAAGCCGCACGCGTTCAACGCTGGGCCCTATAACGCGGTCGGTCTGACCTGCGCGGCCTGTCACACCGGGCGCTTGACATACCGGCAAGTTGGCGGCGAGAAGGTCGACATCCTGATCGAGGGCGGGTCGGCGGTGGTCAACCTTCGCGCGCTCCAGAGGGCTCTCGGGCAAGCGGTGCTCTACACGCTGTATGTACCGGGCCGGTTCGAGTCGTTCGCCGCTCGGGTGCTCAAGGACCGGGACACGTGGGACGCCCGCAAGCGGCTCCGTGCCCAGGTGGACGACTGGTTCGTAGTGGCAGCAAAGTCGAGCCGGGAAGACGACAAGCGGCACGTCAACGAATTGGAAAGCGGTGCCGCGCGGACCGACGCGCTGTCCTTGATCGGCAACCGCGTGTTCGGGCCGATCAAGCCGGGAAACGTCGTCGCAGCCGTCGCGCCGGTCAACTTCCCGCACCTCTGGGGCACATCCTGGTTCGACTGGGTCCAGTACAACGGATCGATCCGCATGGTCATGGTGCGGAACATCGGCGAGGCGCTCGGCGTCGGCGCGCGGACAAACGTCACGCCGGGCGACCCGCGGCTGCTCCAGTCGACGGTGAACGTGAACCACCTCCACCTGATCGAGGATCAGCTCGGCGGGCCCGAGCCCTACCGCGGCTTGCTCGCCCCGAAGTGGGCCGATGCCGTGAAGCTCGCCGGGTTCCCTCCACTCAAGCCGGACTTGGTAAGCGCGGCGAGGAACTCTACAAGCGTTACTGTGTGGACTGCCACGGCCCGACGGTCGAGGAGCTGAAGGAGGACCTGGTGAAGACTGAGCCGACGTACTGGCTGAAGTCCAACCTGCCGGCCCCATTCGACCGGCGGTTCCTCAAGACCCCGCTCTTTGACCTCGCCACGATCGGCACCGACCCGGCGCAGGCCGCTGACTTCGCGTCGCGGTTCGCCCTGGTTCCTGACCCGTTCCCACTGGAGACAAAGAACGCTCTAGAGGATCTTGGCCCGAGGCAGCTCGGCAAGGGCGGACCAACGCAACCGAGCGCCGACCCCGCCGTTGACGGCCCGGCCACGATCACGGCCTCGGCCGTGAAGGGCTTGCGGGTCGTCACCGAGGAAATCCGCGAGCGGGCCTTCAAGGCCGCCGGCCTGAGCGATGCAGAGCGGGCGCAGTGGGACCGATGGCGCGACCACAAGCGGAGTATGCCGGACAAGGACATTCTCGTTGCCAACGTGAAGTACAAGGCCCGCCCGCTTGACGGGGTCTGGGCGACCCCGCCTTACCTCCACAACGCATCCGTGCCCAACCTCGACGCCCTGCTCTCGCCGGTCGCCGCACGCCCGGGGTCGTTCGTGATCGGGAGCACCGAGTTCGACACCGACCTCGTCGGCTATCGGACCGACGGCGGCGAGAATGACTTCACGATCGACACAAGCCTGGCCGGGAACTACAACACCGGCCACGAGTTCCGCGACCTGACTTTGCTCGAGCTGGAGCTCGCGATCAACCATACCTCCGACCTCGCTCCCACCAAGTCGCCAGCAGAGCGGTGGGCCGAGCTGCTGGGGATAAAGCTCAAGGAGTATCAGGAACTGACCGAGGCGGAGCGCCGGCAAGCGCCGGCGGGAGATCTCCGCGAGGGTCACGAAGAAAGCCCACGACGACAAGGTGTCGCCGTCGCCGTTCTTCGGGGTCATCGGGCCCGGGCTCGACCAGGACGAGCGTGCGGCGATCATCGAGTACGTCAAGTCACTTTGAACCAGACCGAAACGCGAGGGCCTTCCGCCGATGTCAGAGACGCAAGCCGTCCACCCCGAAGAAAAAGTCCCGCCGGGCGAGGCGGACGATATCGCCGATATCTCGAGGGTCAGTGACGTCATCCTCGACAAGGACCGCCGACCCGTTCGACGGGGTCAGCACCCCAAGCAGCACGGCTGCGTCCGAGCCGAATTCACGGTCGAGGCCGACGTGCCCGAGGAACTGAAGGTCGGCATCTTCCGCGAGCCCCGGACCTACCCCGCCTGGGTCCGCTACTCGAACGGGTCGCAGGACGACGACGGGGTCGGCGACATCCACGGCATGGCGATCAAGCTCATGGACGTCGACGGACCGAAGGTCCTGGACGACGAGCGGAATGAGCGGACGCATGACTTCGTCCTGATGGACCACCCCGTGTTTTTCTCACGGAACTGCGCGGAGCAACCGGGCACTCGGCGACGTGATGGAGCGGGCATCGAAGCCATCACTGTTCAAGGACATCATGTTCTGGGCGCGCACCGAGCGCCAGAAGCGCTCCGCGTACATCGCCGTGAACTACTTCATTCTCGGTCTGCATTTCCACGAGTTCCGCGCCCTCCGCGCCGCGGTGAGCAAGATGCCGAAGAGCCCGCTGGAGATTATCTACTGGAGCGCCACGCCCTACGCGCTTGGCGACAAGGCCGTGAAATACTCGGCGCGCCCGCACGCCCGCCCGCCGGAAGTGCCCGAGCGCCAGGACATGACGTCGCCGGATCGGCTTCGAGCGGCGTTGGCGGCCCACCTCGACCGGGCCGAGGCTCGATTCGACTTCCTGGTCCAGGTTCAGACGCCCCCCGGGAACAAGGCGATGCCTGTCGAGGACGCGACGATCGAGTGGTCCGCCCAGACCGCGCCCTTTCGCAAGGTCGCCACGATCGTGATCCCGCGCCAGACGTTTGACACCACCGCGCAGATGTCGTTCGGCGAGAATCTGTCGTACACGCCCTGGCACTGCTTGCCGGAGCACCGTCCGCTCGGCGGCATCAATCGGGCCCGCCGGGTCGTTTACGAAGCCATTTCCAAGTTGCGGCACAAGAGCAATGACGAGCCGCGCCGCGAGCCTGAGCCGGGGTATATGCCCTAGGGCTCCTCGGGCGCCCGGCTCGAAACGCGGCGGATCTCGGCGTTGGCCTCCGCAGCAGGGAACCCGGCCGCAATAATCTCGTGGGAGGCTGTATCGAATGCCTTTCGATCTCCAGGAATGCGGCTGGCCCACGGAAGAGGCCCGCCGGAAATTTCAGCGGTTACCGTACCACAATCCTCACGGGCCTCATCAAGCTGGCCGGCGCCGAGCGCGGTCCCGGAGGCGATGACCAAGGACAAGTCGCAGGAGCTATCCGGCGAAGGCCGCCGGCGACTGCTGAACGAGACGTTGAACGAGCTGAATGATGCGTTGCTCGCGCTCGCCAAATTGATCAACGAAACACCCCCGGCGATCCCGCCGGGCGAAGAGGGTCTGCTAGCACTCAAGCGCGTGGTGGAAAGCGCGACAGTGAGCGTTAGCGAGAACCTTAAAGCTGTAGCCGCGGTTCAAAAAGACAAACTCGACGAGCTCATGGAGATCCCGGACAAGACTCGGCCGCTACTGTCGGATCTGATCAATGACCTGGTGTCCGGTCAAGAAGATCTTCGTCGCTGTGCATGGCATCGGCGACCAGTTCCAGGGTGAGACGGTGCAGTCAGTCGCCTTTCGGGTCTGCGACTACGTCGGCGTACCCGCGGCGATGCCGCTCGGGCGGTTCCACGGGCCCGGCGGGACGGTCACCAAGGCGTTCATACCCGACCCAGTCCGCGACCCGCCGATCCAATGCGGCTTCGCGGAGATCTACTGGGCCAACGTCCCCCGAATTCCCGCCGCCGACAAGCACATCCTCGAGGAGCCGAAGAAGTGGGCACGAACCCTGGTGCAACGGCTCCGGCTGCGCGAGGAAACGGAAAAAGCCGGCGTCCCCACCCGGACCCAGGACGACGATGAGCGACTGGAGCAAGTCATCGAGGAGCTGATTCAGGGCGTCATCGTCACCGACCGCGTCTCCTTTCTCGCCGAGAAGGCCGGCCTCTTCAAGTTCGACCTCAAGCAGCTCCTGAACGACTACCTGAACGACGTCCAAGTCGTCACCGAGTTTGAAGATTATCGCCGGCAGCTCCTCGAGATCTTCGACGACGTGCTCGAAAAGCTTCACCGCTACCTCCCGAAGTCCGAGGTCTATATCATCGCGCACAGCGAAGGGACCGTCGTCGCCTTCATGGGCCTGCTCAAGGGGCTCTCCGAGCGCGCTTCCTGGGCCAAGAGCATCCGCGGATTCATGACGATCGGATCGCCGTTGAACAAGCACGTCTGCTTCTGGCCCGAATTGTTCGACCGCTACAAATCCGAAAAGGCCGACCCAGCGATCCCGGCGATCCCCTGGAAGAACTACTACGATTTCGGCGACCCGATCGGGTTCAACCTGCAACGAACACGCGACTGGATGAAACAGGAACAGACGAATTGGAGCCGGTTCTTCGCCTTCCGGGACGAGGACGGCGAGGACGACATTGGCTTTACCCGCTACTACTTTCCCGGGGAAGGCGCACAACGACTATTGGAGCGACCCCGAGGTCTTCGGACACTTTATCGAGCAGGTCGTCGACCGGACGGGCTCCGTGCTCCGGAGAGCGCGGGCAGGCGCGGTTCGACGTGCCCGGCACGAAGTTCCTCGCATTGCTGACGAGCTACCCACTGCCCTATGCGATGGCGTCGGGCCTGCTCTTCCTGGCGTGCTACCTGATCTACAAAGCGGTCCGTGGCAATCTCGACCCGATCGGCGCGCGGTTCGAGACGCCCACTCAGATCTTCGGAAAACGTTCTCGGCGTCTTCGGCTTGCTCGCCGGGATGTCGCTGATCGCGAGGATGCCGCGTCTGGCTCGGGAAATAGCGGTGGAGGGTCTGGGCGTTCGTCCTCGCGGCGCTGTTCAGTTCACTGTACCTACTGGTCTTCCCCGAGAACCGGTACAGCATGGAGAGAATCGTAACCCAGACGCCCGGGAACGACCCGTTTTTCAACGATTATAATCTGTACCTCATCTATGCGCTCGCCGCGGGCACGGCGCTGGCGGTGTTGGTTCAGGCGTTGCGGCCCGTCCTGCTCACGCTCCTCCCGGTCGTGCTCGTGATCTTGGGGCTGCGGGTTACGGACGCGTTCCTGTCCGGGGTGGTACCGGCTACCGGACTGCTCGACCGCCCGTGATTGGGCCCTGGCTCGCCGCGGTCCCCTGGCGGTCATTGGAGTTGATCGCGGTGGCGTGGTGCATCGGGTACAGGGCCTGGCGAGTCTCTTGGGCGTTCCCGGAAGTCGGCACGAAGCCGCTGATCTACACTGGCGGGCTCTTGATCCTGATGATGGTGATCACACAATTCGTCTTCAGCCCTCCCGGCGTGTCCGACGAGGAGAAGGTGCGGATCAATCAGGGCGTCGAACGCGGCGACCGAGTTGCGATCGCAAGGGCCGTCGACGACAAGGTCCGTAGCGCCTTCGTCCAGTTGGCCGAGCTGGCACGGGATTCCAGGATGAAGCCGGGCGGCCAGAATTCCGGATCGGCGGGGAACGATGACCGTTGCTGCGGGAGCGACGCGGAGCGGGCGGTAGGCCGAGCCTCGGAGATGCGGGCTGTAACCGACGCCGCCCTCGAACAGGGCCCGATCTGGCCGGTATTTCTCGCTGGTGCCGCGTTCCTTTACGTCTGGTGGCTGGCCGTCGTTCTTTTTGACCTGGCGTTCGTCTGGCACCTCTACATCCGTTGCCACGTCGCCCAAAATTACATCGACGAGCGACTCCCCACTCACCCGCCGGCGGAAAATGATCAGGGTTGAAGCGAACCGGACCGGCTTGATTCCACCATTGACTGAGTTGAACTAACTGCTCGTAGTTCACCGCGGTCTGGAGCTCGCTGAGCCAATAGCTCCTGGCGGTTCCATGCGTTCTGACGACGTGTTCCCTCAATTCCGCGATCCTGGCGAATCGCTGTTCTTTGGTCATGCCGGCGGGTGGCGTCAGGATCGCGCGCCGCAGTGCATTCTGCTCGGCGTCGCTCAGATACCAGTTGAGCGGCACCCGGGACGAGTGGTGTGCCGCGCGCCGTTGGCGTAGGGTTGTGTCTCGAGGATCGGTGTGCCCGGAGGTCACCTCGGCCGAATTCTCGAATACAACCGTGGTGAAGAATGCCCTAGCTCGCCCGAGTGCCTGCTTCTGCTGAGCCTCGTCCTTGATCTGATTGCGTGCCCGACGCTTCCAGTATTCGGTAAAATCATCGCTCAAGGACTGCACATCCTGATCGTTGCGGAATAATCCGGATGCTGACCGCGCCTGTTCGGCCGCCTCGAGCGGGCTCGTGAAGAATTGGGCGCCGCGGGCAAGCGTCGCCCAGAATCCGGTCGGTGCATCGACGACGTCCAGTCGCTCTTCCTCGCTGATCGCGTCACGGATCTGAACCAGCACGACCCCGGAGGTCTCGTGGATCAACCAGTCGAAATTCCATTGAGCCCACGCCGCGGCCAACTGGATGCCATAGTTGTCGTAATAGCCCGCGTCGACGACACGTCGGGGTGGGTCTGTCGGCAGACTGACGGCCGGTGAAACATACGGAAACGTTGCGCTCATGCGCACTCCCGTGGCCAGGTGAAATCCGGTCGCGAAGGGAAAGAGACGGAAGAACTCCACGGCGGAAAGCGAGAAAAGGTGGGAACGTGAGCCTGGATCTTTCGCCGTCACCTCACTGCCCCCCGCCGCCGCGAGTGGCCACAGATCAAGGTTGGTGATCAGCAACCGCCGGCCGTCCTCGATCATCATCGGCGAGAGGATGATCGACGGAATCTTTCCGTTCTCCTCATCCAGCCGCAGTTTTTGAATCGGGAAGTTGATGTCGTTCCAGTTCTCTTCGAGCACGATACCTCGGTCGCTGGTCGCCATTCTCGGCAAGATGGAATGCCAAACCTCGCGCAACGCGATGTAGGCAGCCACCGGCGTGATACTATCGAGCGGGATCATCGATGATAACGCTCTCGCGGCAATGCCCGAGCTGATATCGTGCCGCTGCTTGACGTAGTAGGCCGCCCCCACCATTCCTCCTGAAGCGCCGGTGACGATTCGCACATGGCTGCCAAAGCCAGGTATCTGAGATTCGAGCCGGTCGAGCACAACGGCCGACCAGAACGCCGAGCGAGTCGCGCCGCCGCTGATGGAGACGATGACCAGCTTGGGTTTGTCCGCGCTCTGTTGGTCTGGAGCGTTGCTGCCTGCGCCGTCCTTGGCCTTCACCACGGCGAGCCAGTTTTGCAGCGCGACTCGATCTTCGATCAGAGTCGCACCGCCTTGAGGCAGCGGTTTCCGTTCGTGCCCATATTGTTCTCGCACTGCCTCGCGTAGATCGACGATCCCGCGACTGCCGCCATGGTAATAGGCCGTCATCTCCGGGAAACTCAACTTGTATGGATCGTTGTTCGCCAGCCCAAAGATAAGGAGCCGACAGGCCGGCCAGGATCGCGCCGGGAGGCACCGGCCATCGACCGAACGACGCGCTCGCTTGATTGACGAAGTACTGGAAGAGGGCGTAGATCATCAGCAGAACACCCAGCAGCGTGCAGATCGCGAACGCGGGAGACGTCCAGTCATATAAAGGAAAGGCGAACAGTGCGTACAATCCGAAGAACGCCACGTAAAAGATGAGAATCGAGATCCTCCGGTCCTCCTTCATCTCGGGCCCGCGCGGCAACCATTTCTTGTAGAGCAGCCGAGATCGAGAGCAGGAACAGCAGAGGCACGATGGCCCCGATGGCGATGCCCGAGCCCCAGATCAAAGCGTCGATCGCATACGCCGCCCATCCGCCGTCCATCGAGGCCGCAGTCCGCGGCACGCCGGGGAATACAGCCGGCAATAAGGCGGGTGCCAGCAGCAACAGGACGAACGGCAAGCCCCCCTTGGTGAGAAACCGGCTCAGATACGCCAAGTTCTCACCGACGGTTCGAGTGGTGTCTGGCTTCTCCCAGGGCGGTGGACCAATCATCGCCGCCACGAGCTCCGGCGCTGCGAAATACACGACAATTCCCAGGTCAGCCAGCAGCAATGTGACCGCCAGGCTCGCACTGATCCGGGTCGTGAGCCGATCGTTCCAGAACAGCGAGACAATGCCATAGTCCGTGCCGATCTGTCCATAAACCAACCCGTACACCAGGACAACGACGAACACGATCGCCGCGTGCCGAAACGCGAAACGGAGAAGCTCGGGTAGGGATTGCAGATAACAGCAACATGAGAACCCCCGCACCCATCACGGCGATCACAATCTGAAGCCGGTCAATGGGGTGGACGGCTACCCAGGTCGCAACACCCGCCAGCGAGTACATCGCTCCCACGCCGATCAGGAGAAACTTGGCCGACGCGCAAAGAAATGCAACCAAGGGCCACGGTGGTTTGGGCCGCGAGTAAAGCTGGATCAGATGTGCCAGGTTTTCGGTCGCGTCGAAGGATGCGGCCAAGACCATCAGCCATGGCAAGATTTCGCCGAACCTCGTCAGCCACTCGACCCGGCCGCCAAGCTGCCGGGCCGGACCAGACGCATCCGAGAACCATCGTGATCGCGTAGGAGATGAGGAACAGATAATCCAGCCAGAGTCCGGGAATGGCGACTGTCCGCACCTTGTCGCCCCACGAATTGACGATCTCTTGCGAGCGCTTCGTCGTTCGGGCGAACTGAAGTGAGGCAATTCCCAGGCGTGCGTGGTTGTTCCGCAGCGGCACGTTGTACACAGCCTGAACCAGCATCAGCAGATAGGTCGGCACCATCGAGACCACGAGGAGGGTCGCGATCGTCGATGTCTGGAGGTTCGCGAAGAGGTCGTTCATGGTGAAAGCCGGTTCAACAACTCAGGTTCTCGGACAACATTTTTTTGGAGTCGTCAAGCCCATCATACTAGCCCGAAGCGTAAGCGAGGGTTGGAGTTCGCCTCGCTTACGCTTCGGGCTGGTATGGCCCGAATGATGCCGACTTTGAACCGGCCATGTGAAAGAGCTCGAGGTTTCACAAAGAATTCGCGGGAAAGACTTTCGGGCAGGGTCCCGACAATACACTGCATCAAGAAACGCACGTTGTGGCGCAATGAGGCTCTGGATGAGGTCCCAGCCTGGTCATCATCGGGAGCTCGGTGCGACTCCCTTGGTCGCGGCAGCCGGCTTCTTCGTTTCAAGCGTTGGTGGGAAATACTCGCCGGGGACGATTGGTTCTCCCTCCCAGTACCAGATGCCTTCTTCCTGGTTCAAGAACCGAATGGCGCTTCCCGGCACGGGCGGCGCTTCCCGGACGGCTAGCCAGCTTGAATGTTCGCGCTTGATCTCGGCGAGGCGTGGATCAGAGGCCAGGTTTTTCCATTCGTGTGGGTCGTTGCGGTGGTCGTAGAGTTCCTCGGTCCCGTCGGCGTAACGGATATAACGCCAGCGCTCTCGAGCGCACCGAGTGGTTCCCGCGGTTGTGGGTTGTGATGGCTGGCCAGGGGCGTGGGGCGTTCGCGTTCTTGAGCAGGGGCACGAGGCTGTGGCCGTCGAGACCGCTCGGGGCGGCAGGCCGCAGAGCTCGCTGAGCGTCGGGTAGAGGTCGAGCAGCTCCACCGGCCGGGCACAGGTCGCGCCGGCTGTGACACCGGGCCCGGCGATGATCAGCGGCACGCGCGTCGACCGCTCCCAGAGCGTGTTCTTGCCGGTGATCCCCTTCTCGCCCAGGTGCCAGCCGTGGTCGGACCAGAGTACGACCACCGTCTCCTTGGCGCGGCCGGTGGCGTCCAGCGCATCGAGCACGCGACCGACCTGGCTATCCATGAAGCTGGTGCTCGCCAGGTAGGCTCTCACGAGCGGGCGCCACTGGTTCGCCTTCTTCAACCACGACAACCGAGGCTCCGGGAGCTTCCAGTGCAAGTACCAGGAGAACGCCGGCACGTCGTCACGGTCGTCCGCCTTCACTTCCGGCAACAGGAGCGACTGCTCCGGGTACAAGTCGAACCACTTCTGGGACGCGAAGCACGGGACGTGCGGCAGCCGAAAGCCGACCGCGACGAAGAACGGCCGGTCCGTCGGCAGCTTGCTTCAACTGGGCGATGGCCGAGTCGGCGATCTTCCAGTCCCCGTGGTCCTCGTCGCGCACGGGAAAGACACCCCAGTCCATCGCCGCGATGTCGTCGGGGGTGTGCACGAATTTCTCGGGCGGATACGGCGTCCCGGTCGTCGTCGCCCCAGACTTGAAATTCACGAGTCCGGTCAGCCGGCGCGATCGAGCCGTCGTGAAAGACTTTGCCGGAGGTCGCGGTGAAGTAGCCCTGGGCGCTGAAATGCTGCGGCAGGGTGACGTGATTCTTCAGCGATGCCACAGTGCGGATTCCCGGCTCGAGCGCGTAGATACCGGTCGTAGTCGGCCGCAAACCGGTGAGCAGACTCGATCGCGACGGATTACAAAGCGGTGCCTGGCAGTGCGCATTGGTGAACAGCGTTCCTCGCCGCGCCAAACGGTCGATATGGGGTGTCTTCACCTGGGGATGGCCTGCCAGGCATCCAACCCAATCGTTGAGGTCATCCGCCGCGATGAACAAGACATTCGGCCGTTTTTCCGCGGCGAGGCCGGTTTTCGCCAACCCGTTGGCAACCGTCAGGGCGAGGGAGAGCATCAAAAATGGTCGCATCGAGTTGCGCTTCTCGAGTGTCGCCAGATCGTCGAGTTCGGTTGAGCCAAGAAGACCACAATCAACGGACCCATTTCACTTCGGCGGCTTGGCCGGGCCTGTCGGACTTCTTGAGGAACGGATTGGGCTTCAGCTCGATATGCTTGATCGACTGGAGATAATCCAGGACCTTCTCCGAGTCCTTGCCGCCGACTTGAGCGTGAAAGTGTAGTGTAAAGCCGTGGGGACCTCGGGCGTCGATCAGCTTGGGCTGGAGGGTGAGGAATGATTTGATCGCATCGAGCTGACCCATCATGGCAGCGCAGAAGATGTCGATGCGCGCCCCTCGTTCGAGCAGGAGCTCGACGATATCGCGGCGCCCCATGTGTGACGCTCCGCCCAGGCCGCTCTCCCAGTCGCCGCCGCCCCAGTCCATCACGGCGTTGATCAGCATCGGCTCCTTGTCGAGCAGCTTCTTGACCATGTCCAGCTCCGAGTGCGCATAGATGACGAAATCCTGCACGAACTGGCGATTGATCTGCGGCTTCTTCCAGGAGGGCTTGAACCCCGGCGCAGGATAATCGCGGTCAAATGACGCCTCGACGGGATGAGCGGGCGGAAGGCGCGACCGGTTTGTCGTCGGCCGAGGCCGAACGTGTCGCGGAACCGACCACCAAGCCCGTGCCAGGCTGGTGAATAAACGTCGAGAGATCGGATCGTACACGGTTGATTCCTCCAATCGAGAACCCAGACGCCAACTCCACCATTCGCCGAATCGACGGGACGTGACTCAACTTCCTATCCTCAGCGAACATCTCCCGTTCATCAAGACCGCGGTGAAACCAACTCCCTCGGGACGCGAATTGAGACAGCCTCATCGTTCTCCGGGTCACCTATCGTTTCCTGGAGGATTTCGTCGACTCTCGGTACAATCCCAGTACGCTTCTCTCAAATGCCGCCGGGAACGATTCGGATCGAATAATCGGTAGTCACTGGGAACTCAAGGCGCAAACCATGTGGCTTCCACGCACACGATATTGGATCGGCACCGTGTACGCCCTGCTGGGTCTCGTTGCCGTTGTGCCGGTCTGGTTCATTGCTTCGATTGCGGAGGGCATCGCCAGCCTACGGCCACGCCGGCTACCTTCGCAACATCTCTTGCTGTTCTCGTTCCTGGTCCTCTGGGCGACGGGCTGGACCGTTGCCGCGACCGCCTTCGACATCGGTCTCCGTGGTTATCTCGGGCTCGGTGTCCGATATTGTGCTGATCGCGCTTCTTGCGCCGAAAGGCCTGTCCTCGTCGGATCCCCGAGACGACGACATACTCGCACAAACTTTCCCGCAAACCACGTGGCGACTTTGCGATCCCGACCTCTTGACATCGGGAGTCTGGCGGGCGGAGGTCGAGTCCTATCCCGTCGGAATCGATGATGGTACCGCGGACCGCGAGCTCGTCGAACGGTATGTGCGTAGCTTGATTCGCGATTGGTCATTTCGGAGCGGATGGCCGTTTCTGGGATGTCGGGTTACGCAAATCTCCGGCTGGAGTCCGGCGCTGATTGGTCGATCATCAAGGGTGGCGGAATGGTGTGCGGAGTATCGTGTCACTCTGGACGTGATTCAGGGCCCCCAATGCGCGACTGGCTTCGCTTCGGAAATGGCTTCGCGGAGTTTCAGTTGGATCGGCGGCCCAGCAGCTTGATGACCCGACACGTACGTCGGACGGATGGAGGAAGGTGGTCTCCCGGGAATCCCTGCGGCCGGACGCAGCCGAGTCCGCGGAGGTCCGGCAGCCAATGCCGTCGATCGCGGGACCGGACCACCCGCTTTGGGATCGGTGGCTCGATCCATGAGAGACGACGATCCGAATTCTGATGTCTGAGTTCCTTCCCGAGGTAGCCAGAAATCATGATTGCCGGTGATCGCGGCTGGCTCGCTTGGGTCGTGGTTGTTTCTGGCGGTCGCCATCTCCTGGTTTGCAATCGAGGTGCAGAAGCCTCCGGCCGCGAAACCCGCCGACGCGCCCACGACCGAGTTTTCGTCGGGACGCGCCGTGAGATCGTCCGGGCAATCGCCCGAGCACCGCATCCGACCGGCACGCCCGAGAACGAGCGGGTCCGCGGGGTCCTCATCAAAAGGCTCACCGATCTTGGGCTCGAACCCGAGATCCAAATGCCAAAGGACAAAAAGTCTCCGTTGCGAAACGTTGTCGCGCGACGGAAGGGCCAAGGTCCATCGGGAAAGAAGGCGCTTCTCCTGTGTGCCCACTATGACACGGGCCAATACGCCCCCGGCGCGGGAGATGACGCCTCGGGTGTGGCCGCCGTACTCGAGACCTTGAGGGCGATCAACGCCGGCCCCGCACTCGAGCGCGACGTGATCGCACTCGTCGATGACGGCGAGGAACGCGGCCTCCAAGGCTCGAAACTCTTCGTCGACGAACATCCCTGGGCCAAGGAAGTCGGCGTTGTCCTGAACTTCGACGCGCGAGGCAGCAGCGGCCCATCATTCATGTTCGAGACGAGCGTCAATAACGGCTGGTTGATCCGCCAATTTGCCATGGCGAGCCCACGCCCGCTGGCGTCGTCGGTGAGCATGGACGTTTACCCAATACTTGGCAATGATACCGACCTGACGACCTTCAAGCGAGCCGGGTTCGCCGGCCTGAACTTCGCCTTCATTGGATCTTTCCGCAACTATCACACCTTTACCGACACAGTGGAGAACCTCGACCCGAACACCGTCCAGCACCTCGGCGAGAATGCCCTGGCGATGACGCGACACTTCGGCAACCTTGAACTCGACCAGCCATCGAGCGAAGACCTGATCTATACATCTGTGCTGAGCCGAACCGTCGTGTTCTATCCCAAGAGTTGGTCAATGCCGATCGCGCTCGGTGTCACCTTGGCCTTTCTGGGCGTGGTCGTGCTCGGACTTGGGTCGAAGCGCGTGACGATCTCCGACATGGGGATGGGCGTTTTGACCTGGCCCGTCGCAACCTTGGCCTCAGTCTTCGCTGTGCACTTATTCTGGATGGTGCTCCGCGACATGACGATCAATCTGGGTGTAGCCTGGGCGACGATCGACCTACAGATTCTGTCGGTGTGCTTGATGATTGCGACTGTCACTACGCTGGCCATCCTCCGTCGGGTGGCAATCGGTCGATCACTGGAAGGGCTGGCACTGGGTGCGCTCGCCTGGTGGTTGGTCCTGACGGTGATTACCGCTCGATGGCTGCCGAACTCGAGCTACGTATTCGCCTGGCCGACATTGTTTGCGCTGGTCGGACTGAGTGGGGCGATGATGGCAAGACCTCGTTCGTCGGCGGGGCGATGCTCATCCTGAGCGCGGCGATCCCAAATCTGGTGCTGCTTGCCCCGGTAATCCGCAACATGATCGACGGCCTGGGCCTTCGCATGGCCGGACCGTTGATGATCACGGTGACCCTGTTCCTGGTGGTGATTCTACCAGTGCTCGCGCCGCTCGTCGCCAACACCCGCCGAAGGAATGGGCGTGGACCTCCGAGCCAACTGACGAATTCTTCTGCCGGCTGGACGAAGACGCGTCTCAATTGATCCGAATCGTGGTCGAAGCCGAGTAGCCGCCCTCATTGACCATCACCGTATAAAGGCCGGGGTTCAGCTTCGTCATTCCGGCTTGGTTCGGTTTACCGTTCCACGTCGAGGTGAGCTGAATGCTTTGCCCAGCCTTGAGAGTCTTGGCCTTCGAGGTCAGCAGGCTTCTCGTCATCTTTGAGACAACGGTCGAGCCTTCCAGCACGGTGATGCCGTCGGTTTTCGCATTGGCCGCCAAACGCTGGCTCGTCTTCGTGACGTTCTTGAGCTTGACGGTGAGACGGACCGGATGTCCGGATCGACTTCCCGATTGGTTCGTCGTAAGAATCACCGAGATTGGGCCGGAATTCGAAGTCGCTGACGTTGGCGTGCTCGAACTCTCGCCCGACGGCGAGTTCGGGTTTACGACAGGCGCTATTGGTTCTAATGGAGGCGACGAAGGAGCCGTTGGCGGCGAGGTCGGGGTCGTCGGGGGCGATGTTGGATTCGTCGGCGGCGATGTCGGAGCTGTTGGCGGTGACTCAATCACGAACGGGGACGACGACGTGACTCCCATATAGTTCTTAAAGTCGATGGAGTAGGACTCGCTGGCGTTCGTACCCGTCGTGCTCCCTGTCCCGCCCTGAACTGCACTCGGGTCCCATGTTGCCGTCAATGTCTCTGACTGGCCCGGTTGCAACGTGACAAACGGGGCACTAGAAGACACATCCGTCACCGGGAACGTGACATGTGAACCGCTCACCACGGTGAACGCATTCTGGGTATTCAGGATGGTAATTGCTTGATTGCTTGAGTTGGTTTCCGTCGCGGTGATCTGGACGGATTGGCCGGGCTGATAGGTGGACTGATTTGTCGCCACAGACACGTTCAGCGGATTCGCAATCTGGAAACCTTGCGTAATCGCCGTCGTCGCGCCGGTTGCGGCAACATTGAAGGCCCCCCAGACATTCGCACCCGTGAGAGTTCCCTCGTTGGCGACGCCATTCCAGGTCGCCGTCTCAGTCATCGATTGCCCGGCTTGCAACGTCTCAGTAGTCGAAGGCTGTGACGACGCGTTGGAGTCGGACTCCCAGACCGTGGCACCGGCCGTTGTGCCGATCGGTGTGGTGACAACAAAGTCGATCGGTGCCAGGTTGAATTGGACACCCACATTGCTGTTGTTCGTGATCGTGTAAACGAAATTGAGCGGGGCATTTGCCGAGCCGCTAACGAGTTGCGATACGTTTAAGCTCTCGGAAAGTGGCGTCGCGATCTGGAAGTTCGCCGACACTGAGGGGGCCAACTGGTTTGTGACCACGAAGGAGCCGGTGAGCGTCGTCGTCGTTGAGTCACTGGCGACGGTCCCGTCCCACGTGCCCGGAAACGTCAACGACTTACCGGGCTGCACGGTATCGTTCACAAGGAACTGCGGGTTCACTCCAGAGTTCGACTGCCAGACGACCTGACTGCCTTGCTTCACGATGAAGCCGTCGTTGACCGCCCCCCAGACGACCGAGGCCGGCTCATCGCTCGTATTGGTCATCGTAAAGGTCATCTGGACCGGCTCGCCTGCTGAATACACCGACTGATTGGTCGTTAACGTGTCGGTGAACGGCGACGTGATCTGGAAGACCGCGGTCGTGCCCGGGGGTGCATTCGGGTTGGTAACCACGAACGATCCAGACACATAGCTCGGAGCCGTCGCGTTATTCGAGGGGACGGCCTGGCCATTCCAGGTCGCCGTCTGAACGACCGAATGTCCCGGCTGCAAAATCTCGCTCGTTGGGGCTAAGCCCTGATTACCTGGATCCGATTGCCAGACTGGCGATGCGCTCGCGGCTTGGGCAGCATCGAGATTGTGAATTCGCTCGGGCTGACCTCGACCGTCACTGGCTGGGTGCTCGTGTTGGTCTCGGTAAACCGGATCTGGATCGGCTGGCCAATCTGGTAGGTAGCCGCATTCGTCGTCAGACTATAGGAAAGACCTGAAAGGAGGGCTCGCCCTTCCAAGGGTTCGACGCTGAAGTACGTGCGGCGACGCATTGATGGGTCCTGTGACGAGGTGAGGATGACCGGTCTGCTCGTCCCCAGTACTTAGTCGAAATCAACCCGTTGGACACGCCAGATAACCGAGTGAATCTCGATACGTCAAAATGACATGAGAGCGATCGCGGACCCACTGATCCCCCGCTCCGCGACAAGTATACCACAGCCAAATTAATGCTGTCAATACAATCACGCTCTCTCGATGGCGTGATGGAGTGCAACGTTAGTGGTGGATAGCGCGTGGCATCACTTCTCTTGGATAGTGTGGCACGTCTAGGCCCGGCGACTCGACGTTCAATGATCAGGTCCTATTCCATGATAAGGAACGCCCCTAAAGACGAACGACGGACAGGCTGGACGCGAGTAGGAAAGCGGGCTGCCCTATCGCTTGTAACCGTCATTGCGGTTCTCGCCGTCTATCTGGTCCTTCTCGGTCATCCGGGCCTCTTGTTCGCGTACACCTTTACTCAAGGGAACATCACACTCTTCTCGGATGAGCCGATTCCCGCTCGTTCCGCCGGGCGAGTGCTCGATGATGTCCGACATCGCCTGGGGCGACATCGTTGTTTCACCAAACATCGACCCCACAGAGCACCGTATACATCTGCAACCGCGATTGGAGGTTCATCTTGTTCGCGAACTTCCGATACCGTGTTGGCGGACTGACTTACGCTCCACTGAATGACAGGATTTAGGCATGGTTCAAAATTCGGTAGCAGCTCCGTGGGGCGGACATTCCTGTCCGCCGCTGACCCTGGGCGGACAGGAATGTCCGCCCCACCAGCAGGCAGCTACTGGTTTCGCCCCAAATCTGAACCACGCCGGATCTATCTCAGAGCGGCTCACATCGATGCGAATCGTCTGGTCGGCCCGTCAGGTCAAGAGATACCGGGCGAGCGGACACTCAGCTATTTTATCACGCATGACATCACGCACACTTTGGCTGCCCACGAATTGGGAGCGGCGCATTTCTGGCAGCTTCCGAGCTGGATCAACGAGGGCTACGCCGACTACATCGCGAAGGGGGCCGATTTCTCCTACGAACAGGCGATCGGACAGTTTCGAAGAGGCGATCGTGAGATCTCACCGAGCTCTCGGGCCTGTATTTGCGATACCATCTCCTGGTGGCCCAGCTTCTCGACAAAAACGGGATCAGCGTCAACGATCTTCTCGCTGGGAAGTACAACCCGGATCAGATCGAAGAACAAATCCTGGCTAATCCTTCCGCACGATAACAGGCATGGACGGAGTCACTCGATCAAGAGTGCCTAAAGCGCAGCGAACTTCTGGCGGTCGCGCCGTCACCAGAACGGAATCCATGCCCGGGCCCGAAATTCAACTTCACGGCAACGGGCTTGCCGTCGCGCTCCTCGAACTCGACCGGCACGAACCACGACGAGACGCCCGGCCCGCTGGCGATGGCCTGCCAGACTTCCTCCGGCGTGCCGGGTGCCTCGACTTCAACCTGGATTCGCCGCCGCCGGATAATCGATGACTTGGATGTCGAGCGTGAAGAGAGAAGAATCCGGTCGGCACCTGTGGAATTGGGCCATTGGCTGATCAACAAGTGCGGCCGAGAGGTCGTTCGATAATGGTCGTTTGCCGTCGGAAAGCCCGGCCTTTCGTGTTGAGGCCGCAATTGGGGCTTCAGGAAAACGGCCGACCATCCCTGAAGGGAATGGCGCCGTGGCCAGGGCCTTGTTCGGTGGACTGAGGAGCCACGGGCACGCGTCTCGCAAAGGAGCGAGCGATGTGAAACAAACCAAGCAATTCCGATTCCCCAGCGCGCGAATGAGCGCGGCGCGTCAACGTCCGCAGCAGGCGTTCGATCGGACGTGAGTGGCCTTAGGCGTGATTGGGAAGGGGATTGTCCAGCCCACCCGTGAGAAAGCCCGGTGATCGTACCGGGCTGCTCAAGCGGCCGGTTGCTTGAAGAGCGGGCTCGCGTGGCTCCAGGCTCTGATCCAGAATCCGCAAGCAGTCCGCCTGGGGGGCTTCGTCTTGACGATCTGGCCAACCTGTCGTGGCCCGTGGCGGCCCGAGGCGAGCGACTCGGCGGTGGCCCCGTCCAGCACGCCCGGCTCACCGAAATCGAAAGCCTGCCCGGCCCGTCCGCGGCGAACTTCACCACGCCGCACCTTGGGTCCGGCACCAGTCCGCGCATTTTTGCAGCGTGCCGATTGGTGTGGGGCGCACTTCGCCGGTCACGCCGTACCCTGTCCAGCCACTAAGCGTGCTGCCGTCTTGTTGATCGAAACTCGTACTCCAAGTCGCTGATCGGTCTCAACTCCGATGATTTCGGGTTCGGGGACATCATGCTCAACTCCGATGCTTGAAATAGCTAACCGAAACCGCGGCCATCGTCGCCGGAACCATGAAGAACGCCGCGTCGTTGGCAGGCGACTGGCGCTAGTGGTACTCACGATCCAGCGGATCGCCATTGTCAGCAGATGGGCGACCAAATGGTTCGGCCGAACACATTATTCTATCCATTTGGTCCTAACTATTCGACTTGACCGGAGTTTAGTTTCACTCGACCACCTTTTCCTTGCGTCTTTCATGTGTGTCGGTTATAGTTCGAATAATCATGGATTATCCGAACTAATGATTGGCGTCAAACCATGACGTGGCCGGCCGCATAACCGAGTGACGACGATCACCGATCTGCTAACCCAAGGCGTGCCGCTCGGGGATGTTCCGTACCTCGCCGGGCACGGCAGTCCGGCCCGGCACCACGCGGCACACGACCGGCGGCAGCAGAAGGCAGCGCGGAATATCGCGGAGAGGAGTTCGCTTCAGATAGCCCACTGAAACGGGAGTTTTCGAATGCAACGCGTCATGGAATCATTATTATTTGTATCATATAGCGCTCCTAGGCTTTGCAGCCTCTAGGAGCACTTTTCCGGCTTTTCTTAATTAAAGCATTAGGTATATTCGGTATTAGTAAAGTCATTCCATCATTATTTCAAGACTATTTCATATTGTGGAATACGCTTCGACTTATAATACTTGTTGTAATTGCACTCTCTCAATAACCATCCCTATCATGTCACTCGTCTCACGCTGATATTCCTGTCGGCCGGATTTCATCTCCAGTGTGTTTCTACAGGGCGGCCACAGCTCAGAGGTAGGGATTCGGTTCGCAACGGATAAGGGCGAGGAAGGCGGTCAGAAACCGAAAGTCGGGATCGGCTCCCGACCACGTTGTTTTCCTGTCAGGATCGCTTGCCGGTTCCCAGGATGTCGACGAGATCTCAAAGTCCCGACCTCGCCGCTGATGCGTGGGGAGACTGCGTCCAAACGTGGCGCCTCGGGATGAGGCACCAGCGACGTCGTCTCTACGACGACTTTGCCGGTCGCACCAAGTCTCCTGAACCAGTGAGGGATCTCCTCGATGCCACTTCTCCTGCCCATCACTGCCCCGCTTAGACTGAAGTTTGGCAAGTTTCTGACAGCCCTGTTCGGGTCGATGATCCTGGTTGCGATCCTCGGGTCTGTCATCGCCGTGGATTGGCTGCGCTCCCCCTATTTTCAGATCGTCTTCGTTGCCGTCTACTGGATGTTCATCACCGGGGTCGCCGACAGCCTCTATGACTGTTTCCGGGCCGCCCGGACGCCGGAGCAGAAGTCGCAGTTACAACACGTCACCTTCTGGTTCGTCATGACCGTCCTGGGGGCCGGCACTCATATCGTGACCGTGTTCCGCACCGAGGACCGTGACTACGTCCGCATGGCGACCGACTTCGGCCTGCTCATCGCGTTGGGCACAGTGCTGAGGATGGTGGCGGCCTTGCTGAAAGCCGCGTCGCCGACTTTCGAGAGCTCGAAGGAAGGACTGCCGACTGTGCCCATCCTGGATCTTTCGCAGAACCCGGAGGGCATTTCGGCCTCTGAGTCTGTCCAGTCGTCTTTACGCCCCCACTTCTGCTGGGCTGCGTGGCTCCCGCCCTCATCGGCGGTGGGGCCACGGTTGCTTTTATCGTCGTGATCGTCACCAGCCCCGCCGGATGGATAGGGATATTCGAGGGCTTCCCGCGGTGGCTCGCGGCGCTCTGCATCATCCCGTTCGCCTTGTTCGGCCTTTTGTCCATCCTTTCTCTCTCATCCTGTTCTCTTTGGTCGTCCGGCCATTCGTCAAGTTCGGCGTTAGGCCGGCCATTCTTACTCCCCGGTCTTTACATCGTATTCGCGCTGTCACTGGTTGTCGTCGCCGTGGCACTCGTGCTGCTGTGGCAGGTGTGGCGATGACATCGGGAGCGTGGATCGATGTGGCGACACGGCGGGTCCTTTTGCTGAGCATCTGTCTGATGCCGGCCGGTCGCGGCGTGCGGCTCCGCCGCGGCACTGGCAGCCGAAGGACGGTCTTGCTCGACCGCGTAACGCTTAACTGGGTGCCACTGGGCCGGACCGGCTCATCACGGCGGATGGTACGATCATTGTCGAGGAACGGAGATCATCATCGCGATGCATATCGTTCCGTAGGTCTGAGCACATGAAATATAATCATCTGGACAGATTGAATAGAGTTTATTCAGTGAGCGTGTCAGCGTTTTTCGGTCTGGCTCCGTCGCATCACGGCCAAGGTCGAAAAGATCGCGGTAATCCGGCGCCTGAGGTCCGGGGGGCGGGAGATCGCGGCGATCGCGTGGGCCATCGGACTTTCCCGTCCGACAAACTATGGGATTCGTGGCGCGGACTGTGACGCCTCATCTGGATCCAGCGATGGAGAAACTGTCGGCAGAGTAGTTTGCGAAGCGGGTTTCGCGTACGCTCCGCATTGGAAAAATTAGTTGACAGTCGGTTTGGCCGAATTAGCGTGTGGGATGGCAGGCTGCACCGACACTTCACAACCAGTGCGGGAGTATTCATGCGTGCGATCCCGATCGATCCCCTCAGTTCCTCATCACGGCCGGGCCAGAACGCGAGATGGTGACGGCCAGATCAGTCAATTCCGGCCGAACACCTGGTATACGCGACTGACGGCAATCCTCGTCTTCGCCCAGCTCCTGCTCCTTGTGATCGGTTCGGCCACGATCAGGCTCAATGGGGCTACGACTCGATGGGATACGACGTTCCTTCAACTTCTCCTGGCCCCTATCACGCTCGCCGTGTTCTGCGCATGGATGTACCGTGCCTACAGCAATCTCATCCCCCTCGGAGCGCGAGGCTTACGCTCTTCGCCGACGAAGGCGGTCGTTTCAATCTTCATCCCATGCGTGAACTTGGTTGTCCCCTTCCGAGCTCTTGCCGAGATCGTGAGGTCGAGCGTCCCGTCGGAGGCGGTGCTCCTTCCCGTCAGCCGGCCGAGTGCGGGCTCGATCCCGCTCGGGTCGAATCGGGCAGCCCGATCGTTCCTTCCAAAGCTGCCGCTGGATTCGAGCGGCGGCTCGATCTCGCTCGGATGGGCTTGGGCAGCGTTCGTAAATCTCATTCTGTTTAACGGTACAATTGGTGAATTTATAAAGAAGAATATCGGGGTTCCGGTTGCCGCGATCGAGAATCTCTCTGATCAAGTCCATTTTCTCCTCTGGGCGCAATTCTTGATCGCACTTTTCCTCATGGTGCGCGGTATCAATGCGCGGCAAGAGGAGCGGCATCTCAGGCTCTCCGCCGAGGCCAAATCTCCCCTGCCGACGTATTAATTCAACAATAGTTCAAACTTGGCGAACGAGGAAATCCATCTACAGAGGATTTGCCTCCGAACTTGAGCACGATCCTGAAGTCTCAAGCGGATGGCCGCATGCTCTCTTCCGCGCGAAGATGCTCGGTGCGTGCCCGGCGAACCCGCTGAAACGGTCGAGCGCGGGCCTTCGTCGCCCGGTTGGCGTTGGTCTGGGCGCACTCCAACGCGGTCCTCCCGCACTCTTTATGATCCAAGGCCCTAGACCGGTACGACGGTCCCCATTCTTCCGGGGATTCTCGGTCATTCCGAAACGGACAGGGGCCGAATTCATCGAGAGTTCCGGCAGAACGTCCGGTGCTGTCACCCAACCTGAGACCCACACATGTCCGCCGATTTTCGGTAAGATACGAAAAGACTTGATGAACCAGAGTAGAGAGGAAGTCTTGCCCGAACCCAGCTCTTGACCGAGGCCAACGCGATGACCGTAACAGACCGCGCCGCTTATCCGCGATGCGACGCACCTCGATCGCCCATGGCCCGCTGCACTCGGCCAGCGCGGCCTCCGCGATCATGGATGGAACGGACCCCGGCGCAGTTCGCGCCAGTTGAGGTTCGTCGCCACCGCCGCCTTCGTCATGGTCGGGGGTATCGGCACGGCGACCTGCCTGGGGTTCGAGGCGGCGCAGATCGCGAGGCTGTTGCCACCAACGGCGACGTTGCGGTGCTCCCAGTCAACCGCGGCAGCGCCGTGCTAGACCAGGGGAAGGCGGAGGAAGTGGTCGCCAATCTCCGCGCGGCCGTCCGGCTCAAGCCCGATGACGTCGAGGCGCATTACAACCTCGCCAACACGTTGCGAATCCAGGGGAAACTGGAGGAGGCCGTCGCGGAATTCCGCATGGCGATCCGGATCAAGCCCGACTACGCCGAGGCCCATAGCAACCTCGGCAACGCCCTGCACGCGCAAGGCAAGCCAGAGGAGGCGGTCGCCGAATTCCGCGCGGCGATCCGTTTCAAGCCCGATCTCGCCGAGGGCCACTACAACCTCGGTACCGTCTCTGTCACCAGGGGAAGCTGGTGGAGGGCGTCGCCGAGCTCCGCGCGGCGATCCTGATCAATCGCGACTACGCCGAGGCCCACAACAACCTCGGCAATACCTTGCTGGACCAGGGGAAGCTGGAGGAATGCGTCGCAGAATTCCGCTCGGCGATCCGTTTCAAGCCCGACGACGCCATCGCTTACTACAATCTTGGCAACGCCCTGAAAAAACAGGGGAAACTGGATGAGGCGGTTGCCGAATGCCGCACGGCGATCCGGCTCAAGCCCGACTTCGCCGAGGCCCACAGCAACCTCGGCAACATCCTGAGTGGCCAAGGGAAGCTGGACGAGGCCGTCGCCGAATACCGAACGGCGATCCGGCTGAAGCCCGACTACGCCGATGCCCACAACAACCTCGGCAACACCTTGCGAAACCAGGGGAAGTTGGACGAGGCCGTCGCCGAATTCCGCATCGCGATCCGACTCAAGCCCGACCTTTACGAAGCCCACAGTAACCTTGGCAGCGCCCTGCTACGCGCGAGGGAATCTGGAGGAGGCGGTCGCCGAATACCGCACGGCGATCCGACTCAGGCCCGATTTCGCGGAGGCCCACTACAACCTCGCCCTCGCCACTGCAAGCCCAGAGGAAGCCGGACGAGGCGGTCGCCGAATTCCGCGCGGCGATCCGGCTCAAGCCCGACTACGCCGAGGCCCACAACAACCTCGGCGACACCTTGCGAAACCAGGGGAAGCTTGACGAGGCGGTCGCCGAATTCCGCACGGCGATCCGACTCAAGCCCGACCTTGTCGACGCCCACCGTAACCTTGGCATCGCCCTGCAAGCGCGAGGGAATGTGGAGGAGGCGGTCGCCGAATTCCGCACGGCGATCCGGTTCCAGCCTGGCTACGCCTTGGCCCACTACAACCTCGGCTTCGCCCTGAAGGACCAGGGGAAGCTGGAGGAGGCGGTCGCCGAATTCCGGGCAGCGATCCGTCTCTATCCCGACTCAGCCGTGGCCCACAAAAACCTCGGCACCGCCCTGGCAAAAACGGGGAAGCTAGATGAGGCAGTCGCCGAATTCCGCACGGCGATCCGGTTCCAGCCTGGCTACGCCGTGGCCCACTACGACCTCGGCTTCGCCGCGCAGGTCCAGGGGAAGCTGGATGAGGCGATCGCCGAATACCGGACGGCGATCCGGCTCAAGCCCGACTACGCCGAGGCCCACGACAGCCTCGCAACCGTCCTGAAAGACCAGGGGAAGCTGGATGAGGCCGTCGCCGAATTCCGGACGGCGATCCGCCTCAAGCCCGACTTCGTCAACGCCCACAACGACCTCGGCAATGCCCTGGCTGTTCTGAGGAAGCTGAATGAGGCCGTCGCCGAATTCCGCGACGATCCGGCTCAAGCCCGACTCCGCCGTGGCCCACTACAACCTCGGCGCCATTCTGGCAACCCAGGGGAAGCTGGAGGAGGCCGTCGCGGAATTCCGCACGGCGATCCGGCTCAAACCCGACTTCGACGTAGCCCACAACAACCTCGGCACCTTCCTGAAAAACCAGGGGAAGCTGGAAGAGGCGGTTGCCGAATACCGAACGGCGATCCCGCTCGAGCCCGACTACGCCGCGACCCACGACAACCTCGGCACCGTCCTGAAAAACCAGGGGAAGCTGGAGGAGGCGGTCGCCGAATATCGCACGGCGATCCGGCTCAAACCTGACTTCGACGTAGCCCACAACAACCTCGGCACCGTCCTGAAAAACCAGGGGAAGCTGGAAGAGGCGGTCGCCGAATACCGAACGGCGATCCGGCTCAAGCCCGACGATGCCGAGAAGCACTACAACCTCGGCAACGCTCTGACGGACCAGGGGAAGCTGGAGGAGGGGATCACCGAATACCGCACAGTGATCCGGCTCCAGCCTGGCTACGCCTTGGCCCACTACTACCTCGGTTTCGCCCTGCAAGTCCAGCGGAAGCTGGAGGAGGCGATCGCGGAGTTCCGGACGACGATCCGGCTCAAGCCCGAGTTCGGCTCGGCCCACAACAACCTCGGAGCCGTCCTGAAAGACCAGGGGAAGCTGGATGAGGCGGTCGCCGAATACCGCACAGCAATCCAGCTCGAGCCCGACAACGCCAAGCCCCACGTCAACCTCGGCTTCGCCCTGCAAGCCAAGGGGAAGCTGGAGGAGGCGGTCGCCGAATTCCGCGCGGGGAACCGGCTCAAGCCCGACTTCGCCGAGAGCCACTGGTACCTCGGCACAGTCCTGGGTGACCAGGGGAAGCCTGAGGAGGCGGCCGCCGAGTATCGCATGGCAATCCGGCTCAAGCCCGACTTTGTCGACGCCCACTACAGGCTCGGAATCGCTATGCAAACCAGTGGAAGGCTGGAGGACGCGGTCGCCGAATTCCGCACGGTGGTCCGGCTCAAGCCCGACTTTGTCGACGCCCACTACAGGCTCGGCATTGCCATGCAAACCAGGCGAAAGCTGGAGGACGCGGTCGCCGAATTCCGCACGGTGGTCCGGCTCAAGCCCGACCACGCCGAGGCCCACTACTACCTCGGCAGAATCCTGTGTGACCAAGGGAAGCCGGACGCGGCCGCCGAGTTTCGCATGGCGATCCGGCTCAAGCCCGACTTCGCCTACGCCCACTACTACCTCGGCATCGTCCTGAGTGGCCAGGGGAAGCTGGAGGAGGCGGTCGCCGAATATCGAAAGGCCCGCGACAACGCCCAACGCGGCTCCAAACTCGCCGAGCTCATCGAGCGTGCACTTTCCGCGACCGGCCATTAGTCCGACGGGTGCGATCCGCGATTCCGGGCGTCGCCAGTAAGCGTGTTGCGCGAGGCGGCTCTTGACGAGGCAGCGGTGCCCATCCCCTGGCTTGGCAAGAGGTCGTGCCTCCGTCGCAGGCTCCCACCTCGATCACAGTCACGAGCCCCAATGGAATCAACGAAAATACGTCCGTTGCAGCGGGACCCGGTGTCCTCGGTGTCCCGATCGGCCGTGTCTCCGTGGTTGATCCCGATGGATCCACCAATTTCACGTTCCTCGTCAACGACCCGCGGTTCACAGTCGCCGGCAACGCCAGTTTGGGCTATGAACTCTACCTGATTCCCGGTCAGTCTCTCGTCTATCTCACCGCTCCGACCATTCCGCTAGAAATCACCGCGACAAACGCTGCCGGGCTGTCGCTGACAAGTCCCTATACCGTGGTCGTGAATCAGGTCGCCCCGGCGCCAACGGAAATCGTGCTCAGCAACGAGTTCGTCCAGCCCAATGCGGCCGGCGTTGAAGTCGGCCAACTGCAAACATACGATCCGAACGTAGCAGCCACCACTGCCAACACACCCGGCGAGTCCACGTACACCGTCAGCGACCCACGATTCCAGGTTGTCAACGATGTTCTGGAGCTCAAGCCGGGCCAAACGGTACCCCAATCGACGTCTCCGATCTCCGTGCAAGTCACCTCAACCGCCGCGAACGGTCTCTCCCTAGCCCGTACGTTTAGTCTGGAAACGGAAATTCCACAGACGTCGAACTCAAATCCACCTCCCGCACCTGTGCCTCCGGTGTTCCTGGGCGAAAGTCGGATGAAGGTGAAGATCAAGAAGAAAAAGGTCACGGAGTTCGTGCTCAAGTTCAATTGGGCGTCAGATCGCCCGGTGCCACATACCTGGTGACCCAGGCGGGCAAGACCAAGAAATCGCCATCAAAGCATGTGATCGTTACTTCGATGGCGCTCGGCTCGGGAGGGACCTCCATAATCTTGACCCTGGGCAGCTACACGGCCTCGAAGCCGCTCAAACTAATGGTCTCGGCGGGACCCAAAGGCTCCGATGGCGCGGCCGTCGCACCTTTCAGCACCGGCCTTTGAGAACCTGACCAAAAGGCTCTTCGTCGCATCCGCCGATAATGAGTTGCGCTGCGGGACTCGAGGCGGCGGGAAACCAGCCTGGCTCGACGGCAGACTTAAACATTTGTGGCCAAATGACTTATGGTGTATGAAACGGAGGCGCGCGGCGGGGAGACTTCGCCGAATGATCCTGCTCGACACGGACCACACGACATTCTTGAAATACCCCGACAGTGAACGTGACCGTCGCGCGATTGATCGACTCAATGCCGTGTCGGCTTCCGAAGTCATCGGTGTGGCCATTGTCACGGTCGAGGAGCGGATGTACGGACGGCTGGCCGTGATCGCGAAGGAGAAATCGGCGTTGCGGCACGTCGTCGTTTATCCCGAGTTAACTTTGCTGTTCGAGTTGTACGGGGAGTTTGAAATCGTGGCGTTCGAAGAGGCGGCGGCCCGGCAATTTGATGATCTCCGCCGGCAGAAGTTTCGCATCGGCTCGAGGGATCTGAAAATCGCCGCGACGGCGCTGGTCAACCAAGCGCTTCTCTTGTCTACCAACGGAACCGATTTTCGAAAGAGTGCCAGGCTTGCGACTCGAGAACTGGCTGGACTGATCGACCGCTGGGGTCGGCCGGCATGCGAAACAAATCGCGTCCCTGTTTCCGACCCGCGTCCCTGTACCGACAGCGATCCGATTCGCCCTTGTGCTTGACGCCTGAAAAGGCTATAAATGCCGCCTCGCAACCGAATGGATCGCACAGCTTAACTGTGAAAGGAACAAGGATGTTCACGAAATCTGTTAGACAGTTCGGCTTCGTCGCCTTTCTTCTCAGCTTTGCCTCTCAAGCGAGCGCGGATGCTCTAACTTACGATTTCAGCGGCACGCTGTCTCAGCCCTACAACGGTTCCACCCAGTTCACCGGCACGTTGACGTACGACACGGATCTGCCAATTAATCCGGCGACCGCGCCGTATCCGGGAATGGCCGGGTACACGGGTGTCCCACTGGACCCAACCGAGCCGGTGCTTTCACTCACCTTTAACCTGGGGAATACTCCGTCGTCTTCCTTCGGCACGGTCCAATCGGATGAGCTCCTCATCAACCATTCATCCAGCGACGACTCTTTTACTATTTTTGAAACGCTTGGCGGAAGCGGGAAACAGACCGTCAGCGTTGAACTCGAACTATGGAATAATAACCTGGTTACACGAGGCCCCTTCAGTTCCAGCAATCCGCCGCCCAGTTTGAATCTCGCGGATTTCGGCGGCGGGGCCGGCTTCTCGGTTTGGGGTTACACCGGTGACGCAGAAACAACGAACATTTACGGGACAGTAAACTCCCTCTATTCACCTTCATCGCAGCCACCGGGAACGCAGACACCGGTTCCCGAGCCTGCGTCGGCGCTCGTCTTCCTCGTCCTGGGTGCCGCTTTCGTCGGATACGGCCGCGCGACTCCCCGCACCCCGAAAGTCCCGTCAGCGTGAGGCAGGCTTGAGAAGGGGACATATTTAATTCTTTTGAAGTTTTAGCCCCTTTAGATTCTACCTCCACGAATTCGTAAGCGCCCGAGATAACCATCCTTGCCTGGTCTGGTAGCCACCGAAGCGGACCGATACATGAGCGTGCCAGAATGGAGCGTCGTTGGCAGTGCGACTCGGGGGGCGGCGTAAGGTAGGCCCTTATCGAATTGGACCCATTGTCGAGCTATAGTTGGACGAAACCGAGGGCTCTTCGGCTTCATCGCCATCAAGAATCTGCCGTCGTCGGATATTGGCCGGGAGTTTAGTTTCGATGCCCGCGAATTGGGACGATAATCGAATTAGCGCCTTTGTGAGAGCATCGACTCAAATTGTTTGTAGTGGGTCGCTTACGATCAGCGTTGGCAGCGTAAGGTTCTCAGGTGCGGCGGGTTACTCGCCCGCGTCCCGCATGTACGCAAGTTCTTTCAATACAACAAGTTACAACACAAGAGGTGGAGGCGGCGGGAATTGCACGTGCGCCCCTTATTCCGCAAGTCGTCGCCCGGTACTCGGCCAGCGGTCGTGGGGCGCACCGCTTCTGCATTAACGACAGCCAGATGCCCTTCTAGAAGCATTCCGCAGCAGCCGTTTAAGGCCGATAAGCGGAATTCGGTAGATTTCAGCCGGTCGCAATCGGATCGCTGATCGGTGTTCGGCATCAACTTCGTTGGGCCGCATCAAGCGCCAGCCGTGCTCGACGCTTGACACCGATGTGGTGCGCGCGACCGGTGTTTGAGGCGTCCGCAAGGGCGTTGCGCACGTCGGTCCGACGACACGAATGGCGCTAGCTTAAGCGAAAATCTTTACCATTAAGGGACTTGTGACTCTTTCCGGACGCCCATTCAAAATCCCTGTAAATATGTGCCGCAGTATACATGGCTATGAAACAAGTGAAGTTTTGATTGTTGAAACTGTATTTATTAATATTATCAACGCATGAATCCGCCCCGAAATTCGACGTAAAGCCATGCAGTGTAGAGGTTTTCGTTTAAGCTACGCGCCATTCGTCCGACGACACCGAAGCGCGCCACTGCCAGGGTGAGCAAGCGACCGCCAGGGAGCGTCCCCAAGCTGGCTCATGTCGGCCAGCAATGCTGGACTTGATCAATCTGGCAGGGGATCTACGCCACTCGATCGAAACGGGGAACCAGATCCATGCCTACTCGGCTCTCGTGTGGGACGAGACAAAGGACGAAACGCCTTTAGAAAAGCGCTTCGGAAGGAGACACGAGAATTGACGACAGGTCTGGTGGCTCTCCCCTGACGGTCGAAATCGGCTCTGATTTCGTGATCGGTCCCACCTCACGCCGCGTCGACCGACGCGATCGTGAGAACCTATCAACTCCAACCGCCTGAAGCGATGGGGCTGCAGACACATCAGATCCGCTCAAACCAAAGATCCTGCCTTAACAAATCACGAATACGCCTATAAAAGCTTGAGTAATCGCCGTCGCCCGTCGATCACTTGGAAGGGAACGAACCGGTCGGCTGGTCTCGCGCGCTTCTTGCTCCGGCAGCGAGAGACGAACCCACCCGTCCAGCTCGGACTGGATTCATTAGGGAATCGTTCGTGGAACGACCAAGCGTCCCGTTGACTACTGATAATCGAGGAGACGGTGAGCACCATGTTGGACGCTCGAGAAGACGACCCGTTCATTGAGGATGCCGATGAGGGCGAAGGTCCGGTTGATGCTTTGCTGCGTCTCGCTTCAAGTGCGAGGCTTTATCGCTCGGCCGACGGCCGGCTGCATGCTCGGGTTCAAATCGGCGATCGTCACGAGATCTACGGGCTCAACTCGCCGGGATTTCGCGACTGGTTGACCGAGGCATACTTTGTCGATCGTCGCGAGCCCCCTTCCCAATGGGCGGTCCGACGCGTGGTCAGCCTGCTCGAGTCCAGGGCTCGGTTTGACGGTGGCAAGCCGTCGGTCTTCATTCGCGTCGGCCGCGACCATGACGGCGACGGCGACGGCAAAGGCTCGACCTATTACCTTGACCTGGGCGATCCGAGCGGAAGGGCCATCGAGATCCGGGCCAGCGGGTGGACAGTGGTTGATCGGCCTCACGTTAACTTTCGTCGTCCCGACGGGCAGTTGCCGCTCCCCATGCCCAGCCAGCAGGGCTCGATCGATCTACTTCGGCCCTATGTCAATCTCGCCACAGGCGATTTTCGCCTCCTGGTCGCCTGGCTGACGGCGGCGCCTCGGCCGGTCGGGCCCTACCCGATCCTGGCCATCCACGGCGAGCAAGGGTCGGCCAAGAGCACATTGGCCCGAATCCTCCGGCTCCTGATCGACCCTCAATCCTGTCCTCTGTTGGGTCCGCCAAAGAGCACCCGCGACCTGATGGCGACCGCCGTCAACGGCTGGCTCCTGGCGTACGACAACATCAGCGCGATACCGGACTGGTTGTCGGACAGCCTCTGCCAGCTCGTGTTCGGAGGAGGGATCGCGTCCCGCGCGCTCTTCTCGAACGACGAACGGAGCGTCATCCACGCCCAGCGCCCGATGATCCTCAATGGGATCGAAGACTTCGTGCGACGCGGCGACCTGACCGACCGAACCGTCTTCCTGCACTTGCCGCCGATCCTTCCCACCACTCGCCGTGCCGAGGACGACTTTTGGAGCTCGTTCCACGCGGACTATCCGCGGATGTTGGGAGGCGTGCTCAACGCGGTCGTCGGGGGATTACGCATGTTGCCGTCGGTCCGTCTACTGGAATCGCCGCGCATGGCTGACTATGCCAAATGGGGAGAAGCCGTCGGACAAGGGCTGGGATGGGCGTCCGAGGCGTTCCTGTCGATGTACAACCAAAACCGCCGCGAAGCGACCCTGATGGCGCTGGAAGACTCGGCGCTCGGCAGTGTCCTGCTCCGGCTCCAGTCCGCGACGTTTTCGCCGATGTGGGCGGGGTCCGCCGCCGAGCTGCTACGCCGAAACCACGAAATGGGCGGGCAAGAAACTCGCCAACTCCGCCCGCTGGCCCAAGACGTTGCGATGTCAGTTCTCCAATGAGTTGCGCCGTGTCGTCCCACTGCTCTTCATGCATGGTATATCCATCCAATACCTCAGAAAACGGGACAAACGTCTCATTGTCATCGCGAAGGCCGGTGTTCCGATTTTGCCCGCGTCAGACGTAACACCAATTTCTGTAACGAGTTAAGATTCAGTCAAAAGTTCCGATTATTCCGCCGTTACGTGCAAGTCCATTCTCTGTAAAGAGATATTGCAGCGCACCCACCACGAACAGGTTGTAACGATTATACCTGTGTCACATGTAAGTTCAATCCCTGTAAAGAGATGTTGCAAAACAGCCCTTCGCGGACAGGTTATAACAATTATGCCTGTGTCACATGTAAGTTCAATCATTGCAAGGACATGATGCAAAACACCCTCTGATGAACGGTTTATAACGATTATTCCTGTGTCACATGTAAGTCCAATGCTTGTAAAGAGATCATGAGATTAGCCCAGGTTCCGATTATTCCTGTGTCACACGCAACTGCCATCGCTGTAAGGACTTGATGCAAAACGCGGATCTTTCGCCGCGCGAAAGTGTGTGCGCTCGGCGTCTATCTCGAGGAGCGTATCCTGTCCAAGCGGAGAAGCGATGCGAGCTATTCTCGGTGTTCGGGCTTGTCAAACCTGTGCCAGAAGCCGTGCCGTTTCCGTTGCGATCATCGACTCTTCATCGGTCGGGATGACCCAGACCTGGGTCAGGCCCTCTTCGACGTTGATCCGAGGAGAGTTAGCCGCGTTGCGCTCTTCGTCCAATTCAATACCGAGGAACTCGAGCCCCTGGCAGATCTGGCCACGGATCTCGGGCGAGTTCTCGCCGATGCCGCCTGAGAAGACGAGCATGTCGAGCCCGGAAAGCGCGGCGGCCATGGCGCCGATGGCTTTCTTGGCCTGATACACGAACACGGCGAGGGCCGCGGCCGCACGTGGGTCTTGACCTTGTTTAGCGAGAAGGTCACGAACGTCGGAGCTGGTCTCGGAGATCCCGAGCAGTCCGGACTCATGATTGACCATTTTGTGGAACTGCTCGGCTGTCAGCCCCTCGGACTGAGCCAAGAACAAGGGGAGTCCGGGGTCCAGATCGCCGGTCCGCGTGCCCATGACCAGGCCCGACGCCGGTGTAAATCCCATCGTTGTGTCGACGCAATGCCCGTTGTGGATCGCCGCCAGGCTGGCGCCGGCGCCCAGATGCGCGAGAATAATGCGACCAGCCGCCGCCTCCGCGCCGATCCGTCGCGTTAGCTCCTGCATCAGATAGGCGTAGGAGAGCCCGTGGAACCCATAACGGCGGACTCCCAAGGCTTCATAACGCCGCGGAATCGGCACAATTCTGGCGGTGGGAGGCATGTCGTGGTGAAAAGCCGTATCGAAGCAAGCGAACTGCGGCAATTCCGGTAGCCGCCGCTGGAAACATTCGATCACCGCGATCTCGCCCGGGAGATGGTCGACGTCCAGCGGTATGATCCGGCGCAGCTCCGCGACCAGTTCGGCATTGATTCGCTCCGGATGTGCGTAACGCGGTCCGCCGTGCACAATCCGGTGGCCGATTCCGGCGATGGCCGGCCAACCGACGTGTTCCTCGATCCAGGCGTAGACCAGCTCCGCGGCCGTCCCCAGGTCGGGTGCGACCACCGGCCGGCTCGACGGCGTTTGGTCAACGGGTCCCCTAACGACGGCACGCGCATCGGCCAGTCCAACGCGTTCGATCCGGCCGGAGACGGGTCGTTGCATGGGTTCGCCAGCCGCCGGTTCCCACTCGAAGAGGGCGAACTTGAGGCTCGACGATCCGCCATTGACCGTGAGAATGCACGATCGGTCGGGCTTCGTTTTCACGATCTCTCCGTTCTCTGAGAGGCTTGCGCCGATCTCCGCTCGGTAGTGCTCGCCTCCCAGCGTGTTCAATATTACTGAGCTGCTCCGGACGTACAATCAAGCTGGGCGTGCGACCCGCCCTGTTGGCTTGACTGGCTGGCCGGTGCCGATGGATGAGCGTTGTGATAAGATGACAAGTATAAGCGATCGGACGGGGTCAAGGGACCCGTGCGCAGCGTTGCATCAAGGCGATAAATCCTCTTTTTGAGTCGACCCGGGTCCGGCACAGGGCAAACTGACGCCTATTGGGAGTAGAGAGACAGGGCCGCGAAGCGAGATGCAGAAGTACGGTTCGACTTCTTGAGCGGGAGATCGGCTTGAGGGCGAGCTTGGTTGAGATCGAGCGGCCGGACGACGCCTTCACCTTCTGCGAACCCAGGTCGATTCGAGCCCATGGCCTCAGCCTCCCGGTACCCTCGGAACGAAAGCCGATGCTGATGGCCGACGGACCGATCGAATTGTTGTCCAGGGCGCGCGCGGGTGAAACCGAAGCGCTGGGTGAGTTATGCGCGCTGTATCGCAATTATCTACGGATGGTCGTGCGGACGGGCCTGGGCCCGCGGCTCCGCGAGCGCGTCGAGCTGTCGGACGTGGTCCAGGAGGCGTTGGTCGAGGTCGTTCGGCAGTTCCCTCAGTTCACGGGACAGAACGAGGCGGCGCTGGTGGGTTGGCTGCGCCGGCTGGTCGGTCAGAAGCTGGCCGACCTGGGGCGATATCACAGCCGGGCCAAGCGAGTGGGTGCATCGACGGCGGTGCCGCTGGATGCCGCGGTGCCCGACGCGGCCGGCGGATTCCGGCCGGGCGAGGAAAGTGGGCGGCTGCTGGACATGCTGGCACTGTCCCAGACCAGTCCCAGCCAGGCCGTCAGCCGTCGCGAGCAGATCGTGCTTCTCGCCGACGCCCTGGCCGGTCTGTCCGATCCCGAGGCGGATGTCCTCTGGCTCTATTACGCCGAGAACCTGTCGTTCGAGGCCATCGGCCAGCGCTTTGGCCTGAGCCGCAAGTCGATCCGCGGCATCATCGCTCGCGGGTTGAAACGCCTGAAACGTTCGCTGGAAGGGCCGCCCGGAGGCCCCTTGAGGTATAACGATGGTCCAGCGCATTGACGATGCCACGCCCTCCTGACGAGGGTCACCCGTTCGATTCCTCCGACGACGACGAGCGAGTGGGCGAGGCGATCGAGACGTACCTGGCCCTGGCCGAGCAGGGTCAGCCTCCCGCGATCGAGGAGTTCGCCGCGCGTTATCCCGACCTGAAGGACGACGTGCACGCGGCCCTCGAGGGTCTGGAGCTGGTCCACGGCTTGCTGGGACTCGGTTCCGCGGCCGGCTCCGGTTCGGGACACGGCTCGGCTGCGGATCGCCGGATCGAGTCGGGCCAGCGGATCGCCGGCTATCGCGTCGTGCGGCGAGCTGGGTCGCGGCGGGATGGGTACGGTCTACGAAGCGGTGCACATGGGGCTGGACCGGCCGGTCGCGCTCAAGGTGCTGGGCGTCCACGCCGCGCCCGATTCCTCGGCGCGGCGGCGGTTCCTCAACGAGGCCCGCACGGCCGCCGGGCTGCATCACACCCACATCGTGCCGGTTTTCGACGTCGGCCAGGTCGGCGGCCTGTGCTACTACGCCATGCAGCGGATCGAGGGGAGCGGTCTGGACCGCGTGGTGCGCCATCTCCGCCGCACCCGGCAGCTCGGCTCCGGCGGAGGCGCCAGCGGAGCGGAACCAATTCCGGCCGTTGGGGGATCCCGGCTTCCCGACAGCCATTCCGCCTCGGGCACGATCGTCGGTCAACTCGCGACTCAGCCGGCTTTGGTTCCGAGTCTCCTCGCGATGGCCCTGGCGACAGCCCGGTTCGCAATCGGCTTAAATCCTGGCGGCGATCGGATGCGGAACCACTGGCTCGTCCATCGTCGGCTCCGCACGACGACGGTCAATCGGCTCCTCTCGTTCACGGGGCTAGGCGATTCCACGGCCTCGTGGGACACCAGCGGCCGGCGAGCCGCCGATCAAGATCGGCGCGACTGCGGAGGGTCGAGCGCGAGTCGTTCCGGCCTCGATGGCGACTCTGGCCGGGGGCGATCGGGCTTCGCGACGACGCGACGACGAGCAGCCGCCGCCGTTCGATACACCGCGGGGGTCCGCTTATTTTCGATGGGTGGCCACGGTCGGCTTTCAGGCGGCCGATGCCCTGGCGCACGCCCATCACCAAGGGGTGATTCACCGCGACGTCAAGCCCTCCAACCTGCTGGTCGACGCCAAGGGGAGCATCTGGGTCACCGACTTCGGCCTGGCTCGACGCCTGGCCGATCCGGGCCTGACCCACCACGACAGCTTGCTCGGCACGCCTCGATACATGAGTCCCGAGCAGGCTCGCACCGGCTCGATCGACGGCCGCACCGACGTCTACAGCCTGGGCGCGACGCTCTACGAGCTGCTGGCGCTGCGGCCGCCGTTCGACGGACAAGACTGCCGCCGAGCTGCTCGACCAGATCGGCCAGGACGAACCGTTGCCGCCGCGCGCGTTTGACCCGCGAATCCCGCTGGACCTGGAAACGATCGTGCTCAAGGCGCTGGCGAAGCGGCCGGTCGACCGGTACGCGACGGCCGCGGAGCTGGCCGAGGACCTGACGCGGTTTCTCAACCGCGAGCCGGTCAAGGCACGGCGGATCAGCCCGATCGGACGGCTCTGGCGGGTCGCCCGCCGGCATCCCGGGATCACCAGCGTGACAACCGCCGCCGCGGCCGCGATCCTGGCGATCGCCACTTATGCCTACGTTCGGATTCTCGCCGAGCGCGACGTCGCCCAGAAAGCGTTGCACGAGGCTAAGCTGGCCGGTGAAGGCGCGAGAAAGCCAGACAGCCAGACGACTCTACCGAGATGAAGGAAACGATTGGTTTCGAACAGTCGAACTGATCGAGAAGTCGGACGTCCCCAACCGCCGCAGCCAGGGCCTCGACACTGATTCGAGAGACCGTGGGCTCGATCCCGAGCGCCGAGCAGCGATCCAAGCTCCGTGACCTGGCCATGAAGTTTCTGGTGCTTCGTGAGGTCGAAGCCCACGATTCCGAGCTGGCCGACGGGCCGCTCTCATGGCCTGGCCTTTGGGCCCAATGGACACCGGCTGGCCGTTCTCTCCGAGGATAACGAAGAGCTCGCGCTGTGGGATGTCGAACGCGCGGCAGCGCCTGTCGACAATGTCGCTCCGGGCGGACGCGGGCGCCCTCGGTGCCCAGGCGATGCGGCAGACATCGGAGCCGGGCTCGGTGGAACCCGGGGTCGACCGGCTGAACCGGGTCCAGGGTCCACTTACCGGCCGCCGCGTTGAGCGCGGGTCGAAACGGATCAGGCGCGACCCCGTCGCCGCCGCGGCCCCCGTCATTCGGCCGTCGTCTGGCTCCGACCGGCCAGTACCTGGCCGCCCTCATGCCCGACAACAAGGGCGTGCGATTGATCGACGTCGCGTCGGGCACTCCGCTGCGCGCCCTCCATCGGCCCGATCGTTCGCAGGTGATCAGTGTGCTCGCGGATCCGGCCGGTCAGCGGCTCGTCACGATCGAGTCGGTTGCCGTAGCGGACGACCTGGCCGCCGCGATGGAGGCAACCGGGGAACTTCGCCGATTCGCGCGGCGAATTTCAGATCAATCTCTGGGATCCCGATCACCTCGACCAGCCACCGCACTGCGATTCAGACGTCCCGGGCGCCTCCAGGCCGTCCGACGACCACAGCTCCAGGCCGATCGGGTTGGCCCCCGTTGGTGGCCATCAGTCCCGACGGCAAGACCGTGGCTGTCGCCCCGCGCGTGGGGGGCAGGTGAGGCTGTTCTCGGGCACGAGGACGGTAACGAGCTTCCCGGCCGGCCGGCAAATCGATACGCAGACCGACCTGTCGGCATTGGCTCTGGGCCAGAATGGTTTGCTGGCGACCGCCGGCGGCGGCATGGTTCGACTCTGGGACCTGGACAGCCGAACGTTTCTGACCGAACTGGCAACCACGCAGAGCTTCACCTGGCAGATGCGATTCAGTCCGCAAGGCAACGCTGCTGGCGATCGCCGGGCCGGGCCCGGTCGAGCTTTGGGACCCGGTGGCCCACGCGCTGGTCGCCGTGTTGAAAACCCCCGAACAGGTCAACGACCTGGCTTTCACTCCCGACGGCCAAACCCTGGCCGTCGTGGATCGCTCGGGTGGCGACCTCGCTCTGGACCGTGATGGACTCGGCGATGCGGACCCAACTCGAGCGGACTGGATTCGCGCCCGTCGTCCCTGGCTTTCAGCACGACGGAATCCTGGTCGGGGGCGGTTTCTAACGGCAAAGTCTGGTTCTGGCGCAAGGGTCGGTGTCCGGAAGTCAGTTCGCCGCTACCTCTAGTGACATCGAATGAAGCCGAACCGGGCTCGCCACCCGGGCGGCCCGGTCCGGCGGCGTCGCAGCCCGGTCGCGTCGCCGCACAGGCCTCGGGTCCGAGCTCCGGCTCGTCATCGCCGAACTCACCGACACAGACGCTCTCCGCCAACCACTCGATCGCAGACCCGCCACGACCGTCTGGACCACCCGCGCGGCCACGCCCTCCATGGGAGGCCGTGGAGGCGGCGGCCCACCGCGCGACATGGACCCTCGTCCCACGTCGCTCGCCTTCGACGCCAAGGGCCGACTGGTCACACACGACATGCGCGGTCTGCGGATCTGGCCGGCGGGAGCTCGTCTCCGCGCAAACTCCGCCGACGTCTCCAAGTTCCGCTGCCCCTCCGACAAAAGGCGTGGATCAATTCATGCCGATGGCGAGGACGGCCGACGGGCGGACCATGGTGCTCGTTCGGTCCTCGGCGGTCTTCCTCTGGCATGCCGACGCACCCGACAAGATCGTTACGGTCATCCCGCCGCCACGCTCGGTGACCGAGCCGGCACCCCGCGGCAACGTCCAATCGGTGACGAACCGCGGCCGACGATTCCTTCCGCGCCGTCCAGATCTCGCCTCGCGGCGATCGAATCTATCTGATCGATCAGAGCGGTCTGCTTCATGTCTGGGCGCTCGACGGCCCAGCCGAGGTCGAGGCATCCGTCGTCGCAGGCCCGCGATCTGGATTGGACCATACCCATTGCCGAGGGAGGCTTCAACAACCTCGCATTGACGTAACGACGGAGCCATCCTGGCCCTGGGGGACCGCACCAAACGGTGACCCTGCTCAACACGTCAAACCAGACGATCCTCGACCAGATCAAGCCCCCCAGCGGGGAGGCGGAAAGTTCCCTGGCTGGCCCTGGCGTTTCCACCGACGGCCGCGAACTGGCCGTCGGGTCGGAGCAAGGGACGATCTGCCTCTGGTCGATCGCTCAGCCCGACCGGCCTCGTCTTCGGTTCCGATTACCCGGCCACCGCGGAATCACGACAAGCCTGGTCTTCGACGCCCAAGGCCGGCGACTGGCCAGCGCGGGCGGATGGACGCCATGGTCGAAGTCTGGGACCTGGAGCTCATCCAGCGCGAGCTCGGCGAGCTTGCAACTGGCTCGACTAAATCAATGTCTCCAGCAACAGCTTGAGCTTGCGGACCTCGACTTCGCGGTCGAAGGGGTTTTCGATCCGGTCGACGATCGATACGGTGAGCGCGCGATTGTAGCCGTACCGCTGAAGCTGAGTGACGATCCGGGCGTAATCGATCTGTCCCTGGCCGATGCGGACCTGGAACTCGCCCGGCCCCAGTCCGGTATCGCGGAGGTGGACGTTGTGGACATAGGGAAAAACGATGTCGAAATCCACGTTCCGGTGAGGGCCTTGCAGGAAGTGGCTCGGGTCGAGAGTCAAGACCAGGCCGGGGACGGCCTGGCACAGCTCCACGGCGGCCTTCGGGTCGGCGGTCAAGGTCTCCGAATGGGTCAGGAGGGCCAGCACCAGTCCCTGTCGCATGGTGCTGCTGACCAGAGGCGTGAGCCGTTTGATCTCGTCTTGGACCGGCGTGCCGGTTGGGGCCGCATGCGATCGTGAGCACGGCCACGCTCAGTGACTTGGCCAACCGGCACAGGCCGTCGAACCGCGTGCGCGTGACAGGGTCGGACCAGTCCACGGTTCCGAAATCGAGGTAGAGCGACGACGGGATCAGGCTCGGTCCCCTGCGCAGGCGTTGCAACGCCGCCTCGGGATTGTCGCCCGCCTCCGACGGCTTCAAATGCTGTCCATTCTCGACGAGAGCCAGCTCGAACTTATCGAACTCGAGCTCGGCGATCTGACGAAGGGCTCTCTCCAGTGACTCCCTTGCGAAGCAGAGCGTGCTGCAGGCGACGAACATCCAACTCCTCCTCTTCCAGCCCTCCCTGAAAGCTCAGCTTGCCAGTTCCCAGGTAGGCACACGCAATTGGGAATGTCGTAGGGCCGGCCGTGCCGGCCGGATATGCCTCAGCCAGTTTCCGCCGGCACAGCCGGCTATAGCCTTTCTTGATTTCGGGACGGCGAGGCTCCTTCCGGGCTCCTTTCGGGTGGCTCGGACTGAACCCTCCCAGGATCATGAAACCCGATCGAGCAACTTGCGACGGCTGAGCAGGACTCCGCGCGGAAATCGGGACTCGATCTTACCGCAGCTTGCGTTCCGGCGGTAGGGCAGAAGCCTCCGCTTCGGTCGAGCGGGTAGCTGGCCGTGCCCGACCTTCGGCGGGGCGGATCCGTCATGCGTGCGAGTCGGCCGATGGCCAGCGAGTTCGACTGTCGGATCCAGTGCGAGCCGGCCAGCCGTGCGAAATCGGCGTACCGATGCTCGCGGTAAGCCTGCAAGGCCGCCAGCAAGGTACGCTGGGCGTGAAGCCGCGCGGACCTGGAATCCGTATCGCTGCTCAGGATACGGATGTCGTCGATCCAAAGTGTGCCCGGGCTCGAGTAGCTCGAATCGGATGCGGGCCAGATCGAGCCCTCCCGCGGGAACGTCCGAGGCACGCACCACACGCGGCTCCCATCCCGTGGACACACTGAGCTCCGTGCCGCCTGATATACGGCTGTCCGCCGACTCCCCTTCGATCCAGAGCCGAACCTTGGTGTCGGCCGCGGCTGCGCGAAAGAAGGTCTGAATCATCAAGCTGGATTGGGCGTTCGGCGCGAATGGCTCACTGACCACGGACGCCGGGGCCGAGGACGACCGACAGCCGCAGGCTCCCCTGCCCCGAGTGGGGATTCTCACGATCGATCGCGATCGTGCTCGCGTTCGCACTTGATCCCGCCGGGTCATCCTCCACTCGCCATCCACCGGGGACCGTCATGGTGGTTGGCGCCGCGTCTTGCTCCAGCGGCCCGTTTTCGCAACCGGCTGGTTGACCGGAGCCGGCGGATTGGAATTGGGGTCCGAGTTCGGGATTCGGGCTCGAATCCCGGGTTGACCGGTTCCGCCGCGACGGCGGACAGGCCCGCGATTGAGTCGGGCCAGTTGGACCGTCAGCTCGTCGAATCGCGCCTGCATGCTGGCCAACACCGACTCGGACGGATAGGGTGTCACTGATGAGACCTGGACCCGAGGCGCCCCGACCCGGATCGCGGCGACGCCGAAAGGTAACAGGTCGAGGACTAATTGGCGACCGCCGGGCTCCGGCATCGGCGAGAGCCGCAAGCCACGACCCAAGTCCTCGACGGTGGCCGAGCCGGGAGCATCGAGCATGCTGGCGAGACGGATCGGATAGGGTGAATCGTTGGCGATTTCCAGGAAGGTCTGGGCGCCGTCGCTCATGCTCCGCACGGCAACGCCGAACGGCTTGGGATTGGGAGTGCCCTGTCGTGCTGATGGCGACCGCCGGCCATGCGGGCAGGGCCCGGAATACACCGGCAAAGCGGCGGACCCGTTCCTCATGCCCTGAAATCGCCTTTCCCGCCACGAAGATCCATCGCGCATCGAGGGCCGCCAGTGCATGCCCGAGCGGCTCGTCGGCGGCCGGACCCTCACCGAGCGGCATGGCCGTCAACCAGATCGACTGGCCCGGCGAGCTCGTGCTCCGGGCCGAAGCACCCGAACCGGCTGGATCGGACGACGGCGCGAGAAGCCGACGATAGCGAAAGACGCCGCCGTGGCCTCGGGTGTCTCTTCGTTTCGTGCCGATCCGCCAGCAGCCCCCACTTCCGACGAGAAGATCGGCGTCGATGGCCAGGAGCGAGACCGCGGTGGCCTCGGGCGGCGACCAGCCCGTCGAGGTCGGGGCTGGTGGCCAGGTCATGCGCCAGGGCGTCGGTCGAAAGTGCCGCTGCCTCGCAGCACCAAGGGCTCGCCCGGACCACTCGGCCAGGTTTGCAGATCGAGTCCCGACGCTGCGCCACGCCTGGCTGGGGACCAGTCCGGCACGATCGACTCGACGGGCCTCGGTACCGGCCGGACCACCGTCCAGACCGGGTGTGACAACGGCCAGCACGGCGCCGGGAACCGCCGTCCGCGCGGCCTCGGCCAGCTCGGCATAGAGCGCCGCGATCGCGCGGGACCGCCAGTTCAGCCAGGGCATCCGCCCCACGCCGGCCAGGTAACGCGACCGCACGGCGAACCGATCCGGATCGGCGTTTCCCAATCCCGGAATGCCGTGAGCGGTCTCGGGGCTGAAGGTTTCGTGAACGAACCGCTCGAACGTCGACATCATCCAGGCCGGTGTCGGGCGTTCCCAGCAACGTCGGCCCCGGTCCCAGACGGATCACCAAGCCGGCCACGGTCCCGCTCCCGCCGTCGGTTCCCTTTCGCGACTGGCCCCGGTTCGTGTGAGGGCTTGGACCACGCGACGCTTCATGGCCTCGCGAACCTCGGGATGGAGGGGATGATAGGCCGGCCCGTCGACCCGCCCTTGGCGATCGAGTCGAACCAGTCCGCGGCGCTCCGCCTCGGCCGAATCGGCAGGCGGCAGCCCCGGCAGCGGCTTGCGGCCCGTCGAACTCCAGCTCCAGCCAGAGGGAACATCCCTGACGCGCCAAGACTCGGCGGATCGTTTCCAAGCCGGTCGGGACCGGTCGAGTCTTCGTCAGCCTGCCCGTCGAGAGCGCGGCGGATGGAACGGTCGGTCAGAGTCTTCGGGCAGAACCACGGCCGACGCACCGCAATATCCCAGGTATTTCGCCAGGTTGCCCGCGGTCGTCAAGGCGTCGCGCGAGACCGGCTCTCCGCCGTAGGGACCCAGGGGATTGGGCCCTCTCAGATAGAGTCCCAACGTCCGGACGTCCGGCGTGCGCGGCTCGACCAGGTTGGGCGCCGACGGCACATCATCGAGCTCCGTGAGCGTGACCGTACCCAGACGGACCGTCGCATCGGGACTGCGGTTGACCAGGAGCAAGACCATCTCCGCCGAATTGGGCCAAACCAGCCAGTGTGAACGCGGCAGGCGAACCCTCTTGAAGGATCGGCGGTCCCGAGGCGCAGGCGTCGAGCAGCAGTCGGGGCGAATTCCCCGTTCCGGCACCGCCGGGCTCGATCAGTGCGACGCCGAGCGCCGCGGGCTCGCCCCCCTTGACCTTGAGCGTGAGCCGGTGAGGCCGTTCGGGATGCGTGACTTTGAGCCCCACGGCCGACCAGGCCAGTCCCGACACGTCAGCAGGGTCCAGCTTGGCCGCTTCGGTGCCGGATCGCATGATCCAACCACGCAGCCGATCCCGGCGGGATGACTCGATCAGAGCGACCGACGGAATCGCCCAGGAGGGCCGGCCCGGGCTCCGCGGTCGGCGATCGACCCGACGCTAACAGCCGATAGCTCACGCAACCGAGCCAGGTCAATCGCGTCGACTTCCGTTTCGCGGCCATGTCCCTCGTACCGGTCAGCTGCCGCCGCGACCGATCGTGCCTGGGGATCGATGACCGTCAAGACCACGCGGCGGGTGGCCGAGGTCGTCACCGCCGCCGGTTTGCGGCGACGGATGAGCCGCCCAAGCCGCGAGCCGTCGCGGGCGCCGCTCGGCTCCCACGTCGCGCGAACCTCCAGCACGTAGGTTCCCTCGGCGCGAGGCGCTGTCACGCTCCAGCTCTGCGCCGCGAGTTCCCGGCGGTTGGTCGGCAACACCGAGCTCTGTTCCGAACGCCAGACGCACATCCCCACCCCGAGCGGGGCGCAGAACGGCCGTCGCGTGAACATTGACTTCCGGGCAGTCCGGCCAGAGGATGTTGAACGCGATCGACACGGGCACTTCGGTCCCCGGCGCCACGATGCCGTCACCAGCGGATTCGCCCAGGTCAATAGCCAGCGAATCCCAGGCGAGCCGCTCGACGTTTACGATCAAAGGGGCCTGGAGCCGGCGTATGCTGCGGCCGCTCCAGGACAGCCGCGACCGGCATGCTCACCAACTGATCGCCGCAACGGACGACCAGGCTGGCATCCAGCGGCGCTTCGAGCCGGGCACGAATCCGTCCCTCCGGCTCACTCCCCAATCGCCAGCTTCCCTTGGAGCCTGGACCCGTCGCGACGCGGAACCGTCGAAACGGCCGACCCACCCGGTCCCGCCGAGCCTATCGGTGGCCAGGCCATCGCCTCCACCACGCGCCCTTGGGTCAACTCCAGGACATACTCCGGCCTCGATCCTTCCCCCTCGCCTCGAGCTGAGCCTCCATCCGGTTCAGCCGCCTTTATGCGGAGTTCCCCAACTTAGCTCGACCGTCAGTCGCACCGGCGTCGCCGCCAGACCCCGCAGCCTTCCTTCGGACTCGTCTTGAGGCGCAGCGACAGGCGGTCGTTCCACCCAGGAACAAAGCCAATGCCGCCAGGACGTTGCGCCAGTCCCTGCGCATGAGTCCGGAACTGTCCCTTCGATCGAAGGTCCTCCCTCTGCCACCTGGCTCGCATCCATGCAAGACCAAATGGCAGAGGCTTCTTGTTTCTCTCGACCCGAACCCAGCGCGGCTTGCCGCCGGGGTCGGAGTGGACCTATTCTGAGAGCTACATCGGACAGATCCGGCGCCGGAGCATGATCTAATTTCCAGAAAATTGAGCAAATCTCGTCAGAAGTCGCAAGATCTCTCAGATCCCGGAAACTCAACGCCATTCAATTCTTCTCCGAACAGAACCGAGCGATCGATCGCGCGGAATGGCGTGTGATGTATTTCTGATCAGATCATGTCAACCGGCATTGACTGCGAGTGGCCGGTGCCTTAAGTTGCCCACGGCTTGTCAGGTTGGCGGAGCTGCGAGTCCCAAGGAAGGGACAGAATGCCATGCGGCGCCGGGCGGTCATCGCCGGGTGGAGGCTTTCGCTTTTGCTGCTGCTTGCGGCCCAGGCCGGATGCAGTTGGCTCGGCCTGCGCCCCGACAGCGCCCAGACGCCGCCGACCCCCGAGCAAGTCGCGCGGACCCAGCAGATCAGCGAGCGAGCCCAGGCGGCCATCGATCGCGGTGACTACCAGCAGGCCCAAGCCGAGCTGCTGCAACTGGTGGCGGAAGCTCCGAGCTCGGCCGAGGCCCAGCAGCGGCTGGGCACGGTCTTGCAACTCGAGGGCAGGCTCGCCGAGGCGGAGAACTGCTTCCGCACCGCGATCGATCACGACCCCGAGTATGTCGATGCCCTGATCGGCCTGGGACAGGTCGAGGCCCAGAAGAACGAGGTTGCATCGGCTCTCAAGCGATTTGAGACGGCGATCGAGATCGATCCCCACCGTCCCAAGGCCCATTTTTGCCTGGGCCTGTTGCTCGAAGGAATGTCGCGGGTCGACGACGCGATGGCGGAATACTTTCGAGCGCTCGAATTCGACCCGAATAACCCCGAAATCAGCTTGCGGATCGCCGCGATTCAGTTGGCCCGCAATCAGCCCGACCAGGCGTTGTCGCGGCTGGACCAGGTGGTGGAGCTGGCCGCCGAGAACGGCGAGGCCCGCGACCTCCGCGGCCGCGTTCATCTGACGTTGCGGCATTTCCCGCAGGCGATCGAGGATTTTCGCGCCGCCGCCAGTCGCTTACCCAACCGGCCAGACATCCATTACCACCTGGCACTGGCCCTCGAAGCCGACCATAAACCGGCCGATGCCCTCCGCGAAGCCGAGCAAGCCCTTCGCCTCGCCCCCAACTATCCCGCCGCCCGCGGGCTCACCGAACGCCTGCGCCGCTGAAGCGTAGACACACGATCCTTACCGGCTCACTTTTCGCCGCCAGGACGGACGTCACATCGACGGCAAAGCCGGGCAACAGCTTCGAGGTCGCCTGCTCGCCTGTTGAAAACTCGCCGTGGACGGCGTAGGTCGATCCATCGAGGGTCAGCACGGTGATCTGTCCGAGTTTCGGGTCGACGATCCAGTATTCGGGGATGGCCGCCGGGCATATTCCTCGCGTTTGTTCTTCAGATCGCGGCGGCGGTCCTCGTCACCATCGCTGACGACCTCCATCACCAGGTCGGCACCCTCCCAGTAATCTTCGGTGACCCGGCCCGCGTGTTCCGCTTTCATGAACACGACGTCGGGCTCGCGGTATTTCCCTGGCCAGAGTCGAACATCGCACCCCCATGAAAAGAACTTCGCCAAGATTCTCGCGCAATCACAAACGCCTGCAAGGCGTTGAAGAGGAACTTGAGAATCCGTTGATGAAAAATGGTGGGCATGGGCAAAAACTCGACAAATCCATGCGAGAACTCCACCAAATGGTTGGTGTTGAGGGCCAGGTAATCCGACTCGCTCCAGTTCCCTTGATGGGAAAGAGCCGGGTCGACATCCCAGGTCGGCTCGCCCGGGATGATGCCTTCCGGCACGTGCAACTTGTCGGGTGCATGACTCATTACAGTCGATCCTCGTTCGTTTGCTGCATGGAGAAGTACGATTCTCCAGTCTATCGCCATTCGTCGGCGTAGCAAGTGAGACCGATCTTCCACGCGCGGTCAGTCAACCCAGTTCTTCGGCAACCACCGTATTGCGGAGCGTGCCCAGGTGATCGATCTCGACCTCGACGACATCGCCCGGCTTGAGCCAGACCGGCGGCTTGCGCGCCATGCCGACGCCCGGGGGCGTGCCCGTGAAGATCAGGTCGCCCGGCTCCAAGGTGAAAACACCCGAGAGATAAGCGATCAGCTCGTCGACCTTGAAGATGAGCTGGCTGGTGCTCGAGTTCTTGCATGGTCTGGCCATTCAACCGCAGGCGGATGCCCAGGTTGTGGGGGTCGGGAACCTCGTCGGGCGTGACCAGCTCGGGACCGACCGGCGCGAAGGTGTCGAACGTCTTGCCGGCCATCCATTGCTTGCCCGGCTTGTTGAGCTGCCAGTCCGCGCGGAGACGTCGTGGCCGACGGCATAGCCCCCGACATGCTCGAGGGCCCGCTCGCGAGCGATGTGCCGCCCGCCGCGGCCGATCACCACGACCAGCTCGGCCTCGTAGTCGACCTCGTGGCTCGCCGCGGGCAAGACGATCGAGCCACCGTGACCGATCAAGGCCGTCGCGTACTTGCTGAAGAGGATCGGCTCGCTCGGCGCCGGCACGCCGCTCTCTTTGGCGTGGTCGAGATAGTTCAAGCCGATGCAAATGATCTTCCGGGGATCGGGCACCGGCGCCAGAAGCCGGACATCGGCCGGATCGTGGCCCACGAGCCCGCTACGCTGGAGCGACGTCCCAGGCCCGGCGCTGCCAGTCCGTTCCCAGCTCCAAGCAGCTCGCGCACCGTCGACGGCATCTCGGGATCGGCCGCGTTGACGTCGACATACTTGCCATTCACCACACCACACGCTCTCGGCCCCTGTTCGGTCGCCACGGTCACCCATCGCATCGCAAACCATCCTCCCACAGTCGGATCGGATCCAGTCGATCGGTGCGACGATGGCTCTTCGCAAAACAGCCATCGCCCGGACGCCATTAATGTAACGAGCGCCGGGGCGAGGGCGATAGGGGCGGGCTGGGACCGCTCAATTCGAAGTCATCAGTCGTTCTTGGGCAGTTCAGACGGCGAATCATCCGGCGATGCAGGCGGCTCTGACGGCAAGCTTCGGAGCTGCTCTAGTAATTCTCGGCGCTTCTGCGCCACGTCCGATTCGGCTGTCGCTCGAGGTTCACCGGCTGCGTTTTCCCGTGTCTGCGTTTTTCCGCGTTCCATCGCGTTAATGATCCGATCCAGCTTCGACTCGACCTCCGTGAGATGCTTTTCGAGCGACCGAAGGGACTCGAGCTGCTTGGACTCTTGGGACGTACTGCATTTCGCGAAAAGTAGACGACTCGGAGCCGTCGACGGACTCGGTTGTTGGGATCGGGTCGGGCTGACGCTCGGAAGCTTGGTAGTTCGAGCGCGAGGGATCGCAAGGCGATCGTTGGGAAGGATCTGGTAGTTGGTCGACGAGTCTGTTCCCATGGTGATCTCTTCGTAATCGATCGGCAAGACCTGGAATGGTCGATCCCTTGGGAAAGCTGCGAATCAGCCGGATCTTGGATCGGTCCGCGGAAGGGAGCAGGCCACCCGCGAAGTGGATGGCATCGAGGACCGTCTCGTTCCCTGTATACGTGCAACCTGCCCGGTAACGACCGCCTCCCCTCGACGTAGTAAAAGCTGCTGTTGTAAGCCGTCACGTCGACGAAAACCGTGTTGGAATCCTTGGGGTCGATCATCACCGGTTGCTTGGTCTTGGGATCGATCTTCGGCTCGCCCGTGTCTGCGTCGATCTCGACGAGCCCGAGAGCTCGTCGGTCAGATATTTTTGCAGATGGTGAATGATCTTTTCCTTGACTTCAGGAAGCGTCAAACCGGCAACATGGACATCTCCATAGAAGCCCAGAGTGATGTTCCCGTCGGGCCGAACCAGGCGCTCGCCGGAAATCGGCCGGCCCGGAAGGGCCTCCAGCACTTCGACCAGCAGAGATCGGGAGGCTCGACAACGTAAGCCGGCCCGGATTTTCTCTGCTCGGGGGCCTTGGCTTTCTCCTGCACCACCTTTTCCGACCGAGGCCCGGGACGCAGTCGAGGGCGTGGCTCGTTGGGCTGTTGTGCCCAGAGACTCACCCCAACCACGCCGAGGCTGACGACACCGAACACGGCAATCATTTTGCAAATCTTGATCATGGTCATGCTCCAAAGAACACGTCTGGACAAGTGAAGCGGCCAGACCGGAGGCCACCTGGGCCGTCGCCTGACCGGCGGCGACCTGGGCCGCGGCCCTGATCGTGGATTGAATCAGTTGAGTTGGGATCGGCGCGAGTCGCCACGCCACCGTCGCGATGGATGCGGTCGCCGACTCTCCACCGAGTGCCGCCGCGACGCCCGCGGCGAGCGTCGCCAGGCCGCGCCGGGTTAGCCGACGTCGCAACAAGTCGCGGGCCCGAGCCAGCCGGCTGCGCACCGTTCCCAGCGGACAGCCAAGCTGCACCGCGGCTTGTTCTTGAGTCAGACCCTGCCAGTAGCAGAGCGCCACCACGGCGCGGTATTTCTCCGGCAGCCGCCGGACTTCCTCCTGAATCAACGGACCGTATTCATCGGAATCCGACTGGCACGCCGTTCAGACGGCTCGACGGCTGTCACGACCCGCAAGGCACCACGCCGTTCCGCCGCTCGGCGACGCGCCGCCTCGACCCGCGCCCGGGCCGCGACCCGGCACGCCACGCCGTACAGCCAGCTCCCGACCGACTCCAGCCGCCGGATCGAACCGCACCGGCGGACGAGTATCAGGAATGTCGCCTGAAAGGCGTCCTGGGCGTCGGTCGCATCCCCGAGCACATTGCGGCAGACCCGCAGCACCATCGGCCCATGACGCAGCACCAGCGCCTCGAAGGCCGCCTCAGCCGACGCATCACGCCGGGTCGCAAACCGCTCGAGCAGTTGCCGGTCAGACAGGCCGCTGGCCGTCCCGGTGTCGAACAACGTCTGAATGTCGCGCATGATCGCGACGGATGGACCGCCCGCCATCTCCGGCTCCCCCGTTCTTGCTCTCGAGCTCGACTGTCCCAAAGAATCGCCAAGTAGTGCCTGGGACAGAAGCCGAGCTATCCCTCATTTTGGGGAGCAGACGGGATAAATTGATAGAAAAACCTGACGGGAAATGAGATCGAGCCGAGGCTGACGAACAATGCGTTCGCGCCTCGGCTCGCGGCTAGCGGAATGGAAAGACTGTATCTGGATTAACTTTAGATCAAGATCAAAGCCCCGATATCCTGGCAATCGTGTCCGCTCTGGGAACCGACTCATCGGGCTTTCCGCCTTTGCACCTGACTCGGGTACGATCTCGAATAGAATCTGGCGCTCGCGAACAGTCGCCCCTAACTCGATCAGACCACCGGGTCGACTCGCGTAGACAACCGTTCCGTTATGGGGCGCTTGATTACGCAATTCACGATCTGGCGTTCGAGTTTCTTCTCCTTCGACCGCTGCTCCTCCCATCTCGCCTTCATATTCAGCTCGTGGGAGCGGGCCTTCTCGACCTCGGTGTGCAGCTCTTTCATGGTCTTCGGCGCGGAATACTCGAGTCAGGACTTTCAGCCGCGACTGGGCTTTCGCCAGCGCCTTATTGGCGCGAAGCCGGTCGACCTGTGCTCGTTTCAGTTGGACTTTACTATTTCCACCGAACGCGCTTGGCCTCGGCTAGTTCGGCCTCTGCCAAGTCCTGCTCGGCCTCCGCAATCTCGATTTCGCCCTGAATCTCCTTCGTCTCGCTCGCAAGGATGCCCTCCTTGTACTCGGTGACGGCGATTTCAGCGACTTCACGCGTCAGCTTGGCGTTCTGAAAGTTCGCTTCCGCGCTTTTGGTCGTGATCTTTTGGTTGACCAGTGAGTCCTTCAGCGCGGCCGAGTCGAGCTCGCAGACGACGTACCCTTTCCTGACGATTGACTTGTCTGGGACGAGTTTCATGATGGTCGTCTGACCTTGGACCGGGGAATAGACGATTGAGGAACCCTCGAGCTTGTTCTCCTGTTCGCGGAACGACGGCCTTCTTGCTTGTCTTGCCCTGCTCGCCTGCGCGACCTGGCCGTTCGACACGGCCACTCGCGTGCCGAAACCCATCAAACCAACAAGCGCCACACCGACAACCACGCTGTTGATCTTGCTCATCGTCATGCTCCAGAGGAATCCTTGGACCAGGGAACTGACCAGGCCGGAGGCTACCTGTGCCGTCGCCCGCCCGGCGGCGACCTGGCTCGCGGCTTTGATGGTCGAATGAACTAACTCCGAGGGGACCGGGAAACGCGATAGCGCACGGGCCGAGGCGTTTGAACCGTCAAGCGCCGCCATCACGATTCCGGCGAGCGGCGTCAGGCCGCGACGGGATAACCGGCGCCGTAACAAATCGCGTGCCCGCGCCAGCCTGCTGCGTACCGTCCCGAGTGGACAGCCAAGCTGGACGGCCGCTTGGTCCTGGGTCAAGCCTTGCCAGTAGCAAAGCACCAGGACGTCGCGGTATTTCTCAGGTAACCGCCGGACTTCTTCCTGGATGACCGGGCGGAATTCCGCGCTGGCTGACTCGATCCCGCGTCCGACGAATCGAGTGCCTCGACAACTCTGAGGGCCGCGCGCTGTTCGACCGCGCGTCGACGTGCCGCCTCGACCCGCGCCCGGGCCGCCACCCGGCACGCGACGCCATAAAGCCAGCCCCCAACCGATTCCAGCCGGCGTATCGACGCGCGCCGCCGAACCAACACCAGAAAAGTCGCCTGAAACGCATCGTGTGCGTCATTCGAGTCTCCGAGAACGTTTCGACAGACTCGCAGCACCATCGGCCCATGGCGCAGGACCAAAACCTCAAACGCTGCATCCGCCGACGCGTCGCGACGGCTCGCAAACCGCTCGAGCAGTTGCTGGTCCGACAAACCACCGGCTGTCCCACTGTCAAACAACGTCTGAATGTCGCGCATGATCGCGATCGATGTACCGCGAGCCCATCCGACCAGTGCTCCCCCGGTATGAATCTCGATCGGTGCGTCTACAGAGAATGCCTGGAACCGAGCCAAGCTATCCCTCATTATTTTGGGAAGCCGAGGAGACGGAGTGATAGAAGGAAGCAGGCGGGAATGGGAAGGCGCATAAACGACCGAGCCAACAAGCATCCACTCGACTCGGTCTCAACGGAATAGAAGGCGATGTGTCGATTGACTTTAGGTCCAGCGGGCGGCCGTAACGGTTTCCAACTCGCATCAGGGCTTCCGTGACTCGAGCAGCTCGAGGATCATATCGAGCTTGCGTTCGACCTCGCTCAACCGTCTTTGCAGAGCGCGCACGGCCGGGCTGTCGTCAACGTGGTCCTTTGTTCCCTGACTCGACTTCACCGGTGGAAGAACATGAGGATTCGGCGAGGCAGGCGCGGGTTGTTCGGCGGTCGGTACAGTTTCCACAATGGAGACATTGGGCTCGGCACTGCGAGCAACGATCAAGCGGTCACCCGGCATGAGCTGGTAGTTCGTGGATGGATCGCCGCCGGTGATGGCGGCGAGATTGACCGGCAACACCTGCTCGCAACACGCCCCCGGGGGCGCAGGCCGCACCACGCGAATGTTCCGCGCCACCGCCGCCGAGCGCGTCAGTCCCCCGGCAAACATGATGGCGTCCAGCACGGTGTCGTTGCCCGTGATACTGATTCGGCCCGGGATGAGTACGTCTCCCAGCACGTAGTAATTCTTGCTGTTATGCGCCCTCACATCGACGAAGACCGTTTTGGAGTCCTTCGGATCGATCGTCACCAGTTGCTTCGTGACTTCATCCACTTCAACCAGCCCGAGGGCGATATCGGTGAGATACCTGCGTAGGTGCAGAACGATCTTTTGCTTCGCTTCTCGAAGCGTGAGACCGGCGACGTAGACATCGCCGTAGAAACCCAGCGCGATCTTACCGTCGGGCTTAACTAGGTGCTCGCCTGAAATCGGTCGGCCGGAAAGCGCTTCCAGCACTTCAACCCCGAGCACGTCGGGAGGCTCCACGACATAGCCGCTCGGGGAGACCAGAGGGCGCTGAGATTTCGACTCGTTCGCACCGACATGTGAGCCGCGTCCTGGCGGCGCGCCGAACTTGCGGGCCTCAGTTTGAGGCGCTGCCAAGCTCGCGCCGAAGGCCCCGATGCCGATAAGCATCAAAGAGACGCTGACAGTCTTGAGTTTGATCATGAACAGGCTCCTGAGGACATTCTGGGCCATCGCGGCGACGGATGTGGAAGTCACATCTGCCAACGCGCGCCCGGAGGCGACTTGACCAGCCACTTTGACTGTTGAACTCGTCAATCCATTGGGCACGAGCGACAAACGGCCCGCCAAGATCGATGGGAAGAGTGGGACGTCCGACCCGGGAGGCGTCGCCAGGCCGCGACGGGTTAGCCGCGGACGTAGCAGATCACGAGCCCGAGCGAGCCGGCTCCGCACGGTTCCCAGCGGACATCCAAGTTGCACGGCCGCTTGCTCCTGCGTCAAACCTTGCCAGTAGCAGAGCACGACGACGACACGGTACTTCTCCGGCAGTCTGCGGACTTCCTCCTGAATGACCATGCCACATTCCGTGGGATCTGACTCCAGGGGATCAGGCGGATCGACCGCCTCGACAACTCTCAGGGCCACGCGCCGTTCGGTCGCGTGGTGACGCGACGCCTCGACCCGAGCACGGGCTGCCACTCGGCACGCCACGCCATAGAGCCAGCCCCCAATCGAATCCAACCGGCGGATCGAACCGTATCGACGCGCCAGCACCACGAAAGTCGCTTGAAACGCGTCCTGAGCGTCGGTCGAATTCCCAAGCACTTTGCGGCACACGCCGCAGCACCATCGGCCCATGGCGCCGGACCAAGACCTCGAAGGCCGCGTCTGCCGACGCGTCACGAACGCTCGCAAACCGCTCGAGCAATTGCCGGTCGGACAGTCCGCTGAACGAACCGGTATCGAATAACGTCTGAAAGTTGCGCAGAATCGCGCCGGATGTACCCGCGGCCATCAGGACAGTGCTCCCGAAGTCTTGGTATCAGGTGATGCATCTACAGGGAGTGTCTGAATTGGAGCCAGGCTATCCGTCATTTTGGGGAGCGACGTCGACGATGCAATAGCGGACGGTGGTCGATTGCAGGAATGCACAACGGCGCCGGCGACTACGATCTCCGTCCCGCGATTTCGGATTCGAAAAGCATATGCGAATTGAGTTTAGAGCTGCGCAGCAACCGCCGCGGGAAAGGGTGAATGTAAACCCCACGCGATTCGCGAGCGAGCTCCTCAGTCGCGTCAGAATACCCCGTGAAAAGAAAAGACCGAAGGGTGTCGCCGGACTTTCTCTCTTACCCAGTCCCCTTCGAATCGGCGGTTTCATCGGGCGGTGGGCAAGCGGGCAGGATGAGAGTGAAGGTCGAGCCCTGTCCGAGCCGGCTCTGGGCACGGAGGCGTCCGTGGTGTGCCTCGACGATGTCGCGGCAGACGGACAGGCCCAGGCCCGTCCCACCCTGCCCCGCGTCGTCCGGTTCGTTCTTGGTCGAGTAGAACGGCTCGAAGATCCGCCGCAGGTTTTGGGCTGCGATGCCTACGCCGGTGTCGACCACACTCAGCTCGGCTCGCCGGCCGGTCGCGTCCAGTCCCAGGAGCACACGCACCGTGCCACCGTCAGGCATCGCCTGCCGGGCGTTGATCAAGAGGTTGAGCAGAACCTGCTGGATCTGAGCCGGGTTGACCCGCGCGAACGGCCTGCCCAGTCGTCTTCATGTCCAGCTTAACCCGATGCCGCGCCATGTCTTTCTTGATCAAGCGGACCACCTCTTCGGCCAGCCGCGCCAGGTCGATCGGCTCGCGATGATTGACGCCATTGCCAGGACGCGACAAGCCGAGCATGCCCCGCGTGATGGTCGCCGCCCGTTGGGCCGCATCGACAATTTGTGTCAACGCCCGCTCGCGATAGGCCGGGTCGGGATTGCGTAGCCCCAGTTTGGCATAGTTGAGGATCGGCGTCAGTGCGTTGTTCAGCTCATGGAACACCCCGCCCGCCAGCACGCCGAGACTGCTGATGCGCTGAAGCGCGATCACCTGCCGCCTCAATAGCCTCAATCTCCGACATCTCCGAGACGTCGACGGAAACACTGGGCACCATTCCCGTTCGCCCGGACGTTGCATCGGAATACGATGCGCCCGGAGCGATCGGCGGCACGGACGCGGATGCCGGGGTCTTGCGTGTGGTTGCCATCGATCCCTCAGCACTCCTGGCCGTGCGAGTTCGATCCCTGATCTCATTTCACTTCATCGTATCGACCAGTTGCTGCTTCGGAATGAGCCGGATGTTACGCCGCCCAGCGTCGGTGGCGTGCAGCGACCAATAGCGATTTCAGAACGCTTTCTATTCATTCTCGTCTGCCCAATCTCTTTGGATCACCAAGGAGCGACGTCTGGCGCTTTTGACGGTCGAAACGACCAGGGGAAGATACGCAGCCCGTTGCCAGGGACCACGCGAGGGACGGCATTCAAGTCGGAGCTGACGATCGGCGGGATCACTTTGCGCCCGTCACTCCAGAACCCCAGATTCGAAAGCGTTCCTCGTCGCGGGTGGCCTCATCGAGGGTCTGGCCGGCGAAGGCCGCATCCAAGGTCAAGTCGGAGATTCGCCAGAAGCCCGCTCGATCCAGCGCATTGACGTCGCTGAAACTCAGTTGCAAGTTGCGAAACAGGCCCTCGCCGTTATCGAGCCGATGGTGAACGCCGGTCGGTGCGGTGTGCTCGGCGATCAGCGGCGGAAATCCATGGCGATCGGTTCGGAATAAGATAAACCGTTTTCTCGAAAGCGGAACGGCCGTCGCTCCAGCGAAGATCTGCCCGCCCGCGCTGGTCACCGACGACCAGATCGTCTTCGCCGACAACAACGAGCAAGAAGGGTCGTTCCAGGGAATGCGGGCCAGTTTGGGCTCACGCATGGGGAACACTTCGCCCGGCATGAGTGCGATGATCGCCCGGGGCAACGGGATATCGGCGTGGGCGTCCGAGGAGACCGCCCCGACCTGCGCCGCCAGATTGCCCCCCGCTGAGTGCCCGATAAGGGCAAAACGCTGCGGTGTCGGGCCGGACATGCCCGACTCCATCATGAAGTACCCCGAGGGCGTCGCGAACGGCCGCCAAGCTGTTGGGAAGAAAATCCGCCGGCAACGTGCCGACGTCCTTTTGATACCGCGGAAAGATCACAATCCGCCCATTGCGGACCAGATGATCGATCCAGGCTCCGTAAAACCCGGGGTTTACCGCGAACCAGCCATGAAAAAAAACGACCACCGGGGCTCGTTCGGGCTGGGGTTCGTCCGGCTCGAACAGCCAATACGACCGGGGACCGATGCCGATCTCGTACCGCTTGACCGCACCATGAGCCGGTTTCTCGCCCGCGTCCACATTTGCGTTTACGGGCACGTCGGCCTGGCCGATTCCGGCACGGGGCGGTTCTCCAGGTCCATCATCGGCAGCGCGCAGACGGACTCGCGATGGCCGTCGCCATCACCATCCATCCGCCGATCGCGCATGCGATCGTCCATGAATTTCGCATCCTTGCGTGGCGTTGAGCTCCATGACCTGGCCAGCCCTCAACATCCTGTTCGAGGCCGTTTTCCTTGAAAGGTCGCTCAGTTTGTCGTTCTGACCGGGAATGTCAAGGCCGTGTCCGCGAGCGACCTCCGTCCGGCGTGCGGTCAGAAGACCCGTGGTTAATCTCGTCATTCGGCGCCGCGATCGAGTCGCCGGAGCTTGATTCGGCCGAGGAGGCGAGGTTTGATTCCGTCGCGGCGAATCGTGCTGCGAGGGCTTGAACCGCGATCGCGAGCTTTCGGCGTGTCGGAAGCGAAACCCGGCTGGAGAGGACGTTGTAGTCCCGTCGCCTGATTTCGTCGAGCAAGGCCCGGTAGATGCCAACGATGGTCAGGAGCACGGGACGGCCAACTGGAGCGACCAATGGAGCCAGCGGGCGTCCCTGATCGTAAAACTGGTACGCACGCTGACCTTCGAACGCCACGAGCTCGCGGATCCGGTCGCTCGGCTGGCCATTGGCCGTTAGTTCTTCAGGTTGCACATTGAACCGCGCCAGGTCGACCCTCGGTAGATAGATCCGGCCATTGCGAGCGTCTTCGCCGACGTCGCGGATGATGTTCGTCAATTGCAGCGCCATGCCGTAACCTTCGGCAAACTGTTCGGCCTTTCCACCCTCCGAGCGATAGCCCCAGATGGACAGGCAACTCAGACCGACGACCGAAGCGACATGATGGCAGTAGTCCGCGAGATCCTCAAACGTCTCGAAGCAACGGACCCGGACGTCCATCAAGACCCCTTCGATCACCTCATAGAGCAGGTTCGAGGGTATCCCATGGCGCGCTACCGTGTCGGCCAGAGCGAGCAGACCGGGCCAGGCGGTTCCTTTCCCAATCAGGGCGGCGTCGAGCTCGCGCCGCCAATCGTCGAGTGCTCGGAGTTTCTCAGAGCGCCGAGCCTGGCTCGTCGGCCAGGTCGTCCGTGTGCCGCAGGAATGCGTAGAGCGCGCACATCGACCGCCGTTGCACCGGTGGCAAAAGCAAAAACGCATAATAGAAATTCCGTGCCTCCCGGCGCGCGACCTTGCCGCAAAATCGGTAACTGGCCTGGAGCGACCGATCGATTTTCATGGCCGGTCCTCATCGTAAGCTGTCGCCGGTTCGATTTCGCCGACGGAAGAGAGGCGCACTCCGACAAGATCAGGTGCTCCGCCATGCCGCTTGACCATCAGAAGTCCGCCCAGAGCACGCCCAAGAAGCACGAGCTTGGTCCACCGGCTCAGGACCGGCCGGGCGCTCAAGACGTCGAAACCGCCTGCCTCGATTCGATCGAGGATCGCCAACCCACCGCGCGAGAAAAGGTCGATATCCACCGACAACTCACTCGGTACTCGGGACACCAGGGGACGCCCGTCTGCAAAAAGGGCACGGGTTCGCTCGACCTCGAACTTCATCAAGCTGGCAAACGCCGGTGTGAAACGCAAGGCTCGCAAGTCCGATTCGAGGTAGCCGAATGCCATGCGATCGTCGCGGGGCAGGTAAATCCTGCCGATTGCCAGGTCGCGTGCCACATCCTGCCAAAAATTCGCCAGTTGGAGTGCCGTGCAGGTGGCATCAGAAAGTCGCGCGTTTTCCGGAGTGAACGCGCCGGCGACATACAAGACCAGGTGGCCCACCGGATTCGCTGACCTCGTGCAATAGTCCAGCAATTGCTCGTAGGTGAGGTATTCGGTCACGGTCTGGTCTTGCTCGAACGCCGAAATCAACGCCTCAAGCGGCTCAATCGGAATCCGGTGGCGCTCGACCGTCTCGGCGAGCGCGATCATCACGGGATGGCGGGCTCGCCCTTGGTACAACTCCCGCAGCTCGCCTCGCCACCACTCCAAGAGTTCGAGCGACCGCCGGGGGTCAGCGACTTCGTCTCCCAGGTCGTCAGACCAGCGGCAAAACGCATAGATACTTTGAAACGCGGGCCTCAAGTTGCGCGGCGTCAGCCAGGTCACGACGCTAAAGTTTTCGTAGTGCGTCGCTGTTAGCCGGGCGCAATACGCCAGCGCCTCGTGCTGCGAGACGCGTTCGCTGGTGCCGGGTCCGAACCGGCGAAGATCTTCCCAGAAGGCCATGTCGCTCAGCCAGTTTAAAGGTCGTTCGAACCGTTCCCCAGGCACCGCACCGATTCTATCGCCGGTTGCGACCGCCTGCCAGCCAGGCCGACTCGGTGATTGACCGGCCACACGGGCACAGGCACAATCGACTGTCGACCTTGACAACACGTTGGGATCCTTGGGTTGATCGTGCCGGTAGTGTTGCTGGCAGATCAACCCAAAGACCAGGGAACAAGGACTTTGTCATGAATCGCGCTTTGGGTCGTGCGGCGGCGTTTTTCTTGTTGTCGAGCGTTAGTTGGCTCGGCGTAATGTCTGTTTCCACGACGGCCGTCGGTCAGGAGTCGGGACAATTCCACCCGCTGTTCAACGGCAAGGATTTATCGGGCTGGGTCACTCCCGAGGACAAATCGCTGTTTTCGGTCGAGAATGGCGAAATTGTTGGCCGGACCAAAGAGCGCATCAAGAAGAACGAGTTCCTGGCGACCGAGAAAAGCTACGGCGACTTCGTGCTCAAGGCCAAGGTCAAGTTCCGCAACGGGAACTCGGGCATTCAGTTCCGCAGCAAGCGCAAAGAGGATGGCGTGGTCTCCGGCCCTCAGGCCGACGTGGCCGATGACCAATGGGGTCTACTCTATGAGGAGAAAGGCCGCGGTATGCTCGAGCGATACCCTCTCGATAAAGCCAAGGCCCTGCTCAGTGCGGACGGGTGGAACGAATTTGTGATCACGGCCAAGGGGCAGCACGTCACGATCGACCTCAATGGCACGCGAATCATCGACCGCAAAGACCCACAATTCGATAAAGAGGGGATCATCGCCCTGCAAATCCACGTCTGGCCTGAACCGATGGAAGTCCGGTTCAAGGACATCGAGATCAAGGAGCTGTCGCCCTAGGCCCATTACCGTTGGATTGGTTGCAACCTACTGCCGAGGACCGCATTGGGACTCGTCCCCGCGTGACGAAATGGGGATCCTCTTGCCGGTCGCGGCTTTTCCGCGCGCGATGGAACGGAAACCATTCCGTTTGGGATATAGAAACGGAATGAACTCCGTTCTACGCGAAGGTGGAGAGCGCACGAAACGCATGCCGTTCAAGTCCGCGATTCCGCGCAGTCGATAAATCCCACCGAAGCCCGCCCTCAGGATTGATCGGTCCAGGTGGAGAGCTCAGGAAAATGGGTAAGTTCCAATTCTGGACTCTCAAATGGGCGCTCGCTGCTTCGTGCGTGATATGGGACGCTGTCATCGGCGCCCAGACCGTCCCTCTTCCACGGAGATGGGCAACGACGTCACCCTCAACCTCGACCATTACCGATTCAAAGGTTCGGACCGTTCAAGCGGACCAGCCCACGGTTGGCGATGACTCGAAGGACACGATGAAGACGCCGGCGTCACCGCCCTCTCTGTTGGACCCGAACACGCGCCCGATTGACCTAAATACGGCCCTACGGCTGGCGGGAGTGCAAAATCCCCAGTTGATGATCGCAAGGCAGCGTGTGGTCGAGGCGGCGGCGCTGCGACAGCTTGCGGCTGCCCAGTTCCTGCCCTCGCTTAATCTCGGGACAAACTACGACACTCACACGGGGAATTTGCAGCAGTCCAACGGCAACATCCTCGGGGTCAATCGTTCGGCGGTCTACGTCGGGGCCGGTGCGTCGGCGATCGGGTCGGGCACCGTCAACATTCCGGGCGTCGTTCTGCAAGGAAACATCGCTGCCGTCGTTTACGGCTACCTGGCGTCGCGCCAGATGGTCGCTCAGCGGGAGTTCGCCACGCTGGCGATTCGCAATCAGACGTTTCTTCAAACGACGCTCGCCTACTCGGAACTCCTGCGAGCGGAAGGCCGGCGCGCCGTGAACTTGCAGGTGCGCGACGAAGCAAAGCGGGTCGCCGATCTGACGGCTGCCTACGCCAACGCCGGTCAGGGCCGCGACGCTGACGCCCATCGGGCGCAGACCGAACTCGAGTCTCGCGAAAGCGACGTTCAGGCGGCTGAAGGCGAGGTTTTGGTATCCTCGGCTCGCCTCTGTTATGTCCTGAACCTAGACCCGTCGATCCGGTTACACCCGACCGATGCGTTCATTGTGCCTCATCCGATTGTGCCCGACCCTGCCCCAGTCAGCGAATTGATCGCACTGGGCTTACTCCAGCGCCCCGAGCTCGGTGAACGCCGGGCGGCGATCGTGGAAGCCTTGCTCGCTCTCGAAGGCGCGAAGCTGCTGCCATTCTCACCCACGATCCTCATCGGCTATAGCTCTGGAGGTTTCGGTGGTGGCAGTAATCTGGTTCGCCCAGTCTTCGGAGGATTCGGCGGCAGGTCGGATTTCGACGCGATGGCCTACTGGACGCTCCAGAACCTCGGCGTGGGAAATCTCTCGATGATCAACCTGGCCAAGGCGCGATTGGGTGTGAACCGGTACCAAGAGATCGCGATGCTCGACCAGGTCCGCGCCGAAGTCGCGGAAGCTTACGCCAAGACGCACGCGCGGTTTGCCCGTATCGAAACGACCGAGCGCGCAGTGCGGAGCGCGACAAAAGGCTTCCGCGAGGACCTTCTCCGCATTGAGAACACGGTCGCGCCCGCAATCGAAACCACCGATAGCTTGAGGTTGCTCGCCCGAGCCCGATCCGCGTACCTCGACGCGATCGTGGACTACGATCGCGCAAGTTCGAACTCTTCGTGGCGCTGGGACAACCTCCAGCCGACGCGCTGGCGCGCCCGGTGCCAACCCAGGGCGTAACTCCACCTGGAGAACCTTTGATCGACCTGCCCGAAAATCGACCTGGCCCGGACGCCAACGGTCCGGCGGCACTACCGGAAGCGAGGGCCAACGGAATGCGTCCCAACTCTCCGGCCTCGCCTTCGCGGCCCGGCACGTGAGTCGCCTCAAATACCGTGGCGCGTCGACGTTGACCCAAATGTGGAGGTTCAGAGGAGACGGAGGACGTCGTTGATGGTTGCGGGCGTAAGCGGTCACGGTGACCATCCGAGACATCGATGCTCGATGGCGATCGCTTCGGCGCTCATGTTAGTACCAGCTTTGCTATGCGGTTGCGCGTCGGTGACCAGGCCGCGATGGCCCGTTTCCTCGATTCCCAGCGAATCGCCTTTGCCATCGGAGCCTGTCAACGATGAGCCGAGATCGGAACTGCCCAAACGGCGAGGGCGATCAGAGCCTCAGACGGCCCCGGCTAGCGAGACCAGGGCAGCGGACGTCGGGGTCGCGCTGACCTCATCGGACATGGCTGCCGATCCGGCGAAAGAGATTTCCACCCCCGTGATACCTCCGCCGGTCCAGGAATACGCCATTGATTTGACGACGGCCCTGCGCCTGGCCGAGGTCGAGAACCCGTTAATCGCCGAGGCCCGCCAACATATCGGCGAGGCGCTAGCGATCCAACAAGGGGCTCGGGCCTTACTCCTGCCTTCGCTCAATATCGGGACCAACTTCCGCAGTCATACGGGCGACCTTCAGCGACCTTCTGGGCGAATTCTCAGCCTCGATTTGAAATCGCTGTATTTCGGCGGGGGTGACGGGGCTTGGGGGACCGGGACGGTTCAGATTCCCGCCGTGAATATCTTCAGCGCCCTGACTGATGCGATCTTCGAGCCGCTGGCTGCGCGGCAGCAGGTGGAACGAGCACGGTTCAATGCATCGGCGACTGCGAACAATGTTCTTCTCGATGTATCCGAACTGCATTTCGAGCTGCTCGCTGCCGTCGCCGACCTGAGCGTCCGGCGCGAATCGGCCACACAAGCGGCGGAGGTCGCCCGTTTAACGCGCGACGTACGCCCAGGCCGGCCAAGGGCGAGAGGCCGACGCACAGCGTGCGGCGACCGAATACACGCTCATCGTTAATGAGATCCGCCAGGCCGAGGAGCAGGTCGCCGTCGCCGCCGCGCGGTTGTCGCGGCGACTCCATCTCGACCAATCAATTAGGCTGCGTCCCATCGCACCGACGATCGAGATGGTCACGATCGTCGACCCATCAGTCTCATTGCCTGAACTGATCCAGACCGCCTTGCTAGGCCGCCCCGAATATCGAGCGCGGGCTGCCGCACTCGCGGCCGCCGAAGCTCATCACCAACAGGAACGGTATCGGCCGTTCCTACCCACGCTCTGGTTCGGCTTCAGCGCTGGTGCCTTTGGCGGCGGCAGCAACCTGGTTGCTAACGAACTCTCCCACTTTGGCGGCCGAACCGATACCGACGTCATGGTGTTCTGGACGCTCCAGAACTTCGGGATGGGAAATCTCGCCCTCCAGAGGCAGAGACTGGCCGAAGCCGGTCAGGCCGCCGGTGAGCAGTCACGGGTGATTGCAGAGATCCGCAGCGAGGTCAGTGCGGCCTACGCCGATGTGATGGCCAGCCGTCAGCAGGTCGCGCTCACAACCCGGCAGCTTGCCAGTGCGGAGGCTGGCTTTCGCGAGGACGTGGAACGGATCCGGAACACCGTCGGCAGGCCCATCGAAGTGGTGAACAGCTTGCAGTTGTTGAATGAGGCGCGTGTCGCGCGAATCCGCGCTGTGACCGATTACAACAAGGCCGAATTCCGTCTCTTCGTGTATCTTGGCTCACCGCCGCCTCTCGGCAATCCTCCGACCGCACCCCTGCCCCCTGCCCCGGTCGCGACGCCTCCCCTGCCGCCGCTCTCCGGCCTGGTCGCGGACACGAACGGATCAGTAGCCCAGATATTTCCCACGGCGGCCCCGCCACAGCGCGGCCCGTGACGAGATAGGCCATTGGTTGTTAATCGACCCAAAGATGCGAAATGGAAATTCGACCTGATCCTCACGTCATTTCACAATGAGAACATTGACAAGTCCATCACGACGGAGGACTTGGACGCCCACATCGTTGTCATGCCGGGTGAGCTGGAGGTCGACGCTCGCGCCGGCCACGGCGATGTTGGTAATGGTGATCCGGCCCAGGAAGTCGGGCAACCGAGGGCGATGAAACCAAATCCGCGGCTCGACGGCGTCGATGCCCAGTCCGAGGCACGCCTGCAAGAGCAGGAACACCGCGCCGGCCGCCCACGCCTGCGGGGCACAGGCGACTGGATAGGGGGTCGGGCCCTCGCCCGGCCCGGCGGGCGAAGCCGCAGAACAGCTCCGGCATGCGGTGCAGCTCGAAGGACGTGGCCGCCTCGAACAGGCCGCTCAGCACGCGGACAGCGAGGTCCTCGAGCCCGTAGCGAGCGAAGCCATAGGCGATCAGGGCGTTGTCGTGCGGCCAGACGGACCCGTTGTGATAGGCCATCGGGTTGTACCGGGCTTCGCCGGTGGCGAGCGTCCGCACGCCCCAGCCGGAGAACGAGTCCGGGTCCATCAGGCCGCGTCGCGACCCGCGCCGCCCGGTCGGGGTCGGCGATGCCGGTGAACAGGCAATGCCCGGCATTGGACGTCCGAACCCGGCACGGCCGCTTGTCGCCGTCGAGGGCCAGGGCGTAGGTGCCGAGATCCTCGCACCAGAAAGCCTCCTCGAAGCGCTCGCGCAGCCGTCGGCCTGCGATGTTCAATTCGGCTGCGCGGCCGGCTCTGCCCAGCGCCGCGGCCAGGACGGCCCCGGCCCGCCGGGCGGCGTAGACGTAGCCCTGGACTTCGCAGAGTGCGACCGGCCCGTGAGCCGGGGTGCCATCGGCATGGAAGATGGCGTCGTCCGAGTCCTTCCAGCCCTGGTGGATCAGGCCGTCGCTGGATCTCCGCTGGTACTCCACGAAGCCGTCGCCGTCGCGGTCGCCGTAGCGGTCGATCCACGCCAGGGCGGCCTCGACGTTGCGGCCAGATCGATTCGGCGAAGGCTCGGTCGCCGGTCCGCTCGTAATAGGCCCCCGCCAGCAGGACGAACAGCGGCGTGGCGTCCACGCTGCCGTAGTAGCGGCCGAACGGGATCTCCTTCAGGGCGGCCATCTCGCCGTTGCGGGTCTCGTGCAGGATCTTGCCCGGCTCGGCGTCCTGCTCGGGGATGACCTCGGTCGCCTGGGTGGCGGCCAGGTAGGCCAGCACGCCGCGGGCCAGCTCGGGCCGCAGCCACAGGCACTCCAGGGCGGTGATGATCCCGTCGCGGCCGAACGGCGTGTTGAACCACGGGACGCCGGCGTAGGGGTACGGCCCGGTCGGCATGTCGGTGGTCAGCATGTGCAGGTCGGACTCGGCCCGCCGGATCCAGGCGTCGAACCGGCCGTCGGAGGACCGGACCTGGCAGGCGCCGGTCCTGTGCCGCTCCGATGGCGGCCTCGGCCACGCGTCGAGCATCCTCGAAGCCCGACGGCTCGGCAGCCGGCTTACGCCTTCCAGCAGGCCACAGCCACCTCGACAGCGGCCTCCTCGCCGCGGCCGAAGCGTCAGGTCGATCGGGCCGCGTCCGCGGTGAACAACGCCGGCGGCGGAGTCGAACCGGAGCAGCGTCCGGCGTCGCACGCGATCGAGTCCCACGTATCCGAGGACCACTCGGTCGGCCTGCCACTCGGGCGGCAGGTCGCGGCCCCGGGCCTGCCGCTTCATCCCGCGGACCTCGAAGATGTCGGCGAAGTCGGCGCGGAATCGGAGATGGACGGTCGTCGCACCGGCGCCAGCCCGTGGTTCTTGACCCGCAACTGCCAATGGCAGGTCGCCCTGCCAGAGGAACGCCCTGCACGGCCAGATGCAATGTGCCGAGCGGGACCGCGACCCGGCCGTCGCGGAGCTCGTCCGGGTTGGTCAGCGAGACCGAGAGCTGGTCGTTCTCGTCGCCGAACGGTCGAACCCAGGAAGAACGGCCGCTGCCCGTCCAGCTCCAGAAGACAGGCACGAGAGGTAGCGCGTGCCCTCGTGGTACAGCCCCTCTTCGCCCAGTCCGCCGGGCTTGAATGTGGCCGAAGTGGTCGAAGACGGCGAACGTATCCCCGTGCTTGAGCACGCGGGTCCGATCGTCGGCAACGCCGGAGGCGGCCAGCACGTGGTGAGGGTCGCCTCGGGGCCGGCTCGGGTCGATCCGAGTGGCTCGGACGCGTGTCAAGTCGCAGCACCCTCCGCGCGGCATCCACACGCCACCGGGCCGAGCAGGCCGGCGGTGCAGGTGAGTCGGCCGGCGGTCGAAAAGTCTCTCGGGAATGGTCGCTGGATCGTTGCTTGCATCGTCGTCCACGAGCTGCCGGTAGACCTCCAGGTAATCGCGGGTCATGCGGGAGGCGTCGAACCGCTCCTCGAACATCCGCCGGCAAGTCGCGGCGGCTGAGCTCGCCGACGTCGGCCGACAGCCCCGACCGCCTCGTCCACGCCGTCGACAACGAAGCCAGTCACACCGTCGGTCATCACCTCGGGCACCGAACCCGCGGCGAAACGCGACGACCGGCGTGCCGCACGCCATCGCCTCGATCATCACCAGCCCGAACGGCTCCTCCCAGTCGATCGGGAATAAGAGAGCGTGAGCGTTGCCCAGGAATTCGTCCTTCGCGCGGCCGCCGACCTCGCCGATGAACTCGACCCAAGGCGATGCCCGGAACAGCGGCTCGAGCACTTGCTCGAAATACGGCCGCTCCTCCGGGTAGATCTTGGCGGCGACTCTGAGCGGCATGCCGGCCCGGCGGGCGATCTCGATCGCGGGCTCGATCCCCTTCTCGGGCGACAGCCGGCCAAGGAAGGCGAGGTAGTTGCCCGAGGCCTCGCGGAACGTGTGCAGGTCGCGGGGCAGCCCGTGGTAGACCGTGGCCCGCCAGTTCGCCCCGGGATCGGCCGCCGCTGGGCGTCGGAGATCGACACCAGCGGCACCCTGGGGAACGCCTCGTAAAAAAGCTGTTCATCCGGCGGATGCAGCCGGCCGTGGAGGGTCGTGACGGTCGGGCACGGGAGCCGGTCGACCGTCGGGAAGTGGACGTAGTCCAGATGGAAGTGGATCACGTCGAACCGATGCGCCTGGCGAGCGACCAGCTCGACCAGGCGCAAGTGATGCGGCAGCGTGTCGCGGCAGCCGTGTCGCGCCAGAGGGCGCGCGGGCAGCCCGCGACCAGCCGGGCGGCTGTCTCCGAGTCGCCGCTGGCGAACAGCGTGACCTCGTGGCCCTGCCGGACCAGTTCCTCGGTCAGATAGGAGACCACCCGCTCCGTCCCGCCGTACAGTGCCGGCGGGACGCTCTCAAAGAGCGGGGCGACCTGGGCGATTCTCATCGGGAATAGCCTTTCTTGTCGAGCGATCAATCGTGGGACTAGCGGAGAGGCTCACGACTTTCGGCGATTGTTCACCCGGATTTGCGGCAATCCGCGGCGGTTCTTCTCGAAGTAGCAGATCTCGACCAGGGTCGGCCACAGCTCGATCGAGCCCTTGATGACGCTCACCACGTCGTCGACGATCCGCAGCAGGTTCTGCTGGAAGAAGTCCGGCTCGAAGCCGTAGAACGCCTTCTGGAGGTTGGCCGCGAACAGCCGCAAGGCGTCGGCCCGCTCGGGCGTCGTCGGCCGCTCGGCGGCCTCGAGCGCCCGGCCGTACAGGGACGCGATCTTGTCGAGGATCTCCTGCGCGTCAGGGCCGGTCACTTCGCCGTCGTAGTCGAACTCGATGCTCAGCTCGTCCACCCGCGTCAACGAGGATTTGATCTTCCGCTTGAGCAGGTTGCAGACCTCCTCGTTGAAGATCTCGGCGGCGACCGGGTTTCGCATGTAGTTGTTCTTGGTGTGGTTCTGGGCGGCGTCGACGTGGGCCGAGGCGATGCCCTCCTGCTGCGACCAGAGCCGGTAGATGTAGTCCTCGAACCGCAGCCGGGTCGGGAAAGAACGGCGGCAGGCCGAAGGTGTTGTCGTACCCGGCCACGCCGCAGTCCATCCGCCAGTTCTTGTTGGTCACCGCGGGACGGAAGTTGACCAGCACATACAGCTCGTTCAGCTCGTCAGGATCGATCTGCTCTTCGTTCTCGAGGAACAGGTCGGCGAAATCGACAGCGTCGATGTCGTTGGTCCCGGAGCGGAACGTCTGGGCCATCTTGACCACCGAGTCGGCCGGCACTTCGGCCGCGCTCGAGGACCAGCGAGTTCTCCCGGGCCAGTCCCTTGCGTGGCGTTGGTCTCCAGGTCCATCGCCGTGTCCAGAGCAGCTCGCCGCGCTCGTAGTTTTCAGGTACTTCGGCTACCCGTTTGCCGAGGACATCGAGGAACGAGCCCAGGATGTCGAACGACTTGCGGACGTAGCCGTTCCGCCCCGCCCGGTGCAGCCGCCCGCGGCAGACCTCGCCCTCGTCGAGCGACTCCCGGCTGTCCTCCATCAGGGCGTAGGGCCGCATGTCATCGTCGGAGGAGACCATCAGCCCGCCGAGGGTGTACATGAGGGTGTAGTTGCGGTTTCCGCCGTAGCTCGGCCGGAACAGGTTCTTGACCAGCCCGTCCAGCCGCTTGTCGCGCAGCCGCCTGCTCAAGTAGCCGATGAATTGCTCCTTCTCCTTCGGTCCGACGTAGAACAGCTCGTTGTGAGTCCGGGTCTGTTCCAGCGATGGGTAGTATTTCTCCTGGGCGGACGGGCTGCAGTCGTCGAAGACCATGATCGTAGGCGAGTGGCCGTTCCGCCAGAAATGTTCGTCGTATTGCTCGACCGTCTCGCCGACGTCGCGGAGCCGGTAGGTTGGGATTACGAAGTACAAATCGCGTTCGCGCATCATCATCTCGCGATGGAAGCGGCGGCCGTTCTCCCGATGATCGGGGAACGGTCCTGGACTGGCTTACATGAGCCGCGCCCGCGCGGGCCGGGGATCGCGACGGGCTCTTCCAAACCGCTTGCCGAGGGCCGGCCGTTATCATGGCCAGCTTTCCCATGCATCGGGCGTGCCACAAACCGCGCGGGCACCATAAGCCATGACGGCCGAAGGCCTGATAAGGTATGACCGCCGAGCTGATCGATCGTTGAAGATTGCATTTTGCCCGACTTAGCATGCATTTTGCACGAGCCGGGGTTATTCTGGTTGAACGGGCCTTCAGCGTATGGGTCGCCGTAATCGCCGAAGGCTCGCCCGGCTGACGGGTAAATTCGCCAACCTGCTCAGGCATGCGCTGCACGGCTTACATTACGATGCGGTTTGACAATCATCTTGGGATCTATCTAGTCCGTGGTGGATAGCAAAAACCGGTGGAGCGGGTTTCCTAACCCGCTGGTGCCCTGAGCCAGTGACTCGTGCCGCCTGCCATTCCCGACCTAACGTAAAAAAAGATGCGGAAAGTAAAGTCCGACACAAAGGGCGGACAAAAAAAAGCCACCGCGCAAATCCTTGACGCCCTTCGGTCCCACAACCCCGACGCACTTTCAGAAGGAAGCCAGCGCATCGGTATCGTCGAGCAGCCTATCTGTTTTCAGGCGATTGCGGGACACGGAACCTCGGGACTCAAACCGGACCTGATGGCGTGTTCGCCGCGGATTTACCTCATGATAGGCGGGGGAGCGGGCCACACGTGCGCCGCGAGCTGCGCTACAGCCGGCAACCTGGCGACCGGCAGCATGCCTTCGGCCATCCCGTAGGCCGGCACGGTGCGAATGATTTGCAGCCCGTCCCTCCGGAGATCGCCGAGGTACGCACCCAAGGCGGGGGGGAACGCCACCTTGATTCGCACGGCGACTCTGGAGCCGCGGATCGGGAGCAAGCTGTCGCCGCCTTGGTCCTCGTACTCGCGGTAGAGCAACCGGAGTGCTGCAGAAAAGTTGGCCGGCAGCGCAGCGGGCGATCCGTCCCGGAGAACCTCGCGCGGGCTGATATGGTGGTAACGGTGCGCGTGGCTGGCCGGTTGATAATGCACTACAGCCTCGGCCGTCGCGCCCCGGGCGCCCCCCGATAAGAGGAGCCGATCATCGAGGGATTCCAGGAGAAGCCCGGCCTGCCGGCGGCCCCGCCGGTCGTGTCGGTGTGTGGTCAACATGGCTGTCTCATCCTCTCCAATCCGAGTGCCATTGTGGCCGTCGCGGAGACCGTTCGGACGGATCGATAGGGACGCGACCCGGGAGGGACATCTCCCTAACTTCGACCGGTATGCGCGTCGAGCTGCTCGGTCAACGGCCGGCGTGAGAAACCCCGCCCGGAGGCCCGTTCGAGAGAGATTAGGCCGGTCTCCGGACCTACGGGGCGCGACGGAGTTATTGGAATTCTTGGATGACAAGCATCGTGCCGGATGCGTGGCTGGTCAGGTCGAAGACGCCAGCCGGCCGGGGCAAGGGTCGAGAGCCCTGTTGATGCTCGACGGTGTCGCGGGCAGCGCCGTGACGCCAGGAAATCTCTAATTAGGGCTGGGGGTCGCGGCCAAGCTGACTGCGGCTCCGGGAGCCTCGCCTGACGGGTGGAAGGCGACGCTCAAGGACGGGTCGATCGCCAGATGGCGCTCTTCCTGAAATGCGCGCCGGGCGATTTCGGTGTGGCCGACCGGTTTTTCCAGCGGGCCTGCTCGCGGAGGCGGGCGTCCTCGCGATCGCGTGCCTGTTGCCGGAGGTAGCGGGCGCAGCCGTCCCCGGCCGAAGTCGGGCCGGAGGTGGCCGCTAAGCCGCCGAGTAAAAAGAGGCTCGGCGGCGTCAATACGTGCCGTTCAGCCTCATCGAGTCGGTGGCCTGGTGAAAGTCGTCCGGCCCCCGGGGCGGACTCGCTATCCCCGGCGACATGGAACTTGATGCGGCCGATTGGTTAAACATCATGATCCTGCATATCGGACTTCAGAGTCAACCGGGCATCGAAGAAAGTCCGCTACGAGCCCGAGGCGCCAGCGAGTGGTTTGGATTGGCACGCACGAACGGATCACAGTCTAAGTTGTGCAGCCGAGCGAGTCGTCGTTTTTTCCCCCTGTCGGAACGATCGTCGTGCACTGCCTGATCCTTAATTTCCACCGATTCGCTTAAGCCTCCCACTCCTAAATGACGATTCAGAATTGTCAGCGCTCTCTGTTCGCAGCGTCGCCGGACCGATCCATGAAGATGGTACTGGCCACTTCGGATAACTTGAGATTGCTTTGGAGACAAGGATGAGAGCAGGATCTCGCACCGGGCACTGGAGTTGCGTTTTCCTGGTCTTCTGCCTGGCGACGACGGCGACGACACAATCGCAGGAGACGGAACCGCGGAAGGATCAGAGTACGACGGCCGACACTTCCCCAAGGTCTCTCCCCGGTCAGAAGAAGCGACGAGCACCCTCGACTGAAGAAGCAACCGTTCCCAAGAAGGAGCTCTCCCGGTGGGAGCGGTTTCGGGATTCGATCTCGCCATTCCGGCCAAAAACGACTGGAAAGAGTGCCAATGCGGATGTCCGCGCTCCAAAGCCCGAATCGAGCCCCCGTCGAGAGGAAGAACGTACGCGCTGGCTTGCCGGGAAGTATGTCCGTTATGCCCCCGGCAAGGACCCGAACGCCGACGATTACAAGGCATCAGACAACGATTACAAGGGAGGGAACGACGTCAATTTGGTCACGCAGGCCGCTTACGTGACAGCGCAAGAACCAAGCCAATTGCCGACTCCGCCTGCTTTGCCCCCCAGTATAGATCCGCTCCCGCCTCCCTCACCCGGCTCCCCCGGTAACGTGATGGGCATCCTGATTCCATCACCTCCTCTCCCGGTCAGACCGCCGCGCTTCCCTCCCCGATGCTCCCTTCCGCCGACCAACCAGGAACGCCCGAGGCCGGCGGAGCCCCTATTGAGCCGATAATCGCAGCTTTGTCCACGCCCACTGAGAGCGAGCGCGAACCCTACAATTTGTGCAAGAGGTTCCTCCGCGGATACCCCTTCCTGGTGGATTGGTTCCCGAAGCATCTTGGGCCGCCACGGAAGTCGGCCTCGGACGATTCGGACGGGGAGACGTTTCGCGCCGGTGAACGGTCCGGTGGAGGCGGCTATGAGGCACCGGGAGCGCCCCGGAGGACACCACCTAGCCCCTGGGATTCACCGCCGTTCCCTGGTTCGGAATACCAAGGTTATCCCCTGATCGGAACGCCCTCGAGCCCAACCGTGGACCCGTTGCAGCAGGCGCTCTTGCTTGGCCCGTACGGGGACGCACTCAGGGATAGTCGAATCGAGGTGCACGGCTGGTTCACGGTATCGGGGAACTGGAGTAGCGCCAACCGCTCGAATCTGCCGACGGCCTATTGGGTTGTACCCAATTCATTTCAGTTGGACCAAGCCATACTCAGATTCGAGCGCGAGATCGACTGGGTGCAGACCGATCACTGGGACTGGGGATTCCGTTGGGTAAACATGTATGGCATCGATTACCGTTATACGACGGCAGGTGGCGTGTTCAGTCAACAACTGCTGTATCACAACAACTTATATGGTTACGATCCGGTTGAATTCTGGGCCGAGCTGTACATCCCGAACATCTTTCAAGGAATGGTGATCCGGCTCGGGCGCTGGATCGCCTGCCCTGACATTGAAGCCCAATACGCCCCAGACAACTACCTCGCGTCACACTCGCTCCTTTTCACTTACGACACTTACACCCAGACGGGGTGTATGTTCAGCTTCCAGCTCAACAAACGAAATATGGTCCAAGGTGCAATCCAAGCGGGTACCGACATGGCACCCTGGTACCCGGGGGCTCTTGCGACCGGCTTTTTCGGCTGGCGATGGTTAGCCGAAAGTAATAATGATGCTTTCTACACGTGCTTGAATAACATCAACGACGGGAAGTTTCGCTACTTCATGGCTGACGGCCATAAATCGGGGCACGACAACTTCAACTACATCGTGACTACGTGGGAACACAGGTTCTCCCAGAAGATTCATACAAAGACCGAAGCCTATTACATGTGGCAATTCGACGCGGTAGTGGGTGGAACACCGAGTCTCGGTGCGCCACAGTCATTCGGCGGTGGAGGCGGTCTCGGGAAGTATCTCCCGGGCAATTCCCCGGCTTATGGCGTGCTGAATTACACGATGTTCCAGCTCAACAAGAGAGATTACTTCACGATTCGTAACGAGTGGTGGGACGATACGAGGGGCGAGCGATCGGGCTTCGCGACCAACTACTCCAGTCACACGATCGGGATCAGCCATCAGTTTAACGATGTGGTCATGATCCGACCCGAAATCGGTTACTATCACTCCTACAACATGAACGCATTTAACCTCGGACGAAATAATGGCTTGCTGATGGGTGGGTTTGACCTCACGATCCGGTTCTGAGAACCTATTTCGCAATCAGTGGCCGTGCTCAATCATTCGTCGGGTGTTCGCTTTCGTACTTGGCGAAACCGAGCCAGAGGATTGGAAAGGCACGGAGGGTCTGCTGGCCGTAGGGGTCGACGGCTTGTAGATCGATTTCATTGAGCCCATTGGACATCTTGACCTTGATGGAAAAGTTGCCCTGTGCATTGGCCACCACGGCAGGCCCTCGTAATTTCAGATCGAGTGTCCCGGTTCCGGTAAAGATTAGCGCTCCGGGCGTCGTATGCCCAACAACTGTGGGATCTTGGCTGTAAGTCACGCCGCCCAGATTCGTCGGAACATGGCCATGAACTTGATCCTGAGGGGCCAGCGCCACATTCAGCGTGAGGGGGATCTTTGGGCTCAGCGGAGGAAGCGAGTGGAGCAAGATTCGTCCGTCGGTCTGACCGATCTGACCGTTGTGGTTCAAATCAAACGCCGGGTTGTAATTCGGTTCGCCCGCCACGCTTGGATAATACTTCGTGAACTCGTTCAGGACTGTGAGCGTGTTGCCAGGCGGGATAGTTGTGGCGATGGCCGAATCCTTCGACTCGTGCTGAGCCGACATCGCGAAGTGGACCCCATGCGTTGTGCTTAACGGCAGTCGTGTCTCAAGGACCTCCAGAGTCAGCCACCGTCGCACTCGGGTTGTCGCCATGGAACTCCCTTCCGAATCGACCGCAGAAAAGCCCAGGGGGAAATCAGCGCCACCGAGATTCGACTCGATTGCGAGGCGTCTCTTCAGTTACATCGGTCGTTCGAAATGAGTTCTCCAAAGAATGGCGAGCGATGCGTCACGCGGCGTCGACTTGGCGAGTTTCTTCTTCCCGCTTCGGTTACTTGTGTGGGTGCTCCTTCGTGGTCGCGGGCTCTCCGAATGCTGCGTCTGAGTTTGCGACGAATCTGCCGGATGCGAAGTGACGCGCACAGGAACTCCGTCGCTGACCGAGCCGGTGTTCACGATGACCTCGTCGTCGGGAGTGATCCCGGAGAGGATCTCGACCCGGATGCCGTCGTCGGCGCCGACCGTGACCTTGGTTTTCTTGGCCTTGCCGTCCTTGATGATAAAGAGTTCGCCGTTGCCGTCCTTGGACTCGCCCACCAGGCAGTACGCCGGCAACGTCGAGTTCTTGGTTGCCGTGTCGAGGATCACCTTGGCGATGCCATACATCCCCGGCTTGATCCGGTCTTTCGGATTGTCCAGGTCGATCTCGGTGTGCATGGTTCGTGAATTCGGGTCTTCCGCGTCGGCGAACCGGGAGACCGTTCCCTTGAAGACCTCGGTCCCCATGGCGTCGAGGGTGACTTCCGCGGGGTCGTTGACGTCGGTGAGCGGCACGTCGCGGTCAGGAATCTGGGTGATGACACGGACCTTATCGGTGCGGGCGACCGTCAAGATGGGGACGGTTCCGCCCTCGGCGGCCGAACGGATGAACGCGCCGGGAAAGAAGTTCCGCTTGGTGATGACGCCGTCGTAGGGCGACTTGATCTTGGTATATCCGACCAGGACGTCGGCCGTGGCCTTCTTGGCTTGTGCCACATGGACGTTGGCTCTGGCTTCGGCAGGTCGGCCTCGGCCTTCTTCACCCGGGCTTTGGCCGCGAGCAGTTGGGCCTTGGCATTGAGCACCTCCTTCTGAGACGCCACCTCGTTGGCTCGGGCTGACTCGTAGTTCTCCTCCTCCTCGTCGGCGACTGCTGGGGGATGGCTTTGCTCTCGACGAGCTGCTTGTATCGGTCGAACTTCTTGCCATGGTAACGACGTCATGGAGACGTAGCGGTCGACCTCGGCCACCGCCTGTTCCACCGCGCTGGCCGCGGCGTCGCGGTCCGCCTTGGCCGACTCGATGAAAGCCTTCGCCTGCTCCACCGCGGCCTTGGCTTGTTCGACGTCGGCGGCGGCCTTTTCGTGCTTCCGTGATGATTTCCGGGTCGTCGATCTCGGCGAGGAGCTGGTCTTTCTTCACTCTGGAGCCGTAGTCAACGTTGAGTATTTTCAAATATCCCGAGACCTTGGCGTAGAGATCGGCTTCCTTGAAAGGCTGGACCGTGCCGATCTGGGTCGAGGTTCGCATGATTCCGCCTTTTGAGAGGCGGACCGTCTCGACCGGGATCGCCGCGTCGGAAGCTTTGCTCCGCTTGCTTTGCCTGGGCTTCCTCGGCGGAACGGGCCCCGGCCGTGGCCCTCTCGAGGTAAAAATACCAGCCCGCGGCGGCCGCGCCGATGACGATCACCGCGACCAGAACAAGCTCCCCCATCGCCGTCGTCTTACCGGACTCGGCCACCGTCGGGCCTTGGTTTCCGTGGTCGTTGGTTGCAGCGGACACGATCGAAAACCTCCCGAATCCGACAACCTCGTCTCTGGGCAAGTCATTCCGGCTTCATTCGATACCAGTTTAAACTAACGAGCATAAAAGGAGCGGTCAGGTCATCGTGCATGATCGCCCTGGCCATGGAGTTCCTCGTCGTCGTCTCCGTGGTCCTCGTCTTTGCCCTCGTCCACCTCATGAAGTCGTGAGTATTCGCGCCGGGCTTGTCATGAACGAGCAAGGAATAGAGGCAGGGGAGAACGAACAGAGTGGCCGGCTCGCCGGCCAGCAGGCCGCCGAGAATTGCCCGGGCCAGTGGGGCATTGGCTTCGCTTCCCCGTTCCAAAGCCAACGCACCCGGGATCAGCGCAGCGAACGCGGCGACGGCCGTCATTGTGACCGGCTTGACGCGAATCGAGGCCGATTTGAGTATCGCCTGCGTCGGGGTGAGCCCTTCGGCATGCCTCAGCTCCTGAGCGAAGTCGGTCATGAGCACGGTGTTGGCGACCTTGATGCCAACCACGAAGATGAAACCCAGAAGCGACTGCACATTCACGGCCGTGCCTGTGAAGTACAGCCCCGGCAGGATGCCAACCAGGCAAATCGGCACGATGGCCATCACGCTCAAGGGGACGATCCACGACTTGTCCAGGCCGACCATCAGGAAGTAGATCAGCACCGACGCCCCGATCAGCCCGAAGCCGAGGTTGCGGAACGTGTCCTGCATTCGGGTGTACTCGCCGCTCAGCACGATTTTGGAGCCTTTGAGCGGCACCTTCCGGCTCGAAGCGGGATCGTAGGGCTGCCACTTACCGTCGGGCAGCTTGAGCCCGAACTTGTCGATGACCTTAGTAACGTCGTCCGAGATGTGGCCGAGGTCACGCCCGTGGACGCCCATGGAAAGATCGATCGTCGGTTGGATGTTGTCGTGGGTTACCTCGGTCGGAACGGTCGTGCGTCGGAGCTTGATCAGGTTGGCGAGTGGTATCGCCTTCTTCTGATCTTTGCTTGTGATCGGAATGTTCAATAGCGTCTCGATCGACTTGATGTCTCCCTCGGGATATTGAACGCCAACGAAGTACTGGTTGCCGCCGATGGGGTCGATCCAGAAATTCCTCTTGTTGAACTGGATGCTCGAATTAAACGCGGCAACGACATTCTTCATAATATCTTCCTGGGTGAGTCCCAGGTCGGCCGCCTTGGCGCGGTCCACGTTGATGACATACTCAGGGTAATCCAGGCGCTGGATGATCCGAGCGTCCACCACGCCGTCGATCTTGATACATTCGGTACGGATCTGCTCGGCGATCGCTCGGGCCGTTCGCTGGTCCTTGCCGGTGACCCGGATGTTGATCGGCGTCGACTTTCCCTCGTTCATGGCACCGCGGACCAAGCCGCCGGCATCAAAGCCGAAGTCCATGTCCCCGAACCTCGAGTCTTTGGCCACGCCGGTGCGAACCAGATGCACATAGTCTTGGCGGATTTCGTCCGGTGCTCCTTGAGCTGGACCTTGATGACGGCGTCCATCGGGCCGGCGTTCGGCGTGTAGGCGGCCGACCAGTCGGCGTTCACGCCGATTTCCGAAACGATCAACTCCAGGTCGTGTTCGGGGATCGTTTTCTTGATGAACTCCTCGAGTAGAGCGACCTTATCCACCGTCCGCTCGATCCTCGTTCCGCTCGGTGCGCGGGCGTACATCTCAAAGGCGCCGCCATCGACTTCAGGGTAAAAATCCCGTCGCATGATTGGCCAAAACACCGCGAGTGTTACTGCCAGAGCACCAAAACCGGTGGCGACTACCAACAGTCGATGTCGAAGTAGAACGGCTAGCCCGCGTGCGTAAGCCGCGAACATCCCATCGACCATTCCCTCCCAGCGGCGAATCCCCTCGCCACGATCCCCGGCCGCCGGCCGTGACCATTGACATTGCCGTTGCCGTTGAATCCGTTGCCGGCTGTCTCGTGATTGTCATCCCCGTTTCCCGAATTGTGACCGTGGTCGTGACCGCTGAGCCACGCAGCGCTACAGGTCGGGACCAGAGTCCGCGACAGGATATACGCCGAGCACATCGCGAATGCGACAGCGAGCGTGAGTGGCATGAAGAGAAACTCGCCCATGCCTGGCATCAGCGCCAGGGGTGCGAGCACGAGGAACGTACAGAGAGTCGAGACCAGCTCCGGCATCGCGACCTCACTGGCGCCCAGGAACGCCGCGTCGTGGGAATTGGCGCCCATTCCTAGATGCCTGTGTGTGTTCTCCAGGCAAATGATCGCGCTATCGATCATAGGGCCGATTGCGAGCGTCAAGCCGGCGAGAGTCATGACGTTGATGGTTTGACCGACATAATAGAGGAAAATGCACGCTGATAGCACCGAGATCGGTAGCGTCATGACGGCGATCATCGTCATTCGCCACTGGCCCAGAAAGAGCAAGATCGTCAGCGAGCAAAGAACGGCCCCGAGCACCCCTTCCTGAACCAGGCTCGAGATCGCCTGACGCACGAAGACGGACTGATCCATCACCAACTTGAGGCGAATCCCGCCGCGAGTCAAACGAGCCGTAAAATCATCGAGCTGGGAGCGAACGCTATTGACGACGGCCAGAGTGCTCGAGCCAAGCTGGCGGAAGACGGGGATATAAACTTCCTTCTTGCCGTCGATCCGCACGACATTGGTTTGGATATAAGCCGCGTCCTTGGGCGTTGCCACATCCCTGAGGTAAGACACATTTCCGATCGTGGAATGGAGGGGGATGTCCCCCATGTCCGAGGGGTAATCAAACATCGAATTGGAGTCGAGTGCGTAGTCGATGTCGCCGATCTTGGCGTCGCCGGTCGGCAGGAACACGTTGTAGTTGTCCATCGCATTCATCACGTCGAGCGGCGAGAGCCGGCGTGCTTCCAGCTTCTGACGATCAAGATACGCCATGACGGCTCGGATCTTTCCGCCGTAAACCACAGGTGCGACGGCGCCGTTGACGCTCATAAGCATGTTGCGGACTTCATAACGCCCGACGTCATACAGAATCGACTCGTTCTGCGAACCATCGGGGCTGTCGACCGCGACGATCGCAACCGGCGTTGTACTCGTCGGGTCGAACGGTAGGACGACCGGAGGAAGCGTGCCCGGCGGCAGATTCGGCACAGCCGCCAATGCCAGCGAGTTGACCTGGGTCAACGCCCCGTTGGGATCGACGCCGCTACGGAAGTAATCCCGGACGATGCTCGCCCCGACGATCGACCGCGATTCCTGCCGCGAAGTTCCGTTGGCCTGCCCAACCCAGCGCTCCATCCGGTTGGTAATGTCCTTCTCGACGCTCGAGGCCGGCATTCCCGTGTAAAACGTGAGAACCTGAACAGCCGGGCTCTTGAAGACCGGCAGAATGTCGATGGGGATCATGTACACCGAGACCGCGCCCAATAACACCAGCGTGAGGCAGAACACGGTGACGGCATGGGCATTCTTCAGCGATGCGCGGATCAGGCCATTCAAAGGAGGGCCTCCACTTTAGCGTGTGGGATCAGGACGTGTGTTAAAAGCCATCGATGTCGATTGTGCGCACGGCATGATGAGCGCATACCGCCGCGCAATACCCTCGAAGTTGAGGGGAAAGTGCAGGGAATGGCTTAGCAGCGCGGACTGTCAATAGGCCGGTACGAGCCAGGATCGTGAAATGATAACACGACGCGATGGAAAAGGCGGGCACGCGTTAGAAAAGCGAGGGCCCGAGCCGATGTGCCTGGGAACGCTGCGTTGTTCCCGCCATGCCCATGGCCACCGTCGTCCGGCACACGCATCGCCGAGCCATTCGAATGCTGCGGTCGTTGAGCCGGCCACGCGCAGACCCGGACTATGAAGCCGGCTTTCGGGTGAGGCCGATAGCTATCTGGCCGTGCGGCTATCGGTGCCGCAAGAACCCGGAGTATCAAGAGGAGTATCAGGATTCTCGTCATGCGCTTCAGTGGATGCATGCTCGATTCCCGACCTGTGACTCGACAATCGAGGATCGGCGACCGCCGCGACTCAATCTTGTTGAATGCGAACTTCATTCTAGAATCAGTCATAAAGCAGAGCAAGCCACCGCTTTTTCATTTTCGGAGACCGCGGGTTGGCCCTCGTCGCACGATGCTCGGCCACGCGGAGCGTGACGGCGATCGTTGGCGACAGTGCCGAGGTGCCTCAACGTAAACCAAAGCCCCAGCCCACAGACCAGGACGACCACGCTGATATTCTGCGACAGAGTCATGCCGGCGAAGATCGCTCGCTCGTCGCTCCGCAAGACTTCGATCGGCCAGCGGGTTACGGAATAGAGGATCATCAAGAGAGCGATCACCTGGCCTTCGCGACGGCGGTAGGGAGTATACGCCAGCAGCTGCCAAGAATGAGAAACCCAGCGACCGAGGCATAGAGCTGGGTCGGATGCACCGGCAACGAGGTCGTCGCCGAGACACGGATTAATCCCGAGTCCACTTGACGAAACCACGGGAGTGTGTCCACGGGGAATCGGATTGCCCAGGGGAAATCGCAGACCGCACCATAGCAGCAGCCATTGAGGAAGCAGCCAATCCGCCCGAAGGCGATCCCCACGGCGACCGCCGGCGCGACCGCATCCGCCATCGCCCAAAAGGGAAACGGGCGTCTGTAGCAGTAAATCAACGAGCCGGTCAGTCCTCCCAGGATGCATCCATAGAAGACATTGCCCCCCTGCCAGCTCCGGATGACGTCGCCGAGACTGTGAATGGTCTCCCGATGAAACAGAACGTAAAGCCCCCGCGCGCCGATCACTCCGCCAAGGAATAACCAGGTCGCCAGCTCGTAGACGACGTTCGGGTCGATCTTCTCCCGCGCGCGCGCCACACCGCGGTACCCAGGGCGGCCATGCAGGCCACAAAGATCATCACGCCGTAACTGTGAACTTTGATCTCCCAGCCCGGCAGCTCGAACAAGATCGGCCGCATCCTTGCATCCCCCCAAGCTGAAGGCGTCGTACCGTGAGCATCGAGGTCGGCAAAATGACAGGCAAGAGCGATTCGTTCAAGGTCAGTCCCTGCATCCGAACGGAAGAGGCGACCAAGAGAGAATCGACCGGACTGAACGAGTAAATCCGGCGGGTTATCGAATTTGGGACGCGCCGACTCGTCTTCCCACCGGCGAGCGGGATGCTAACATGAGTGTCCTCTCTCTGCGACGGTTCCGTGCGCATGGACCAAGACCCAGCCAGCATGCCGGCATCAATCACAGCGAAACCCCGAAAGCTACGGAGCGTGACCATGAGTCGACGGCGGACAACGACCTTGTACTTAACTCTCTCGCTGGCGTTGTTCGTCGTCCTCCCCTCGTTTCGACAGCTCCGGCGCAAGCATCGCAAAAGATCAGTTCCGTTCCAGCGGCCGGGACGCAGCCGGCCGACCGGCCGGCTGACTTCGTCGAACCCACCGCGATTCGGTCCGCCGACTCTCTCCTGGCCATGGTCTGCTCATCGCTCACGCTCCTGATGATCCCGGCCCTGGGTCTGTTCTATGGCGGTATGGTCCGTCGCAAGAACGTCCTGGCGACATTTCAGCAGAGTTTCATCTTGCTCGGATTCGTGTGCGTGCAGTGGGTTGTCATTGGGTACAGCCTATCATTCGGGCCCGACTTGTTCGCCGGAGTATGCGGCGGCTGGCAATGGGTCTGCTTGTCGGGCGTGGGACTCCAGCCGAGCCCTGATGTTGCACCCTTGATTCCCAATCAACTCTTCATGACTTACCAGATGATGGTCGCGGTCTTCACTGTCGCGCTCTTGTCGGGAGCGGTTGTCGAGCGCATGAAGTTCTCGTCTTACCTGGTATTCACGCTGCTCTGGGCGACCTTGGTTTACGATCCGGTCGCACATTGGGTTTGGAGCTCCGGCGGTTGGATCAGATCGATGGGCGCACTTGATTTCGCCGGAGGATTGGTCGTCCATCTCACATCAGGCCTGGCGGCACTGTGCTGTGCCCTGGTGCTGGGAAAACGGAAGGGACTCGATACCGAGGATCTGCATCCGCATAACTTGACTCTCACCGCCCTTGGAACGGCACTGCTCTGGTTCGGCTGGTTGGGACTCAATGTCGGACAGGCGCGCAGTGCCAACGCGTCGGCCGTCGCGGCGTTCGTGGCTACGACCTTGGCTGGTTCGGCGGGAATCGTATGCTGGAGCGCCATGGAATTCTTCCAGACACGCAAGGTCACTGTCCTTGGCTCCTGTACCGGCGCGATCGCGGGTCTGGTCGCCGTCACGCCCGGAGCCGGCTATATCACGCCCATCGGGGCACTCATTGTCGGGATCCTGATCTGCCCGCTTTGCTATGGGGCGATCTTGATCAAAGGGAAGCTGGGCTACGACGACTCGCTGGACGTCTTCGGCGTTCACGGAGTCGGCGGCGCCGCCGGCGTCGTGGCTCTCGGCTTCACAGCGACGCCAGGTCTCGCGGGGCAGAACAGTGGCCTGCTCTACGGCAACGCCGACCTGCTCTTCTCACAAGGGATCGCCACCGCCGCCGTGGCGATCTACACCGTCATCGTCACTCTGGCGATCCTCGCGGTGGTCGACCGGTTCCTCGGCCTTCGTGTTAATCCTGAGGAGGAAGAGCACGGCCTGGATTTGACGCAACACGGCCAGCGCGGGTATATCATGGGTGAAGGAGAATTGATTGGCCTGTACCCCAAGTAGGTCCAACCGGGGAGTCGATCGAAGCAGGTCAAATCAGCCGTGGGAGTCCACTCGCCCACGTTGCGAAAATGAGGCCAGGGAGGCTTTCACGTCCTCCGTGACTGCTAGGTCGCTCAGAGCTTTGATCGTCGCCTTTTGCGCGGCCTCCGGTCCGTGGGCGACGTCAATGGCGACGACTGTGAGGATCTCGAGCTGAGCCTCGGGAAAATCGCCCGGTTGCTCGTCGATTTGGGCGCGGGCGAGGTTCCATGCCGCCTCCCAGTCTTCCTTCGGCCAGGTCCGCTCCGGCCTCGGAGAGGATTCCATCAGCTCGAGAGCGTCCCTCGAATCGCCTTCGGCGGCCAGGCGGTCGACGATGCCGAGCGAGCGGGCCTGAAGATAACCGATTGAACGGCCTGAGATGAGAAGATCCAAGGCTTGAACCGGACCAATCAGTCTCGGAAGTTTGGTGATCGTGCCCCAACCGGGAATCAGACCGTGTTGAACCTCGGGCGTTCCTACCTGAAGCGGCGCCGGCGAGGCCAGAGCCACGCGACGCCGGCAGGCGAGGGCCAGCTCGAGTCCCCCGCCCAGGCAGACACCATGCACAACCGCGACCGTCGGCACGGGAAGTCGTTCTAGCCGGTCAAATATGGCCAACCCACGGACCACGAACGCTTCGACCGCCTCCGCAGATGTACACCTGAGGATCGTCTCGAAATCCGTACCGGCGCAGAAACCCCCCGACTTGGCGCTCCTGATCACCAAGCCTTTCACTGAGGAATCGCGCTCGACCTCAATCAAGCGTGACTCCAGTTCATCGAGCGTGGATGGATCGAGGATATTATCCGAACGGCCCGGTTGGTCGAACCAGAGGGTCCAAACCGCGCCCGTGTCGCGTTCCCAGCGCCAGGTCGAGTCCGAGGTTGCCGAAGACATGGCCTTCGCCTCGCTACGGGGTTATGATCGATGAATACGGAATAATCGTGCCGCAACCAAGTGGGGAGGATGGGGCTCCGCGCGAGCCTCTGGCGCCTCGCAGGAGCAGAGCCCATGCCTCGGTATCTCATCAGTAACCTCTTGGGACTCGTCGGCGCGATCGTCGGCGGTGTGCTCGGATTCTACACCTTCGGCTGGCTCGTATACTACGGCTATTACGGTCTGATGATCCCCGGAGCCTTCCTCGGGCTCGGGTGTAGCTTGGCGGCAAGCCATTCCTCAACCATTCGTGGAATCCTCTGCGGGACGGCCGGTCTCGCACTGGCAATCTTTGCCGAGTGGTACTACCGGCCTATGATTGCGGACTCAAGTTTCTCGTATTTCATGACGCATCTGACCGACTTGAGCCCCGTGACGTTTGTCATGCTCGGCGTCGGCACCTTGATAGCATTCTGGGTGGGCAAGGATGCCGGATTTCGCTTTTCCTCGCCGATCGGTGGCCCGACCCGAACCATCTGAGAACGATCACTTCGCGCCGCGCTCCTCAAGACAACCCATTCGCCGATCCGCGCGGCTCGCGGAGCCAGGTGACGAATTGCTCGAGGCCGACGTGGAAGGGGGAAGCGGGCGAATAGCCGAACTCGGTCGATGCACGCGTGATATCCGCGAAGGTCTGGCGGACGTCCCCGGGCTGCTCCGGTAATTCCTGGGTCAACGGCTGCTTCCGCAGTGCCGCGCCCACTGCCTCGATTCCATCGTTCGCGCGTCGGGCTAATATCAACCGACATCGCGGCCGTCTTGTGCGCAACCCGTGTGTTAACCGCGCTTGGCGAGATTTCGGAAAGCCACATCGATTTCTGACGGAGCCCGCGCACCGGTGCCTGGAGCGTGCCGTTCAAGTTCTCGTCGAGGACCGTCCTTCTTTTCGGTGGATGAAAGGCTACAATTCCGTTTGAGTGAATCGGCGCTTGAAGCCAGCCATTGGGTCCTCGCCGCCTGCAAGGAGTCTGTCGCCATGTCCCTATCGACCACGGCACCCGATCGTTCCACGTCGCAACAATCCGACGAGGCGTTGCGAGCCAAACAATTGCAGCAGGCCGAAGAGCTTCTCTTCTCGGGGCCAGCGCGGACGGGGTTTGCCAAGGACCTCTTTCGCGGAGAGTTTCACGGCGACGGCCTCTTCCCCTACCCGGAGCTGGCCGAAAGCGAAAAGCCCACGGTCGAGGAGGCTGTCGCGGCGGTGCGGGCGTTCGCCGACGTACACATTGATGCCGCGGCGATCGACCGCGATGCTGACATCCCTCGCTCGGTCATCAGCGGGCTGGCTAACCTGGGCGTGCTGGGCATGACCGCCCCCACGGAATGGGGCGGCCGGGGGTTCTCCCAGATGGGCTACTGCCGGATTATGGAGGTGATCGGCGGCCATTGCGCGGCCACCGCGGTGTTCGTCAATGCCCACCAGTCGATCGGCATTCGTGCCCTTGTCCTGTTCGGCACGCCCGACCAAAAAGCGACGTGGCTGCCGCGCCTGACGCGTGGTGAGGAGCTGGCCGCCTTCGCACTGACCGAAGAACAAGCCGGATCGGACGCGAGCAACGTCCAGACCACGGCCCGGCCCTCCGAAGACGGCGGGACCTATTTCCTCAACGGCGGCAAACGCTATATCACCAACGGAGCGATCGCCGGCGTCCTCACCGTCATGGCCCGAACGCCCGATCCACGCGGAGGCGACTCGAAAATTACGGCGTTTCTGGTTACGCCGGACATGCCAGGATTTCGAAGTCCTGGAAGCACGAATGCCCAAATGCGGCATCCGGGGCACGGCCACGGCACGGCTGGCGTTCCATGACATGCCGGTTCCCGCGACCAACATCCTGGGTCCATTAGGCAAGGGTCTGAAAGTTGCCCTGACGGTGCTCGACTTCGGCCGAACGACATTCGGGGCAAGTTGCACCGGGCTGGCCAAGGTCTGTCTGGCCGCTGCCACGCGGCACGCCGCTAATCGACGCCAGTTTGGCCGGCCGCTCGCCGATCTCGAGTTGATCAAGAAGAAGCTCGCTTACCTCGCCGCGACCGCCTACGCGATGGAGGCAACAACCTACCAGACGGCTGCGCTGATCGATCGTGGTGCCGAGGATTATATGCTCGAGACCGCCATTCTCAAGGTCTTCACGACCGAAGCCCTCTGGGAGGGAGTATACGAGACGCTTCAGGTCTATGGTGGACAGGGATATTTCAATGACGAGCCATACGAAAGGATGATGCGCGACGCGCGAATCAATACCATCGGCGAGGGAGCCAATGAGGTCCTCAAGGCCTTCATCGCGCTGGTCGGGATGCGCGACATCGGCGAAGGACTCAAAGGGACCCTGGACGGCCTGAAGCGGCCGGGCTCGTTCCTGCCTACACTCTGGAACTTCACTCGTGGGCACATCGGACGGATGGTCCGGACGCCAGTCGTACCCGTGGCCTCGCCAATGCTTCAGCCCATTGCCGAGGCTTTGGCCCGTCGCGTGGCACGGTTCGGACGAACAGTCGAGTATGTCCTCATGACGCAGCGTGAAGCGGTGTTGGAACGACAATACATCCAAGAGCGGATCGCCGACGCCGCCATCGCGTTGGTGACTTCCGCTTGTACCCTGTCACGCTGGGATCGCTCACTGGTGCAGAATCACGCGACGCCCAGCGAGCGGTTGGCCGCCGAGCTCTACTTGCGGATGGCGAACCGCCGCTTTGACAACGCCTTGCATCGCTGAGCCACAACGACGACCGATTAACGACAGAGACCGCCGACGCCGCTCTGATTGGTTTCACTGGTTATCAGCCCAGGCCATGATCCCCGCATGCCCAGAGTGAGTGCGGCATCATATTGTAGTTCACTCACTTTAAGCACAACGCACGGACTGCAAGTAAGAGCGCTGATACGAACACGTTCGCACCGAACTTGGATCCGACGTCGAGATGTGCTCGAACGGGAATCTGCGCAAAAGGCGACCTATCACGACAATCGCGGTTTCAGATGATCGAAGCCGCAACAACTAGGCTGACATTTCGCCTCGCGCAAATCATTGAAGCTATGAGGGTTAATGATCTGTCTCACGTGAAGTACGAAACTCGGGCTAGACAGATTCTGGCGGGCCGTCGTAGACTTTTTGGGGACGAGTGGGGTTAATAATCTGTCTGAACCTAAGCACGAAACCGGGCCTAGGCGAAGCTTGGAATGCCATACTAGACTTGATTGCAGTGAACTCGATCGGTTCAGGTCCTTCCTCACAGAAAAGGCCCGTCACAAACTCGAGCCCCCCACCACACGATTATCCTAAACTAAGCTATATCGGGACGACGGAGCGGAAGGACGTGTTTCCTGTTTTCAGTTTGTGAGTTGTTTTCAACCGTTCCGTCCTTGTCAGTAACGAGTTGATCCCGATACGATAAGCGGGCCTGAATAGCCGGTCGGCGATGAGGTAATGAGCCCGTGACCATCGCCGGGCGTCTCTGTTCGGCTCGGCGAACGCGGCACTGAGATTTCTAAAATCAGGATCGCGCCCACCCTGGCGAGCCGCCGGCCCACGTCGTTTTGTCTCGGATCTCCTCGTCATCTACCAAAGAGGTATCATTGAGTCGGTATTTCGTTGCGGGCGGGGCCGGGTTCATCGGCAGCCATATGGCCCGGAGGCTGCTGCAAAGGCCGCAGGCACATGTTGTGGTCTACGACAATTTCAGTTCCGGCCGGGCATGGCACCTGCCGGAAGACTCGCGACTGACGGTCGTGCGAGGCGATCTGAAAGACCTCAGCGCTCTTACCGGAGCGATCGCCGGATCGGACGCGGTCTTTCACTTCGCCTCCAACCCCGATATCGCCAAGGCGGCCACCCAGCCGGATATTGATTTCTGGGAGGGGACGTACCTGACGCAAAACCTACTCGAGGCAATGCGGATCGCGACTGTCCCCCGGCTCATCTATGCCTCCGGCAGCGGAGTCTACGGCGACACCGGCGACACGGCGGTCACCGAGACCTATAGCCCCCTACTCCCTATCTCGACGTACGGCGCCAGCAAACTCGCCTGCGAGGTCTTGATCTGCTCGTACACGCACATGTTCGACCTCCTCGGAGTTGGCTTCCGCTTCGCGAACGTCGTCGGCCCGCGGCAGACGCACGGAGTTGCCTACGACTTCATCCGCCGCTTGCTGAAGGATCCCACGCGCCTGGAGATCCTCGGCGACGGGCAGCAGAGCAAGTCCTACATTCACGTCGAAGACGTGGTGGATGCCCTTCTCCTCTTACATGACCGGGGCTGGACCGGCTTCGATGTTTTCAACGTGGCCACCGAGGATTACGTGACAGTTCGCCAGATTGCCGACCTGGTCGCGGGCCAACTGGGACTCTCCGACGTCCACTACGAGTACGCCGGCGGACGTCGGGGCTGGAAAGGGGACGTACCGCTCGTTCGGTTCGACACCTCCAAGCTCCGCGGCCTCGGCTGGTCCAACCGACGGACCTCAGTCGAGGCTCTGACTCACTCGATCGATTCGATGATCGCGGACGCCAAAGCCGGCATGTTTGATCACCAAAAGGCTTAAGCGGCCTCCGACCGGTCCCGGCCAAATCCGCTCCGGATCATTGATCTTGGGAGTTGCTCCTACATGAATGTCGGAATCCTCGGCGGGGGAATCACCGGACTCACCCTCCAGCGCTATCTTAAGCACGCCAGCGAGGTGCTCGAGGCGGACCAACGCCCCGGCGGCCTCTGCCAGACCATCGTCAAAGACGGCTTCGGTTACGACATCGGCGGCCACATCCTCTTTTCAAAGAGCGAGCAAATCAACCATTTGGTCGAAGAGCTCCTCGGTGAAAACTGCGGGTACGCCAAGCGGGCCAACAAGATTTACTTTAAAGACCGCTTCGTCAAGTACCCGTTCGAGAACGGACTGGGGGTCCTCGACAAGGAGGATATCTACAACTGCCTCATCGGTTACCTCAAGCGGGACGAATACCCCGAGCCGAAAAACCTGCGCGAATGGTGCTACCGCCGCTTTGGCAAGGGGCTGGCGGAAACGTACCTCATCCCCTACAACGAAAAAATCTGGAACCTCGCCACCGACCAGATGAGCCTGGAATGGGTCGACCGCATTCCCAGTCCGCCCCTGGAGGATATCGTCAAGTCGGCCCTCGGTTACGAGACCGAGGGATACCTGCACCAGCTCTATTTTAAATATCCCAAAAAAGGTGGAGTCGAAGCGCTCGTCAATGCAGTCCGCAAGCCCGACGGCGCCGTCTCCTGTGGCTTCCGCGTCGAGAGCATTCGCCGCCAGGGCAGCGGCTGGACCGTCAACGGCAGCGGCGGCAAGCGCAACTACGATCGCATCGTCGTGGCCTTCCCAATTCACGATGCGATCCAATGCCTCGAAGGTGTCCCACACGAGGTCGAAAACGCCATCGCGTCGCTCCGATACAACACGATCAACATCGTATTCATCGCCGTCAGCGACGAATCACTCATGGAATCGAGCGCGGTCTATATCCCCTCCACCAATGTGGTCACCCATCGATTGTGCTACATGGGATTCTTTAGCAAGGAACTGGTCAAGCCCGGCACCTCGTCCCTCATCGCGGAGATCACCACCAACCCCGGCGACGGGATCCACGAAATGTCCGACGCCGCGCTCACCCAGCGCGTGGTTGAGGACCTTCACCGCGAGGGACTAATCGACAAGCAAAAGGTCATCGTCACCGACGTGACCCGCCGGAAATACGGCTACCCAGTCTACGACCTGAATTACTACAAGAACATCAAGATCGTGAACAATTATTTCGCTGCGATCGACATCGACCTTTGCGGCCGGTTCGCCCAGTTCGAATACATCAATTCCGACGAGTGCATGCGGCGCGCCATCGCCCTGGCTGATCGGCTCAACTCGCTCGCCAACTAAGCGGCCGCCTTCAACGGAGCACCCACACCATGATCATGACCCGCAGCCCATTGCGAATCTCACTCGGTGGGGGGGGAACCGACCTGCCATCCTACTACGAGGACCATAGCGGGTTCCTGATTGCCGCGGCCATTGATAAGTATGTATATATTTTGCTTCACGAACGGTTCGCTCCACGCATCCTCCTGAAGTACTCGCAGTTGGAGGAGGTGGAGCGGATCGACGATATCAAGCATCCGCTGATCCGCGAGGCGCTTCGACTCCTTCGGTGGGAGAATCTCCGGCTGGAAATCACCAGCATGGCCGACATCCCGGCCGGGACCGGGCTCGGGTCGTCCGGGAGCTTCACCACGGCGCTGCTCAAGGCGCTCCACGTCCAGATGAAGAACCTGGTCCATCCGGCTCAGCTCGCCGAGCAGGCTTGCAAGATCGAGATGGACATTTTGAAGGAGCCGGTGGGCAAACAGGACCAGTACATCGCGGCCTACGGTGGGATCACCTGCTTCCGGTTCTTGCCCAACGGCCAAGTCGAGGCCTGGCCGCTGAAGATCAGCCAGCGCACGATCTATGACCTCGAAGATCACCTACTTTTGTTCTTCACCGGCTATACTCGCTCCGCGGGCGAGATCCTCAAGGAACAAGACACCAAGAGCAAGAAGCAAGATTCGAACATGATCGCGAATCTGCATCTCGTCAAGCAATTGGGACGGGACATCAAGGACGCGCTGGAGCGAGATGATTTGCAGAGGTTCGGCGAGTTGATGAACACCCACTGGGAGTTGAAAAAGACGCGGTCGTCATCGATGAGTAACGACCGGATGAACGCTTGGTACGACCTGGCGATGAAAAACGGAGCACTTGGCGGCAAGTTGATCGGCGCCGGGGGCGGCGGGTTCTTGATGTTCCTGTGCGAAGAGCGGGCGCAGCTCGCCAAGTGCTGGCCGAAGCGGGGCTGGAAGAGGTCCGGTTCCGATTCGACTTCGAGGGGACCAAGGTGATCATCCAATGAGCCGGTTGCCGGTAGCGATTTTGGCGGGAGGCCTGGCTACCCGCATGGGGGAGCTGACCCACGACACACCGAAGTGCCTGCTCGATGTGGCGGGGCGTCCGTTCGTCCACTACCAGTTGCGACAGCTCTTCCAACAGGGAGTGCGGCGGGTCGTGATCTGTCTGGGCCACCTCGGCGACAAGGTCGTGGCGAAGCTTGGCGACGGCTCAGAGTTCGGCCTTGAAGTAGTCTATTCCTTCGACGGTCCGGAGTTACGCGGTACCGCCGGCGCAATTCGGCCGCGCCTTGCCTCTGCTCGGCCCGGCATTCTTCGTGCTCTATGGCGACTCCTACCTTGAATGCGACTACGCAGCCGTCCAACAGGCATTCGAGAACGCTGGAACGCTGGCGCTCATGACTGTCTTTCGCAACCAGGGACAGTGGGATAAGAGCAACGTCGAGTTCAGCGACGGACGCATCCTGGCCTACGACAAGGTTACGCAGACGCTCAGCGATGCAATACATTGATTATGGTTTGGGCATCCTCGACCACCGTGCGCTCGAGAGCGTTGCGGAAAACGATCGGTTCGATCTGGCCACGGTCTATCAAGAAATGCTTCAGCGGGGCGAGCTCGCAGGATTCGAGGTCAACGAGCGATTCTACGAGATCGGCTCGAAAGCGGGACTCGAAGAGACGAAGCGCCACCTGGCGGGTCGTTACACAAATTGACGGGCGCAGCGCCGGAGGAAAAAATGTCACATGCAGCCCAGTTTCTGTCCGAGGCTAAGCAGGTGATCGACGGACTGAACATCGAGGCCATCGAGAAGATGGCGTCGCAGCTAGAGCAAGTGAGAACCCGCGGCGGTCGGCTGTTCATCCTGGGTGTCGGTGGCAGCGCGGCCAACGCCTCGCACGCCGTCAACGATTTTCGCAAGATCGCCCAAATCGAAGCCTACGCACCAACGGACAACGTTTCGGAACTGACGGCGCGGACCAACGACGAAGGCTGGCCGACCATCTTCGTGGAATGGCTGCGGGTCAGCCGGCTGAAAGCCGAGGACTTGATCTTCGTGCTCTCGGTGGGCGGCGGTAACCTGGAGAAGAACGTCAGCCCGAACCTGGTCGCTGGCATTGCAGTACGCGCAGGAGGTCGGCACGCCGGTGATCGGCATCGTCGGCAAGGACGGGGGCTACACCGCCAAGGTGGCCGCGGCCTGCGCGATCGTGCCGACGGTGAACCCGGAGCACATCACGCCGCACTCGGAGGCATTCCAGGCGGTCGTCTGGCACCTGCTGGTTTCGCATCCTAAGTTGAAGGCGCGGCCGACGAAATGGGAATCAGTGAAGTAGTCTGCCTACTTTTGAAAGTCAGGAAAGTTGCGAGCGTCCCGAACGCTAGCTCCATACCAACGCGAAGCTGCTACGCGCGGGGACCGGCTGTGCGTCGGCGACGGTCCTTGGCTAGCGTGTTCTGTCGCGTTGGCCAGCGCCGCTGTTGGTCGGCATAATTCGGAACAACTCATTTTTTGAACCCGATCCACGAAAATGACTGCCGGAGAGGCGCATGGCACGATTACCCAGTTTCATTCATCGGCTTGCGATCGAGCCCCCGTTCCGCCTGTTCGTCAAGGCGATCCTGGCCGCGCTGCCCTGCTCAGTTTGAACCCGAGAGGCCTGGGACCTCTCGCCGCGACGCGGTTACTTGACAGGAACGCTATTCGCGGCCGACCAGGCCCGGCGAGAGGGCCTGGACGAGATATCGGTAGCAGAGTTCGGGGTTGCGAGCGGCAAGGGCCTGCTGGTACTTCAGCAAGAGGCTGCGTTAGTCGAGCGTGAGACCGGCGTCCGTATCCGAGTATTTGGATTCGACGCGGGCCCAACCGGACTGCCGGAATTCTGTGGCGACTACCGCGATATGCCGGACATTTGGCGTCCAGGCGACTACCCGATGGACGTCGCGTGGCTCAAAGCCCGGCTCGACCCGAGGACGACGCTTGTGCTCGGAAACATACGCGAGACTGCGCCTCGGTTTTACGCCGAATACGATCCGCCACCATTCGGATTCATCGCAATCGACGTTGATCTATACAGTTCAACATTGCCGGCATTGCAACTCCTGTCGAGTTCCGAGCGACGGATGCTGAAGCACACGGCCATGTGGTTAGACGATATCAACTTGATGGAGTCCCATCGTTTTGCTGGCGAACTGCTGGCGATCGACGAGTTTAACGAGTCTTCTGGAGACGTCAAAATCGACGCGTGGCGGGGATTGGCACCCGGCCGGCCGATGCCCGACGCGCCATGGTTAAAACACATGTTTCTGGCACACGACCTGCAGGCCATCAGTCAGACCGTGCTGGAATGCAAGCCGAGGGTGTTATGATCGCTAGACGATCGCGCAAATTTCGCTCATTCAACCTGATATCCCAAATTGCCGCGCACGGCGCAAGAGCCGGTCCCGGCGGGGTCCACCGGATCTGATCTCGAGTACTGAAGAAGGCTTTCAACCGGTAATCATCACGGGCGGCTGAGTTCCGTCGCTTGGTCTCGACGCCGCTCCGATAACAGGTCTCGCGCTTGAGCACGAACGCGACGGTTGACCAGTTTGCCAAAGCTGAAGGAGGGGGCAGTTGCCGGGACTGAAGTCGCGGCAAGGGCGGGGTTGTCTCTCGGCGCAAGGCGATCGACGTCACGGACAGGCCCCTGTGGCAAGGCTCAGAATTCGTTTTCTTTGAAGGAGAGCGTGCGCTCGGCGCTCGACATGGATTTGGCGTCGCTTGCGATGTCGTTTTGGATATTACATGCATCCATCGACGTCCAGGCGCGTGTAGCCACGGCTCGCCCCGTCATTCGGTGACCGAACCGGGCTCTTCTCGCTCGGATAGCTCGCCTTTGCTCTCTCCGCGCATCGCGACCAGCACGGAAACCGCTACGACGCCGGCCGCGCGCACCGCGATTGAGTTCCAAGATCGCCGTGATCCCGACTCTTTGCTTAAACGGCCACTGGCTCAGCCTCGGCCTTGGCTTGCAGTGCCGCAGCAATCGGGCTCAGCCTGATCTTGCCCAGCGTCCCTTCTCGCCGCGGCGCCGACGCCAACAGCGTCGCGAACACGGCGTGCACTACCATCACCACGCCCACCTGCGCCACGAACCGCCGCGAGCCCGTCAGGTTGCCGTCATCCACGCCCCAGAACAACTTCAACCGACCGTTGACTCGTTCCACCGCTGTCCGTCCCTTGTACATTCGCTCGAATTTCTTGGTCGCTCGCGGCAGCGACGGAAATCGCCGCAGGTCGATTTCATGCGGCACCCGCACCGTCTTGCCGTACGACTTGCCCGCGTTGCAGATCTTCGACATCGGGCAGTCCCAGTCCTCGTGCTTGGCCGGGCAGCGGTACTTCAGCGTCTCGACGCTCGGGCTCATGAGCCGATGTAAGACATCTTGTGTCGCACGGTAGTATCGCTCACTTTATCATAACAATAAATTGTCCCTTCTTCATCGTAGACCACGTTCGACGTGCCGTCATGGCCCGGCAGCAGCCGCTCCGGTTCGGTCTTCCACAGCGACCGCATCTGGATCACAGGCGTGATCTTCTTGCCCGACAGCATGCCGTGCACTTCCTCGCTGTCGGCCGCCTTGTCGTACGCCAAGGACTCGATCCGATTCTCGGGCAAGTTCGCTTCGGCTTGCTCCAGCACCACCGGCAAAGTCTCGCCGTCGCCGGCCTTGGTGTCGGTGATCTGTAGGCCAGCACCACCTCGTATTTCACGTCCACGATCAGATGGAGTTTGAAGCCGAACCACTCGTACGACCTTCGTCACGGTGCCTTGGTCGTCCTTGTATTCCTTACGGCCGCCGCTGGCTTGGGGCAGGCCTTCATCGATCTCCTCTTGGGCGGCCTCCTCCGGCTTGCGACGAGCCGACAGGGCCGTGGCGTCTCCGGCTGTGTGCTCACCCAGGTCGGCGACCGCGATACCGAGACGTTGGATCAAGACGTCAAAAATCTCCTTTGAGAAGCGTGCGATGCGGCTCTTGGCCGAGCACCTCCTCGAATCGCGACATGTTCCAAGGCTTGGGCACGCCGGCTTCCGACTCGATGCCGATGAGCCGGCGCAAGCCTTCGTTGCGGCGCAACTCAGCGAGCACAGCCTCGGTGGTGATGTGCCGCAGCGCAATTCGCAAGACGATGACCCCCCAGAGCACCGAGACGGGATAGTCGTTGCGGCCCCTTCCGCGAGCAGCGCGGAGCGAGTTGAGCAACTTGCCGTCGGGCAGCGCAGCCGAGCAGATCCTTGATGGTTTGCAGCGACGGGCTGTCTTCCAGGCAGTCCCAGGCGAAGAGCGGCTTGGCGGTGTGGATGATCATCATGCGGAGTGGATCCGAGCGTTCGTGGGACGTGAGGCAGGGAACCCATGATAATTACTAGGCAATAAATCCCCGCAGCGTTGGCGGAATGGTCGAAAAATCGCAGAAAAACTCTCCTCGCGATACAAAGTTGACGAAATGTCGCCGCTTTCTTGGGGAAGGCCGTCCGGAGCCGAAACGCGGTGCCTCAACTAACAAGGAGTTGCGCACAGCGCAATCGCCTCGCTGCGGCGGCGATGGACTTCGGAGCGGAGCCGCGGTATGGTAGGATGAGCCATAAGCGAACTCTTTGCCGCTGGTGATGTTGGTAACATCCCCTACCAACCAACATGTGAGGTCTCGTTTCACGCCTCCGCCGGTCGTCCGCCAGCAGGGAGAGTCGGCGAAATGCAACTTCAGGACGTGCGATTCGCCTCCCCTTTATTGCTGGTGCGGAAAGGAAAACTAGTGCGACGAATGCGACGTTGGTTACTGGATCTTTGTAGTCCCGCTCTGGCTCGCCGCGGGTGGGCGCTGGTTCGACGACCAAAGGCCCTCTGCGACAACCCAAAAGCGATCCTTGAGCTGTCATTCGACCTTGTCCTCTGCCGCTACCTGATGCAGGTGACCCATACGCCAGAATTAGTACAGGTCGGCGCCTTCGACGGAATCGCCGGTGATCCTATTCATCAGTATATAAAGAGAGGGTTAGTCAAGGGCTGTCTTATCGAGCCTCAAGGCGATGTTTTCGAGCGATTACGGGCAACTTACGCCCAGATGGACGGCGTCCGTCTCAAGGGCGCAGCCATCAGTGAGCGATCGGGCCAAGCGACTATGTATCGCATTCGCCCGGGGACTTCCGGGCCGTCATGGCTTTACCAGATCGCTTCGTTTCGACTGGACGTGCTGTTAAAGCACTCTGGATGTCCCGATCTGGAGCAAGCGATCATCACCGAAGCCGTTCCCACAATCACCTTTGAGGACCTGGTCGCCGAGATCGGGACTGAACCCGACATCGTGGTCATCGACACGGAGGGATATGATTTTGAGGTCGTCAAATTGCTCAACGTAAGGGTCCGCAAACCGCACGTCATTCTTTATGAAAGCAAACATTTGAGTACGGAGGACCAGAACGCCTGCATCGAGCTGCTGATCGGAAACGGTTATCGTGTGGCCGTATTACAAGCGGATACAGTTGCTTATCTGGACGAATAAATGAATCCGTACTAGATGATTCTAATCCTTTTAGGAGAACAGGAGTCAAGCCTCGCGAATCAGATTCAGTAGTTCCAAATTGCCATTCTTGCTGACGAGGTCCGATTCGATGGACACAGGCTCCCTTCCTACAATGACTTATGGAGGCCCCATCATTACAGGAGGGAGCCATGCGCCGACAGAATTTTACCCTCACCGCTCGGCGGGTCCACCGCTGCGCCGCTTCGATCGTTTAGGACCATCTGAAACTCCCCGACCACGGACCCAAGTGCCGGGCCGGCACGCTGCTTGGCCTGCCCCCAAAAAATTGGTCCAGCCGAAATGGGAGTCTCCGGGTAAAGTAAGCCCAGGAGGGACCCATGAGAAGGCGAAGGAACGCCGACGAGGTCGCGCGATTACTACGCGAAGCCGACCGCGATCTGGCCAAAGGACTGACGATATCTGACATCTGTCGCAAACAAGGCATCGCCGAGACGACCTATTATCGTTGGCGACAGCGACACGCTCCCGACCAGGTCGATTCCGATCGCCGATGCCGCGAGCTGGAGCTGGAGGTCGATCGCCTTAAGAGGCTGGTGGCCGAGCTGCTCCGGACAAAAGATGCTCCAGGACATCGCAAAAAAAAGTGGTGAGCCCCGACCAACAGCGGGCCGCCGCCGATTACCTCGACGAGAAGTACGGGGTATCCCAGCGGCGAATCAGCCGCGTGATGGGCCGGTCCCGTTCGGGCCTGCGATACCGCCGGAAGCGCCGGGCTGACGAGCCGGCCTTGAACAAGGAGATCAAACGGTTGGCGCGGCGACATCCGCGCTACGGATACCGTCGGATCCATGTTATGCTGATCCGGCGCGGATGGTCGGTCAATCTCAAACGGGTGCGGCGGCTCTGGATCAGCCTGGGACTGAGGAGACCCGTAAGGCTGAGAAAACCCAGAAAACTGGGCCCCAAGCCGGGGGTAAGTGCCAATAGCTGCACCCAACAACCAGCCCGGTTCAAAAACGATGTCTAGACCTGCGACTTCATTCACGACCGCACGGCCCAGGGTGGTTCCCTCAAGTGGCTAACCGTGGTGGACGAATATACTCGGGAGTGCTTGGTGTTGCGCGCGGCAGGGTCGCTCACGGGGGCCGATGTTCGGCGGATCATGGCCCGGGTAATCGGACGTCGCGGGGCGCCGACCCGCATCAGGAGCGATAACGGATCAGCATTCGTTTGTAAAGCGTTGGTTGGCTGGCTACCGCGGGTGGGGGCTGACCCAATCCCGGTGGCTGCGGGGAGCCCTTGGGAGAATGCCTATATCGAATCCTTTCACAGTCGATTGCGGGACGAGTTCCTGGAAAGAGTCGAGTTCGAGTCGGTCCCCGATACTCGGGAGAACGGTAAATGGTACCGTCGGGGATACAACACGGTCCGAACGCAAAGTGCATTGAATTACGCGACGCCGAAAGAGTTCAGCGCGTCCTGCGACAGAATGAGTAAATGTCCTAACATTATACTATGATAATTATATTATATAATGAATAGTTCAAGGAACTCCCATTTCAGGTGGACCAAAAAATGGGGAGCAGCCCAAGCCAGCCGCTCAAGCCCGTACCCCTAAGGGTGACAGACATTCCGGTCATGGAGTCAGGAGCCGATTCATGAATGACGATCTAGCTTTTCTCATTTGCACCGAATGCGGACCTCTCGAATCGATGTCCATCCAGCTTGCTTTATCGCTGCGCAACCTCGGTGGAGAACTCAAGGACGCGCCGATCTACAGCTTCACCCGCGCTCGCCGTTTCGAAATCAGTCGAAGGACCAAGGAGTTCTTCAATAGACTCCATGTTGAACATCAATCCCAAAACCTCAATCGAGAATTCTATCACTACGCTCTGGCCAACAAGGTTTGCGTCGCAAACTACGCCGAACAGAACCTGGATCACGATATCCTGGTCTTTCTCGACAGCGATCAGATCGTAGTCGCCGAACCGACTCTTCTGCGACCGACGGCAGATTTTGACGTGACGGCTCGCCCTGTGGAAGGTGGGGGTATATCCACCGGTGGCCCCGATGACCCCGAATACGACTACTGGCAGAAACTCTATGAGGTGTGCGGCGTTTCAGAGCCGACCTATGTCGAAAGTGTGGTCGATGAGAAGAGCATCTTCGCCTACTGGAACAGCGGGTTGGTCGCGGTCCGACGTGAGGCCGGACTCTTCCGTCGCTGGTATGGCAACTTCGTCAAGGTGATGAGGCAGGGTCTAAGACCGAAATCCGGCCTCTTCTTCGTTGAACAATCGACACTCGCGGCGACATTCACGGCGGCCAAGGCCCACGTCCTTACCCTTCCCAACACCTATAATTACCCGATCAGTAACCACGATCGCATGCCAGGATCTAAGAAGATTCATGCTTTAGCTGACATGGTCACTCTCCACTATCACACGATGTTCAGGCAACCGGCTGCCAACCCGCTGGCACCCTTCTTCACCGACCATGAGAAAGACTGGGAGATAAGTCAATGGTTGGATGAGTCAGGACTGTACCCTAAGACCAAGTGGGGGAGGCTGTTGAAAACGATCAGATTGAGAGAGGCCACGTGGATGCTCAGAATGAAGAAGCTGATAGACTCAGACCCAACCTGGTGCAGACACCTCGCTTACCAGATCCGCACGCCTGGCATTCCCGTCGCAAACGGACAAAAAACAACGCTTAGAAACCGAAACGCGGAGTAGCCCCAACCAAAGAGGATGAGCAAAAACGGCGTTCTCCCGCCAAAATGGGTTTGGAAACGGCCCTGTCCCAAAACGGCCTTGTCCCAAAGGAGAACGTCATGAAGACGCTGTCCGGCTTCGTCGCTATGGTCAGATCTAGGGCGACGCTTTGTTTCTTGTTTTTGCATCCGCTAATGAAAAACTCGCCTTTGTGATACAAAGCACTGGAAAACAGATGCGAGTTGGGGAATAGCCGTCGGAGGTCAAGGCGCCAGCCCTGGATTACAAGGTGCTTGCGTGGAGCGCAATCCCCTCATGGATTTGATTCGAGTCTGGACCAAGGTCTAGAATCATGATATCCTCGGAGGACGGTCAGTTGTGCGAATTAATCTGCCAGCCGCAATCGCGATTAAGTCCCACGCTGACTTTCCCGCCGACTGCACGCTTCTGGAAAGTCATGAGCATGATGATATACGGATCACCTTTTTCAGTGTTTGCCTTCATGGTCGGTCGATCAGCGAATTCAGCCGTTGAGATTAATCTTCGTGGTGTTACTGTGCCGACACGTCAACCATATGATGAGATGCATCGAGGAAACCGTCGCATGGACTCGTGATATGCAGAATCCGGACAGAGCCGGGCTGAACCGCGCGGTTTTCCTCGATCGCGATGGCGTGTTGAACCGCGTGGTCATCCGCAACGGCCGACCGTACCCTCCTTTATCGCTGGAGTTTTTCGAGATCCTGCCTGGCGTACCCGAAGCCATCCGCCGGCTCCACGATGCTGGGTTTCTCCTGATTGGGGCGACCAACCAACCGGACGTCGCACGCGGTACGCAGCGACGCGAGGTCGTGGAGGCGATGCACAACCGGCTCTTGGCTGAGACACCGATCACCGCCATACTGGTATGTTACGAAGACGGCGAGGAATGCCCGCGGCGCAAGCCTAACCCCGGTCTCTTGCTGGAGGCCGCGGCAACCTATTCCATCGACCTGGCCGCCAGTTTTATGGTCGGGGACCGTTGGCGCGACGTCGAGGCTGGACAACGCGCCGGATGCCGGACGGTCTTCCTCGACCGGAATTATGCCGATGCCTGCCCGACCCGCCGGCCGATTATACGACCGCGGACTTGCCCGCCGCCGCGGACTGGATACTATCTCAGACCCGAACCAGAGGATGAAACCATGACTGCCCCAGCCGACCTTAAAGTCAAGGTCTTCGCGGATGGCGCCGATCGGGCGGGGATGCTCGACCTTTACCGCAATCCACTCATCAAAGGCTTCACAACCAATCCAACGCTGATGCGTGTCGCCGGCGTCACCAACTACGAGGCATTCGCCCACGAAATCCTCCAAGCGATCCCGGATCGGCCAATCTCGTTGGAGGTTTTCTCCGACGACTTCGCTGAGATGGAGGTCCAGGCCCGCCGAATTGCGTCATGGGGAGAGAACGTCTACGTCAAGATCCCCGTGACCAACACTCACGGCGAGTCGTCCATGCCACTGGTCCGCGCGCTGGCCAAGGCAGGAGTCAAGCAGAATGTCACGGCGTTGATGACGCTGGCGCAGGTGCGCGACGTGTCGGCGGCGCTGGGCCACGGGCCGGCGGCGTGCGTTTCGGTGTTTGCCGGCCGCGTCGCTGACACCGGGCGCGACCCGGTCCCGATGATGGCCGCCGCCGTGGAAATCCTGGCGATGTATCCACAGCTCGAGCTGATCTGGGCCAGCCCGCGCGAGCTCCTGAACATTTTCCATGCCGATCAGGTCGGCTGCCACATCATCACTGTCACTCATGACCTGCTCAAGAAGCTTTCCCTCGTCGGCAAGGACCTTGACGAATACTCGCTTGACACCGTGAAAATGTTCCGGAATGACGCGGTCAAAGCGGGTTTCCGGCTCGGTTAACGGTACCTAGGCGATCAGCCGTTGGGGGAGATGATTCGATACGCGACGGTTATCTCGGGGTTATTGATACGGTCACTCGGGCGCCGCGTCGACACCCGGATCAGAGAAACGGCAGGCGGGATTCGGTGATCACGAATGGTCGTGTCGAGACTCGACGAGGTCCCGCGCGAGATCCGCCGTCCGAGTAGCGTCGGGTGTCTCGCCTTTCGTCGTGTGGAAAATCCCGAGTGAGCAGGAACATCGAACGATGTACAAAGAAGTCTTGAGAAAACTGCCCTCCGAGTTCCAATTTCGGGTGCGTTTCCCGATCGAGTACCGGCTGGGTCTCATGCGGGCGGGACTCCGTCGGGTACTGAATTCGGGAGTCCCGACGATCCGGTTCCTGATCGTCAGCGATGGGAAAGCGGGCACGAGCGAGCAGCAATTCGCCCCGTTCGGGCACCATGCGGTCCAACTGCGGCGCCGGCTGGGAGTCGTATTTAACCGTATGCGACTTCCGGAGGGCATGCAGCTCGGCCGGTCCGATCTTTGCCGATTCCATGCGATCGGCTTAAAGCTAACGTTCCAGACACCAGAGGCGGAAGCGATCCGGATCGCGTCGCATTTTCGCAATCAGATTTCCGGGGCCAAAACGAAGTTGGTCTATTTCGACGGCGACGACGACGTCTGTGTCCAGTGGCCAGAGGTGCTGCGGACTGTCGACCTCTATGTGAAGAAGGGGGTCTTCACTTCCGACGATGACTACATGCGTTCGTTCGCTGGAAAGAGCAACCTGACCGACTATCTCTCGACGGTGTATGGCGTCCCGGTGCCAACGGACATCCCGAAGTCGGGAGTGCTCGAGCCCGCCGACCTCGGCAAGCTTCACCTCGGATGGAGTACCGCGCTCGACGACAAGCACATTGGCTTGTTCCGCGAGATGAAGCTCCCCACGGCGGCGCGGAAAGACGTCGACATCTTGTGCCGCGCCTCCCTTCCAAACGACTGGAGCGCCCCGTTGCGGAGCGTCGTCGTCCCGAAGCTGGAGACGCTGCGCGACCGACGTCGCCTCATCGTGTCGGTGCCCACCAACCGAGTCCCTCGGGAAGAGTACTACGATGAATTGCTCCGCAGCCGGATCTGCGTGAGCCCGTTCGGTTACGGCGAGGTCTGCGGGCGCGATACCGAGGCGACCCTGGGTGGCTGCCTCCTGATCAAGCCCGACATGGGCCACATCCGCTCCCTCCCCGATTTCTACGTGCCCGGCGAGACCTACGTCCCGGTGCGGTGGGATTATGCCGACCTGGCGGAAACCTGCGAGTATTACCTGGATCGGGAAGAGGAGCGAGCCCGGATCGCCGCCAACGCCTACCGGGTGCTCGCTGACTCCTACCGCGCCGATGCATTCGTCGAGATGTTCGCCAACCTGCTCGAGCCGCTGGGCTTGTTGTCTACGCGGCGAAAAGCGGCCGCGGCCCATTTTGAACACCCGGCTGGGATGTAAGCATCCATCGTACAATAGATCACGGCTGCGTGCCCATGACCGACATATGCTCGAACATCCGCATCGCCGGCGCCAGCGCCAAAGCACCCGCTGAAAACGCCGCGGTTTCAGTGGCGTCGACCGACCGACTGTCGATCGATGGACGTTCATTCGATTGTTTAACGGTGGATCGGGTACTTGGGAGGCCGGATGCCGCTGTACAACCTTCGGATCCGATCTCTTTCCTTTCCCAGACGATTGAATATACGGTAACGAGTCTGCTCAAACGAGGTGGGATGGACCGGCTTATCGCCCGTGGGTTCGTACTGATAGATTTCCATCAAGTCCCAGCAAACGGCCTCGAGGTGTCTGAGTTTCTTGGGATCGAGGTGCCGCCAGGACTCGGCCCGATCTGGGTCGAGGTCTTTTTGCGTCTTTTGATGCAATACCTCATCTTGTGTCGATGGTAGCTTGACATCGCCGCGGGCGGTCGTGCTGAGCAAGCGAGGATCCCAAGGGAGGTCGAGGAAGTCGCAGACGCCGCGCATGGTGCGTCCGGATCGCGGACGACGTCTTCAAACCGGATTGTAAGGCGTCGCCACGGATCAAGGAGCGCAAAGTCGGCCGTCGCTAATCCGACCTCGTCTGACCATGTTCGGCCGGCATGCCAGAACGTGTTCGGACCCCAGTTGGTCGGAACCCAAGACACAGCCACGGCGCGGGGATCGCGGACCACATGGATGAATCGCGCCGCAGGGAACATCATCGCGAGAGGCAGAATGTGCCGGGTGTAAGCCGGGGTCTTATCACCCCAGCGGGATTTACCGTGGTGCGCGGCAACCCGGCGGTACGCTAACGCGATCAGATCGGCGAACTGGACCGCGTTGTTGGCCCGGATTTCGTCCCGTAGGCCATTGAAATCGACGCCGCTGAGTTGGGGGGTCATCTCCAATGCATGCAACACCGGCTCGAAGCCATTCGGCCGGTGCAAATGTCTGATCGTCGCCGAAAATCCGGTTTCGTAGGTGATGTGTAACTCAGGGTGGGATGTCAGCATTTTCTGGACTAACGTGGTCCCACTCCGGTCACAACCGAGGACGAAGACGCATGGATCATGACGAGGAGGCGTTTTTGGGCTATCGTCCGTCGCCCTAGATGGCATCGCGGCTTCTTTCGGGCTCATACTCTGATCTCGATCGGAGAAACTCTTGGCAACCAATGTATGTGTTGTCATCGTTGAGCAGTGCCACCTGAATCTTGGAGTGGGCTGAACGGTGGTTAGACAAATATTCCCGAAGAGCGAATCGCTACCGAGAGAGACTCGTACCGAAACCAGAAGGACACCCGTACCACTTACGCGTTGCTGCAGGACCTTCTCGATGAAGCTCACGGCCCATTCAACGTGGTCGGAAAACGCATTGGCGGTGTTGAACGCGGAACTAGTCCTGGCGCGGCCGTCTTGCTGAATCCACGGGAAGACGAAGCCCGAATCGGAATTCCCTAATTTGACTGCCCGGAACAACATTGAGGCCTTCGTGGGATGACCAACCTGGACGACGACATCGAAGTCCCGTGATGTTAGAGCATCGGTCGTCGTCTCGACCGGTTTCTGGTGTAGTTGCGAAATCACGCCCGGCACTCCCGGATCAACGTCACCGAATCGCTTGCTGAATTGGAAGTCGTTACAACCTGACAGGCTTTGGAACCTGAACCGCCGTTTTAGGTTGTGATATGCTTATCAGTCGGCGAAGATATGGAATATAGATTGGAGAGAATGCGAATCACGACGCTAGACCCATGCATAAGAAGCCGCGGTAGACGAAATCGTGGTAATTATGTCAACGTCATCCACCATCAATGACGACGATCGAATGACCGCTTTAGAATACACCAAAACCGAAGCCTCTCACAAGGTCTGGCTACTTTTTTACAATTCTTAATGTTCACAAAAAAAACTCGGACTTCAGAGACGTTTTTCGTGGCGCCCGTGCCATTTCCGTCGCACGGGCGTAGCCGCGGAAGGTGATCGCCGCGTTGCGTGCGAGAACATTGGTTGTTTTTAGTAAACACTACGCAATGGCCCATCGCATCGATGCTTTACTGATAGTCTTCGCGATTGCAAGACGGTATGGCTGTCGTCACACGACACCCACCGAAGGATTATGCCTTCAAGCAATTGAAGGGTTCTCATGCGCTTGTTGGTCTTGACCTCGGCCTCCTTCGGGGGACATCCCCATCGGCGAGGATGAGGCCCGACTCGCGTGCCAACAAGAGGTTTCACAAGTACACGATCGGCTGCGCCTCGGTCGACGATTACGGCTTGTCCGATCATCACAACCAGTTCAAAATCCTTTGTGTATACAGCTCTCTTCATAATATCGAATGGGGAATATGCTAGCTGACGACCTTGATCGCGACCGCCGACCATGATGACCGCGTCGTGTCGGCCCATAGCTTCAAGTTCGCCGCGGCGTTGCAGTCGGCCCAGTCGTGCGATAGCCCGGTCTTGATCCGGATCGAGTCCAAAGCTGGTCGCGGCGCCGGCAAACCGACCACCAAGCTCATCGAGGAGGCGACCGACAAGTGGGCTTCTTTCGTCAAAGTGATGGACGTGCAATCCAGGCGAGAAACCCAGCGAGCACCAATTCCTGGGTCCCCGAAATCGGCCAGTTGACTCACCGCGTCGAGGCACTGGGTTTCATCCCGGCTTCAAAACGACACCACGGCTGTGACTTCATGTCGCGGAGGAGTCCGCGCATCCAGTCATACTCCTTATGCTCCTTGAGGAAATCATCGCTGATGAAGTCGGAGCCATGATGGCCGGCCTGTGCCCAAAAGGCCATCTGGCCGGCGAGTGTGCCGTCGATGACCTTGGACTGGACGGTGCCGCCGGGATAGAACGGGCCCCAGTCCCACTCAGGAACGCCACGCGGCGATACCTCGACGCGTCCGCAAAGCGTTCGCTCGTTGCCCTCGTTCTTCCGCGTGATGACGTCGAAACTGTCCGTTTCGAATGACTTTGCCAGCTCGATGTCGATCCGCCCCTTGTGCTGGGCCACAAGCTGCTCCCATCTTGTCTTGCGGGCATTTGGCGAAGAGTCCACTTTGGTCGCGTCGAACTTGGTCTCTTCCTGGGTCAGCTTGGGAGAGTCAGGATAATTGGCGCCGACGAAGTAACCATCCTTAGTCCTGCGTAACGAGTGGTTCTTGAGTCCCAACTCGAACAAGGCGATCTCGCCCGTTTTGTTGTCGCCGATCAGCCAGTCGTTGGCGTAGCCGCCGTTGTTTCCATCGAGCATGATCCGCACAAAATCATCGATCGATCGGCTGTATTGGAGGGCCTTCCGCGCACGCATGAACTCGGGCTTTCCCTGGGGATCCCACCCCTCGAACTGAGTGATCGTCGTCTCCGTGACCAACATGCCGGCCGAACTGACCCCGAAATCGTCGTCGCTGGCGATCACGCCCGGCAGGCCGTCCATCAAGATGCGAGAGCCGTGCTCCGGCTCAAGGTCGAAGATGATGTTCCATCTTGTCCCGACAACATAATTCGTCCAGGCGTTGTGGCCCATGACGATCTTGCCGTCTTTGGTGTAGCTCCCCGTGGCGATGATCGCACTGCAATTGCCCGGAGCGTGAGCGGTCGGCGCCTTACCCTCCTTCTTGTCCAGCCAGGGCACGTAGTAGTAAGGCAGCTCTTGGTTGGCATTGAGGGCGACCAAATCCCAGCGATCGGCGTGGACGTCCTTGGCTTGCAAACCAGCCACGATCCCGTCGATCTCGCGTTGATACTCCGAATCGACGCGAGGCCATAGCATGTGCTCGGCGGTCTGGCGGTAGAAGTTCCATTCCCGTTTGCTGGACTTCTCCAGATAGGGCTTGATCACCCTCAGGAAGTCGGCTATCTCGTCCGCAAGCAGGTATCCGTGCTGATACCCGATCCGTTCCGGCGATCCTTGGAGATGGACATAGATCCAACCGCTCCGTTCGAGACGGGAACTGCCCGCAAGACGATCGGCATCGGTCGATTTTAGATCGCCGCCCGCAACGTGCCCGTGTCCTATCATCAGGTAGGCCGAGGTGACGAGCAATACCGCCAAAAAGATGCGTTTCATGGTCGCCAATCGTCCCCCGATTTGGTTCTCGAATCCGCGTCGCGTTGATCCAACTCTAATTCGAGTGCTCCGCGATCGCAATCAATCAGTCCCATCGTTTATCAACCTCAAACAAAACCGATCGCGGGATATCCACGTTCTTCCAGCTTGGCATTGAGAAATCGTTGGCGAGCGAATAGGCTATATTAGGCAGTCTAGTGGCGCTCATTACGAAAGTCTGGGGCTCGACGAAGACTTGGGGAGGCGGGCGCGATGAATCGTGCGATCCGCATGGTCTGCGGCGGATGTCTGAGAAGCGTGGATATACCGAGCGACGCCATGGATTCGGCTGGGAATCTCTGCCCATATTGTGGAGGGCCGATCGACAGTCGATCGAGCGTCATCGATTCGCCTTTGGTGGGTATGTGTGGACGGGCGAATCAGGCGGGTTCGCGACGGACCGAGGATGGTGAGTCGATCGACTGGGCGAAAACCTGGGACCGCGGCTCGCTTGGATCGGTCGGCCGATTTCAGCTTCGCGAGCGATTGGGGGAGGGTGGATTTGGCGAGGTTTTCCTGGCATATGATCCTCGGCTCGATCGCGACGTTGCAGTGAAGGTGCTCAAACAGGCCAATCCCAACGAGCGTGTGATGGGGCGGTTCTTCCGCGAGGCGCGGGCGGTGGCCCGTCTGGACCACCCGAATATTGTGTCCGTGCACGACGCCGGCTTCGACAACGGCCGGTGCTGGGTCGCCTACCAACATGTCGCCGGCCAACCTCTCTGGTTGTATCGTAAAGAGCGCCAAATGGATCCGATAGCAGCCACGCGGATCATTCGCGCCTTGGCAGATGCGTTGGACCATTCTCATCGGATGGGTGTGGTGCATCGCGATATCAAGCCCGCCAACGTGCTTATCGACGACCAGGGGCGGCCGCGGCTGATCGACTTCGGCCTGGCCCGTCGTTCCGACATCGAATCCGACCTGACGCGCGAAGGCGCGGTCGTGGGTACGCCCGCGTACATGAGCCCGGAACAAGCCATGGGTCGGAGCCGTGAGGCCGACGAACGGACCGACGTCTACAGCCTGGGAGTCATTTTTTTTGAATTGTTGGGCGGACGTCGTCCTGAAGAGGCGACCACAACATCGATGCCGACACCGCCTAAAGCGTTCGGCGCGTCCAGGTTCAATTCCCGTGCCGCGGTCCCTCGAACGTCCCTTCCGGCGGCGCTTCACCGGATCTGCATCAAGGCGATGGCCGTGGATCCAGCCGCGCGGTATCCGAGAGCTCGCGTGTTGGCCGACGAGCTCGACCAGTGGCTCCGCTGGCAACAAAGCTCGGACAAACGACTTTGGCTGATTGGGACTTACCTGGCAATCGGTATGGCTGCCCTTTTGTCGATCTTGATCGCTATTCTAATTGCTCTGTTCCCCTGGGCTGGGCGGAAAGACCCCGCGTCAGGATCGATCGAAGGCCGTTCAGCGGCCCTTGCTTCGACCCCGGCGAACTTCGTCGCAGCGCCGTCCGCGGGCCGATCCAGTGCGGCGGTGCCCAACATCGAACCAAGCATCCTTCGCCCCGCGCCCACGGAAAACGAGAACAAGGACCGGCTCATCGGTAATCGCGAAACGCTTTTGTACCACCGTGCCCAATGTGCGTCGGTCCAATTAATGGCCCCGCGCAATCGATGCGTTCTGGAGAGTGAGAGACAGGCCGTCGAAGAGGGCTTCCGGCCCTGCGACAAATGCCATCCACCGGTCTACAAACCCCCTGCTGAGACCAAGTCGAGCGAGACCGGTAAGAGTGGGTGAGCCCGCTCGCCGACGCGCTGGCGCTGGCGCGGGTTGACCGTGAATCCCAACGCGCCGAATACTGAGAGGCGTTCGCACGACGACAGTCGTTGGGTTTGGGGTGATTGATGGAGATTGTCCTCATCGCCGTCCTGGCGACTTGGGGTCCTCGTCGGGGCCTATCTCGCCTGGCGTTGGTTGTCGGCCCTCGCGGAAGTAACGAGAGGGCTCGAGGCGCTCGGCGATGGAGAGAAGGTGCGCCTGGTTCTGTCCGAGAGTGGATGGCCGGTCGGTCGATTGGTCGACACCTTCAACTCCGCGGCGACCGAAGTCCAAGCCCGGACCGCCCGGCTGGATCAGGATCGCCAGGAGCTACTCGTGGTCCTCGGCGCAATGTCGGAGGCTGTGATTGCCGTCGACGCTCGCCGTCGGCTCCTGTTCGCCAATGCGAGCGCCAACCGAATCTTCGGCCTCGACGCGCATTCCGTGGGTAGGCTCATCCCCGAGCTGATCCGCGGTCCGCAGGTCCAGGACGCCATCGAGACGACGCTCAGTCTGACCAGCCCGCGAGCCTATGAGGGAGAGCTGACCCTCCCCAGCCGTGATCCGGCCGCTCGCAGTCTCAATCGCTTCTTGTCCGTGCATGGGACCCCGTTGCCCGGCCATCCGGCTCCCGGATTCGTACTCGTATTCCATGACGTCACCGAGCTACGCAGGCTTGAGCGGATGCGACAAGACTTTGTCGCCAACGCCTCTCATGAGCTCAAGACTCCCCTGGCGTCGATCAAAGCCTACACCGAAACACTGCTCGATTGGGCCCTTCACGACGAGTCGGTCAATGTCCGATTCCTCGAACAAATCGACGAGCAGGTGGAACGACTCAATCAACTGGTCCTCGACCTGCTCAGTCTGGCGCGTTTAGAGTCCGGCCACGAAGTCTTCGACCACGGCCCACTTCGCCTGGTCCCGGTTCTCGAATCGTGTGTTGAGGCGCACCGAGGCCGCGCGGAGACCAAGAACCTGAGACTGACGTTCGAGATCAGCAACGTCGAAGCCGAAACACTGGTCCTCGCGGATGAGGAAGCCGTCCGCCAGATCGTCGACAACCTGATCGACAACGCGATCAAGTACACACCGGAACACGGGTCGGTGGCCGTCTATTGTACCGCCAGCCACGACACCGCCCGGATCGAAGTTGCCGACACTGGGATCGGAATCCCGCGTGACGACCTGCCTCGTATTTTTGAACGGTTCTATCGGGTAGACAAAGCGCGCAGCCGCGAACTTGGCGGCACCGGCTTGGGACTCTCGATTGTAAAGCATCTCATCCAATCCATCGGCGGCCAGATCGAGGTGACGAGCCGCGTCGGCTCTGGTTCCAAGTTTACGGTTTATCTCCCCAGGCATTTTGTCGCGGACGCTCAACCTCAACACGCCGACCGCGTGCGCTAAGACAGCGAGCCCGCGGCCGTTGCGAACGCCAGCGAGACGCTACCCGTCGGCGAGTGCCCCCACCGCGACCACACCAAAACCGGGAGAAACCGAAGGCGCTCGACGTGATCGCTCAATCCTGACCATTATTTCACGAAATCTTCACGGGCAATCGATATACTGAAGACCGTTTCGATTCGGCCAATCACCACGAGCGAATTGCCACCAAAGGAACTCAAAAGGATGACTGACAGACGAAAGTTGGTTGAGACGATCGGCATCGCCCTGATCCTGGCGATTCCAGCCGGTTGCGGTTCCGAAGGCGGTTCGGGCGGGGCGGTACCACTTCAACCGCCCGCGCCGATCATGGTTGACGGCTCGAGCACGGTGTTCCGAATCAGCAAAGCGGCCCAGGAAGATTTTGGCAGCGTCAATTCCGCCATCGTGGTCGTCGTCGATAACCATGGGACCGGCGGTGGCTTCGGCCGGTACCTCCAGGGCGAGGTCGACATTGTCGATGCCTCGCGTACCGCAACGCCCGACGACGAGGCCAAAGCGAAGGCCCAGGGCATCGAGTGGACGCGATTCATCGTCGGTTATGACGGGATCACCCTGGTTGTGCATCCCAAGAACGACTTCGTGAAGTCCCTTACCGTCGACCAATTGAAGACCATTTGGTCACCCGCCAGCAAGGCGAAGTCCTGGAAGGACATCGACTCATCATGGCCCTCCCGGAATATCGTCCTTTACTCGCCGGACAACGATTCCGGAACTTTCGAGTTTTTCACCGAGGCGATCGTTGGCAAGGCGAAAAGCCAGCGCGAAGACGTCCAGCAGAGTTCTGACGACAACACCTTGGTCAACGGCGTGGCTGGCGACGTCGATGGGCTAGGATACTTCGGCTACGCGTATTATGCCGACAACAAAGACAAGCTTCGCGCAGTGGCCGTCCAAAATGGCCCGTCCGCCCAGCCCGTGCTGCCCAGCCCCGCGACGATTGCCGACAAGACGTACGCTCCGCTCTCGCGGCCGTTGTTCATCTACGTGAAAAACTCAGCGACAGGGCGGCCCGAGGTCGCTCAGTTCCTCAAGTATTACCTCGACCATGTGGAAGCGCTCGCCACCAAAGCGGGGTACGACCCTGCAACCGCGGCGGACAAGACGGCCAACCAAGAAGCGCTTGCAAAGCTTCTGACCCGAGGCGGGCCGAGTCGAAAGCGCCCGCCAAGTCGGCTGACTAATTGATGGCCCCACAGCTTGCCAGCCGATGGCGGCTGGCACGTATTGAGTTGATTGTAAGGGATCGCGGACTTGTTCTCACTTCCCACATCGACGGCTGCCGCTCCATCGAATCCGGTTGAACCTGACCTCTGGTCGGGCCACTGGCGCTTCTGGCGTTTTGGGAGGCGATGGTCACTGCTGGTTTGGTCGTTTGTGCCCTGATCACTGTCCTCACGACGGTGGGAATTATCCTCGTTCTCGGTATTCAGAGCTTGGAGTTCTTCCGGACCACCCACGTCAGTCCGTTCGCATTCCTATTCGGGACCGACCTGAAGCCGGACGCTGTGTCACCCAAGTTCGGGATTGTCCCCCTGATTTGGGGAACATTCATGATTGCGGCGGGTTCGTCGGTGGTCGCTTTACCCATCGGACTGTTGAGCGCGATCTATCTCAGTGAATACGCACCGCGGGCCTTGCGGGCGGTCCTCAAGCCGGCTCTGGAGCTGTTGGCCGGGATTCCCACGATTGTTTACGGCTACCTTGCCCTGCTCTTGGTCACTCCGCTCTTGAAGCGCGCTTCGAGCCATTGGGTGTTCGGGTTGAGACGTTTAATGCGCTGAGTGCTTGCATCGTGGTGGGTGTGATGATCATACCCTTGGTTTCGTCGATGAGCGAAGACGTGCTTTCCGCTGTGCCACGAGGATTACGCGAGGCGGCTTACGGCCTTGGCGCGACCAAGTTCGAGGTTTCGACTCGAATTGTGTTGCCGGCGGCCCTGTCGGGGGTCTTCGCTTCGTTCATCCTGGCGCTCAGTCGGGCCGTCGGTGAGACCATGGCCGTGGTCCTGGCATCTGGCATGCGTCCGCAGATCACGTTGAACCCATTGACATCGGTTGAGACCATGACGACTTACATCGTCCAAATTATCAGTGGCGACGCCCCTTACGGCACGCCCAAGTACCTTTCGCTATTCGCGGTCGGCCTCACGCTCTTTTGCGTAACATTAGTGCTTAACATAATTTCCGGCATCGTGTTGCGGCATTTTCGCGAGGTCTATCATTGAACCCAACGCCACGGCCTCGCTTTCAACCTCACCGTCGTTGGCGGCGGATCGCGGGGCCGCTCTTCGGGGCAGCCTGTTTGCTGGCGACACTCACTGGCGTTTTGGTCCTGGCAGTGCTGTTCGGTTCGATCCTGTTGGCTGCCTTGCAGGGACCGCCAGATCATCCCTGGTATGCGATCGGACCAAACCTTGCCGAGCTGTGGGCGCTTGTGCGGAATCTGGCCTCTAAACCCCAGTCGATCAACCCGCTGAACGCGGGATACCGGGTGGGGATCGTGGGGACCCTCTGGCTGCTTGGATTGGTCGCCTTGACGGGAATTCCGATCGGTATCGGTGCCGGGCTGTTTCTCGAGGAATATGCGCCACCCGGCCGATTGCGATGGTTCGTCCAGACGAATATCGCCAATTTGGCTGGCGTACCCTCGATCGTGTACGGCATCTTGGGACTGGCCCTCTTTGTGCGTGCCTTTGGAATCAAGGGCCTGGCCATGGGCCCAGTCCTGATGGCGGGTGTCCTGACCCTGAGCCTGCTCATTCTGCCGATCATCGTGATCGCCACGCAGGAAGCCTTGCGGGCTGTTCCGCAATCACTGCGCCAGGCCGCACTGGCATTGGGGGCGACTCGGTGGCAAATGGTCCGCGATCACGTCCTGCCAACGGCCCTGCCAGGGATCTTGACTGGGACGATCCTGGGGCTTTCCCGCGCGGTCGGCGAGACGGCTCCGGTGCTGATGGTCGGCGCCGCCGGCGCCATCCGGATGATTCCCAAGGGTCCGCTCGATCGCTATTCGGCGCTGCCGGTCGAAATCTACAACTACGCCAAGGAGCCCGACCGACGTTTCCATATCGTAGCGGCTGGCGGCATTCTGATCCTGGTTGCAATCTTGCTATTGATGAACGCCGCCGCCATCATAATTCGCAACCGCTTCAGGCGTTATCATTAGAGGGCCGGGCAGTGCAACCAGCGAACAACCCATTCGATCGTTAAGCGGTGAAACCCAAGCGTGGACTCGATCGCACACCACCGGGCAACACGAGGACATTCATGAGCGGCTCCGAACACGCTCCGAAGGGGGCACCCACCGAATGGTAGGGGCCGCCGCCAAGCAGTCGCCAATCACGGCCGCAATCTCGGCAAATGGACCGCCTCGCGTCAACGATCCGATCGTGCTATCAACGCGCGGCCTATCGGTCTGGTACGGCCAGGCCTTGGCCCTCAAGGACATCACGATCGAGATCCCGCGCAACCGGATCACGGCCTTGATCGGACCGTCGGGATGCGGCAAGAGCACGTTCCTTCGCTGCTTCAATCGCATGAATGACCTGATCAATGGTGCCCGCATGGACGGTGAGGTCCGATTCGACGGTGAACTGATCTCCGGCAAGGACCTCGACGTCGTCGTCCTGCGTCGTCGGATTGGCATGGTTTTCCAGAAACCGAATCCGTTCCCAAAAACGATCTATAACAATGTCGCGTGGGGTGCTCGGATTAACGGTTATCGGGGCGACATGGACGAATTGGTCGAGCGCTCGCTCCGCCGCGCGGCTCTCTGGGACGAGGTGAAAACCAAGCTCAACCGCTCGGGACTCGAGCTTTCCGGCGGCCAGCAACAGCGGCTTTGCATCGCCCGGACGCTGGCCGTCGAGCCCGAGGTCATCCTGATGGACGAGCCCTGCTCGGCCTCGATCCGATCTCGACAGCCCGTGTTGAAGACCTGATGGACGACCTCAAGACCGACTACACCATCGTGATTGTCACGCACAACATGCAGCAAGCCCGCCGCGTCAGCGACCTGACCGCTTGCCTGATGCTCGACGAGGCTTCCGCCGAGTCGCACCGCACCGGCATCCTCGCCGAGTTCAGCCCGACCGACCGCCTCTTTACCAACCCGAAGGACACGCGCACGGAAGCTTATATCACAGGACGCATCGGCTGATACGACCATGATAGATCTGATGATCGGTTGCAAGACCTCGAAATGGGTTTTCGCCGTCTTGATGGCTCTGGCCATCTCGAACGTCGCGGGCCGTGATGCCGCGGGGGCCGACCCGGCTCCTTCTCGCTATGGTGAGCGCTGGGTGTATGGCAGCGCCAATCTTCAGGTCAATCAGTCGGCCGACGATCTGATCGCGCTCATTCATCGGGCCAGCCGAGCCGGCTACACCGGAGTTGTTCTCACCGATTACAAGCTCAACATCCTCGATCGAGTCATCGACAACTACTTCCGCAACGTCGAGCGAGTGAAAGCCGCGGCGGTCAAGGCTCACATCGAATTGATCCCCGCACTTTTCTCGATCGGCTACAGCAATGGCCTGCTGGCTCACGACCCCAACCTCGCCGAAGGCCTGCCCGTCATCGACCAGCCGTTTGTCGTCGAGAACGGGGTGGCCGTGCTTGATTCGCAGCCCGTCCAGTCCCTTCGAAACGGCGGCTTCGAGGAATCCCGCAACGATCGATTTTCCGGCTTCTCCATGCAGGACGACCCGAGCGTGACCTCGTTCGCCGATCGATCGACGGTCCATCAAGGAAAGTACTCCTGCCGGCTCGAGCCGAGCACCACAAGTCCGAAACGCTCGGTTTCCAACACGCGACTGGCCCAACGCCTCGCTCTTCGACCCCACACCGCCTACCGGTTCTCATGCTGGGTGAAAACCCGCGACCTTTCCGAGAGCTACTTCCAATTACTCGCGCTGGGTACGAGCCCGGCTGCCACGAAACTCACCTTCCACGAGGGGGGCCTGGAACCGAACCAGGACTGGAAGCGGGTCGAGGTCGTCTTCAACAGCCTGGATGAGCGTGAGGTCAACGTGTACGTCGGCGTCTGGGGCCCATGCAAGGGTACTCTTTGGGTCGACGATCTCGCGCTCGAAGAGCTGGCGCTGGTGAATGTTCTGCGGCGAAAGGGGTGCCCCCTCACCGTGAAGTCCGCGGACGGACGAACGACCTTCGAGGAGGGCCGCGACTTCCAGCCGGTCGTCGACGCGCAGCTCGGACAGGTTCCCTTTGCCGGCGAATACGAATTTGGGCATCCCGGCGCGACGATCCGGCTCACTGCCCGTTCCCGGATCAAGAACGGCAGCCGGCTCCGCGTGAGCTGGTACCACCCAGTGATCACGCACGGATTCCAGGTGATGTGCTGCCTGAGTGACCCCAGGGTTGAAGTAATCCTCAAAGACCAGGCCAAGCGAGTCAATGAATTGTTCCACCCGCGGACGTTCTTCATGTCGCACGATGAGATTCGCGTGGCGAACTGGTGTCAGGCTTGCCGATCCCGCAAACTCTCACCCGGCGAACTCCTGGCGGAGAACGCACGCCGGTGCACGGCGATCCTCAAGTCCGTGAATCCCAAGGCGCGAGTTGTCGTCTGGTCCGATATGTTCGACCCTCACCACAACGCTGTCGACAATTACTATCTGGTCAACGGCTCGTTGAAGGGGTCCTGGGAGGGACTGGCTCGCGATACGATCATCGCCAACTGGAACAGCGGGAAAGCCCATGCGAGCCTGCAGTTCTTCGCGGGCCGCGGCCATCTCCAGATGATCGCCGGTTACTACGACGCCGACGATCTATCGAACTTCCAGCAATGGGACTCGGCCGCGCGAAACGTTACTGGCGTCATCGGCTTCATGTACACGACCTGGCAAGCTAAATTCAGGCTGTTGGAAAAGTATGGTGAGGCCATTCGCGCGGCCCGGACTCCTCCTCAGCGTTAAGGCCAATCGAGGTCCGCCGGCAAAGCCGGCCGATGCTGATGCGACCGGTTGAAGCGCTGCCGCGTTAGCCAGTGGGTGTGTGCGCGGAACGTGCTGCTTGTCGCCGCGTGAACTTTGCCATTATATGTCGCGATCGCTCGGCGTCTTCCGGTTCCGGTACAGCGATGGGTCCACGGTCTTCGACATGCAACCCGCGTCTGCCTTGTCCCCGAGGAACGCGCTGACCCGCTCAGCCTCACGAGCCGGTCGTTCGAGGAGATCGTTGTAACTCACGAAAAGCACCTCGATATTCGGCTGCTCCGCTACCCAAGCTCGCACTTTGCGAAGGTGTTCGCGGAACGCGCGCTCGATGATCGCGCGCGGGGCTGATGGTTTATTTAGCCGCGCGAGCATTTTATCTTGAGAGAAGAGCATCTCGTCCAGGTCGCGTTCCATGAAGATGATGCGGTATTGTTCGCACGAAGGAAGCTCGTAAAGAAGCTGCGAGACCATCTTGAATGCCTTCCCGCGCGTTTCCGACAACCAGGACACGTCCTCCTTGATCTTTTTGACTCGCTCATATTCGTAGTATCCTCGGGGATTGTCGGGGTCGGCCGACCGGATGTGGTCGGTGACAACCGGCACGCCGCCGTTCTCCAGCATTTGCATCATCAACGAGGTGCCAGAGCGCGGCAGTCCCGACACAATGATGATCGCGTTGTCCATGAACTATCGATCCTCTCAGCAAGAGCTTATCAGCGCGGTCTCAGGCGGCGACGTTCATTGTACGACGGAAGCACAGCGCGGCGATCATGGAGACGATGAACCAGTATATGACCCACCAGTCAGTTCCGCTGGTCCACGAAGAGCGATCCGGGTACTCAATCGCGATCGAATGGACCGGTTGGTCGGGGCGGAATGGCTCCTCTCCGGGGTTTAACAGGATCGCCGACCAGTCCCAGCCGGGTCTTTCGGTGCTGACACGCATCAACCCGTCGCCAATCGCGAGTTCCTTCGAGTTCGGGCTGGCCACCGACCTCGAATACCAACCGGTGGCTTCCAGGCTCGCGTGCCTTGACGTTCCAGCAGACCTCCCGCTTGCTCAGCACGCGGACCGGCCCAACGTTGACCGCGATACTGCCCGTTGGCTGGAGGCTTACGGCAGGCCACGAGGAACCGGCATCCCCGTTAAGCTTGAGCGTGATGACCGTGTCCTCGCCGACCCGGAGCGGCCGAACCTGGTACCAGAGTGCGAGCTGGCCCAGCAGCAGAGTTACGGGCACGACCATGACCAGCATCGGCACAATGGCATACACGAACAACCAAAACGCGCCCACAAGAAGCCGCCCTTGCGAACGTAGCGATACGATTGCACTGTCCTTGAACAGTTTGAGGGCCAGCAGGTTGGCGTTGATATTGTTACGGACTCGCTGGATCGCGCGCTGGTTGGACGTGTACTTGAAGACAGCGAGCAACAACACGCCCGTCACTGCCCCGATGACCGTGGCGGAGAGCCACCCCGGCAAGACGCCAACCGGGGCGAGCAGGAATCGCCCCAGGGCGCTAGACCCGGAGTTGAGCCAAGCGGCGATTTGAGCAAGGACGCGCGTCATTCGATATATCCCAGTCCACGAAGCTGATCCGAAACCTGACCCTCGTCTTCCTCGATCTTGAGGCGCTGGATCGCCTTCTCGATACAGTCGGCGATGAATTCCTCGACGCTGCTGTACCCCGCGGCCTCCGCGGCGACCTTCGCCCGATCGTACAGGGCCGATTCGATCTTGATCTTGACCACGAGCATCCCCTTTATAAAATGAAAATTACTGCATATGTTAGGCGCAAAATTAACCGTGCGAGGGCGTTCCTGCCGACCATCTGCGGCGGCGTCGGCAGACCGAATTCGGCCAGGATCGATGGGGCAATGTCGACCAGGGAGGGCGAGTTACCGCCGATCCGGCGGTTGCAGAACAAGACGCCAGGTACTTCGAGCGCATCGGCACAATGGTCGGCGCTCCAGGCCTGGTCGTTGGCGAGAAGGATGTCCTCGGTCAAGTCGCCCAGGCAGGTGGCCCACGACGCCCGGTAGCCACGGGCATAGCCGATGATCAGGTCAGGCGCCAGGGCCGTCGCGTTTCCTGAGTAGATCTGGTCAGAGCGGTAGACTCCTCGGATAACCCGGTTACCGTTGAAGTCAATGACGGCCTCGAGGCGTTCCTTCAGTTCCGTGAGAAGCATTTCCCGCTGGTCGCCCGGTTCGACAATTCCGTCACGCTCGCGGCCTTTCATATTCAAATAAAGTCCATTGATTCCCAGTCCGTACGCCGTGGTGCTGGACCAGTCGACGTCGTGCATGATCGACGAGCACTCGCGAGGTCCGAGATAGCCAAGGTCGCGCAGCCAGGAGTTGACGTTGAACTGCATGCCGAAGTTGGCGAATCCGTGGTCGCTCATCACGATGATCGTCGCGAAGCCTCCATAGCGGTCCATGAGGTCGCCGATGACGGCATCAAGCTTCTGGTAAAGCCGCCGGACGTGGCTGAACTGCGCCTTGGCTTCGAGCTCAGAGCGAATCGGGTGCTTGTCGTCGGAGTCCCACCAGAAGATGTGTGACTGGAGGTCGCTGCTGGAGAAGTAGAAAAACAGCAGGCCGTCCTCGTAGTTGTTGACGGCGTAGTCAAACAGTGCCAGCCGCTCGTCCAGGACAATGCCCGCCTGCCTGGCGAACTCGTCATCGTTAAAGATGCCGTTCGATCGCGCTTTGTGATCTTCCTGGAAGCCCGTGGTGTAGAAGGGACCCAGCCGCTTAGCAATGTCCTGAACGAATGAGTTTGGCTCGGAGATCTTCTGCGCGGGAGCGGTGGGGTCCATGTTCATCGGTGTGACATACAATCGGAAATTGGGCGAGACCTCCTGAAGGAAGAACCGGCAGATTCCGCTGGCGCTCTGCGACGGAACGAACCAAGGCACCGAGAGCTTGAAGTCCAGTTTTGTCCAGCGGCTCCACTGGCCGGGCTTCAACAGAACTCGCTGATCCTCGATCTCGATCACCGCCGCGTTCGCGTCGCGGTCACGGTGGATACGCAGTTCGATCTTGATCGGAACCGGAGTCTTGAGGAGACTGTTGTCAGGCCCGACGATCTGGGCCGTGGCCGTCTCGTCCACGAAGGTCAGCTTGGCGCGCTTACCGCCTCCTTCTTCCAGGGGCTGGTCCGCGGCGTCCTCGGCGAAGTATTGATAGGTGCCGTAGGTGCCGAGCATGTCGGGTGTGCCCATGCCGCAGAGGCATCGATGGTGGCCGTAGTGCGACGGGCTGGCCGGATAGTTGGAGGGAAGGTCGTAGAACGTCGAGGGGATTCCCGCGGCGTCGAGATAGTCCCAGAACGGGGTACCCTGGCGCCGGAGCAGAGTCTCGGGCGGCTTGTGGTTGAACGGCCAGAAGTCGAGTTGGAGCCGGTGGTCACCCACGTCCCAGGACCCTTTGCCGGGTACGGTCTCAGCGGCCGAGTAGAAGGGGGCGCACTGTTCTTGCGGATGCCGGTGAATGAAGTCGAAGATGCCGTGCGAGCCGGGACCCGCACCGTTGATGAAATTGGCCCAGGCGACCGGACTCTGCGGCGGCGTACTTGTGCCCAGGCTGCTGAACCCTCCGCCCGCCCGGAGCTTTTCCAGGTTGGGGAGCAGACCGGCCTTCATCATGCTCTCCGACAGCCGGGGGTCCATCCCGTCCACGCCGATCACGATGACTTTCTTCCCATGGCTCCGCGACACGTGGCTGCCGCGACCCAGCCAGTAGTTTCCCACGCCTAATCCGGCGGCACCGACAGCGGCGACAGCGGCCGAGCCTTTCAGCAAGGTCCTGCGGTTTACCTTGGGGACGGATGCATCATCCATTAAATCGCCTTTCGTAGCTTTGAGAGGGGCAAGGCTTCGTTGAAGCCACAGCGTCAAGAGGCAGAGGGACAAGGCGACCTCGCCCTCCCGGATCGTTCAACTCGATTAGACCACCTGTGCCAAGGTCGCTTCTCGTTCGCTTGGGGTCTTCGCTCCGGCATCCCCCACGGTCAATGCCTTGCCGTCCATGTAGTCAGGAACAGTCGCGCCGAACATCGAGAGCACGGTCGGGCCGATGTCGATAAGGCGAGGATTCTCGTTCGTCCACGAAGCGATTGCAGAAGAGGATCCCGGGCACGAGCGAAGGATCCACGCAGTGGTCGCCGCTCCAGGCCTTCGCGTTGTCGTGGAACACGTCCGTCGTCGTACGGCCGATCGCCGTCTCCCATGAGACGCGGTACCCGCGCTGATAGCCGACGATCAGGTCCGGACCGTTCTCGCGATACGGACCCTTGTAGAACTTCGAGGCGATATAGACGCGCTTGACGGCGCTGGCCCGGTTCTCCGGGTCGATCAGCGCGTTCAGACGCTCGGCGATCTCTTCGCGCAGGCGGTCGGCTTCCCCGGACGCGTCGACGATGCCTTGTTCGTATTTGTCCTTGATATTGATATAGATTCCGGCCAGTCCGATCGCGAAGGCGCGCGTGCGGGACCAATCGACTCCCGCGAGGTGCTCCTCGTCACCACGGCCGTCATGCAGCGTCAGGTAGCCGTTATCCGCCAGCCAACGGTTCAGGTCCACACCCCTCCGGAACGGGCCGAACCCGTGGTCCGAGATGACCATCAACAGCGTATTCTTGTCGCGGCATTTGGCCATCGTCTTACCCACGAGGTCGTCCATCCGTCGATAGAGATCCTCGATGACGTTCCGCGTGTCGAGGACGTCCTGATCGGGCCGCGCCGGATGCTGCTCGTCGATATCGCGCCAGAACGTGTGCTGGAGTCGGTCGGTGCCGTCGAAGACGCAGGCGATGAGACCACGAGGCACCTTTTCGATCGCGTCGAAGAACATCTCCTCGCGCTCACGGTCCATGTCAAGGCACTGCTGAATGAATTGGTCGTCGCTGATCACGTGCTCGTTAAGTGCCCACGTATCTTCGGCCAGGCCGAGGGTCGCGAACGGACCCTGCTTCTTCGCGAGGTAGACGGAGTATACCGATGGATAGCCAACCGGCATCGCCGGGTGTTCGGGATCAATATTAATCGGGGTGACATATAGCCCGAACTCGGGCGCGGTGCTCAGTAGCAGAAACTTGCACAAACCGCCAACCTTCAGGCCAGGCGCGATACGAAAGCGGACCGGAATCCAATCCGTGTACACGTCCTTTCTCAACTCGTACTTCGCCCCGTCGATGTTGAGGACCGCGCAGTCCTGATCCTTGATCGTTACCGAAAACGGCAGCTTGAGGTCCTCCGGTTCCTTGAGCAGAGGGTTCTGCGGTCCGACAAGACAAGCGCGGATGGTATCACCCTCGCGGTTAACATGATGGACCTCGCCGCCGATCTTCTCACCCTCATCGCGAACGCGGGTCGTGTAAAAGGAGAACATCCCTTGCGTGCCGCGCAGGTCCGGTACGCACATCGCCGACAGCAGAACCCCGTGTAGTTTCTCGGGTGGAAACGTTATCGGGACGCGCAGGACGCAGCTAAAGATGCCGTACGCACTGAGCGTGTTCCAGAACGGCTGGCTCTTGCGCAGCAGTCGCACGCTGGCCTTGCCCAACGGAATCTGGTACCGGCCGATGCGGATCGACCGCCGAGGTGGCCGGATCTCGACCGAGCTCAGCTTCGCGATAGGTGCGCAGGTCGGGCGTAAGGAAGTCGAAGATGTTGTGCTTTCCCGGGTTCACCCCGGTCTGGAATGTGGACCACGCGACCGGCGAAATGGGCGGCACGGTCGAGCCGAGCGGCCTGAAGCAGCCTTCGTCTCGCAAAGCCGCGAGGTTGGGCAGCTTTCCCTCGTCGAGCATCTTCTCGGAGAGCCCATGGTCCATTCCGTCCAGGCCGAGGATCACCACGCGCCTCACCCGGCTCCGCCGCAGTGCTCGCCACCCAAAAACTGTCCGCGAAAGCAGACGGAGCGGCCACGTGAGCATTGTGACGAAAGCCGAGAAGACCGCGGCGAAGACTGCGAAGAACGAGCCGGCCAGCGCGAACCCGGCCCCGGGACCGATGTAGGCCAGGGCCGGGGTCGGGACCAGGATGATGAGAAGCCCGACCAACAAGAACAGACGAAGGTATTTGTACATCGAATTTACGTGTCCGGAGTCACCTCGCTGACCGTCGTCGCGAGCCAAGCCATTCGCCCGGTCAGAGATTTCATGAGATCCCGCCTTCTGACGCCGAGGGTCGTTTGGAAAAAATCATAAAACGATCGTATTGTTACATTCGCGAACGCTCCGTCAAGAATTGTCAAGACCGCCGACAAAGCACCTGGACGCACTCAATTGGAACATCGCTCACGGCGCCAAGCAAGACCCCGTCGCAGTAGGATGGCGTCCGGCAAAGACTCGGACAGGTGACTTCGGGTGGTGGGTCGACGAACCGCGGCCCATCGGCTACGCTTTGATATACGGGCCGACGGGCTACGGCCACCTCGTACCGGTTTGCTCTCGGCCCCGGAAGCGTCCGTTCCCACCCAAGCACCCTACGTCCATGGTGAGCAGGAATATGAAATCGATTCCACGCCGGAGCTTTCTGAAAGGTTCGATGACGGCCGGTTTGGCGCTCGGGACGCCGCGGCTGATGCTCGGTGCCGGGCCGCGAACCGTCGGCCCCAACGACGCGGTGAATGTCGCGGTCATCGGGCTGGGGTCGACCACGGCCGTCGGAGGCGTAGGCGGGCGTGGCCACCAGCTCATCGGCCGGCTCCGCGAGACGGCCGGCGTCAAAATCGTCGCGCTCTGTGACGCGGACCAGTCGCACCTCGACCGCGAACTCGAGGCGGCCCGCGACCACGGGGAAAAGGTCGCCGCGTACCACGATCCCCGCGAAGCCTTCGACGACAAAAACGTCGACGCGGTGATCATCGCCCTGCCGAACCACTGGCACGCCCTGGCGACGGTCTGGGCTTGCCAGGCGGGGAAGGACGTCTACGTCGAGAAGCCGTTCTCGTACAACCTTTGGGAAGGGCAGCAGATGGTGGCGGCGGCCCGCAAGAACGGCCGCATGGTCCAAGTCGGCACCCAGAACCGGTCGAGTGCATTCCTCCGCCGGGTGTTCGACCGCCTGCGCGGCGGCGAGTTCGGGTCCATCCGTTTCGCCCACGCGTTGGTGTACCGGGCCCGCGACGGCATCGGGCTGGTCGACGCGCCCACGCCGCCGCCGCGTACCGTGGATTACGACCTCTGGTGCGGCCCAGCCCACAAGGGGCCGCTGATGCGTACGCAACTGCACTACGAGTGGCACTGGTTCTGGGACACAGGCAACGGCGAGATGGGGAACAACGGCATCCACGTCATCGACGTGTGCCGCTGGGCCCTCGGACAAGACCAGACGCCCCCGCGCGCCATGAGCATCGGCGGCCGATTCGGCAAACACGACTGCGCCGAGACGGCCAACACCCACATCGCACTGCTGGATTTCCAGCCGGCACCGCTCATCTGCGAGGTGCGCAACGTGAGCGCCGGCAAGAGCGTGGCCTCAATGGGAAAGTTCCGGGGTCAGAACAAGGGGGTCGTGATCGACTGCGAAGGCGGATACTTCGCGGGCGATGGCTCGGGCGGAGCGATCTTCGATCATCAGGGGAAGAAGGTCCAAGATCTCGGGAAGGGCGACAGCCCGAAGGCGCTGGAGCTGGCCCACATTTCCGCCTTCCTCGCCGCTGTCCGCAGCCGGAAGACCAGTGACCTGGCGGCCGAGGCGCTCGAGGGACATCGCTCGACGGCCTGCTGCCACATGGCGAACGTGTCTCACCGGCTCGGGAAACAATCATCCCCCGATTCCATCCGCGCCGCGATCACGGCCAACACCGAGTTGACTGATGCGTTCGAGCGCTGCCGCGAGTATCTGCGCGGGAACGGCGTGGATCTCGACGCCACGCCGGCGACCGTCGGTCCCTGGGTGACCTTGGACGCGAAGCAGGGCCGCTTCGTCGGCGACTTCGCCGACGCCGCCAATGAGCTGTCGCGACGTGAATACCGCAAGCCATTCGTGGTGCCCGACCTCACCGCGGGATAGGCCGGCTTAGGGACTCGATCTTATGATTTCTCTTCGCCGGATGGTTCGGTTGTTGCTGCTCGGCGGATCGCTGTTCCTGGCGTGCTCCGGTGGGATGACCCAGCCCGGAGAATTGAAGGCGGCCGAACTCGCACTGACCTTTCAGACGCGTGACGCGGCGACCGGAACCATACAGAGAACGACGGTGCGCGTCGATCCGCATCGAGTCGGTGTGATCGCGGTGGACGTCTGGAACTATCACTGGTGCAAGACGGCCACGATGCGGGTGGACGCCCTCGTTCCCCGCATCGACCAGGCGCTGAATGCGGCCCGGGATCTGGGCATGACGGTCATGCTTTGTCCCAGCGACGTGGTGGACAACTATGTCGGATATCCACAGCGCGAAGCAGTCTTTGCCCTGCCTAAAGTTGCCGTACCGTCGTTGGTCGACGTGACATGCCCGCCGGTTCCCGATGCCGGGGGCTGCGCCTGCGGCCCAGAGCGATGCGCGGTCAACTATGGCTGGGACGGAATGCATCCCGGTCTTCGCATCGGCGCAGGCGACCTCATGCCAGACACGCAGGCGGAGGTTTATGCCATCTGCCGAGAAGTACCACCTGACCCACTTGATCTACGTGGGCTTTCACACCCAAGTCTGCCTGCTTGGGAAACCGATGGGTTTGAAGGCGATGAAGTCCGCGGGATTGACGTGTGTTCTGGCCCGGGACCTGACCGATGCCCATCCCGGCTACGATCCCGCCCGTGATTTTACCCCCGACCTGAATACCGAGCAGGTGATCGAGCACTTCGAGAAGCACCTTGCACCCACGCTTCATTTCCAGGAGGAGCTGGCGAAGCTGGGGCGGTGGGATCCCCGGTGGGTTCTGGATCCGGTCCGGATCGCGCCCTGGGGAACGCGCCAGAGGCCGCATCTTTTTGAGCAGCCGATCGTGGTGACCTTGACGGCACCATTCCAACCTGGGGCCGACATCCGCTACACCCTGGATGGTTCCGCTCCCACCGCCGTCTCCTTGAAATATACGAAGCCCCTGACGTTGACTCGGACGACCCACCTGCGCGCCTCGGCCTTTCGCGAGGGAATTCCGGTGTGCCGGGAGTCGGAAGGGGCCTTTGCCCGGATGAATCCGATGCCCCCGCCGCCCGATGTTTATCTGGGCGACCTGACGCCGATTCGAAGCGTCGGCTTTGGCCACACGTATGGCGGGGTGGTCCGTTATTCGGGGATGACGCAGGCACCACGGAAGGATCATTCCAACCTGGGAAATGACATACGGATCAATCGGAAAAAATATAAGCATGGGATTGGGATGCACGCGCCGTGTGAGCTGGCTTACGAGATCAAGCCTGGTTACACGCGGTTCGTTGGCTTGGCCGGGGCCGATGAGAACCTGATCAGCGTCAGCAACGGCTCCAACCTCGCCAGGTATCCGAGCGTCGTCTTCAAGGTGTTCATCGACGGCAAGGAGGCGGCCGCGAGTCCGGTGATGCGTGTTCAGTCGCTGGCATGGCGATTTGACGTGCCGCTCCCCGAGGGAGCCAGGATAATCAGCCTGGCGGTCACCGACGCCGGCGACGGTTCACGCGAAGACTTCGCCGACTGGGCCGATGCCGGGTTTCTGGTCCGGAAATAGTCTGCCCAGCCGTGAACCCCGTACCCCCCAACTTCAGCGGATTAACTCGGGTTGTCCACGGTCCATACTAGCCCGAAGCGTGAGCGAGGGGATCGGCTGTGCGTCGGGCGCCGGCCTCAGCCGGTGTCCCTCGCTTGCGCAGTCGGGCTAGTATCAACCGACATCGCGGGCGTCTTCGGGGCAACCCGCGTGTTGACCGCTCAAGGTCATTTCGTTCCTGCGTCTAGGCTGGTGAAGATTGACGGCGCACGGCTCGCTCGCATAGAACAACGTGATGTCTGAACGCGGTCGAACCGGCACCTGTCGCGCAACGCTTTGGCCGTGCGACCAACCTTGATCGTGACACCCCGGGACTCCCACTCATGCACCGATTGATTCTTCCGAAAACGCTCCCGTACATCACCGTGCAACTGATTCTCGCGACGGGTTTCACCGCGGCCATCCATGCGGGCGAGATTAAGCTCAACGATCGCACGTTCACGGTCCCCGCGGGATTCACGATCGAGCGGATCGCCGGTCCGCCGCTGGTCGACCGGCCGATCACCGCCGCGTTCGACGAATGCGGTCGACTGTATGTCGCCGACTCGTCGGGCTCCAACGACAACGTGAAGAAGCAGCTCGCGGAAAAACCGCACCGGATCGTTCGGCTGGAAGACACCGACAACGACGGAAAATTCGACAAGCGGACGGTCTTCGCCGACAAGATGATGTTCCCCGAGGGAACGATGTGGTACGACGGCTCGCTCTACGTCGCCGCGCCCCCGTCCATCTGGAAGCTCACCGACACCAACGGCGATGGCGTGGCCGACCAGCGCGTCGAATGGTTCCAGGGCAAGACGCTGACCGGCTGCGCCAACGACCTGCACGGGCCGTACCTCGGCCTCGACGGCTGGATCTACTGGTGCAAGGGAGCGTTTGCCCAGCAGACTTACGAGCGGCCGGGAAAGCCGCCGTTCGTCACGCGGGCCGCGCACATCTTCCGCTGCCGTCCGGATGGCACCGGCATCGAGCCGGTCATGACCGGCGGCATGGACAACCCCGTCGACGTCGTCTTCACTCCCGGCGGCGAGCGAATCTTCACCACCACGTTTTTCGTGCATCCCGGCGGCGGCCAGCGCGACGGCCTGATCCATGCGATCTACGGCGGGATTTACGGCAAGATTCACGACGTGATCTTCGAGCCTTCCCATAAATGGACCGGCCCCGAAACCATGCCGGTGCTCCTGCACATGGGACCGGCCGCCCCGTGCGGATTGACCCGCTACGAGTCGAACGCGTTCGGCAAGGAATATCAGGACAACGTCTTCGCCTGCTACTTCAACCTGCACAAGGTCAGCCGGCACGTCCTCACGCCCCAGGGGTCGAGCTTCTCCACCAAGGATGAGGACTTCGTCTCCAGCCCCGACCTCGACTTCCACCCCACCGACGTCATCGAGGATGCCGACGGCAGCCTGGTCATCGTCGACACCGGCGGCTGGTACAAGCTCTGCTGCCCGACCTCGCAGCTCCACAAGCCCGACGTGCTGGGAGGCATCTATCGGGTCAGCCGCAAGGCACGCCGAAAGTCGAAGATCGTTCGCGGGAAGATCTGAGGAGCTTTCGGAACCGGCTTGCGATGGATCAATGGCGTCGACTTGCTCAAGGATCCTCGACCGCGACCTGGTGAAGCTGCTGGGGAATCGCAATCCCGGCTCGAATGGCAACGCGGAGTCGATGCGGGCCGCGGGCCACGCACCAGTTGACACTCGACACGTCGTTCCCGATGATCGGGAGGATCGCATCCGATCGGCTCCAATCACCTCGTCCAGGCGGCGCAACGCCGTCTGGACCCTCGCCCGGATCGACCATCCCCAGGCCCGCAGCTCAGGTCCGCGGAGTTCCTTGACGGATCCCGACGAAACCGTCCGCCAGGCCGCGATTCATACCATCAGCCTCTGGCGCGACCGCGAGGCCGTGTCTCGAACTGGTCAAGCTGCTCCAGGCTCCCTCGATGCACAACCGCCGCGCCGCGGCCGAGGCATTGGGGCGGATCGGCGACAAGAGGCCGTGCCCGCGCTTCTCGAAGCGGCCGGTCAGCCGATCGACCGCGTGCTCGAACATTCGCTCACTTATGCCTTGATCGAGATCGCCGATCCCGAGGGGACCGACGCCGCGCCTTGCAGAGCAAGAACTCCGGGTACGATCCGGGCGGCGATGGTCGCTCTCGACCAGATGGACGGCGGTGGACTCGACCCGAAGTTCGTCGCGGGCCTTCTCGCCTCGAAGGAACCCGCCCTCAAGGAGACGGCCTCGTGGATCGTCGGCCGGCATCGCGGAGTGGGCCGGTGCGCTTGCCGGCGTCCTGGGCGAACGGCTGAATCGGACCGACCTGCCGGCCGGCGAACGAGCCGAGCTGGAGCGGCAACTGGGCCGCTTTGCACAGGCGGCGCCCATTCAGGAGCTGCTGGCCGCTCGCGTCCGCGACGGCTCGGCCCCGCTGGCCGCGCGGCGGAGCAGCTTGCAGGCCATGTCCTGGTCGGGACTGAAGGAGAAGGAGATCCCGTCCGGCTGGGTCGAGCGCCCTGGCGAACGTGCTCGATGAAGACCGCACCGGCGCCGAGTTGATCCCGCTCGCCGTCGCGACCGCGCGCAGCCTTGCCACTGACCAAGGACAAGGCCGGCGAACTTCCCGCTCGCTTGCTCCGCATCGCCGACGATGCCAAGAACCCGGGCGAGCTCCGGCTCGGCGCCCTGGCCGCTCTCCCGGGCGGATTGACCAATCCGGATTCGAGCCTGTTCACATTCCTGCTCGCCAAGCTCGACCGCGATCAAACCGTGGCCACCCGGACGACGGCCGCCGACGTCCTGGCGCGGGCGAAGCTCACGCCCGAGCAGCTCTCCCGACTGGCCGACGCGTTGCGGTCCGCCGGCCCGGTGGAGGTCGACCGCTTGCTGGCCGCCTTCGAGCAGTCGACCGACGAGGCGCTCGGCCTGAAGCTGGTCAAGGCCCTCGCCGAGTCGTCGGCGTTGTCGAGCTTGAGAGTCGACGCGGTCAAGGCCCACCTGGCGAAGTACAGCCCGGCGGTCCAGAAGAGGCCGAGGCACTCTACGCCAAGCTCAACGTGGACGCGGCCAAGCAGAAGGTCCGACTGGAGCAGCTCATGTCGACGCTCTCCGCCGGCGACATCCGCCGGGGCCAGCTTGTCTTCCACAGTGAAAAGGCGGCTTGCTTCTCCTGCCACGCCATCGGCTACCGCGGGGGAAACGTCGGCCCCGACCTCACCAAGATCGGCTCGGTCCGCTCCGAACGCGACCTCATGGAGGCCATCGTCTTTCCCAGCGTCAGCTTCGTGCGCAGCTTCGAGCCGATCGCCGTCGCCACCAACGACGGCAAGGTTTACAACGGTCTGCTCCGCGGCGAGACACGCCGACGACATCCTGCTGGCCACCGGCGTCAACCAGGAAGCCCGGGTCGCCCGGCGCGATATCGAAGAGATCCGGCCCAGCACCGTCTCGATCATGCCCGCCGGGCTCGACCAGCAATTGACCCCCCAAGAACTCGCCGACCTGGTCGCTTTTTTGAAAGCTTGCAAGTAAGCAGGTCGACCGGCAACGCTCCGCGTTTCGTGCGTGATCCACTTCTGGTCATGTCGTTCGTGCTGCGCGAATGGCTTCACGATCGACCGGAAGCTTGGGCTCAACTGGGCCGGTCCACGTCCCACATGCAAAAACCGCGAAGCCTGACTTCGGCAGATCGAAAATCGAGGAAGTCTCGCCCACGGCTTCCCGGTTTCCGCTGTTTCAATCGATCGCTAAGCCCTTGCTTTCGGCCGATTGTTGCCAGGAGTGAAGTTCTTTCGATTTTACCGGATTTGGGCCGGCTGGTGGCATCTCGGTTGCAGATGAGATTCGCCGACAAGGCGGCCACGGAAAACTATGGGACCGGACCGGTCGGCTCGGTCTGGAACACCGCCTTCCTGACAGCGTTTATGAGTCAATTGAAAGGATCATCTCATGCGGAAGCAACTATTCAGTTTGCGGAACAATGGCGCTGGGAATTGCGGGCTTGGCTCCAGCGTCCGAGCATCGCCGACGACAAGGCGGACGATCTGGGCCTGCCAATCCACAGTGTCCGAGACCTGGAGAACACGGCCAAGATGCTGTTCAAGGTGGCCGATACGAACAACGACGGCCAGATTTCTCAAAAAGAGGCAACCGACCTGGGCAACCTGCTCGTCGGTGGCTTCTTTTTCCGGGCTGACGCCAACGGCGACGGAGTGCTCAGTGCCGACGAGGCCAACCAGGCTCGCGAGGCACTGTTCACCCAGCAGCCCTTGCTGAGGTTCGTTCTTGAGAGAGGCAAGCCCACAAACGCTCCTCAAGTGAGTCAACCTGCATTAGGCGAAACACCGACCGACGCGGCCCGCGTCGCCAAGAATCTCGCCGCTGACCCGGCCAAGACTATTGGCAATCTGCTCGACACCAATCATGACCAGAAGCTCGAGGCGACCGAGTTACGCCAGGCCGTCCAAACGGGCGTGCAAGGGCTTTTCTTGCTGGCCGACACCGACCAGAACGGCCAGTTGACTCCCTACGAGCTGAACGCGGCGGTCGGTGAGGTCGCCAAAACGGCCGTTCAGTCGGTGTTTCAGGCCGCCGATATGGACCGGAATGGCGCACTCAGCCAGGCTGAATACGACAAGGCTCTCGCGGAGCCCGCGCATGCGGTATTCCGCGTCCTCGACGCGAATGGAGACAACCAACTCACATTCGAAGAGATCCAACGCGCGGAGAGGGTGATCGGCCGACCAGCTTCAGCGGCTCCGCGTTGCCGATCCGCCTAACTCGCTCTCGAACCAACTCCGGTCCACGGGAACCGCGACCGTTAACCCTGGATCGACAGTGATCTCAAGCCCTTCGACCTCGACCCCAGCGGCAGTACCCGTCCCCCCGCCGAGGTGATGACACCGAAGACGAACAGGACGGTTTGATCGATAAATCAGGACCCGGGCTGGTCATTCCAGCCCGGGTTCTTTTTCGCCTTGCCGCGAGAACGGTCTAAGAAGAACAGCTCATGAGCACGAAGAGATCCCGGTCACAGGAACCAAAGCAAGCGGCAACCTGCGAGGGAGACCAAGATCGACACGGCAAAGCCAGCCCCCACGATGCCGCAGTTCGAGAGCAGGGAAGCCATCGATGTAAGCGTAATCCCGGATTTGATCTTTCGATCCGGTCTCGCCAGCAGGTATCCGAGGAGGCCCATTCCCAAGGTGAGACCAGCCCACCCGATCAAGATAGCCATCGGACCGGGCTGAATCGCATCATGGAGGAACTTTCGCCAAGCCGGCCCCCACCATCCGGATGTTCCGCCCCTCCGGACCCGAAGTAGAAGACCATAAAACAAAGGTCCACAAGCAGAAAGAAGGCGAGCACGAAGGAGGCTAGGGCCAAGAGCAACGCCGCAAAATGCGAGGCGAGTGATCTGATGCCCATAAACGATACTCTGCTAACAGGGTTTCTTCCAAACGGACCGGAGTTGGCATGACGGCCCGAGATGGACCGTTTTCGGCACGCCCTTCCAACGTAGCGCATGAACATCCTCGAAACGCTCTGCAAGCCGTTCCTCTGACCGATCCAGAGATCAAGAATCCTGCGCCGCCATTCAGCTATTGAACTCCGGGACGGGCTGGCAAGTAACGATGTTCTTTTGTCTATGTGCTACGGCAACGCCTGCTTCGGTGCCCTCTCTCTAGTCCTGTCAGGGTTTACTTGTTCGCTCGATCGACTTGTCACGCTTGGGTAGTTCGTCCTCGGCGATTTCGCCTTCGCGGCGCAGCGGACTCAAGCTGGCGGAATTTCTGAGCTCGCCGGCCCTGGATATCACCCAGGTACAGGTTGCCAACGCGGTCTACGGCCAGGGCATGGACCCAATCGAGCTCACCGAGGCGCTGGCCTTTGGGAAAGGTCCAGAGCCGCTTGACCCGACCGTCGGGCGTGAAGACCATGACGAGCTGGTCCTTGGGCGGAATGCCTACGGGCAAGCCGGGAATAGGCAGCTTGGGCCAGCGCATCGGTGAAGAGCCGCAGACGACGATATCGTCACTCTCCGATACCACGATATGCCAAGGGACCATGAGGTCTCGCCACTCGGCCAGGAACCCGCCGGATTGGTTGAAGACCTGTACCCGAGCATTGTTGCGGTCGGCGACGTACAGCCGGCCCGCCGAGTCAACGGCGATTGAATGGGGAAGGCTGAACTTTCCCTGTCCGACTCCCAGCTCACCCCAGGTTTTCAGGAATTGTCCGCCGGAATCGTAATGGACAATCCGATTGTTCCCGTAGCCGTCCGCAACGAAAATGTCGCCTTCGAGACGTCACTGCCACGTCCGTCGGACGATTGAAATGCGTGGAGTCTGCCCCAGGCTCTCCCTTTTTTCCCAGCGTAAGCAGCAAATCGCCCTCGGCCGAGTATTTCCGCACGATGTGCAGCCCACTGTCGACCAGCCAAACATTCCCCTTGCAATCGATTCGTACCTGGTGCGGCTCCCGGAACTCACCCTGGCCCCAGGTTCGCACCAGCTCCCCGTTCGCCGAATAAACCTGTACGGGTACCGCCCCGCGGTTGAACGTCCAGATCTGTTCGGAGGGACCGATCGCGATCCCGGCCATCGCGCCCCAGGCGATGTCCTTGGGACGTTTGGGCCAGGAAGGATCGACTTCGTAACCAGCGGCGAGATTGATTCTGGGGTAGGATGAACTTTCCGGTCGCTTCGGATTTGTCGCAGGCTCTTGAGCTTGGACCAGACGGCCGAGATCAATGGGAAAAAGTGACAGGATCAGTCCCAACAAAATGGGCAACGCGCGGCGACGGTTTTCAAAATCCATGATTTTCCGCAATTACCAATAAGAGGAACTCGACGACGAAGTGGGGATTTCCAGCCGGTAATGGCTCGAGACCTCCAGTTGCTAATCTAGTCGAATCCGGAAAGAACGGCAACTCGTCGGACGTTCCATCGGTGCAGGGAAGCCCCAGCGGTGAGTCGTGCGAGCCGGTTTTTGTTCTGGTAGAATACGCGGGCCCAAGGTCGAGCCCTGACGTGCGGACGGTGAAATGGAGAGACTGGCATGCCCCTCAAACTCGCGGCTTTCCCCAAGTGCTACATCGACCAGATCGCGGGCGAGCGGAGCATGTCGGTCTTTGACTGGATCGACATGGCGCGGTCGCTCGATGCCGACGGCCTGGAGATGTACGACCGATTCTTCACCAGTCTCGAGCCCAATTACATTGACCGAGTGCGTGAGGCAATCGGTGCGGCCGGCTTTGCGATGCCGATGCTCTGCTGCTCGCCCGATTTCACCAACCCGGACCGTGACGCGAGGAAGCGTGCCGTCGACCACGAGGCGGAAATGATCGCCATCGCGCGGCGGCTGGGAGGGCCGAGGACCGTCTGCCGTGTCCTCTCCGGACAGCGCTATCCTGAGGTCAGTCGCGAGCAGGGTATGGAATGGGTCATCGCCGGCATCAGCGAGGTCCTGCCCGTGGCCCGGGAATACGACGTCGTGCTCGGCATCGAGAACCACTACAAAGATGGTTTCTGGAACTATCCCGAGTTCGCCCAGAAGATGGATGTCTTCCTGGATCTCGTCGCCGCGATTCCAGACCGCCAACATTTCGGCGTGCAGTACGACCCTTCGAACGCAATCGTCGCCGGTGACGACCCGCTCGCGCTCTTGCGCTGTCGCGGACCGGGTCGTCAGCATGCACGCCAGCGACCGTTATCTGGCCGAGGGGACGACGCTGGCGGAACTCCGGCAGAACGACGGCACGCTGGGCTACTCGCCCAACCTGCGGCACGGCGTGACTGGCAAGGGACTCAACGACTACGATGCGATCTTCCGCATCCTCGCCGAGCATAAGTATCGGGGATGGGTGAGCATTGAAGACGGCATGAACGGGATGGAGGAGATGGCCGAGTCACTCGCGTTCTTGCGGCGCACCATCGCCAAGTACTTTCCAGAATGAGGCGCACTGATGAAACGGGTGCGAACCGCGATCGTGGGATGCGGCAAGGTCGGTCAGATCCACGCTCAGGCCCTGGCGTCTCTGGCCGAATCCGACTTCGTCGCGGCTTGTGACGTCGATCTTCAGCGAGCCGGCGCCTTGGCGACGCGATACGGGGCTCGTCCTTATGACGACGTTTCGCGCATGCTCAAGGAGAGTGCATGTCGAGGCGCTTTTGATCGGCACCCCGCACCCGCTGCACGCCCAGCCGGCGATCCTCGCGGCCGAGGCTTCTGTCCACGTGCTGGTTGAGAAGCCGCTGGCCGCTAGCCTGCAAGACTGTGACGCGATCTTGGCGGCCGCGCGTCGAAACGCGATCAAGCTGGGGGTGATCAGCCAGCGGCGTTGGTACGAACCCGTCCGACGGATGAAGGATGCGATTGACATCGGCAAGATCGGCCGGCCGGTGCTCGGTGCGTTCACGCATGTATAGCTGCGCGAGCCTTCGTATTACCAGTCGGACCCTTGGCGAGGCCGCTGGGACACCGAAGGCGGCGGCGTGCTCGTCAATCAATCGCCCCACATGGTCGACCTGCTCCTCTGGCTGATGGACGACGAGGTTACCGAGGTCAGCGGCTACTGGGCCAATCTCAACCATCCTTCGGTCGAGGTCGAGGACAGCGCCGTGGCAATTCTCCGGTTTGCAAACGGCGGCCTTGGCTCGATCATCGCCAGCCTATCGCAGAAACCGGGGATCTACACCAAAGTGCACATTCATGGGTCGAACGGCGCCACCGTCGGAGTCGAGACCGACCGCGGCGCGACCTTCATCGCCGGGATGTCGGCAATCTCGGAACCGGCTCTCAACGACCTCTGGACCATCCCTGGCGAGCAAGGCGAACTGGCGCGGTTTCAGGCTGAAGACCGCGCCCGCTTTCAAGAAATCGATGCTGTCACCCAATACCACGCGCTGCAGATCCAGGACTTCCTCCGCGCCATCATCGAGGATCGGCCTCCGCTGGTGACCGGTGACGACGGCCGGCGCGTCGTGGCACTTTTCCAAGCGATCTACGAATCCAACCGCGAGGGTAAATCGATCAGGCTGCCGGTGGGCTGACCTTTCGAAGACATTGCCGGTCATCACTTTGGTTCGGTGAATGTGTCGGGATCCACTTTTTCGAGTACCTTGAACTCGATCACTTCCCCGGTGATGAACGGCTCACCGTTTCGCTTGTTCTCAACTTTGGTGGCTTTCTTGATCCCATCGAAGACTTTGTAATCCGAGTACTTCGACTCCTGGGTAAACTCTTCCCCTTCGCCTCCGATCAGCTTCGCTACCATTTTGACCGGCAGGCCACTCTCCTTATCGAAATAGAGAGTAAAGTCCTTGCCGTCTGGCCCGGTTACTTTGACCACGGATGCCGGCTTTTCGCCGACTTTTTCATCGGCGGCCGAGTCGATCTTGAAGCCTTTTCCCTTCAGCGGTACGAGCAGAATCGTGCAGAGCTGAAGGTACGCCGACCGCTTCTCGTTGGCGAGGAAATCGCCGTCCAGCTCCATGGTCGCTTCCCCGATCCTACGCCAGCCCTTGTCGGCGTTCAGCACGACCACACCCTTGATCGGATTGCCGTTGAGATCGGCCTCGAACTCCTGCGCGATAGTGCTCAAGACCCTCCACGGTGGTCTTGCCGGTGAGCGCGCCGTCGTTGCCGTTGACCGTGACCGTCCCCTTGACGGTCCAGGTGAGCACACGGGCCTTGGTGAGCTTCTCCTCGCCGCCGGCGGCTTTGATCGCCTTATCGATGACGACCTTCGCTTCTTTTTCGTCCGCCCGGGTCAGAGTGCCCTGGCTTAGCACAAAACCAGTCACGAGCGCCGCGGCGAGAAATCGCTTCATGGAATAACCTCTGGATGATGTTCGAGGAAGTCCGTAGGGCAGACGGTCGACTCCGAAGTCCAGGATAATGATTGCCAGTGGCGCGGAGAAGCCAGGTCGCCGATTCGGGCCAGATCCGAGTTGCCCGGGCGATGGTTGACATGGTGCAATTTGGTCCGTCAACTTGGCCGCTCCACGTAGCCCTTTTTCGCCTTTTCGTCGATCAGTTGCGCAGTGTGTTTCTGAGCGGCGGCTTCGTTGTCGAAGGTCTTGGCCTGAGTTTGGCCTGTCGTTCCTCGGCGACCATAACGCACGGAGACCGTCAGGCCGTTCGCTGTGATCTCCCAGAATTTATCTGACTTCTCATCTCGCAGCTCGAAATAACGCGAGGCTCCCACGGAAGCCTCCGTTGTCGTTGGTTGAGGCGATGGCACGAGTGGTGGTTTGCGCGACCGCGGGTTTTGCAATGATCGGCGGTTGAGCCGAAGCGGGTTCATCGCGGCGAACTCCCAGGTAGGACGGGAAGCGGGGCACCCCTCCGTCGGAAAGCTCCTGGTACCGAAATGTGACCGTGGAGCCGATCGGCGGAGGATTCCCACGCTCGGCGTCCGAGAAACCAGTGCCGACTGAAAACTCGGTGCCATCGGCCAGTTGAACAACGAGCGCACCAAGCCGCCCTTTGTGCCGGCCGGCACCCTTTTGATGGCCGATCACGCGAGCTTCCGCGTCCTGGAACGTTTTCACCTTGAGCAAAGTCGACGATCGGCCAGCGACGTAGATCGAGGATGGCTGACGGAGCATCAACCCTTCGCCGCCAAGTGCTTCCACGCGCGTCGAGCTCCTCCTTGAGATGCGCGATCCCCAGGCATCGCGTATGATCGTGGGCGAGCGCATACGGAGGGCTGTGTTCCCGGATTAGCCTCTGAAGGTGGCGCGATCCGCCCTTCAAAGGGTTCCGCGAGTGTCGGGACGTCGAACACAACATAGCGAACCTGCTTCCAGAGGTCAGTCTGATCCTTCCGTCGTACGATGCTCACCGTCTTCTGAAACTGCTTTCGCTCAAGCCAGAGTTCGCCGTCAAGCGCGACTTTGGGAAGACCGGCCGTGAACCACTCCGGCGCGGCGAAGGTATTTCCGAGTCGAGAGAGAAACTGGCTTCCATCCCAATAGGCACGGACTCCGTCGAGCTTCTCGCTGATCCACCAACCGGTCACATCGATCACGCCATCCCAAGCCTCGGCCAGGAGCACGGGCGTTTCCGCGACCAAGGATTCCTCGCCATCCTCGCCGGTTTTCTTCCGGGCCGGAATGGGAACGGCACTACCCGTGCGAGCTTCCTCGGCCGCATCGCCCCGAAGCTTCCGGATGTGCTTGCACGTGCGTACTTCGATCGCCGTGGATTGGTTGCGCCACGCGGGGCATGAACAGGAGTAGACGCCTCCGATGTTTTTGATCGTATAGAGCGAGCTTCCCGATCCTTGGACCTGGATCGATTCGCCGTCCGCGAGGTCGGCCATGGTGTCCTCTCTTCCGTTGGTGTATAACCCAGGAAATCAATCTTTGTGAGCCACGCGCGCCGCCAACGCTTTCAGATCGGCGCCGCGCAGGGCCCCTTCGAGCAACTCGGGAAGCTTCTGCGGAGTGCAGCCGAAGCAAGGAATGCCCAGGTCGGCGAGCTTTCGTGCCAGGTTCTCGTCGTAACTGGGAACTCCGCTGTCGGAGAGTGCCAGCAGACACAGCACGCGAACGCCGGACTCGACCAGGTCTCCCAGTCGCCGGACTAACTGGGCTTGATTGCCGCCCTCGAACAGGTCGGTAATGAGAATGAACAACGTGCGGCGCGGTTCCTTGATGAATTGTTCACAATATCCGACAGACTTGTTGATGTCGGTACCCCCGCCAAGCTGGACGCCAAAGAGCATGTCGACCGGGTCCGACCCACACTGCTCGGTCAGGTTCACCACTTCGGTGTCGAAGGCGACGACATGCGTCTCAAGCGCCGGCAGGCTGGCGAAGATCGAGCCGGTCACCGCGCCATAGACCACGGAGTCGGCCATCGAACCGCTCTGGTCCATATCGACGATCACCGTCCAGTTGTGGGACCGCTGCGCACGCGAGTAAAAGTAAACTCGCTCCGGAATAATCGTATTCAGATCGGTGTTGTAGTTCTTCAAATTGCGACCGATCGTCCACTTCCAGTCGATGCGACTGGCACTCGGGATCGGCGTGTGCTCGTTGCGGTTGAGAGCCCCGAGCACCGCCTGACGAATCTTCTGCTCGAGACGCAGCTTGATCTGATCGACGACCGACCGCACGACCATGCGGGCTGTCTCCTTGGTGCGTTCCGGGATCTGTCCCTTGAGGGACATCAGGGTTCCCACCAACTGGACGTTCGGCTGAACGCTCTTGAGCATCTCCGGCTCGAACAAAAGCTGATTCAGTCCGCGGCGCTCGATGGCATCCTGCTGGATGACCGTGACGACGTCCTCCTTGAAGTAGGTCCGGATGTCGCCGAGCCACTTGGATAGGCGGGGAGACGAGCCTCCCAGCCCCGCGCTCCGCTGGCTTGAAGTGCCCGATTCGGTCGTGCCGTCATAGATCGCGCCGAGCGCTTCGTCCATCAACAGCTCATCGGCCGAGAGGTTGCAGCCACCGGCGCCCATGCCCGCCAATGGTTCTTGAGAGTCCTTACCGAGGATCAATCGCCAGCGGGTCAGTTGGACGGGATCGATGGGGTTCGTCATGTCAGAGATCACCAAAATCGAACTCGTTGAGATCGGAGAGTTTCTCTTCCTCCTGCGCGGTCAAGGGCTGTTCGATCAACTCGCTGGCGGCGGCGGTGTCAACGCCCCAGCATTCGCCGAGGTTCTCCGCGATATGCCGCTTCTCTTGCGGACTGAATCCGCCAAACGCTCGACGGAGAAAGACCACGGCTCGGCGAAACTGATCGTCATCGAGCGACCTCACGTATTCCGCCAGTTGCTCCCAAAGTGGTTGCCGGGCCAGCAGTGCGTAGTGGTTCCGCTTCGATAGCCCCTCGAACCAGCCAGCGCCCAGATCGGCGGGGATGCCGGGCGAGAGACGTCGGGAGACCTCACGTCCCAGCGACTCGTTGGTGATCAGCCCCCGTTCGAGCAGGACAGCGCAGGCGTAACCCGACAGCAGCGGGTTGCGGTCGTCGCTATCGGCGAGCTTCTGGAGCTGCTCGATCCACATGGCCTCCTCGACGCGAGCGTGAAAGTCCAGGCTGACCTGGTTGAGCTCATTGATCGCCACCAAGACGGCAGCCGCCGCCTTGTTGTCGCAGTTGGCGGCACCGTGCAATCCCAGTGCGCCTTGGACGAACAGTTCCTCGATCAGTGGGAGCAGCGGTGCGGGATCGAACTGTCTCACGTCGCCATAAGACACGACCTGGCCCAACTGGTAACGCGGCGTGAGCGATCTCCGGAAATGCGGAGCTTTCCGTGGAAAGCTCCTGAAGACGTCGGCGGGCTAACTCCATCGAACCCATCATGGCGCATTGGCAAGCGTCGCGGACCATGTTGGCGGCTTCGGCGATCGACGTGCTCTTTTCGAGTTGAGTCTTGAACTTGTAGGCGGTCGCCAGCTCCACGGTCTCGCCCAGGAGGACCGCCTCGACGAGTGCGATCTCGTGCTCGGGACTCCACTGGACGTGCCATTTTTCGGCCCAGGATGTCGACTGCTGACCCGGAACCGATCAGTTTGGCAAAGCCGATCTCCAGGACCCGGAGGCGATGAAAGAACGACGACCGATGGAGATCCAGAAACGCGGCGGCTTCGCTCTTGACCCGACGGTTCTCGCGGAGGTCCAGGGTCAGCTCCTGCTTGACGGTCGTTTTGTATTTTTCGAGCTTCAACTCGTAGAGGATTCGTTCGAAGTCCTCCTGGATCGACGTCCGGCTGACACCTTGCGGGAAGTTCGCCGATTGCCGTGCCGACGTCGACGCGGGCGAGCGCCTCTTGCACGGTCGAGCGCTCGCCATGACCGATGAGCGTGATCGCCGCGTCGCGCAGGTCGCGGAGGGTCGGCGCGAAGCCGTCCTTCAAGGCGGACATCGTGCGCGCCAGGCGAACCGCTTCGATCACTTCCGCGGACGAGCGATGCGTCCCGTTCTCGCGCATCAAGCGGGCGACCAGTGAGAGATAACGGGTTGGCAGCTCGTGGATATCTCCGTCTTCGAGGGCTTCCCACAGCAGCTCGAAGTAGGCCGGTGCCATGATTGCCCGCGCCATAGCCCGACTGAGTCGATAGCTTGAAGTAGGAGTATGGCATCAATGTCAGCTTACTCGAACGGCGGGGGAGCCGCTTCAGCTCATCATCCGTCATTGCCGGAAACTCGCCCGATAGGACCGGGGCATGAAACGCCCCCACGATCGCGACGATCTTCTCAGGCTTGTTCCCTTCCGCGATCACCGTCTCGATCCGCCGCCGCATGAACGCTTCACGGACGAGGTTCTCCGCGCGCCAACGAGGCCGGTCCTCCTCCAGCTCTCTCAGGGCCTGTCCCAATTGAGTCGCGGCCAGGCGATAACTGTGATCGCTGGTGTTGTGCTCGAACTGTCGTTCCCAGTATGTCTCGTAGTCCGGTTCTCCCGTGCTCGTCGCGATCTGCTCGTAGATGGAAACCGGCACCTCGATCCCCTCAGATCCCTTCTCCCTGTTCTTCTGCGTTCGGGCTCGTCATTTTCGGCCTCCGCCCGAGCTCGCTTGCGCAGGTCCTCTTCGACATCCTGAAACGCGAGGAAGATGTCGGAGGGAAGGTCGATGAACTCGACCCGCGCGTTGTTCTCCTTGGCCCACAGGAGTGCCTGGTACTCCGGACTGTATCGGGCGAGCGGATAGACGACGGTCCGAACGGGCATCGTATCCGTGTATGCCAGGATCGCGATCGGGTGGTTTCGTCGCCTTCTTCGTGATGTGCGGGACAAGTTCCGCGGCGTCCGACAGTCCTTCGACCAGGACAACCTTGGGACGCACCTCGTCGAGATACCGGCGCAGGTGCCACGCCCCGGCCGGAGACAGGTGCCTCACTCCGAACACGTGAATCCGCCACGACGTCACGTGTTATGCTCCGAGCAGGAAGTGAACAGCGGCCGCCAATCGGCTCCGCGTTTCTTCATCACGTTCGAGAGGTACTCTTGCCAGACGATCTTGTCCTTTTCTTCGTCCTTGACGATCGAGCCTTGCAGGCCCGCGGCGATGTCGTGAGCGGTCACCTCACCGTTGCCGAAGTTGCCGGCCAAGGCCATGCTGTTGGCGAGCACCGATATCGCTTCGGCCGTCGAGAGCACGCCGGAGGGACTCTTGACCTTGTTCTTGCCGTCGAGGGTTTGGCCCAGTCGTAGCTCTCGGAAAACGGTGACGACCTTTTCGATCGCGTCCGCGGCCGGCACCTGGGCCTTCAATTCCAGATTGACGGCCAGCTCGCGAACCCGCTTGCGGACGATGTCCATCTCGGTTTCGAGCGTGTTGGGAGTCGGCAGCACGATGATGTTGAACCGTCGCTTGAGAGCGGCCGACATATCGTTCACGCCTCGGTCGCGCGTGTTCGCCGTGGCGATCACCGAGAACCCCTTGGCCGCCGGCACCTCGGTTTCCAGCTCCGGGACCGAAATGCGTTTCTCGGAGAGCGAGTGAGATCAGTGCGTCCTGCACTTCCGATGCGCAGCGGGTCACTTCCTCGAATCGGGCCAGGCTGCCCGACTCCATGGCGCGGAAGATGGGGCTCTTGATCAGCGCCGCATGACTTGGCCCGCGGGCGATCAGCATCGCATAGTTCCAGGTATAACGAATCTGCTCCTCGGTGGTTCCGGCCGTTCCTTGCACGACCTTGGTCGAGTCGCCATTGATCGCGGCGGTGAGATGCTCCGAGAGCCACGACTTGGCCGTCCCGGGTTCGCCGAGCAAGAGCAAGGCGCGATCGGTGACGAGCGTCGAGATCGCGATTTCGACCAGCCGCTGGTTGCCGATGTACTTGGGCGTGATCTCCAGCGAACCGCACTTGCCGCCGCAGATATAGGTCAATACGGCTCGCGGAGACATGTTCCAGCCTGGTGGCCGATCGTGGCGATCCGCCTTGGTCAGGGCCTCGATCTCCTCGGCATAGAGCACCTCCGCCGGTGCCCGCAGCATGCGGCTGTCCTGGCCCTTTGGGGGAGACGATTCCGACGGTTTTTCTTCCGGATTCGGTCGATTGTTTTTTCGCCATATTGTGTAAGTCTCAGGCGTTGATAGAGACTCGAGTTCATGGTCTCAGGGCTTGTTCTTCAGCTCGGTCAGGTATCTCAACAACTGGTCGGCCGTTTCCTCGCGGAGTGTTGGCAACAGGGCTTCGAGCGGAGCCACGGCGGTCTTGGGCAGCTCGGGTATCAGGTGCCCGATCCAGTAGAGCGTAATAACCGTGCTTGTCGCGAGTCAAGTTTCTTGATCTCCTCGATCAAGCCTGGAATGGCGTCGGGATGCTCGAATGCGGATCATGGCTTGCAATATGTCAACGACTGGCTCGAATTCATGTAGCGAGTGGAATCCTTGGTCGCTCGCAGCTAACAACTTTGATAAGAATGTCTTGCACCCTTCGTGAGTCGATCGCGCGAGGCAGCATGTCAATTCCCGGCTGCCGATCTCGACCGCGACGTCCAGCCACCGGGGGTCCCAGGTCCCGTCTTCGTAGATTTTGTTCAGTTCGTCCGAACTGTGGCGCCCTTTTGACGGCGGCAGTGATGGCTCGATGATCGCCGCGCGCTTGGCCCAGGCCGGGTCGCGTGCCTTCTTCTTCTCGTCGACTTTCGCCAGAAGATAGGGTGAGAAGGCGTCGAACACTTCGGCGGGTTTCATCGATTTGTGCGCCGCCTCGAATGCAATGCCGAGGATATCGGGCGAGAGGGTCGCATGGGCGTCGGCCAGCATCTTTTGAACCTTCTTTGATCCCCGCCCCATCAACTTGGCGACTCGTTCGTTGATGGCGGCTCCGCCGGGTTCTCCCTTCAGACCCAGGATCTCTTCCTGCCGTTGAAAGAGCTTGACCAGGAACTCTTCGGTCGCCTTGTCGTCGTGTCCTTCAAGGCATGACAGCAACCCAAGCAGTCGCTCCACGCCCTTGCCGACTTCATTCTTCTCTTTGCTCGTGTTCTTGGTCTTGAACAGGGCTTCGAGCTGTTTCTCGGCTTCGTCGATCACAAATTTCAGGAGCTTGGGACTTCGGCTTTGTTGGATGGGCTGGATCGCGATGTCGAGATCGCCGCCCATCATCGCTTTCTGCAACGTCTCGATCGCCGCATCGGAATCCAGCTTCGCGAGTGCTTTCAGCGCCGCCCGACGAACATCCTTGTTCTTTGCCGACGACTGTTCCAGCAGAAACGCAAGGTCTTCGGGCGAGTCACCCAGGCATTCGATCGCGGCGATCTTGATCTCCTTCGAGCCATCCTCGAGCGCCTGCTTGACGATCTCACGAGTTCCCGGCGGATCAAGCTGATGCATCAGCGCCAGTCGGCGAAGATGGCCTCCCTTACCGCTCTTGAGGTCGAAGCGGGATTTCAAGTCGGGCAGGATCGCTTTGCCATAGAGCGGCAACACATTCTTGGCAACGAAGTCACCGATTTCGGCATAGGTATCATCGATGGCGTCCAGCGCTGGCTTCACCAGGCGCAGGTCTCGGAACGCGCCTCGTTCGAACGAATCCTTGATGATTTCGAGTCGGCCGGAACCGGTGGTCGTGAGCGCTTCCAGCAGGGGCTTGAGAACACTGGCGCTCACTTGCGAAGTCTGTGGTCCCAGGTCGTTGGTTTCGATTTCGGCCAGATCACCGGCTGAGCCCGGTCTCGCCTTGTGTGTAGAGGATCGCGTTGACCAGCGTGCACAGTTCGAGCAGGGCCGAGGCCGAGTTTGCTCCGTGCCCTCAACGAGCGTCTTGACCGCTTGCGCGACTTTCGCGAAGACAGGGGCCTTGGCACCCGCCTGTTCGAGCGAAGGGATGAGCTTCTTGAGCCGGAAGTCGCCACCGGCGGTGACGCTGCCCGCGATCGCCAGCCGGCGCATCTCGTCATACACTTGGGTGAGAACTGCGATACTCATTGTATTTGATCCATCCACGTTTACAGCGTCAACCGAACGATGGCTGTCGCTGTGACGATGCTGAGCGGCTTGATCTGGAGCTTGCGCGTGTCGAGATCGTGTCGGAAGCGGACGACCAGGGTCTGGCCAGTCAAGTATTCCCGCGGCAGCAGGGAGAACAAATGACAGCTTGGCGGCTCTTCGGTCATGCCGGCGTCGGTCATCACGAGCCGTTCGCCCTTGGCGTCTTCGACCACGAGCGAGTCCTCGACCTGACCGATCCGCTTGAAATTCAGGGCGTGGATCGGCTGTTTGTCGGCGAGCGGTCCCTTCAAGTGCGTCTTGACGTCCTTCACGACGGCGGCGAAGTCGTGGTGTCCGTGGCTGCGAATCTTCTGATAATCTTCCGTCTCGATCGGTCGGGGCACCATCGATTCCCAGCGGATGCGGGGATTGACGTCACCCGGATAGACGCACAGCTCTGTCACTTGTGCGACCCGGAAGAAGCTGTCGTCGCTCTTGATGAACTTGGCGGCCTTGTACGGGCGAAACGTCTGGGTGAGCCGAATTCGTCCGTCGTTCAGACTCATCCAGACTCCCGTATCGACGAACTCGCGACGAGCCTGGTCGTCATGGGAATTGAACGCGAGCTGGACCAGCTCCACGTCGGTCTCGATCAGTCCGGCGTCTTTCAGCTCCCGGAGCTGCCAGGCGTGCCCTAGCCAAGCGGCGATGGCACTATCGGTCTCCGGCTTCAGTTCGGGATCGTCCAACCTTCGTTGCAAGTAACTTCGGCCTTGCTTCACCAGGGCGTGCAGTCGTCCGAGTTGATCGAGGCCCTCACTGAAGACGAGCTCGCGATGGGCGGTTTGACCTCGCTCGGCGAACCGGCCGTCGTCGCCCGCGAACAATTTGGTGTAGGAATGAAGCGCCGCCTGTGCGCCCGGAAGATAGGCGTTGCCCAACTGCTTGGCCTGCTCTTCGATCTCGGCCGCCGTCTTGGCGTTCATGTTGCCGATGCCGAGCTTAACCAGGTCGCACGTGAGTTTCTCGAGGAGGTCGATCCCGTGCAGTTGAGCCTGAATCTTCTTGGCGAGTGCCCCTTTATCGACTTTCTTCGGCTTTGTCGGCTTCTTCGACCTTCTTCTCGACGCGGGCCTGCAACTTCTCGCGCTTCGCCTGGAGGTCCTCGGGGACTTCGCGCCTTCGTGAACTTCTTTCCCTGCACATAGGCATACATCAGACCGAGGCAGTGCTTGCAAGGGAACTGGCGGCTGGGGCAACTGCAACGGTGCGTGGGGGATTCGGGCCGCAGGAAGTCGCACGAGCAACGGTACGGCTCTTTGCCGCTTCCTTCGCACTCGCCGAATAGAAGCGTTTCATCTTCCGTAATGTGGAGTTTCACAAACTTGTTCTTGAGAACCAATCCCCGTCCATTCTTGGCCGCTTCCGCATTCGGGGCGGCTGAATCAACAGAAGCCTCGTCGATCGAGATCATCGGTCGGCCTCCTCAAGGATTCGCGGAGTTCGGCGAAGTTGTCGACACAGCCCGGATTATCACGAGCGACCCGTTCCGCTACAAGAGCGTGCAAATCGGGAGGTTATTTACATCCCGTTCCTCAGTGCTCGTTACTCGGCCCCGCCGAAGATCTGCCACGCCAGGCGTTTCAACAGTCCGCCTCTCTTTCGACTCGGGATTGACCTGCACAGCGACCACGGTGCCCCTCAGTCCCGTCGCCGCGGACGACGGAATCTTGGTCACTTTCACGCCTTGGTTTTCGAGACGAGTCACAAAGTCGGCAGCATAGACTCCTTCCGGGATGACGATGCTCCTTTGTCTGGATCGACTTCTCAGGCTGCGACTCGCTGAAGTCGGAAAGAAGCGGCGGCGCGGCCTGGACCTTCTCCAGTTCAAGCCCCTGTCCCACGACGGACAGCACGATTTTCAGCGTTTCCGGGATCGATGCTCCGATGGCGGCGGTTGCCAGCATCGGCGTCTCCCCCTTGAAAACGATCGTTTGCATCATCTCGTTCGGTACACGGTCACCCGGTTTGATCGCGGAGAGCCGAGCCTGTTGAAAACCCGCGGAGTCCGGAATCGGAATGCCACCGACGACGATACCCGTATCACCCCAGATGACCGAATTGATGGTATGCGTGATGGCCGCGACATTGCCCTCCCGGTCGAATACCACAACAGCGTCCGAATGTCCCGAAGTCTTCCGGGGTTCGGCGTAAAGTTGTTCGAGCAACGGCGCGAGCGACCGGGCGTAGGACTTGGTGAGCTGGGCGGACGGTGAGATGTCGACACCCTTACCGCGAAGGAAGCCAGCGATCTTCGGATCGAGATCGGGTGCGCCCGTGGTGACGTCGTTGATCTGCTGGAGTTGAGCGAGCGCCGCCGCGTCTTTCCAGAACGGTTGGCACTGGTTTAGCTTCAACTCCTCAGCCAAATTGAGCGCCGGCAACAGATTGTAGGCGGAATAGCTGGGGAGTCCGGCGGTGTACACCCGATGACCGAGGAACGTCGAACTCAGCGGTTCGCTCCAGGTCACACGGTAGCGCGCCATGTCGTCGAGAGTGACTTTGCCCCCTTCCCGCTGAACGATCGTGACGAATCTTGGCCCCAACTGCCAGTGTACATGTATCGGGAACCGTGCTTGGTGACGGCACGCAACGTCTTGGCCAACTCCGGCTGGAGGAATCGGTCGCCGATCCTGGGCAAGTTGTTGCCGGCCTGGCCAAGAAATCGCCGTCCCTCGGGGGTACGACTGAGGAATTTCAAACGCTGGTTGAAGAATTGCGACAAGACGGGATTCACAATCACACCGCGCTCGGCATACCAGATGGCCGGTTCGAACAGATCCGCGAATGGCAGACGACCGAATCGTCCGTGCATCGCCTCGATGCCGGCCATGAACCCCGGCACGAGCGTTTCGCGGCCCTTCTGCACGCTCGCGGCCGGCGTTTGGCCCGAGGAGATCTTGGCAAGCATTGCCGAAAACGTCGCGCTCAGAGGTCCCATATCGGCGACGGGGATGGTCTTCGGCTCGGTCTCGTTTTGGTACGAATTATACCCGGCGTCCATGGAATAGACCTTGCCGGTCTTCGCGTCGTAATAGACGAGTGCCATGATGCCCGCGTAGGACACGACTGAGCCGAGCTGGGTTGTGATCTCCGTCATGGCAACGGTTGCGGCAGCGTCGGCGGCTGTGCCTCCCTGTCTCAGAGCTTCGAGGCCCGCTTGCACAGCGATCGGGGAGGCGGTTGTGGAGATCACTCCGTTTCTTCCGGAGATGCTACGCGCCTCCACCGGCGTCCAGCCCGCGGTTTCCTGCTTTTCGGCCCGTTCACGAGCGTTCGCCGGCCACCTTGCCGGTGACAGGTCCAAAGCAACAACCGGCTGACCGAAGATGGAGACGAGGACGCACGCGGCCATTACAGCGGTCTTCATGACTTCACTCCCAGTTTGAACGGTAAGCATCCGTCCGATTGGCCATTCGGTTTACAGTTCTCCTTTCAGCCCCAGCTCGTGGAAGTAATGCTGTACGTTGTCTTGGTTCTCCAGCAGCCAGTCGATGGTTGGCTCGTGGCGCATCGCCTTGCGAATGGCCAAGGCTGTCGCCTCGCGGTGGACGTCAAAAAGAGCTTTGTGGTCCAGGTTATCAACTTTGATGACCGCCGGGTCGAGCCAGACGGAATAGATGATTCCCAGGTCGTTGACCTGGTCCTTGGGGATGTCGCCTGCGCGAACGGCGTCGAGCACGCCGTGGGCGATGGCGGACTGGACCGTGCCCATCAAGATATTGGTGTACTTACCGCTCTTGACCGTCACCTTGCTCACCATCACGGTCGCCGGCCGAACCTGCACGTCACTGCTCAAGAGAGCGAAGACGCGCGTATGCCCCTTGACCTGGTCGCCGATGAGATTGGCCAGCGCGTGGCCGACGGGCCCGTCCAGCTCGCCAATCACCACCTCCGGCTCGGCGCAGAGGTAATCCTCCGACCCCTCGACCAAGGCCTCGCCCGTTCGTAACACGATTCGCTCGCTCATGGTTCCTCCTGGTTCTGGCGGTGTCAAATTCCAAGGAAACGGGACTAACGGCGTGCGACCCAGTATGCCTCTCACGGGAAGAAGGAAACGGCTTTGAAACGGACCGTGTCGAAGTAGTAGATGATGTGGAGCGGGTTTTAACCGTGGATACGCAAGGAGGGAACCAGCGGGTTAGGAAACCCGCCGAACCGGGACCCAGCTCAACCCAGACCGATCGAGCGCAGATACTCCCGCGTTCGCTTGGCGATCGGCAATGGTTTGTCGAAAGGCGCGGGGTACATGTCCTGTTCGACAGTGGCCAAGCCTTGATAATCGACCTCGCGGAGTGCGTCGCGGAAGGCGATGAAGTCGACGGCACCCACCGACGGCTCGCAGAACATGTCGTTGCCCACGGCGATCGCAAAGGGGATGCGCTCGCGCTCGACCCATTCTTGCTTCTTGGGATCGACACTCTTCAGGTGCAAGTAGGGGATGCGGGCATGGTGCCGGCGGAAGAATGCGACGGGATCACCTCCGCGGTAGGCGTGGTGGCCCGTGTCCAGGCAGAGCGAGACCCGCGATGGGATCGGTTTGCTCCAGGAATGCCTCGATCTGATCTTCGTATTCGACGTGGGTCTCGGCATGCGGATGATAGACCAGCCGCAATCCGAGGCGGCGTCGCCAGATCGGCCACGCGGTGCGTGGTCTCGATCAGTCGTTTCCAGGCGTCATCGTCGAGCCGGTTCGGCCGCGTGGGCTGGCCCGTGAACAGGTCGGAATACGTGTCGTCGATGAGCACCAGAAACGGCGCGCCGAGGGCGGCCGCCAGCTCCCCGCTCCCAAGCACATGGCGTTCGAGCTCCGGCCAGACGGCCGTGTCTTCGAGATGGGCCATCGCAAATGCCGCCGACACCTTCAGGCCGCGGCGATCGAGCTCGGCTCGCACGGTTGCCAGGTCCGTGGGCAAGTAGCCGTACGGGCCCCAGCTCGGTCCATTCGTAGCCGGCCTCGACGATCTCATCGAGGAAGCGCTGCCAGGGAATCTGCTTCGGATCGTTGGGAAACCAGACGCCCCAGGAATCAGGTGCGCTGCCAATCTGGATGTTCATGCATTTTACCTTTCTGCAATGTCGGTGGATAGTTCAGTAATGGAACCGCTGCAGCCGGCTGCGATCGTGTTCGTACTCGGCCCGCAGCTTCTGCGTGATGGATCGTGACTGACCTCGGCCGGAGCCACGTCCCACCAGATGCCGCCGCCGGGCAGGAAGCGGTTTTTTTCGGTTTCGGCGACGATCACGCAGGTGCCCGCTCGGCCTTTGCCTCGCGCAGCGCCTGGCGCAACTGCTCGGGGGTCTCGACGTGCCAGGTCCGCGCGCCGAAGCTCTCGGCATTCTTGGCGAGGTCGATCGGCACGAATTCGCCTTCCAGCCGGTTGGCCTTCGGGTCGCGGCGGCGGAATTCGTTGCCGAAGCTGACGCCGGTCCGCCACATCTGCAGGCGGCGGATGCATTGGTAGCCGTGGTTCTCGGCGATGACGACCGTGATCTTGAGGCCCTCCTGGACGGCGGTCATGAGCTCGGTCGGATTCATCAGGTAGGTGCCATCGCCGATCAAGACGTAGACCTCGCCTTCGGGCTGCGCCAGCCGGACGCCCAGGCCGGCCGGGATCTCGTAGCCCATGCACGAAAAGCCAAACTCGAGGTGGCACGCGCCGGCCGCCGGTGGAATCCCAGAGCTTGAGCAGGTCGCCGGGCGGGCCGCCCGCGGCGGCGATGACCGTGTCGCCGGCGTCGCCTCCTGGTTGAGCACGCGGATCAGCTCGGCCTGGCTCATCGCCTCGCCTTCGTGGTGCGTGTAGACCTCGCGCTCCATCTTTTCGTCCCAGGCAAGACGGGCCGCGGCGATCTCGTCCACGTAAGCCGGCCGCGGCTGGATGCCCGCCTCGCTTGGCGCGCCTGGTAGCAGGCGCGCAAGGCTTCGCGGGCATCGGCAGTGATCGGCAATGCGCCTTGCTTGTACGCATCGTGACTGCAAACGTTGATGCTGATGAAACGCACGTCCGGATGGTTGAAGCACGACTGCGAACCCGTGGCGAAGTCGGTCAGGCGCGTGCCGATCGAGATCACCAGATCGGCCTGGCTGACGATCGTGGCGGCCGCGCCTGTCCCCTCCAGGCCGTGACCGCCCAGCGCCAGCGGCGAGCGATTCCGAATCGCCCCTTTGCCGGCGAACGTCTCGGCGACCGGGATTCCCAGCCCCTCGGCGAATTCCTCCAGCTCGTCCCATGCCTCCGAGTAATGCACGCCGCCCCCCGCGAGGATCACCGGCCGCTGGGCCTCCTTGAGCAGCGCGATCGCCTCGTCGATCCGCTCGCGGATCGGGCAGACGACGCTCCACTCGCCAGACGTGCTTTGCGAAGAAGTTCGCCGGGTAATCGAAAGCATGTGCCTGGATGTCCTGTGGCAAGCGCGATCGTGACCGCGCCCGTCTCGATCGGATCGGTCAGCACGCGCATCGCCTCGGGTAGGGCGGTCAGGAGTTGCTCGGGGCGCGTGATCCGATCGAAGAAGCGGCTGACGGGCGGAAGCAGTCGTTGACGCTGACGTCCGCGGAGACCGGATGCTCGAGCTGCTGGAGCACCGGCCCCTGATGGCGGGTCGCGTAGTAATCCGACGGGAACAGCAGCACCGGCAGGCGATTGATCGTGGCCGCGGCCGCGCCCGTGATCATGTTGGTCGAGCCCGGCCCGATCGACGACGTGCAGGCCAGCGTTGCCAGCCGCAGGTTGGCCTTGGCGAATCCGATCGCCGTATGAACCATCGATTGCTCGTTGCACGGCTGGTAATAAGGCAGCTCCTGGCCGCATTCCTCGAGGCCTGGCCCATGCCGCAGACGTTGCCGTGGCCGAAGATGCCGAACATCGCCGGGATCAGCCGGCGCGATTGCCGTCGCGCTCGCTGTACTGCGCTTGCAGGTATTTCACCACTGCCTGCGCCATGGTCAGGCGGATGGTGTCTTGGCGGGGAGAGACGTTCATCGTGGTGCTATCTCCTTTCGTCGATCCACCAGAGATTCCTTTCCTTTATGTTGATATCCGTTCAAAACGGCTCGGCAAGCCCAGGGTCAATATAGCGCGATCGCCCGCCCGTGTCCCCCGTGGCCGCCGCGGATCTTGATCGCGGCGAACAGGAAGTACGCCTGCCTCGGCAACTGGCCGACGTGCGTCAGGTACTCCACGCCGACCATCCCCTTGCCGCCGAGTGCCCAGTACGTCATGAGCGCGCGCTTGGGCTCGACGCCGCCCAGCGTCGGCGCGTCGGTGGCGACGCAGCGGATCCCTTTGCTCGCCAGATACACGATCGCGTCGGGTCCCGGGGCCGGCCAGCCTTCGCTCTTGCCGTTCAGGGGGTCTTCCATGCAGGCCTTGCCCAGGGGCAACGGCTGGCAGTAGCGGTCGCTCCAGCCGCTCTGGAAAATGACGATGTCTCCCGCTCGCAGCTCGCCGTGCTCTTTCTCGTCGTTCTGGATGTCGGCGGCCGTGATCTCGGGCGAGGCCGGCCAGCTCTTCGCGACGGTCGAGCCGATCAGGTGCCTGCACGTCGATCACGCGGGCCGGGCCGCAGGTCTGGGAGAGCGGCACTTTCTCGGTCGTCGTGTCGCTGGTGCCGCGCCGGCCGTAGGTTTTCTCATATTCGGCGAGCCACTCCCGAACCTCGGGCGCATAGGTCTTGTTGTCGAAGCCCTCGCCCGGCAGGGCGTAGGCCGGCGGGACCAGGTGCGTGCCGGCGTTGCTGTCGAGCATGTGCATGTCAAAGGGCGTTCGCGTGTTGGGATTGAGGCCGAAGCGGATCTTGACGAAGGGCTGGCGATGGTTGCCCACGCCCCGGCCGGGCCAGGTGACGGGCAGGTCTTCGGACAGGACGACCGACAGATCGACGACGTTCTTCTTGCGGGCCGAGTCGATCAGCCGGCGGGCGAGCGGGTCGCCGATGACGGCGAACGCCCGGCATTCGCTGTAGATGCCGCCCGCATACTTGGGGCTGAGGATGCAATAGAACGCGCCGGTCGGCGGGCAAGGCCCCCAGGCCGATGTTGCTCTCGGTCCAGATCATGCCGTGCTTGAGCCCGGCGTAATGGGTCGGCTCGGCCAGGTCGGGGAGCGGTCCCATGCTCGTGCTGTCGGTGCCCAGGGTCATGACCTTGCGCCCGCCAGGTACTCCATGCAGTCGGGATCGGGACCGGGCCAGGCGGGCGATTTGCCCTCGAGCGGGTCGGCGGCATACCGGCGCCCCTCCGGGAAACGGCTTGTAATACGCGTCGCTGTAGCCGCTATGAAACAGGACCACGTCGCCGGGGCCAAGCGGCCGATGCGCTTTCTCCCAGGCGATGACCCGTTCCTTCTTGATCAGCGGGCTCTGGCCGGCGGGCGCACTGTCGCGCAGGTCGCGGCAATCGATGACGCACGCCTCGCCGCCGAACTGCCAGGCGGGAACCGCGTCGGTGTAAGTCCGCCCGAACGGGCCCGCATTGGGCAGCGAAGACTCGGGCGGCGTGACCGAGTGCGGAGGCACGTCGAGCTGCGTGCCCGTATTGCCGTCGATGACCAGGATGTCGCTGTGATAGGCGCTCAGCGGACCGATGCGCTGGTAATGATTGATTTGAAACGGCGGGAAAGTCGGCCAGATGCACGGGTACTCGGGCGCGATCAAGAGCGACAGGTCAACGACGCGCGGCCCGGATTCCGGGCCCGCCTCGGCCTGACCGGGCAGACGACAGAACGCCGCCAGCAAGCACAAGAGCAACGCCAGGGCACGGAGCCCGGAACGGTGTACCGCTTGAGAGAGAACGGCCACCATGGTTTTTGTCCTTTCCGCTTCGACCACCTCGATCACGGAGCCGCCCGGACCCGCCTCGCGGATCGGAGACGGCGACGTTGCGCCGTATTCTAGCGCGCTGTGTGATGCATCGAAATCCAGCACTCCGACAAAATGTGTCTGCGGTCGACCATGAGATCCAGATGAATCATACGTGAAGATCCCGATAAGGCCATGGCGATCCAGCCGACGCGGTACGGATGCGTTCAAGTTAAACACCATATTCCGGGTTTAGATTCAAAGCAGGTTGGCGCGAAATCGTGATGTTTCCGGCCACTTTTGTCGTGCGCCGAATTAGTTAGCGTCAACGGCGCCTATTTGTTGTTTTTTATCAACATTGGCGTGCCTGAATGGAAATCTCGATCAGAGAACGGTTTTTGAGTTGCAGGGTTCGGTAGTAGATCAGGTTACTTTCGGTAGACATCGATCGTGATCGGACAGAAAGCCGTTCGGCGAATAGCGGAACCGGGCAGTGCTCGCAAGGTATGTGCGTGCGGGCCCGGCTTCGGCGGTCGGAAGAGACTAGGGTGTGCTAAAGGTACACAGAACGGAGGCGATGGTGTCAGGAGCTCCTGCTTTCGATGACGATGCGGCAATCGACTTCCGGTGTCGGACACCTGATCAATTCCGGCGAGCTGTGCTCATTCCTCGTGGGGCCAAGGGATTCGTGTCATCATCGAATGGATCGTGGGTGGATTTTCACATTGTCAAAGAGAGTCGCCAGAATGACTGTTTTCTACCAAAGCTGGTCCGCTTTGTGGCGGCCTTTTGGTTGCCGACGCCGATCCTGCATGGCCAGACCCTCAGGCCAGGCGGATCAATCCTCTGGTATAACGGAGACTATGGACGGCCGGGACGCCTGGGTCAATCAGACGGGTGCCGCCGACGGCTTGGTCTACGACAACTTCATCGTACCCGACCGGTTACACTTTCACGATAACCAGCGTTTTCTCGAACGACGCGATGTATGACCACGAGTGCTGCTTCCACGGCCTACTGGGAGATTCGCTCAGGAGTCAGTGCCGGTAACGGCGGAACGCTCTTGGGCAGCGGCGACGGCACCGACACTGTGACGTCCACCGGACAGAACTTTTTGGTCGGCGGCCTCGCCATTCCTATCTATCAGAACCTGGTCCAGAGTGCCAGCGATCACCCTTGGCGCCGGGACGTACTGGCTGGCGTGGCGCCGGACGTCAGCGGTCAGAATTCCTTCATCGTCACCACGAGCGGTGCCAACGCGGTCGGTACTCCTCCGGGGAATGACGGAAACTCCTTCTTCTCGAGCACCTTCTTCGGTCTGAGCTTCGTGCCCACTTCCGATCCATCGCTCGAGGGGCCTGGGACTTGGGACTACTCGATGGGCGTGGTCGGGACAGCAACCGTGGCCATTCCCGAACCTTCCAGCGTGATTTGGGAGCTGGTGGGGTTGGTCATCTCGGCGGGATACGTCCGGACAGGCGCCGTACCCGCTCTTGACCTGACCGTCACAACGAATCCACGAGCCGACTTCGATGCCGGCGCATCGAGCGACGAGCGGCTACTGTCATCGAGTAGTGATCCCATTCTTCATTTGAAGATCTTTTGGCTCATCCAACCGTTCGCTGGCTCGCCGGCAAGTCGGCCCTCCAACACTCGCGTTTTCTCTAGTCTAACTGCTCGAGGATGATGCTGTCTCAACCATGAAGGAGTTCTTACACCATGCCTCGTGTTGACCGATCCAGACCGTCCGTTCGACTCAGGCCGAGCCTGAGTCTCGAACGGCTCGAAGAGCGCCAGTTGCTGAGCATCGCTCCCATTCATGTTGCTACGCCGCAGCCGCTGCCTCAGATGACGGCGCTCTCAACCCGGGGACTACCACCCACCGACTGCGCGACCGTTCCGGCGCGATCTTTGTTCCGCGCAGATACAAAAGGCTTATGGCCTCAATCAGATCACAGACCAGGGTCAAGGCGAGACGATCGCCCTCGTCGACGCTTACAACCAACCGAACATCAAGAATGACATCTCTGTCTTCTCGAGCCAGTTCCAACTGCCTCAGATGGACGGGAAAAACGGCGATCCGACGCTGTCGGTCTTGGTGCCAACCGGCCAGCCTACACCCATTAACGCCTCAGAGCGGGCCTAACGCCGGCTGGGGCATTGAGATCTCCCTGGACGTGGAGTGGGCACTCCATTGCCCCCTACGCCAACATCGACTTGATCACGACCACCAACAGCGGCGGCGATTACTTGTTCGGCGCCGAGGTCGACGGGCAGCCTTATTCAAGCGGCGTTGTTTATGCGGCGACCTTACCGGGTGTGGTGGTCGTTTCGAATAGCTACGGCGGATCGGAGTTCAATGGCGAGACAGACTACGACGGCCAGTTCACCACGAACCCGAATGTGGCCTACACCTTCTCAACAGGCGACAATCGGCGCCGGGATTGTATCCCGCCTATTCACCCAATGTCGTGGCTGTCGGCGGCACGAGCCTGACGCTTCTGGGACTCAAAGGCCAGTACGGCTTGGAAAGCGGCTGGAGTGGCAGCGGTGGCGGCGTCAGCCAGTACGAATCGGTCCCGTCGTTTCAATCCTCGAATGGCGTGAATAACGGTGCTCGGTCGATTCCCGACGTCTCGATGGACGCCAACCCTAATACCGGCGTGTATGTTTATGACTCATACGACGGGGGGCCGAACGGGTATTACGAGGTCGGCGGCACGAGTCTCTCGTCGCCGATGTGGGCCGGATTGATCGCCCTGGGAGATCAAGCACGCGGAACCGCGGGCGCGCTCAATTCCGCCGGCGTTTTGGACGCTCTCTACGGCGCCTATGACTCGTCAAACTATTCCACCGATTTCCACGACGTCACCACCGGCAGCAACGGTCACTCCGCCGGAACCGGGTATGACCTGGTCACAGGGATCGGTACACCAAAGGCTCCAGCAATCGTCAGCCTGCTCGGATCGGCAGCTCCCGCGGTCAAGATTGGCGGCGGCGGCGGCGTTATCGGCGGCCCGGCGGCCATCGGTACTGGTTCAGCCGGTTTTTCGAATCTCGACTACGACTCGAGCAAGCCGGTCTCCAACGCGGTCGGCACGATCTCCGTCGGTAGCGTGTTCGCCGGTCCCATATCCGACGTGGTCACAACGATGGATATCCCGAAACCGAAAAAGATCGGCAGCCTGCTTTCCTAGCAGTAACCTTCTCGCCGTGGTGCGCCAAGAGTCACCAACCCGGCGCGCCTCGGCGACCGCTCCCTCCGCCACCGGTCTCTTGCCCAAAGTTCAACGCCGCGCGTTCATAGCCGATGTGTAAGAGCTCCGTCGATAAGCCCGCCTGTCGACGACCGCCACGCTGGCGCAAAAGCTTGAGAAGCCCAGTTCGGCGAGGTCTGGCTACTCGTCCTCGCGCATGTTATGCGGCAAGGTCATCGTTGCCCTGTTGTGCCGGCTCTTCACAACCAGCGGCGACGTCGTCGGTTTTGCCGTACCCCTCAACGGCAAAAACCGTAGACTGGATTGACTTCTTGGCGTGGAAGTCCGATCATCGTGATTTGCGACCTAAACCCAAGCGGCTTAATGGTAGACGATGATGCGACCGGCCCCCGCTGGTGAAGTCCATGCTTGACGGCGACCAATCACCGTCGATCGAAGGCTGGCTCGACCTTCTGCATGATGGCGACGGGCCAGCCGGCGCGGCGTTCGCGGTATGTCGCCGGGCTTCTGAACCTCCACCGGCCGCTCGGCGAGAACCTGCCGGGATCCTGGCGGGTAACGAGAGAGGCCTGCGCGGATGCAGTCTGTCGAGGCGCGGTTAAGTGTCCTGATGCAGCGTTGGGCCGAGCAGCAGCGACTGGGATCTGGCGTTTCGCCCGAGGATCTCTGCCGCGACTGCCCCGACCTGTTGGACGAGTTCAAGCTCCGGCTCGAGGCATTGGAGGCAATCCGCTCGGTCCTTGCGAGAGACACACGGACGGCCGCATCCCAGCATCAGGGAACGCAACCTGACACATCAAGCTGGGGGCTGATGATTGCAGTCGAAGGTTACGAAGTCCTCGCCGAGCTTGGTCACGGCGGCATGGGCATTGTCTACCGGGCCTTCGACAGGATCCGGAACCGGGTCGTCGCGTTGAAGACTCTGCAACGCGTTAATCCGTCCACCTTGTACTTCTTCAAGCAAGAGTTCCGAGCACTTGCCGATGTGACTCACCCCAACCTTGTTAGCCTCTACGAGTTAGTGTCGGATGGGCAGGACTGGTTCATCGCGATGGAATTCGTCGATGGGGTCGACTTTCTGTCGTATGTTCGGGCCGATCGAGAGTCAGTCGACGACGAGTCGACGACCGATCCCGGGATCGACGCTTTATCATCCTTCAAGAAGGATCTTCCTCGGACCGACGCGATCGTGTCTCCCGCGTTCCAGAACTCGACGGCCTCGCTTAACGAGTTGAGTACGGAACCCTCGCTCGACGCGTTGGCATCCTTCCGGAAGGACCTTCCTCACACCGAGGCGAGCAAGTCGCCCGGCGTGGAAAACCCGAACGACTCTCTCAACCAGTCGGCGACCGATCCCGCGATCGAGGCCTTGCGATCCTCGCCGCGCGATCTTCCTCGGACTGATGCGATCGAGCCGCCGGGCTTGGAAAACCGGCCCTCCGATGGCACCGGCCACGCTGATAGAAACGGCGGGGCACGGGGGATGTCGGGACGCCCGTTGAGCCGTTTACGGCAATCTCTCAGCCAGCTTGCAGAAGGGCTGACCGCATTGCACGACGCGGGTGTTCTCCACCGCGACATCAAGCCCACCAACATCCTGGTCACGCGGCGCGGCCGGGTCGTGCTCTTGGACTTCGGTTTGGCCGTCGAGATGGAAGCGTCGGGACTGCACGAGAACTCAGAACCTCACGTTCTCGGCACCGTCGCTTACATGTCGCCCGAGCAAGCGGCGAGCCTACCGGTCTCCCCTGCCTCCGACTGGTATAGCGTGGGCGTCGTGCTATACGCGGCGCTGACCGGACGGCTTCCCTTCGTCGGACGGCCTCTTGAGGTGTTGCTCAACAAGCAGCAGTTCGAGCCGCCGGCCCCGCGCGAGCTCGTGGCCGATGTGCCTGAGGATCTCAATGATCTGTGCGTTGACCTACTCCGACGGGACCCCAAGCAGCGGCCGAGCGGGACCGAAGTGTTTCGACGCTTGGGACGAACTCAGGACGCCCCGGCGGGCCTCGGCGCAGTGCAATCGTCACCGAGGCGCAGCCTGCCGCTCGTGGGACGTGAGCGACACCTTGCGGCACTGAACGACGCCTTCGCGACCGTCACGTTGGGAAGCACCGTCGCGTTGTACATCCGCGCGCATCGGGAGCCGGCAAAAGCGCCTTGTTGGAACATTTCCTCGAGCAACTCATCCAAGGCGACAAAGCCGTCGTTTTGACGGGCCGGTGCTACGAGCGAGAATCGGTCCCATACAAGGCTCTCGACAGCTTGATCGATGCACTGAGCCGGTATTTGAAACACTTACCGAATGCGGAAGCGCAGGCACTTCTCCCCCGAGATCTTTCATCACTGGTTCGGGTCTTCCCCGTGTTACGCCGGGCCGAAGCGGTTGATGCCGCCCCCCGCCGCCCCGCCAATGCGCCTCAGCCGGACCCTCAAGAATTGAGGCGGCGTGCGTTTTCCGCGCTTCGCGAACTCCTGGCGCGATTGGGTGACCGCCAATCGCTCGTGTTGGCGATCGACGACCTACAATGGGGAGACCGCGACAGTGCGGCGCTGTTGGCTGAGATCCTGGGACCCCCTGACCCACCCGTTCTTCTCCTGCTGGGGTGCTACCGATCAGAGGACGCCGAGGGGAGCCCGTTCCTCCAACACCTTCACCGGTCCCAGGCGGACCGGGCACCATCGGTCGACCATCGCGAGCTGGCCGTTGAGCCTTTGACCCCGACGGAGTCGGAGACACTGGCGGCGATGCTCCTCGGCGATGAGGCCCCCAAGGCTCGGTCCCATGCCGCGGCGATCGCCCGCGAGGCCGGGGGAAGTCCGTTCTTGGTGATCGAACTGGTTCGTCACGTCCAAATCGGAGACGATCCCACGAGCGACCCGGAATTGGGGGAGGAACCTACCCTGGACCGGGTCGTGATGACGCGCGTCTCTCGGCTGCCGGAGGAGGCTCGCCGGCTGCTCGAGGTCATCGCTGTTTCGGGACGACCGCTGAGCACGGTCGATGCACGCCAGTCCGCCGCTTTGGCAGCCGATGATCGTGGTGCTCTGGCAATCCTCCGTTCGGGCCGACTGATCCGAGGAACAGGGCCAGCCGAACTGGACGTGATCGAATCTTACCACGACCGCATTCGCGAAACGGTCGTGGCTCACCTCGATCCGACCACGAGGAGCAACACCACCGTCGCCTCGCGCACGTACTCGAAGCGTCGGGACGGGCCGACCCTGAAGTCCTCGCGTTTCATTTCCAATCTGCGGGAAATTCCGAAACCGCGGGTGAGTATTATGCGGCCGCGGCGACCGGGGCGGCCGGTACCTTGGCATTCGACCGCGCCTCGAAGCTGTACCAGGTCGCCCTCGATCTCTTGCCGGTAGCTCACGCTGGCAGATCCCGATTGCGGATCGAACTTGCCGACGCCCTCGCCAATGCCGGGAGAGGCTACGAGGCCGCCCGCCAGTACCTTGCGGCGGCCGAGGTAGCTCCCACGTCTGATGCACTTGACCTGCGGCGCAATGCCGCGATGCAGCTACTGATCAGCGGGCACATCGACGAGGGGCTCGCCGTGTTCGACGCGGTGCTCCGCGCGGTAGGGATGAGCCTTCCCACGAATTTGGGATCGATCCTGTCGATGCTCTATTACCGAGCACTGGTCCGCCTCAAGGGTCCTTCCTTCCGGCGGCGTGAACCCAGCGACCTCACGATCGACAGCATCCGACGAACCGACGTCTGCTGGACGGCCGCCGCTGGATTGGGCCTCGTCGATTACATTCGCGGCGCCGACTTCAGTGCCCGCCACCTCATGCTCTCGCTCCGAGCAGGGGAGCCGCGTCGGATCGCCAAGGCCCTGGCCTGGGAGGCGGCCAGCTCTTCGTGCGGAGGTCCTGCGCACCGACCGAATTCGGAGCGACTCTTCGTTGCCGCTGAGGCCATAGCCAGTCAATTAGATGATCCTTATACGAACGCGATGATTGCCATGAGCCGCGGGGCTGCACACTACCTGGCAGGGCGTTTGAAACTTTCTTATGCCGCCCTGAAACTAGCCGAGGGACTTTTTAGTAACATCGGCGCGGGCGTCGTATGGGAACTCGATACGACTCGTACCTTCACGCTATGGGCCCTCTTGAACATGGGCCTGATCCAGGAATTGACCCAGCGGCATGCGAGCCTCTTTCGCGATGCCCAGGAGCGCGGTGATCTTTATGCTTTGATGAATCTAGGAACTCACATCATGTCGATTGTCCGTGCGGGCGAGGATCGACCAGAAGCCGCCCGCGAGGCACTACTCGAGATCACCGGCCGTTGGTCCCAACGCGGTTATCACGTCCAGCACCATAACGTTTTGATGGCGAGATTGTCGCTCGATCTGTACGAGGGGCGAGGACAAGCCGCCTGGAACTACATTTTGGAGAACTGGGGCTTCTACCGCCTCTCACATCTGATGCAAGTGCAACAGGTACGGCTCGATTTGTATCAGTTGAGGGCACGTGCGGCTCTGGCGGTCGCGCACCATGTCGTCAACCCGGAGGCGTTCCTCCTCACCGCCGAGCGTCAAGTTCGGAAAATCGAGAAGGAACCCGCTCCGTCGTCGATGGCTCACGCCTACTATATCCGTGCTGCGATCGGCGCAGTGCGGTGTAATGACACGCATGCGGTCACGCTATTAGACCTTGCCACTGAGGCGTTCAACTCCATTGATATGTTCTCGTTCGCTGCGGCCATGCGCCGTAGACGCGGTGAACTCCTCGGTGGAGACGAGGGACGAGCGCTCGTGATGGAAGCGAACGCCTGGATGACCAGCCAGGGAATTCAGAACCCCACGCGCTTTACCGCCATGTACGCCCCCGGCTTCCCGGATAATTGAGCCTGAAGCCAGTGCGGTGAAGCGGGCCGTTGAAACGGGGTGGACTTCATCCAATCCAATCCGCTCGCCTTCGCGAACGGCTCACGTTGCAACCCAATCAGCGTCCGCGCCTTCTGTCCTGAGGTCCATGCGGTCATTCATATCGACGTCCCCGTGCGACTTTGATCAATTCCCACGAGGGCGTGCCCGTTCGGCATTTTGAATGATCGAGGCCGTAGATCGGACAGCAGGTCCTTGTGGTGCGGTAAAGTTCTTCATACGATGTGCTAAGATTCGGCGAAGAGTACGTTCAGATCCGGTGAACTAGTCAAATTGGACCGATCGCTCTTATTATAGCCATCGAGCAAATAACAAAGAGGTTGAAGTGATCGTTCAGCGTCCCCGCGAGCAAGGAACAAGATTCAAGCCGTTCGATCTGGGTGTCTCAGCACAGTGGCTGCAAGACCAGCGGAGGAAATCCTTGGGACGAGTGGGCCTCAACCCGCGAGAGCTGGCCCTCGTCGATCGAATCAAGCGGCTCAAGAGCGAGGCAGGCTCACACTCCCCCAGCGCCTGGACGCTCGCCAAGTTCATCCCCGAGCTGCGTCTCAAGGTTGACGCTTGTTTTCTCTCCAACCCCTACGCGACCAAGCTGTTCATGATGCACTTCCACCGCGAGGTGGTCCGGCCCAGGAAACTGCGCGCTCTGCTGGAACTTTATCCATCGCAGAACCGAGTGATCGCGGCAAAACTGGGCCGCGTTCTCGAGTTGGACGCCGACTCGATCTTCGTCGGCAACGGGGCCGTGGAAATCATCCAGGCGATCCTCCACCGATTCACCTGCGAGAAGATCCTGATCAACCTACCCACATTCTCGCCCTATTACGAGTTCGCGCGGCCGGAAACCAAGATCGTCACCAACCTCCTGCGCAAGGAGGACAATTTCCATTTCGATCCCGCCGCGTATCTCGAGCTGGTCCATCGCGAGCGGCCCGATACACTCGTGCTGATCAACCCCAATAACCCCGATGGCGGCTACATCCCGCACGCGGTCATGCTGGAGATGCTGGACGAGCTGCGGTTCGTGCCGAACGTCATCGTGGACGAGAGCTTCATCCACTTCGCTTGCGAGGGGGACGGTTACACTTATCGGAGCGTGGCCGACCAGGTCAGCCGGTTCCCGAACCTGATCGTCGTCAAGAGCATGTCCAAGGATTTCGGAGTTGCCGGTATCCGCGCCGGTTACGCCGTGATGGCGCCCGATCGGGTGAATACGCTGCTCAGTAACGGGTTCTTGTGGAATTCCTCGGGCCTGGCCGAGTACTTCTTCGACCTGTATTCACGGCCCGATTTCCAGGCTCGATATGAGCGGGAGCGTATCCGATTCGTCCGGAACTCACGCCGGTTCTTCGCCGCACTGGCCAAGATCGATGGGCTTCACGTTTACCCAACCTTCGCCAACTTCGCCTTGGTCGAGCTGCGCGACTACCTCAGTGCCGAAGAACTCGTCTGCCGCTTGCTCATCCGTCGCGGGATCTATACCCGAACCTGCGATGACAAGAAAGGGCTCGAGCCCGGCAAGTTCGTCCGGATCGCGGCCCGCAACCGCCCTGAAAACGCATACATGATCCGATCGCTGCGCAGGCTGATGGGCTGAAGCGGTTTCGGCAGCGCCCGGTACGCGGCGGAAATCAATCCTTCATTTTTGGTCCGCCGGAAGAGGCACCTGCTTGGTCGAGGCCAGGTAGGCGAACAGGTCGCGGATCTCTTGGGGCGAGAGCCGCTCGAGCTGCCCCTCGGGCATCATCGAAATCGTGGACGGCTTGATTGCCTCGAGATCCTCGCGCGGCAGGATGATTCGCTCGTTGGCCGTCTGGATGACCAGGGCGGAATCGTTCTGCTCGCGGATGATTCCGGAGATGATCCGGCCGTCGGTTGTCGCCACGTTGGTCAGCGCGTAATCGCGGCTCACGGCGGCGCTGGGGTCCAGGACGTTTTCCAGGATGTAGTCAGCAGTGGCGCGATCCGACCCGGTCAAATCCGGGCCGACGTCGCCGCCCGCGTCATAGAGCCGGTGGCAGGCGAGGCAGGTGCGGTTGAAGACCGCCCGACCTCGCGACTGGTCGCCCGGCGGATGACTGATCCGAGGCGAGCAGCGCCTTGTACTTGGCGATCAGGGCGGCCTTTTCCTTCGACGTGGGTTGGATTTTGCCCCAGACCGGTTTCGAGCTGATCGTTGATCCGTCGATCACCCAGGGCTTGTAGCTGCCGCGCGGTGGTCACGTTAATGTCGCGACGTGGCACATGCCCATGGCCGATCGACGCGAGCAGGGCGAGTGCCCAGGCCGGGCGGGCGGCCAGGGTGGCGATCGCATCGTCGCGCTCGGACTCGGAGAGCTTGGCGTAGTGCCGCAGGATGATCTCGGGCGTGGCCGGATCGTCATACGCCGCAAGTGCCCGCAGCGCCTGTCCGCGCATGACGGGATCATCGAGCAAAGCCTGGAGATCGGGGGCGATTCCTGGCACGCGGCGCTCGACCAGAGCCGACAAGGCGCGACGCCGGACGTCTCGGGGCGTAGTCCGGGTTCTTGACCATCCCACGCAGGATCGCGATGGCCTTCGGTTCCTCGAAGTCGAGCGCCAGCATCAGGGTTTGCTCGATCAGGACCGGGTTCGGCCGCGCCACAAGCCGGGCGAATGCGGCTGCCCAGCCCTCGGGCCTGAGCGATGTGTTTACGACCTCGCAGCGCCTCGTGGCGCCCGTGATCAGCAGGTCGTCGCAGACCGAGTCCTCCAGTCCGTGGTTTTGAGCAGCGAGACGACACGCGGCCAGCCCGGTCGAAGGGTCGGCCGTCACGGCCCGGCGCGCGACGTACTGGCGAACCAGGGGGATCTTGCAACGAGCCACCCAGCCCACGGCTCGCGGCAGATCGGCTGGCACCAAGCGCTCGACCCCATACCAGATCATCAGGGGAAGCACGCGGTCCGCGGCGTCTTCTGCATGGCTCGCCAGTGGTTCGGCGACATCCCAGCACTGGTTTATCGGCAATCGTTGCAACGCCGAGGCCAGGCTCAGCCTCACTTTCTGGCTGGGATCGGTCTTGGCCAGCTCCGCGAAACGCGTCACCGTGGCCGCCGCCGGCGGTCCCGTATCAACGAGCAGGCGGATCGCCCAGGCTCGGACATGCTCGCTCGGATGATCGAGCAGCGCGCGGCCGGCATTCTCGTCCAGGCCGCCGGTCGCGTACAGAGCCCAGATGGCGCGTAGCTGGCGGGTGACATCGGGATTCGTACTCAGAATCTCGCGGAGCACACGATGAGCGGCAGCCATGTCGCGCCCGGACGCCGCTCGCTCCTGGAGCAATCGGCGGCTCGTGCGTACGTACCAGTCGTTGTGGTGGAGCTGTAATCGCGCCAGGGCCTCGTCGCTCTGGCTGGACAGGTCGACTTTCACGCGGGCGCGGTGTTCCGTAGCCGATCTTGTAGATCCGCCCGTTCTCGCGGTGGGCGTTGTCGGCGTCGTTCTCGTGGCACTCGCCGGTGTCGTACCAATCGGTCAGATAGACCGCCCCGTCGGGCCCATACTTCAGCTCCAGACCGCGGAACCAGGGGTCGTTGGCCATCAAGAAGTCGTTGTCGTGGCGGGCGACGTAGCCCGGAGCCGCGGCGTTCGAGTCGATCGCGGTTGATGCGACGACCGTGGATGTTGCAAGTGAAGACGTCGTTGCGGTATCGGTCGGGCCAGTTATCGCCCAGATAGATCATGGCGCCGACGTGGGCGTGTCCGCCGCCGGCCTCGCCGTGCTTCCCCTTGCCCTCACGCGAGTCGGTCCAGCGACCGCCCGCCCAGTGGATATGGTCGGCGCAGCTCTCCATCAAGGCGTAGCGATGCGGCGCGAGGTCCTCGCCGTACATGCGCTGAAAATGTGCGCCCGGCACAACGTGAAACAGATGCGGGATCACGCAATTGGTGATGAACGCCTCGCCCAGATCGTCGAAGTCCAGTCCCCAGGGGTTGGTGGTGCCGTGCGCCACGGCCTCGAAGACCTGACGGGTCGGATGATACCGCCAGACACCGCAGTTGATCGCCACCCGACGATCGTCGGGCGTGCCCGGTTTGCCGACTCGCGAGTTCGACAGGATCCCGTTGCAGCCCCAGAGCCAGCCGTCGGGTCCCCACTTCAATCCGTTGAACATGTTATGTTGCGCTCTGGTGTCCCAGCCGTCGAGCACGACGACCGGCTCGCCGTCGGGCCGATCATCGCCGTCCCGATCGGGAATGAACAGCAGGTTCGGCGTGGCGCAGACCCAGACGCCGCCGAAGCCCAGCTCGATCCCGGTGAAGTTCGTCCCTTTGTCCCAGAAGACCGTCCGGCGGTCGAACCGGCCGTCGCCGTCGGCATCCTCGAAGATCAGGATGCGGTCCTTGCCTCGTGGACCGCCCAGCCAGATCGGGTACGAGTAGTTCTCGACGACCCAGAGCCGTCCTTTGGGGTCGATGGTCATGGCGATCGGCTGCACGACGTCGGGCTCGGCGGCGAACAGGCTGACCGTAAAGCCCTCCGGCAACGTCATCCGCCGCGCCGCCTCAAGCGGTTCGATGGGACCTGGATTCGCCGTTGCTGAACTTCGGGCCTTTTCTGGCGGCGACGCCAGCCGAGAAACGACCCAGAGTCAGGAACGCGACGGCAAGCGCCAGAGCGAAGCCGCACCTGGTCCCGCCGCGAACGTCGGCATACCGAGTTGTCATTTGTCGACTGCTCCTCAAACGAACGAACTCAAAAGCGGCTGGACGTAGTATAGGATCAGAATCACACGTGCGATTGTACCAAGGAGGCCGCTTCCCAACTGAGTACTTATTTCTTGAGCGCGAACGGACTTGAACCACTCGCTCGATAAGGCATCACACCCGCGGCGTGATTCGTCAGGTCATGAATCCAGCCGATCTCCGGGACAGCCTCACGAATCGCGGCATCGACCCCATGCCTCAAGGTGATATCGGCGAGCCCGCAACCCTGGCAACCTCCCGACATGCGGAGATACACGACATTGTCGATCAGATCGACGAGGTGGACTCCGCCGCCGTGACTGGCCACGATGGGGTTCACCTGCTCGTCGAGCACGTCCCGCACCCGCTGGCGAAGCTGCTCGGCGGTGGGCATCGAGGCGATCAGCGAGGAAGACAACGCGATCTGCCCAGAATCGAGATGTGAGCGGACGACCTTGGCCACTCCTTTTCCCAGGATCTTCCAATCGACCGGGGCTCGCGCCGACGTATCGCCAAGGACACGTCGGACCATCCGCACATAGGGGCCGACCAACGGTAGGCCCGCGTCGCCCGACCTCGTGACCACGATCAAGTCGTGAGCGATCAGGAGCGAAGACACCCCCTCGACCGCGAACAATGCCTCGGCCAGGGGCGAGCCTCGCGCGGATTGGCGATCGACCGCATACGCCCATTGCTCGGGCGCGACGGGCCGGCTCACGCGGAAGAAGCAACGCGGGCCAGTCAGGGGCTCCGCAGTGATCGAAATCTCAGGCATCACACCCACTCTCAAATTCCCGGGACTGGCTCACGCATCTCATGCGTTCAACTCGAAAACTGGAATGTCACTTGGGATCAATCCCACGCTGTCCAGCATGACCAACAGGCATCCGATTTCGCAATGTATGATACGCCCGGAAGCTTGGGAGTGGCTGAATCGTCGGCTCGGAGTAGAATGTTGAGATAACGCGGCGAGACGTAGTTTCGAAGGAGGCGTTCATGGCGATCACCTACGACCAGGCGGTGGAGAAGCTCCACGAGTGGACGGACAGCCCGGCCTTGCGGAACCATGCGCGGGCCGTCGAGGCGGCGATGCGGCGGGCGGCGCATCGTTACGGTGCCGGCGAAGCCGACGAGCCCCGATGGGCGATCGCCGGGCTGTTGCACGACGCCGACTACGACCGCTGGCCCGAGGAGCACCCGCGACTGATCGTCGCCTGGCTCCGCGAGCAGGGCGAGCCCGAGATCGCCCAGGCCGTCGTGGCCCATTTCCATCCGACGGACGTTCCCGAGCTGACGACGCTCGACAAGGCGCTTCTGGCCTGCGACGAGCTGGCCGGCTTCGTCATGGCGTGCAGCATGGTCCGCCCCGAAGGGATTCGCTCACTCTCTCCCTCCAGCGTCAAGAAGAAGCTCAAGGACAAAGGGTTCGCCGCCAAGGTCAACCGCGACGACGTCTACCAAGGCGTCGAACGGCTCGGGGTCAACCTGGACGAACACATTCAGCTCGTCATCGACGCACTGGCGCCCCACGCCGAAGCGCTGGGCATCGCCGGGACACAACGCTCGTAAGACTGCCTCCTTCTTGACGGATCTCCGATAATGAATGCGAACATCTACACTCGCCTCGGCGTCAAGACCCTGATCAACGGCCAGGGGACCGTCACGGTCGTCGGCGGTTCGCTGATGCCGCCCGAGGTGGTTCAGGCGATGGCCGAGGCGGCCAATTGGTTCGTCTCGATCCCCGAGCTGCAAGAGAAGGTCGGTGCGCGGATCGCCGGCCTGATGGGAGTGCCGGCCGCGATGGTCACCGCCGGCGCGGCCTCGTCGATCACCGTCGCCACCGCCGCCTGCATGACCTGGGACAACCTGCCGGCGATCGATCGCCTACCCGATACCACCGGCTTGAAAAACGAGGTCGTCATCCAGAAAGGCCACCTCAGCCACTACGAGCCGCAGATGCTCCTGACCGGAGCCAAGCTCGTCTGGGTGGAGAACCGCGCGGAGCTGGACCGGGCGATCAACCCGCGCACCGCCATGCTGTTCTTTCTGAACCGGTTCGAGCCGCTGGGCCAGATCAAGCGGGAGGAGTGGATTCGAGTCGGCAAGGAGCGCGGCGTGCCGCTCTTCAACGACGCGGCCGCGGACGTCCCGCCCGCCGCTCGGTTTTCCGAATATCTTCACCAAGGATTCGACCTGGTCGCCTTCTCCGGCGGCAAGGGTTTGCGCGGTCCACAGGCCTCGGGGTTGTTACTGGGCCGCCCCGATCTGATCGCGGCGGGCCGGCGGGCGATCAGCCCCGCGATGGGCATCGGCCGCGCGATGAAGGTTGGCAAGGAAGAGATCGTCGGCTTGCTGGCGGCCGTCGAACGGTTCCTCAAGCTCGACCACGACGCGGAATGGCGCATCTGGGAGACCCGCGTTTCGGAGATGCTCGCGCAGCTCGCCGATATCCCCGGCATGAACGCGCGACGCGAGGTCGCCGAGATCGCCAATCATGTGCCCCAGGTCGTTCTCGAGTGGAGCCAGTGGCACTCCAAGCGAACGGCCGAGGAAGTCGTCCAGATGCTGTGGGAGGGCGATCCGCGGATCGCCGTGCTGGCCGAAGGCCAGCGGCGTCTGCGGATCATGGTCTGGACCTTGCGAGACGATGAGCATCGCATCGTCGCAAGACGGATTCAAGAGATTTTCAAGGATGTCACGGTCCTGAACTGGACGTTCACTGAGACCTGCGAATCCAATGTGACGTGCCGAGCTCCGTCGTGGTCGAGTCTTGGCGCCACTCCCCTGCTCCGCCTTGATCTTGAGCGATTCGATCTTGTTCCTGAGCTCCTTGGCCTTGCGTCTCGAGTTCGGCAGCCTGGCGCGTCCAGCTCGGCGATGGTCTGGGCCTGGATCGGCTGGACCGGCGGCGGTCTTGGATTCCTCGTCGTTCAAGGAATCGAGCGTCTCCTGAAGCATGCGACTGGCAAAGCCGCTGAAACCGCTGGTCTCATGAGCGAGCTGGGCCTTGAGCGCCGGGTATGCCTTCTTGATCCCCAGCGCTCGGACGGCGCCCCAGGTCCGGAACCGCACGGACCGGTCGGGATCGCTGACCAGGGTGACGAGGATGTCCTGCAGCGCCGGGTCGTCCTTGGCCAGACGTTGGAAATGCGCCGATGGCCGTGGATCGTAGAGCCGCGGGCTGGCCATATTGACTGTAAAGGGCGGCCAGCTCGCGGGCCTTGGGTCCGGGCTTCTCCAGCATGAGCTCCAGGGCCGTGGCGGCGATGGAGTGACGGTCGGCCGGGATCTTGAGGGCGGCGGCCAGCAAATCGTCGGCATCCTTGACCTTCCAGGCGACCAGTCCTCGCAATGCGGCCTTGCGCGCGCCGTAGGCTTCCTTGGGATTGGCCCAGGCCGCGCGGAGGAGGGCCTCGGTCGCGTCGTCGCGCTTGAGCTTGGCCAGTCCCTCGATCGCGGCGACGCGGACCTTGGCCTCGGTGGTCCTTGGCCGCCTCGAGCAAGGCGGCGCCGGGAACTCTCCTCGCCGCTACCCAGGAGCTCGACGATCTCTCGCTTGGCGGGGATCGCTTTCTCCCGCTTCCAGGCCGCGGCCAGGGCTTTGACAGCCTCGGGTTTGTCCTTGGCCGTCTTGGCCAGTGCCTTGGCCGGCGCTCAGCCGGCCCAGCACGCACGAGGCATGCTCGAGCTGGAACAGGTTCTCCGCAACGGACTTCTCGAAGTCGAGCTCCTTGATCAGCCAGCCCTCGGGGTCGATCTGGACCATCTTGGGCTTGGCCGCGGCCGGGATCACGAAATCGTGCGAGGCTCCGTCGATCACGATCGGGATGACCCGGGTCTTGCCCACGTCCTCGGTGATTTCGAGCGTCGTCGGCAGCCGGAACAGCGGCGTTTGATCGTCGACTTTCTGGGTCTGTTGGACCTGGACCCGCACGCGTCTTGTCCGTCGTCCTCGTAATGCCAGCGAACCTTGAGCTCGGGATGGCCCGCCTTGTAAACCCACTGGTCGAAGAACCATTTCAGGTCCTTGCCGGAGGCCGCTTCCATCGCCTTGCGGAAATCGTCGGTCTCGACGACCTGGAGCTTGTTCGCGGCCACGTAGCCGCGAATGCCTTTCCACCAGGCCTCGTCGCCCAGCAGTCCGCGCAGCGTGTGCAAGACGCACGCCCCTTTGGAGTAGGTCATTCCGTCGAACATGGCCATCGGACGATTCGTAGCGGGGCTCGACGATCGGCCGGCGGTAGTCGCGGTCGTCGCCCAGGTAGCCCTGGAGTGCGCCGTCCATCTCGAGCCGGAATTCATCCTCGCCGCGGGCGTGCTCGGCGAAGAGCGGGTCGAAGTACGACGCGAAGCCCTCGTTGAGCCAGAGGTGGGACCAATCCTTGCAGGTCAAGAGGTCGCCGAACCACTGGTGCGCCAGCTCGTGCGCGACCAGGCCGTCGGCGTCCCCCTCGAGCGCCGCGATCTCGTCCCGCAGCGCGACTGTCGGTCATCGAGGTGGCCGAGATGTTCTCCATCCCGCCGCCGAACTCGGGGAGGCAGATCTGGGCGTACTTGACATAGGGATACGGCTGGCCGATCGTCTCGCCAAAGAAGCGGATCATCTGCGGGCGTCTTGCCCATGAACCGCCGCGCGGTCGCCTCGTCGACATGCTTGGCCACGTAATAGTCCACCGGAAGGTCGCCGACCTTGTCGTGATAGACGGCGAAGTCTCCCACCGCCAGCGAGATCAGATAGCTGACGTGGGGCACATCCATCTTCCAGTGGTAGGTCGTGGTGGCGCCGGCGTTCTGCTTGGTCTCGACCAGGGCCCCGTTGGACACGACGAACAGCGGCTTCTCGACCGTGATGATCATCTCGCTGGTGGCGCGGTCGTTGGGGTAGTCGTAGCAGGGGAGCCAGTGGTGGGTATCCTCGGACTCGCCCTGGGTCCAGATCGCCAGCGGCTTTTCCGGATAGGCGGGGTCGTTCAGGACGAAATTGAGCCCGTGCTCGGGCGATCCGGAGTACTCGATCGCCAGGTCGAGGGTGTCGCCAGGGCCATGGGCCTTGTCGAGGGTGATCGACAGCTTGCCGTCCTTGGTGGTGAACGTGCACGGGACCGCCTTGTCGCCGACCGTCACCTTGGTCACCTTGAGCTCCGGCCCGCAGTCGAGCTCGACCTGGTTGAGATAGGGATGGAGGGGGCTCAGCGTGTGGGTCACCGTGCCGCGGACCTCGCGCTTCTTGGTGTCGAGGGTCAGCTCGGCCTTGATGTGCTTGACGTCGAAGTAGCGGATCCGCTCGGCTTGCCGGGGCGTGCCGGCCTTGGCGAACGGCCGCCGCGTCGGGGCCGCTCGGCCGCCGCGACCGGGATTCTGAGCCCAGGCCGCCGTGCTCAGCAGGCTGGCTGCCAGGATGAACGAAGCTCCGAGATGACGAATCGGCCTGGACATGGTGTTTCCTGATCGAGTAGGAAAGGCTGAGTGACGCTCTGGACTTTCCGGCTCGTGTTTGAGAACCAAGGGTGCATATCGTACCATGTTCTAGTCGCAGGAGACGACGGTCCGGTCGTCAGAATCGTGGGCCAGCCTGTCAATCTCGGCTGGCAGGCTTTCAACAGCCGTCAGGGCGGCTGTTCCACACGACGTCGAGCGGAACGCCGATTGAATTGATCTCACATGAACCAGTATGGGTTTGTCCGGATCTCCTGCGTTTCGCCCCGGACCGTCCGTGGCCAATCCGTCGGCGAACGCCGCGGAGATCGTCCGAGTGCTGGAGCAGCTTGCCGACAGCGACATCGTGCTCTTTCCGGAGCTCTGGGTCACCGGCTACACCTGCGCCGACTTGTTCGGCCAGGAGGCGCTGCTGGACGCCGGCGATCGCGGGCCATCCTGCGGATCGCCGAGGCGACCGCGGGCCGCGCGCAACTGGTCGTCGTCGGCGTGCCGATCGCCGTCGGCAACAGCCTGTTCAACTGTGCCGTCGCGATCGGCGACGGCTCGATTCTGGGGGTCGTTCCCAAGCAGTTCATCCCCAATTACAAGGAATTCTACGAGAGCCGCTGGTTCAGCCCGGCCGTCGGCACCGAGCCGGCCGAGATCGACCTGGGGGGTCAGCGCGTGCCGTTCGGGATCGATCTTCTCTTCGAGCTGCGGGGCGGTGAAGGCCGATCGGGATCGACGGCAGGTCGTCGTGGGCGTCGAGGTCTGCGAGGACCTCTGGGTGCCCGTGCCGCCCGAGCGCGCTTCAGGCCATGGCCGGAGCGACGGTCCTGCTCAACCTCTCGGCCAGCAACGAGACGATCGGCAAGAGCCGGTATCGCGCCGAGCTGGTCGTCGGCCAGTCGGGCCGCTTGATCGCCGCGTATGCGATGGCCGGCTGCGGGCCGTCCGAGTCGACGACCGACGTGGTCTTCGGCGGCCACTGCCTGATCGCCGAGAACGGCCGCTTGCTCGCCGAGTCGCCCCGGGTCGGCGACGGCCTGCCGATCCGCCGCGACTCCTACTGGATCACCCGGGACGTCGACGTCGCCAAGCTGCAATCCGACCGCCGGATCACGACCAGCTTCGACGACGGCACTGTCGTTCGCTGCGGCCCTTCCGCCGCATTCCGTTCGCGCTGGCCGACGACCATGGAGGGGCTGAAGCGGGACGTACCGGGCACGCCATTCGTGCCCGCCGGAGGAGACGAGCTGCACCGTCGCTGCGCCGAGATCTTCGGCATCCAGTGCGCGGGGCTCGCCAAGCGGATCGAACAGCTCCCTGCCGGGCACGCCGCTCAACCTGGGCATCTCCGGCGGCCTGGATTCCACGCTGGCGCTCCTGGTCGCGGTCATGACCTGCGACATGCTCGGACTCGACCGCCGGCTGGTCCACGGCCTGACCATGCCCGGCTTCGGCACCACCCAGCGCACTCTGACCAACGCCCTCGACCTGATGGAACACCTCGGGGTCTCCTCCGAGACGATCGACATCAGCGCGCTGGCACTCGAGACCTTCCAGGAGATGGGCCACGCCCCGTTCGGCATCGACTGCCACGAGCCTGGATGTCGAATCCTTCCGCGCCGCGCTGTGCCGCGTGCCCAGCGGAAGCCCGCCATGACCTGACTTTTGAAAACGTCCAGGCCCGCTTGCGCACGTTCCTGCTCATGTCGAAGGGGTTCGTCGTCGGCACCGGCGACCTGTCCGAGCTGGCGCTGGGATGGTCGACCTACAATGGCGACCACATGAGTATGTATAACCCAAATTGCTCGATCCCCAAGACGCTCGTGAAGTTCCTGGTCCGCTACGTCGCGCTCGAACCAGTTCCCGGAAGGTCCGGTCCGGCAGACGTTGCTCTCGATCGTCGAGACGACGATCTCGCCGGAGCTGTTGCCGGCCTCGGCGGGCGGCGAGATCGAGCAATCGACCGAGGCGACCCTGGGCCCCTTCGAGCTTCACGATTTCGTGCTCTACCACGCGGTTCGCTGCGGCTACTCGCCCGCCAAGATCTTGTTCTTGAGCCAGTTCGCCACGTTCACCCAGCCCTATTCGCGCGAGCTGATCGAGCGGACGATGCGGACGTTCTACACCCGGTTCTTCCGCCAGCAGTACAAGCGGTCGTGCGTACCCGACGGTCCCAAGGTCGGCACGGTCAGCCTGTCGCCCCGCGGCGACTGGCGGATGCCCTCCGACGCCGATCCGGCGGAATGGCTGGATTGGAATTCCGGATAACTCATTCTGTCTTCTTAATCACGCCAGCAGCTCCTTGCGGATCTTGGCCTCGCCTTCGGGGCCGATCAGCTTCTGGTTCAAGCCCTGGTAGGCATACGTGAGCTTCCAGGCGTCGAGGCCGAGCAGGTGGAGGATCGTGGCCTGGAGGTCGTGGATGCTGACCGGGTTCTCGGTGATGGAGTAGCCCAGGTCGTCGGTGGCGCCCACGGTGATGCCCGGCTTGATGCCGCCGCCGGCCATCCAGATGGAGAAGCACTCGGGTGGTGGTCGCGGCCCAGGAACTTCGAACCGCCTCGCGCTTCGTTCATCGACGTGCGGCCGAACTCGCCGCCCCAGATCACCAGGGTTTCGTCCAGCAGCCCACGCCGCTTCAGGTCCGCGAGCAGCGCCGCGATCGGCCGGTCGACCTCCTTGCACTTCTCGGGCAGGTGCTTGACGATGTCGTCGCCGGTGCCGGTGCCGTGGCAGTCCCAGCCCCAGTCGTAGAGCTGGACGTAGCGCACGCCGCGCTCGACCAGGCGGCGGGCCAGCAGGCAGTTGTTGGCGAACGACGACGCCCCCGGCTGGGCGCCGTATTGCTCCACGATCGATTCCGGCTCCTGGCGGATGTCCATCACGTCGGGAACCGCCATCTGCATGCGGAAAGCCAGCTCGTACTGGCTGATCCGCGTCAAGGTCTCCGGATCGCCGAACTCGGCGAGCTCGTACTCGTTGAGCTGCCGCAGGGCGTCCAAGCGTGCGGCGACGGTCGGCGCGATCCATCCCTTTGGGATCGCTGACGTAGAGGACCGGGTCGCCCACCGTCCGGCACTGCACACCTTGATACACGCTGGGCAGGAAGCCGGTGCTCCAGAGGGCCTTGCCGCCGGTTGGGTCCGTCCCGCCGCTGATCAGGACGACGAAACCGGGCAGGTCCTGGTTCTCCGTGCCCAGGCCGTAGGTGATCCACGAGCCCATCGCGGCCCCGCCGTTGCGAGATGAGCCCGTGTAGAGGAAGAGCTCCGCCGGCGCATGGTTGAACTGGTCGGTGTACATCGACTTGATGATCGCGACGTCGTCGACATGTGCCCTTGAAGTGCCGCCAGAGCTCGCTGACGACCGCGCCGCTCTGCCCGCATTTCTCGAACTTGTACGGCGTGCCCAGCAGCTTGGGGTGCCCTTTGATGAACGCGAACTTGTGGTTCTTGAGCAGCTCGTCGGGACAAGGCTGCATGTGATGCTTGACCAGCGCCGGCTTGAAGTCGAACAGGTCCTGCTGGGGCGGTCCGCCGGACATGTGCAGATAGATGACGCTCTTGGCCTTGGGAGCGAAGTGCGGCGGCCGCGGCGCCATCGGGTTGTCGGCGGAGGAGAGCCGATTCCGGCTCGGGTCCCCGGGCTCCGCGCCGTCGCTGGCCGGCTCCCTCGCGGTCCAGGAGCATCGCCAGCGCGAAGGCACCCAGCCCGGTCTGCGAGCTCTTGAGGAACTGGCGGCGGGTCTGTGCGCGCGCCTGTTGTAAATAGAGGGGCAGATCCAGGTCCATGTGAATCAACCTTTGGTCAACGACGCCGTCGAGGTTCAAGAGTACGTTGGCGACCGTGGTCCAGGCGGCCAGGTCGGCCGGTTCCATGCCTGGCGGAAGCGGACCGATCGGCTCGGTGGCCAGCGCCACGGCGGCCTGTGGTTCTTGCGGATATCGTTCGTGCTCGGCGGTGTAGAGATTGACGAGCGGCTCGAGCTGCTCGGGCCGCGGGGGCCGGCCCAGGCAGAGTTGCAAGGCGTATCGGGCGCGGGCTTCGAGGCTCGAGCCCCCCTCGCGGACGATCCGACGCGCCAGGGCCTGGGCGGCCTCGACGTAGACCGGGTCGTTCAGGGTCACGAACGACTGGAGCGGGGTATTGGTCCGGATTCGCCGGATCGCGCAGATCTCGCGACTGGGGGCGTCGAACGTGGCCATCGACGGATACGGGACGGTCCGCCGCCAGAAGGTATAGAGCCCACGGCGGTAACGGTCCTCGCCCTGGCTGGTCGTCCAGGTGCGCTCGCCGTTGAAGGCCGCCTGCCAGAGTCCACCGGGCTGGGGCGGGAAGACGCTGGGGCCGCCGACCTTGCGGCTCAAGAGCCCGGAGAGCGCCAGCGCCTGGTCGCGCACCATCTCGGCCTCGAGCCGGACGCGAGGGCCCGCGCCAGCAAGCGATTGCGCGGGTCCTTGTCCAGAAGCTCGGGCGTGGCTTTCGACGACTGCCGGTAGGTCGCCGAGGTGACGATCATCCGCAACAGCGCCTTGGTGTTCCAGCCCGACTCCCGGTAACTGGACCGCCAGCCAGTCGAGTAGCTCGGGATGGCTGGGCGGCTCGCCCTGGGTGCCGAAGTCCTCCTCGGTCTCGACGAGACCTGTACCGAAGAGCTGGGCCCAGAAGCGGTTGACCGCGACCCGGGCCGTCAACGGGTTGCTGGGATCGACCAGCCATTGCGCCAGTCCGAGCCGGTTCGTCGGTGCGCCGGCCGGGTAGGGATGAAGCGCCTGGGGCACGCCCGGCTGCGACCGGATCGCCAGGGTCGAGGAAGTTTCCCTTGCGCAGGAGCCGCGTCACGCGGTGACGATTGGCCGGCAGTTCGACCATCACCGGCAAGGTGGGAATCGCCGGGCTTGGATTTCTCGAGCGCGGCGATCTCGTCGCGGAGCGGCTTCAACTCCGGCGCGATCGAACGGAAATACCGTCGCCAACGCCTCGGTCTGGACCTTCGTCCGCTTGTCGGCCGCGGTGTCGATGATTGTCAGGATCTCCTTGGGCAGATCCTTGCGGCGCGACGCGTTCGGAAGGGCCAGGCTCGATTCCCATTTGGCCTGAGCGGCGGCCAGTGCGGCCGAGGGCATGTTCGAGTTACTTCCTGCAGCGCGGCGATCTGGGCGTCGATCTGCGCGGACTCGTTCGGTGATCTCCGGCGTCGGCGCGGGGATGACCGGGCTCTCGTCGGGCTGGTCGTTGTCGGCCGTTTGGTTGAAGAGGGCGTAAAAGCGGTAATACTCCTCCTGGGTGATCGGGTCGAACTTGTGGCTGTGGCACTTGGCGCAGCCGATGGTCAGCCCCATCCAGACCTGCATCGTGGTGTCGACCCGGTCCTTGATCGCGGCGACGCGGAACTCTTCGTCGTCGGTCCCCCCCTCGGTGTTGGTCATCGTGTTGCGGTGGAAGGCGGTGGCCATCCGCTCGCTCCAGGGTGGGGTTGGGCAGCAGGTCGCCGGCGATCTGGAGCGATGGTGAACTGGTCGTAGGGTAGGTTGCGGTTGAAGGCGCTGATGACCCAGTCGCGGATATCGCCAGATGTTGGGCCGTAACGGGTCCGAGCCATAGCCGGCCGAATCGGCGTAACGGGCCAGGTCCAGCCACATCCGAGCCCACCGCTCGCCGTAGGCCGGGTCATCGAGCAGTCGGTCGACGGCCTGCTCGTAAGCGTCGGCGGCCGGATCCTGGATGAAGCGGTCGACTTCTCGCGGGCGTGGGCGGAAGGCCGCGGAGATCCAGGCTGACCCGGCGCAGGAGCGTATAGCGGTCGGCCTCCGGCGACGGCTTGAGCCCCTCTTTCTCCAACCGGGCGAGGATCCAGAAGTCGATGCCGTTTCGGGGCCATGCCTTGGCTTCGGACCTCGGGCAGCGGCAGAGACTTGGGGGCGACCAAGGCCCAGTGCGAGGCGTAGTCGGCCCCTTGCTCGACCCAGCGTGTCAAGACATCGATCTCGGCCGGAGCTGAGCCGATCGCCGGTCTTCTTGGGAGGCATGCGGAGCGTCTCGTCCTCCTCGGTGATCCGGACGATCAGCTCGCTGGAATCCGGATCGCCCGGGACGATCGCCTTCTCGCCGCTCTTGAGCGGCTTGATGGCCGACTCGCGAAGGTCCAGCCGCAGCCCCTTGGCCCGTTTCGCCTCGTCCTGACCGTGGCACGCGAAACAGTTCTTGGCCAGGATCGGCCGGACTTCGCGGTTGAAGTCGACCTTCGCGGCTTGGGCGAGTCCGACTCCGCGGCCGAAGCCGAGCCCGCGAGCCATTCCAAGACTGATCGAATCGCCGAGCAACAGCAGAGCAAAGCAGGCGACCCACGACCGGAATCGTTCGAGGCCCGCTTCGCCGGTCGTGAATCGCGATTCAATGATCTCGGCTCCCCTCAGTGCCGGCATCGGTTCGGTGCAACGCCGGCTCGGTTGGGTTTCAGGCGGGCGGCATTCCTGCGATATTCAGGGCGGGCAGGCGATCATCCATGGCGGATGATTCATACGCCATTGTCGGCTATTGCAAGCTTGTGTTCAAGACGTTCGAGTTCATCGGGCACCGTGGGCGACACCTCGCTTTCCAACCAGAAACGGTGCTCGCAAAGCAGTCCCGACAAGCCTCACAACGTCTTGAGGAACGCGACCAGATCGGCGATTTCCTGGGATGTCAGCTCAAGGCCCCGGGGATGCCGCTCTTTCTGGAACACCTCTTCGAGCGATCGGGCGCGGCCGTCGTGGAGCAGGGTATCTCGGCGGCTCACGCCGCGCAGCGAGGGAGGGTTGAACTCGTGATTGCCTACCTCGTCGACCAGGCCGACGTCGTAACGCTCGGGTGAGGTGTACTCGGGCGGAACATGGCAAGTCGCGCACTTCCGCGTTTCGAAGACCGCGCGACCGCGCACCACGGCTGACGAGTCGGCGCCGTTCTCAGCCCGTCACGCCGATGGCGGCGGTGGCGTCAGCGAATTCAGATAAGCGGTCAAGTCGGCGACTTGCTGCGTCGGTCGGCTTGGTCCCGTGCATGGTCGTCGCGATCGACTTCCTGACCTGGTCCTCCAGCCGGGCGATCGATCCCGTCCAGGTCCAGGGGCCGGTCGCCGCGACGCCCAGCAGCGAGGGAACTCGCTTGGCCGCGCCATAGGACCCGTCCCCCAGCGTGTCGCTCAAGAGGTTGTTGGTGTGGCCGTCGGTGTGGCAGCTCTGGCAGCTCATCCAGCCGTCGTGGGAGAGCTTGGCGCTGATGAAACAGCCGCTCGCCGCGGTCGACCGCCGTGGGCTCGGGCCGAGGGCCCAGGCTGATGGTCGCGAGCCGCTGGCCTGTCCCGATGTCGACAACCGAGATCGTGTCGTCCAGCGTATCGGCGACGTAGACAACCTTCCCATCAGGGCTGGGCGCCACCGCGGTCGGCCGGCGTCCGACGACGATCCGCCGCGGGCCTTGGTCGGGGCTCGCGGTGATGGCGACCTCGTCGACGCCCGCCAGTGCGACGATCAGGTTGCCGCGAACGTCGAAGGCCAGTCCGGCCGGGTCGCCCGCCGCGTAGCCGACGTCGCCCAGGTCGAACAGCCGGCCGCCATCGAGCAGCGCGGCGTCGGAGCCTGGCTTCAACAGGGCGTCGGTCCGCACGACCCGCAAGTGGTTGCGGATCAACTGGCCCCAGTGCACGTCGTCAAAGCTGGTCTGCGCCAGGCGGTTGAGCACCTGGTGCGCGATCACCAGCGTCCGGCCGTCGGGGGCAAAGGCCAGCCCGCGGATGTTGTGCGCCGGCAGCGACCGGACCGACTCGATCGCCCGACGCTTGCGTATCCACGACGGCCAGCCGGCCGCCAAAAGCGTCGGCCACGACCAGCTTGGTGCCATCGCCGAAACTGGCCAGTTCTCGCGGGCAAAACGGCAGGTCGAGGGTCCCGGTGATCGACAGCCCGGGCTTGCCGGCCGGTCCTTTTTGCCAGCCCGATGAACGTCAGCCGGCGCGACCAGCGCGAGGCCACTACGCACGACGAGCCATCCGCTCGAAACAACCAGGCGGACCGGGTCGGGGCTGACCTTGAGCCGGTCGACGACCCGGATCGACCGATCTTGATAGTTCGATCAATAAGAGCTCATTGGCTGCCTGGTCGACGGCAAGAAGTGGCGGCCGTCGGGCAGCGTGGCGAGGTCGGCCAGACCGCGGCCGACCTCGGATTCGGCCACGACCTTGCGCGTGGCGGCATCGATGACCGAAAGGCTTCCGCTGCGCCGGTTGGCCACGAGCACGGTCTTGCCGCCCTCGGCGCAGACCAAGGCAACCGGCTGGCGCACCCGGCGCTCGATCGGGCCGGCGGTGCTCGGCTCTTCGCCGTAGGTACTCCCGAGCAAGGTGACTATCAACAGCAACACAGCCAGTGAATGCCGAGCCCAAGAATTGAATGATCGAGTGGTTTTTCATGCTGACCGCCTTCCTCTCCAGACCGCATCATTCAGGCTTTCTTGAGCGACGCCCGGAGTAACTCGACGGCCTTGTGCAACGCCGGGTCGGGCGGTTGGACTCTGCTCGTCCGGCAGGTTTGCTCGACGAGTCTCGCCGTAGTCGCGGATAACCCGGCGACCATCCGGCCACTCGGGGTTTCGGCGATCTGGTGATCGGGATGCACACCGGCTCGGAGAGCTTCGTTGCGCGAATCGGATCACGTGCGGAAGGGGCCGATCGAACAGCGATAGAGGGCGGCCGTCGCCACGCTCGAGCGAGCCGGTCGCCAGCGAGACCGACAATCGGCCGTCCCCGACCGGGATGGTGGACTTCACGAACCCGGGACCGGGATTGATCCTGGCGCTCATGGTTGGCGAGCCGACGATGACGGCCCGGTGGTTGTCCTGGAGCGCGGCCGCGAGCCATTCCGCGGCTCCCGCCGTGTTGACGTCGACGAGCACGGCCAGCGGCCAACCCCGAAAGATGGCGTCGGCGTCGGCCTGGTAGGTCGTCTCCCCCCGGGCCGTCTTGACCCGCCCGATCGGGCCGCTCTCCAGCAGGCTGTCGGCCAGGAGCACGGCCGTGTGGACCGAGTCACTTCTCAGGCCGCGCAGGTCGAGTATCAGTGCCCGGTCGCCCTCACTTTCGAGCTGTGGGACCATCTTGCGGAGCTCGTGCGGCGTGCTGCCCAACATCTCGGTGATTCGCAAGTAGCCGATCGGGTCCGGGCCATCGAGCCGGACGTCCCAGCCTCCGGACGATCGCTTGCGGACTACCCTGCACCGTCGGACGTGGATGCTGACCGCGCGTGATCGTATACGTCCGGGAATCCTGCCGCCTTGGGTTGTCGAACCTTGATCGTGACGCTGGTTCCCTCCGCGACCCCGTAGCCGGTCCACCGCCGCCATCACGGCCATGCCCTTGGTATCGACGCCGTCGATCTGCTCGAGCAAGTCGTCCTTCTTGACCCCCGCTCGATCGGCTGGCCCCCCCTCGAAGATTTCGTGAATCGTCGGCCGTTTCTCCTGCTCGTCCATGCCCAGAGCGATGTGGAGGCCCACGTAGCGATTCCCTTCGATCTGCTCGGACACTTTGCGTTCCTTCTCCGTAAACAACTGAGGGTCTCCGGAGACAGCTGCTGAGCAGGCCGTGGAACAGGGCTTCCTCGAGCTCATTCGCCGCGATCGGCTTCTTGGTCGACTTCGGCCAGACGTCCGCCAGAAGCGCCGCGAGCTGCTCGGGAGTCGTCAGCGACGAGACGCGGCGGCTCAGCCCGGCCGGCACCGGCAAGTCGGCTGCTCGGTAGAGCGCCTTGATTCCGCCAAGGATCATCTGCTGCCGCGCGGGCGGGTCGATGATGGTGCTCCAGGACGACGTCGGTGATGTCGCCGGTGAGCTTGGCCAAGCCGGGTGGGAGCTTGGGCGATGGTGTCGAAGGCCGTTGGCGAAGGATTATCCGCGATCGCCGTCCGTGAATCGACGAGGGCGGTCATCGACATGACAATAAGACAAGTCAGAGTCTTCTGTACAGATTGTTTCATGGCACTCCCTCCAGTTCTCAGTTCGGTTGCCGATCAGCCGCGTGAACGCTTGCTTTCCTCAGCCTTGATTTCCTTGAGCGACGCCCGGAGCAATTCAAGGGCCTTTGCCAGAGTCTCTTCGGTGACGTTGATCTGTGCCTGGTTCTGCAGGGAAGCTTCACGCCAACGGGCCGATTGAAGCCGGTCAAATGATCCGGTTGCACACCGGTCTTGATCGGATCAGGCTTCCCGGGTCGGATTGGGGAATCTACGCGTTCGCCAAGGGGCATGGTCGTCGTTTCGCCGCTCAGCGGGCGGCCGTCGCCGCGCTCGAGTCGGCCGGTCGTCAGCTCGATCGACCAGGAGCCGTCGCCGACTGACACCTTGGATCTGATGGCCGCCGACGGCGCGGAGACCACACCGTTCCCCGAAGCCTCTTCTCATGACGCCCTGGGTCGCCGTTCCGACGATCGTGGCCCGGTGATTGTCCTGAAGCGCGGCTGCGAGCCACTCCGCCGGTTCCCGACGTGTTGGCATCGACTAGCGCGACGATCGGCCAGCCGCGGAACAGGGCGTCGGGTTCAGCCTGGTAGGTCATCTCGCCGTGGGCTGTTCGGACACGTCCGATCGAGCCGCTCTCCAGCAGACTGTCGGCCAGGAGAACGGCCGGATGAACCGATTACCCCCCCAGACCGCGCAGGTCGAGCACCAGTGCCCGAAATCCTTGGTTTTCGAGCTGGCTGGCCAGCTTGCGAAGCTCGTGCGGCGTGCTCGCGGTGATCTCAATGATTCGCAAGTAGCCGATCGGCGTCCGAACTATCGACCCGATGATCCCAGCCACCGTCAGGACGTTGCTGATGCCATCGACAGTTGAGCGAGGGAGCCGCCCGCGCGTCACCTTGATCGTTCGCGATGTTCGATTGCTCTGGGGTTGCCGTACTTTGATCGTGACGACAGTCCCATCCTCACCGCGAATCCGGTCGATCACATCCAGCATATCCATGCCTTTGGTATCGGCCCCGTCGATTTCTTCAATAATGTCGCTCCGGCTTGATTCCGGCTCGATCGGCCGGCCCTCCCTCGAACGACCTGCCCGATCGTCGGCCGTTTCTCTTGTCATCCATCCCCAAGGTAATGTGAAGGCCCACGTACCGGTTGCCTTCAAGCTGGTCGGCGACCTTGCGTTCCTTGGCCGAGAGCAATCGAGCGCCTCCGGGAACGCACTCGAGCAAGCCAGCGAACAAGGCTTCCTCGAGCGCTTCGGTTGAGGTCGGCTTGGCGGCTGCCTTTGGCCAGACGTCCGCGAGCAGCGCGGCAAGCTGGTCGGCAGTCGTCAGCGACGAGACACGACGACTCAGCCCCGATGGGACCGGCAAACCGGCCTTCTCGTAGAGCCCCTTGATCGCGCCATGAATCATCTGTTGCCGCACGGGCGGATCGATATGGTGCTCCAGGACCGCGTCGGTGATGTCAGCTGATGCGCTTGGCCAGGTCGGCTGGAACCTTCGGCGCGGATGTCGAGGCCGTTGGCGAAGGCTCGCCCGCCGATCGCCGCCTCTGAATAGATGAGGACGGCCACCGAGAAGGCGATGAGACAGGTCAGAGTCTTGAAAAACCGTTGGATCATGGGGCTACCTCCGTCCTCCATGCGAAAGTCGGCGATACGCAGGTCCCACAGAGCGAAGTCTAATCGTGAGGAGACAATGTTGTCACGCTCGCAGTTGTCCGACAGGATTCTTGTAGAGCGGCAGCACCCGCCCCTCTGGACCCCTTGAACTTCAAGGCTACTTCTTGATCAGCCACACCTCGGCCACCTGGCAGCCGCGTCCGTTGCCGCGGCCCGGCTGCTCGGCGTGCCAGCTCAGGTTCAAGACCCCGGTGCGCGTCGCCTCGGCGGGGATGTCGAACTCGAGCGGCTTCATGTCTCTCGGCTTGAGCAAGAACGGATGCACCTCGATCGATTCGTTGGCCGTCAGCCGCACCTTCACCTGGAACATGTCGCCGGTGTAGACCACGCGGATCTTGTAGGCGGCATCGCGGTCGAGCCCGTCGTAGCGCATCTGGAGCGGCTGGTCGTACAGCGCCCCGGCGTGCCGGCACCAGGTGCGGCGCCAGGCGGGGTCCTGGTCGAAGCCGGTCTGCGGACCGTGCAGGGTCGCGGGGTCCTTGTCATAGGCCAAGCCCGTGACCAGATGGGGCCGGCAGCGGGGATCGCCGAGGTCGTCGTGGAAACCGCCGGGCCCCGGATTGGTCCAGTTCACGATCGCGTCGATCTCCTTGAGCCGTGATTCCTCGGTCTCGAGCTTGCGGATCGCGTCGAACCGCCGCTCGAGCCAGATCCGGTTGTTCAAGACATCGTCGATCGTGTCCAGGGTCGTGCCGCGGCCGATCGCGATCGCCTTGTAGCGCGGCACGCTCATCTGCATGCGGATGCTTTGAAAGAGCGCCTCGGCCAGCGCGAAGACTCCTCGACGCAGATCGCCGGCGACCGGATCGCGTGATCGACCGGTCGAGGATCGCTTGGGCCTGGTCCATCGCCAGCCGCGACCCTTGCTCGCGCGCCACTCGCAGCCGCGACAGCGCTTGCTCTTCCAGGCCGGTCTCGTAGATCAAGCGGCTGCGCACGAAGGCGTCATAATACGCCCGATAGAGCGCCTGCTGGAACCGCCAGTTCAAAAGGACCGCGGGCTTGACGCGCTGTTCCAGAGTGCGAAACTGCTGGAGCGTGGTTTCCACCGAGCTATTGGTCAAGAGCGGCCCGCGCCAGTTCTGCTCCAGGGCGAAGAGCCCCTGGGCGAAGCGATCGGCATCGCTCGGTCCGACCCCGAGGAAATAGCGGCTGTAATGCCGCAGGACTTCCAGCACGTCGGCCTCCGGGTCCCAGCCCAAGGCGCTCCAGACGATCTTGTTGACGTCGTCGTTGCAGCCTTCGGAATACGTGATGAAGCCGATCGTCTGGTCGGCGAACGCGTGAAAGATCGCCGACTCGTCAACGGGACGGGGATTGATCACCTCTCGCCCTTCGGTCAGAGAATAGGCGACGTCCCAGTCGGGGACCGCGTACTGGCAGCGCATGCTGTGGGTGATGTCCGGGTAATCGCGGATCGGGTACTTCGCCGGCACGGCCTTCCTCAGCTCGGGCAAGCTCACGCGCACCTGCGGACCATACACGATGCCGGCCAGCCAGGCGGGCTCGGTTCGCACCAGGGCGAGGAACTCGTCCAGCCACTCCTGCGAGAAGCTTTGCGGCGAGACCCACATCTTGGCGTGGGGATGAAACCGGCGCAGGTTGGCGGCCTGCTTTTCCAGGAGTGCCATCAGCACCTTGGGACGGGTATGCCCGGGGTCGCCGCCCGGCACGAAGACGGCGTCGATCCGCGGCAGCTTCTGGAAGACCTCGCCCCACTCCTTGAGCGCATATTCCACGGTCTTGGGATCGGCGTAATCGGCGTCCATCGCCGGGTACCAGATCCAGACGTCGAGGCCGTAGTCGTCGCAGAGCTGGGACATGCCGGCCATCATTTCCAGCGGAGGCAAGGGAAAATGGGGGCTGTCGGCATCGTCGTCGGAACGAGGCGGGATCAGCTCGATGGCATTGGTGCCGAAGACGGCCAGGTCGCGAATGTACCGCTCCCACTGGGCCAGGTCCCAGCCGTCGTACGAGTTGGTCTTGGGTCGATAGCCGAGCTGATGTCCGCGGAGCGGATACTTGGGCGCCGAGGCCAGGTCGAGCCCGTCCGGCAGCGACACCTGCCCGGGCGCCAGCAGCAGCTCGCGCAGCAGCCGCCCCGCGCCGAAGAGAACACCCCGCGCATCGTTGCCGACGACCAGCACCACCGGCGCGCCGGACTCTCCCTTGACGGTGCGGATCTGAAAGCCTTCCTTGCCCGCCCCGGCCGGCTGGGATGGAACGTGTTGCTTGTACGGGCCGGCGAAGGAGTCCAGCAAGCGAGTCGGGCCGATCGCGATGACCGGCACCGCGGCGGACGGCCAGCGGATCTTGACGTCCCAATTGATGCGCGTCCGCGCCCGCACCTCCTCAACCAAGACCGGACGGCCTTGGACTCCGGACCCGAAAGCCCATCCGGCACCACGACGACCGCCTGGCTCAGGTCGATCGTCTCGGCCCTCAGCCTTGCTCGAGCCGCCGAGCCCAACGGCAAGAACGATCCCAAGAATCAACCACTCGGTGAGCGACTTCATGGCAAGCATCAGCGAATCCTTCTCTTACAGCCAGTACAACCAGGTGATGATCATTTCCGTGGGAGAGTCGACGCCCAACTTGCCGGTGCATCCACCCAATTGGCTCGACCCGATTCTCCCTACCAATCCTCACACAAGGCATCCTCGGTAGGAAGACAAATTGGGTTCGTTTTCACGATTTCCACTGAAGCCAAATCCCGCCATCCAAGTCAGCCGACCGAAATTGGGTTCGTTTTCTCGATTTCCACTGAAGCCAAATCCCGCCATCCAAGTGAGCGGACCGAAATTGGGTTCGTTTTCTCGATTTCCACTAAAGCCAAGTCCCGACCCCAACCTCATCGCAGGCGAAATTGGGTTCGTTTTCATCAATTCCACTGAAGCCAAGTCCCGACCGCAACCTCACCGGAGGCGAAATTGGGTTCGTTTTCACGATTTTTGACTGAAGCGATCGTCCGATCGCCCGAAGTCACCGGTTGAGAGGCGTTAGCGCCGTCTCGACTCATCCCACCCGATGATCGCCGCGTCCCATACTCTCGATACAATCGTGGCTTCGTTTGGAAGTTCTCAACCGTGGTCACGCCATCGACGAAGAGGTTGTTTTCGGCAGCTTCGCTTCCGAAACCAACGCGCACTAAATCCCCTATGCTATACAATGCGCGGTTTTTCTCGATCCGGCACGATAAGAAGAGATTCCCGCGAGACCCGAATCCACAATAATCGATCGAGATTGGAAATTTGGCGCCACAGGCACCGCGCACGGCTCGCGTCGCCGGCATGAATTCCTGACGGTTCGGGCAGAGATCCGCGTTCTACTACGAGTGATTTCGCTTTCACGGCGCCCAACCTTGACGCACTATAACCCTCGTCCCGTGGTCGTTCCGTCCGTCCGGTTGTATCCTGCCTCGAGGGACGGTTATGATCGGGCACGATCGTTGCCGACGAACCCGAGGGCCTCGACATGTGCCCGCACGACCCCACCGACTCCTGCGGCGCGACGCAGTCGCGGACGACCCGTCGCCGACCTGGCCCCCCGAACCGGCGGCCGCTGCCACCCAAGCGAGCGACTCCGAACCGGCCGATGCGACGCGTTCCGGTCGTCCAACGGAGGAACCCTCGGCCAAAGTTAGGCGCCCCGACACCGGCGCGACAGACCACACCGCGGCTTCCCTGATCGACGATCGGGAAAGGACCCTTGTGCTGCCGGATTCGCCGTACGCTGGAGCGATCCCGACCGTCCCCGGGTACGACCTGCTCGAGCCGCTCGGCGAGGGCGGGATGGGCGTCGTCTGGAAGGCCCGCCAGGTGAAGCTGAACCGGCTGGTCGCTCTGAAGATGGTGCTGGGCGAACAGCGGGCGGGGTCGAAGGAGTGATCCGGTTCCTGGCCGAGGCCGAGGCGGTCGCCGCCGTCAAGCACCCCCACGTCGTCCAGGTCTACGAGTACGGTGACACCGGCGGCCGGCCGTTCTTGGCCATGGAGTACCTCGCCGGCGGCAGCCTGGCCGACCGGCTCGCGCAGACCGGCCGGTTCGACCCGAAGGCCGCGGCGGAGCTGGTGGGGACGCTCGCCGGCGCGGTCCAGGCGGCCCACGACCTGGGGATCGTCCATCGCGACCTGAAGCCCGGCAATGTCCTGTACGACGAGCACGGCCAGCCCAAGGTCACCGACTTCGGCCTGGCCAAGCGAACCGGTGGGAGCGACCTGACGGCCACCCAGGCCGTGATGGGCACCCCGGCGTACATGGCCCCCGAGCAGGCCCGCGGCGACACCAAGTTCGTCGGCCCGCAGGCCGACGTCTATTCCCTCGGGGTGATCCTCTACGAGTGCCTGACCGGCACCAGGCCGTTCGAGGCCGCGGACCAGATCGCACTCCTGCGCAAGGTGGCGGAGGAGGAGCCCGAGCGGCCCAGCGAAGCGGGTGCCGGGGTTGCCGCGTGACGTGGAGCTGATCTGCCTGAAGTGCCTGGCGAAGGAACCGGCTGAGCGGTACCCGACGGCGGGGCGCTGGCGGATGACCTGGGCCGGTTCGCGGCCGGCGAGCCCGTCAGCGTGCGGGCGGCCGGGGTGGTCGAGCGGGCGGCGAAGTGGGCCCGGCGGAAGCCGACGCTGGCCGCCGCGTACACGCTCGGGCTGCTGGCGGTGCTGCTCGGCGGGCTCGGGGGTGCGGCCGTGTGGCAGTGGCGGGCCGCCGCACAGGCCGGGATGCCGCGGAGATTGCCCGGGGCGAGGCTGTAACGGCCCGGGACGGGGAGAGGAAGGCCCGCGAGCAACTGGCCGCCGTCGAATACGGGCGGACGATGCAGGTCGCTCACCAGGAGTGGCGGGACAACAACGTGGCCGCCACTTGGCCTTGCTCGACAGCACCCGCCCCGACCTCCGCGGTTGGGAGTGGCGATACGTCCATCGCCTCTGCCATTCTGACCTGCTCACCCTCAAGGGACACACCTCTGCACGTCGCTGCGGCGTCGTTCAGCCCGGACGGGTCGCGGATCGTCACCGCGAGTTACGACAAGACGGCGAAGGTCTGGGACGCCAAAAGTGGTGCCGAGGTCCTCACCCTCAAGGGGCACACCGACCCGTCTTTTCGGCGTCGTTCAGCCCGGACGGGTCGCGGATCGTCACCGCGAGTTACGACAAGACGGCGAAGGTCTGGGACGCCAAGAGCGGTGCCGAGATCCTCACCCTCAAGGGGCACACCGACTACGTCCATTCGGCGTCGTTCAGCCCGGACGGCTCGCGGATCGTCACCGCGAGTGGCGACAAGACGGCGAAGGTCTGGGACGCCGAAGACCGGCGCCGAGGTCCTCACCCTCAAGGGGCACACCGACGTGCGTCGTTTCGGCGTCGTTCAGCCCGGACGGCTCGCGGATCGTCACCGCGAGTCGGTGACAAGACGGCGAAGGTCTGGGACGCCAGAGTGGTGCCGAGGTCCTCACGCTCAAGGGGCACACCGATATGCGTCAATTCGGCGTCGTTCAGCCCGGACGGCTCGCGGATCGTCACCGGGAGTTACGACAAGACGGCGAAGGTCTGGGACGCGCAGACGGGTGCCGAGATCCTCACGCTCAAGGGGCACACTGACACAGTCCAGTCGGCGTCGTTCAGCCCGGACGGGTCGCGGATCGTCACCGCGAGCTGGGACAAGACGGCGAAGGTCTGGGACGCGAGGACTGGCGCCGAGCTCCTCACGCTCAAGGGGCACACGGATTCCGTCGGTCGGCGTCGTTCAGCCCGGACGGGTCGCGGATCGTCACCGGGAGTGATGACGAGACGGCGAAGGTCTGGGACGCGACAGAGTGGCGTGCCGAGGTCCTCACACTCAAGGGGCACACGGATTCCGTCCTTCGGCGTCGTTCAGCCCGGACGGGTCGCGGATCGTCACCGGGAGTGATGACAAGACGGCGAAGGTCTGGGACGCGCGGAGCGGTGCCGACGTCCTCACCCTCAAGGGGCACACCGACGGCGTCCGTTCGGCGTCGTTCAGCCCCGACGGTCGCGGATCGTCACCGCGAGTGCCGACAACACGGCGAAGGTCTGGGACGCCAAGAGCGGTGCCGAGATCCTCACACTCAAGGGGCACACCGACGGACGTCACTTCGGCGTCGTTCAGCCCGGACGGGTCGCGGATCGTCACCGCGAGTGGCGACAATACGGCGAAGGTCTGGGACGTGCGGAGTGGTGCCGAGGTCCTCACACTCAAGGGGCACACCGCAGGTCGTCCGTTCGGCGTCGTTCAGCCCCGACGGGTCGCGGATCGTCACCGCGAGTGGGGACAAGACGGCGAAGGTCTGGGACGCGGCGAGCGGTGCCGAGATCCTCACGCTCAAGGGGCACACCGATACCGTCTTTTCGGCGTCGTTCAGCCCCGACGGGTCGCGGATCGTCACCGCGAGTCGGGACAACACGGCGAAGGTCTGGGACGCGACGACCGGCGCCGAGGTCCTCACGCTCAAGGGGCACACAATGGGTCGCTTCGGCGTCGTTCAGCCCCGACGGCTCGCGGATCGTGACCGCGAGCTGAGGACCAGACGGCGAAGGTCTGGGACGCCAAAAGCGGCGCCGAAGTCCTCACGCTCAAGGGACACACCGCGCAGGTCATTTCGGCGGCGTTCAGCTCGGACGGGGCGCGGATCGTCACAGGGAGTATTGACGGCACGGCGAGGGTCTGGGATGCGCGGCCGTTCAAACGCTAGTTCCTCCGGCGGGATTTCGCAAGCCGGCCACGGGCGGTGAGGTGGGCTGGCGGACGTCCTCAGGGTCGGATCAGCGCCAGGAGTCGTGGCGTCTGCTCGCTGAAGGCTGTGGCCGGCCATGCCGATCAAGAGCGCGACCGTGCGCTTGCTCTACTTGATGACGGCCTCCAGACAAATCCGCATACTCGCTCACGAAATAGGATCGCATCTCAGTAATCTTTTGCCGCATGCCCAACCCGATTGTGCACCGGAGTTCTACTGCGACATGCCTTTCACCGGCCATTGACAATTGTCAAGAGCCACCGCAAACTCAAGATAGTCGCGGTCGCAAACATCACCACGCCGGGAGAGAACGATGCGCTTCGGGCTTGGTCCGGTCTTCGCTTACGAGCGGCTGATCAATGCGCGCCGCTGGCAGACCTACGCTGCCCGTTCGTTCATGGTGGCCGCGCTGCTTGTCGCCATGGTGACGATTGCTTCGTCGAATAGCGGCCTCTTCCATGGGAAACACGGCACAAAGATACGCGAAACTCGGGGAACACTACTTTTACGCTCTGATCGGCGTGGAGCTGGCGCTGGTGATGCTCGTGGCACCGGCGGCGACAGCCGGTGCGATCTGCCTGGATCGTGCGCGCGGGAACCTGGCGCACGTCATGGCGACCGATCTGTCGGACTCGGAGATCGTCCTGGGCAAGCTGGCGGCGCGGCTGTTGCCGGTCTTGGGACTGGTCGCTTGCACCTGGCCGGTGATGGCGATCAGCACGCTCCTGGGGGGCATCGACCCGACCGCCCTCACGCTGGCATTCGCCATCATCGTGACGGTCGCTCGTGCTCGGTTGCGCCATCGCCCTGGCGCTCTCGGTCTGGGCGAGAAAGCCGCATGAGGTGATCCTGGCGACCTACGTCTTCTGGCTCATGGTCTTGATGGCCTGGCCGGTCTGGTACGCCCTCTCGCGAGGAGGAAGTTCTCCCGGTAAGCTCGGGCACTGGACTCTTGTGATCAACCCGTTCTATCTGGCGTTTGCACCGTACTCGGCTCCCGGCCGTTTTGGTTTCTGGGACTATGCCGTGTTTTTCGCGGCGGCGATTGTGACTTCGGGTATGCTGGTGTTGCTCGCGGTCTGGCGGATGCGGCCTGTCACGACTCGACAGGCGAGCGAGGCTGGAAAGGAACCGGGGCTTGGTCTGATCGGCCGGATGGGCCGGTGGCTTCCCGGCCCTTCTCTGGATGGCAACCCCGTGCTCTGGCGCGAGTGGCACCGCTCGCGGCCGTCGCTCTGGATGACGATCCTGGTCGCGTTTCTGGGTGGGACAACCGGACTGGCGTGTTGCATCGGGGCATTCGCCGTCATGGAGGGACGGCGTCGTCGCCTTTGGCATGCCGGGGCCTGCTCAGTTGGCCGGATCTTCGGCTACCTGATTCAGTTGATCCTCGGCTTGTTGATGTTGTCCGTCCTGGCGCCTTTGTCGATGTCGGAGGAGCGCCAGCGGGGCAGTCTTGACGTCCTGATCGCCACGCCGCTTTCGACGTGGTGCGATCGTGCTGAGCAAGTGGTGGGGGACGTTTCGCCTGGTTCCGATGCTTGCCATCGGGCCTGGGCTGATGGCCTTCGCATTGGCCACGGCTCGGCGGGCCGCTCCACCTCCGACGTGGGTAGGTCGACTCCCAGCCGATCAGCTCACGGATATCCGATCTGTGGGGCTGCCCTGGTGGTTGTCACGATCCTCGCGCATGGCGCGGCGATGACCAGTATCGGCCTGGCGCTCGCCACCTGGATCAAGCGACAGGTCCGCGCCATTGTCACGAGCGTCTGCGTTTTCGTGTTGGTCGCGGTCGCCTGGCCGATTCTCGTCTCGAACAGCTTCCGACCCGCCCAAGGCATGGCCTCACTCAGCCCCATTTTTGTCGCGGCGCGAGATGGCCGACGAGCTTTCCATGCGCATTGAACGTCTCCCCGACATTCTCTGGTGGATCGGTTTTTGGGATGTCGGCGTCACCGCGTTCGCCGATCGGACTCTTGTGGCTCACCTGTGCGCACGTTCGACCTGGGCTTGGGACGAATTCCCGAAACGGCCCGGACGTCTCCCGTGCTGGCCGACGTGATCGCCGTTCTGGGAGGAACAACGGCCGCCTCTTGTCTCTACATTGCCGTCACCATCTGGTTTCTGGGTGTCAGCTCACACAGCCTGAGTGTCTACGAGCAAACCGGTGTCTTGTGCTTTGTCCTGTTCGTCGTGCTCGGGTTGTTGTTGCTCTCGGCGGTTGCGCCGCTGTCGATTTCGGCGAAGCCGGTGCGGGACCGCCGCGATCCCTCGGTCGCATCGCCCCGCTCCGCCCGATCGATCGTCCTGACCGAATGGTGGCGATTGTTCCGCCTGCTTTCGCTTCTGGCTGTCGGCCCTAGCCTGATCGCGCTCGCCTTGGCCACGGCCCCGACAATCGATCCGGCCGTTGGAGGTCTATGCCTGTCGGGACGGTGCGTCCGGACGCCTCTCCCTTCCGGCGGGCAAGTCGTGAGATCGTCCCGCCAAATCAGGCGGCGGCCACGAAGACGCGAGTGACCTGGGAATTGCCCCTTCGGCGACCGCCTCTGGACAGCCGCAATGCTGGTCATGACGATCCTTGCCTTCGGCGCCTCGATGATCGGTGCCGGCCTGGCCTTGGGCACCTGGATCCAGCGCCGAAACTGGGCCGTCGCCGTCAGCATCGGCCTTTTCTTACTGGCTGTCGCTGTCAGCGTTGGCCTTTTCTTACTGGTTGCCTTTGTCTGGCCGATGCTCGGTATGGCTCAACTCTTCGCTCAACTCGTTACCCGCGAACCTCAATTGGGGGCCCGGACGGGCGGGCAGCGTTGACGTTGTCACTCGTCGCTAACATTCTCCTGGTCATCGTCGTGTTGTGGTTGACCATCCGGACAATCGACCGGCGCTCGCGGCCTGAGCACCAGGCCAGCGTCTTCGCAGAGCCTGTCCCTTCGTTGTAGAAAACAATCGGGATCAGATGAGAGCGTTTAGCGATGATCGGGCTACGCGAGGCCACCCCCCAACCGCCTTCACATCGAGGGGGTTTTCTGACAACGGCCAGGGAGGCCGGAGTCCTCGCCTCAGAACAGGGGCCGTCGATTCCCTGAAAAACTGGCTCCTCTCCCTGGGGAGAGGGCTGGGGTGAGGTGATGAAAAGATGATTTTACACAAGCTTTCGGTTCATCCCGATTCTGCTGCGCGTTTCCCCCCTTTGCGAAGGGGGGGTCAGGGGGGGTGGTCCCCGCGGACCAGGAACTTAGTATGCGGTTCCAGGGTAGCTGAGACCCCGCGGAATTTCCGGCTCGGCCGAGACCGTTGGTTATGCCCTGTCACCCCCCTGCCCCCCCTTCGCAAGCGGGGGAAAGGAATCGCTCGCTCGCACCGGCATTCAATCGAGCGCAACAAAAACGCGGGTCTCGAAACGGTCCCCTGAGCACGTTTAACCGCGTCCTTTCAACACCCCCAGGGCTGGGGTGGGCTGATGAAAAGTTGGCGTTGACCGTGCGCGAGGGGCAATCCCGATTCCGGCGTCGTTGATGGTGTGGGGCGGGCTTCTCGGCGGCGTCGTTGATGGTGTGGGGCGGATTTCCTAACCCGCCTGGATTCGCCAAGGAGCGAACCAGCGGGTTAGGAAACCCGCTCCACCGGTTTTCGCTATCCGGCGATGGCCTTCATGAGGGAACCCACAGCGCGGTATGCTCGATGAGGTCATCGTGTCGATTGTGAGACACCTCCTAGCCGCCGAACGTACTCGTCTTACGGTTGTACGAAGTGTAAAGGGTGAATATCGGGTTCGGACGATCGATCACTGATCAATCGATTCAAGACTTACGCCAAAACCGAAGTGTAATGGGTCAACTAGAGAACACAGTTGACAGGCGACCGCTCATTCCGCCGGCGCAGCGTATTGGGGGCGTGATGAACGAAATGGATGACCGTCTAGCGGGCGACCCTGTCTGGGAACTCTTCGCTCACCCTACTCCCAGACCGGCACAAGAGGCCCTTCAAACCCGTGATTACCGACGATGGCTGGTCGTGGCCGGTTTGATCGCGGTGGGTTGGCTCGTGTTTCCGCCCTTGGCCGTAATGACGGCCTGTCTGTCGGTCGCCGCCCGAGATTTCCGTACGGGTCGAAAGCTCGCCCGGTCGATACCCGACAAGGCTGGCGGCACGATCTGCGCACGGTTTACCTATGCCTGGGGGGCCTTGAAGCTCGGGGCAGCCGCCTTCGCGCTGATGATCACTGTCCATTGCCGTCGTTCGCGTCCGCAATGAAGGGCGAAATGCCCTCGGCGTTCATAGCCTCGTTGCTGTTAGGGATGGGCGGTTTCACTCTGTCGGCAGCGTTGACGGCTTTGGGCTTAATGGCGGCTTACCGCTCCGGGATGCGCGTCTGGATCGGTGAAGGCGTGAATCGGGCCAGAACTCTCTTGATGGGAATGCTGGTCGTGGGGTTTACGTTCGTGGTGCTCGGACCGCTGTGCATCTGGCTCGACCGTTCTTTCCGTGGGCAAGTGAAACCCGGGGTGACGACCTTCCGATCTTGCTGGCGTTCTTCGGTTGCATATTCGCTGGCCCCGTCGTCATTCTCCTCGTTGTCGACTGGATCAGTCGACGAGTCATCGCCGACCGCCCCGGCAAGTTCGGGCCGAAGGTGCCGACCGTGGGAAAATGGAACTCCTAGAGAGACGTTGCCGCTCTTTTGACCACTCACGCCTCAGACGGGTTGTAACGCTTCAAGTTATAGTTGGCGCGGACACTGGAGTGCAGGACTAGTTGGCGAGATCGAAAGTGTAATCCGGCAATCGGACCTGCCGAACAGGCCCAGGCCATGAAATTTCCCAAGGTGCGGTTTACGATCTCGCAACTGATGCTCGCAGTGGCGGCCGTCACTGGGGCATGGCGGGCCCTCAAACGTGGGAGCCGCGCCATCTGCCGGACAGCACACCCTCATGCACTGAGGCAGATTGGAGACGACGGCGGAAAAAACCGATTATTTCGGCCAATCCGGCGGCGAGGCGACAATTCTTGTTAGGAGCGGATGAAGATACGATGGTCCTCGTGCAACCGTCTGTCTGTGGAATCCTGATATGGATGACACAAAACTTCAGCAATTTGTCGAACTTTTCGTCCGCAACCAGAACCGGATCTACCGCTTTATCATGACGCTCGTCCCCAACAGGACGGACGCCGACGACTTGTTTCAGCAGACGAGCCTCACCCTCTGGAAGACCTGGGCTCGGTATGACGCCCGGCAAGACTTCGTAAAGTGGGCATGTGGGATCGCCCATAACGAGGTCCGTAATTACCTGAGGAAGGTGCGGGGCCCTAACGTCTTACTCAGCAACGAGATGCTCGAGCGGTTGGCCGCACTGAGGCTCGAACATGACGATGAGCTCGAGGAACGCGGTCGGGCGCTGGCGTGTTGTCTGGACAAACTGCCCGTCGCACGACGGGAGTTGCTCGAACAGTACTACAGCCGCGGCGAGACGATCAAGTCTGTCGCGGATCGTCGGCGGGCGGTCGCCGAACGTCCTCTACAAATCAATGCGGAGGATCCGCGCGGCACTCCTCATGTGCGTCACCCAGGCATTGGCGATAGGAGCCGGGGCATGAACGAGGACCGGCTCGTCTGGAGCGACGTTCCCGCCAGAACTCCGCGATCTCACCGATCAGATGTGTTCGGGCACGATCTCGGCCGCGGGACGCGACCGACTGGACGAACTGCTGCGCGAAGACGCGGACAATCTCTATTTTTACTTGATTTATATGGACTTGTGCGCGCCATCTTCAGTGGGAGTTTCGAGTCGGCCTGCCGGTGGCGGGGCAGCCCGCGGCCTTGGGGCACGCGTGACGTCGAAACTCCCGCAGGGGCAGTGCGAGCATGGCCGGCGGCGAACCGGCGGCGGCACGGACAGGAGACGGCAACGCCCCGGTCCCGGTCGCGAATGAGTACGGTCTGGAGGGTCGCGGCCATGATCCTGGTGGCCCTCATGTCATTCGTGGCGAAGGACCGTCCGGGCCGTGACCCGGGCGCGCGGCCGTCCCGGGACCTCGCCACGGTGACCAGGCTGTCCGCCGCACGCTGGGCCGACCCGGGGCTCGCGCTGCGGGCGGGTGACGGGGTCGCGGCCGGGGTGCTGGACCTCGTGCACGGAATCGCCGAGATCGAGTTCGCCGGGGGCGCCGTGATGCTCCTGGAGGCACCGGTCCGCGTGGAGCTGGTTGACCCGCGCCGGGCGGTCCTCCGCTTCGGGCACGTCGTCGTCCGCGTCCCCGAGCGGGCGATCGGGTTCGTCGTCGCGACGGATCGGGCGGAGATCGTCGACTTGGGGACCGAATTCGGCGTGGCCGTCGGCCCCGCCGACGACACGCTCGTGGAGGTCTTCAAAGGAGAGGTCGTCGCCGAGATCAAGGGCGAAGGGGGGCGAGAAACGAGCCGGAATCATCTCGCGGCCGGTCAGGCGGTCCGGTTCGACAGTTCGGCCGGCTCGAGCCCCCGCCAGGTCCAGGCCGAGCCCGGGCGTTTCGTGCGGACTTTCCCCGCCGATGCCGTCTCCCCGCCGTCCGGTCCGCTTTACAACCGGAGCCGGATCGACAGCGTCCACGTCGTCCCCGCGCCGCCGGGTGTCATCGTCGACGGCAGCCTGTCCGATTGGGACATGAGCGGCATTTCCGAAGCGAGTGTGTCGCCCCCTACGGCGAGCACCATTACGTCGAGGGGGCGATGATGTACGACGATCGATACGTCTACATCGGCGCTCACATCGGCGACCCCCATCCGATGAGAAGCATCCAGGACCCGTACATCGATCCGGAGTATCCCTGGCGCGGGGGCAGCGTGATCGTCCGGCTGGCCGCGAGCCGGTCGTTGGGCTGGCCGCTCCGGGGGCTCTCCCCCTATTTCCGGAGCGACGCACGCCCCGGAGATCGGCCGCCGCCCCGTGGACGTCAGCGACAGCATCGTCCACCTGGTCCTGTGGTACTTCCGGCCGAGCGGGCAAGGCGCGGCCTGCGCCTCAGCCGCGGCATGGACTTCCATGGTGATCTCATCGACCCGGCGGGCTGGGAGGGGGCCTTCCGCCGTGATCCCGACGGGCTCGGGTACACGCTCGAGTACGCAATCCCCTGGTCGCTTCTCTGCCCCGGGCCGGAGACCCCGCGCGGCGGGGACGTGACTGCGACGTGCTGGACCGTTCACTGGAGCGACGGGGACGGGAAGCTGTCGAGGGGGCACTTGGTGGACATCACGAACCCGGCAGAATCCGGATTCGATCATATGTACAGTTTCATGCGGGGCCCCAGTTGGGGCAAGGCGGTCTTTCACGAGGCCGGAAGGCCTCGCAGCCGGTCGGCCCGCCTCTGGTCCCCACGGCCACGGAAAGCCGAGGCACCAATGTGCTGCACGACTAAGACCGCGGTGATCATGATTCTGTTCAACTCCACGGGGAAAAAAACGATGGTGCATCGTATGGAATGGCGACTCCGGGGATCGCCTCGGTCGCGCTCGGCTTCGGTGCCGGCCGTTGTGACGAGAGGATTAGGCTGGAGTGATGAAACGCCGGTTCTGGACAGGCTCTGAGTTCACCCCGATTTCGGTGCGTCTTTTCCCCCCTTGCGAAGGGGGGGTTAGGGGGGGTGGTCTCGGCGGAACCATGGCCTGGTACGCGGGTCCCGAGCTGCTGGTCCTCGCGGAATTGCCGGCTTGGCCGAGCATTTCCGTTATGCCCTGTCCACCCCCCCTGACCCAAGAGGACTACCCCTCCCTTCTTCCCCTCCGATAGGGGAGGAGAGTCCGCAAGGGGGGGAAAGGGCTCGCTCGCTCGCATTGTCGTTCGATCTCGCATACCCAAAACGCGCGTCTCGAAACCCTCCCGCGCCACGTTCAATCGTGTCGTCTCGTCACCCCAGAATTCGGCCTGAGCATGTCCCGATTGGATTCGTTAGTCATGATGCGGCTCATCTCTGTTGGTTCTGACAGCTGTTGTCAGGGACCGGCTGTCGGCCTGGGGCCGGCCCGCCTTCGCACCTCCGCTCACGCCGCCGCCGTTCCCCCGAACGACGCGGTCGACGCGGTCGACGACCGCCTCGACGAGGAGGAAACGATCCGGTTCCGCGACGTCTCGGATACCTCGGGCATCGATTTCGTCCACCATAGCGGCGACAGCCCCGAAAAGAACTTCCCGAACACCCTGGGCAGCGGCATCGCGCTCCTCGACTACGACGGCGATGGCTGGCTCGACGTCTACTTCGCGACGACCCGCATGCTCCCGCTCGAGGCTCCGGATTGCTCACGCGGCAACCGCCTTTATCGGAACCGCGGCGACTGCACGTTCGAGGACGTGACCGAGCGGGCAGGCGTCGGGTTCCGCGGGTTCACCCATGGGGTCGTGGCCGGCGACCTCGACGGCAACGGCTTCCCCGACCTCTTCCTGACCAACCTCGGCCCGAACGTGCTGTACTTGAACCGAGGCGACGGCACCTTCCGCGACGCGAGCCGGGGGGCGGGGGTCGAGGGCGCGGGTTGGTCGACCGGGTCTGCGATGTTCGACTACGACAGCGACGGCGACCTCGACCTCTACGTGTCTTCCTACGGCCGTTGGACCTACGGAGGCGAACGCCCGTTCTTCGGGAACTTGAGGACGCGCGAGCGGGTGTATTGCCCACCGACGACCATCAACCCCGAGCGCCACTTCCTCCTGCGAAACCGCGGGGACGCGACGTTCGAGGATGTGACCGAGGCGGCCGGGATCTTGCGCCGCGACGGTCGCGGGCTGGGCGTCGTGGCCGCCGACCTGAACGGCGACGGTTTGACCGACCTGTACGTCGCGAACGACATGAGTCCGAATTTCCTCTTCCTCAACCGAGGCGATGGGACCTTCGAGGACCTGACCGAGACCTCTGGGGCGGCTAGGAACGCGGTGGGGAAGACCCAGGCGAGCATGGGCGTCGATGCCGAGGACTTGACCGGCGACGGGCTGCCCGAGCTGGTCGTCACTAACTTCCGGGAGGAATACACCACAATTTACCGCAATCTCGACGGCAGGAACTTTCAGGACATCAGCGGTTGGGCCGGGGTCGTCCCGGAGAGCCGGACCGGCGTGGGGTGGGGATGTGCGCTGGCCGACCTGGATAACGACGGCTGGCCCGACCTGGTCGTCGTCAACGGGCACGTCGACAACAACCTGCCGTTCGGCGGCGGCGTTCTGCCCCAGGCCGAGCCCCCCAAGGTCTGGCGCAACCTGGGCGAGGGACGTTTCCGGGCAGTCCGGGACGCCGGGCCGTTCTTCACCTCGCGACCATGTCGCACGCGGCGCCGCGTTCGGCGACCTGGACAACGATGGCGACATCGACGCGGTCGTCAGCCTGATGGATCGGCGTCCGGCGGTCCTCCTGAACGAGTCTCCGGACCGCCCCTGGATCCGCCTGGAGCTGCTGACCGTGGACCGCGGGCGACCCGCCGTTGGCGCGGCCGTCGAGGTGCACGCGGGCGGTCGCGTCATCCGCCGCCTGGCCAAGGGAGGGGGCAGCTACCTCTCGTCCCAGGACCCCAGGCTCTTGATCGGCCTCGGCTCCGCCTGCCGCGTCGATCTTGTCGTAGTCCACTGGCCCGACGGGGCGCGCTCGACCCTGACCAATCCCTCGTTGCGGCAGACCCACCGGGTCGTCGAGCCGGGGCTCCGCGTTGGTGTCGAGCGGGCCGAATGTCCGATTTCGCTTCTCGAGTGAGTTAACGTTCTTACGAAAATCCATCGGCCCTTCTACTGTTTTGTTCGAGTCGACGTTGAGACCGATCGGGCGGCTCCTGCCGCCTTCGTGCTCTTCGTTGACTTGACCTCTCCCTTTCTTGACGGAGGATTCCTCTCATGAACGTCCAATCGAGACAAGCTTCGCGCGGATTCACCCTGATCGAGCTGCTGGTGGTGATCTCGATCATCGCCGTCCTCGATCGCGCTCTTGCTGCCGGCGGTGCAGTCGGCCCGCGAGGCCGCCCGCCGCGCCCAATGCGTCAACAACCTCAAGCAGATCGGCCTTGCCCTGCACAACTATCACGATGTGAACAACGTCTTCCCGCCCGGTGGCCTTCTTCCGAACACGGCGAATCTCGACGACGAGCATCTGGGGCCCGCAGTCGAGCTACCTGTCCTGGCGGGCCCTGATCTTGCCGCAATCGAGCAGAACAACGTGTTTAACTCCATCAACGTGTTGGAGTCCACGTTCATCATTCCGTCCTGGACCGGTCACACGACGGTCGATTCCGGCCAGATGTACACGGCCTGGGTGACCGTGAACAATGTGTTCCTCTGTCCCTCCGACGGCCTGAACGGCGACGGCCTGCTCCCCTCGGGTGCGGGGACCTATGCCAACGGGCAAGATTGTGCGGGCGGTCCGCCGATCAATCCGGCGACCGGCCAGTCCTCTCCGGTCACACCGGTCTCGAACTACGCGGGGAGTTTCGGCGACAATTACGCCTCGAACAACTATCCGGGCGACATCCCCTGGGAGACGCCGGGGCCCCCTCGGATTGGCTGGCCGCCTTCATGGGGCGGTGGTCAAACGACATCACCCGGTGTCCCGACTAGTTTCCGTGGCATGTTCGACATCTATGACTTTTACGGGCCATTCGGCATCAACTCCGTAACCGACGGCACGAGCAACACCATCCTCATCGGCGAGGTCTTGCCTTCGGACCGGGCCGAGATCAATTTCTACCACGGCAACGGGGCGACCGCGGGGTTAACGGTCCCCCTCAATTTCCCGAGCAACACCTTCCCGGCCCTGAACCCGACCTGCAACGAGACTGTACGACGAGCTGGGCGTCCCGCTCGGCTGCCGCTTCAGCTCCTCCGGCAAGGGCTTCAAGAGCCGGCATCCCGGCGGCGTCAACTTCGGGTTTGTGGACGGGTCGGTCCACTTCCTCAAGCAGTCGATGAGCCTCGTCGTGCAATGCGCACTCGGCAGCCGCAACGGCGGTGAAGTGATCAGCAGCGATTCCTATTGAACTCCATCAACCGGCAGGCTGAGCGTCGCGACGCAACGTGGCTGGTCGACTCCATCCGGGTCGCGGCGATCTCCACGATCGACGCGCCCGATGGGGCATCCGCCAGGCGACGGGCAGCTCGCGAAGGGGGAAGCGGACTCATGATGATATTGCGGAGCTACAAGTCGGCGGCCTTCGCCGCAGTGGTCGGCGTGGGCGTCTGGGCGGTCGTCGGATGCGGTGACGACGGCCTACCCAAGCGGTATCCGGTGTACGGGACGGTCACCTACCAGGGCAAGCCCGTGGAGTCGGGCACGATCACCTTCACGCCCGGCGATCTCCATAACGGGCGGAGCGCGGGGGGCACGATCAAGGACGGCAATTACTCCCTCGCCAGCCTGACGACCGACGACGGCGCCATGGCAGGGCATTACAAGGTCAGCGTCATCGCCCAGAGGATGATCACCGACGGCCTGGACTGCCAGGCAAAAGCTGATGTTCGAGAAGGCGCGTTCGACAGGGGGGGTGTCCCGATACCACCGCAGGTCAAGA
>CAWAAW010000065.1:0-54368 GCA_963779785.1 uncultured Planctomycetota bacterium
ACTGCTACCGAGGATTTCCCTGAGGAAGATATGAGTCGCACTAATAGCTTTCACTCGTTATCGGCATTGCGGACGCAGGCCGACATGCTGAAAGCGGTCGTCACCTGTATCCTCTTGGCCGGATATGCAGCGCAGGGCTCGGTGCATGCCGATAGCTTCGGCGCCTTTCGCAACTTCCGGCAGGTCGACCCGACAGGTCGATACTACGTCGTCGTCAAGACGGATGAGCATGCAAATGTACCTGCGGGGAACTGGGGCACGCCGGTCACTTTTGATGTCGCTGAGCGCAAGTCGGGTTCCGGAGCCGTGACCCCTGCCGTAGATTCCTACGTACCCGGATCGGGACTTCGCGTGACCAAGCCGAATCCCGACGTGAAGGTCAGGGAGGGCGACATACTGCTCGGTCGCGGCAAACTGGACCGCTGCCTCGGGCCGATTCTCATTTCCTCTACCGGCCTGGGATTCATCAGTCTCAACTTCGTGCATCATCAATCCGGGAAACCGGAGAGTGGAGACGCCCTTGCAGTCGTCTCGAGAGATGGAGCGGTTCGATATCGCAAGAAGTTGACCGATCTCTTCAGCGAGAAGGAGATACAGCAGTTCTTCTTTACGGTGAGCACAGTTTTCTGGTACCGGGGAGGGTGGATTGATGAAATCCGGAAAGAGGTCATCGTGGCTGGCGGCCGAAAACAGTCGAGCGATAAGACCATCCTCACACCGCTCCGAACCGTAAATCTCGAGACAGGCGAGGTGCAAGAGACATCCACGTCCGCAATCTCGCGTGCTCTTTCCGACGTCAATCGCAACGGACTGAATTTGGCCCTCGAGTTGGCCGCGGAACGGAAGCTCGAGCAGGCGAAACCGGATCTTGTGAAGATTCTCTCGGATAGCGGGCTCCCTCTGGTGGCGCGTCTCAGAGCGGCCGTCGCCCTGGTATCCATTGGCGACCACCGAGGCAGAGACTTGGTCAAGGAATTGGCGTTGCGCAGAATTCCCAGGTCCGCCGTGCCGTCCGGTGGCAATGACATGATGACGGGAGGGGCGTTGTCTGAATCGCCCGAGACGGTCTACGCGATCCGCAGCTTGCCTTTCGTCTTCGGCGACGAAGCCGCGTCCTTGCTCTGCCAGGTGGTTCGTCGATTCGGCGGTTACCAGCGCGCCTACGTCGCGCGGGAAGCGATGCAGGACGTGATGGCTCAAGTGGCGATCCCTCCGCTCTTGCACCTTCTGAAGGACGGCGGAAGCACGGCCTGCATGGAGTTCGCCATTCAATGCCTCGGCGACAAGGCGGGCAATGCGAAAGCTGCGGTGCCCGATCTGACGAAGCTGCTCGAACCGTCTCGGGAGCCATCGCCTTCGCTCAGGACGCGGAGGCTCGTCGCACAGGCGCTCGGGCGAATTGGCCCTGATGCCCGAGCCGCGTTGCCGTTGCTCGTTCGCCTGGCGGAGGAGCATGCTCCCCAGGAATGGGAAAACGTGAAAACCGCGCAGCCAAAAGTTCACGAGAGCCCCTCCGGCGATCCCGTCTACTCCGAGGACAGTTTTGTCGACGCCATTTGCAGGATCAGACAGAAATGATGCACGGAGAAACCCAGTGTCAGAAACCCGGTGTCAGTCTTTCATTCTGCTTATGCGGCACCCGGTATCAAAAACCCGGTGTCAGTCTTTCATTCTGCTTATGCGGCACCCGGTATGATGAATCAAGCAATTCCACTCTCAGGGCGCAGTTATGGAGCTGCTCGCGTGGGTCGCTAAGTTGAACCATAACTTCTCGTTCCGCCAACTGGGGCAATCCAGCGCGAATCGCGGCGATGCGCCAACAAACCGCATGCGATGTGCCAACGGGCTGAGTGTTTGAGTGACCGATGACTGAACGTATGCGCGGTTTGCCCGACTCCGTCCGGTAAGGAGTTTTGTGTTCGGTTGGCCCGCCAAGCCGGTAGCTAGAGTAGGGTCGTTCAGCGTGACCGTTTTGTGCCGTGGCTCACCTCGCACTGAGTTGTTCCATTTTCTTGACCAGCTCGAGGCATTGGTTATTCCAGGGGTCGTCGAATGAGCCGTTCGGGCGGCGCTGCTGGACCAAGGCGTCACGGACCCCGGTGAGGATTTTCGAGGCCGCTTTGGCGTCGCCCCGGAGGGCCGCGATCCGGGCTGACTGGATTGCGAGGCAGAACTCGGCGTGGTGCAGGTTTTCGATCGCTGTGCTGCGGTGGTGGTGGGCCCGGTCGACGAGGTCACGGAGGTCAGCCCGGACCTGGACGTCGGTGACGGGCGCCTGGGACGGCCACAGTACGTATGCACCACCGCCGATGATGAAGATAAACGCCCAAGCGCACCATGCTGCGTGCCGCTGAGCCGACGTGCGAAGCGGCCTGACCGTTCGCGGTCCTGGGAGGCGAAGGGAGTGCACGGGGTTTTCGCGGCAAGGCCCGGTTCATCAGGCGGAACTTGACGTCCTTGCTGAGGCGGAGTACCTGGCCCGGTCCCCAGTCCGACGACTTGCCGGGTGGGATCTTCCGCCCGCCTAGCTCCGCCCCCTCGGCCTCGTGGTTGTGGAGGCGGCAGCGGCCGTCCCGGATCTCGAGGCTCACCGGGTGCGCCCGATGACCGTCGGCGGCAGTGGGACCTCGCATGTCGCGTCGCTCCCGACGCGCACGATCGGGCGATCGAGCAACACCTCCGCGCGCTGGCCTTGCACCTTGATTTCCAGGGTAAGCTGAGACATCGACAAGATTCTCCCGGCCTGATCGGTTGGCTCGACAACGTCACTCGAACGTACTTTCGATCTCCGTGCTGAACGGTGCCAGCAGTTCGATCGCACTCAACAGGTAGGGAGCAACCAGGAGCAAGGCGCCGGCGACTGTCGCCAGCAGGTTCGGCCCGTGCAGCTTAACGGAGGCCCGGCCGGCCGCCTTCTCCAGCCACTGCGAATGACGGCCCCGCATCTGCCCGGCCTGGTTTTTCAAGATGACCTCAAGCTTAGTACCCTGCTTTTCCCCCTGGATGACCGTCGCCACGAAATCATTGAGAACGTCGAGCTGGAATCGACTAGCGAGGGCAGTCAGCGCTTCGGCACGCGTCATTCCCTTGCGGATGTCGCGGAGCATCATGGCGAACTCCTCGGCCAGTGGGTGACCGGCCATCACCCGGACAACGACCTCGAGCCCATCGGAGACGTCGGTCCCGCCGGCATCAAAAACCAAGGCGAGGAGGTCTACGGCCACAGGCAGCCTGGCGCGGACCCGACGAGTGCGTTCGTCCGCTTTCCGCTTCAGCTTCCAGAGCGAACGCAGGAGAGAGCCGGCCCCGACGACGGCGAAAAGGCAGACACACCACGAGTACGTCAATCCCCAGGTGCTCGAAGCGGTCACGACGGCGGCCCAGGCCACGCCTTTCAACTCGGCAACGGCAAGGAACTCACCGGCGGTCCAGTCAGCCGTCCGCGATGCGATGAGCCAGCGTTCAACCCGGGAGCATAAGTCCGCTACCTTCGATTCGTTCCAGCCGGCAAGCTGGCGAACGGACGGGCCGAAATAACGGTAGACTGTGCTGGCGCGGCCTGAGCCTGCGCTGGCGATCGCGCTCGAATATCGCGCGGGGGGGGGCGGCCTCGGGGTCCGCGTCCACCAGCCCGAGCAGAATCACCCACAACCACGACACCGCCAGGCCGCTCAGCAGGGAAGCGGCGGCGAGCAACAGGCCTGTAGCCGTGGGATCCATCGCTGGGTTCATTTAGGTCGGTCGCTCCTTGCGGTCGGGGGGGGGATCAGGTCGTCATCCCTCGAGATTCAGGATCCAGAGGGCCCACCTCACACTGATGAAGGTCAACACGCCCGAGGCGACCAGGAAGATTTGCCCGATGGCGGCTGCGGAACAGCAGGCCTGTGCTGAACGGGTCGAACAGGAAGTACATCCCGAGGAACCCGACCGGGACCAGGCCGATGACCCAGAGCGAGGCCCTGCCGATGGCGGTCTCGGAGGCGAGCTTCCTCTCGAGCCGCTGGTTCTCCTGGAGCGAGTGGGCGAGACTGTCCAGCGCGATCGCGAGGTTCCCTCCCCTTTCGTGGCAGACCAGCAGGATCGCCGTGAAGATGTCGAAGGTGTCGATCCGGAGCCGATTCTGGACGTCGCCGACGGCCTCGTGTACGGTCCGGCCGAGCAGGAATGCGTGGACGATCTCGCGCAGTTCGGCGCGGAGCGGCATCGGCGTCTCCCGCGAGACGTCCTGGAGCCCGCGTGGCAACGTGACGCCGGCTCGCGCGGTGTTAGCCAGCGCGATGCACGCGGTCACGAGCTGGTCTCGCAGAAGCGTGCGGCGCCGGTTGAGGAGATAGACCAACACCCACTTCGGCATGTAATACGCTAGCGCCAGGACGCCCAGGAGCGAGGGCCAGATCACTTGGTCACGGCAGAGCCATGCTGCCAGCAATGCAAGGATCGCGCCCCAGACCCCAAGCCCGCACATGATCTGGCGTCGCGACGGGTAGCGTAACGCCTCGGCTTGCGCGAGGAGGTCCGCGAACCGCCAGTGTGCGACCCAGGTCCCGCCGATGGCCAGTGCGGATGCGATCTCCACGGCGGCGATGCCGACAAGCGTGGAGCTGATGAATATCAGTAGCGCGGGGCTCACGTAAGGGACTCCTCAGGTTGGTTCGGGCCGGCTCAGGTTGCTGATGGCCCCCGGATAGAACGTTTCGATGTCGAGAAAGTTGCGTGCTTTCAGTTCGTCGATGAAGGTGGGAAGCAGTCCGGTCGGCCCAAGCTTGCCGGTCTCGTCGATGGCGAACAGGTCCTTCATCCTGATTCCCCCCTTGAACGGGTCGATTCCCAGGCATTCCGCGATCTGGACCACGCGGCGCCGGCCGTCGCGCTCGCGACGAATGTGGACGATCAGGTGGATCGCGGCGGCGATCTGCCGGTGAATGGCCGGCTCTGGAAGAGTCGATCCCTGTTGGACCAATCCCACGAGCCGGGTGACGACCTCCTGCGCCGAATTCGCGTGGATGGTGGTGAGGCTGCCGTCGTGGCCGGTATTCATCGCTTGGAGCATGTCGAGCGCCTCGGGACCGCGAACCTCGCCGACGATGATTCGGTCGGGCCGCATCCGCGTGACGTTTCTCACGAGATCCTGGTGCGTGACGGCCCCTTTCCCTTCCACGTTCGCGGGCTTGGTCTCAAGGCGGACGACATGGCTGGCCGTCAGATACAGTTCGGCAACGTCCTCGATCGTGATCGTGCGGCTCCTTCTCGGGTGTGAACCCCGAGAGGCAGTTCAACAACGTCGTCTTACCCGAGCCGGTTGCGCCCGAGACCACGATGTTTCTCTTGTAACGAATGGCGGCGCGGAGGAACTCGGCCGCGGCTGGCGTGATCGAGCCCTCGCTGATGAGCTTGTCGATCGTGGGCTTGAGGATGGTGAACTTGCGGATTGTTAGGCAAGGGCCGCTGACCGCAACCGGAGCAATCACGGCATTGACCCGGCTGCCGTCCCGGAGCCGGGCGTCCACCACGGGTTTCGATCGGTCGATCCGTGCGCCGGCCAGGCCCACGATCCGCTCGATGATCGACTCAGTCACGTGGTCCGAGACAAACCGCCGCCCCGAGTTCTCAATCACGCCCTCGCGTTCGATGTAGATCATGTCGCTTCTGACCACCATGATCTCGCTGATACTGGGTGTTCTCAGGAGGTCTTCGAGCGGGCCATAGCCGAAGAGGATGTCTTTGATCTCCTTCTTGAGATGGCGTAGGGCCAGGTAGGGGACGGCGCCATGGGGGAGACTGGCGGCGACGTTGGGCCAGACGGTCCAGAAATGGCGCTCGACCCGCTGGACCTGGGCGCCAAGGTCGGTCATGCTCACGACACCGAGCACCGGAGGAGCGAGTTCTTGGCCTGGTCGAGCTCTCGCTCTCGCTCGGGGGACGTCGTCACGAGCCGTCGCCACGAGACGTCGCCGCGCCAGGGGTCGTCCTCGACGCTGGCGACCTTGATCAGGGTATTGAGCAGCTCGAACCGGAGGCAGACGCGGCAAGGTGGGGGATCAGCTCGGGGTCGAGCAGGGAACAGTCCCGGGCGATCTGTGCAATACCGTGCTCCACGTCGATCATCTCCGGGTTGACCTCGAGAGGTTTCCGACCCGTTCCTGTTCCCGCGCCGTCGCGGTCGCGCGCGTCGTGCTCGAGCTCGGATCCGTAGTGCGGAACCCGGGGCACCAACTCCTTGTGAATGGCCTGGAGAACCTCGAGCACCCTGGCGTCGAGCCTCCGGCGCATCCTCGGAGGCTTCCAGGGCGACGTCGTCTTCCCCGTGAACGGAAAGGACGTACGGGCCGATCTCGATCTCGACGTGGTTCTCGATCCTGTAGCGCTTTCCAGGCAGCGCCGGGAGCTTGCCGATCGTGCATCCGGCCACGCCCGCCTGCGGCATCAGGTAGCAGTCGCCATCGACCTGCTGGAGCTCGAACGCGAACCGCGCCACGCAGGGGTTGTTGAGCACCAGATGGTTGGTCGGGTCGCTCCCAACCATGAACCGGCAATCACCGCCCGAGCCGAGTTCGAAGCGGCTCTGCTGCGGGCTGTTGCTGAGGACCACGTTGCGATAGACGATATAGGGCATGGCGCAAGCTCCGAGACGAAAAGTGGCGATCATCCCGCCGTTCCGGTCAGCCCCCCGCGCGGAGGACGATGGCCGTGATCCGCCTGGCCGCGAGTGCTTCAAGCAGGCGGCGCGCTGAGCGGTCGTACTTGCCGTCGGCCTGGACCCTGACGGCGACCGAGATCAGTCGTTCGTTACCCCTCGAACCCGGGCGTGCCTCGTTGTCGAAGGCCAGCGTGAGCGAGGCCGCGCCGGCCACGGCGCGGGTCGCGTCCCTGCCAACGGTCAGGACGCGGAACGGGCCGATGAGCTGATAGCCCTCCGGCTCCGCCCCCTCGGCGTCCGCCGGGCCGTGGGGAGCCCGACGGACGTCGGCCGTGGCCGGGGCGACACAGAAGTCGAGCCGGCAGCCTGGGAACAGCAGACTGGTCTCCACAGGCACGCCGTTCAGGTCGACGGGGAGCATCAACTCGTCGGGACTGAGCTCGACCGTGGTCGACGGCTTTTTCAGGTCCCTCCAGAAGACGGGATCGCCCGGGTGCAGGTCACGGCGGGAGACCATCCCGAGGATGACATCGCGGTCTTCACCCGGGATCAGCGTCCCCCGTAGCCGCTCGGGGTCGCCGGGGAGTGACACCAGGTCGAAGCGGAGGGGTCGAACCGTTCTCCCGCGACAATCTGCCGCCGCACGATGACGTAGGGCTGCTCGGCCAGTTGCTGCGTGATCACGATGGTGTTGATCGCCGCGGCGGCAGCGAAGAGTCCGATCGGGACCAAGACCTTGATCCAGGGTTTCATGACGTAGTCCTCTCTAAGGTGTTGTTCCGTTTACGGACCGCGAGGGCGGGGCATTGATCGCGAACGGCATGACAATTCGCGCCGCCGGCGCATAGACGAAGAACCGCGGGTCGGATTGCAGCGGTGGCCGGGGCGGGAACGGGATCGACTGGTAGTCCCAGCTTCCTCCCATCACCCCGAATTGCAGCGTTGCCGAGAACGGGGGCATCGGCGGTACGCTTGGCACCGGCGTGGTCCGCGACCGCTGGCAGAGCACAAGCCCGGCATCGGTCGGGACGCCCGCGAGCCGCCCGAGGTCGAAGGTTGCCGCCGCGGCGATGCCGAGCGGCGCTGCAGGCGGCGTCCCGTGGAGTTGCACCCAGGCGTCACGCCGGACCGCGTGCGCTACAATCAGCCGCGTCCCGCCCACGACCATGCCGGTGAGGATGATCGATACCATGGCGAGCACCAGAGGTAGCATGAGCACCAGTTCGGCAGGTGCCGTACCCCGAGGGCGACCGGGACGGAAGCGTCGTACGACTCTCATCATGGTTGGCCTCAGTGGGTTCGCTGCGTCGCCGCGACCGGTACGACGCTGCGGATGACTTGCGCGAACGGAGTGGGTAGAACACCCGGCGAGTCGTCGAGTCGCGACGTGACCGGGACGAGCTTGGCCTGCCAGTTCAAAAGGATCTGCGGGCAGCCCGGCGTGCCGTTCTCGCCCGCCGGAAACTCGTAGGCAAAGCTCTCCGTGACCGGTGGCTGCCAGTTGAGCGTGTCCCAGCCGACCTCGCGCTGGTACAGCGGCGGTCCGGCGTCCGGCCGCTGGGAGTTCGCGTTGTAGACCAGTGCCTGTGCGTACGCGACCCTTCCCGCCGGGTTCTGCACCGAGAGGCGCCGGTGCTCCATACGGGCGGTAAGGAGGCCGTCGCGCGAAGCCGAGGACGGCGAACCGGCGGTCGGCCTGCCGGGAGTTGGTGGTCCAGCTCTCGAACCCCTTGAGGTCCTGCCCCGAGTCGGCAAGGATATAGAGATAGGATCCTTCTTCAGCATAAAACTGCCAGCACTTCTCGATCACATCGTAGTTGGTCCATTTGCGGTAGAGCTGCGCGGTCTGGGAGACGTTCATCCACGCGGTCTCGGCGATGATCGGGGCACGGTCGTAGTTCACCCAGGGGAAGGTGGCGCGCACGATCTGTGAATGCGCAATGCCGGCCGTGTGATCGAGCCCATCGGCGTCAAATGCCTCCTGCTCCACCGGCAACTGCGGCGGATTCGGGTCGACCGCCCCTTCCACAGCGTTCAGGCTAGAGAGCCGCTGGACCGTCTGCACCGCGAGGATCGGGACGGTCTTGACCACCTCGTCCTCGTAAGCCTTGGCGGCGGGCAGGAGCGTATCGAAGAGCTCCTCCTTTAAGGGGAGGCTCGCGCACCGCAAGCTCCTCGAGCTCGTCCAGGAACAGCCACTCGTCCAGCATCTCGAGCTCGGCGAGATTGAGTTCCTCGATGATGATCCAGCCACCCGGCAAGAGCGAGGCGGCAATCTGCTCCTGGTAGAGCTGGACCACCGCCTCCTTGAGGTTCAGCTTTCCTTCTCCGACGGTTGCCGCGGCCATCAACGGCTGCACGACGTAAGGGTAAGAAATGGTCCAGCCCCCCACGGCGTGGGCGAGCGGCTGGAGGGTCATCAGCTCGGCGTCGGCTTGCGTCGCGCAGGGCGCGGTCCGCCGCGGAGAGGTCGGCACCGTCGACATTGTATCCGGCTATCGCCTCATGGATCACGACCAGCGACATCATCTCGCCCATCAGGTGGTTCGTGCCTGTCAACGCGTTCAGCCCGCGGGCCAGCCACTCAGCCAGCGAGAATGCGTTCGCATCTGCCGCGTTCTGTTCCTCAAACTTCTCGCTGATCACGCGATACGAGTCCATCAGCAGCAGAAATAGGACGAAGAAGAACACCAGTGCGATAATGGTGGCGGTCGAGATCGTTCCCCTTCTCGAGGGGCACCGGCCGGCGGTTTCAAAGTCATTCGGACGCATAGTTGATCCCCAGTGTCTGCCCACCGTTCTTGGGACCTTCGTTGCGGAGTGTGGCCCGCGCCGGGATCGTGACGGTGTAAACATTCCCCCCCACGGAGCCCGGTGACCGACGAGAGGTCCCAGGATCGGGCAGCGGACCGCGTGCTCGAAGTTGAGAATCGCCGTCACGTCCGAGTTCCAGCTCGGCGCCGACGGCACAATCACGACACTTACGGCCGCAGTGGCGTAGCGGTACTTGTTCGCGAGATAAAGGTCTCCGAGCGGTCCACTAGGGCTGTAGCGGTGGTACGCGGCGATATACGCCAGCCCCCCCGGCCCCGCACCCGGGGCCGATGGTCCAAGGCAGCGGGCATCGCTCGACGCCAGCGGCACCATCGCCTGGACGGCCGCCAGACGGATCCGCTCGGCCCCGAGCGCCTGGGCGCCGCCGAGAGCCAGACGACCGCCGACCGCGCCGTCACGTAGGAGGCGTAGAACGTCCCCCCCAGCGCGATCAGCAGCATCGTCAGTTCGACCACGATCGCGATCAGCATGATCTTGAGGGGGAAGACCATCACCGCGCCCGCCATGTACGACCCCCCGGTCTCATCGCTGACCAGGCTTCGGAACATACTGCCGCAGCCGCGCCGCTGGGCGCACGCCAGGGTGAGTGTGACGGCCGCCCAGAGCAGGCCTGTCGCGTCACAGGCGGACAGCACATTGCCGGCGATGGTCAACATCGCGTACCTTCCCCTCCTCTCGAACCAGGATTTAGAGCAAGGGCCAGCCGATCAATGTTGCCGCCATGTGATAAAAGAGGTTGCAGGCGACACACCCCAAACGGAACAGCACCAGGGCCCCCAGCAACAGCACGACGATGGCGAGGACCACCTCGGCCATGGCCATCCCGGAGCGTCGCGCAGTTCCCGTCATAGCAAGGACCCTCCGGCGACGGCGGCAGCAGTCCCCACGGCGAAGTACTTCGCGAGCCGCTCCGGACGCTCAAGCCAGTGCTGTTGCTCGGCCGTCGGCGCGGGGATCGGCAGAGGCAAGAGCTTGTTGACTCCCAGTGGCTGCAACAGGTGGTAGGCCACGGCCCACGGCCCAACGCGCCAGAGCAGTATCGCGTTGCGGCACGCGACCGCCGCCACGCAGGTGTAGACGACTGCCGACAGGCCCAACTGCCAGCCGATCAGTGCACCGATCGCCATGGCCAACTTGACGTCACCCTGCCCCCGGCCCGAGGGCGCCACCCCCAGCAGCATTACCGAAAAGCAAACCAGCCCACCGACCAGGCAATCCGCAACCCCGATGTCGCCCAGCAAGGCAACGAATGCCCAACCCCGATTCCTGGCCAGCCAGCCGGTACAGTTGATCGCCAGGGCCCAGAACAAGGCCGGGAAGGTCGCCCAGTTTCGGATCTTGCCCGAGACCTCGTCGGTCACTGTCGCGACCACAATTAACAGCAGCAGCACGAGTCCAGCCGCGGTGCCCCGCTGCCATGCCACACACCAGGCCGGGGTCAGAATGGGTGGCAACACCATCGCGGCCTGCCAGGCGCGCCGCCGCCGCTGGTACGCCGCCGGCCTGACTCGACCGTTCTCTACTCTCAATGAGGCGATTCCCAGTTCCATCGGATCGATCCCCTTCGTCCTCTGGTATCGAAAAACGAAGGCGGGGTCGTCTGCGTCGAACACCCGCCGTCGGTAGGGTTCAGTGGTCCCCGACGCGGGCTAAAACATCGGGGTCGGTGTTGAAAAGAACTCGGCGAACCACTTGATGATGGTCACGCCGGGCTCCGCGATCCTGACTGGACCATCTGGAAATATGAAGAACAACTTCCAGACGACTCCTGCGACCACGGCCGCAAAAGGGACAGTCAACGGGAGGGTCAACGGGATCTCGATCTTTTCGCTGCGTGCTCCCTGCTCGCGCATCAGCACGCGGCAGGCCGTGGCAAAGGGTTCGATCAGACGCGCGAACATGAGGCAAGACCTCCTCATTTTTTGGCGGTGACGGCGGGGTCGTTGGCGACGAGCGCCCGCCGTCACCAGGGTTGACGCGGGCCTGAGCGGGGCTAGGAAGCCGTTCCACTCAGGTCAGGGGAGTTGTTGAAGAAGTTGGTGAAGGTCTGGATGACGCTGTTCCCGCCTTTCGTGACGGCGCCGCTTGACGAGAAGAACGCCTTCCAGAGGACGCCAGCGAACACGGCGGCCACCACGATGATTAGCACGACCTCGACCATGGTGTTGGCCCCCTCCTCCTCCGTGAGCAGGGAGCGGACCACCATGGCGAGGCGATCGCACCGACGCTCGACCATTGCGAGAACTCCTCTTGGTTGGGAACGCCGCTCGCCGTGACCGTTCCGGCCGGCTTCAATTTGCCCCCGCGGAGACATCCGCGTGACCGTCGTTCGGCTTCCATATTGAAAACGAGCAACGTCATATCGGGTTGCACTTGGCGTGAAGTTTTTTCCCGACGGTCAGTGAGCCCGCGGAATGCTGGACGCGGTCACCGTATCCAAGATTGAACGGGAGTAGGGGAACGGAGCGACGCCGTGACTGAGTTCTTTCAACCACGCGCCGTTTGATGAGAAGAACGCCTTCCAGAGGACGCCAGCGAGCAGGGCGGCCACCACGATGATTAGCACGACCTCGACCATGCTGTTGGCCCCCACCGTCTTCGTGAGCAGGGAGCGGACGCCCATGGCTAGGCGATCGCACCGACGCTCGACCATTGCGAGAACTCCTCTTGGTTGGGAATGCCGCTCGCCGTGACCGTTCCGGCCGGCTCCAATTAGCCCCTGCGGAGACATCCGCGTGACCGTCGTTCGGCATCCACATTGAAAACGAACAACGTTATGTCGGGTTGCACTTGACGTGAAGTTTTTTCCGGACGGTCATTGAGCCGCTGGCGGCGTGAACAGCGCCGCAGAATGCTGGACGCGGTCGCCGTATCCAAGCTCGAACGGAAGTGAGGCGAAGGTGGGCTGGACGCCGGTGTGACGGAGTTCTCCCAACAACCGCCCGTGCTGGTCGCGCCCGTGGCCCTCGAACCGGAACAATTCGCGCACTTGGTAGTGGCCGTCGTCGTCCACTCCCTCGACCTCCACGATGGAAGCGACCCGGCGCGTGCCGTCGGTATCGCGCGTGAGCCGCACGACCACGTCGAGAGCGTGAGCGACCAGGAGCCTGACGACGGGAGCGGGCATGGGGACCTTGCCCCTGAGGCAGAGGGTCTCGATCCGAGCCGCCGCGGCGAGGCCGTCGCGCGCGTGGATCGTTGTCAAGGTCCCCTCGTGACCCGAGTTGATCGACTCGATCAGGTCCAATGCCTCGTCACGTCGGACCTCGCCGATCAGGATCCGGTCGGCCCGCATCCGGAGCGATGCCACGAACAGGTCGCGGATTGTCACCTCCCCCGAGCCGTCCGGCCGCGGGGGCCGGGCTTCAAGATAAACGGTGTGCGGCTGCGACAGGCGCAGCTCCGAGGTGTCCTCGATCACCACGATGCGCTCTTCTCTGGGGATCTCGCCCGAGAGTGCGTTCAGGAGGCTCGTTTTTCCCGTGTCGGCGGGCCCGGCGATCACCACGGTCTTGCGCAGCAAGACCATCAGGGCCAGGAACTCGGCTGCTTCCGCGGTGAGGAAGCCCCTCGACGTCAGGAAACCCAGCTCGAAGCTGGCCCGCACGAACTTCCGGATCGACACCGTGATCCCTTGCCGCGAGCAAGGGGGAAGCACAACGTGAACCCGCGACCGGTCCGGCAGTCGGGCATCCAGCACGGGGTGATCGTCATCAATGGGGCGATCGACGAACTCTCCGATCGACAACACCGCCGCCCGTAACAGTGCTGTGCTGGGAAACCTGAGTTCCGAGAGTGTCAGCTTTCCGTCGCGCTCGTAGTAAATTTCGAATGGGCCGTTGATCAGAACTTCGGTGACCGTCGAGTCGCTGAGTAAAGGCTCAACTGGTTCCAAAAAGTGCCGGATTGCCTGCTGATACGTTGCGTCCGAGATCATTCCTCTCATCGATCCTCCCCAAGTTGGCGTGTGCAGTAAGGCGTTCAGGGCCAGTGCTGGGTCGCGTCTCAAAAGGAGGACGATGCGGGCCACGTGTCGTTGCACCCAACGGACACGATTCATCCTGCCGAGGATCGGCAACGCGCCGCGTCGCGTAAAACGTGCAACAGAACAGCCGGTTCGACGTCAGTTCAATAGGTTTCGCACGCGCGGTGCGTCGGTCGTACCAGCGCGCGGAGACAGCGAGAAGAGGACTCGGACCGATGGACGATCAGACTGAGGATGTCGCCGTGTTCGATGAAGAGGCTCGTGCCGAGCTCATGAAGCCGATCGATGACCGACTGAAACAACTCGACTGCCAACGGATGAACCCACTCCCGAACGGTCCAGACTGTGTGCTCCACAGAGTCTTCGACCTCAATCGGCAGCGCGATGCCGTACTGAAGATCTATGTGGACCGAGGGGAACGCGGCCTGACCGGCAGCTTCTGGGCCTATCTCCGTGCCACCGCGGGCTCGCACCACGAGAATATCCTGCCGCCCTACTGGGTGGACCACGTCGGGCGTTGGACCCTGACCGACCGGATGACGCGTGCGATTCGTCGGGCGCCGAAGGAGAAGCCGATCGGCGTCGACCAGGCCCGGGCTTTGCTCTGCCAGGGTTGCGCAGCGTTAGACCACCTCCACTCCACTCTCCACCGCCTTCATGGTGCGATCTCGCCAACCAACGTCCTGATCGACGACCATGGAGGCTACAAGTTGGCCGATGGGTTGGGACTTCCCTTGAGTGATGAGTCGTGCACGGTGGCTGCAGACGACGTTCCCTTACTGAGCTGGCGGCACCGCCGTCCCCGTTCGGGTATGGAGGCGAAACCAAAGCGGTTTGAGCCGGCCGAGAAATACGCCGCGCCCGAGCTCTTCAACTCGGCATTTGGACCGATCGGGCCGGCGGCCGACCTCTACTCCCTGGCGTTTGTGACCATCGAGCTGCTCCAGAGTCGCCGGCTCGAAGACCTGATCCCGGACGTTGGCCGCAGTCAGGAAGATCCCTGGCTCGCTTGGGCGCGCTGGCAGGCATGTGATGGCCAGCTCCCCGAGCCCTCAACAATGATCAAGAATTTACCTGACGACCTCGCCCTGGTGCTCGACCGGATGATCCAGAAGCGTGTCGAGGCCCGCTTCGAGAGCGCGGCGAGCGTGCTCCAGGTGTTGCGGCAGAACGCACCGGTCGCCGGGAAGGGCGTCCAGGCGTTACAGGGCTCGGTCGGCAGCCAAGGGCGGAGCGTTCCGAATCCCACTGCGCTGGCGATTCGCGACCATTCCGAGAGCCACCCATTCGAGCTCCTGGTCGCACGGCCGGAAACGGTCGTCGTGATCCCGCAGCGCTCGATCTTCTCCTTCGACCGCACGCGAGAGACATTCAGCAACCACCCCAAGTTGTCGTGGGCGGCCCTCGCGGCCATCATCGTCATCCCCTTTGTCCTGGGGTTTGCCCTCAATTACTTACGCCAAGGGCCGTCTGGCACGATCTTGGTCGAAAGCGACCCTGTCGGCGCGTCAGTCGCATGCGACGGCCGGGACATGGGGCGACGAACCCCGGCCCGATTCGACGTGAAGATCGGTCCCCACTCGCTGAGTCTGAGCATGGCCGGATATCAAAGTCACAATGTACCCCAGTTCGACGTCGACGAGAGTTCGGGGGTCAAGAAGCTCGGACCGTACACTCTGAACCCGATCGTGGTGATGGCCCAGATCGACTCAAACCCGCAGAAGGCCACCGTGTTCGTCGACGGCAAGGCCACGGAAGTGATCACCCCCGGGCGAGTCTCCTTGCCGCTCGGCAGGCACTTCGTCGAGCTTGCGCGACCGGGCTATCAGACCAAGATCCTCCCGGCCGTGGAGTGTCGCCAGGGAGAACAGATCATCGACCTCGGCATTTTCCCCCTGGTGGCCAAGGACCGGGTGGTGCGGATCGCCTCTGCCCCCCTCGGCGCGACGCTTCGGCTCGATGGCGTTCTCCAGCGGCCCACGCCGACGGAGGTCGAATTGCCCGTCGGCTCGCACCGGATCAGGCTGTCGCTCAACGGCTACGACGCTTTCGAAAGCAGCTTCGACGTCAAGGCGGGCGACTCGGTCCAGCACGTGGACGACTTCCGACTCGAGCCCAGCGGCTGTTCCGTGGCGCTGACTTCCGACCCTGCCGGGCGCAGGTCTTGATCCGTCGCGCGGGCGAGACCGAACCGGCGCAGGTCCTCCGGACGCCCTGCGACTGTCGGCTTGCGCTTGGTACCTCGTGGAGCCTGACGGCGACGCTCAAGGGGTTCCCGCAGGTGATCGAACGCATCGACCCCTCAGCGGGCGCCGTCCCATCGGTCCTCCACTTCGACCTGAACACTCACTCCCGGCGCACCCTCGAGGTGACCGGTGTTGTTCTCCTCTGGGTTCGGCCGGGCGGGTTTTTGATGGGAAGCCCCGAGCCCAAGCGGTCCACTCAGCACGGTCGGTCTGACGAGCACCCACAACATCGCGTGTTTATCACACAAGGCAAATACGTGGGACTGACCGAGGTCACACAGAGCCAGTTCCTCAAGGTCATGGGGCGTAACCCCAGCTTCTTCCAGCCTGGCCAGATGGCGGGACTGGCCGACACGAGCGACCACCCGGTCGAGCGTGTCACCTTCTACGACGCGCTGGAGTTCTGTCGCCGCCTGGCCATGCTGGAGGGCTTGCCAGCGGGAAGTATTCGCCTGCCCACCGAGGCCGAGTGGGAATACTTTGCTCGTGCTGGCAGGACCGGCTCGTTCGAACCGGACGAGGCCTGGCTTGCCGACGATTCCGGAGCGAAGACCCGCCCAGTGGGCCTCCGTAGGCCCAACCCCTCGGGGTTGCACGACGTCATCGGGAATGTCTTGGAATGGACCAACGACTTCTACAGCGCGGATTATTTCCGCGAGAGTCCCCAGCACGACCCGCTCGGCCCCTTCCAGCCGGTCGAGGGTAATTTCAAGGTCGTGCGCGGCGGCTGCTTCAGCGACCGGCGAGGAAGCTTCCGCGTCAGGCGCAAGGCGGCGAGTCACCCCGACCGAGAGGCTGAGCACGATCGGGTTCCGAGTCGTTCTTGACCTTTCCGACAGACTGGCCCCGGTCGCACCCGAGCGGGCACGGCCGGGGCGGGTCTTGGGATCGATTCCTGGGGGCAGGCCAGCCGTCGGCGGATCGACTGTTCCATGACGACCACCAGTTCGCGTCGGAACGCTTGCGAGCTGAGCATCTCTCTCAGAAAGCCGCGCCGAGGCGACTGGTCGATCAGTTCATTGCACGCCGCCGAGAACTTGTCGAATCCCCGGCGACGCGCACGACAGACATTGCATCGGGTTCGCTTCAACTTCTTGGCCAGGTCCACCTGAGGGACCGCGTAGAAGTCGACGTTGACGAGCACCAGGGCCTCAACGTCCGTGAGGCTGCCCAGGGCGAGACCGAAAAGCGGAGCGAGTAGGCTACAGGCTTCCTCAAATTCGTTCATTGGTACAGTCTCCTATGAGTCGTTGGCTTCACGAATCGCTTGGTTTTGGAGGAAGTAGAGCTTCTCATGTTTGCGCCGACGGACCTGCTTCCGATGGCGGTCGACGTCGGCATTCCTCGCCGCGGCCCAGACGTAATGGCGAAGCTGCTGGATGTCGTCGACCGACGCGAGCCAGGGGCCACTCAGAAACCTGATGATGACGTCGTGGAGAGCGTCGACCGCGTTCTGGCGCTCGGCTTTCGCCAACAGGTCGAGATACACCTGGACAAGGTCGTGGTGGGTGAGCATGGATCAAACCCTCCTGATTGGACCGAGAGCTGAGTTCCGGGCACCGTTGCCGGATGTGGTTGAGAACGAGTGACCTACATGAAGAAACGAGCATAATTGACATCTGTAAATCTTTAGCTTTCCGGGCTTCGGGTCGCCCTCGACCAAGTGCCGTTTTTCGAGTTCGAGCAAGTGGTTTTGGGCAGCGGCAAACGACTTATGTTGACGTTTAGTGCAGCGCGACGTCGTCTTTGTGTGGCTGATCATCAAGTGCTGGGTCGCCATGAGAGCAACTCCTGCTAAGAGAGATCCATCACCCGCAAGCGAGGGCTGTTTCCCTCGGCCAGTGGCCGGATTTTACCTGGGGCCGGCCCTTCCATACAAGGCACTACTTTGTTCGTAAGTCGTTTACTACAATGACTTTATATTGCGCACAATGTTGTTCGGCGCAGTGCCGAATCGGTGCTCGCTGAGACCGCCCCGAGACTGGTGCGCGCAGTGCGAAGCATGCTTCGGCGCGGCACAGGGAGTGAGCCAGCGCTGATTCAGCGCTTGATCAGGAAGGCTGTTGAACGTGTAGCAAAAAGCCATTAAAATGGCCGACTTACGGTGAGGATTCGAGCCGGGGCCAGGTTCCGCCACGCCTGAACCCGCGGCAGCTCGCGCTGGGGCGTGCTCCTGAGAGCAGTGCAGCCAATGCGAATTTCGCCGGTCTCGCGATCGATCACCATTGCCCTGGCCGCACACTTTGTGCTTGATCCAGGTTCTGCAGGATGGGGAAAAGGGTTGTCGAAAATTCCAAAAAAAATCCAAGCCGGTTGAGGATCCTTGAGTCGCGCGACCTGGACGCACTCTTCAACCGGTCTCAAGGAGAGGCGCCGTGGCCCAAAGAAAGAAGCTCAAGAAGGCCGCTCAGCGGGCCATTCCTGGCAGTCCCTTGTTGAAAGGGGGTGAGGAGCAGTTCTTCGGTCGAGCCTATCAGCATCTCTGTGCGCTTCCCGTTACAGGCGAAAGGAACGTTAAGCGCGATCGGGCGGTTTGCGCCTATCTCCTCCTCCTGTTTCACAAACGCTATCGAGAAGGGGACATCGGCCAAGGATATGTACTGCTCGCGTGGCCCGCAGAGATATGGCCCTTCCCGCCCGGCGACGATGGCGCGACCGGTGGCAGCCGGCCCAAAGACCAAAATATGAGGAAGGTGCGGGAAACCTGGGAGGATCGAATCAAGGAGCTTGGATCATTCACGGAGCTGCTGACTGTCGCTCGATCATCGTCAAATCAGGTGAATAACGCGGACAAGCCCCTCGAGCCCCTCGATCTCCAGGCGGAAGGATCTTGGCCCCAAGCCGCGTGGCGCCTTCTCGAAGCGGGCCAGGATGATGTTCGGGAGTGGTTCGCTGCCAAGACGTCCGGGAACACTCCGCAAACTCACGGGCCACCTCATGGATTGAGCAAAATCCGCGAGGTGTCGCATGATGTGTTCCAGAATTCGCTGTTTCATTTCAGTCAATATAACCGAGGCGATAAACGCTTTTGTTACATAAACACCGCCGTGAAGACGGGCTCGAAACGGGGAGCGGCAGAGCCTTCTGCAACCGCAGGGGAGGGGGTCCCAGCGTCTCCCAGCGATCCTCCTCAACTTCAACTTTTTCCGTCGGCGGAGGCCGCTTATGCGCACTTGCTGAGCCTCGTCGAGAAGCAACGAAAACACTTGGGGCAAGGGGATGTCTGGCCCGACAAAGGCAACTTTGATTCAATACGTTTGTCATCATAGCATGTCATTGATTAAGAAGCTGCTGGAGAATGAGAAGGCCGTCGTGAATGTCTACGTGCAGCATGAGAGGGTTCCTCATCTGCTCGGAATCAGCCATCAAACCAGGAAAGCTGCTCCGTCGACAGCAAGAGTTCAAGGAACTGTTCACCGATTGCCAGCCACGAATGTTTATGCATATGATGTACCTGCATCGTTGAGTGCTGTATGTCTTGACGATGAGTGGATCATGCTGGGCTGGTACACTTATGAGCCAGATGAACGGAGCGATCGGACCGATCAAATTCCTGGGGCACAGTCGACCGGCTCTCCTAATCCATAGGGAACATGACGATTTCCCAATTATACATAAGCTCATATATGACTTGACGGAATCGTTCAAGGCCGCGGCGGATCCCGATGGCGACGCGACTTGCTGCTTTCGGCGGCCGCTTCCTCCCCTGCCGCGCGGACCCGTGGGATCCCGCAGCCCTGAACAAGCTCGACGAGATCTGGAAAGGGCATCGGCTGAGCCATCAGCCCTTGTTGATCCTGTTGAAAGGGGAACAGCGTGCCAATACCGCCTTGCTCACGGCATGGCTGACGGAGTGGATCGAAGGAAAGCCGGGAACGCGGTTCAGCGATGCCGCCGACGTGTTCGTCTGGTCGTTCCACTGTCAGCGCGAAGCCGGCGTGCCCACGGCTTCCGAGAGGTTCATCAACCAGGCCCGCCGGCACTTCGGCGATATCTTGCCGACGCTCCACTCGGTCTCTCCCTGGGCGCGGGCGGTCCGACTCGTCAGGCGGGCCGCGAAGCGAAAGCACCGGCGAACCCTGTTCGTGTTAGACGGGATCGACAACCATCTTCCTTCGCTGGCCGGCGAACCGGGGAGCGGCCAAGGCGACCCGGGCCTGGCGGCATTCGTCAGTCACCTCACCGCACTGAGAGAAAGTCCCATCGTTTGCGTGCTCGCCGGCGATCCCCGGCTGCTTGGACTTCTAGGCAACCTGTATAGCAAGCCGTGTGCCCTGGAGACGATTGAACTCGAGTCCGATGATCCGAACGGCGCGAAACTTGCGGAGGATGTCGAGCGATTGCATGGCGATGAACAGGACTTCCTTGCACGCTGCTGCCTCCTCGAATCCGAGGCCACCGACGAGGAGATCAAGAGGCTCGTTCGACGAATGTCGTCCAGCACGCCAAAGGGCTCAGCGCTCCGGGATAAAGAAATCTGGAACCGTCTTCTGAAAAACGGATGGATCGTGAGGGTCGAGTATCGTGTTCGGTCCGGCGACTCGCCCGAGCCGAAAGCCGACGGCTACCTGGCAGGCGTCGGCCTCAGGGAGTACTTCATGTCTCAAGACAAGGAGAGTAGCTATGCGCAACAGGTCCGGAATGCCCGCAGTGTTCTACAGACGGTGAGGAAAGAGATTTACGACCAGTCAAGTCAATCCGAAAAACCGGATGCCCAAGTAAAACGGCCGGAGGCTCCTGCGCCATCGGTCCTGCTCAGCAAGATCCACGAACTGTGCCGACGGGCTCGCGACGAATGTCTTGAACAAAATTATCTCAGGGCTCTGGTTAAGACTCTGTGGGCATCTATTCAGATCGGTTCGCGGAGAAGCCTGACTTACAACTGGGGTCGACCATCCGACGTGCTGGCGGTGCTCGAGTGTTCCTTCGAAGAGAAGTTCACGAAGCCGCTTCCCGCGCTTCGAGAGCTGATCATCAGCCGGAAGGAGCTTGAAGACCCAGAAGTGCTCGGGTGTCCGCGCCGATGACAAAAAGCTCAAGGAACTGGGATTTGACGATCGGGGCAAGCTGAGGATTGGGCCGAAACTGTACGCATTTACACTAATGGAAAGTGCGCTGGAGCTATGGCACGTCGGCCGCTTGCCCGAGGCGGTTGCAGCACACAGAAAAGCCCTCAAAGACGAGGCTGTTAAGGAGAGTCGATACGACCATGCCAAGGAGCATCGCCGCCTGGCCGAAGTGTATCTCATGATGGGCAGAGCTCCAGCACGCGCAGATCCACGCGATCAAGGGAGTGGGGATCGCGAATCCCGGCGGCACGTCTCCCGACTCTGAAGGCAACGAGCACAAGAAGCACCAGCAGAACAAGATCTCCGCCCAGCTTGATCTCCTGGTCGACGCCGACCCTTCCGATTTCGAGGACATCAACCTCTACGAGCCAATGGACACGCATGTCATTCTGGGCAGAGTCTATCATCACATGGGCATGGTTAAAGAAGCGGAGGACGAGTTCAAGAAGGCGGAGAAAAAGCAAAGTGATAGATTCAGCGAGTGCATATTTTTATCAGGTATATTTGGACTATGGTATTCCGAATTGTTGATGGATCTCGAGGGCCGGGAGGAAGATGTGATGAAGCGGGTCGCCTGGTCGCTCTCCCGGTATGAGTCGCAGCCCCAGACTACTGACACGCAGGGTGTCGACCTGCTGTCCAGAGCGGCCGATCTGCTTGCCCTCGGACAAGCGTCTCTTCGCTGGGAACTCAAGAAGGGGACGGGGGTCTTTGACGACGCGAGACGAGCGCTGGAGCAGGCGGCCGAAAAGCTCCACCAGATAGGTCAGATTCCGCACGAGCCCAAGGCGCTCTTGGCCCTCGCCGAGCTCTACTTGGAAACCGAAGAATGGGACAAAGCACGGTGGAGCCTTGACCAGGCGCTATTCATGTCGAAGCACGCGGGACTGAAGATCCATGAGGCGGATAGCCATCTGATGTACACCGAGTATTTCCTCAAGATCGGTCGTCGCGATCGACACTCCAACGCATTGAAAGAAGCTGAAGAGAACCTCAATTTGGCCGATGGATTGATTCAAGAGATTCGTTATGGAAGGCGCACAAAAAAAGTCGAGACCCTTCGAGATAGCATCAAAGAATATTTCCGATTCTGACGATTTTGTCTTATAGTATCTTGTGATAAACACATGACAATAATTAAGGGAACTGAGAATTACGATCGGTGGGCTCGGTAGACTGCTTCCGCCTATCCTCACCCACGGGAATCAACAAACCGCCCCTCTCTTCCACTCAGCGGAATAGCGCGTTATCACCGAAGTTGGGACTCAGTGTTACACAGGGTATACCTGTCGAAACTTACTATTACACCGGGTGCACTCCGCGGAAAATTGCTTTGTGCCGACGCGGACCTTCTGGCACCCGCAGGACCAGAGGGTACTCGTCGATTTCCCCACCGGCTTCTTGTCTGGGTCTCCGTCTGGCTTCTTGCCGGGGAAGAACGGTTTATCGGGGAAATCGATCTTCTGCATCGCGAGGAGTTTCGGGAACTTCCCGACCTGGCCGACGTTGTCTGGTGGTAAGAACGCGATCCGACCGTCATTATAGAGCCTCACACCTAGCTCTTTCAGCATGATTTCAAAGTCCTGCGGTCCGACCAACGAGTGGACATCTTGCCACGCAAGAAGGAGGAGCTTGAAGAGAAGGCTCGGCAACTGGTAAGGTTTCGCGTCGGCTGCCTCGCCTCGCAGCCACTTCTCGTTGAAGATCAGTGCCCCCTGCAAGGCGTATCCGTCATGTCCTCGACAGTACTTGGCCGGTGTCTTGATATTGGTGGGCTCAATCCGGATCGGCGGCAACGGTATGCCGAGCTCAAGTTTACAGATGAGTAAAGTGGCCAACTCGTGAAGCCTCTTGGACCATTCCTGGTTCGGCCAGTCACACGTGCGTTGGTGGTCCTGCACGACGCGGTAAACGTCGACCCATCGATCGATTTTAAAATCGGTGGGTTCAGGTGTTGGCAAGCCGGCCGGAGCGGTGTCGTCATCACGGTCGCTTACCTGGCTCCCCCCTCGAGCTGGCGGCATTTTAAAATCGGCTTCCAACTGCTCTGTTGTCATGATCGTCGTCTCTCATCCATATGACTCAACTCACAAGTGACGCACGACGTATTACTAGATGGCTCGAGTTGCCAGAATGTTCGGTGTGGATATCCAATATGTTGAATGCTGTTAGTCCTATTCACGAAGGATTCTTGTCGGGAAATATCCCGGTCGCTTCCTCCGTGAATTCACGAGCCCGACTGCGTGGCTGGGGATGACGGCATCGCGGATTATTCCCAGAATCTCGGGACCGATGACCACGCCGGAGACCAACACGCCCTGAGGAGCGACATGTCATACCTGAACGAAAATGACCTGATGACGATTTCGAGCCGTTGGGTCATCCGGCCGTCGTGTCATCCCGGAAAGCCTCTGGCGCCTTGGTCGAGAGGCGGCCGGCGAGGAGAGTGGTCCAGGCCGCGACGATGATCGCCACGCACCAGAATCGATCCCAGAGGATCGCTCCGTTTCGCTGGAATGACCACGCGACGACGCCCGTGATGACAGATCCGGCGATCGTGCCGAATCCCTGGGCCGAGAGAATCAGGCTCTGGGCCGTTTCCCGCCGAGATGGGTCAACCCGCATGTCGAGGAGCAGGCTTGAAGCCGTCACTGTCGCGCAATTGAATCCCATTCCGATGATTCCGACCATGACGGGAAATGCGGACCCAATCAGGACGCTCGATAAGCAGCTTGAGTAGAGAACCAGCCAGCCCAGCGGGCCAAGCCAGAGAAAACAACTCTGAAAGCCTCGGCGGTGAACGGTCTTCATCACCAGGAGGATCAGGATTTCAGCACCCAAGCCGATCGCAAGGACCACGACCGGGTAGCGGAAGGCACCGAGTTGATTGAGAAACGTCGTGGAGTGAGTATCATGAATCCTCGCCAGCGCTCCACAGAGAAAGACCAGCGACACGAGACCAGGGCCGGCTTGTCTCACGACGGCTCCGAGTCCGACCCGTTCGACCGACCCGCGGGCAGGTGACCGTGTAGGCGGGGAAATGGGCGCCAGCCCGAGCAGGCAGAAGAGGGAAAGTACGAGGTAGTCCAACGTCGCCATCCTGAACGGGTCGGCCGAGAGCGGCCTGACGACCCACCCGCTAACCACGCACGCGCACAGAAAGCCCAAGGTGCCGGCGGCCCGCAGCACACAGAAGAGGTCCACCCGCTCCTTCAGATGTGCCAGGATGGCCGCGATCGCCATCGCGGTCGCAATGCTATTGCACAGCGTCCAGCAGGCCACAAAGATCCCAATCTCGAGGACGGCGCGGATCCGAACGCCGAAAGCGAGCGAATCCAGCCCCGTAGCCTGGCCCGCTCCGTCCAACAAGTATTCGATCCTGGCCGCGAGCATCGCGGTCATTGCAGCACCGAGCAAGATCACCCCAGAGAGAAGAGTGCCCCTCGGGATTTCCCATTTTTCCAGCCATCGAATCAGCACAATCGATCCGGCCGCCGCGGCCGCCGAGCCGGTACTAATGAATGTTACTTCGATCGGGCTTAGCCCGAGACCGCCCTGATCGAGGGAAAGCGATAAGATGGGGTAGATCGTGACATTGACGGATCCTGGACCGAAGTACAACAAGAACAACAGAACGACGATGATTCGGTTGGACATGTCAAGAATCCTAATGAAGAGATAACCGCTTCTGCGAGGCAGCACACTCGGTCAACCTGCGGTGATACGAGGATCGCGCCAGTCATGCGCCTCGGTTTGGCGCGGCCTGCGAGGCGCGGACCGAACCCGGCCCGATCGGCATACATTGCCGCAACGCGACGCGACGAATCAGCTCATCGGATTTCAAACCGCTGGAAAGAGCCTCGCACTCACCATCGGTAATGTAGAGAAAATCTCGTGATATTCAATATAGAGAGGTATGTAGTTAAGTGATTTGATTGGTTAGCCCACGGGAATCAGCCCGGGAACTCGTTCACTTTCTTCCTGCGTGAATTCACGCGGGAACATTTCCTCCTTGTCTCAGCCAGACGAACGGATCGCGGCCCGCCAATTGGGCAGTCGGGCGGGTCGGCTTGCCCACTGCCAACGAGGTTCCGAGAGGCTCGGGCACCGCACGCATGAGATGAGGCTCGGATTGGGAGCGGGAATAAACACCGTGGCTTGCGGCGGAACCTTTCAGAGAAGATCGGGGAGCAAGCCCTGGACGAGGAACCGTTTGTAGTGAGCCCATAGAGTTGCTAAATTGTGTGTGCAACTCGGGGCGGAGGACTGTGGGTCTGGGATGGCCTGGATGAGGGACACCGCACGACGAATCCGCCGCATTGGGGCGAGGGCGCACAATCATTGGTCGGTCGTAGGGGAACGGCTTGGTTGTCAGCGATGCCGCGACATCCTGGGCTCAAGACGAGGATCAAAGGGATGGCGAGCGAAAAACGGCGGGTAATCCGAAAAGATTTCCAAGAAGTCCTTCGCTGGTTGAGGAGAAACCGCGCCACACTCCGACGGAAATATTACTCGTCTTCGAACGCCAAGAGCCAGAATGACAGCTTCGACAACGTACTTCGTTACCTCACCGCAATCGACGAGGGTGACTACTGGAAAAGCCCGAGCCCGGATTCGGAGGGGACCGAGATTCGGCTCCGCGACTTATTGGATTCTTTCAATGACAGGCGAGCGGGAGGGACCATCATCAACGTGTTCACGGAGTTCAAGGTCAAAGTCATCCTAGAACACGCGTCGTGGGAGGTGGGTCTTGAGAGGATGATCGAGTTCGTTAGTCACGGTAAAAATAAACCGGAGAAGCAGAAGGAGAAGAAACAGGGTCCGGATGAGCCATCTTCGAAGGTAGTCGATCCATCTTCGGAGCCAATCCATCCATATTCGGAGATAATCTATTCGGATTACGAGAATTATCCTCCCAAACTCTTCAAGAAAGACCTCTGCAGGACGATTTTGTGGTGCCGGGCCTTCGACGGCCAGAATGACAGCGATCTGGTCCTCTTCGGCGCCCAGAGCATGTCCGATGAACTGGGAGTCGATCTTGATTATGTCGTCGTAGAGTCTGAAGAGGACCTTCGCAAGAAGCTCGCGGCGATGACCATCGCGAGACGCGGCAAGGACGTTGATGGCATGGCATTCATCTTGGAAGGCTTCACGGATCCGGAAGGTTGGGAGCGCGTGATCAAGCGCGAGGGAATCAAGTACGAATTGAAGGTTTGTGGCATCCTCAAGATCGGCACGGGGAAAGCCAACGATGACGTCCGCCTGGACGACGAAGAGGTTGGTCGTTTGATCTACGAATCGATTTTCCCCGAGCTCATCAAGGAGAGCGAATGGTCCCCCAGACACGAACGGGATGATCCTAGGAAGAGAGAACAGCACAAGAAACTCCTTGCGGTGGCGGGGTTCGACAGCGGTGATGAATCGGTGACGCGCCGGATCCAAGGATTCAGCGACGAGGCGTTCCCGGACGTGGGTAAGTTCAAGGAGAACGTTCGCCGGATTGATGGGCAAACGCCGCTGGAGCCCAGTCGAGTCATCTTTGCCCCGACGGCCGACCTGGCGGAAAAGGTGCGGTTACGCCTTCGAGAATTACCCGTCTCGACTGAACAGGGCTGGTCACCCATGATTTTCACCGCCGGCATGACGCCCGAGATTCTGCGCCTCCTGAAGAATCCGGACAACGTGGTAAAGGCCGCATGCGGCTTCGACCCCTATTATTACGGACGCATGCTTGTACGCACGGCCTGGCGTTGGAGAGGGCGGGAGTCTTCCGACCCGATCCGCGTCCGACCGGTGATGATCGACCGGAGTGCGGTCCGCGCGACTGATACCCTACGTGACTTGGTCATGCGATTCCCTGAGTTGCGCCTCGACGAATACGGCTGGAAACCCTGGATGACGGCGTTTTGCCCGATGAGCCACAAGGCCAGCCCGGGGGCGAAACTTCGCTTTCCCGACGTGTGGCACGCGAAGACTTCAAAGGTCGGACTCGACGATTCGATCAGAGCTGAGAAGTCCGTCAAGCCCGTCGATCGGCTGGTTCGGACAGAGGGACTTTACTCGTTGCGAGCCGACGACCGAGAAGCCTTGACCAAGTATTGGAAAACGCCCGACACAAAACTGGTAGCCCTCATCGGACCGGGAGGGATCGGGAAATCCAGCCTCGTGCAACTCTGGCTCGAAGAGATGACGAACGATCAGACAGGTCTACTGGGAGGAAAGGTCCCGATCCTGGCTTTCACCTTACAGGCGAATTCGGGCGCGGCCGGGGTATCCAGGATTTCTACGACGAATTGCTTGATGCTTTCGGCGAGAAGGTAACGAAGGCAAGCTACGCTGCCGGTCCGGGCGTGAATCTGCCCAAGATGAAAGCCGATAAAGTTCTGGAATGCCTCCGGGACAACGAAACTCTCCTGATCATCGATCGGCTGGAGTCCCACCAACATCCCGGCATATCCCAAAAAGGCAACCCGACCGACGAAAGCCTTCGAGACCTCATCGAGGGTCTGGCCAGCTCCAACCATGGGATGTGCGTGGTCACGTCGCGTGTCGGCCTGTGGGATTCGGAGAAACTGGAGAAAGCCGCGGTTGAAAGAACCTATATCACTCGAGAGATCGATCCATTGAAGGAGAAAGTCGAGGTCGAAGTGCTCGGCGCGAGCTCGGCATCAAGGAAGAGCCCTCCGGGAAAGACCTGAAAGACCTGGGCCCAGTGGTACACAACCTCTGCCTGGGAAACCCCTACGTGATCAAACTCCTGGGAAGTGTCTTGAGGCATCGCCATGGAGGCAATGTTTCCAAATGGCAAGACGTGAATTCGCTCGTGCAGGATGTGAAGCTACTCGCAAAGACTGATCCTCACCGCGAGGCGTCTGCGGCCGTATTGACTTCCTACGAGGAATGGCTCGGGGGGTCCGATGAGGGAAAGCAGGAATTAGCCGCCCTGCGACTGCTGGGCTTTTTCAATGGCCCCGCACCCATTTCGGCTCTCGCGAAACTGCGTCGGGAGCCCATCCACGGTCTCAACGACGGGTTGGACTCGATGTCGGACGAGAATTGGAGCAAACTCCTCGAATTCTTGCAAGGATTGAGGCTTATCAAGCTCTCCGAAGAAGAGGTCACTAGCCACCAAATCCTGCGGGAATTCTTTGAGGAACGCATCAAGCAATCCGATCTCGGCTCGGAAGGGCAACCTTCTCGTTGGCAGAAGGGCTGTAGCATCCTCTTCGATTACTACAGAGGTCCCCAGGATGGCTCGGCCGCGGAAGTGGAGGTGAAGATCAACGATCTTTTCTTGGCGGTCGGATACGGCTGCCAGGCCCGACGCTATATGGAGGCATTCATCACGTACTGGCGCGACCTCCAGAAGGGATCACCGAGGTTGGCCCTTTACTCTCACGGCAAGGTATCAGACGACGTTCGTGCACTAGAGGGTTTTTTCCATCCGAAAGATCCGACAAAAAGCAATGACACCGGCGTCATGGAAGCGGACTGGAGCAAACCAGTCGAGCTGGAAGCCAGCGAGACCAACACGGACATGTATGGAATCTCGTGGCCGGACGTCCAGGCTTTTCTTCCCCTCCAAGCTGGACTTCAACACTGGCACATGGGAAAATATGAGCGATCTATTGCATCATTAGAGGCTGGCAAAGAAAAGGCCGTGAGTTTGCAGCGATGGGAAGATGCGGCTGAGAATATCCGGCGCATCGCGGAAAATCTGGTCGAGATGGGCCGAATAGGTGAAGCGCGCGAGCGTATGTCGGAAGGTATTGAATACGCCGACCGGGCCGCCGAAGAAAAGACCTGGAGGATTCAGGAAGTTTTCGACAAGCAACTCGGAATTCCACCTTCACCAGACGTTTCGGTGATCAACCCCCCCGGGTTTGAGCAAGTCGATACGCGGGTATTACTCGGCAAGATCTTGCATCAATTGGGGGAATGGAAATTGGCGAGCGAAGCCTTCGCGGAAGCGAAAGAGAAGAATAAAATTGTCAGACCGGAATTGAATTGCCTCTGCGATGTCTGGGGATTCTGGTACTGGGACTTTAAAATTGATCATAATATCATAACTGCAAATAATAATTTCACTGATATTGAGTTTGGTATCGAGGAGTCGAAGAAGAACCAGCCACACGCAATTCTTTTGATGAATGGTCTCCACCAACTGGCTTTGGCCAGAACCCACATGATCAAGAAGGACGAGCAGACCGGCAACGTTTCGCAAGGTTTCTCTCGACTCCGCCTTGCTCCACGGCATGAAGGCCGTCGAGGATCTCAAAAGGGCAAATCAATATCCCCACTATCTTTACGGCCTCGAAGTCCTCGCGGAGATCCATCTGCTCGCGAACCAAACGGAGATGGCGAAAGACGTTCTCGACACATTGAAGGCAAAGCTTGAGTTGGGACCGAGCACCATGACCCCCCGGAAAATCGACTACGCGTTGCTCATGGCTGACTATAACCTCAGGCAGGGGAACTGCGACCGCAAGAAGGTCAGGGACGAACTCGAAGATATCGAGCGTCAAATCGAGGACATGGGATATGACCGACGGAAAGCCTGGCTCAAAGATCGTTTTCGAAAATGCAGCCCCCAGGGGGGGCATGATGATAGCTCTTCTTCTCCGTCCGCCGACTTCTGACTTTCGGCTCCTCCCACGTGAACCTGGCGGGTGCACGTCCTCCTCGCTCCACGAACGCCTCGACCCGCTCCGCGGTGGTGACGTGGGCGTCGCTGGCCAACAGCTCGGCGGCGAGCCGCTCCCGTTTGTTTTCGGCCTCGACCGCCAGGACGTCCGTCAGGTCCATGCCGGCGGCCTCGAGCTCTTTCGCCCGCACGTAATGCCGCAGCGACGGATGGCGGACCCGATGCAGATTCTTGGCAAACCATTCATAAATCTCTGGATCGTTGAACTACGTTCCGGCCTTGCGGTGCACCTCGGAGGCGCTCGGCTCGAACATCAGCACATGCCTGCGGTCCTGGAGCGCCGCAACGTTGCGGTCGACCGTCTTCCAAAGCATGCGATCTCCTCCCGCCGCCTGAGCCACGATCAGGATGGTTTCCCCATCCCTCACACTCAGCTCCGAAGTCTATCATGACTCCCCTGCGGCAGCGAACGATCGACGACATGACCCGGCACGGGTTCAAGCGCAAGACCAGCACAGCGGATGCCGCATACTTCGCCGAATCCCTCCAACGCACCGCCTACCACATCAATTTCGCTTCCACGATCGAAAGGCAACCTGGAGGGTGACAGGCGTCGCGAGGCGCTGGCGCTGCTTCGCCGACAATCAACGGGTGGCGTGGGACGGCTCAACGTCGACACGTTCTGGTAGACCGTATTTTCAGAATAAACAAACTTCCATTAGCGTGGCCGAAACGACCTGGCACATTGGATCGCGTGCATTGATTTATTGTGTACAATAACTCCGCTTCGGTTGACGACGGTCGGGCTCGCTTCGTTAAAACTGCATCACATCATGGCTTCACGGAACACACGATCGGCCCCACCGTCGGCTGCTGGAAGGAGTAGTGCGTTGCGCCTTGAGAGGGAACGCCTGATCCAAAAGGAGCGTCACACGGACGCAGTCAAGCAAGCCAAGCCCGCTTTCAAGGAAGAAGGTTGTGCGATAGTCAGTCGTGGTAGGGAGGATCGATGACCTTTCGCATTCGAGCGTTATCGCGTCAGGAGGTGCGCCGGCTGGATGTGCGGGCGGCGGAGGAGCTGGCGCTGCCGACCTTGATTTTGATGGAGAACGCCGGTCGGGGTGCGGCGGCCTGGCTGGCGGAGCTGGTCGCAGCGGTGCCGCCGGACGCTGGTGGACGGCCCCTTTCTCCCCCCGCTTCACCCCAGGTGCCAGACGTACCGCGCGGGCCGGCGTTGCCCAAGGTCCTGATTCTCTGCGGACCGGGAAATAACGGAGGCGATGGAGCGGTCGTCGCCCGGCACCTGGACGCCTGGGGGTTTCCTGTTCGCGTCATCTGGTTCACCCGGAGCGACCAGCTTCGCGGCGATGCCGCCGTGCAGTGGGCGATCCTGGAAAAATCGGCTGTCGACCAGTCCGCCTGGTTCGATGCCATTCCCGACGAATCCGAGCTCGACCCCACTCGGCTCGTCGCAATCATGGCCGAAGCCGACTGGCTGGTGGACGGGCTGCTGGGCACGGGGCTGTCGCGACCGGTCGAGGGACCTTTGCGCACGGTGATCGAAGCCATGAACGGCTCGGGCAAGCCGGTTCTCGCCCTGGATCTCCCCTCGGGCCTGGACGCCGACACCGGCCAGCCGTTGGGCGTGGCCGTTTGCGCCAGCGCCACGGCGACCTTCGTGGCGGCCAAGCTCGGCTTCGCCGCCCCCGGCGCGTTCGCTTACACGGGCGAAGTCGTCGTCATCGACATCGGCCTGCCCCGATGTCTGCTCGAGCCCTATCTCCGCAAGATCGAGGGCGAGGGCGCAGTCTCTCACGAAAGTGGTCACGGCTCCGGTTAAAGAAGTCCGCATTATTGCATGAAGGTCGAAAGTGAATCGCAGCTTCAGAGTCAGGTCCGATTATTCAGGCGCCACACGTTGCCTCAAGTCCTGTCGAGAGTTATATCGAGCCGTGCCGGTCCGATTATTCAGGCGCCACACGTAAGTCCGATGTCTGCAAGGCTGTGACGCCGTGACGGCGTTTTTGGCCCCCCAAACCTTTGTGCGCGTGCTATTCCGCAATCGTACCGAGGGTCGGGGCGTTTACCCTTCCTTTCGGATCGTCTGATTGGGCGGAGGCGGAGTCAGGCCACAATTCGCGTAAGCAACACGTCTTACTTTGCCGTGGATGAGGAAGTCGTTCTCGACATGGCGGGCATCTGGAAAAGCGGCAGCGATTTGATCACGCTCTGGAAAATTCCCCATCCCAGTGGGATCAGCACAATCATCCAGGAAAACGCAAACATCAGAGGCGAGGACTTCTTCTCGGAGCGAATCATCGTCGGGTTCCGGCTCGGGTCTGGGTGGGCGATCAAATCTTGACCGACGGCAACGGAGGGAGGGCGACCTCACGATAATGGAACCGCTGATCGACGGGGCGGACGAGAAGGTTGCAGACCAGGCCGACCAAGAGGAGGCCGGCCATCAGGTACATCGTCAGGTTGTATGCCTCGGCCCTCGCGATGCCGTGCTCGATCCGGTAGGTCGAGACGTAATTGACCAACTGCGGGCCGAGGACCGCGGCCATCGACCACGCGGTGATCAGGCGGCCGTGAATGGCGCCCAGGTGCATGGTGCCGAACAGGTCGCGGAGGTAGGCGGGGATCGTTGCGAACCCCCCGCCGTACATCGAAATGATCAGGGCCGTGAGCAGGACGAAGAGGGTCACGCTGTGATACTTCTGGGCCATGGGGACAAGGAAATAGAGGATGGCCCCGAGCAGGAAGAAAACACAGTAGATGGCCTTGCGTCCCGTCAGGTCGGACGCTGAGGACCAGAAGATGCGGCCGGCCATGTTGGACAGGCTGAGCAGACCCGCGAAACCGCCGCCGACCGCCGCGGGCACCCCGAGCATGTCCTGGCACATCAGCGACGCCTGGCCGAGGACGCCGATCCCGGCCGTAACATTCAGGCAGAGCACCGCCCACAGGAGCCAGAACTGCTGTGTCTTCCAGGCAAAGTCCACGGAGACATCCGCGTGCGTGACGAGTTTCTTCGGCGTCGTGGGGAGTGCGTAGCCCTCCGGTAGCCACCCGGGTGCGGGCACCCGGAAGGCGAACGCGCCGAACATCATGAAGGCCAAGTAAGCACCGCCCATCACCAGGAACGCTTCCTTCACCCCGACCGAGGCGTCCGACTTAAAGTAGCCCATCAACTCGACGCCGAGCGGGGCACCGATCGAGGGCGCCGCCACCGAAGCCCATGATGGCCAGGCCGGTCGCCATGCCCGGCCGGTCGGGAAACCATTTGACAAGGGTCGAGACCGGCGCGATGTAGCCGAGGCCCAGGCCGATGCCCCCGATGACGCCGTAACCGAGGTAGAGCAACCAAATGTTATGGACGGAGACGCCCAGGCTGGACACCCACAGGCCCCCGCAAAAGCAAATGGCGCTGACGAAAATGGTCTTCCGCGGTCCGGCGCGTTCGACCCACCGGCCGAGGGTCGCGGCCGAGAGCCCGAGCATGATCAGCGCGATTGAATAGATCCAACCGACCTCGGGGATGGTCCAGTCCCGACCCTTGATCGAGCCGGTGATGCCGACGATGCGCGTCAAGGGTCCGTTGAAGACGCTGAAGCCGTAGATCTCGCCGATGCACAGGTGGACGGCCAGCGCTGCGGGAGGGATGAGCCAGCGGTTGAATCCGGGCGGGGCGACCGTATGCTCCCGATCGAGGAAACTGTGGTGAGGCATCGGCGCTCGCCCGGCTCGTGAATCGACCGGACCCTCGCCGGCCTCAGTCGCGACTTCATAAGAACGCATGAGACAACTTTACGATTTCGAAGGCATTGCTCAGAATACCCGAGACGAGGAATCAGACGCCAGCTACACTCGGTCTGGGCTGGGACTGATCTGGCCCCGAAAGCCTTTCCATGCGAAACTGAAGGTGTGACGAGCCGGTTCAGCGCGTCCGAGGAGTCCCGATCATGAGCACGATCCTCAACCCTCCACATCAACCCGAGATCGACTATCCAGACAGCGATGGTCAGCCCATGGCGGACAACACGGAGCAGTTTGAGTGGATCGTCACCATAGAGGGGGGCCTGGAGGCGATTTTCCGGGACCGTCCCGACGTGTTTGTCGCGGGCGACCTGCTGTGGTATCCCGTCAAAGGTCATCCCGAGATCCGGATTGCGCCCGATGCCCTAGTGGCGATCGGCCGGCCGAAGGGGCGTCGCGGTTCGTACAAGCAGTGGGAGGAAGACAACATCGCTCCCCAGGTCGTCTTTGAGGTCCTCTCACCCGGGAATTGGCCCGCTCAGATGGCGCAGAAGCTTCTGTTTTACGAGAAGTATGGGGTGCAGGAGTATTATGTCTACGACCCCGATACAATCGACTTGACCGGCTGGCAACGAGTGGGAAACAAACTGCAAGAGATCGCCGGCATCAAAGGTTGGACTAGCCCGCTCTTGGGTGTCCGGTTCGAGCTATCGTCTGGCGATCTTGAGATCATCGGTCCCGACGGCCGTCCCTTCGCCACCTACGTCGAAGTCGTCGAGCGAGCCGAGTTGGAAGGACAACGCGCTGAGACTGAGCGCCAACGGGCTGAGACTGAGCGCCAACGCGCTGAGACTGAGCGCCAACGCGCTGAGACTGAGCGCCAACGCGCTGAATCTGGACATCAGCGTGCCGAATTAGAACATGATCGCGCCGAGCGGTTGGGCGCGAAACTGCGCGAGCTGGGCATCGACCCGACTGAGCTCTGAGCTTGATCGATCAACAGTCGAGGTCGTAAGCGAACCTGAGCCAGTGTTTGACCTCGGAGTCGATCTCGGCCAGCGAGGTGATCACGATTCGGTGGGTGATCCGATCCTTTTTGGCCAGTCCGTCGGTGTCGATGAGCCGCTCGGGCACGTCGGTGTCTTTCAGGGCGAGGCCCAGGTCGATGCGCGTGGCGCTCGAGGGCTTGATCTGGGCGAAGACGTGGCGGCGATAGAGCGGGACGATCGTCTTGCACGGGCAGACCTTCACGTCGGAGCCCAGGCCCATGCCGAGCTTCAAGAGCGCGTCGTAGATCGGCCGCAGTCCGGCTTTCTTACCGGCGAACATCGCGTCGACGTAGCCTTCGGCGGCTTTGAGGTAAGCGTCGGGGTCGCCGTCTTCCAGGTTTTTCCCAGCGACGCGATCGGCGATCCACCAGGCTGTGTTGGTTCCCAGTCCGTGGTGCACCTTGAGCCAATCCCGCCGCTCCTTGTCCGAGGGAGGCCCTTCCTCATCAACCAGGCGAATCCACTCATCCAAAGAGCGTCCTGTCTTGTCCGGCAGACTGACGAGCCAGGATTGCACCATCGCGACGCCTGGGTGAACGCTGTAAGGGGACTTCAATTTCTTCCGTGCCATCGAAAACCTCCTGGGTGTCGAGGCGACACGAGACGGCCGCTCCGGCCGGCCATCGCCGCCATCGCGAACTCGCTCGCCACGTGGACAAACGTCGCCGTAATTGGTGACGGTCCGTGATCTTCCCCTGGTTCTGGATTGAGCCGATGAGAAATGGATCTTACTCGTTTTTCGCTCAATCATCAATCAAGCGAGTGCCCTTTGACTGATGAGAACCGACTCAACCGGGCGGAATGGAGCCGCTGACACGGCTGATCGTGCTGAGGATCACGGCTTGCGAGTGGAACGGATCTGGCGATTGTCGTCGTCGGCTGAACCCGGGCTGCGGACGGTCGAGGACTCGAGCTTCTCAAGCCGTCGCTCAAGCTGCTCGAGCCGCTCGGCGACCGCGCGAGGCAAGGTTAGCTGCAACTCGTTGGGCTGGATCGCCGTGCGAAGGGGACTCGGCGCGGTTTTGGAGTGGCGGCTTGGGCTTGGACGCCGGTACGGTGAAGGCCACTTTCGAGGGTCGAGAAAAAGGACCAGGCCCGAACGTGGGCGAGGCGATCAAAGAATCGTCGGGGGTCGTCGGGGCCGTCGACACGGTCAGCGTCGCGGTGACTGCCCTCGGCATGTTGGTTGATCGTTGCGTGATTGGTATCGAGGCCGGGGCCTGTGAGGCGAGCCGCGGCGGATCTGGCCGGCTAGCGGTCTGGACTGAGAGAGAAATCCGCTGTTGACCGGGACCAAGGCCACGAATGACACTGAGCACGATCGTCGTTCGCGCTGGGATGCGGTCGAGCCTGTCGGTCAGGTCGTGAGTGGACCGGATCGCTCGGCCGTCGAGCGCGACGATGGTGTCGCCGGGCCGGAGCCCGGCTGCCGCCGCGGGTGTGCCGGCCAGCACTTCGTGAAGGATCGCCCCTTCCGAGTCCACCGTTCCCGGTTCAGATTTCGCCGCCGCCTCGGTCAGCGACTGGGACTGGGCGGGCAGCTCGGCGGCGGAGCCTGGCTGGACGCGAACACCCAGATAGGCGCGATCGACGCGACCATGTGCCCGGAGCTGGTCGGCCACCCAAAGCACATCGCGCACCGGGATGGCGAACCCGAAATCGTTGTCGCGCTCGAGCCGGCCTGGAATCATGTCCGTCAGAGCCATCGACGTCGAGAATCCGGCCGGTTCGGCCGAGGAGGGCAGGGAAGTGGTTGAGCCGGGTTCGGCACTGCGTCCCGAGCCGGACCCGGGAATGGCCAGACCACTCCGAATCAAGCCGAGCCAATCGCCGCGCACGTTGACCACCGCGGCGCCGCTGTCGCCCGGATAAAGTCGGCGCCTGGACCTGGAGCAACCCGCCGAGTTGTTGGGCGTTCAGCTCAAGTGCGCGGTCGAGCCCGGCGACATGTCCTCGACTGACCGAGTGCCCCATGCCGAACGGGTTGCCCACGACGAACACCTGGCTTCCCAGGTTCGGCCCCTCGGCGGCGATGCGGATCGGCCGCACGGCCCGGGGTGCCAGGCACAAGAGCGTCAAGCCGGTCTCCGGGTCGGCCGCGACCCAGTGGACCACGTGGCGGCGGCCCGAGAAATCCCGCGCCACGATCGTTGTCGGCTTCTTCCCTATCCCCGGCGACTGTCCGGCGGATGGCGCGTCAATCCGGACCGAGAGTAACTCGCCTCGATTGTTGATGACAACCCCGGAAGCGATCCGCCGCGTGCCGGGAGGAGCATCTGCGGCGGTATACTCCAAGGCAACCACGGATTGCCGCGCCCGCGACATCGCTGCGGCGATCCGCTCTTCCAATTGCTGCAGGGCCGTGAACAACGCCGCGTCGGCATCGTCGTGCGATCCAGAGGCCGGCATACTTCGATCGCTGCCCGGTCGATCCGAGTCGGCAACACCCTTCGCGACGCGCTCCATGTCCCATCCTGCTCCCGGCCTCGATCTTGGGTCGTCGACGCCCGGACCGCGGCCGGTGCCTCTCGACGCGATGATCGCGTCTGCTGGCGACCCAGCAGGTGTAAACCGATCTGGCAAGAATGTCGCGATGGGCCTCAACCACCTTGAGCCTGGACGGAAACCGAGCAAGGCGGCCACCAAGACCCCCATTGCCAACAAAGAACCAAGCGTCAGCCAGACGGTGAAACGGTTCGAGCGGGCGTTGTCTGCTGTGGAGAATATCATGCGACAGTTGGGAAGTCGGGCGACATGGGTAATCCAGACAGGTAGAGCTATGTGACTCTGGGAGGGCAAGGCTCGGTCCGAGCCACTATTGGTTAAAGTTCGGACGGAGCCTCGCCCTCCCGCGCACGAATCCGCGACGTTTTCTCAATAGACCGGCTTGGGTTCGCGAGCGTCAGGCGGCATGGGGGTGCCGTGCTCGAGGTCGTAACCGAAGCGGCGTGGGGGCTGCGACGGCTTGGGAGTCGAGGCCCCGTCGAGTCCGGCCACCGGCGTCTCGGCGTTGCGCGTCGGCTCGGTCTGCACCACTTGGTTCGCGGCCGCGTCGCTGGCTTCGTCAGGATCTGAAATCTCCAACGGCTCCTCGTCGGGGGGCACCGGCGAAAGGTCCGGATCAGCCAGCGGCGCGGCATTGGCGACGATTGTGGACTGGGCGTCGACCCACTGACGGTGCAGAGCGGGGACCTCGACGACGGCGACCAGGAGCGATGCCGCGACGCCGATACCCAAAACCAAGCCGGGTATACGTTTGGACTCAGAGCCCTGCCGTTGTCGGCCGCGTAGGGCCTCTCGCAGGCTGTCGCGTGTCCAGGCCTGGCGGAATGCCCGCTCGCCATGGAGCACTCCCCAAGCTCGGGACCAGGGGTCGGCGAGGCGACCCGCGGCCCGCAACCAGCGTGAAGACATGCGTGCGTTGTGGCATGCGATACGGCGTTCCAAAGCGGGCCAGAGCGATGGCGTTTGGGACTCGACTGGCATCTCGTTCGCCGCGATCGCCAGCGCGCCCAGCGCCTGATCCAGGGTGATCCGATACTGTTGACAGGAGGCGCAGTCTTCCAAATGGTCGCTCGATCGCCTGGCGATCGGTGGCGCTGAGGTCGCCCTCCTCGCCGTTTCGTTCGGTCTGGTTCGCGGCATCGCCCACCCAAAGCGGCAGGCGTACACGAACCCAATCACACCCGGGATTACTCATCGTCTTGCTCATGTCTGGATTTGCCATCCTTGGCCTCCCCTCGCACCACGCCGTCTTGGCGGCGGTGCCAGATTTCGCGGAACTTGTCGCGTGCCTTGGCTAGCCGCCAACGCACCGTCGCTTCTCGCCGCCCTACGATCGCCGCTACCTCCGAGGAGGAAAAACCCTCCAGATCCCGCAACACTAGGATGGTCCGGTACGAGACCGGCATCATCGCGAGGACGAACTGAACTTCTTGTGCCAGTTCAGCTTGGATTCTTGGATCGGGGTCGGGCAGTTCGATGGTCGTGTGACCGTCGCGACTGTTCCGGTCGATCGATGCCGCTGCCGGCGGATCGCTTTTGCTGCTACGGAGCCAGTCCAGGCCCAGGTTCACGGCGATCCGAAACAGCCATGGGCCGAACCGCCGCGCGGTATCGAAACGGTCCAGACGGCTGTACACTCGCCAAAAGGTTTCTTGCGCCAGGTCGCGGGCTTGTTCCGGGTCGCGGACCAGCCTGGCCAGGACGCGGATCAGCTTCCGCTCATAACGCCGCACCAGCACGGCAAACGCCTGATGATCGCCGTGGCGGGCATGCTCGACCAACCAAGCGTCGCTGAGGTTCACCTCGTCGCTGAAGCCGTCTCGGTTCGCCGTCCCGAACGATTCCCTCGGTTCGGGCTGGACCTGTCTCGTCCCGCACGACCTGGGCGCGCGCACCGGTTTTGACGTCGAACTCGAGCCCGGGCTTGGCCGGCTTCCGCATCGCGTGACCTCCTCACGCTCTTTATGATACGGTGAAGATGGCCTCGCGCGCTAGGTTTTTTTTCCGGAAGTTGGTTTCCGTGAACGACGTTGACACGCGATCATCGTCTCCTGGAGACTTTGGGCCAGGCGGCCGGCAACTCTTTTCCGCGACGGATATGAGCCGGATCGTCACGGAACGCGCTCTGCGCCCGAAGCGAGCTGGGCTGTTGTCGTGTTGGATTAAGGCTGTGTGGCGTCGGGCCGTGGGTATTGCTTCCCGGCCGATTCGACCTGGCCGGGCGCGGAGTCAAGGGTTCATGGCGGGCTTCGGTCCTCAGGTGATGCCGTGTCCTCCGGAGTCACGCGGCGTGGCACTTGAGGTCTTGTACCGGCGGGTGCCGGCGGCGCTGCGGGATCGGCTGATCGTCGAGGTGCTGGGCGAGGCGCGGCGCGGCGAGATCGACCTGTCAGGGCTCTGGGTCACCCGCGAGCGGACGGGTCGGATCACCGGTGCGCTTTTGACGCAACCCCTGGCCGGCAAGGCCGCGGCGGTGTGGGCCCCCGAAGTCAGGCCGTCGCTGGCGGCGGACCGCGATGGCCACCGCCTTGGTCCAGTCGGCCCTGGCCGACCTGAGGGCACGCGGGTTCCTGCTGGCGCAGGCGGTGCTCGACGAATCGGCTGGCTCTCATGCGGGCAAGGATTTGGCAAGAGGAGGCATGCCTCGCGTCACCGAGCTGCTCTACCTCGAGCGGGACACCACGACCCCGCTGCCGCTCGTTGCCTCTACCGAATCCCATCGAAGAGGTCGCCTGGATCTTGCCGGGACTCGCCCCGGCCCTGGAGCCAGCTTGGAATGGCGGCCGTTCGAGCCGGCCCTCGAACCCGAGTTCCGCTCAGTGTTGATGGCGACTTATGTGGGCAGCCTGGACATGCCCGAGCTGGAAGGCGCCCGCTCGCTCGAGGATATCCTGGAAGGCCACCGCGCCTCGGGCCGGTTCGTGGCCGAGCGCTGGCGGCTGGGACGCATCCCCGGCGAGCGAGAAGCCGCGGCCGTACTCCTGATGGCCGAGGTTCCCGACCGCGACGTCTGGGAGGTGGTCTACCTGGGCTTGACCCCTCCGGCTCGCGGCCGAGGTCTCGGCCGCGCGACGCTTTCCCATGCCTTGGAGCTGGCCCGGCCTCACGTCAGCCGGCTCGAGCTGGCCGTCGATCTTCGCAATAGACCCGCCATGCGGCTTTACCAGGCCGCGCGACTTCGTCGCTCGCGACCGTCGGGCCGTCCATCTGGCGATCCTCGGCGGCCCGTAATCAAGGCCAGCTCGCCCTTGGTTCAGCCCTGTGTAGAGCCTTCCGCTCGTCAGCTCGGGCCGTTGGCCGAGGGGGAAAAGGGCGACGGGGGCGGCGTTGAGTTGAACCCCGGATCGCTGGTCGAGGCAGCGGCGCGGTGCCGAAGGATCTCTCCTTCCTTGAGGTAGATGACCGACTCGGCGATCTTGGCGGCGTGGTCGGCGATCCGCTCCAGGTTCCGCGCGGTGTTGACCAGCCGGAGCCAGGTGTTGATCCGCTCTGGGTCGCGGACGATCTCCTCTTTGAGCTGCTTCTGCACGCTACGGTAGTCGCGGTCGACTTGCTGATCGTCGGCGATGACGGTCTCGGCCTGGGAGACATTGGACTCTGTCAGCGCATCGAGGCTGGCGTGGACCTGAGCCAGAGCCTTCGAGCGCGAGGTTCTCCAGTGCTTGAGGAATCGGAAAGGCCCGAGGATCGGCCGCCAGCTTCTTGACCCGCTTGGCGATGTGCCGCGCCAGATCGCAGAGCCGCTCGAGGTCGCCATTGATCTTGAGCACGGCGGCGACCCGCCGCAGGTCAGAGGCAACCGGCTGGTGCAACGCCAGGACTCGAACGCACTCGCGCTCGATCTGGACCTCCCAGCGGTCCATGGCCCCCTTTCGCCGCTTGAGCTCGTCGGCCAGCTCAACCCGGCCATCGCACAGGGCATGAATGCTCTGGTTCAGCGCGTCCTCGACGACCGCCGCCAGCTTGAGCACCTCCGACCAGAGCCCCTCCATATCCCTGACAAAACTGCGGCCGAGGGTCACCCGCGCATTGTCCCAGTCCGAATCCACTGCGCTACACTCCTTTGGAATGAACCCAAGGCGGATCAAAAATCCAGCTTATGTAATCGAGCCCCCGCGAACAACAGCGAAACCGGCAAATACACAGGAAATTCATGATTGATGAAAGATCCCATCATCCGCCGATCGATTCGCTGAACCACTCGAGGCATGGCGATTCGAGCGGGGCGTTGAGAAAAGCGTCTCGCGTGCGGACCCGGCTAAAAAGAAACCCCGAAGCGTTTGCTCCGGGGTCAAGCGATGCGTTTTGTTGGACCGCGCTGTTTTGGCTCAATACCGGCTGCCGTGTAATGGTGGGCCATACCCGTGGAGGGGCAACCAGTAAGTATCGGTGGGAATTGGATCGCCGGGCCGGTAGTAACCCAGGTCGTACTGAGCTTCCCAAGGGGGATCCACGATCAGGTTATACGGCCACGCCGCGATCTGCAGGGCGAACAGGCCCATGGAGAAGAACGGTTGGACGAGCTGGTTGCGCTGTGTGGACTGCGTGGGATCGTCAACGGGATAGCTCAGATAGCGACCGACCGGTCCAACGAAATTTTCGACGCTATGGCCATAGCGCTCCAGGACAGGGTCCTGGAAATAGAGTGGCAGGTGGCAGGTGGCAGCGGCGGCCCAATACTTACGTTGGGGTGTCCAGTCTCGCTGGGCAAGAGGGACCCAGTCTTCGGGAACGGGGATGGCTTTGATCGGCCGGGCCTCGGCCGGGCTGGGGGCACGGCTGATGTCGAGTTGGGTCTGGGCTCGGAGATCCGACGCACCCGAATCGCGGGGGAGGGGTGCGGCTTGCGGTGGGTTTTGGATCTGACGATGTAATTCGTCTTCTTGCCGGCGGGCGATCTCCTCGACCTCGCGCAGCAGCTCGGGGCGGAGCGTCGAAGGAGGCGCGGAGCGATTGGGTAAGAACGGATCGAAACCCGTTCCGTCCAGCTTTCGACTCGAGCCGGCCGGCGATGTCGAGACGCGGCCGGGCTCTCTTCCAACACCGGTTTCCAGACCGACGGCTTCCGGTTCGCGTTCGAGATTGGGATTCGACGTCGGATAGGGTTGGCTGGCCGGAGCCGACACGGGAGTTGGAGTTGAAGCCTGGACTGGAGCGGGATCCGGAGCCTGGACTGGAGCCGCAGCCGCCGCACCCGCGCCGGGAAGTAGGGGAAGGTCGGGGCTGGTCGCGGCAGCGCTGGGGGTTGGCGCGGCGGCGGGTTCTGAACCGGCTGTGACCGCCGGTAACGGTTGGATCTCGGGGAGTGCCGTGGCGTTGGTCGGCGCGGATCGTGGCTCGTTCACGACGGGGAGTGGCACTGGCCGCTCGTCCTCGGTGTGCGAGGCGGCTGGCTCGCCGGGGCTTACGGCAGCGGGAATCGTCGTGGGAGGAGTGGGCGAGCCGGTTTGCACTGGGGACGCGACCTTTGTGGAGGAGCTGGGCGCCTCGGTGTTTCCCAGCTCAGCCGGTAATGGCGGTAGATCGTTGTTGTCGACGGGACTCGCCGCCAGAACGGTGGGGTCAGCGGTTTGTGCCGGCGCGGCGGCCGTCGCTGAACCTGGCGTCGTTGTCAACGTCGAGCTTTCCGATCTCTTTGTGGGTCAGGTCACCCGAATTGTTCGGCTGGTCGCTGTTGTTTGCCAGCGGCGGCAAGGAGATCCTTTCCAGGTCGATCACCGTGGGTTTTGTGGAAGTCGCCCCAGCCTCGGGATTCAAACCGGCCGCTTGGACGAGCCCACTCGACCCGGGTGGCGTCGCCGACGGCCCGGATGACGGGGTCTTAATCTCGACCGACGCCGGCGCGGTTGCGGGGGTCTTGATTTCGACCGGTGCCGGTGTGGTTGCAAGGTTCTTAATCTCGACCGGTGCCGGCGTGGTTGCGGTTGCGGGGGTCTTGATTTCGACGGGTACCGGCGTGGGGGTAAGTTCCACCGGCGCGGCCGAGGGGGTCGCGTCTGCCGGGGCGGATAAGGGCATCGCGTCTGCCGGGGCGAGTGAAGGGGTGGTCGCCCCGGTGAGAGCCGGAGATTGTGGTTCCGTAGTCTTCCCATTATCACTTGCTTGGATGTTGGAAGGCGGGACAGCCGCCTGGATTACCGGAGTCGGCTCCGCCTTGGCGGGTTCCGACGCGGGATCCAGAGGAGGGAGCGACGTGATAACCTCGCCTTGATTCACCGTGGCACCCGCGACTGGTTGTCGCGGTTGCGGAGCTTGAGCCAGGGTTTGGCCGCCGGCCTCGGGGCTCGGGGTCAGGCTCGCGTTCGAGTCCGTCAGATCGGACAATGGTGGACCGGCGGGTAGCCGTGGAATCTCAGGCTGGGACGCTGACGCTGGTCGAACTTCGTCCTCGCGATGGTCGGAGAGAGCGGTTTTTGTTTTGGTGGAACCCGGGCTGGCGCTGGGCTGCGAGACCGGCTCGCTGGAAACCAAATCGGCGCTGGCCAACCGGATCGGTTCCCCCGGGTCTTCGCTTTCGTTGCCCAACCGGGTTGGTTGGTCGAGCCGGCTTGCCTTGTGAGTGGGTGGGGTCGGCCCATTTCCAGGATTGGTGTTCGAGGCGACTTGGGGGTCGGACTTGGCTGCGATGAATCCATTGCGACGGCGCGACCGATCGGAAAGTGCGTAGGGGACTTCGGCGTCAGCGGCATCTCGCATGCCACGCTGAGCGCGCTCGATACCCTGCTTGAGCGCGAGCTTCTCGGTTTTGTTAAGTTCTCCCTTGCCGCGTTTTTCCGCCTCACCGTCGCGTTTTTCCGCCTCGCGCAGGAACTTGAGAGCACGTTCGTATTGCTGGTAATTGAGGTAATCCAGCCCATTGCGCAGTAAGTACCGAACCCCGCGCATGGCCGTCATCCCGAACAGAGGATCGGCATCCGGCTCGGTCGCCGTGGCCGTCTCGGACGCCGCGGATTTGGTCCGCGGTGCCTGATTTGCAGGGGGTAATTGCTGAGCCGAGACCGTTGAGGCCGTCACGACGGCCCCAAGGATCGTCGTGGTCAATGCGGACATTTTGCGACGCAAGCCACGCCTCCTTGCTTTTCTGGGACTTGCCAATAGCCACTAACCACGACTCACTGCCTGCCTGGTCACGTCACGGTTCACCTGAGTGAGTTAGACCGAGCCGCGACCGACCTCGTTCTCACTGCTGAAGCTCGAATAATTCGGGGCTTCCTGGGTGATGACGATATCGTGAGGGTGGCTTTCCTGGACTGAAGCGGAAGTGACCTGGATAAACCGGGTTTTGGTGCGAAGCTCTTCGATGGTGTGAGCGCCGCAGTAGCCCATGCCGGCACGCAGGCCGCCGACGAGCTGAAAGACGAAATCCGCCAGCGGTCCCTTGTAGGGGACGCGCCCCTCGACCCCTTCGGGGACGAGTTTCTGGTTTGGCGTTGATTTACTGTCCTTGTCCTGCCCTCGTGCGCTCGGGCTCCTGGCGATAGCGTTCGTGGGAGCCTTTGGCCATGGCTCCGATCGAGCCCATGCCGCGATAGGTTTTGAAGCTGCGGCCGCGGTAGATGATGGTGTCGCCGGGGCTCTCGGCCAGCCCGGCGAACAGTCCGCCGATCATGACGACGTGAGCGCCGGCGGCGAGGGCCTTGGTAATGTCGCCCGAGTAGCGGATGCCGCCGTCGGCGATGATCGGGACCTTGCCGGCAGCCGCTTTGGCGGACTGGTAGATCGCGGTGATCTGCGGCACGCCCACCCCGGAGACCACCCGCGTCGTGCAGATCGATCCCGGCCCGATCCCGACCTTGACGGCGTCGGCCCCCGCCTCGATCAATGCGCGAGTTCCTTCGCCGGTGGCCACGTTGCCGGCAACCACCTGGATCTCATAGTTCCGCTTGATCCGCCGCACGGTCTCGATCACGTTCTTGCTGTGACCATGTGCCGAGTCGACCACCAGCACATCGACGCCCGCGTTCAAGAGCGACGAGATCCGCTCGTAGTCGTGAACTCCCACCGCCGCACCGACGCGCAGCCGCCCCCTCGCGTCTTTGCACGCATGCGGATAGCGGTGCAGCTTGTCGATGTCCTTGATCGTAATGAGCCCTTTCAGTCGATATTCATCGTCAACCAGCAAAAGTTTCTCGACCTTATTTTTCGTTAAAATCCGATCAGCTTCCTCGAGGCTGGTGTCAGCCGGCGCGGTCACCAGGTTGTGCTTGGTCATGACCTCCTCGATCCGGAGGTCGTTCGACTCCAGAAAGCGAAGGTCGCGGCGCGTGAGGATCCCGCGCAGGTAGCCGCCGACCGTGATGGGCACCCCCGAGATATTGTGCCCCCTCATGATCTTGCGGGCCTCGCCGACGGTCGCATCCGGCGGCAGAGTGATCGGGTCGACGATGATCCCGTTCTCGGACCGCTTGACCTTGTCGACCTCGCGGGTCTGCTCCTCGATCGACATGTTTTTGTGGATGACTCCGAGGCCCCCTTCCTGAGCCAGCGCGATCGCCAGCTCGGCCTCGCTCACCGTGTCCATCGGCGAGGAAAGGATCGGGATATTGAGCCCGATCTTGTCGGTCAGGTGCGACTTGGTGTCGACCTCGTGGGGCAGCAGGTCGGAATAGCCCGGCTCGAGCAAAACGTCGTCGAAAGTGATACCTTGATAGGCAATGCGGTCGTGCATCGGGAAAAGCTCCGCTTCGGACCCGAGAGTAATACCGGCACGACAAGACGTGACGCTCGATCTGACTGACAAACGGACAGACAGGATCGAAAGGTCCGCGGCGCCGGATCAATCAAGGGAAGGTAAGTTCTGGGGCCTTTCCTGGATTATTAGACCCAGTGTGGCCGGATCTGACAAGGGCAACCGAAGTCGTGCATACTGTACGGCGGTATCAGCCAACGGAAGCGATCTACGACTGACGCTGGAATAATTCGGAAGGAATCGTCTCAAACGTGCCGTGACGAACAAGCAATAGAAGTTCCTCACAGGTTGCAATCGTTGTCCAAATGCGTTCGCTCCAACGCCGGCCGGTTTCGCTTCGTGTACCCTGCGTGATATGCCGATCAATCACTACGAATCGAATCGCTTGCTCCGCAGTATTGTTGGTCGGATCCACGTCCGGCGTCGTCACAAACGTGAAGAACGCTGCGCCGTGCTTGCGAAATCGCTTGGCCATGTTTTCCGCATGCCGGGTCGTCGGCACGTCCGTCATGCCGCGTCCAGCACCACGTCGCGGGCTGCTTTCAGTTGCCGCTCAAATGCAGTGGCCGACAGATCCTCACGCCGATGGATCACCTCGAACAACTGCTTCAACGCTCGCCGCAATCGCTCGCCGTAGGCCTTCGTCGCCACGTCCGGCAGCGTCGTTAAAAATTTCACGTCGCGGATCAAGTGCGCTAAACAAAACTGAATACGAATGTCGCACTCACGCATATATCTGCGGTACGCCGAGAAATAATCGCAACCGATCGTGCCTCGAAATCTCGACCCAACAATTCCATTAACACGTCGGCGCTGCGATGCGGGTCGATCTTGAAAATCGTGTACAAGTCCGCCCGCAAACACCACGTCCACCATAACTCCTTGTTGCACTTGTGGCCGTTTCATCGATGTTCAACACCGTCTCGGCGGGCAGCATGCGGAGCAATTCGTCATAGGGGCCATCAAGCGCCGCGCTGACTTTGTTGATCGTGTTGGCCAACGTGCTTCGCGCCAGCGTGACGCCGACACAATCGCGGAGAAACGTCCGGATCGTCGAATAGGATGCGTGACAACCACCTTCATGAACGCGATCAGCACCGTGAGGTGCGGGCCAACCAAGCCGCCGCGTTCGATTCGCAGTGGCAGCGGCGACCAGCAGGGCTTTCGACAGTGTTCGCACCAGTTCTGGGGCACGTGTGCTGTTCGATGGTCAATGGCGTCCCTTCGATATCGATCTGTTGGACGACGCGAGGATACGTTTGGTTGAGCCGCAACCGGCCCCGCCTCCTCGTCGCGCTGTGCGGGGAGAGGGTGGCCGAAGGCCGGATGAGGGGCGGCGCCAGCCTTTTCACGTTCATTTTGTGAGTGCCCACAGAAGGGAACGAAGGAAACGAAGAGAAAACCAGAGGCGGCGCCAGCCTTTCACGTTCATTTTGTGAGTGCCTCTTCGGGGCGAGTTTTCCCGACGGATTGCCCTGAAAGCTCTCGGTACAGGCTACCCAGGCCGCGTCGTAGCGGTACTTAGGGGCGAGTTTTCCCGATGGGTTGCCGTGAAAGGGCTGAAACAGGTCAGCCCCAGGCCATGACGACACTGACCATCCACCACGCCAAGATGGATTGCCCTGAAAGGGCTGAAACAGGTCAGCCCAGGGCGACGCCCTGGGGAAAGGAAAGCCAAAGGAACGCCAGCCCTGAAAGGGCGGTACAAGGGACGGCCGAGTCCGCGGTTACGCCGAGGCAAGCTGTTCACGGCACTGCTCGAAACACCCCCCGACCGCGGATCGCGGGGTCGGTGGCACAAAGTCGCAACATTTGGCAACTTTTGGCGATTATCTTCATCACCGATCTCCGAGGCCCGAAACGACTTCGGACCCGCGATTGATTCGCGTGGGCGCATTCTTAACCGCGGATCGCTTGGCAGGTGGCACAAAATGGCACCATTTGGCAACTTTTGGGGGCATGGTTCAAGAGGAGGATACAGTTCAGCTAACCCGAACCGTACCCTCCTTTTGATTGAGCCGTGTCACAGCAGCGCAATAAACATGTTCCTCCCGCTTCCACGCTGGCCAAACGGTGCCGCGTCCGGCTTGGTACAAGCGTCATTCCAGTGGTACACGGCAGCCGGCGCGGCTTGCACAATCGTAAAGCCAGGCCATGCTGGGATTTGAGCCTCTTCAGCGAGTGCTCCCAGCGTGCAAAAAGTGGCACTGGTTGGCAGTGGGTGGCAGCTTTTTTTCGAGGCTTTGTGCCTGCCATTTCGCCCGCGACTTTTTACGCGGGCCCTCATCGCGAATCGCATTGGATCGTTGTGAATCTGAGGTCAATCTGATCGTCTACCGGGAGACGCCGCGGCGAACCGCCGCCCGCAAAAAGCCGGGCCACCTGGAGATGGGCGCTCCATCGGGGATTAGGATCGCGAGCCCGGTTTTCTGACTTTCTTGGGAAGAGTTTTTCCAGGAAGGGCACCGACCGGAACGCTATGCCAAGAATCCATCGTGTCTCCGTTTTGCCCCACTCGGCCGTTTCCAGCCGCCACGGCGTCGAAGCTGGCCGGCATGCCCTCGGAGGGCGACGAAATGTACGAAGCAAGGGATTTGAGGATTGTGCCAGCCGATTCGCCCGAACCTGAAGCCAGAACCAATCCTTCGAGGTTCGCCCGGCTTGAAAAGCTCTTTTCATGCTGGCGAGCAGACGGCGGCGAGTCCGCACGCAGAAAACGGAACGAATGCAGAGTCTCGTTTTTACCCATATATTATACGCAGTATTCCCATTTTGTCAAGTCTTCCAGCGATGGAATTCGATCGGAACCTTAGGTTCACTATGGACTTAAATTACTTTCTCGAATTCTCGCGTATGCGCTTATGGACACTTGGTGAACGCGAAAAGGCGGGAATGATCAGGGCTCGCTCAGATTCGGAGCGGTACCAGAAAACAGGCGTATTTGAACCATGCAACGTTTGAAAAGGTCCCCATCGCCGATCTCCAAACCCAGAAACGATTAAGGACCCGGGGTTGAAACGTGTAGGGACAGTCGCCATTGGCGATGTCGTGGGCGACCTGCTGGGGCGTCTCTGAGCAGGGTTTCGCCCGCAGCGGATCGCTGGTTTGCTCCGTGTCGGATGGTTTGGAATTCGCGTTGGGGCTGGACGTCGCAGGATCGGATTGTGTGGACGCGCGCACGCGGTCAACTTGTGCGTTTGTCGCTTTAAGGCTCGCGGGAGACCACGAGGTTCCGGCCCGACGGCGACGATGCCGTCGCGCTTCATCGCCCTCTACTGAGATGCGAACGCATATGCTGGCTTGCAAGTGCATAATCGCGCAAATCCTTGAAGCACAAGCGAATAAAAAATCCTTTCCGGTCGTTATGCAGGTGAATTATGCTGGTTCGCGCAGTCGGTTACCGCGAACGTCGACACCTTTTTCGGACCACGCGCCCGCCGCCAGGCGACTCTGGTTCGGGCTGGTTCTGGCTCGGGTTTGTCGCGATCGTCCGCTGGGTGCGCATGGCCGGCGGGTTGGCCTGGATGGCTTGCAACCCATTGTCGGCAAGTTGCGCCAGGGGACGCAAAGGGGACGGGATGCGGTGGGCTGTTCGCCACAATGACTGCGGGAACTCCGGCATTCGGTTATGATGGGAAGGTAGCCAACCTCCGGAGGTGCTCGAATTGAGCAGGCTGATAGTGACCAAGGCCGAGTTCCAGGAACTGGCCGAGCAGAGACTGGTAGAGGCGAGGGCCTTGCTCGATCAGGGGCCGTGGGACGGGGCCTACTACTTGGCCGGGTATGCCGTGGAACTGGCCCTCAAGGCGTGCATCATCAAGGCCCTGCTCGCGACGGATGCGTTCCCCGATAAAGAATTCTCGAGGAACTGCTATACGCATGTCGTTGAGAAGCTCGTCGGGCTCGCCAAACTGGAAGGCGCACGCAAGGCCGCTATGGATGCGGACCCGGACCTGTCGACCAACTGGGGGCTGGCGAAGGACTGGTCGGAGGAGAAACGGTATCACAGGATCGACAAGGCCGAGGCGGAAGATCTTTTCGCGGCCATCGCCGACGCCGTACATGGAGTACTCCCATGGATAAAGACGCAGTGGTGAGCGAACAGACCGAGGGCGGCAAGCGGCTCATCGAGGCGCTCGCTTCGGATGGATTCGATGTCCGAGTCGCGTTCTGGTCGAAGCCGACCGACGAGGGGAAATGGTTCCTGTACCTGGCTTCCCCGATGGTGGACGACCAGGGGCCGGCGGCGGGCTACCGCCGCGTTCATAGCATCTTACGAAAGATGCCCGACCTGTGCGTCGATCCGATGGAGATCAGGGTGGTCGGTTTGAACGACTCGCTCACCGAGGCGGCCTTGGCGGCGATCAAGCCAAGGGTCCCGGACAGCCCGTATGCGGTCAGGAACCCGAGGGCGTATCCGGGAATGACCTGGTTCGGCGGGTCCACGCTCGGCGGCGTGAGTATCGATGGAGCTTACATCTACCCGCCGTCGCAATCGAGCGCGTCGGCGTAAGGCGGCGGGACGAAAAGGGGACGTGCCTGATCGCTTCCGCAAAAAACAGATAATCTTAGGTTGATTTTGGCCCGAAACTTTTCGTCAGTCTTTCGCCTTGCCTATCTTGCCCGGCCCTCCTCGGGATTTAAGAATGTCCCCCTTCTCCGCCCCCTTTGCTGTGCGATGAGGCGCGTTTGCTGGGCGCTCGTCTCCCTGGCCCCGCGCAGGGGCCGACTGCAGGTCTCGGTCCTTCGGCGCGGGTGTCTTCGACCCAGAAGGTGTCGACGTTGAGCCGTCCCACGCCTCCCGTTTATTGTAGGCGAAGCAGCGCCAGCGCCTTGCGACGTCTGTCACCCTCCCGGTTGCCTTTCGATCGTGGAAGCGAAGTTGATGTGGTAGGCGGTGCCTTAGAGGGATTCGGCGAAGTATGCGGCATCCGCTGTACTGGTCTCGCGCTTGAACCCGTGCTGGGTCATGTCGTCGATCGTTCGCTGCCGCAGGGGAGTCATGATAAACTTCGGAGCTGAGTTTGAGGGATGGGGAAACCATCCTGATCGTGGCTCAGGCGGCGGGAGGAGATCGCATGCTCTGGAAAACGCTCAACAAGAATGTGGCGGCATCCAGGATCGGGGGCATGTGCTCATGTTCGAGCCGAGCGCCGCCGAGGTGCACCGCAAGGCGGGAACATGGTTCGACGACCGGGAGATTTATGAGTGGTTTGGCGCTAACCTGCACCGGATGCGCGAGCCGTCGATGCGGCATTACGTGCGGGCCAGGGAGCTCACGGCCGCTAGCATGGATTGGACCACCGTCCCGGCGGTTCATCCCGAAAACAAGCGGGAGCGGCTCGCCGCCGAGTTACTGGCCAGTGACGCCTATTGCAGTACCGCAGAGCGTGTAAAGGCGTTTGTGGGCCGGGGAGGCGGGAGCCGGGCGACGTTCTTTAACTATCAGCGAAAGCTGGGGAGTCCCTGCCGCGTGCGATGTCGCCGGTGAGCGCGATACTGGTTCGTGTACACACGAACCATATCTCGCGTACAGGAATGGGAATGGGGCTGGATAATCGGCTCTGGCTCGGCTCCTCGGATAACGAGACAAAATCCCCGTTTTCTTGTTGCGGCGTCATCCGGTGCCGTGTAAATAATCAACGGTCCGAAACACCTGAGAATGCCGAGGTTTGCCAATCCGTCCGCCGCGTGGATAATGGATGCTTGCAACCTCTGGATGCTCGTCCTCTGATAGAGGTAAAAAACGCCCTTTACGGGCATCTCGTCATTTACCTGCAGCCCCTGGACCTGGTAGCACGAAAGGATAGTTCGTCGTGTCTCGCTTTGCTCGCTCGCTGACGGGATACCAACATCAGGGTCGCCGTGGCAGTGAGCTGAAAAGATCCAGCAGCCTTCCTAGACAAATAGAACGTTCATATTATGAATCATTAAGTGTTTTCAGACAATGAAATGGGCCGTGAATTCCTCCGCATTCTAAGTGCCGCGGAGAGGACTGTTGTACGCGACTTGAAGAGCACGTGGCTGAAGCTACGTGTTCTTCTCGACATCGCCAGCGGCGGAACAAGGCCTGGGGGAGGATGTCACCGGAAGGCTACGCAACGATCTGAAGATGGTTGAACAAGAATTGGTCGGCAGGGGTTCAACACTACCACCCTACCCGACGAAACACGGCTTGGCACGAGAAGGCTTACGACACGAGACGCTCGCTGGTTTTCCGGAGAGCAATGTATACTATCATATCCTTAACCCATTTGTATATTTGCCGACATCAACACCTTACCTAAGCGGAATCCTGATGGGAGGCGGAGATGATCCGGGAAGCCTACATGCGGTCTTCGCTGACTTTTCCGTCAAATGATCCGCGGACACACTGGCGCTTTGATAATAAAGGAAATAATTTATATGCACTCGTCAATCGGTATTGGGAGTCGGCCTACAGCGGAGCTTATGGAGGGTATATGAGTGGCGGCCCTGGCGAGTCGTTCTTGATGTGCGGCGCGAAAAATGGCGATCAGAACATTATTTGGTTCCTTGATCCGACATCCCTACACATATCTCCGCCAAATAGGCAGGACCTTACATTGATAACACACGATGGGATAATTTTATCCTATGGGTTTCATTGGAATTACACTCTTATTTATGTTTCGAATGTCTTTGGTAATAATGATCTTCATTACGATACTGTGTGATCACCAGTGCAGCACGTACTAATTACACTTGCGGATCTTATCGCGTAACCGGGTGAATGTGGTGGTAATCCAAGTCAGCAGCAGCCAAGGGTTGAGCCGCTTTCGCCGTGCGAGTTAAGCCACCCTGATCCTTGCCTCTCACCGCAATCGACGAGGACCGAACATGCCACGATGTTTTACTGCAATGGAATTTCTCAGCTCTCTAGTTGAAGGCAAAATTCGCGACGTCTTTACTTGTGAAGGGTTCGGTAAAAAGCATGAAGGCGAACGTGGAGCCCTTCGGTTCAGTCCCCCGGCTTCTCTTGCGAACACTGGCTTCGCATCCCAATCGAAATGATCGACCAAGTGGAACTGATACAGATGGTAGGATGTCGAGACCACACAGCATCCTCACGTACGCCTTCACCTCAATGCTCCCGAAGAAAACTCGCAGACGGCGATTTTCGTGGCACTCAGCCGTTATTTCCTTCAACACAGTCTCAACAACGGTACGGGGTGTCGACCGATTAGCCTCTGATGGTCGTCGAGTAGGAGCGTCTCAGCGAGAGGCGAAGGCTGATACCAGATCAACACACTCCATAAGTAGGTGTGTATCTGCGAGTCACTTGCCCCAGCCAATCTCGATCTGTCCAAGCTGCCGGTGAAATTGGTTGCTCCACCAAGCAGCGGCTGGGAGTTTGTCGCACGTTGCAACTATGATTTACTGACGAATTCTGCCTATACATTCAGTAGAGATTTATCGTCAAACCAATGGGAACACATGAAATTATGCCGTCGGCTGTGTGGTCGACGGAGTCTTACAGGGTGGCGACTGCGATTGCTATGCGGAATACCGAACCGGCACAGTGCGGGCTAGAGTAGTGGACCAGGAGGGGGGTTTCTCGACACTGGTGATATGGGAGTCGGTTCAGCACCTGGAACAGAATGGCATATTTTTGACTCGATATATCCTGGTGAACCTCAATTGTTACGGTAGGGCAACACGTCGTGTATTTTTGAATCTCAGATCCGCACTCTCGACCGGGAAGGAATGTCGAATGTCATCAAGCTCGATCCGAAAACCCGCGGTATCTGTGGCCAGGCCGCTCAGGATCGCCGACATGTCATACGATGAGATCGTTAGGATGGCTGACGAACTTCCACCCTTGCCGCTAGAGTCCGCGAGAAAGCGGGCCGTCATCCTCTGCAAGTCGATTCTTATACCGTCACTTGGCCAGCCAATGACTTTGCTTACAAGGCTACTGGCGACGTGCCTGACGCCATCGACGGTTGGTGGAATGCAGCGTATTACGGCGGACCTAATCTAGTTAACGGTTTTTTGATCAATTCTATGGCGGAGAAGGTACTTACTCACCAAATAACAATAATGATCATTATAATCCCTATGGTGTTAATACCAATTCAGGAACGCAAATCATTGCTGGGGACGGATTTCCTGTCAAGGGTGTGAACGCTTATGGGGCAATTATCGCGTCGAAGGCACGGGCGTTCGCTGACTACAGTGGGGATGAACCTGGAATCCCGAGCCTTTACAAGAACCTGGGGGATTGACAACCCAGGGCACGCTGCTTAGCGATGCCGACGCGGGAATCTTGCGGTTCCACGTCAATGACACCTACTATCCGGATAATGTCCCTGACGCAGGAAGCCCCATGAGCTTTAAAGTCGCCCTAATGCATGGGCAGTCCTTCTTCAAGGATCTCGCGATAAAGTTGCGGAAGCCTTGACTAGCGCTCCGCTAAACAGAGGGTAAGCACTTCATTTTGCTCAAATTCTGATTTTCTCCATCTCGTCGAGGTCGATCTGATCGCTGGTGCGATCATAGAGCTTGGTCGTCTTGGGCGATTCGTGGTTGGCGATCAACTGGGCGGGCACGATGTGCCGCAGTTGTCCAGGTAGGGGGTGATGCCGAGGCCCGGAAGGTGTGGTTGCTCATTTCCTCAGGCAGGCCGATGGCAAGGGCCCGGCGCTTGATCATCCGCCAGGCGTCGATGCGGTGCGTGGCCGGTCGGTCAAGCGGCGGTTCCGGTCGATGGAGCGGAAGAGGGGTGTTTTCCTGTCGGCGGCGATAACCGGACGCCCGGTTCATCATGGGGGTCGCTTGCTAGCTGCGAGCAAGCCGCCGACGGAATCAATGCGGATCCCGCCTCGTCAACACTTGTTCTCATCGCACAGAACCGATCGGTATAGAGCGTCTTGAAAACGAGGCGTGTGCCCCGCCCTGATTTGATTGTATCTGGTCCTGTACTCATGTA